>CAVQHM010000007.1:0-92438 GCA_963712295.1 uncultured Acidobacteriaceae bacterium
CCATGGTGCCAAAATCAACCTGCGCGGGTCTTTCCGTAGAAGGTATTTTGCCGAAGCGGGCGCGCAGGCTTGTGTGACAGATGGAAACTCGCAGCGCCGGAGCAGAGCAATCCGCCAAGGCGTCAGCGAGGTGACGGTGTCTGCAGGCGGACCCGAGGCTATGCGGAGAACATGCGGCCTACGGAACCGTAATCACGATCTTGCCCACCTGCGCATTGGACTCAAGGTACTTGTAAGCCTCCACCGTCTGCAAAAAGGAGAATGTCTTTGCCAGCCTGGGACGAAAGCGTCCATCCTGCAGCCGGTCATAAACATACTTTCTCGCAACCGCAAGTTTCTCGGGGACGCTTGTGATTTCCATCAGGGTATAACCGCGAATGGTTAGCCACTTGGAGAGCGCTGCGAAGAGTGGGAACGGCGTAGGCTGACCGGCAAGAGCGCCATACTCGAAAATAATTCCATGCGGCGCCGCAACCTCGGCCAGCGTTTCCAGTAGCGGACCGGCCACCGGATCGAAGATAATCCGCGCGCCTTTGCCTCCGGTTATTTCCCTTACGCGTGCCACCAAGTCTTCTTCCTGGGTAGCAATCACGTGGTCAGCCCCCAACTCGATGATCTCTTTTCTCTTGCTGCTGGTCCGCGTCGTCGCGATTGCGATGGCGCCCTCGGCCCGCGCAATCTCGATGGCGGCAATGCCCACGCTGCTCGACGCTGCCGTGATGAGAACAAAGTCGCCCTTCTGCAACCGGCCAAATTCAATCAGCGCGCCATACGCGGTCAGATATTGCATCCATATCGCAGCGCCTTCCGCCGGCGACAACCTAGCCGGATACTCCCCCAACGCACCCACAGGCGAGAGGGCTTCCTCACCCAGCACACCATAGGCATTCATCGAAAAGGCCGGAATCGTAGCCACCTGCCTGCCCAGCCAGCTTTTGTCTACACCCGGGCCTACGGCCTCTACTACGCCTGCAGCCTCATAGCCGAGGCGAGCAGGCAGTTGAGGGGCCTCCAGGTACTGTCCATGGAAAAACATGGACTCTGCGCGGTTCAGTCCAATCGCCTGTACCTTCAACCGCACTTCGCCCTTGCCGGGTTCTTTGGATGGCAGATCTTCGATCTTTAAGACTTCCGGTCCACCTAACTCATGAAAACGCACAATCTTCGGCATGTGGCCTCCTCGCTGTTTGATCCACAGGTCAGCGGGGAGGATTCATCAGGCATTATCCCTTCGAGAGCAGTGGAAACGGAATAGAGCCTTTCCTTCGGGACTCGGGCAGAGCACCAAGAGAAATATCTTCGATGCTCCCCCTATGGAAGTGCCCTTTACGCCCGACCGCGTGAAAGCGGCGCTGTCTGCGCATGGATCACTACGGGCGGCGCCGCGAGTTACTTGATCGTAACCAGCTTCTCCACCAACCCCGAGTAGTCTGTCTTCTCCAGCCCATGCACCTGCTTGTTATACTCATCCACTTTGCTGGAGTAATTCATGGAGCAGAACTTCGGGCCGCACATGGAGCAGAAGGCGGCGGTCTTGTATCCCTCTTCGGGCAGAGTTTCGTCGTGCATGGAGCGGGCGGTCTCGGGGTCGAGGGAAAGTTCGAACTGTTTTTCCCAGTCGAATTTGTAGCGGGCGTAGCTCAGGGCGTCGTCGCGGTCGCGGACTCCGGGACGCTGGCGGGCAACGTCGGCGGCGTGGGCGGCGATCTTGTAGGCGATGATTCCGTCTTTTACATCTTTTTCGTTGGGCAGGCCGAGATGTTCTTTCGGCGTGACGTAGCAGAGCATCGACGCGCCGTACCAGCCAATCATGGCCGCTCCAATGGCGGAGGTGATGTGGTCGTAGCCGGGAGCGATGTCGGTGACCAGCGGCCCCAGCGTATAGAACGGCGCTTCGTCGCACCACTCGTTTTCTTTTTCCACCTGCTCTTTGATCTTGTGCATCGGAATGTGGCCGGGGCCTTCGATCATGACCTGCACGTCGTGTTTCCAGGCGATGCGCGTTAGTTCGCCCAGGGTTTTCAGTTCGGCGAACTGCGCTTCATCGCTCGCGTCGGCCAGACAGCCGGGTCGCAGGCCGTCTCCCAGCGAAAAGCTTACGTCGTACTTGGCGAAAATCTTGCAGATGTCTTCGAAGCATTCGTAAAGGAAGTTTTGCTTGTGGTGATGTGTCATCCATTGGGCCAGGATCGCGCCGCCTCGGCTCACGATGCCAGTGATGCGCTTCGAAACCATCGGCACATATTGAATGAGAACGCCGGCGTGGATGGTCATGTAATCCACTCCTTGCTGTGCCTGCTCTTCGATCACTTCCAGCATCACGCCGGCGGTTAGATCTTCTACCCGCTTGACGCGCGAGATGGCTTCGTAAATCGGAACCGTGCCTATGGGGACGGGCGAATGGCGGATGATGGCTTCGCGGATGGTGTGAATGTCGCCGCCGGTCGAGAGGTCCATCACCGTGTCGGCTCCGTAGTGAACGGCGGTATGCAGCTTTTTGAGCTCTTCTTCCACGTTCGAGGTAACGGCGGAGTTGCCGATGTTGGCGTTGATCTTGCACAGCGACTCCACGCCGATCGCCATGGGCTCGAGTTCGGGATGGTTGATGTTTGCCGGGATGATCATGCGGCCGCGAGCGACTTCATCGCGCACCAGTTCCGGCGCGATCTTTTCGCGGTGGGCGATGTATCCCATCTCGTCGGTAATCACGCCACGGCGCGCGTAATGCATCTGCGAGAAGTTGCCGTCGGTGTTTTCGGCCTTCCTTTTCGCCAACCACGCCGCCCGCGGTTTCAAGACCGCATCCAAAGCACTGCCGTTCGCGCCGTTACCACCATTGCCTGCGGACATTTTTGTTTGTACCGTCCTTCGAGGGGTCTAGTGTTCAAATTATACCCCGCATGGAGACGCGGTTCGTCTTCCGCAAAGCACGGCCAGGGCGAGTTCCGGCTCCGCCGGGAAAAATAAATCCCGGCGATAGGGAAGACAATCGAATCTGAGTGTCGTTATGGCGGCGCTTGCGGCGGACAGGACGAATACATCCTGCCGGGAGGACAAATGCTGAAGAGGCTGATGGGTACGGGCAACAACGTAGCGTTAACGAGTTTGCGGGTAGTCCTGGGCATGGTGTTCTTCGCACATGGGGCGCAGAAAATGCTGGGCTGGTTTGGAGGCTTTGGTTTTCACGCCACCATCGCATCCTTTGCCCACATGGGAATGCCCGTTCCGATGGCAGTTCTGATCATGTGCACCGAATTCTTCGCCGGCCTGGGGCTGATTGTCGGATTGCTCACGCGAATCGCCTCGCTTGGCGTCGCCGGACTGATGATCGGGGCGATCTTCATGGTTCACCTGCAGAACGGCTTCTTCATGAACTGGATGGGGACGCAAAAGGGCGAGGGAATCGAATTCCATCTGCTGGCGCTCGCCATGGCTGCGGCGCTGCTGCTGCGCGGGGCGGGCGCGTTTTCGCTGGACCGGGCGCTGGCGAAGTAAGGTCCAGGAGTTGCCGCGTCCACGGGTTGCTGCCGAGCTTCGCTCGGCTTGGACGGGCGAGGGCGCCCGTCCCCACACGAACTAAATTCTCCACACGGGCTAGTTTCTCAGCGGCTTGCCGGTTTTCAGTGTGAACTGAATTCTCTCCTGCGTCTTCTTTTCGCCGCACAGGAACTTGAAGGCCTCGCGCTCCAGGTCGAGCAGATACTGTTCGCTGATCGGGGTTCCGGGCGTGACATTTCCTCCGCAGAGGACTTCGGCGATTTTCGTGGCGATCTTGCGCTCGTGATCGGTGATGAATTCGCCCTGCCGCATTATGTGGACTCCAAGTTTCAGAGCGGCGAGGACGTTCTCGCCCGGAGCGGGGATGTCCGTACGCATCACGGGGGGCTCATAGCCTGCGCGTACCAGTTCGAGGGCGCGCGTTTTGGCGTCCGAGAGCAGGCGCTCGCGGTTCATGGTGATGCGGTCGGAGTTGGAGAGGAAGCCGAGTCCGCGGGCTTCATGCGCCGAGGTGGAAACCTTGGCCATGGCGATGGTTTCGAAAATTTTCTTCATCGCTTCCATCAGTTCCACCGATTCGCCGCGGGCATCGGGACGAATCGACGCGGCGCTGTCGACCGCGCGCAGCAGCATTTCCTTGCAGCCGCCGCCTCCGGGAAGCAGGCCGACTCCGACCTCGACCAGTCCCATGTAGAGTTCGGCGTGCGGCTGGCGAGCGGCCGCATGCAGCGAGATTTCACAACCACCGCCTAGGGTGAGTCCGAAAGGCGCGCTGACTACTGGCTTGGGGGAGAATTTGATGGCCTGCGTCATGCCCTGAAACTGACGGATGGCGAGGTCAACCTCGTCCCACTCTTCCTCCTGGATCGACATGAGCAGCAGCATCACGTTCGCGCCGACGGAGAAATTCTGCGCGTCGTTGCTGATGACGAAGGCGTCGAAGGCGTCTCCGGGTCCGCCCGGCTTCAGGGTTTGGAGGATCAGCGAAATAATGTCGGCGCCGAGGGCGTTCATCTTGGAGTGGAACTGGATGCAGCCCACACCGTCGCCCAGGTCAACCAGCGATGCTCCGGGATTCTTCTTGACCACGCTGTTGGACTTCGTTTTGATTGCGACGTCGACCGACCAGACTCCGTCGGGAACAGTTGTCGGTTGCCAGTTGCCGGTTGCCAGATCCCAGTGCTTGCGGCCGCTCGGCGTTTTGGGATCGTCGGCGTACCAGGACTTGTTTCCGGCGGCTAACAGCTTTTCCACGTTGGCCGCGACTGGGCGCCCTTCCTTCTTCATGCGGGCGACGGTCGCTTCCACGCCGGCGGCGTCCCAGAGTTCAAAGGGGCCGAGTTCCCAGTTAAAACCCATGCGCATGGCGCGGTCGATCTCCACGATCGAATCGGAAATCTCGGGAACGCGATTGGCGGAGTAGGTCCACAGATCAGCGAGAGCGGCCCACAGAAATACGCTCGCTCTATCGGGTTTCTGCGATGCGCCGCCACCATCCATTCCGAGCAACATTCGCACACGCGCGCCCGTCTCTTCGACATTTTTTGCCATATCGAGGGCGGCGAATTTCGGCTTCTGCCGCGGATGGTATTCCAGCGTCTTCCAGTCGAGTGCCATGCGCTCATCCTCTTTGTCGGGTCCGGCGGGCGAGGGCGCCCGCCCTACACTCTTCTTGTAGAAGCCGCCCTTGGTCTTGTCGCCCAGCCACTTGCGTTCCAGCATCTGGCCGAAGAAGGTGGGAATCTGCAATTCACTGCGCTCGTCACAGACATTCTCGGTCATGTTCTTGACCACGTGTCCGAGGATGTCGAGGCCCACCAGATCGATGGTCCGGAAGGTGGCCGAGCGCGGCCAGCCCACGGCGGAGCCGGTGAGGGCGTCGATCTCTTCGACGGTCAGGTCCATTTCCTGCATGAGGCGCATCACGTTGAGCACGGAAAATGTGCCGATGCGATTGCCGATGAAGTTGGGAGTATCCTTCGCCCGCACGACGCCCTTGCCGAGTTGTGTGTCGCAGAAGTGCGCGACGGAGTCGATCAGCGCGGGGTCGGCGTCTGGCGTGGGAATCAGCTCCAGCAGCCGCATGTAGCGCGGCGGATTAAAAAAATGCGTGCCGAACCACGAACGCCGGAAGTCCGCGGAAAATCCCTCGGCGATTTTCGCCACCGGCAGTCCGCTGGTGTTGGTGGTGACGATGGTGCCGGGCTTGCGGATCGCCTCTACTTTCTTTAGCAGCGAGCGCTTGATGTCGAGATTTTCGACGATGGCCTCGATAATCCAGTCGACCTCGGCCAGCCGATTCAAGCCGTCCTCGAAATTTCCCACCGTGACCAGTTTCGCAAGTGACGCTTCGAAAAACGCGGCGGGCTTTGATTTCCGGGCGCCGTCAAGTCCTGCAGCGGCGATTTTGTTTCGCGCGGGACCGTCCGCGTCCGGGGGAACGATGTCGAGCAGCAGGGAAGGCACGCCTGCGTTGGCGAAGTGGGCGGCGATGCGGGCGCCCATGGTGCCGGCGCCGAGAACGGCAACCTTGTGAATACGCTTCATGAATGCGACTCCTGCAATGAGAAAATTCTGCCTTAATTCTTCTACGGAAGTTTATCCACCACCCAGTCGTTCTTGCCAGCGTCGACCAGGACTATTTCGGACGACCTGCGTGTGACATGCGACCCTGCGGAGGTAACAAGCACGATCGGGAAACTGTAGCGCCCGTGACGTCCACGGCCGCGCTCAATCTCGTATGCCCGGTCAGTCGCGTTCGCAAAAAATTGCTCCAACTGGTCAGCCTTCTGCGAGCGGCGGACGCGATCGCCGAGCAGAACCATCCCGGCTTCTACGTCTCCCGTTTGCCAGGCATGCAGAAAATGATTGGCAGCGGTCAGGGCATACACGTAACTGGGGTCCGAGCTACTTTCCTGTTTGGCTGGATGGTTGTGCGATCTAGCCCAGACCGGGACCGTCGCCAGCAAGAGACACACCGCTAACCGGATCTTCACGCTCAGGCTGTTCCTCGCTCCTTGTGCTTTGCCAGTGATGGTGTAACTCCTTACTCTACTGGAAAAGCTGCACGCCAGCGTACTGTCTGGTAAGATTCGGCGCGGCCCCACGTCTCCTGTTCTCCGCGTATGCCCCTCGACTGGACTCAAGGTGACCTATTCGAAGGCCTGCGCTGTTTTCATTCTGACGCCTTCTTCGAAGCCCACGAACACTGGGAATCGGTGTGGCTCGCGGCGCAAGAACCGGAAAAGACTTTTTTGCAGGGATTGATCCAGGTCGCTGCCTCGTTCCACCATTTTCAGCGTGGCAACTGCGCCGGAACCATCTCGCTTCTGCGCTCGGCCCTGAGCCGCCTGGATACGTATCCAGAGGTCTTCGGTGGCGTTGCGGTGGCGCCGCTTCGCGCGGCCATCCGTTCATGGCTCGCAGCTCTCGAAACCGTCCCGCAATCTTCCGCGCCGCCCGTTCCACGGCTTGAACTGACGGCCTGAGGAGAAGTTTTCTGGGAGGTCGTCGGCGAAAAGGGGATGTTGCGCAAACAATTAGCAACTTCGTCTTGCGCTCGGAACCCCTCCAATGGGCGATATCGCGATTCTTCGCCAACTATCGCGCTATGATTCATCCGTAGCCCGACACGCATGGCACATCCTGAACTAAACGCGCTACTGGACACGCTCCTTCCTTTTGCCCAGACGATGTTGAAGGAGCATGGTGAGTTTTATCCTTTCGGTGCAGTCATGTCCTCAAGCGGCGAAATCCGCCACGTCGGGGCAAGGATTGAGGGCGACGACCATCCACCATCGCAACCGTTGATCGAACTATTGACAGAAAACATCAAGAAGCAAGCGGCCAAGGGCGAATTGCGTGCTGCGGGAATCTGTTATGACGTTCTGACCGTGCCACCAGGGGAGAAACAAAAGCGGGATGCGGTTTGTTGCGGTCTTGAGCATTATTTGGGAGAGACCGTGGATGTGTTTATTCCTTATGTTACCGCAGCAAACGGTGATGTCCATTATGGCCAAATCTTCGCTGCGAAGCGAACTGCGCGGTTTTTCTGCGGATTGCCGAGCGGTGACTGATAACTGTTGGAACCAGACCACAGCACTCATTGACCTCGGTCAATCTTCGGGTCCTTACCCGCAAGTCTCACGAAGAACTCCGCGAAGGAAGCCCCTTCGCTGATATTCTGAATTTCGTTGCGACGTAATCACACCGCATGACCTCAAGCATTCTTCTTTCCGCCCGCGAAATCGCGGCACAGATCCGCCGGAAGGAAGTTTCCCCGGTCGACGTGGCTCGTACTCACCTCGATCGCATCGAACGTCTGGATCCCGAACTGAACGCGTTCGTGGATTGCCGGCCGGAAGCTGTACTTGGCCAGGCGCGCGAGGCGGAGGAGGCGATCTTGCGTGGAGACGAACTCGGCCCACTGCATGGTGTGCCCGTTTCCATTAAGTCTTCGATTGACGTTGCCGGGCATCGATGTGAAGCAGGCACGCGCTTGCGCGCTGGATACATCGCCGCGGAAGATGCGCCGCTGGTGGTGCGCCTGCGCGCGGCGGGAGCTGTGATCCTGGGCGTCACCAACACGCCTGAACTGCTCATGGCCTGGGAAACCGACAACCTTCTTTATGGACGCACGAACAACCCCTGGGACTTAACTCGCACCTCGGGCGGTTCGAGCGGGGGAGAGGCCGCCGCCATCGCCGCGGGACTTTCCACCGGCGGCGTGGGCAGTGACGGTGGCGGTTCGATCCGCGTTCCGGCGCACTTTTGCGGCATCTGCGGCTTGAAGCCCACTCCCGGACGCATTCCTTCGACCGGACACTATCCGAAATCCGGCGGTCCCTTTGCCTTGATCGGCGTGGTCGGTCCAATGGCGCGCACCGTCGAAGATGTGCGGATGCTGTTTGAGGTGATGGCGGGTTCCGATGACGGCGATCCTTGTGCCGCGCCAGTTCCGATGCGCGAGATTCAGGAAACAGCCGTGCGGGCGGTCACGATCGGCTTCTTCGAAGACGATGGCCGAACTCCAGTCACACCGGAAACCAGGCTAGCCGTGAGTCGTGCGGCGTCGCTGTTATCGAGCTGCGGCGTTCGGGTCGAGCCATTCCGCCCGGAAGGGCTCGAGGAAGCGCGGCAGCTATGGTGGGAGTTCTTCGGCACGGCTGGAGGAATGATTCTCGGGCCGATGCTCGGTGGGCACGAGTCCGAGTTGAGCCCGATTCTGCGCGAATTCCTGGCCTGGACGAAGGCCGCGCCCGCGCACACGGGCGAGTCTCTGCTGACCGCCTGGCTGGGACGCGATGCCGTGCGCGAAAAGATTCTTTTGCAGATGCGGAAATATCCCGTGCTGATTTGCCCTGTCGCTGCGATCCCTGCCTTTCGCCACGGCGAACGGGAGTGGCAGCTGGAAGGGAAGATGGTGAAGTATCTCGACGCCTGGAGCTATTGCGAGTGGTTTAACCTGCTGGGCTTTCCCGCCGCCGTCGTTCCCATGGGCTACTCGGAAGAGGGTCTGCCGATCGGCGTGCAGATAGTCGGACGCCCGTGGCAGGAAGAAGTCGTGCTGGCGGTCGCCGCCAAACTTGAACGGGAGCGCGGCCCATGTCCTGCGCCTCCACTGTCTTAGCTCTCAGCTCTCAGTAAAAACCAAAAACGCGACGGCGGCGCGTCATTATTGTGTATCCCGGTTTTGACTGAGAGCTGAGAGCTGAGAGCTGACAGCTGACAGCTAATTTCGTGTAAGATTCTAGAGGCGAGTACAGTCGACCGCTTCCGCGCGGGTTGATCCTGCCGGGCCGATTCAAGACGGATTCGAGCGAGCTCGGCGTTCCTGCATACTCCCCAATACCCAGGTAGAACCGCAGCCTCTGGGCCAGCGGCAGATTCCTGTCAGGAGAGAACTGAATGGCGAAGATTGCAAAGACAGCCGACCGGAAAAAGGTCATGGACACCACGAAATCAACCGCATGTCCCAAGTGCGGCAAGGATACCCGCATCGTCAAGCGCATGAAAGATCGCGAGCGCGGCGTGCCCGGTGGGATTTATATTTCGTGCTCCGCCTGCGAGTTTTTTGAAAAGTTGTGAACGGATCCCGGTTCCCGTTTCCATTCGTAGCGGCCTTGCTGCAACCACTGCCGAACCTGATCCTCCACGGAAAAGCTCTCATGGCCGGGCACGACGAACTTTGACTCCAGGGAAAAGGCGTGGGCTTCCAGAGGGACGGTGAAATGAAGTTTCGTGTTCACGAAGCCGCGAACGAAGAGCTCCGCGTAACGCTCCACGCCTAGCACTTGCACCTGAACGGCGTGGACGAGGGAATGAAACAGTGATCTCTCCTCCAGTTTCTCGTTAAAGACGACGACATCGAGAAAAGTCAGAGACGCCATGTGGGTGACATCCGGCAAGTTTGCCAGAAGCGTTTTCGCTTCCTCGTAAAAAGGCGGATTGGGCAGGCGTTGTCCGTCGAGTTCCACCACCCGCACCTGGTCAAGCAAGGAGCGAGAGAAGTAGCGTCCCATGAGGACCCGGTGTTGCTCGGGAAGGGGTACGGCGGTAGGGAAATACTGCTCGCGCTGCTGGCGCAACCATGAGGAAAGAAGATCGATGCCTTCCCGCACCTTCTCTTCGCTGAAATCGGGGGCGGGCATGGAGATCGTCTCTTCTGCGCTCGGGATATTGTCCTGGATGGAAGAGTAATACTCGCTCAAAAATCTGGCGGTCTCGACCGACTTGCGGAGCACGTCGGGCTGGCCGTGGCGAGCGAGATCTTCGATCGAAAAGCGCTGACGAAGCTGGTGGGTGACGCAATGGGCACTGAGCAACTCCAACTGAGCATGGCGCAACGCCGCATTCATTTGGACAATGGCGGCGCGGTCTTCCATTTTATTCCATGAATACATCCGACAAACTCCTGAAGATTTAGAAATTGGCCTCGCCCAGGTCTCTGGCCCTCGGGGCCGAAAGCCCGCATTCATGCGGCTCTGCGCAGCACGGCCGAAGCCGCGCCCAAACCCCAGTCAGAAGCATCTAGACGAGTTCTTGCAAATTTGGCCTGCAGGACTGCGGGAAGGACCCTAAGCGATTACTCTCTTGTATATCACATTACATAGACAGTGTAAACAGAATAATATAATTCCGTAAACAGTGTAAACGTAACCAGCGAGACTACCTCCTGGTGGTGGAAATCCGGGGGCCGGCAGGCGCAATCGAACTGGCGGGCGCCGGGGGTTACGCCGGGCGGGGGCAATCCAGTCTTGACTTGCCCCATAGCCCGCGTTGCGGGGAGGCGGGGAAGGGCTCCCATTCGCTATTCTACCGGATTATGTGTACGTTGTAAACATATTTCTTTGCCCCCGCGCGCGCGGCTGCTAGGATGTCCCTGGAGGGAACCAATGGCACGACCGCCCGACCCCGACCTGGAGAAGCGTATTCTGGACGCCGCGCAGAAGCTATGGAGAAAAAACGGCACCAAAGCTCTCACCATGCGGGCGGTGGCGCGGGCCGCGGATACGAACACGCCGGCCGTGTACCGGCGGTTCCGCGATCGGCGGGACCTGGTGCGCGCCTTGCTGCGCCGCAGCCAACAGGAGTTCGGCAGCATCCTCGGAACCTGCCGTTCGGTCGAAGAAGTGGCCGCCGCCTACGTGCGGCACGCCTTGGCTCGACCTCATGAATACGAACTCTTCTATCAATACATCGGCGAACTATCGCGGCCGAACCACTCTGGGCGCACGCCTTCCTTAAAGGAATCGCGGCCCAACTTCGTTGCCCTGGAAAGGATGTTGTCGGAACAACTCGGTGGAGCGCCGCAAGATCACCGGCGGCTGGCACTCTCCCTGTGGGCATTGATGCACGGAACCGCCACGCTCTTGCTGTGGAAAGCAGTTCCGCCCGGCCAGGAGGCCGCGCTGCGATCGGTTTTCACGGCGGCGGTCCGGGCCATGCTCCGCGACCCATTCAGTTCCTCGATACGGAAGGTGCGCGCGAGCTGAGAATCGAAAACTGAGAACTGAGAACTGTGAACTGTGAACTGATTTACCCGATCTGGCCCAGAATCGCGCGCGCTTCGGCTGCGGGATCGGAGGCTTCCGTGATCGGGCGGCCGACCACGATATGCGAGGCTCCGGCGGCAATCGCTTCCGCGGGTGTGACAATGCGCACCTGGTCGTGCGGTCCACTTCCGGCGGCGCGGACGCCCGGTGTGACAATGGTGAAATCGAGTCCAAACTCCTGGCGCAAAGGCCCGGCTTCCTGTGCCGAAGCCACCACGCCCTGGCATCCGTTCGAAAGCGCCAGCGCGGCCAGTCGCAGGACTTGATCGAGCACCCCTTCGCGCAGGCCAATCTTGCCCAAATCGACGTCGTCGAGGCTGGTCAACACCGTGACTGCCAGAAGGAGAAGGTCGGGCTTGGAAGCTCGGGCGGCTTCGACGGCAGCTCGCAACATCTTGCCGCCGCCGGAGGCGTGCACGGTCAGCATGCTCACGCCCAGTTGTGCCGCCTCGCGGACGGCCGCTTCGACGGTGTTTGGGATGTCGTGATACTTGAGGTCGAGAAAGACGCGGCGGCCGGAACCGACCAACTCGCGGACGATGGCAGGACCTTCGGCAGTGTAGAGCTGCAGGCCGACCTTGTAGGCATGGGCGGAGTCGCCAACAGCCGCCACGATCTTCCGGGCGGCTGCTGCCGTAGATACATCCAGGGCAACGATGAGACGCTGGCGCGGGTCCATATTCGCGGACTCTATTCTCTGGCTTTGCTCTCGAACTCTCGTTGCTGAGTGTATCGGGTTTACTTTGGCTTGGCTACGGGCTGCAGCAGCGCCATGGTCGTGGTCCGGGAATTCGTCCGGTAAATCCTGGGCTGGTAGAGGTCCAAGCGGACCTTCTGCAAACCGTGCTCCTTAAAGCCGAGCGCACGCGCGGCGTTGTAGGAAACGTCGATGATCCGGCCGTCCACCACAGGACCCCGGTCATTGATACGAACCACCACGGCCTTGCCGTTCCTCAGGTTGGTCACCCGGACGAACGTGCCCAGCGGAAGGCTGGGGTGAGCGGCCGTGAAGTCGCGCATGTCGTAGGGCTCGCCGCTGGCGGTCTGTTTCCCCTGGAAATATTCTCCATACCAGGACGCGGTCCCTACTTGGTAGGCTTTCGGCTTCGGGTTGTTGGTCTTACGTGTTTTTTGCCCGCTGGTCGCAAGGACCTGCGGCTGTGTGACCTTGGCGGCTTCCAGGCTGCTTGGCCTGGATGCGGCTCCGGCCCCCAGACTGGCGACTGATAAAACCACCGCCAGGCCTTCGGCTAAACGTCGTCGCATTCAGTTACCTCTCAATCGTGGAAAGTCGTTTTCTGGTCGTATGCTCCTTTGGTCAGACGATCTGAAAATGCTACCGGGGTCAAGGGGGTGTGTCAATCAGAAAAAGACCGTAGTACATTGATTAAGTGGTAATTAATCAACGACTTATCACGGCTAAAACTCGGAATTGCTCCCGTATGTTATTGAAAGCAGGCAGCGGGATCGCATTCACTACCTGGTTACGGTACGAATTCAGAAATTCGCAAATTCGTACAACCCCTTATGGAATGTTACAGTTACATAAATACTCTGATAAATATATTGTTATCAACGAAATACGAAGAAACATGTCGGCTCATGCGTAAGCGCAGGGCGAGGAAACGTCTGTCTGCGCTCAGCAACCGGTCCTGAGTTTGCTTCGATCCGCGAAAGCTGGAAGCTGATGGCTGACGGCTGAGGGCTGGTGTAGAGTGACGACATGGCTGCGACCCCTCCCGTGGTTTTGACGATCGCCGGATTTGACCCTTCTTCGGGCGCTGGGATTACGGCCGACATTAAGACCATCGCGGCCCACGAATGCTACGGCGTATCCTGCATTACGGCCTTAACCATCCAGTCCACGCAGGGAGTGCGGCGGGTGGAGGCGGTGGATCCCGGAATCATCGCCGAGACGCTCCAGGAGTTGGTGTCAGACCTGGCCATCGCTGCGGTCCACATCGGCATGTTAGGCAACGAGCAGGTGGTCGCAGTGGTTGCGGATTTCCTGGGCCAGGCACACTTGCCTCATGTCGTGCTGGATCCGATTCTGAAGTCGAGTTCGGGAGCGGATTTGCTGGATGCAGGGGGGACCCGGCTTTTGATCGAGAGGCTTGCTCCGCTGGCGGAGCTGGTTACGCCGAACCTTGACGAGGCCAGCGTCTTGACGGGGATGGCCGTTACCAATCTCGACCAGATGGCCGACGCCGCCGCCCGTTTGCACTTGCTGGGAGCGGCGAATGTGGTCGTTACCGGGGGCCACTTGGAGAAGGCGATCGACCTCCTCAGCTTTACGACCCCCCGGGGTACTGAAAAGGAAGTTTTCAAGGCGGCCCGCCAGCGCTCCAATTCCACGCATGGTACCGGATGCGCGTTCTCGACGGCGCTGGCCTGCCATCTGGCACATGAGCGCGGAATCCCCGAGGCGGTTCTGCTCTCGAAGGCTTATGTCTCGGCTGCGATTGGGAATGCCCATCCTCTGGGCAAGGGAGTGGGGCCGGTGCATCACCTCTACCGCCTGGGGCAGCAACGGCGGCCCAGCGCGATCGTCTCGGAAACCGAGCACGTCCATTCGCGCAACTGAACGGGAACATTCTGTAGAGACGCGGCTTGCCACGTCTCCCTCGACAGCGGAGCTAACACGCCGGCGGGGAGACGGGGCAAGCCCCGTCTCTACAGGAGATTTGGTTTTAGGGAACGCGAGCGCTGAGTTATTTCTTAAGCACGCACCCGGCCATGAAGGCGGCGACCGCCGCCACCAGCCACTCGATGCGCCACAATTGGATGGCCTGCCAGTCCAAGGCCGTGCGGACGCTGAAGAACACGCTCACGGCCACGGCTCCCAGCACGCAGAGGACGCCCAGCAGGAAGGCGATGAGGGCGGGCGTCGTGAGCCCGAGCCGCTCCCCGAGCCAGACAACTTCAGCGGCACCAGGGATTTCCAGCATGCGTGCCGCATTCAGATCGGGACGGCGGGCGCCACAACTATGGCAGTAGATCGAGCCGACGATGAACTCGGTTCCGCAGCGGCAAGTTTCGCTAAGTTCTTGCGTTCTTTCCAGGTTTCTTTCCCGCTTAGCGCCAGCCTCAGACACCTGTAGAGGCGGCCGCCAAAATTCCTGCCGAGCCTGATCGGCTATTTCTGCCATAAGCAACCACTCTCCCCGATCCTTTTCGGATCGCAAGCGAATCACCAAAGCAAGCTGTTACAAAGACAGCACTTGCGAGCAGGCCATGGGGGAGGGCGGCCAGTCTGGCGGGCAAGAATTACGTGATCCAGCCCGGTTTTTCCCATTGTGCACGACTGGACTGGGTTGCGGACGTACTAGGTTTGGTTCCGGGCGGTCGACTCCCTGGAGTTCCCAGTTCTCAGTTGTCAGTGAAGAGCCGACTCGTTTCGACCTGGGGCTGAGAACTGGGAACTGAGAACTGCTAAACTGAGCAAACGTGTTGCTCTCCCTCTTCCGGTACCGTCCCGCTTTGACCGCCATTACGCTGCTGGCTCTTGCCCAGGCCTGTCTGGCGGCCGACCCTGCGGGGACGGCCGCCCTTCGTCCACCCGATCCTCTGAACCAGGCCGCTTTCGAGCACTATTACAACCTCGATCATGACGCGGCAATCCAGGATTTCGAGAAGATCGCGGCGCGTCACCCCAACGATCCGTTTGCCCTCAATCACCTGCTCTCGGCGATTCAGATGCGGGAGCTCTATCGCATGGGCGCGATGAATTCCGGGGAATATTCGAACGACAACTTCATTGGGCAGGCGCACCGTCCCGCCGATCCGGCGCAGAAGGAACGCATCAAGCAACTGGTGCAGCAGGCGGAGAAGCTGGAAAACGCCGAACTGGCTCGCAATCCAAACAACGTGGATATGCTCTACGCCCGCGGCGTCACCCGCGGACAGTTCGCGCTTTATACCGCGCTGATCGAGCGCGCCTGGTTTTCCGCCCTGCGCAATGCCGTCGGAGCGCGCCACGATCACGAACGGGTGCTGGAGTTGGCTCCGCAGTACACCGACGCCAAGCTGGTGGTGGGGGCGCATAACTACGTGATGGGAAACTTGCCCCTGGCGGTCAAGATCGCGGTCGCGCTCGTGGGCTTGAGCGGCGATAAGAAAAAGGGACTCGACTATCTGAACGATGCCTACCGCGCCAACGGCGAAACCAGCGTGGATGCCGGGATTGTTCTCATGGTCTTCCTGCGCCGCGAACATCGCTATGCCGAGGCTTTGCAGATTGTGGAAGCGATCGCTCCCCGCTTTCCGCGCAACTACCTTCTGCCGTTAGAGCAGGCCAACCTGCTGCGGGTTTCCGGCAAGAGCAACGAAGCCGAGGATCAGTATCGACGGGTGTGGCAGAACGGGCGCGAGGGAAAGTACGGCAATCTGCACTACGAAATCACGGCCATCGGATTGGGCGACCTGTTGCGCAGCGAGAAGAAATATGAGGCTGCAGCCGTGGCTTACGAACTGGTGAGCGAGGTCACCGGCGCCGACCCGGAATTGCTGCAGAAAGCGAATCTGGGAGCCGGCGAGATGTATGACCAGCTCCAGAAGCGCGACCTGGCGGTGAAGAAGTACGAAGCGGTGGTAGCCACCAATTCGGGCAACGCCGAAGCGGACCAGGCGCGGAAGAGAATGAAAGAGGCGTACCGGGAGTAGAAGGCGGAAGGCGGCCATTGGCTGTTAGCTCTTAGCCTTTAGCTAAAAGCCAAGAGCTAATAGCCAATAGCCGATCGGGGGAACTTTCTTCCCGCAATCGCCGTATTCTGAGTTAGGAGACGAACCCATGTACTGCAACGCTTGCGGCAAAACCATCGCTGAGGACGGGCGCTTTTGCTCCTACTGTGGCAACGTGGTGGGGATTCCGCCCACGCCAAAGAAGTTGATGCGCTCGCGCGCGGACAAGAAAATCGGAGGCGTTTGCGCCGGCCTGGCCCACTATCTCGATCTCGACGTATCGCTCGTGCGTATTCTGTGGTTCTTCCTCACGCTTGCGTGCGGAATTTTCCCCGGCGTCGTGGCTTACGTGCTCGGATGGATCATCATTCCCCAGGAACCGCTCATTCTGCCAGTTGCCACGTCGCAAGAGCCGGTTACGAGCTAGGGCGGAAATGTGCGATGGAGGAACGGGCGTCTCGCCCGTCCAGCCGGGCGGGGACGCCCGGCTCTCCATCAAACCCGCCGGACATATAATCTCCTCCCATGGAGCACCTGCGCAGCGACGACGCCGAAATCTTCTATGAAATTCGCGGGGACGGCCCTCCGGTCGTTCTTCTCCATCCATTTCCTTGTCATCGCGAATTCTGGCTTCCGGTCGCGCCGGCGCTCGATTCGCGCTACCGCCTGATTCTTCCCGATCTGCGCGGCCACGGCGATTCGGAGATTGGCGAAGGCCCGGCCCTCATGGCAAAGCACGCCCGCGACGTTGCCCGCGTGCTCGATGCCGCCGGCGTTGGCAAGGCCGCGTTCGTCGGATGTTCCATCGGCGGATATATCCTGTTTGAATTCTGGCGCCGGTTTCGCGAGCGGGTGACCGCACTCGTGCTCTGCGACACGCGCCCCCAGGCCGATACCGCCGAGGGCCGCGCGAATCGGCTGAAGGCCGCAGCCACGGTCCTGGAGCAGGGAACGGAACCGTTCCTCGAAAGTATGATTCCGAAGCTGATCGGGCGAACGACGGTGGCCACGCGTCCGGACTTGGTCGACGGAGCGCGCGCCATGATGCGCAAAATGTCGGCCGAGGATATCAGTCAGGTGCAACGCGGCATGGCCGAGCGTCCCGACTCGGTTGCCGATTTGAAGACCATCAACGTGCCCACGTTGATTGCCATCGGAGAAGAAGATGTGCTCGCGACCGTAGCCGACGGCGAACTGATGCGGCAGAACATCGCGGGCAGCCAGTTGAAGGTGATTCCGAAAGCGGGCCACTACGCGCCGTGGGAGCAGCCGGAAGCGGTGGGAACAGTGCTGCGCCAGTTCTTAGATGGTGTAGCGTTGAAATAGATCACGTAGGGATGGACGCATTCGTCCGTCCACGGGGCGAAGCCCCGCAGTAGCTGTAGGGAGCGGGAGAGCGGTCGCGAAGTCACAGCCCGCAGCCGGGTCTCTCTGCTAGAATCTCCGCGTCATGATGGAAGCCTTCGTGGTTCCCGAAAATACGGTTGTCAACGCCAAAGGAGACGGGCCTGCCCTCGACGTCAGCCGGGCGGAGGGCCGGGTTTTCCTGCTGACGCTCGCCATTACCAACATCGTCGAGCAGGAATCGCTCGACGTCAGCATCTTCGGATCGGCGGATGGGGCGACGTGGGATGCGAAGCCGGTCGCGGCTTTTCCGCAGAAGTTTTATCGCGAGGAAGTTCCGCTGCTGCTCAATCTGACGGCGCGGCCCGAGGTGAAGTTCATCCGCGCGCATTGGGAAGTGGGCCGGTGGGGGCGTGGCTCGGAAACTCCCATGTTCGAATTCTGTGTCACGCTGCGGGAGGTCCCGCAGGAGATCCTGGCCGAAGCTGCCGGACGCGTGCAGTAGCAATTGCAGAGGTCAGAGGTCAGATTGCAGAGGTGAAAACCAGAGATCTTACTTCTGCAATCTGACCTCTGACCTCTAACCTCCCACGCAATCTCCGCTATATTAAATTCATGCCTGAGGATTCGAAGGCCATCGTCCATCCCGCACGCACGGTGCGCGGAGTGGTCCGCATTCCCGGCGACAAGTCCATCTCGCACCGCTATGCCATGCTGGCGGGAATTGCGGAGGGCACGAGCCGGTTTCACAATTTTTCCGCGGCGCGCGATTGCCAGAGCACCCTCGATTGCATGGCCCGGCTCGGCTGCGAGTGGAAGCGGCGTGGCAGGCGAAGACGACGGAACGATTGAAGTGCATGGCCATGGTCCGCGGCTTAAGGCTCCGGCGCAGGTGCTCGATTGCGGCAACTCCGGCTCGACCATGCGCATGTTAAGCGGAATTCTTGCCGCCCAGCCCTTTACCAGCGAGTTGTGCGGAGACGAGTCGCTCTCGCGGCGGCCGATGGCGCGCATTGTGAAGCCGCTCTCCGAAATGGGGGCGAAGATTTCGTCGAACGAGGGTGGACGTCCACCACTCAAAATTCACGGTGGACCACTCCAGGCGATCCACTACAAACCGGAAGTCGCGAGCGCGCAGGTGAAAACGTGCGTGCTGTTTGCCGGGCTATTTGCCAGCGGCGAGACGGTAGTCGAGGAACCGATTCGCACCCGCGATCACGGCGAAATCGCGCTGCAGGCGTTTGGCGCGGAAGTCGAGCGCAAGGGAAATGTCTCGCTCATCAGGGGAGGACAGCGGCTGCGCGCGATTGCGGCGCACGTGCCCGGCGACCTATCGAGTGCCGCGTTCTTTCTGTGTGCGGCGGCGCTGTTTCCCGGATCGCAGATCACGTTGCCCGGAATTCTGATGAATCCGACGCGGGCTCGGCTGCTCGATATCCTGATCCAGACGGGCCTGAAGGTTTCAGTCGCCCACTTGGAAGAACATCAGGGCGAAGCTGATCGGAACGATTGAGGCGCGTGGGTCGGAATGGAAAGGCGGAATGATCGCGGGGGCCGACACGGCGGCGCTGATCGACGAGATCCCGGTACTGGCGGCAATTGCGGCGTACTCCGAAGCCGGCCTCGAAGTGCGCGACGCCAAAGAACTGCGCGTGAAAGAGTCTGACCGAATCGCGGCGGTCGCCGCCAATCTGCGCAAGATGGGCGCGCAGATCGAAGAGCGTCCTGATGGAATGAAAATTCCCGGCGGCCAGCATCTGCACGGTGCGGAGCTCGATTCGTTTGGTGACCATAGAATTGCCATGGCATTCGCCATCGCAGCGTTGCGAGCCGAAGGCGAGACGACGATTCTTAACGCGGATGCGGCGGGAGTATCGTATCCAAGCTTTTTTGAAGAGTTGCGCAGTGTTGCCAGCCAGGGTGTGTCATCCTGAGCGAAGCGAAGGACCTGCTGCCTCTCGCAGTGGCAAGAAAGCAGGTCCTTCGCTTCGCTCAGGATGACAACGCGGGTTTATGTCGTGAACTTGTTGGACAATATTCTAAGAGCTAAGGGCTAACAGCTAAGAGCTAAGAGCTAAGACCTAAGAGCTAAGAGCATTTCTTATGACCGGCAAACCCCCATCCCCCGAAGACCGCCTGCAGCACGAATTCAACCGCTGGGCCGACGACGGCGAAGGCCCGAAGATGGAGCGCCATCATCTCGACATCACCGAGAAAACGATGCGCCGGATGGACCTGCGTCCAGGCGAGCGCATTCTCGATCTCGGCTGCGGATCGGGGTGGGCGACGCGCTTGCTGGCGCGCATGGTTGGCGACGGGCCGCAGGGATTCGGACAGGTGGTCGGAGTCGACATTTCCGACGAGATGGTGCGGCAGGCGCGCGCTGCTTCGAAAGAATTCGACAACGTGATGTTCGTGCGTCGGATCGGCGGCGCAGATTCCCTGGGAAGAAAACTTCTTCGACAAGGTGCTATCGGTGGAGTCGTTTTATTACTATCCGGACCAGGAGCGCGCGCTGGCCGAGCTTTTTCGCGTGATGGCGCCGCATGGACGGTTGTTCATTCTGATCAATCTCTACCAAGACAATCCGTATTCGCTGCAGTGGGTGCCGAAGTTGAAGGTGCCCGTGCATGTTCGTTCGGCGGCAGAGTACGTTGACCTGCTGAAGCGGCACGCTTTCGAGGGAGTGGAGTTTGCGCAGATTCCCGACGACACGCCCACGCCGGAGAACTACCAGACGACGTCGTTTCAGACGCTCGACGATCTGAAAGCATTCAAGCGCATCGGCGCGCTACTGCTGATGGCGTCCAAGCCGGATGTACGGAATCCAGCGCCCGCATACACGATTTATTGAGCTACGGGCTGCGAGCCACGAGCCACCAGCAACCAGTCCGATACGCGCGATGGCTTGGTTTTGCTCGCCCGAAGCCCGTAGCTCCGGCCCGAAGCTCGCGGTGTGACCTCGATCACTCGCGGAGCGTATCATCATGGTTTATCCTGTACGGCAAGAGGCCCCATGAGCTGGCTGCAGAACAAATTCGAAAAGAATTTCATGATCTCGACGGTGGACTACGTCTTCAACTGGGCGCGTAAGTCGGCGCTCTGGCCGATGACGTTTGGCCTGGCTTGTTGTGCCATCGAGATGATCGCGTCTTCCACCGCGCGCTTCGACATCGCGCGTTTCGGGTCAGAGGTATTTCGCCCCAGCCCGCGGCAATCCGATCTGATGATCGTCTCCGGCACGGTCACGCTAAAGATGGCGCCGGTGGTGAAAAGGATTTACGACCAGATGCCGGAGCCGAAGTGGGTGATCTCGATGGGCGCCTGCTCGTCGGTAGGCGGCCCGTTCAATACCTACGCCGTGCTCCAGGGCGTCGACCGCATCGTGCCGGTGGATGTGTATGTAATCGGCTGTCCGCCGCGTCCCGAGAATCTGTTTTACGCGCTGCTCAAGCTGCAGGACAAGATCGACACCATGACGCTCGCCAAACGCCCCACCGAAGTGCGTCTGGAAGAGAGCATGATGGAGAATTTCAAGCGCCAGGTGATGGTAGCGCAGACGATGCAGCCGAAATAGCTGACGGCAGAGTTATCAGTTGTCAGTTCTCAGTAGAACCGCTCCTATATACTCTTGTCATCCTGACCCTGAGCTTGCCGAAGGGGAAGGACCTGCTTTCTGCTGCGCTATCTCGACAGCTATGTCATTTGTCAAGATTGCTACCCAATCCGAACTCCCCGGTGCCAACGAAGCCAAAGAATTCCCCTGCGGCGACAAGACCATTTGCGTCGCCAACGTGAACGGCGAAATCAGCGCCATGGAGAACATCTGCCTGCATCGCGGAGGCCCGCTCGGCCAGGGCGTGATCTCAAGAGGGAAAGTCGTTTGCCCCTGGCACGGCTGGGAGTGGGATCCGAAGACGGGCGAGGCCGGTCCGCCGGGGGCGAAGATTGCGGTGTATCCGGTGAAGATTGAGGGCGGGGATGTATTGATCGAAATCTAATGGATCGTGTAGCCCCGGACGCATTCGTCCGGGGCAGCTTGTGGTTACAGAATGTGTCCCCCCGACCTAAAGCCAATTCTGGCCAGAAACTGTTTGGCAACAAGATAATCGTGGCATAGCAACTGCCGGGCTCTGCCCGGCCGGGCGGACGAATGCGTCCGCCCCTACGCGAGCAACTTCAAAAACTGCTGGCAGGGTTTAGGTTGGAAGGGTAGCGGTCGAATCTCGGACGGGCCTCGGACTAGCCCTTTAATTTCGCCACATAGGCTTTTGCGCTTTGCGACTTGTGGGTGGTGCTTTCGACGAACTTAAGAAATTCCCGCAGATGCTCTTTTTCCGAGAGTTCCGCCTCCGAGAATTTCACTCGAATTCCAAACGACGCGGAACTGCGCGTTGAGATTCCGCTGAGGGTGATGCCTTTGACCCAGATATTGCCGTTGGCTAACCACAACCCGATCTCCAGGGCCTTGCCCGCGGGTACGGGGCTGGAGGTTTCCACCAGGCATCCTCCCCGGCTCGCATTCGCCAGATTGCCCCAGACTGGCTCGTCGATTCCCTCAACGTGAATTTCCACCGCCACATAGCATCGGATACGGTGATAACGACGGCGATCCGATCCCTCTTGCGGGGTGAACAAATCAAACGGGGGCGCTTCCTCGAGCGGTACCGGTTCGGGATGCTGCAGCACGTCCGGCGCCGCCGGTGCCGCGACCGCGGGCTTTTCGTGCTGGGCTGCGCGGGCCTTGACGGCAGCGTCCTTGATCTCGCGCATGGCCCGCAGCAGGGCCGCTTCGCGCTCTTCCGGAGCGACTTCGCGGTAGGTCTGCAGCAGTTTCCCGAGATGGCTGACCAGGTCGGGATCCGTGAGCAGACGGGTCCAGTCCGATCCCTTGGGCGGCAGTTTCGTGGTTTCGCTCATACGACGTCTTCCCGCACGCGGATTTGACCGCAGGGAAGTGCTCGACTCCTTTCAGAGATTGACCTTTCGGTAGAGGTTACGCAAGATGACCAAGGTCATCGGAATCGGGTCGTCGGGTAATCGGGTAATCGGGCGATCTGCAACTTAGCAGCCTGTGGTGCAAGTGCGATTTGTATCAGGGTATGCCTTTAGGCATACCGTGGGTGCTGTCTTATGACTGCGCCTTTAGGCGCTGGCTTTTGGAGCGCTGGAGTTGCCCCACAGGGCTGGTCGAGGCGAAGGAGACGTGGCGAGCCCCGTCTTTACGGCGCGTTCCCTGGTGGTTCGGATCATCCGATTCAAACAACATTGGCTCGACAATTTGCATCGGACCTTTGCCCTAAAGAGTCCAAATACGTATTATTTTCATTCTGTAGAGGAGATGGGACAGGTTTCATGGGCATCCCGGATCCTTCCATTTGCGGAAAGGCCGCGGATGCGCGCCCTTCCGGGGGGGCCACCGGTTGCCAGAGTGGGTGGAATCGGATAGGATCGAACTGATTTATATCTAACTAACTGGTTAATTACGATGAAAAGATGTGCCGTTTTCCGGATTCTTCTATGCCTTGCCTGCACCGGCATTTCCCCCGCGTTGCTCTGCGGCCAAAGCTCGTACTCGTCCAGCACCAGTCCGACGATGCAGGTTTCAACCTCGGCCCAGAATCCGGTGTTGGGCAGCGCTCCAGAGGCCAAGCCCACGCCCGGAGTTCTGCGGCTGACCTTCAGCGGCGCCATCGAGCGCGCTTTGCGCCAGAACCTGGCGGGTCTCTTATCGGAATACAACACCATCGAGGCCCGGGGAGAGAAATGGCAGAAGCTCAGCGACCTGCTCCCGAACGTCAATGGGGACGTGCAGGAGGCCAGGATGAAAACCAGCCTGGAGGCAGAAGGCCTGACCTCCTTTCCCGGGGTCGGGACTCTGCCTCGCGTTATCGGGCCCTTCTCTTACTTTGACGTGCGCGCCTCGGCAACGCAGCGCGTGTTCGACTGGAAGGCAATCCAGAAATACCGTTCTTCCACGATCGGCGAAAGCGTGGCCCAGTTCAACCTGAAGGACGCACGCGATCTGGTCGTGCTCGCGACCGGCAACGCTTACCTGCAGGCCATTGCCGGAGCCGCCCGCGTGGAAACCGCGCAAGCGCAGGTCGAAACGGCGCATGCGCTCTACGACAAGGCGGTGGCGCAACAGCAGGCCGGCGTCGCTCCGGCGATTGACACGCTGCGCGCCCAGGTCGAATACCAGACGCGCCAGCAGCAGTTGATTGCCGCCACGAACGATTTTGCCAAACAGAAACTTTCGCTGGCGCGCGTGATTGGTCTGGCGGCCGGCCAGGATTTCGAACTGGCCGACAAAGCTCCTTACGAGGCTTTTCCCATCCCCGATCTGGAAACCAGCTTGCGGCGCGCGTACTCTCTGCGCTCCGATTACCAGGCGGCGCAGCGCCGCTTGGCGGCCGCGCAACTGGAGCGCAACGCGGCCGCCGCCGGATATTTTCCGACCTTCGATCTCGCCGCGAATTACGGCGAAATCGGCAAGGTTCCCGGCGATGTGCTGCCTACCTATATGGTCGCTGGCACATTGAATATTCCCATCTTCCAGGGTGGCAAGGTTCATGGGGATGTGTTGAAGGCCGACGCCAGCCTGCGGCAGGCGCAAGCGCAGATGGCGGACGTGCGCGGACAGGTCGATCAGGATATCCGCAACGCCTTGCTCGACCTCAAGTCGTCGAGCGATCAGGTCGAAGTCGCCCAGAGTTCGGTGAACCTGGCCGAGCAGGCGCTCACGCAATCGCAAGATCGCTTCTCCGCCGGCGTCACCGACAATCTCGAGGTGATTCAGGCGCAGGAAGCGGTGGCGACGGCGCACGAGAACTTGATCTCGAGCCTCTACCTGCATAATCTGGCCAAAGTTTCCTTCGCCCGCGCCCTGGGACGCGCCGAAGAGGGCGTTCGCGAATATTTGAAAGGGAAGTAGTCTATGGAACCAACGAGCGTTGTAGACGAGCCGAAACCGCAACCGGAATCGCGTCCACCGCAGTCCGAGTCGCCGCAGTCGTTGTCGGACAGCGAAGGCAGCTATCGCCGGCGATCCGCGTTTTTGACGAATCCGCGGACGAAGATAGGACTCATGGTCGCTGGCCTGGCGATTCTGACCGCCGTTTTCTTTCTGTGGCGTTACCTGGGAAGCTACGAATCCACGGACGACGCGCAGATTGACGGACACGTGAACTCGGTGAGCGCGCGCGTCAGCGGTCATGTGCTCAAGCTCAACGTCGACGACAACCAGTACGTGGAAAAGGGAACCGTGCTGGTGGAAATCGACCCTGCCGACTACGAAGGCGCGGTCGCGACGGCGCGCGCGCAATACGCCGACGCCCAGGCCCAGGCCGCGGCCGCTGGCATTAACGTCCCCATCACCAACGTGAGCACTTCCAGTCAGGTGAGCGGCGCCCAGGCGGGGGTTGCGAGTGCGAAAGCTGGAATCGCGGCGGCCCGCCAGCAGTTGGACGCTGCCAAAGCTCAGATTGCTGAAGCCGAAGCCAACAATACCAAAGCGCAGAACGATCTTCTCCGCTACAAGCAGCTGATCGACAAGCAGGAGATCTCGCAGCAGCAGTACGATCAAGCCGTGGCCAGCGCTCAGGCCGCCGCCGCAACTCTGCAGGCGGCACGCGCCAGCGCCGATGCCTACGCCGCGCAAATCGATCAGGCGCAGAACAAACTGCAGCAGGCGACCGCCGATCTGCGGACCGCCGACACCGCGCCGCAGACCATGCGCGTCACGCGCGCGCGCGCCCTATCCGCCGAAGCCAATGCCGATCGCCGGAAAGCGGAATTGGGACTGGCCGAGTTGAACCTCGGGTATACCAAAGTGATCGCGCCGGTCAGCGGAATGGTCAGCAACCGCACCGTCGAGGTAGGCCAAAACGTGCAGCCGGGCCAGGAAATGATGAAAATCATTCCGCTCGATGAGGCAAACCTCTGGGTCACGGCGAACTTCAAGGAGACGCAGCTTGCGAACATCAGGCCGGGCCAATCGGCCGACATCGCCGTGGATGCGACGGGCAAGACCTACAAGGGCCATGTCGATTCCACCGCCGGCGCCAGCGGCGCGCGTTTCAGCCTGCTGCCACCCGAAAACGCCACCGGCAACTACGTCAAAGTGGTGCAGCGCATTCCGGTGAAGATCGTGTTCGACAAGGGCGAGATCAAGGGACATGAACTCCGCCCGGGAATGTCGGTTGTGCCCAAGGTCTGGATTAAGTAGAGACATTGAATCATTGAGTCATTGAGTCATTGGGTCATTGAATCATTGAGTCATTAGGTCATTGAGACATTGAATCATTAAGAGACTTGTTTCAAATGATTCAATGACTCAATGATTCAATGTCTAAATGACTCAATGATTCACTGGAAGGTGGGGTTGGGGTAATGGGTGCTGCATCGATCACCATGAACGAGGCCGCCGAATGGCGTCCCGCGGTCAATCCGTGGATTATTGCCCTCACGGTGACGCTGGCCACGTTCATGGAGGTGCTCGATACCAGCATCGCCAACGTCGCGCTGCCCCATATCGCCGGCAGTCTTTCGGCGGGTCAGGACGAGAGCACCTGGGTGCTCACGTCCTATCTTGTCTCCAATGCCATCGTGCTGCCGCTGAGCGGTTGGCTCTCTTCCATCGTCGGGCGCAAGTACTTTTACATGGGCTGCGTCGCCCTGTTCACCCTCAGTTCGTTTCTGTGCGGGCTCGCGCCGAATCTCGGCATGCTGATCTTCTTCCGTATTCTCCAGGGTGCGGGCGGCGGAGGATTGCAGCCGAGCGAGCAGTCCATCCTCGCCGATACCTTCGCTCCCGCTAAGCGCGGCATGGCATTCGCCGTGTACGGCATCGCCGTGGTCATGGCTCCGGCCATTGGTCCGACGCTCGGCGGCTGGATCACCGACAACTTTACCTGGCGCTGGATTTTCTTCATCAATATTCCAGTCGGGATTCTCTCGCTGTTGCTGACCTCGCGGCTCATTCAGGATCCGCCGTACCTCAAGCGCCGCAAGCTGAAAGAGACGCGAATCGACTACACCGGGCTCGGTTTCGTCGCGCTTGGCCTCGGAACCTTGCAGGTGATCCTCGACAAAGGGCAGCGCGAAGACTGGTTCGAATCCAACTTCATCCTATGGCTGACGGTGGTTTCGGCCGTGTCGCTGATCTTCGTCGTCTTCTGGGAGTGGCGGCACAAGGACCCCATCATCGATCTGCATTTGTTTCGCAACCGCACGTTCGCCGCCTCCAACTTCCTGATGTTCATGCTGGGATTTGCGCTGCTCGGCAGCACGCTGCTGCTGCCGCTGTTCATGCAAACGCTGCTGGGTTACACTGCCGAACGGTCGGGGTTGGCGCTCATGCCGGGTGGGTTCACGATTATGCTGGCCATGCCGGTTGTCGGGTTTCTGCTCTCGCGTTATAGCCCGCGCTGGCTGATGCTGTTTGGTTTGTCGATGCTCTCGTTTTCGCTGTTCCATATGACGACGTTCGACCTGAGCGTCGATTTCCACACGGTGACGATGGCACGCGTCTATCAGGCGTTGGGGCTGGCTTTCCTGTTCGTGCCGATCAACACCGCGGCGTATTCGGGTCTGCCGCGCGAGAAGAACAATGCCGCGTCCGGGTTGATGAACCTCGCCAGAAATATCGGAGGCAGCGTCGGGATTTCTTTTGTCACCACCGGCCTGGCGCGCCGCGCGCAGGTTCACCAGGTGCAACTGGTGGAGAAGTTGAACGCCGCCAATCCGCAGTTTCAGTCGGTGCTGCGCGGGATCCAGGGCACTTTTTCGGGCGGCGGGGCCGGACCTGGAGCCGGAGGCGGTTCCGCGCAACAGCATGCCTATGCGATGCTGCAGGCGAATGTGATCCGGCAGTCGACCATGCTGGCCTACATTGATAATTTTTGGGTGCTCGGGATCGCGATCGGGTGTTTAATTCCTTGTGTGTTTCTGATCAGGAAGGCGAAGCCGAGCGGGATGGTGGTTCACTAGAGTTAGCGGTTGTGGAGAGCCGGGCGTCCCGCGCCCGGCTGGACGGGCGAGACGCCCGTCGCTCCACCATCAGAGGTAAGGAGGTTCGCGATGTTTCGCATCGTTACCATCGAACGCGAATTTGGCAGCGGAGGCGGAGGCATTGCCTGCGAACTGGCTCGCCGCCTGGGATGGAAGCTCTGGGACCAGCAACTGACCTGCGAAATCGCCAAGCGCGCGCAGGTGCCGGAATCGGCGGTGGCCTTGTGCGACGAGCGTGTCGATGGCCGCATTTACCGTCTAGCGAAAGCTTTCTGGCGGGGCAGTTACGAACGCAGCATGCCGATGGCCAGTTCGACTGCGTTCGATACGGATCGCATGATGGCCATGGTGGGAGAAATCATGAACACGATTGCGGCGGAAGGCAACGCGGTGATTGTGGGCCGCGGCTCCCCGTTTTTCCTGCGCGAACGCGACGATACCTTCCGCGTCTTCACCTATGCTCCGCACGACGAAAAGATTCGCCGCCTGCTGGCCATGGGCAAGAGCCCGGCAGACGCCGAGGACCTGGTGGAGAACGTGGACAAGGAGCGCATCGCCTACATCAAACACTACTTCAATGCCGACTGGCCGGTGCGCGGCCTCTATCACCTGATGATCAACACGGTCGTCGGGGACGAGAACGTAATCGCCACCATCCTGAACGGCATGAAGGCGCTCGAAGCGCAAACCGGCCAGGCCGCGCTCCGCGGCGTTCGGTAAGAACCGTATGCAAGCGGGCTTCGCCCCGCTTGGGCGGGGCGAAGCCCCGTCCCCACACTAGGTCGCTATTGCGGCGGCTTCTTCTTCCCGAACAGCCCGCCCAAGCCGCCCAAGGGATTGCTCTTGCCGCTAGGCATCAAGCCTTTGAGTTTATTGCCCATCATCGCCTTCATGTCGGGCATGAACTTCGGGTCCGCGGTGGTGCCCCCGATCGTCGATGGGGATGCCGCCCGCGCCCATGCCCACGGTCTTCGTCAGCCCCGCCCCTATGCCCGCCAGATTGGCCAGCATCTTGAAGTTGAGCGCATTGCTGGGGCTTACCGTGCCTGCGCCGGTGACGGTTCCGAGCGACGGGATCACCAGGTTGATCTTGTCAAGGCGCGTGCCATCGGGCGCGTACCGCACATCGGAACTCAGGTTCTGGATCATCGTGTCATTGCCGGCTTGCTTGCCCGTAAGAGCATAGACGGCTGAGAGTTTCGATCCCAGGTTGAAGTTGGCGAGGGCCGCGTTGCTCATCTTGACCCAGCCCGTGGAGACCAGTTTGTCGAGCGGACCCGCGGAGTCGAGTTCCACCGACAGCGTTCCGCCTTTGAGCTTCGAACCGGTGGGAAGCACCACGCCGAGCGCGGGCAGCATGGCTTCGAGGTCATCGACCGGCATGGCTTCTCCGTTCAGCTTGGTGTGGATCGAAGTGGTTTCGCCGTGCATGTCGTAAGTGCCCGTGAGTTTGGCCAGCGCCTTGCCGATGGAGACGTCGCCCTGCGTTACTTTTCCCGACACATTCTTCAGGTCGTGCTCGACCGCGAACACAACCTGCACGGGCACGGTCGCGGGAGAGCCCTTGGGAACCAGCTTCAACGAGGTGGCCTTCAAAGTTCCGATAGCCTTCGCGGCGTGGCCGTCGGAAGTCAGCGTACCGTCGAAATCCGCCGACCCGGCGATGCCCAACTCCTGATCGACCAGCGCCGACTGGGCGAGATCAAGTTTGCTGAGACTCAACTTTGCTTGGACCGGCGTGAGGGTGGTGTCGGTCGAATTGATCGGACCGGCATTGCCGTCGATTTTCAAGCTGCCGCCACCCGGGAGGCGCGCCGAAGCGACCACGGGAAACGCGCTGGCAAACGAAAAATCGCGCATCGTAATATTGACCTTGTCATACACGACCGGTTTACGCTTACCCGAAATCGATCCAAGGGAGATGGTTCCATCCGTGATGTCGAGCTTGGCCACGTGCACATTCGCCGGTGCGCCCGACGTTGTTTCCGCTGCCTTCGCGGGCTGCGCTGGCTGGCTTGCGGCGGCCTGGTTTCCCAGTGATGAGAAATTCCAAACACCTTCGCGGTTGCGCAGCAAAGCAATTTCCGGATGCTCGATCGTCAACTCGGTGACGTTGAGCTGCTTGCTGAAAATGAGCGGCATCAGTTCCACTCCGACCTTCAGCGATTTCGCCTGGATAAACGGGGCGCTGCTGAACTTGGGGTCGTCGCCAATGGAGAGCTGGTCGGCTTGCACGCTGCCCGACAGGATGCTGAGGCTCAGATTGCCGACTTTCACCGGCCTTCCCAAAGCCGAGCTCAGGTTCGATTCAATCTGGGGACGGAAACTGTTGACGTTCACCAGGAACGGGATCGCGATGGCGACCACAATCAACACGGCGACCACAATGCCGACAACTTTAAGAACGGTTTTCACGGCGATGCCTCCTAACCACGGGATTCGACGGAGAACGAGGTGAAACGGAGTCGCGGACAGTTTACCAAAATCGGAGCACCCTGTTCGTGCGGGGACGGGCGCCCAGGGTTTGCGTAGGGACAGGGTTTGCGTAGGGACAGCTGCCCCCGGCTGTCCAAGCCGAGCGAAGCTCGGCAGCCTGTGGGTGAAGCCGCCCTCACGTTACGCCCTCACGTTATAAGATAGGCGCAAAGCATGGTACCCATTCCACAAGAAGCAGCTTCCGATTCGCATCCCCCGGTGCCGGAAGAAGTGGCGCGGCTCGCCGGCCTACCCGAGGTGCGCAGGGCATTCGATAGCTTCCGCGCGCAGGAATCGCAGTTCGCGCTGTGGCAGATAGAGGCGACGCGGGTGGCCGCGCCTCCCTTCGGAGAAGCGGCACGCGGCCTCTGGCTGGCGGAGCGTTTCCGCGAGCTCGGGCTCATCGATGTGCAGGTGGATGAGGTCGGCAACGTGTTCGGTATTCGTCCCGGCCACGGCAGCCGCTACGTCGCGCTCAGCGCGCATATCGATACCGTGTTTCCGGCGGCCACGCCGTTGCACATCCGGCAGCAGGGCAGCCGGTTGTATGGCCCAGGAGTCGCCGACAACGGCGCGGGCATGGCGGCGATGCTGGCCGTGGCCAGCGCGCTCGCAAGCGCGCGCATTGCGCACGAGCTGCCATTTTTGTTCATCGGAAACGTGGGGGAAGAAGGCGAAGGCGATCTGCGCGGCATGAGACACGTGTTCGCGACGCCGCGCTGGCGCGACGCGATTGCCTATAGCGTGATTGTCGATGGCGCCGGAACCGACACTGTGGTGGCGGAGGCTCTGGGCAGCCGCCGCTTCGAGGTGATCGTGCGAGGACCGGGTGGTCACTCCTGGAGCGACTTCGGCGCGCCCAATCCGATTATCGCGCTCGCCCGCGCAATCGAGGTCTTCAGTCAAACGCCGGTTCCGGCCTCGCCCAAGACCACGTTTAATGTCGGCGTGATTCGCGGCGGAACTTCCGTGAATTCGATTCCGGAATCGGCCAGCATGAGAGTCGATCTGCGCTCCACCTCGATGGCCGAAATCGACCGGTTGGAGCGGATGCTGCGCCTGGGCCTCGAGCAGGCCGTCGCGCTGGAGAATCGAGCCGCTGCGCAGCGCGAAAACCGGCGGCCGCCGCAGCCGCCGAGCCGGATGCTGCAAAGTGAAGTGCTGGAAATCGGGAATCGTCCGGCGGGTGAATTGGCTGCGGATGCGCGCCTGCTGAAGGTGATTCGCGCCGTGGATGCGCAGTTGGGCAATAACGCGCAGGTGCAGCGGGCGTCGACCGATGCCAACATTCCGCTGTCGCTCGGTCGCGAGGCCATCGCTATCGGAGGCGGCGGCACCGGAGGCGGCGCCCACACGTTGCAAGAATGGTTCGATTGCAATGGACGCGGCCTGGGGCTGAGGCGCATTCTGCTTACATTGCTGGCACTATCGGGGGTTGGAGAATGATGACGCGAATCGCTCCGATGCTACTTCTACTGTTGGCCGCGGCCTGTCCTGTGCAGGCGCAGAACGGCGTCCCCATGCAGAACGCTCCGAAGCCGAAAGCGGACCTGATTTTTATCCACGGCAACATCTATACCGGAGTAGTCGATCCGGCCGCTTCGTTGGGATCGGGAAAACGCGCGGAAGCTTTGGCAATTCGTGGCGACCGCATCCTCGCCGTGGGGATGCCCGACGACGTCATGAAATTGAAGGGACCAGAGACCAAGGTCGTGGATCTTGGTGGCCGCTTTGTCATGCCCGGCTTCAACGATGCCCACATGCACCTGGCCAACGCCGGCATGGAGAAGATGACCGTGAACCTGGTCGGCGTCAAAACCTTGGACGAGTTCCGCGAGCGCTTGCGGGCCAAGTGCGAAGCAGCCGAGCCCTTGGAATGGGTCGTCGGCGAAGGCTGGGACGAGACTCTGTGGCCGGTCAAGGTCCTGCCCACGCGCTGGGATCTGGACGAGGTGAGCGGCAAACATCCGGTTTACCTCGAACGCGTCGACGGACACATTGGCGTGGCCAACACGCGCGCCTTGCAGCTCGCCAGCATCACCGTCGCCAGCCGCGATCCCGAGGGCGGAAAGATCGACCGCGATGAAGCCGGCACGCCCAACGGCATTCTGCGCGAGAAAGCGCAAATGTTGGCGCAGTCGGCGATTCCCAAACCGACGCACGAGAAGCAGCGGCAAGCCATCGAACTGGCGCTTGCCGATCTGGCAAGCCACGGCATCACTTCCGCGCAGGACTACTCCTACCAGTGGGAATACTTTCAGATTCTCGAGGAACTGGAGCGCGACGGAAAGCTGACGGCCAGAATTTCCGAATGGCTGCCCTTCGACGATTCCATAGAAACTTTGAACCACAAGCGCGACTCGCATCCCGCCTCCGACACACATGCTGCACACCGGCATGTTAAAAGGCTTCATGGATGGTTCGCTGGGCTCGAAGACCGCCGCGTTGCTCGAGCCCTACAGCGATGATCCCAAGAACAGCGGCCTGCCGCAATACGAAGCGGCCAAGCTGAATGCGATGACCAAGGAGCGGGTGCTGGCCGGATATCAGATCGGCTTCCACGCCATCGGCGACAAAGGAGTGCAGTTGGCGCTCGACGCCTTCGCCGAGGCGGAGAAGGCGGCGAAAGAAGCCAAGGTCAAAGGCGGCCGACGGCGGTACCGATTACCGGCTGCGCATCGAGCACGCGCAGGTCACCACGCCGCAGCAGATTCTGCGTTTCAAGGAACTGAAGGTGATCGCGTCCATGCAGCCGAGCCACCTGCTCACGGATATGAACTGGGCCGAGTCGCGACTGGGAGCGAAGCGGGCCGAGCATTCCTACGCGTGGGCTGAGTTCCTGCGGCACGGCGTGGTGCTCGCTTTTGGCACGGATTATCCGGTCGAACCGGTTACGCCTTTTCGGGGAATCTACGCGGCGCTTACCCGCATGAGCGAAGACGGAAAGAAGAGTTACTATCCCGCGGAGAAGCTGAACATCGAGCAGGCGATCGCCGCCTATACCACGGGTGCGGCCTATGCCGAGTTCGCTGACAAGCAAAAAGGCAAGCTGGAGCCGGGCATGCTGGCCGACTTTGTGGTTCTCGATCAGGACATCACGGCCGCCCCGCCGCCGAAAATCCTGGCCACAAAAGTTCTGCGCACCGTGGTCGGCGGCAAGACCGTGTACGAGGCGAAGTAGCATCGGGCCATCGGATGATCGGGCCATCGGGTGATCGAAAACCTTAACTCTCCGCTATTCGAAGATTGCTTTTAAATGACCCGATCACCCGATGACCCGATTACCCGATGGCGACAGCGTGAACGTGCGTTCCTGATCGGCGCTCCACTGGCCATCGTCCCGGCGTTGGTTTTTCTCCCTGCCGTGATGTTCCTGATCGTCTTTCCCCAGGTGCGGCACGGGCGGGCGATCGGGTTGATGGTAGTGCCAGCCTGCGCGCTCGCCAGTTGTCTCGGCCTGTGGAAGCTGGCCTTGGGCGCGGTCGAGAAGCCGTGGGGAATCCTCAACGTGCTGAGTTTTGGGGCGCTGTTCGTGCTGCTGGTCATCGCCGGCTATACGGGACTGTTCCTGGCCCTGATGACGCTGAAACTATAACCGCCCAGGGAATTATCACATCCAGCGAGTTCAACGATCACAGTATTTTCGCTGACCGTGTGAGATTCGTATCAGGTCATCGCTTCAGCGATGACGCTAACGCAAGCCCAAGAACGCGCCTTTAGGCGCTGGGGTTGAATGTCGGTTCCCATTCGTAATGCCGATCGGTTACACGTTATCGCCAGTGATCGTACATTCTTCGTCACTTCCTCGACTTGTGAGAAGCGAGGCCTCCTCCAATCCGCCCGTGCAGCAGGCTTATTCATCGAGGTCCTCTATCACTATCGCAAACAGCAGAAGTATCTTCTCCACGAATTTGCGATCATGCCCGACCGCTTTCACGTGCTGCTCACTGTCGGCACGGAGATGACGGTGGAGAAGGCGGTTCAGCTAATCAAAGGCGGTTTTGCGTTTCGGGCAGGACGCGAACTCGGGTTCCGCGCGCCGTTCTGGCAGAAGGGATTTTCGGAGATCCGTGTGAATGAACAGGACGTTTTCTTGGATATTCGGAGATATATTCACGCGAATCCGGTAAAGCGATTCCTGGTGACGGTAGACACGGATTATCCGTATTCCTCGGCACATTCAGGATTCGAACTGGACCCGCCGCCGCAGCGCCTAAAGGCGCTTCCAGGGGGCGCCGCTTTCGGCATCGCTAAAGCGACGCCCTGATACGAACCGAGGCTTGGCCAACGCGACGCGCTATACCGATCGCCCGGGACACAAACTCTAGCCCCCACGGCTAACGCGAACCCCGTTTTCTGCGTCTAACGATTAGGCAACCTTTGCACCGAACCCTGCCTGGAGCGAAGGTATAATTACCGATTGGGCAGTTTCAGGAGGAACGAAATGGATTTGCACGCAAGCGCCTTTTGGGTGCGCTTCAAGGCCAACCGCTGGGCCTACACGTTTACGATTCTGGCCACGCTGACGGTTGGAATTCTGATTGGTTCCATCGTTTCTTATGGAGTGAAGGGCAAGGAGGGGCAGAAGACATCGGACGCGACCCCGCTCACCATTCCCGCTCCGCAGCAACTCTCGACCGCCTTCTCTCAGATTTCGAAACAGCTGGAACCGAGCGTGGTGAACATCAATACCGAGTCGACCATCAAGAGCCCTCATCGCCGCCGCTCCATACGCCCCAATCCCGATGAAGATCAGGGCAACGGCGATGAAGACAGCCCCTTCCAGGATTTCTTTGACAAGTTCTTCGGCGGTCCCGGCGGCCAGGGCGGCCCCGAAGCCGGCAACATCCGCCAGCGTTCGCTGGGTTCCGGAGTCATTGTGGATTCCAAGGGCTACATTGTCACCAACCGCCACGTAGTCGAGAAAGCGGATCGCATTCGCGTGAAGTTGCAGGATGAGGATCCGGTTTCTCCGGGTCACGATGCCAAAGTGATCGGCATGGACCAGGAGACCGACCTGGCGGTGATCAAGATCGACGTCGATCGGCCGCTGCCGGCCGCCAAACTCGGCAACTCCGACGGCATGCAAGTGGGCGACTGGGTGCTAGCCATCGGCAGCCCCTTCGGATTGCAGGAAACCGTGACGGCGGGCATCGTGTCGGCCAAGGGACGCAGCATTGTACCCAACCGGCAGTTCCAGTCGTTTATTCAAACCGATGCCGCGATCAATCCGGGCAATTCCGGCGGGCCGCTGGTGAATATGGCGGGTGAGGTCGTCGGGATCAATACCGCCATTCTCACCGAAACGAGTTCCTACGCGGGCGTGGGGTTTGCCATGCCTTCCAATACGGTGGCCCAGGTTTACAACCAGTTGATCGGGCCCGAACACCGGGTTGCGCGCGGCTCGATCGGCATTCAGTTTCAGCCCCAAAGTTCGGCCATCGCGCACATTTACGGATCGGGCGTAACCGTGTCGGACGTCGTATCGGGCAGTCCGGCCGACCAGGCGGGCCTGAAGGTGGGCGACACGATTACCGCCATCGAGGGCAAGGATCTGAAGAACGGCGACGATCTGGTGGCTGACATTGCTTCGCGCAAGCCCGGTTCGAAGGTGAAGATCGCCTTCGTGCGCAACGGCAAGAAGCAAGAAACGACAGTGACCATCGCCGATCGCGCGAAATTGTTCGCTGCCCGTCTGGGCGAAGAAGAAGAAAACCAGAATGAGGAAGCGCCCAAGGCCAGCAAGTTCGGAGTTACGGTTCGCAACATCACTCCCGATCTGGCGGACCGCCTGAGCATTACCGCGGGCAGGGGCGTGGTGGTGTCGGACGTGAAGCAGGGATCGTTTGCCGAGGATGTTGGCTTGAATCGCGGCGACGTAGTCCTGGAAGTGAACAAGCAGCCGGTGAACACTCCCGACGACTTTTCGAAGATCGAGTCGTCGCTGAAGAGCGGGCAGGATGTCGTGTTCCTGGTGCGTCAGCGAGGTTCGAGAGCCCAGGATGGAACGATTTTCCTGGCAGGCACACTTCCGTAACCGGTAAAAACTCCGGCGAGACTGGCACTCTGTTCCCATTTCGGGGACCATAGAGGTGGGCCGCTCTCGCCGGTTTTTTGTTTCGTATCAGGGCATGCCTTCAGGCATGCCGCAAGGGCGGCGATAGGAAAGCGCCTTCAGGCGCTGCGGGCGAGCGAAGAACGGATGATTTTGAAGATGCACCGAGCTGATCAAATTCGGCGTTGGCAACAGTTGGGCGTCTGCGCCCTGCTGTGCGTGGTGTTCTGCGCACCGGCAAAGTCGCAAACTTCGCCTCCGCCCGCGAATCCAGCACCAAGTTCGGCGAAATCGGCCGCGAAGAAATCCAAGCCCCATACCGCCGGGCACACTGCCAGCAAGCGCTCCTCTTCTCACGGAACTTCCCACGCAACCAAGAGCTCGCGCAGCAAAAGTTCGCGCGGTAAGAAGGGTTCCAAAAAGCGCGGCCAGCAGGCGATCGACTCGAGCCGCGCCCAACAGATTCAAGAAGCCCTCATCCGCGAGCACTACATGCAAGGCGAGCCTTCCGGAACCTGGGACGCCGCCACCCAGGCCGCGATGCAGCGCTACCAGGCCGATCAGGGATGGCAGTCGAAGCAGATTCCAGACTCCCGGGCGCTGATCAAGCTCGGATTAGGCCCCAGTCACGATCACCTGCTCAATCCCGAGAGCGCCATGACGATGCCCAGCGCGCCCGCGGCGGCCGACCCCAAGCCCGCCGATCCCAAGCTTGCCGATCCGACGTCCGCCGATCTGAAGTCTGCCGACACCAAGTCCGAAGCGAAACAGCCCACCACGGATAACAACCTTCCCCACCCCTAGAGAAACTCTGATTCAGAACCATCGACGATGGCCTCACGATTCCTACCTCCGTGACTTTCAGCAGGCAGAACAAACTGCTAAGGTCGCGATGTGGATAGTGAAATCGCTGTCGGCTTGTCCCCTTCGTACCCGATCCAACGCCGCGCCGTACGCTACAAACTCGATGTCCCACTCCGAGTCATCCTTCACGAAGAAGACAAAACTTTGATCCGAGAAGGACGCGGCACTGAGCTTGGCGAATTCGGGATGTGCGTATTGGTGGGAATGGAACTGAAGGTCGGAGGAGAAGTAGAAATTGAATTCACTCTGCCCTATTCGTCGGAACCGATTCGAGTTTCCGGCACCGTGCGCAACCGCAACGGCTATCGCTACGGGTGTGAGTTTAACCCGGACGGCCACGGGGAACAGAAAGCCGTGGAGCGTTTGCGCCAAGCCTTACAAACCTTCGCGGCCGTGCAGCCCTCCTGAGATCTAGCCGACCGTAGCGCCGGCATCTTGCCGGCTGTCCCGAGGGCGTCTCGCCCTCGGTTAATCCAGTACTGGCCGCGGACAATAAGGAATCGGCATCCCTTTGACGATCGCCCCAGGATTGCCTTCGACCAGCGCTTCCGCATATTCCAGCCCAACGATTTTTTCCGCCACAGCGCGAGCCGCGGAAAGATTCGGAATGCGGCGCTTGGTGTCGTGAGCGTCCGAGGCGAGGATGTGGACGGCGGAGCGGTCGAGCAGCCAGCGGGCGATGATTTCGGGACGCTCTCCCCAGAACCCGGTCAGCGATGAGGCTGTGACTTGAACCAGGCAGCCTCGCTCCGCCCATTCCAGTACGCGTTGCGGCGTTTGCTGCAGGATCGGGTTGCGTTCCGGATGCGTCAGGATCGGCGTCAGCCCGCGTTCTCCCAGACGGAAGAAACAGTCCTCCAGCCGCGTCGGGATGCTGTAGTTGCTGAGTTCAATGAGCAGGTAGTTGGTGTCGCCGATGGTGTAGGTGTGCGGCTGTTCGAGAACGCGTTCCAGATTCTCGAACGAAAGATGAAAATCGCAGCCCAGGCTCAACTGCAATTGCAGCGTGGGACCGGTCTCCCCGTGCAGCTTCTCCCGCAGTTGGCTCAGAAGTCCGGAAAGGTAGCCGCGATCGTAGGCGTAACGATCGTTGGCGTGCGGAGTGGCGACAGCGTGGGTGATGCCGTCCGCCGCCGCCATGCGGCACATTTCAACCGCTACGTCCCAGGATTTCGGGCCGTCGTCGACCTCGGGCAGAAGGTGGCAGTGGATGTCGATCACGGCGCAATCTTCACTTTCGATTAGAACACATCCAGAAATGATCGGGTCATCGGGCCATCGGGTCATCTAAGGTCAAATGCGGCTGACTTTTGATCGCCCGATGACCCGATCGCCCGATGACCCGATCGTGCCGATAGTTGCGAGTTCCCGTGTTCTCGTGCACGATAGTAAATACGATTTTTTTCGTTCACCCGGAAGGTTGAGGAGCAGGTTCGCAAATGAGCTTTTTAAGGGCGGCGTGTGCCGCACGGGCAGGTCAGAGTAGTCTTCCTCGGATTCTTGTGGCTCTGGTAGTGGTCATCGTCGTTGCTTTGGCTGGACTTTCCCTTTCCTGCGGCAGCAGTTACACCGCTACGGCGCCTAACCAATATGCCTACGTGACCCTCCCCGCGTCGGGCTCCGTGCTTCTGCTGTACATCAACGGCGCCACCGGCGCCATCACCCAGGGAGCGCAAACGCCAATTACCGAAAATACTTCGCCCACGGGCCTGGCCTTGCTCCCGTCGAAGAAGTTTCTCTACGCGATCAATTCCCGTGCCGACACGATCTCGATCTTCAACGTTGCCAGCGACGGCACTTTGACGCTCAGCGGCACTCCGGTTCCGGCCGGCGGATCGAGTCCCAGTGCGGCGGTCATCGACCCTACCGGCAACTTCTTGTTAGTGACGAATAGTTTCACGAACAACGTCTCGGTTTTCAAGATCAATGCCGACGGATCTTTGACGCCAGTTGCGGGATCGCCCTTCCCCGCCAATGCGGGCCCGGCGGAGATTCTCATCACGCCTTCGGGGAATTTCGTTTATGTGACGAATCCGGGCCTCGGGTTGATCACTGCTTTCACGTTCTCGAGCTCGGACGGTACGCTCACGCCGTTGCCCGATTCTCCGTTCACTTCGTTACCGGGAGGAGGAGGGGGAGCCTTCGGGTTGGCGGTGGATGGCAGTGAACAATTTCTCTATGTGACCAATCCTTCGGCCAGCAACCCTCCCCCGAACCAGGCTACCACCGGCAACATTTCCGCGTTCTCGATTGCCCCCAGTACGGCCAGCATCCCCGGTGCGCTGACTCCGATATCGGGCTCGCCATTTACTGTCGCGAGCGGCGGCGGCCCGAGCGCGATCGCCGTCGACCCCGGCAGCAAGTTTGTTTATGCGACGACTACGGGGTCGAGCTCCTCCATATGGTGTTTTGCGATTACTCCTACAACCGGACAACTGGTGGCCGCGGCGAAGTCGCCGTTCAGCCTGCCTGCGGGAACGCTGTTCGCCCTCTTTGATCCCACCGGCAACTATTTCTATATCGGAACTCAGGTAGGAAAGGGTATTGCGGGTTATACCTATAGTGCTTCGACCGGCGTTCCTACGGCGATTGCAGGCTCGCCGTTTTCCACAGGGACGCCCACACCGACCCCCCCTGGCAAGATGGTCCTTTCACGATAGAAGCCCGGTTACAAGCTTTGTATTATGCAACTAAGGTTACAAGCTTTGTAATGTGCCACTTACAGGATGGCACTTTAGTGGTATAAACTTGGCACCCGCGTGCCATTCTCTGATTTGCCGCTTCGTCTTACATTCCCAATTGAGCAGTTCTGGGGGAGGGCTGCCCGGGCGTCCTGGATTCGCAAGAATCCGGACGCCCGTTTAATTTTCCGTGAGAATTTACCGCTGGAACCGCCCCATCCATTCGGTTCCCGCCAAAATGTGCCCTTCCATCGCGTGCTCTACGGCGCTTTTGCTGGCGCCCGGAGCCAGTGCCAGTTGGGTGCTCAAGGCATACAGTTTGAAAAAATAGCGGTGGGCTTTGCCCGGCGGGGGGCACGGACCGTTGTAACCGGTCTTGCGGAAATCGTTGCGGCCCTGGCGCGAACCGTCGGCCAACTGTTCTTTCTTCTCCATGCCGCCCTTCAGCGCGTGGGTTGCGCCCGGGATGTTGTAAATCACCCAATGCACCCAGGTGCCCGCCGGAGCGTCGGGATCGTCCACGATTAAGGCGAAGACTTTCGTGCCCGCAGGCGCGCCGCTCCATTCGAGTGCCGGAGAACGGTCTTCACCGTCGCAGGTGAAGGCTCGAGGGATGTTGGCGCCATCGGGAAAATCCGGACTGTGCAGCGCGAAGGTCATGGCGGGCGCTCCTCCTATTTTTGCACGATCCTGAGGCTGGGGCAGGGGCAGAGACGACGACAGCGCCGGCAGAGCGGCTACGCCGATCAGCAGCACACTCACGGCGCGGAAAAAACACTGCGCTGAAATGCGGTCGGGCAATGACAATGAGAAGATCATGCGGCCCTGCTTCAGTTGGTAGAAATTGTGAAATTCACGGTGATCTTGGCCTGCGTTTCCACGGGCCGCCCATTTTGGAGGTAGGGCTTGAAGTGCCACTGCTTCACGGCCTCGCGGGCTGCGGCAGCTAAAATGGCCGGTCCACTCAGAATCTGCAGTTCCTGAATGGTGCCCTCCTTTGAGATGAGCGCCTGCAGACTCACGGCGCCTTGCACCTTCATCTGGCGCGCCAGCAAGGGATAATCCGGCGGCACCGAAACGCTCACACTTTGCGCCGTTTGCGGCGAGAGCTGCACGCGATCGCCGGCATTGACGGTTCGTCCACTCGCCGGGGCGTTGGCCGGCGCTGGCGCGCTGGACGTGGAAGAGGTCTCGCCTAAGTTCACATCCAGATGAATGGCATTGCTTTTCCCGGGCACACTGATATGGCGGTTGCCAGCTACCACTTCGACCTGCAGAGGAGGAAGCGCTGCGCGCTCGGTGGCTGCCGAGAAGGGAACTGCAGGCGCTGCGGGCGCAGGGGATCGGGCTGGTTTACGTTCGCGCGCGGGAGCCGCCGGCCTGGTCGTACTTACCGCAGCCGCATTCTTATTCTTGTGGCTGATTCGAGTGACGGCCTCCTGGACCTCACTGCCCGGTGGAAACCAGAAATCCCAATCCTTCAGAATCACGCCCACCAGCGCTACCAACAGAATCCCCAGCGCGATGAGCATTCGTTTCCGCAGCACGTCCGTATCGTCGGACGCGGGTGGCAAAGTAAGCGGCTCGACGCGGTTCTGGGATTGGAGTTCGTTGTGAAACATAGGTACGGGACCGCCTCGACGGGGTCGAGGGGCACTGAGTCAGTATGCCTCTAAACCCGCGTCAAGCCAAGCAAATCCCGGAGTGATCGAACGTCCCGCGATCGCCCGGTTGTGACCGGGCTTGCCCCGTCTCCGGTTGCCAGTCAGGTACTGGCAATGCGAGCGGGAGACGCGGCAAGCTGCGCTTCTACAGAAACGCATGCGGCTCAGGAAACCTTCGCGTCGAGCTTGTCGAGAATGCCGGTGGCAGCGTCCAGAATTTCCTTGTCGCATTTACGATTGGAAGCGATGGCTTCCGCCAGCGGGATGGAAACAATCTTGTTTCCTCGCAGCGCTGCCATCTGCCCGAATTCGCTGCGGTGGACCATGTCGATGGCACCCAGTCCGTAGCGCGTGGCCAGCACGCGGTCGAAAGCGCTGGGCGATCCGCCGCGCTGGATATGTCCGAGAACCACCGACCGCGACTCGAAGCCCGTCCGTGTTTCGATCTCTTTTGCCACCGTCTGGCCGATTCCGCCCAGGCGAAGATGCCCGAACTCATCGCGGCTCGCGGACCCATCCTGCGTTTCGACGCCACCACCCGCAAACTTCGCGCCTTCGGCGGCCACCACAATGCTGAAATATCTTCCGCGGGCGTGGCGCTGGCGAATCAGTTCGGCCACCTCATCGATGTCGAACGGAATCTCGGGGATCAGGATCACGTCGGCGCCGCCGGCAATGCCGCTGTAGGTCGCGATCCAGCCCGAATCGCGTCCCATCACTTCCACCACGATCACCCGATTGTGGGCTTCGGCTGTGGTATGCACGCGGTCAATGGCGCCAGTGGCCACATTCACCGCCGTATCGAAACCGAAGGTGAAGTCGGTGCCGGACAGATCGTTGTCGATGGTCTTGGGAACGCCCACCGCTTTGACTCCGTTGTCAAAAAGCTTCTTTGCCACCGAAAGCGTGTCATCGCCGCCAATCGCGATCAGGGCGTCACAACCATGTTTCTTGAGGTTGTCGATGCAGAGCTGCAGGCCGCCCTCATGCTTGGACGGATTGGTGCGCGAGGTGCGCAGGATGGTGCCACCCCGCGGCAGGATGCCACCCACCGTCGAGAGGCTGAGTTCCATGGTCTTGTCTTCCAGCACCCCGCGCCACCCCTCCATGAATCCCACGAATTCGTCTTCGTAGTGAAACGTGCCCTTCCGCACCACCGCTCGAATCACTGCATTCAGCCCGGGACAATCGCCTCCGCCGGTCAGTATTCCAATCTTCATCGTCTGCTCCTTATGTATGATCTTTGCACCCGTAAGAGTCGATGCCCAGAGCGGCGGCCATCCGCCCGCGCAAGTTAGTGAGCTGTATGCATTAGATTATCACGCTGCTTTGGCTCTGGAATCCTCACCTCGCGCCGACGCAATCTTCCAGCACGAAAACGCAAACCCAATCGCGCAGAACCACGGCTGTGGCTGAGAGCCGATGGCTGACTGCTGAATGCTGAGTGCTGATGGCTGAGAGCTCTCCTGCTACACTTCCCCCATGCGCGTCCTCGGCATCGACTGCGGCACCGAATATACCGGGTACGGCATCGTCGACCTGCTCGCGGATGGTCGAAACAAAGATCGTCTGGTGTGCGTGGTCTGCGGCGCCATCAAAGTTTCGCCGCGCGACCCCATGCCAACCCGCCTGTCGCGCATCTCTGTCGGCCTGCAGGAACTCATCTCCCGGCACCGTCCCGACCGCGTCGCCATCGAAGACGTTTTCTACTCCGCCAACGTGAAGTCCGCCCTGAAGCTCGGCCAGGTGCGCGGAGTCGCCATGCTGGCCGCCGCTTCCGCCGGGCTCGAAGTCGCCGAATACTCGCCCCTCTCCATCAAGTCCGCGGTAGTCGGATACGGCCGCGCCGAAAAACATCAAGTCCAGCAAATGGTGACCCGCCTGCTGAATCTCGATCAGGTCCCCGAGCCCGCCGACGCCGCCGACGCCTTAGCGATCGCCATCTGCCATCTGCACACCGCCGCCACGAAAGAACGCCAGAGCCATCCCAGCCACATCACTGATTGTCATCCTGAGCGGATCAGCACGCCTCGCTCGCGAGGCGAGCTGCGGAGTCGAAGGACCCCTACGTTCTGACCATCCCGGCCCTTGACAGCGCTTGCCGCCATCCCCAATCATTACAGCGGCCCATGCCTCGTCGACTTCAGATTGTCTGCCTGCTGATCTTTTCTTCGCTCCTCGCCTATTCGCAAGCCGCTCCGGCGGTTATTACCTTTACCCTCGATTTCCCCGCCTCCCAGCCCGAGCACTACTCGATTCGCGTGCAATCCGATGGCTCGGCCCGCTACCAGTCGAGCGCCCGATTGTCCGCCGATTCCGACCAGACGGACAGCTTCGATCTGGGCTTCACCGTAGCGGCGGAAACGCGGCGGAAAATCTTCGAACTGGCGGCCAAGGCCGGCTATTTTCAAAAGGACGTCGACTCCCATCACAAGGGCATGGCTTTTACCGGTAAGAAAACGCTCACCTACCAGGACGCGCGCCGCAGCGGTGAGTCCACCTACAACTATTCCTCCAACCCCGCCGTGCAGGACTTGACCAGCCTGCTGCAAAATCTGTCGGCTACGCTCGAATTCGGACATCGCCTGCAGTACGACTACCACTACCAGAAGCTCGCGCTCGACGAAGAACTCAAGCGTATGGAGGAGATGGCACGCGGCAATTCACTGCTTGAGGTCGCGGCGATTCAACCCATTCTCGATCACATCATCGCCGATCCGTCCGTGATGAACGTAACCCGCGCCCGCGCCCAACGGTTGCTGGAAAGGGCAGGGGCGCGATAACGCCTCCTGCGGTAGGATTCTTGGGCTGCACGACGACCGTCAGTTAGCGGCGGTCTGGCAAGCCGCGATACCGCCAATCCCCCCTTGACTAACGCCCCGGACCCTCGCAAACTCAAGGCAGATCAAGACAGGTAGAAAGATTGCCAGGCCTCAATTTGGGGACGAGCACGGCTCGTGGTTGCCGGTGGGCCACTCGTGACTCGGGCAACGGATCTAACGGCGTGCAAAGCATTCACTTAACGGTGCAATTCGGGGAGGCGCATATGACCATCGCAAAGTTTGGAAAGACGCTGGCAGTGTTGGCCGTGCTCGCAGCGGCGTTTCTGGTGGTCTCGGCGTCGGCCGAATCGAAAGCGCGCATTGTGCGCCTGAGCGAAGTCGAGGGCACGGTGCAGATCGACCGCGCCGCCGGCGATGGTTTTGATAAAGCGTTCATCAACCTGCCCGTAATCGAAGGCTGCAAGCTGAAGACCGGCAAAGACAGCCGCGCGGAAGTGGAATTCGAGGATGGCAGCGCCCTGCGGCTTGCCCCCGACAGCGAAGTTGACTTCACCCGTCTCGCGCTCGGCGACGCCGGCCAGAAGCTCAACACCGTGCAGCTGGTCTCCGGCACGGTCTACGCGAATCTTCACCCGAAGAACGCGAACTCCAAGTCCAACTCCAAAGCCGGCGACCAGTTCCAGTTGAATTTTGCTCGCTCGTCCGTCACCGTGTCCGAGGCCGCCCATTTCCGCGTGGCACTTGCCGACGACGCGGCTACGATTGCCGTATTCAAAGGCAAATTGAACGCGACTTCGCCCGCCGGTCAGGTTGAAGTTGCCGAGAATCATAGCGCGACCGTTGGTCTAACCAAGGACGATCTCGCCAAGAAAGACACCTTCGCGATCGCCAAGAATTACGAAGCCGAACCCTCCGACGCCTGGGATCGCCGGCAGACCGAATATAACGAACGCTACGCTTCCGCCGGCGGCTCCAGCATTAACTCACCCTACGGTTACGGTATGAGCGACCTGAATTACTACGGCAACTTCATGACTGTGCCCGGTTACGGCGCCATGTGGCAGCCCTACTTCACCGACGCCGCCTGGAGCCCCTTCCAGGATGGCGGCTGGGCGTTCTATCCCGGCTTTGGCTACATGTGGGTGTCGGGCTATCCCTGGGGCTGGATGCCCTACAATTACGGCAACTGGGCCTACGCTCCCGGCTTCGGATGGGGCTGGCAGCCGGGCTATTGGAATCCGTGGTATGGAATTCCGCAGGTAGCGAATCCGCCGGTCAGAACAAAGGTGCCGACCCCGCCCGTGCGCGGCCATCAGATCGTGATGGTTGGACAGGGCCTCGCAGCCAATCCGGTTGCCGGAGCGCCTCGCCGCCTGACCATCAATCCCGGCTCCGCCGGCTTCGGAGTGCCACGCGGATCGGTAAACCATCTCGATCGCATCGCGAAAACGATGGATCGGACTTCTCGTCCCGTCGTCGCCAGAACCGCCCCGCCAGTCTCGACCGACCGACGTCGCCGACAGGCTGGGGTACGCCTCCAGCTTCCACCAGAGGCGGGTCGACAGGAATGGCTCCGGCGGCATCGCCGCACCGGTCAGCCGCGCCGCCGCCGCGTCCACACTGAAACAGCACTCAGCATTCAGCACTCAGCTCGAGCCCTAATGCTTCGTCTCTGGGCTCAGAGCTGAATGCTGAGTGCTGAATGCTGAGTGCTTATTCCACAACAATTCCCGCGTAACCAACCACAGATTCGTAATCGCCGGAAACATCCCCCGAAGTTGCGTACTTCACCAGCGTTGCCGAAGTCGCTCCCAGAAGTTTTGCCGCTGTCAACATGACAATCGCAGGACCAAACCCGCACATGCTGATGTCTTCAGTCATCACCACCTGCCAGAGTCCGCGCGTGTCCAGAGCCAGCACGCGTTCGATGGCTTTGCGGTCTTTGACGCGAGTGATGGCGTCGGACTCGTAGTGGTTCATGTCGCTGGAGGCAACGATCAGAACCTTCCCTTTGTCTGCCTTCTCTCGCTCGGCAATCGCCTCCGCCAGCGCCTCGCCCAATCCGCGCAGTACGTCGAAGTTGCTGGTGCCGATAGCAATCGGGACGATCTTCAACTTAGGCTGTCGTGCCTGCAGGAAGGGAAGCTGGACTTCAATGGCATGTTCGGCGCGGTGCGCCGCGCTGTCTTCTACGAGCGTCGGGAAGCCCCGCAGCAAGTGCGCGCCCAGTTCCGCGTCCGCCGGCACCTCGCCCAGCGGAGTCTGCCAGGTTGCAGACGCCATGACTGCCAGCGCCTGTCCCTTGCCGGTGTGGTTGGGGCAGAGAATCACACAGTGCTGGGGGATTTCCAGGCGCGAAAACACGGCGCCTGCGACCCTGCCGGAGTAGATGTATCCCGCATGGGGAACAACGCATCCCACGGCGGAGATGCGGCCGACCGAAGCCTTGGGCGGGGAGGTGTATTCCCGAACATCGCGCAGCAATTCGTCCGCGCGACCGGGATAAAACCGGCCAGCAACGGCGGGAGTTCGCAAAGAGGAAGCCATCAGTGGCCTCGTGTGGCGCGGGCGCCCATACCCGCGAAAAGCCGGCCCGAAAAAATAAAGCTCGAAAAATTATGAACCGCCGTCACGTAGCACGCGGAACAAAGCGGCGGTTTTTTCGAGGGGCAAAGCTTCAGCGCGAATTGTAGGTTTCACACCACTTTTCGCCAAAGCCGCCCGCAACACACCTTCATCGTACGCCGTCTTCAGATTATTCCAGAGAGTTTTGCGTTTCTGCCCAAAGCACAGTTTCAGGAAGGCGATGAATTCGGCTTCGGAAACCCGCAGCGCCTCCAGCCGCGGCTTGATCGTAATCCGAATCACGCTCGAATGCACCTTGGGAGGAGGAGAAAACGCTCCCGGCGGAAGCGTGAACAGTTGCTCGACCCGGCCGTAGAGCTGCGCGGTCGCCGTAAGCAGGCCATAGTCGCGGCTTCCTGCCGTTGCCGCCAAGCGGTCGGCAACTTCCTTCTGCACCATGATGACCAGGGTCGAAAAGTAACGGTTGTATTCCAGCAGCCGCAGCAGAATGTCGGAAGTGATGTAATACGGCAGGTTGCCGATGACGCGGGCCGGTTCGGGAGTGAAGTTCAGGCCGGTGCGCAGGCTGCCCGGTTTCGCGCCGAAGACCGTGTCCAGTTCGATCTTCAGAATATCGCCTTCGATGATTTCGACGTTGGGGTGCAGGGAGAACTTCATGCGGAGCTGGGCCGAAAGGACACGGTCCAATTCCACCGCAATCAGCCGCCGAGCCTTCCGGGCCAGCAAATCGGTGATGGCGCCTCGGCCGGGGCCGATCTCCAGCACCGTGGCCTCGGAAACATCGCCCAGGGCCTCAACAATGCGCACGGCCGCCGCTTCGCTTGCCAGAAAATGCTGTCCCAGTTTGGGCTTGTGTGGACTGGTTCGTGCGGTCGCGCCCTTTGGCACGTTGACCCTCTTTCTTTCCGGCTTTAGACTGAAGTTAATTTGTAATTGGCAATTTGTAATTTGGAATTGAAAAAGAAGATTCAGCGATTTTTCAATTGGAAATTACAACTTGCAAATCCCAAAATGGCAAGCCGCGTCTCTACCGAAGACCATCATAACGTGAGCAAGGCATATCGAGTTCTGGCCGAGGAGGCTTCTTCGCCATGCATATCGCTTTTGCGGCATCGGAGTGCGTTCCCTTTTCGAAAACTGGCGGACTAGCCGATGTGGTCGGCGCCTTGCCGCGCGCTCTCGCCGCTCTCGGACATCAGGTGAGCGTGTATGTTCCGCGCTATCGCCAAACCAAGCTGAACGATCCGCAAACGGTCGTCCGCAGCATCACCATCCCGTTTGACGACAAGTATCGCTTCTGCTCGGTGGTAGCGGCGGGCACGAGCATGCCCTCAGGAGTCCGATTTTATTTTGTGGAGTATCCGCAATACTTTGACCGCGAGGCCCTCTACGGCAGCCCGGCCGGCGACTATCCCGACAATGCCGAGCGCTTTGCCATGTTTTCGCGGGCGGTGCTCGAAGCCTCCAAGATTTTGGGCGTGCCGCATGTGTTCCACTGCCACGACTGGCAATCGGCGCTGGTGCCGGTGATGTTGCGCACGCTCTATGCCGAGGATCCCGCGTTTCGCGATGTCGCCACCGTCTTCACCATCCACAACATGGGTTACCAGGGTTTGTTCCCGCCCGATACGTTGCCGCTGCTGATGCTGCCCTGGGATCTGCTGACGATCTCGAAGATGGAATTCTTTGGGCAGGTGAATTTCCTGAAGGGCGCGCTCGTGCTCTCCGATTACGTCACCACGGTCAGCAAGAAATACAGTCAGGAGATCCAGACCACCGAATACGGATTTGGGCTGGAAGGCGTGCTGCGCCAACGTGCCGCGACCGTGACCGGCATCCTGAACGGCGTGGACTACGACGAGTGGAGCCCGCAGACCGACAGATTCGCGGTGGCGAAATATTCGCCGCAGGATTTGAGCGGCAAGCTGAAATGCAAACACGACTTACTGCACGCCTTCGGAGTCACGAGTGCAGACTCCAAAGTGCCGGTGATCGGAATCGTCTCGCGCTTTGCCGCGCAGAAAGGCTTCGACCTGATCGCGCAGATCATGGACCGGCTGGCGCGCGAAGAGATGATCGTGGTTGCGCTAGGCGCAGGCGACAGGACCTACGAAGAGATGTTCCAGCGGCTCAACAAGCAGTTCCCGAACAAGATTGCGACCAAGGTTGCGTACGACAACGCCATTGCACACAAGATTGAAGCGGGCGCCGACATGTTCCTGATGCCTTCGCGCTACGAGCCCTGCGGATTGAACCAGATTTACAGCCTGAAATACGGCACCGTTCCCATCGTGCGGGCGACGGGCGGCCTGGACGACACCATCGAGCCCTGGGACGCGCGCACCGGCAAGGGCACGGGTTTCAAGTTCACCGACTACACCGGCGAAGCGCTGCTGGCGACTATCAAACAAGCCTTGCTCGCCTACCAGGACCCGTCATCATGGCAGACGCTGATGCGCAACGGCATGAGCCGCGATTTTTCCTGGGGAGCGTCGGCCCGCGAGTACGGCAAAATCTACGAGCGGGCGCGCCAGGCGCGGGCCAGCGCGGACGCAGCCCCGGTAACCGCGGACTTGAAACGGGAGCCGGTGCTGGGGTAGTGAGCCGTCATGTGTGGACGTGCGCAAATATGTTGCAGATTCAATGGCCGAACAAGGTTGCGATGTTCCGGCTGCCACGCAGCACGCGAAGAATCACCACGTCTTCGTCCTCGAGACGGTAGAAGATGACGTATTCGCCGACGGGAAAGGTCCGCAGGCCGGGGCGCAAATCTTCGTCGCGGGCTCGTCCTAGGTAGGGATGGCTGGCGAGAAGAAAGAACCGGTCCGTGATGGAGCCGATGAGACGGTCTGCAATATCCATACTGCCGCTTTGGCAAGCGACGTAGTACCAAATGTCGTCGAGGTCGGAATCGGCCAGAGGCGAACGGCGGTGCCTCATCGGCGGGGCGTTTGCTGTTCGGCGGCAAGGCGTGCTCGCCCGCGCTGCGTCACCTGCTGGGCAAGCTCACGCACGGACTCCTGCGTGATCGCGCGCCCTTCGCCACGAGCCAGAGAGGCTTCCGCTTCATCCACGGCGGCCAGGATTTCCGCTCGGGTGCGTTCACGCTCCTCCCACAAAGAAAGAGCTTCCTTCACCGCGTCTTCCTCGCGTCGAAGCCGCCCGCTGTCAATTGCTTGCCGGACAAGGGCCCTTTGGTCGGGGGTGAGTTGCACTTCCATATGCCGTTAGCGTAGGAGCCGGAAACCCCAGTGTCAAGCGCGGTTTCTACTGGCATGCGGACTCTACCAATGGACGATTCCAGAACGCCCGTTCCTTCAGCGAAGGCATGCCCCGATACGAATCGCGCCAACCTCGCGGTACACTTCTGCAAGGCCTTCTGCATTCCGATGAGCACCTCCTCCCCACGCACCATCTTCCACGTTGACATGGACGCCTTCTTCGTCTCCGTCGAGGAATTGTTCGACCCGACGCTGAAGGGCAAGCCGGTGGTGGTGGGCGGGCAGCGCGACGAGAGGGGAGTGGTCTCAGCCGCATCCTACGCGGCGCGCAAGTTTGGCGTGCATTCGGCCATGCCGTTGCGGACGGCAGCGAAACTCTGTCCGCAGGCGATTTTTGTGAATGGGCATCCGGAGCGCTATCGCGAATATTCCGGGAAGGTGCACGAAGTACTCGGCCACTTTTCTCCGCTGGTCGAGATGGCTTCGGTGGACGAGGCTTACCTCGACATGACCGGGACCGAGCGCCTGCATGGCCGGCCGCTCCATTCCGCGCATCGCCTGCATGACGCGATGAAGTCGGCTACACAATTGAACTGCTCGATCGGGATCGGCACCTCGCGGCTGATCGCGAAAGTCTGCTCCGCCAAAGCGAAACCGAACGGAGTGCTGTGGGTGCTGCCCGGAGAGGAGGCGAAGTTTCTGGCGCCGCTTGCCGTCGGCGATATTCCCGGCGTGGGCAAGGTGATGGAGCAGAAGCTGCATGCCATCGGCATTCAGAAAGTGGGCGACCTGGCGCGCCTCGAAGACCGCGATCTCAAACTGCGCTTCGGAAAATGGGGCCTCGCGCTGGCCGGGAAGTCGCGGGGCGAAGACGCGGGCGGGTGGTTCGACAACGAAGTCGGAGAGAGCGTCGATCCCAAATCCATCAGTCACGAACACACCTTTGACGAGGATACGGGCGACGCCGAGCGCCTGCAGTCCACGTTGATGCGGCTCAGCGAAATGGTGGGACGGCGGCTGCGCGAGGGCGGATGCTTTGCGCGCACGCTCCAGCTGAAATTGCGCTACAAAGATTTCACGACCATCACGCGAGCCCATTCTTTGGAGCAGCCGACGCAGATGGATCACCAGATTTTCGAACAGGCGCGGCGCCTGTTTTTCGCCAACTGGAAGCCGGGCGCGCCGGTGCGGTTGTTGGGAGTGCAAGCTTCGAACTTCGAATCGGGTTCCACTCAGCTGGACTTATTGGAGCCTGCGAAGGATCAGCGTTGGCAGAAGGCTCTCGCCGCCGCCGACCATCTGCGCGAGAAGTTTGGCGAATCGACGATTGGCCTGGCCCGCGGGATGAAAGGCGGATTCCGCGAACGCACCCACGAAAATCCCGTGGGCCTGCCGGGCAAAGGCGGTGAAAACAAAAGTCGCAAACGCGAAGGCCCCTCTTTTACTGAAGACTGACAGCTGAGAGCTGACAGCTGCCTCCCTACGAAATATATTCCCGAATGTAGTCGTCGCGCGAAGCGGCGAGATGGTGGCCGTCGCCATCGAAGATGACTTTGCCGTCGCGCAGGATCAGGAAGCTCATGGGCACATCGCAATGCTGGCCTTTGGGCAGGACGACCATCTGGTTGGTGGCTTTGTCGAACTGGTGAGTCGCCATGGTGAAAGCATCCTGCAGGCGATGGGTCACCATAAGGGCGCTGGTTTTGTAGACGTCGCGTTGTTTCATGATGAGTTCGACGATGGTATTCGAGGTCACCGGATCGAGTCCGCCGGTAGGCGAGTCGTAGAGCAGCACCTCGGGCTCGGTGACGATGGCGCGCGCGATGGCCACGCGCCTTCTCATGCCGCCGGAGAGTTCGGATGGACGCATGTCATAAGTTTCCTCCAGTTCCACAAAGCGCAACACCTCGCGGACCCGCCGCTCAATTTCCTCCGGCGCGACATGTTCCTCCATCAGGCGGAAGGCTACGTTTTCGTAGACTTTGAGTGAATCGAAGAGCGCGCTTTCCTGGAACACGATGCCCACGCGCCGGCGCAGTCCGAACAGGTCCTGTTCCCGCATGCGCGTGATTTCTTCCCCCAGTATCAAGATGCGTCCGCGGTCGGGCCGCAGCAGCCCGATCGCCAGCTTGAGCAGAACGCTTTTGCCCGATCCGGCGACTCCAAACAGAGCTTTGGTTTCGCCGTGCGGCAACTGGAACGAAACTCCATCGAGCACAACTTTTTCATCGAACGCGATGGAAACGTTGTCGAATTCGAGCGCGTAACCGGATGGATTCGCAACTGCGGCTGCCGGATTTGTGCTGGGCAAGGTGGGAGCAGACATGGCCTACCTGTAACCAAAAATTGCGAAGATCAGCTTGGTGACGAAGAAGTCCACGATAAGAATCAGCACGGAAGCCGCGACCACGGCTTGGGTGGTTGAACGCCCCACGCCCTGCGTGCCGCCCCGCGTCGAGATGCCGTAGTAACAGCCGATGGTGGAGATGATGAACCCAAACAGAACGGGCTTGATCAGGCCGGTCAAGACATCGCGGAAGACCAGAATCTGCCAGACCGAGGTCCAATACTGCTGCGAGTTGAGGCCGAAGATCAGATGCGCGACCGCGTAACCCCCGATCAGCCCTAGCAGATCGGCGATGATGGTCAGGAAAAACAGCATGAAGACCGTCGCCCCAACCCGTGGCGTGATCAGCTTTTTGGTGGGATCGGTTCCCAACGCGCGCATCGCATCAATCTGTTCGGTCACGATCATCGAGCCCAGTTCGCTGGCCATGCCGGAGGCGTTCCGTCCGGCCACCATCAGTCCGGTGATGAGCGGACCCAGTTCTGTGACCATGCCGATCGACACGAGCTGGCCGATGAGGGTGATCCCGCCGAAGCGTTGCAGCGTGCTGGCGGAGTTCAGCGCCAACAGCGCGCCGACGGAGAGTCCGGTCAGAATCACGATGGGTAGGGAGCCGACCCCGATCAGGTCCGCTTGATACAGCATGTCGCCCATGTACAGGGGACGGCGGAAGAAGTTGGCCAGCGATTGCGCGGCGAGCAGAGTGTATTCCTGAACCGCCAGCGCCGCGTCTTTGGCGATTTCAATGGGCGAAACCAATTCGAGTTCAAGCGCCATGTCGGGTCAGGAGGAACTGCTCAAGGAACTATAGCAGAGGAGTAATCATCGGGTGATCGGGCCATCGCAAACCCATCGATCCACGGTTTTCAGATCACCCGATGACCCCGATCACCCGATCTACTCCCGGTGGTTGTTCTTCTTCTTGATCTCGATAGCCAGGCGTTTGATTTTCTGGTTCAGGGTGGAGAGCGGGACGTGGAAGCGTTCGGCCGCCTCGGTCTGGTTCCAGCCGCACTTCTCCAGCATGTCGACGATGATGCGTCGTTCGCAGTCTTCCATAATGCCGAACAGCGTGGCCCCGGTGCTCGCATCGAGAGTCGGAACCGCGCTGCCGCGGCCCACGATGTGATCGGGCAGCAGATCGACTCCGATGTCGCTGTCGGAAGAGAGCACCACGGCGCGTTCGATGGTGTTTTCCAGTTCGCGGACGTTGCCGGGCCAGGAGTAGCTGACCAGCGGACGCAACGCCTCGGTGGTAATGCGGCGCGGCGGGCGCTCATTTTCCTCGGAATATTTGTGGAGAAAGTGCTGCACCAGCAGCGGAATATCTTCGCGGCGCTGGCGCAGCGGCGGCAGATCGAGGCTGATTACGTTAAGGCGGTAGAACAGGTCTTCGCGGAAGCGGCCTTCCTTCACCATCTGGCGGAGATCGACGTTGGTGGCGGCGATGATGCGCACGTCCACTTGAATTTCCTGCACGCCGCCGAGATGCATGAACTTGCGGTCCTGCAGCACGCGCAGAATCTTGCTCTGCGTGTCCATGCTCATGGTGCCGATCTCGTCGAGGAAGAGCGTGCCGCGGTCCGCAACTTCGAACAAGCCTTTTTTCGACGAAACCGCACTGGTAAAGGCGCCCTTGACGTGCCCGAACAGCGTGGATTCCAGCAGGTCGGGCGGCGTCGAGCCGGAGTTGACGGGCACGAATGGCCGGTCGCGGCGCGTGGAGTTCAGGTGAATCGCCTTCGCGATCAGTTCTTTGCCCGTGCCGCTTTCGCCTTGCAGCAGTACGGTGGAGCGGCTGGGCGCGACCTGCGCGACCAGATCAAAAATCTTCAGCATGGGCTCGCTTTTGCCCACGATGTTTTCAAAGTTGTAGCGCTGCTTGAGGGCGCGCTTCAGTTGAATGTTTTCTTCTTCCGCCTTTTGCCGGGCAACCGCGGCGCGCACATCCGCGAGCAGTTTCTCGTTGTCCCACGGTTTCTGGATGAAGTTGGTGGCGCCCGATTGCATGGCGCGGACTGCGTTCTCCACCGTGCCGTAGGCGGTGATCATGATGACCGCCTGCTGGGGATGCACCAGCCGGATATCCGAGAGCACGTCCATGCCGTTCTTGTCCGGCAGGGCGAGGTCAAGCAGAACGACGTCAAACGCGCGCTCCCCAATGTGCGCCAGGCCTTCCCGTCCCGTTCCCGCGACGACGACGGTGTAGCCCTCGAGTTGAAGCAGAGTCTCCAGCGACTCCCGGATTTCCGCTTCATCATCGATGATCAGGATTCTGCCCGCGCTCGGCGGAGTGCTTTGCGGCGTGTTTGGAGACGTGCTTTGAGACGCAATTCGGCGCGGGATACCCTCTACTTCCGACACTGCTGCTTCAGACATGGAGTGCCTTCCTCGTCGATATCAATGGAAAATCCAGGGTGAAGGTGGTGCCTTCGCCCGGGCGGCTCTCCACGCGGATGTTGCCCGCGTGTTCCTGGATGATGCCGTAGGTGACAGAAAGCCCAAGACCGGTGCCGCGATTCTGGCCTTCGGCAGGCGATGTCTTGGTGGTGAAAAATGGATCGTAGATGCGGTGAATGTGTTCCTGCGCAATGCCCGAGCCCGTGTCGGAGACGCGCACGCTGACGAATTCCCCGTTCAGCGTCGCCACGTCCAGCACCCCGCCCCCAGCCATCGCGTCCTTGGCATTCAAGAACAAATTCAGAAACACTTGCTGGAGGCGCCCGGCGTTGCCCTGAATCAAAGGCAGCTTCTCGGAAAATTCGTGGTGCACCTGGATGTGCGCCACCTTGAACTGATGGTCGAGCAACGCCAGCGTATCCGCGATCACTTTGTTCAGACTGATTTCGGTCAATTCCGTGCCCGTGGTGCGGGAGAAGTTCAGCAGATTGTTGACGATCTCGGAGGCGCGGAACGTCTGCTTGGTGATCTTCTCCAGCACGCCCGCTTTCTGCGGATCCGACTGCAACTGCTTGGCCAGCATCTGGGTGTAGGAGGAAATGACCGCCAGCGGCGTATTCACTTCGTGGGCCACGCCCGCGGCCAGCAGTCCGATCGAAGAAAGTTTGTCGGCTTGGGTGAGCTGGACCTCAAGTTCGATCCGCTCCGTGATGTCGTCCATGATTACTAGCCGCCCCACCACGTTGAACTTGCGTGTAACCAGCGGCGCCATGGCAACGTTGACGATGCGCGACTCGCCGGTTGGTGTCACCAGTCGGAACTTATAAAGATTGTGGATGCCCGGATTCTGCCGGACGCGGTAGAACTCCTCGACGAAGGCAGCCGGAAAAACCTCGCTCAACGAACGCCCCACCACCTGCCAACGCGGCTGGGCGTACATGACTTCCATCTGCGAGTTCCAGCTCTCGATGCGATCCTGCAAGTCCACCGCCATCACACCAACGTTGATGGATTCGACAATGTTCTCGTTGAAATCCTTGAGCCGTTCGTACTCGCTCACCTTTTGTTCCAGGGAGGCGTAGAGCCGCCCGTTCTGGATGGCGATGCCGATGTATCCGGCCAGCGCCTGGAGCAACTCCACATCTTCGCTGGAGAGGAAGTCGCCCTGCATGGTCTTGCCCAGTCCGAGGAAGGCGATGGTCTTTTGCCGCGCATGGCAAGGAATGTAGTAGTTGAGATCGAGGCGTGCGATGGCTTCTTGCGCGCTGGTGTTCTCCCGCGGCAACTGGCGCGTATTTTCGAAGAAGATATGCCCGGCCGTATCTTCGGCTCGCGGTTTCGCGAGGAACGACAAGTCAAGACCGGTGACGTGGGCGAGCCCGAACGATTTCGCCAGCTCAAAGCGCGAAGAGTCGCCGTTGCCGAGAAAGATCGCGATGCGGTCCACCAGCAGCGTGCGGGCCAGCCGGTCCACCAGCGAGGAGAGCATCTTGTCGAGGTCGGTTTCCGAACTCAACTCGCGTCCAAATTCGATCAGCGTGCGCCGGTAGTCGTAGCCGGTGCGGTAGAAGAACTGGTCCAGCTTTTCCTGAATCCACTTCCGTACCGGATCGAAGAGCAGGGCGGTGACCACGACGGCCACCATCAGTCCATAAGGTCCGGAACTGGGTACGCGCGTGTGGACCAACTCCGCGATGGCCGCCACGCCCGCGAAGTACGCTCCCACGATGGCCGCGGCCGCCAGCGTATACGCCATGCCGCGCTTGAAGATCAGATCCACATCCATCAGCCGGTAGCGGAAAATGGCGTATCCAAAAGTGAGCGGCAGCAAGCCCAGCGACAGCACCGACACCTTCATGAGGGTCGAAGGCATCACTCCGAGCAGATAGGGCAGAACGTAAAAAACCGTAAACGGCGTGATGGCGAGGATGGTGCCGCGCGTAATCCACTTGAGCTGCTGCCGCAGAATCGGAGTCGTGGCCTGGCGGTAGTTGCGCCACAGAACCGCTGCCGCCGAGACGAAAAAGATCGTCAGATACGCGTAGTTCACCCGGTTCAGGTTGAAGAGCAAGCTCGCGCTGGCCTTCAAAAATTCGAAGGCCAGGATCTGGATTCCGAGCAGTACCGCTCCCGGCAGATAGAGCAGCGGTATCGACCAGCGATGCCGCGTGACGAATTCCCGCCGTTCGGGGAAGGTCAGCACAAAGTGCAGGAACAGCGCCGGCTGCAGCAGCCATGCCACTTCATTGGCCCACAACACGGTCCAGTCAAACGCGTTGAACTTGCCGGTGTAATGCAGTGAGTAGAAGACGAACGATACGAGGCAGAAAATGTAAAAATGCGTGGAGCCTACGGCGGTCCAGCGCCGCAGCAGGACATAGAGTCCAATCCCCAGGTAGATCAGCGCGATCAGCCGCAGCCAATCGTTCATGGAGCGCTCGGCCGGAGCCAGCACCACTTCCACATCCAGCGGGACGGAACCACGGATCAGGGAGTAGGTTGCCTTTGACCAGACGCCGGAGTAATAGAGCTGACGCGTGACCGCTGCCGCTGTGTCCACGGCGCGGCCGTTGACGCTGACCACTTCGTCTCCGCGGCGGATTCCCGCGCGCTCTGCCGGACCGTTCGGTTCCAGTCGATCGGCCACCAGACGGCCCTTCGATTCCATCCACCAGGCGCCGTCGTCGGGGATGGCAGACTGGTGCTCGATCTTGTAGTTAAAGGAGGCGAAAACTACCGCCGCTACTGTGAGGAGAGCCAGCAGGATGGCGGTAAACCGGGCCTCAAATTCGCGGTTCATGGGCTGGGACAGCAGCGCGGCGCGGCCAGAGATTCGCCGCCGTTCAGGCATAAGCAACTTCACTGCCACCCCTCCTCGTCTATCCAATGCCCGTAAGTCGCTTCCATAGAGCGATTTCCGCAATTATAGAGCTGATTTGGTATGGCGCCTATGAAATATGGAAGGTAGCTTCTGCTTTTCGGGATGCTGTAGATGGGAATGGGGTCTGGGTGCTCGGTAAGCCGGAGGGAGCTTGCGGATTTCTTGGTTTGCGTGTATCTGAAGTGAAGTGAGGTGACGGGCCCAAACCCCTTATTTTGTTTTGAGGGGTTCGAGAACCTTCCCCGTTTCTCAAACCCCCCACTCACTGGGGCTCAACCTGACTCGTTCTAGAAGAGGCGAGCAGTTCCTGGCAAGCGAGTATGATCTTGCGCTTCATTCCCAGAAACGTCCATGGAGCCAATCTGAAGCCTTCTGAATTGATCTGAAGAAATCCCCGAAGGCCCGGCCGAAGACTGAACACTGGGCTGACGGCTGGCGCCTGACCGCCGACCCATCCTTCGTCCTACCGCTCGTTCTACAATGAACCCATGCCTCGCCTCGACCAGATCGCCGATCTTGAAAAGCGTTTTCTTCTTCCTGCCTATAACCGCTATCCCGTGGGCTTTGAGCGCGGGAAGGGCGTTTTTCTCTACGACTTCGAGGGCAAGAAGTATCTCGACTTCGTGGCCGGACTGGGAGTGAACGCCCTTGGTCATGCTCATCCCCGCATTGTCAAGACCATCCGCGAGCAGGCGGCCCGGGTCATTCACCTCTCGAATCTCTATTACAACGAATATCAGGGACAACTGGCCGAGCGTCTATGCCAGCTTTCGGGTTCTAACTTTGATCGCGTTTTTTTCTCGAACAGCGGCACCGAAGCGGTGGAGGGCGCCATCAAACTGGCGCGTCTCGCCGGACACAAGGCCGGCGGCGATGCCAAGTCGCAACTGGTGGCGCTGAAAGGGTCGTACCACGGCCGAACCTTTGGCGCGATGTCGCTGACCGGCCAGGACAAGTACCGCAAAGGTTTTGAGCCGTTGCTCGAAAACGTGACTTTCGTGGCGCAGAACGACGTCGAAGGGCTGCGCGCCGCCGTCAATGCCAACACTTGCGCCATCGTGCTGGAGCCCATCTTTGGCGAAGGCGGAATTCTTGAGTGCTCCGAAGACTTCCTGCGCGCCTGTCGCACGCTCGCCGACCAGCATCAGGCCGCGCTCATCTTCGATGAGATCCAGTGTGGCCTCGGCCGCACCGGCAAGATGTTCGCCTTCCAGAGCTTCGGCACACCTCCTGGAATAGTGCCCGACATCGTCGCCATCGCCAAGCCAATCGCCGCCGGAGTGCCGCTCGGCGCGTTCCTGTCGAAAGAACATTTCGCCTCCGCGATTTCGCCGGGACAGCACGGCACCACGTTTGGCGGTGGTCCGCTGGCGTGCCGCGTCGGGCTCGAATTTCTGGCGATCGTCGAAGAAGAGCATCTGCTCGAAAACGTGGTGAAGGTTGGCGGCTACCTGCATCAGCAATTCGAGGAACTGGTCTCGAAGTACGCCGCCACCCGCGAAACGCGCGGCCGCGGATTCATTCAAGGCCTGGTGCTCGACATTCCAGCGCGCCCGCTAGTCGAGCAGGCTTTGGCCGAGGGCGTGCTCTTCAACGCCACCCAGGACACCGTCCTGCGCTTCTTGCCGCCGTTCCTGCTGGAAGAAAAGCACGTGGACAAAGGAATCCGGGTGCTGAAGAAACTGCTCGGCAAGAAGCGAAGAAAATCGACTGTAGAGACGGGGCGTGCCCCGTCTCCCGCCGCGCTGGCGAACTGATGCCTGATTCGGCGTGCGAAAAAAGCGTGCGACCGCCGAGCCCGCGGGATTCGTATCAAGCCGAGCCCGCGTGATTCGTATCAGGGCATCGCTTTAGCGATGCCGCAAGCTCGCAACGCCAAAAGCCCCTTTAGGGGCGGGCATCGAACGGATTCTTTCCCCAGCGGGTTGGCGCAGACTCACAAAAGAAGGGGAGCCAAAATTCAGCTCCCCAAAGTTAGAGGCGATATCAGTTAGTAAGATTCTCTCCACGAGGATTTCGTTGCCCACCGAAGCGCAACATCCCGAAGAAAAATTCGTTCCCGGCGTTGATCGCAACGCGCCAATCGAAGAGCGCTGGCTCGATCTTCCCGACGGACGTATGCGCTACCTCAAGGCCGGGTCAGGTCAGCCGCTGATACTGATTCATGGGCTGATGGGATATTCCTTTTCCTGGAGATTCACCCTGCCCGCGCTGGCGCCCCACGCAACCGTGTATGCCATCGACAATCTGGGTGCCGGATTGTCGCCAGCGAATGAGGGGATGGATTGCACCGTACGCGCGACCGCCGAGCGCGCTCTGCAGTTCGCCGACGCTCTCGGCGTCCAGGACTTCGACCTACTGGGCACTTCGCATGGCGGAGCCGTCGCCATCATGGTGGCGGCGATTTGCGCAGAAACAAACCATGCGCGCCTTCACCGTCTGGTGCTCGTCGCGCCCGTCAATCCCTGGTCGGCGCACGGCAAGCGACTCGCGCCGTTTGTAGGCAGCCCTTTCGGTTCCATGCTCTTCCGCAACACGATTGAGCGTTGGCGCTCCCTCGACTACCTGTGGTTGCGCCGCATGTTTGGCGACGGATCGAGAATCCCGCCCGACTCGCTCGAAGGCTACCGCTTGCCCGCACTCAAGAATCACGTGTTCCGTCACGCTCTGCACATCGTAAGGAATTGGACGGCGGACCTCGCGGAACTGGAAGCGGCGCTCCCCAAGATTCGCGATTATCCGACTCTGCTCATCTGGGGAACCAGAGACCGTGCGGTTGATTTTCGATCGGCCGAGCCGCTGCGCCGGAATTTTCGCAATGCGCGTTTGGTGGCGTTTGAAGGCGTCGGCCACCTGCCCTACGAAGAGGCGTCTGAAGACTTCAACCGCGCGCTGGTTGCTTTCCTGACCGGAGGAAAAGGAAACTAAAGAAGTTCTCAGTTCTCAGTCAAACCCACATTTCTGGGAACTGAGAACTGAGAACTGGGAACTGAGAACTCGCTTCATCACATGCACCACACGATCTCTCACGCTCTCCGCGAATTCGTTGCCACCTACGGTTATTGGGGCGTCGCTCTGGCGCTGCTGTGCGAAAACGCCGGCATCCCGGTGCCCGGTGAAAGTGCTCTCCTGCTGGCAAGTTTTCTGGCCTATTCCGAACATCGGCTCCATCTCGGATGGATCATCGTGATCGCCACCTGTGCTGCCACGCTGGGCGACAATCTGGGCTACACCCTCGGCTACTATGGCGGGCGTCCGCTGCTCGATCGCTATCAAAGGTTTTTTCGGATTCCACCGGGTACGCTGAAACGCGGCGAGGAGATGTTCGCCCGCTACGGCGCACCCACAATCTTCTTCGCGCGCTTCGTCTTCGGCATGAGAATATTCGCCGGACCGCTGGCCGGTGTGATGCGCATGCGCTGGCGAGTGTTTGCTCTGTTCAACTTTCTGGGCGCGGCCGTCTGGGTCACCGTCATCGCCAGCGCCGGATATGTGTTCGGGCGACATTGGCGCACCCTGTTGCGCGTCATGCAGCGCTTCAATATAGCCGCGTTGATTGCCGCCCTGGCGGTGATCCTATATTTGTGGTGGAGATATCGCCGCCAGACCCGATGAGGAAAGGACTTGCCTTCCACTCTCCGGTCCCGATCTCATTTTTCTTCTTTTTCTTCTTTCATTCTCTTGCAAACGATTTTGGTGTGCCCCGTTTTTGAATCGATCACCGTAGTCAGAGGCAGGCAACTGCAGGTCACCGTGTTGGCATTTTCCTGCTTGACGATTACGCAGTGTTCGATGAGTTCGGCAGTGGGTGGCGGCCGCTGGCTCCGGATGGGAGGCGGAGGCGGGGTCACGGCAACCGGCTGCTTCTTCGCCGCGCAACCGGCCAGAAGCAGGCAAAATACCAGCCAAGCTTTCCTCATGCCATTTGTTTTCGCTCTCTCGTGCGCGGTTGTCGATGGCAATCTTGGTTACATGCTTCGACGCTGACATCCTGAGAAGACGGGCAGCACGCAACCGGCTGAGAGCTTACATGGTAGGACGGCCGAGCCCCAGGCCGCGAAAAACGCGCGGTCTGGGGAGCCCGGCGGGGGTGGCCGTCTCTAGTCGAACTGGACGGGCGAGTCGCCCGTCCCCACACTCCCTTCCCAACACGAGCGAGGACTACTCCATCCGATACTCGATCTTGATTCCCCGGCGCGCGATTTCTTCGAGGAAGGTATCGGCGGGAACGTCGCGCTCCTGCAAGACCGCTCCGCGCTTGCTGACCGCTCCCGCGCACATCATCTGCAGGACGATGGAGGCGGGGAAGGCGGTCGTGCGCATCATGGCGCTCATATCGCTCTTGGGATCGTAGTGGTCGACCATGGTGAAGGTCGCGACTCGGCCTTTGAGTTTTCCGCCAAGCAAGCCGCGGACCCCAGGGGCCTTGACCGATTCGTGCGCTTCGAGGCGCATGATGCAGAGGTCGGGACCTTTGCCCGCGAATTTGCCTTCGAAGATTTTTGACAGGACGGCGCGCGGCGCGACTTCCACGTCGCCGACCCGCATTTTCTCATTCGAAAACAGGCCCAGGTCTTTCAATTCGCACAGCAAGTCGTAATGGCCAGGATAACGCAAGGTTTTCTCGAAGCACTCGCCGACTCTGCCTTCGAAAGTTTCGGGCAAGGTGGAAGTTCCGCCGGAGGTTTGAAAGGCCACGAGCGGGGCAAAGCCGTCCATGTGAAACGGTTCGGGCTCGGTAAGGGGATCGATGGTGATCAGCTTGCCTTTGCGGAGGATGCGGGCTGGTTCGACGTATTCGTTGATGAGTCCTTCGACGGAGAACACCAGCTGATAGTGAAACGGAGGCATCGGTTTTTCGGGAAGGCCACCGACGTAAAGTTTCAGAGCGTCGGCGCGTCCGTCGAGGCGACGAACCAGTTCGCCGCCGAGGATGGAGGCCATGCCGGGAGAGAGACCGCAATCGGGAGCGATGCCGATGCCGCGTTTCTCAGCTTGCTTGGCGAGCGCGAGTTCCTGGCGGACCACCGTGTTGTTGCCGCCCAGATCGGCGAAATGGCATCCGGCGGTGATGGCGGCTTTGGCCAGGCCGAGGTTCAGGAAATAGGGAACGGCGGAGAGTGCGCCGTCGTGGCCTTTCATCAGGCGCGCCGCGTCTTTTTCCTTCGCAGCGTCGAGCGCGACCGCCCGGACCTTTTTGTCGTTGGTGATGCGGTTGACCCGGGCTGCGACATCCTTAGCGAGTTTGAGGTTGCTGTCGGCGAGAGTGACAGAATCGACTTGGCCCTGGCGGGCCATATCGTAGGCGGCGGCGGATCCCATCATGCCGGAACCGATGACGAGTAGTTTCATAGGAATGCTCCGTTCGAAGTGGTGTCGAATTCATGGTACCAAAATGACCCATAAATATAAGTGATTTATGTCACATATAATCATGACAATAAAGATTAAATGATGTTTTGCCTGTTCTAAATATGACTGCAGGATCAATTCGCAGAATGGTGGGGTCAGCGTCCAGCCCGGAGGGGTGCTGGCCCACCATTTTCTGAGGCTGCCCCACCCTTGCGTTCTTTGCAAGGGGGTGGGAATGGTGGCGTGATGAGCCTCCGCACAAAATTCCCACCCTTGCAAAGAACGCAAGGGTGGGGCAACCTCGGCAAAGCGTTTTCAAGGGCTTGCGCACCGGTTCAAGTACCTCCGTACCGTCTCTAGTACCTTAGTTACCGCCATTCGGGTGACTGGTGCCCGATCTCAGCGGAAACTACTACCTGTAGTAGCAATCGCTCTCCGAAATACAACCTACAGACATACACTGCAAGTCCGAATTTTGCCGAATCCAGAAAAACCTCATAAAACCCAATAAAACCGGGTAATTGACGGGGAGAGGCCCTCGCTTCCGTTTGAGATATGCTCAGCACACCAAAATACGCTCGAACGCGTAGGGAAACGTAATGGCCGACTCGCGAGAAGTGATGAACATTCGGCAAGCTTCGCAGTATCTGGGGGTGAGTCCGGACACTTTGTACAAGTACGTGAACGAGCAACAGATTCCGGCGTTCAAGTTGGGCAATCGCTGGCGCTTCAAGAAATCGAAGCTGGATCAGTGGATGGAAGAGAAGTCGGTGGAAACGGAAACGCGGAGCGGCAAGAAGATCAAGGCAGCGGTGAAAGCTGCCGGAACTCCGTAGACGCGTCGCAAAAGACGAATTCGGAAAACGAACTTCGGTACGAGAAGGGCGGGCACATGTTTGGAATGGGATTGAAAACGATAGTGGGTCTGGATGTGGGCTCCTCGAGCATCAAGGCCGTCGAGCTCAGGAAGACGCGCGCTGGAATCGAAGTGGCACACCTGGGTCTGGAGCCGATCGCGCCTGACATCGTGGTCGATTCCATGATCGTGGACTCGGGCACGGTGTCCAGCGCCATCGCCAAGTTGTTCACCGATACCCAGATCAAGTCGAAGTCGGTGGCGACGGCGGTCAGCGGACACTCGGTGATCGTGAAGAAAATCTCGCTGCCTTCGATGAGCGATCAGGAACTGGCCGAGACCATCCAAAAGGAAGCGGCGCAGCACATTCCGTTCGATCTGGCGGATGTGAACCTCGACTACCAGATTCTTTCCGACGACGCGACCAGCCCGCAGATGGACGTGCTGCTGGTGGCGGTGAAGAAAGACAAGATTCTGAACTACACCAACGTACTCTCGATGGCGGGCAAGACTCCGGCGATTGTGGATATCGATGCGCTGGCGCTGCAGAACTGCTACGAGTACAACTACGAGCCGGCGCCGACGCAAGTGGTGGCCCTGCTCAACCTGGGCGCGAGCGTGATGAACATCAACATCGTCAAGGGCACGACGCCGTTGTTCCCGCGCGACGTTTCGGTGGGCGGCCATCAGTACACCGACTCGCTGCAGAAGGAACTGGACCTGAGCTTCGAGGACGCCGAGTCGTTGAAGCTGGGGCGCAAGGTGGGCACGGTGCACGACGACGCGAAGACGCCGATCCTGCAGCAGGTGACGGAAATCATCGTGCTGGAAATTCAGAAGACGTTCGACTTCTTCCGCGCCAGCGCCGCGGGCGAGCACATCGAGAAGATTTACCTGGCCGGCGGTTCGGCCAAGGTGCCGGGCCTGGTGGAAGCGCTGCGCCAGGAGTTCTCGATGCCGGTCGAGTTGTTTAACCCGTTCCAGAAAGTGCTGGCTCCGGTGGAAGGCGCCGGGGTGCAGATGGTCGAACAGAACGCCGGCCAGTTGGCAGTGGCCGTGGGTTTGGCCCTGAGGAGCTTTGAAAAGCTATGATCCGAATCAATCTGCTGGGTGGTGCGAAACCGAAGAGCAAGAAAGGTCCTGCGATCAGCATGCCGAGCTTCGAATTCGGCAACCTGGGCGGGCCGATGGTCCAGGTGGCGGGGGTACTGCTGATTGCCGTGGTCGTCAACGCCGGGTACTGGTATCAGCTGGATCGGGAAAAGAAGGCGATCGAGGTGAAGATGCGGGTGGCGGAGCAGAAGAATCGCGAGCTGGCCGACATCAAGGCGAAGTATCTGGAGCGGCAGCAGCAAGCCGATTCCTACAAGCGGCGCGTGGATGTGATTGACCAGTTGCGCGCGAACCAGATGGGCCCGGTCAACCTGCTGTCGACGATCGGCGATACGGTCAACAGCACCGAGGCAGTCTGGTTGAACAGCATGCAGGACCAGGGTGCGAACGTTGCCATCGACGGAATGGCGCTGTCGAGCGATGCGGTCGCCAACCTGATTTCCAATCTGCAAAAGACGGGATTCTTCCGCAATATCGAAATCAAGGAAACGTCTCAGGACTCTGCGGTAAAGGATATGCAGGCGTTCCAGTTCACGCTGACCTGCGAAAAGGCGAAGTCGTAAAGGCGGAACCGACTATGAATCTAGGCGAATTATCCGGTGTGAAGCGGTTGGGGGTTCTGGTGCTGCTGGCGGTGGTCGGCACGGGCGCCCTCTACTACACGGTGTTCAAGTCGCAGCGCGATCAAAATGCGCAGGCGCAGATCAAGCTGCAGGCCAAACTTCGCGAGAACGCGGAACTGGAGGCTTACCGGCCGAAACTGGCCGACATGGAGCGCCAGTTGGCCAACCTGAAGCAGCAGATGGAAATCGAGCGGCGCATCGTGCCCGATGAAAAAGAAGTGGACAATTTCATGCGCCTGGTCAGCGCAGAAGCGAGCAAGTCAGGAGTGTGGGTCCGGCGCTATACCTCGCGTCCCTACGTCACCAAGGACTTCTACACCGAAGTGCCGTTCGAAGTGGAGTTCGACGGCCCGTATTACTCGATGATGGGGTTTTTCGACCGGTTGGGAAAAGCGGAGCGCATCGTAAACGTTGCGAATCTGTTGGTCGCCTCCACTAGCAAGCCCGCGGAAGCGAAGGCGAAGCATACCTACCAGTACGCGCCCGGGGAGAGTGTTGTGGCCACCTGCGTGACCACTACGTATTTCAGTCACGACCTGACTCCGGCCCCGGCAGCAGCGGCTGCGAAGCCCGGAACTAAGAAGAAGTAGGAGGGACAGAATGAAGATGAAGCCAGCGATCACCATAACGACGACAATTCTGGTTTCGGTACTGGCCGCGGGCTTGGCCTCGGCCCAGAGTCCCAGTGCGATCCAGACAACGCGAGACAAGGTGAGCACGGTGGGGGTCAAGGGCGCCGCATCGAGGGATGCTGTGGGCGTCCGCCAGCCGGCGCCAGCGGCAGCGAGTGCCAAGCCAGCAGCCCCGTCGAGCCGGATCGCGGTTGCGCCGGGGAAGGCTTCTTCGGCAGCTGCGAAGCAAACGGGCGCGGCGAAGCCGGTTGCGGCAGTCGCGGCTAAGCACGGCGCACAACCGAAGGCGACCGTCGTTGCTTCGAAAGGCAATGCTTCGAAAAGCAGTGCTTCGAAAGGCAGTGCTCCGAAAGGCAGCGCTCCGAAGGGCAACCCAGCGGCGGCAGTGGCCGCCAGCAACGGCGCTTCGGGAAGCGGACAAGGCGAGGCTGCGGTGAGTGAAGAGCAGGTCAAGCCGACCAGCAAGAACAGCGCGAACGGGCGACGGGATCCTTTCGTCAGTCCGGTGGTAGCCCGCCTCGGAGGTTCGGGTTGCAGCACGGGCAAGAAGTGCCTGGAAATCGGGGCGATCAACCTGCGTGGCGTGGTGCATGCGGAAAGCGGTTTCATCGCGGTGGTCAGTAACAGTCTGAATAAAGCGTACTTTTTGCGAGAGAACGATCCGGTATTCAACGGGTACGTGGTGAAAATCACGGGCGACTCCATTGTTTTCCAGGAAACCGTGCAAGACCGGCTGGGCAAGACGTTTACGCGGGAAGTAGTGAAGAAGATTACGACTCCGGCCGTGTAGGCCTGGAGAAAGAAGACAGAAAAGACAGAAAAGACTTCGTAGAAACACATCGGGGCGAAACGGCCTCGCATGGGGAGATAGGGAAATGCGAAAGCAACTGCTGGGTCTCATGGTTCCGCTGCTGGCGTTCGTTCTGATCGCAGCCGCGGCTGATATGACGGGCAAGGGAGTGGCCGCGAGCGCTCGATTGCAGAGGCTCGAGGTCACCGACAGCCAGGATGGGTTGCGCGTCGAGTTCACGGCGAAGGGCGCGCAGGCGCCCAAAGTGACGACGCTCGATTCTCCGGCACGCATCGTCGTCGACTTTCCCAACACCGTGATGGCCACGGCGCAGAGCCGCATCAGCGTGGGCCGGGACGGCGTGAAAGACGTCCGCGTCGGAATGGACGGGCAAGTTCCGCCCAACACGCGCGTGGTGATCGATCTCACGGAAAAGCAGCTTGCCGGCAAACGCCAGCCGGAACTGGTGGCATCGCCGGACGGCGGCTTCATACTCAAGATTGCGAATCGAGAAGCCGTGGTGGCCCATGGCCAACCGGCGGCGGCCGTAAAATCGGCGGCCGCGAGCGCAGCGCCGAAACTGGCGCCAGTTGCGGCTCCGGCGGCTGCGGTTCCAACCGCGGTAACGCCAGCCCCGGTCGTGGCCGAGAATCCGGCCGAGAAGCCGGCGGAGTTTGCCTTTGTCGAACCTAAGTATTCGGTGAAGGACGACAAAGCCGCGGAACCGGCGGAAAAGGCCGAGGAAGCGGCGGGCCGCTTTGCCGACAAGACGGCGGCGGAACTGGTTTCGAGCCCTGCCAACGCCTCCATGGGGCAGGCAGGCGGCCAAGCGCCGGCCATCCAGCCCGCAGTGAACCTGGCCGCGCAGCAGAAGGCCGAACTGGAACAGAAGCCGGCGGAGAAAGGTCCGAAGTACACCGGCGAGCCGATCTCAGTCAATCTGAAGGATGTGGACCTGAAGGATTTCTTCCGCCTGATTCACGAGATCAGCGGTCTGAATGTCGTGCTCGACCCGCAAGTTCACGGTACCCTGACGATCGTGCTCGATGACGTGCCGTGGGATCAGGCGCTGGACATCGTGCTCAAGAACAACGGTCTGTCGCGCCAACTGGACGGCAACGTACTGCGCGTGGCGACCCTCGAGACGTTGAAGAGGGAAGCCGATGCCCGGCGCTCCCAAATCGAATCCGAGGCGATGGCGGTCGATAAAGTCACCATTACCCGCTTCCTCAGTTACGCACACTCCAAGGACCTGATCATGCCGCTCAAGAAATTCCTCAGCAGGCGCGGCGACGTGGTCTCCGACGACCGCACCAATTCTATTATCGTGTCCGACATTCCCGTGGTTCTGCCCCAGATTGACCGGATCATCCAGCAGATGGACCGCAAGACGCAGGAAGTCGAGATTGAAGCCCGGGTGGTGGCGGCGACTCGCAGCTTCGCGCGTGACATTGGCACGCAGTTCGGCTTTGCCTGGGGCAATGGGCCGAGCGCTATTGGCGGCGCACAAGCCGTCGGAAGCTCGCCCACCGCCATCAACGGCCTGCAACCGTTGTACGTCCAAAGCGCGACTGCTGGTTCGATTCCGCTGTTTTCGAGCTTGCCGGCAGACGGGCCGACCAGCGGTCTTTCCTTCGTCAATGCCACCAACAACATGCGGATCGACTTTATCCTCACCATGGCCGAGCAGCGCGGGCTGCTGAAAGTTCTTTCCCGTCCGCGGGTAGTCACGCAGAACAACATTCAGGCGGTGGTGAAACAGGGCGTGCGGGTACCGATTGTTACGGAGGGCCAGTTTAACGGTCCGCCGACGACTACCTACGTCGATGCTTTCCTGCGCCTGACGGTAACGCCGCAAATCACGTCGGAAGGAACCATCTTCCTCAACGTGGATGTGGAAAACACCTTGCCTGACTACGGCCACGAGGTCCTCGGCAACCCGACCCTGATCACGCAGCAGGCGACCACACAAGTACTGGTGACCGACGGCGGCACAGTGGTGATCGGCGGCGTCATCCAGACCCAGAACTCGCTGAATGTGCAGCAGGTGCCTTTGCTCGGTGATATCCCGTACCTTGGCAACCTGTTCAAGCACCGCAGTGTGAGCACCTCCAACCAGGAGCTGATTTTCTTCATTACTCCGCGCATCGTCCAGACATAGGCGCGAAGTCAGAACCGTCTAAGCCGCCGGCCTTCTCGGAGAACCTGCCGAGAGTCCGGCGGCTTTGCTTTTCAGGTCTTAGGTCTTAGGAAAACCAAATCTCCACTCGATGCGAGGTCGACAATATTCTGCAGCGCCGCGACGATTTTCCTAAGACCTAAGACCTAAGACCTGACACCTAACACCTGACACCTGAGACCTGAAACTTGCTTCTTGCTACACTCCTGCTATGGATCATGCTGGCCGCCTGCGTCGTCTTCGATCTGGGCTCGAAGAGAACGACCTGGACTTGCTGCTGGTGACGCAACTTCCGAATATCCGCTATCTGTGCGGCTTTACTGGTAGTGCGGCTGCTTTGCTGGTGGCGGAGGCTGGTTCCGTCCTGTTTACAGACGGTCGCTACCGCACCCAAGCAAAGGCGGAACTTAAGAGTGCAAACGTCAAACAGGTGAAGATCGTCATCGCGCCAAAGTCTCCACCGATCGCGGCTGCGGAGTGGCTGGCTGGGCAGGGAAGATCTTCGAAGCCAGGAACCTTGGCCTCAACCTCGGTGGGCATCGAAGCGGAAGCGATGACCGCCGGCATGCGCGACCGGTTAGCGTCCGCCCTGAAAGGGAAGGCGCGGCTGCGTTCGGCGCCACCGCTGGTCGAGCGCGCACGGATGGTGAAGGACGCAGCCGAGATTCTGCGCATCCGGCGGGCGGTGGAACTGGGCGCCGGTCTGTTCCGCATCGTACGCCAGAAGATTCGGCCCGGTGTGCGCGAGGTTGAAGTCGCCGCCGCCATGGAATACGAGGCCCGTTGTGCCGGGGCCGAAGGTATGTCGTTTCCGACGATACTGGCTGCCGGAACGCGCTCGGCGATCGTGCACGGCCGGGCCTCCGACGCACGCATCCCCCGCCGGGGGTTCGTGGTCTGCGATTTTGGTGTTATACTCGCCGGTTATTGTTCGGATCGCACGCGTACTGTGCATGTCGGACGGCCTTCGGGAGAAGCTCGAGGGTTGTACGAGGCGGTGCTGGAGGCGCAGCTGACGGCGATTGCGGAGGTCCGTCCGGGCGTGACGGCCGCCGAAGTCGATGGCGCGGCGCGTCGTGTGCTCCGGAAGCGGAAATTGGCGCGGTACTTCACCCATTCGACCGGGCATGGTTTAGGATTAGAGATCCACGAGATGCCCAGGTTGGCGGCGGGGCAAACCCAGAAACTGGAACCGGGAATGGTCATTACAATTGAGCCCGGGGCGTACATTGCTGGGAAGTGGGGCGTGCGGATCGAAGATGTGGTGGTAGTGACCTCTTCGGGCTGCGAAGTGCTGATGGCCACAGAAAAAGAACTGGTTGTGATTTAGCGGCGTAATTTCCTGTAGAGACGCGGCTTGCCGCGTCTCCTACCGCAGAGTGAGGCGGGGCGAGCCCCGTCTCTACATAACGATTTACCTAGGAATCCAAGGCGGAACCTGCCCCTTATCCATGAATCAAAAAGAGCTGAAAGAGCTGATCGAGTTTTTAATCGAAAAGGACATCGCCGAATTTGAATTGGAGCGCGGCGACGTCAAGGTGAAGATCAAGCGCGCGGCCGAACCGGCGCCCGCGCCGTTGCCGGATTCCCGGTACATTGCGGTTCATCCAGCGCCGGTTCAAGCGGGCGCCCACGTTCCCGCGGCGTCGCCCGCCAAGGTCGAACTCGCGGCCGCGGCAGTCCCCGAACCGGAAGAAGATCTGCACATTGTGCGGTCGCCGATCGTGGGCACTTTTTACGAAGCGCCTTCACCGGGATCCCCGCCTTTTGTCAAGGTCGGCGATGTTCTGGAAGTGGGCCAGGTTCTGTGCATTGTCGAAGCGATGAAGCTGATGAACGAAATCGAATGCGACGTGGCGGGAGAGTTGGTCAAGAAGCTCGTCGCCAACGGCCAGCCCATCGAGTACGGCCAGGAAATGTTCGCCATCCGGCCGAAAAAATAAGCTCTCAGCTCTCAGCTATCAGCTCTCAGTAAAATCAAGTGCTGTGGCAGTCACGAGATTTTACTGAGAGCTGATAGCTGACAGCTGAGAGCTTTCACATCATGTTCAAGAAAATTCTGGTAGCGAATCGCGGCGAGATTGCGCTGCGCGTCATTTGCGCATGCAAGGAACTCGACATCCGCTCGGTGGCCATCTACAGCGAGGCGGACCGGAATTCGCTGCACGTGCGCTTTGCCGATGAAGCGATTTGCATCGGCCCGCCGCAACTGGCGCAGAGTTATCTCAACATTCCGGCGGTGATCAGCGCGGCCGAGATCGCGAACGTGGATGCCATCCATCCCGGCTATGGCCTGCTTTCCGAAAACGCCAACTTCGCGGAAGTGTGCGAGGCCTGTCACATCAAGTTCATCGGGCCCACTCCCGATGTCATCCGGCTGATGGGCGAAAAAGAAAAAGCTCGAGCCGCCATGAAGCAGCACGGCGTGCCCATCGTTCCCGGGTCGGACGGGGTAGTCGCTACGGCGGAAGAAGCGCGAGAATGGGCGCGGCAAATCGGTTTTCCCGTGATCGTAAAGGCGACCGCAGGCGGCGGCGGACGCGGCATGCGCATTGTGCGCAATGAAGATGAGTTGCCCGGCCTCTACCACCAGGCGCAATCGGAAGCCGCGGGCGCCTTTGGCAACGGCGATCTTTACCTGGAGAAATATGTCGAGCATCCGCGCCACATCGAATTCCAGGTGCTGGGCGACGAGCACGGCAACGTCGTCAGCCTGGGAGAACGAGAGTGCTCGATTCAGCGCCGCCACCAGAAGCTGCTGGAGGAGTCGCCGTCGGTGCGGATGACGCCCGAGTTGCGCCAGGAAATCGGCGATGTGATCAGCAAGACGCTCAGCCAGGTCGGCTACCACAACGCCGGCACCATCGAGTTCCTCATGGATCAGGAGCGGCGGCTTTATTTTATCGAGATGAATACGCGCATCCAGGTGGAGCATCCCGTCACGGAAATGGTCACGGACGTGGACCTGGTAAAGAGCCAGATCATGATCGCGGCGGGCGAAAAGCTGGCCGACGTGTTGCACGGTCCGATCGTGCATCGCGGACACGCGATCGAATGCCGCATCAACGCCGAGCATCCGGAGAAGTTCACGCCCTCAGCCGGCAAGATCACGACGTTCCATCCTCCGGGAGGGACGGGGGTGCGCATCGATACTGCCGCTTATGCCGAAGGCACGATTCCTCCATACTACGATTCACTGATTGCCAAACTGATCGTGCGTGGCAAGGATCGCAGCGAAGCTCTCTCGCGCATGAGCCGCGCTCTCGAAATGTTTATTGTGGAAGGGATCTATACCACGATTCCGCTGCACCGGCGGATTCTCGCCGACCCCGATTTCCGCGCCGGCAATTTCGATACGGGGTTTATTGAGAAATTCCTGGCGAAGAAGGAAACGGTTTCGTAGAGACGCGGCTTGCCGCGTCTCTGCAGAAGTTAATCCATGTTACAACTTCCGCGACTTTATCCGATTCTCGACCCTGCTTGTTTCCCGGCGACGTGCCCGGAATGTTCGCCGCGGCCGAAGAACTCGCCGCTGCTGGAATCACTCTGCTGCAGTACCGCAACAAATCTGGAAGCGCTAGGCAAATGCTCGACGAAGCCCGTCAACTCAGAGCGCGGCTCGGAGCTAGAGCGGATCGAGCAAACGTCAAGCTCATCATGAACGACCGCGCCGACCTCTGCCTGGCCGCGCAATATGACGGACTGCATGTTGGGCAGGATGATCTGTCGCCCGAATCGGCGCGGCAGCATCATCGGGCCCGATCGCTGGCTGGGAGTTTCCACGCACAATCCCGAGCAACTCGCCGAAGCCGACAAGACTTCCGCCGACTATCTTGCCATCGGTCCCGTTTTTGCGACGACCAGCAAGGCGAATCCCGATCCGGTCGTGGGACTCGCAGGCGTCCGCCGGGCAAGGGAACTGACGCGCAAGCCGCTGGTTGCGATCGGCGGCATTACCCGCGCCAACGCCCGCTCCGTCATCGAGCCGGGCGCCGATGCCGTGGCGGTGATATCCGACTTGTTACGGGATCCCGCGCAAATCAGCAGAAGAATTTTTGCGGGTTCTGGGGTAAAGTTGGAAGCCTTGCGGTGTGGCGCGGGCACTCCTGTCCGCGAACCGCTGCTGATCGGAGCAAGAGTCTAAGCGCGGACAGGAATGTCCGCGCTACACAGGCCCTAAGGAGATTCGTGAGCACTGACGTTCGACCCGCCGGTCCCCGCCATCGCGCTCCCAGCGATTGGGAGCGCCACAGCCAGCAAGACAAAGAACTCGTCAAAGGTCTTGGCCTGACCAGCGCCACCATGCTGGTGATGGGCTCGATGATCGGCTCGGGCATCTTCATCGTGTCCGCCGAAATTTCCCGCGAGGTACAGTCGCCGGCGCTGCTGATTGGGGCGTGGGTGATTACCGGATTCTTAACCATCGTCGGCGCCCTCAGCTACGGCGAGTTGGCGGCCATGATGCCGCGAGCCGGCGGACAGTACGTCTATCTGCGCGAGTCGCTCGGCCCGCTCTGGGGCTTTCTCTACGGCTGGACTCTGTTTCTCGTGATTCAGACCGGCACGATCGCCGCCGTGGGCGTGGCGTTTGGCAAATTTCTCGGCATTTTCTGGCCGGCCATTTCTTCCAGTCATTGGATCGTCCACTTGTGGAAAGTGCCGAAGTTCGCGATCGGCCCGATGATGCTCGGCGGCATGGACGTCGGACTGAATACGCAGAACTTCGTCGCCATCCTGGTCGTGGTGGTGCTCTCGATCATCAATATTTTCGGCGTGAAGACGGGCGCTTTGATCCAGAACATCTTCACGACGGCGAAAGTTTCGGCGCTGCTCGGGCTGGCCCTCTTCGGAATTTTTCTTGGGCGGAACGCGCAGGCAGTGGCCGCGAATTTCGGGGCAAACTTCTGGAAGAATGCCGGCCTTGGCACGTTGCATGACGTGGGTGGGGGCGTTCTCGTCTCGACTCTCACCGTGCTGGCGATTGCGCAGGTGGGATCGCTGTTTTCCGCCGACGCCTGGAACAACGTTACGTTCACGGCCGGCGAGGTGAAAAATCCCAGCCGGAATCTTCCGTTGTCGCTGGCGCTCGGCACCGGCGTGGTGATCGCGCTCTATATCGCATGCAATTTCATTTATCTGGGGGCGCTGCCGCTGGTGGGCAGCCCTACGGGTTCAACGCTCGTCGAGCGCGGAATTCAGTATGCCAGTGAAGACCGCGTCGCCACCGCCGTCATTACGCAGATGTTCGGTTCCGCCGGTGGAGCGCTCATGGCCGTTGCCATCATGATTTCCGGCTTCGGCTGCTGCAATGGCTTGATTCTCGCCGGGGCCCGCGTCTATTACGCCATGGCCAAGGATGGTCTGTTTCTTTCGCAGCGTTGCCCGGCTGCATCCCGGCTACAAGACGCCCGCGGTTTCGCTGATGGTGCAGATGGTTTGGACGTGCGTCCTCTGCATCTCCGGCAGCTACGGCCAGCTTCTCGACTACATTATTTTCGCGGTGCTGGTGTTCTACATTCTGACGATTTTCGGACTCTTCGTCTTGCGCCGCACCCATGCCGAGGCCGAGCGTCCGTATAAAGCCGTCGGATACCCCGTTCTGCCCGCTGTCTACATCGTGATGGCCCTATTGATCGATGTTGTGCTGTTACGCTATAAGCCGCAATACACCTGGCCGGGACTGATCATCGTTCTGCTGGGCATTCCGGTGTATTACATCTGGCGGCCGCGAAATGCGAACGCTTAGGTTTTAAGGAGAGATCCCCTAAAATGTCCAATCTATTGGCTACCAAGCCACTCGATATGATTCTGGATGAGTCCTCCGAAGCTGGGGAACATTCGTTGAAGCGGGCGCTGGGCCCGACGAATCTGATTACACTTGGCATCGGCGCCATCATCGGGGCCGGTATTTTTGTTCTGACCGGAGCAGCGGCCGCGCAGTATGCCGGACCGGCCATCGTGCTCTCCTTCATTCTTGCGGGCATCGCGTGTGCGTTCGCAGGCCTTTGCTATTCGGAATTCGCCGCGCTGATTCCGATTGCCGGTTCCGCCTACACCTATGGTTACGCGACCCTGGGCGAGATTTTTGCGTGGATAATCGGATGGGACTTGATTCTCGAATACGCCTTTGGCGCCGCCACGGTCGCCTCCGGCTGGAGCGGCTACGTAAACAGCTTTCTTCAGGACTATGGCATTCATTTACCGCCGTCGCTGACCGCAACTCCTGGCACCGACATGGTGATGTACAACAACCGATGGGAGAGGCTGGCCACGATCCTGCCGACGCTGCAAGGCCCACGGGGTCGATCCCGCCACGCTGGCGCATGTGCAAGGTTCGTTCAATCTGCTTGCCTTTCTTGGCATCGTTATCGTGACCGTGATTCTGGTCATCGGCATTCAGGAATCGGCGAACTTCAACTCGGCAATCGTCATCATCAAGGTTGCCATCGTGCTTACGTTTATTGCGATTGCAGCTGGTTTCATTCTGAAGAACCCGGAAGTTGCTGCCCATAACTGGCATCCGTTCATTCCACCGAATACCGGAGAATTTGGACATTACGGCTGGTCCGGAATCGCACGCGGGGCCGGGGTCATTTTCTTTGCCTACATCGGATTTGACGCCGTCTCCACCGCAGCGCAGGAAGCGAAAAACCCACAGCGGGATATGCCCATCGGCATTCTCGGTTCGCTCGTGATTTGCACTATCCTCTATATCCTCGTTTCTGGGCTTCTCACGGGAGTTGTTTCCTATACGACCTTGAATGTCCCTGATCCGGTTGCGGTTGGCATCGATCACACTGGCGTGCGTTGGGGCAGCGTGCTCGTGAAATTGGGGGCGATTGCTGGCTTGGGCAGCGTGATGTTGGTGATGCTGCTGGGGCAATCTCGCGTGTTCTTCTCCATGTCGCGCGATGGCCTTCTGCCGCAGTGGGCCGGCGCGGTACATGCCCGCTTCCGGACTCCCTGGATCTCGAGCATCACGGTGGGAATCTTCGTGGCAATCTTCGCGTCACTGATTCCGATCGGCATTCTGGGCGAACTGGTCAGCATCGGAACGCTGCTGGCATTTGTGATCGTGTGCGCAGGGGTTTGGATTCTGCGGGTGCGGCGGCCCGAATTGCATCGTCCGTTCAAAACGCCATTCGTGCCGTTTGTGCCAATCATGGGGATTCTAGTGGCTGGCCTCATGATGGTGAGTTTGCCGCGCGATACCTGGCTGCGCTTGATTATCTGGCTCGCGATCGGTATGGCGATTTATTTTGGCTACGGGCGCCATCACAGCCGAGTGCAAGCGGCAGTATCGGCACGCAAGACAAAGTGACAATCCTCCTGTAGAGACGCGGCTTGCCGCGTCTCACTGCGCGCAGTGTCTCGGCGGACGGGCGGGGACGCCCGTCGCTCCATTGATTACCGGTGCTCCTGCATTTTCCTGGCAATCGCCGTCACCAGGCGGCGCGGAGAGAAGCGCACCGATTGCGCCAGCAGCCAATTCTTGAATCCCGAAATCACCACGGGCTTCCCGGCCATCAACGCGCGATAACCGTCTTCGGCAACGGTGCGCGCGTCCATCGATCCGAACTTCAGCAGGTTCATGCCCGTGGCGTTCGCGCGCTTGTGGAACTCGGTGGCCGTTGCACCGGGGCACAGGCAGGTTACGGTGATGCCCGTCCCCTGGAGTTCATTGGCCAGCGCTTCGGAAAAATGCAGGACGTACGCCTTGGTCGCAAAATACACGGCCATCAGCGGCCCCGGCTGAAACGCCGCGGTAGACGCCACATTCAGGATGCGCCCAGTCTTGCGCTCAATCATCGCCGGAAGATAGAGGCGGGTGAGGTGAGTGAGGGTCGTCACGTTGAGTTGGATTTGGCGGAGGCATTCTTCCAGATCACTGTCGGCGAATAAACCATACTGTCCGAATCCGGCGTTGTTGACCAGCACGTCCACTTGAATGTCGGCGCGCGTCGTTTGATCCAGAACGTACGCCGGAGCCCCCGGTTCGGTCAGGTCGGTTGCGAGGATCAGCGAACGGGTGCCGTGGGCCTTCTCGAGTTCGGACGCGAGTTGGCGGAGTCTGTCGCCATTGCGGGCGACGAGCACCAGGTTGTATCCTTCGCGCGCGAAAATGCGCGCGAATTCCATGCCGATGCCGAACGAGGCGCCGGTGATCAGAGCGGTTTTGTTTTGAGCCGTCAGCATTCAGCACTCAGCATTCAGCAAGAAAGCGGGTCACGCTTCGCAGCGGAATGCGGGGTTCTTTACTTACAGCCTAATCGAGAAAAGTTTGTGCTGACTGCTGATTGCTGAGTGCTGAATGCTCCCCGTTACACCCCATAAATCGAGTGCCACGAGGTTGCGGCCTTCAGGCAATCGTTCACGTTATTGATGTTCTTCACGCCTTCATCTTCCAGCCACTTCCGGAAAGCGCCGGCGCCCTGTTTCGCGTAGATGGGGATGCCATCTTTCCAGGTGGCGCGTCCGCAGAGCACGCCGTTGAATTTCACCCCCGACTCGGCGGCCAGTTCCAGCGACTCGGTGAACTCGGAATTGCTCACGCCCGCCGACAGATAGATGAACGGCTTGGTGGCGACCACGGCCGCCTCATGGAAGAATTTCATCGCTTCGTGTTTCGAGTAGGCCTTTTCCCCTTTGTAGGATTTGGCCCCTTCGACATACTTCATGTTGATCGGGACTTCAACCTTCATCACGTCGACGCCATAGCGGTCTTTGGTGAATTCGCGCATGGCTTCGATGACCGCCTTCGGCTTCTTCTTCGCGAAATCGAAGCCTTTCTCGTCCACGCCTTCTTCGTAGGTGACGAACTCCAGGAAGAACGGAATGTCATTGGCGCGGCACTCGTCGCCCAACCGTTCGACCCAGGCGTGCTTCTTGTCGTTAATCTCTTTCGGATCGAACGGCGTGTAGTAGAGCAGAATCTTGACGCAGTCGGCGCCCGCTTCCTTCAGGCGTCGCGCCGACCAATGATCGAGCAGATCGCCGAGGCGTCCGGGCCCGGTCTTGTCGTAGCCGGTCTTTTCATAAGCCAGCAGCAGGCCGGCGTTTTTGGCGCGCCGCTTCGAAGCCGGCAGCCCCCATTCGGGATCGAGCAGGATGGCGCTGGCATGGGGCGTCAGGACCTCGCTCACCAGAATCTTGAATTCTTCCATCATGGCGTCGGAAACCGCCGAGCCTTTTTCCTTGGCGAGGGATTTCTGCAGTGAGCCGCGCTGATCCATGGCGGCGGCGGCGATGACGCCGCGTTCATTCGATACCGCCTTCATTCCGGCGAGTTTGCCGGGCGTAAGTTTCATAGGTCCTCCCATCGGTATTTCGGCATGGTTGAAAGCGTGCGCGTGCTTAGCAAAGCAAAACGAAACGATTTGTCAGTCTGGAGGCGGCCGGGTGCATCTTCCGAAAAATGATACGACATCGTGTGATGGCCGTCACCGGAGTTGCGCTCGCCGCATTTTACACTGAGTCAGGGGTCATCGATCTCATTCGAGAAGGAGCGGCTATTTATGCCTCTAGTTTCAATGCGGCAACTCTTAGACGAAGCGTCCAAAGGCGGCTACGGCGTCGGAGCATTCAACGTTAACAATATGGAGCAGATTCAGGCCATCATGGAAGCGGCCAAGGAGACCCGTTCTCCGGTCATCATTCAAGCCAGCCGCGGCGCGCGTTCCTACTCGCAAGACAAATTTCTCTATCACCTGATGCTGGCGGCGGCGGAACTCTATCCCGAGATTCCTCTGGTCATGCACCTCGACCACGGCAACAGCGTCGAAACCTGCAAGTCCGCCATCGATCTCGGCTTTACCAGCGTCATGATGGACGGCTCGCTGATGCCCGACGGCAAGACTCCCTCCACCTTCGATTACAACGTGCACGTGACGAAGGAAGTCGTCGCCTTGGCGCACCCCAAGGGCGTGACCGTCGAAGGCGAGATCGGCGTGCTCGGCGGAATTGAAGACGGACACGGCGCGGGCGGCACCGGTCTGGAGCATGTCACCGATCCCGACCAAGCCGTCGAGTTTGTCGAGAAAACCGGCCTGGACGCTCTGGCCATCGCCATCGGCACCAGCCACGGCGCCTACAAATTCTCCAAGAAGCCCGACGGTTCGGTGCTGAAGATGGATGTGCTCATCAAGATTCACCAGCGCCTGCCCAAGACGCACCTGGTGATGCACGGATCATCGAGCGTGCCGAAAGACCTGCAAGACATCATCAACCAGTACGGCGGCAAGTTGAAGCCGACCTGGGGCGTGCCGGTGGAAGAGATTCAACTCGGCATCCGCAACGGCGTGCGCAAGATCAACGTCGATACCGACAACCGGCTGGCCATCACCGGCGCCATCCGCAAGGTGTTTATGGAAACGCCGGAGAAATTCGATCCGCGCGATTACTTGAAACCAGCGCGTGAAGCCATGAAGAAAGTCGTAGCCCAGCGCATGACCCAATTCGGCCAGGCCGGACACGCCGGCGACTACAAACCAATTCCTCTGGCCGAGGTTGCCAAGCAGTACAACTAGAGCTGTGTCATCGCTTGAGGTCGATCGAAAAAATAGACCGGACGATGCGCGAGCCGCCAAGCGGCGGAACAGGAAAGCCCGGCACGGAAGTGCCGGGCAGGGGAAGTGGAACAAATCGAGTCCCGCAAGGGACGGCACCCACGCTACGACACAGACTCAACTAGCACGCTGCGGAAAGCGATTGGGCCGTGAGCATGGCGGACAGGGGGTCGGTCTTGTCCGCCTGCTATTTTGAGAACCATCAACGCTTTGGAAACTGATAGCGCAAACCGATGCGCGCAAGAATGGGAGCGCCCAGGCTCGGGACCGTTGCAGCCGTGCCCGGGGGAGCATTCGGCACGGGAGTCAGAGCCGTGTAGTAGCGCTGATTGAACGCGTTTTCCGCCGCGGCAAAGACTTCCACGCCATGTCCGAGCGAGCGTCCCAGATACAAATCGACGGTAAAAAATTTCTTCAGCAAAAGAGTATTCAAGTCGTCATCGAATTGCTGCCCGACGAACGTCCCTTGCACGGTCGCAGTGAGAATCCTGGGGTTGACGTAGCGGGCCTGCAGCGTGAACTGCTGGTGCGGCACTTCGGGGATCCAATTTCCCACCAGCGGCGCGTAGCTCACTACCACGGCGTGGGCGAACTGGTAGCCTCCGGCGAACTGAACCGTACTGGTGAGGCGGAACTCGCCATCGAGATTAATGCCGGTGGAGAGCGTGCGGGCGACGTTTTCTTTTTGACGCGTGGTGGCCGTTTGCGTGACGTTTATGATGGCATCGGTAATGTCGTTCCAGAAGAAGGTCGCCCGCAAACTGAGGCGGTCGGAAAGCAGGCTTTGCCGGACTCCTGCTTCGACTCCGGTCAGTCGTTCGGCGCGGAGAGCGGGGTTGCCGAAGGTCACGATATTGCCTTGAGTGAAATTGCGATAGAGTTCGTTCAGCGTCGGCGCGCGAAAGGCCCGATATCCCGAAGCGGTCAGCGAAGTCCCATGTCCAAGGTGGTAGAGCAAGGATGCGCGTGGGTTGAGAGCGTCGGATGTGCGGTCGGGATACGGCGTGAGCATGGCGACGCCAGACTGGATGGCGATGAGCCGCGCCGCGAAATCGCTCCAGTGATCGTACCCGAGCGATAGGTTCGCAATCAGCTTCGGGCCCAGTTGCAGAATGTCTTCTCCAAAGACGCGTTCGGTGCGCTCGTGCCCGCCGCTCAGAGTGGTTCCGTTGGTGACTGATTTTTTGAACAGGTCGTCGTTGCTGGAGCCATGCACTTCGCGCATCTCAAAGCCTGCGACCAGCGTCTGCGTCCGTCCGACGGCACGCGACCACTGTGCGCTGCCCCCGAGTGCCTGCGACGGCACATACTGGTCGTCGGTCAGCGATTCAGAACTGCGGTCCGATACGACCGACGAAAAAGTCTGGTGGTACGACTCGAACAGTCCGAACAGGCGTGCTGAAATCGCTCCCACACTTTTTGTTTCGTAATTCCAGCCAGTTGCGAAATCACCCACCCGCGTCGTATTCAACTGGATCACCGTGCCGTTATGGCGCCCTTCGTCGAAGAATGACCCGCGTGCGAAGAAACGGCTGAAGTCGCCGAAGTGGCGGCCAAGCTCGACACTGGTCAGTTCGTGGCGGGAGTTGGCGGGCGAATCGACCGCTCCGCGCTGCGACTCCGGAACCGGAATATAACCATTCGTGCGGAACAAATCGGTGGAAGCCGAGCCATACCAGGGCCCCAGGCGAGTCCCCGCGAAGAGCGATAATTCGGGCGTGTTTTCGCTTCCCCAGGAACTTTCGGCGGAGATCGTGGGCTGTTCAGGTTCGCGAGTGCGAAACTGAATCACGCCGCCCATGGCCGTCGAGCCGTAGAGGCTGGCATCAGCGCCTCCGCGGACCACCTCGACGTCACTGATGGATTCACGGACGACTCGGTCCCAGTAAACCCATCCGCCGAAAGGATCGTTGAGAGGAATGTCATCGACTAAGACGAGGGCGCGGCTGGCACCGCTGGCGCCGACTCCGCGCATGGAGACGCCCTGCGTGCCCGGATTCCCGGTGCGGCTGCTGGAACGGCGAAACAGCGTAAAGCCGGGAACCTTGCGCAGCACGTCGTCGAGCGCAACCGCTGGTGTCGAAGCCAGATCGTCGTGGGAGATGGTTACGCTGTCAGCGGGAGAATCCTCGAGTGCCGTGTTAATCCGGTTGGCCGTGACCAGAACGTGGTGGCTGGCGTAGTCCGAGTCAGATTGCGGGTGGAGCACGATTTTGAGCTGCGGTTCATGATTCCAAGCGAGATGAAAAGGAAGGAATCCGGCGGCCCTGGCGGAAATCACGCCGGAAGGAACCGCGATTTCAAGCTGAAATTTTCCCAGCGAATTCGTCTGCGCCGCAGCGTGGTAGTTGCCGCTGGTAAATTCCACGCGTGCGCCGGCGATGACGGCGCCGGTAGGGTCTTCAACAACGCCCGTCAAAGATGACGGTGCGGTTTGCCCGTGCGCCGAGAGCGTTCCGAGCACGAAGCAAGCGGTGGCAGCGGCGATGCGGATTCTGGAATTCAAACGCGACCCCGATTGGCTCCCCCGGACTTCGAGGATACCAAGCACAGTACCGCCATGGTTGTAACCGAAGTCACTGCCGCAGAGCCAGCGCTCCGAGCAGGGTTCGCTGCTTGGCAATCAGCGACTGGATGCCTTGCCGCGCCAGCCCCATCATCTTTGTCAGTTGAGCGTCGTCGAACACCTGGTGCTCGGCCGTCGCTTGCAGTTCGACAATTTTGTTGCCTGCCGTCATGACGAAGTTCATGTCCACGTCGGCGCGCGAGTCTTCTTCGTAGTTCAGATCGAGAAGAACTTCGCCGTCCACGATGCCGACGCTGATGGCCGCCACAAAATCCTTGATCGGAGCTGCGGTTAGCGTTCCCGCTTCGATCAGGCGCTGCAGAGCCAGGCCCAGCGCGACGAAAGCCCCGGTGATCGAAGCCGTTCGCGTGCCCCCGTCGGCTTGGATCACGTCGCAATCGATCCAGATGGTGCGCTCGCCCAGGCGCTTCAAGTCGGCCACGGCGCGCAGCGAGCGTCCAATGAGCCGCTGGATCTCCTGAGTTCGCCCGCTTTGCTTTCCCTTGGCCGATTCGCGTGCGGTGCGGGTCAGGGTCGAACGCGGCAGCATTCCGTACTCACCGGAAATCCATCCCTTGCCCGAGTTGCGCAAGAACAGAGGGACCGATTCCTCGACCGAAGCCGTGCAGATGACGCGCGTGTTCCCCATCTCAATCAGCGCCGAGCCTTCCGCGGTCGAAATGAAGTCGGGAATGATGTTGACGGGACGAATCTGCTCAGGAGTGCGGTTATCGCTGCGAAAGATCATTGGGTGATGATTCTAAATGATCGCAGGCTCTGACTTACTGATTGGCCACCTGCTCCACTGTAATCACATCGAACGTCTCGGTCAGGTCGGCGTGTCCGGCGAGCGTTTCGCGTGTCTTACCCTCGACCAGGATATTGACCCGGCTGATTCCCGGAATGTTGGCGGCGAGGGTCTCCACCAGCGAATTGACGGTGAGTTGCTCGCTGAGAATGCCGGAGCGGTGCTGGTCGGCAAACGCGGCATTCAGATCGATGACGGCAGCGCCCGGATCGACGAGAAAGATGCTGCGGATGTCGGCCGCCGGAGGCAGAGGATGAGCGGAGTCCGGTTGCTGGTAGATGCGCAGCAAGGCGCGCAATAATTCCTCGGCGCGCTGCTGGCGTCCTCCGGGAAGAGGAATCTGCGCCGATCGCGCGCGGAGCGTGCCGGCGTCGTCATCCGCGACATACAGGGTCACGGTCTCCGTGGGGCCCGAAGCTGGCGGAGCGACCGGCAGCGCGTCGGCCGCCGCATACTGAAATTCTTCCGCTCGCCGCCGCATGTGGCGGACGTAGATGCCCATCGACACGACCAGCACCAGCAGCACGGTGACACCAATCAGAAGATGCCGCGGAATCATGGTTGCACCTTCGGATCGGGTGATCGGGTGATCGGGTCATCGGGCGATCGAAGGTCAAAGGCTTTTGACTTTAGATGACCCGATGGCCCGATGGCTCGATGACTCGATGTTCTTTTCATTGCTGAGCTCCCAGGCGGTCGCGGACAGAAACCACTGCGTCGGCGATGGCGGAGGCGGCACGTTGTTGATAGTTCGCGTTGGTCAATTCAGCAACACCATCCGTTCCGGGCGCCAGTTCCACGGCGACTGCGGGCATGGACACATTGTTCAGCGGCCGCAGAGACGCGGAAGACGCTCGGGCCGGGAATTCTCGCTTCTGCATCTGGGCGACGATGGCCGCGGACACGATCCGGCTGACGGGCAATGCCGGCGACTGGGCCGCATTCCACGCGTGAAACGCTCCTTTGCTCGGCCCTTCCACCGGAAGGAGAGCGGTGTACACGCGTGCGCCGCTGCCCTCGGAGGTCGCATGCAGGCTGATGTAGATTCCGGCGCGAGCCACGTTGGCTGCGACGGCGCGCTGATCCAGAGTCGAACTGGTATCGGCGTCGCGCAGCAGCGCGACCGCGAACCCCCGAACCTCCAGTTCATGGCGCAGCAGCCGCGCGAATCCCAGCGTGACATCCTTTTCGGCCAGGGTATCGGTCAAGGCCGCTCCCCGTTCGTCGCCGCCGTGCGCGGGATCGACCACGGCCAGAACCCGACGGCTGCTGCCCGAGGCAAGGTTTGCAGCGGGCGCGGCCGGCGCGGGGTTTTGCGATCCAGTTGCACTCGGCGTGGCGGGTGCTTGTGGGACAACCGAAATGACGATCGCCTTCCTATCGTTGCTGAAGCTTGCCGTCAGTGGCTGGGTGGCCGCCACATCTAATTCCGCGTCCCCGTTGTTTTCGGAGTAACTGGCCTGCGTGATGACTTTGTTGTCGAAAGAAATCGACGGGCTTGCCGGGGATACAACCGGGTCCCGCTTAAAGACCATCCGCAGCTTGCCTGGTTCGGTGGAGATAGTCGGGTTCACAGGCGAGGTAAAATTCAGCGCCAGTCGGGGTGGGTTGCTCGCGTCCAGTTGAAAGCCGACTTGGATGCGAACATCGCCGACGAACAACCGGCGCGCGCTTTCGTGATAGTTGACCGGCGTCTCCAGAAAGCGTGGCAACAATGTGCTCAGCGAGCCTAGGGGAACCAGTCCGTGCGAGTTTTCGATCAGGAACGGGGCCGACAAATCGAAATTGCGTCCATGTATCCGGGTCCGCGTCTTTCCCGCAGCAAACTCGGCATCCACCGCGTTATATCGAAGGTTCCAGCGCCGTCCGTCGGTCTGGGAGCTTACGCGGCCCAGCGGTTCCAGAAGTTCGAGCAGGCCGACATACTCGTGGCCCGCGCGCTCCAGCACCGGAAGCGTATAAATTGCGACCGGGGAGTAGACGGAGATGTGCTTTTCCTCCGCGGAAGGCGCCGCGGACAGAAGCAGAAGTACCCAGTACGCAGTACCCAGTACCCAGTAGCACACTTTCCACCGAGAGCTGGGTACTGGGTGCCGGGTACTGGGGACTTTACTCCAGCGCATAGATCGTGAGACCACTCAGCAACTTGGGGTAGAAATCAGTGGACTTCTGGGGCAGCACTTCGCCGGCAAAAGCGATGTCGCGAACCTGCTCCATGCGCACCGGATTCATCAGGAACGCGATTTGCGCCTTTCCGCTTCGCACCTGCGACAGCGCTTCCGCGGCCTCGCGGCAATAGGAAACCTTCTCCTGATTGCGAATCGCTTCCTCCGAAATGTTCAGCACGCCTTCCAGCAGGCATTTGTGCAGTTGCACGACGTCGAGCGATTGCTGGTGCAGGGAAAGGTTTCCGAACCAACGAGTGCCAATGGCTTTTGGCGAGTGCAGCAGGAATGCACGTTCGGCGGCGACCGCGAGCAATGCAGTTCCCGCGTGCCCGGCCTGCCGCAGAATGGCGGTGGCGCGCGCCGCGTCGACTCCGGCATCGACCTCTTCGATATTGAAGAATTGCTGCGCCTCCGCCCGAAATCTTGCCGCCGAAAAAGACGGCAGGCCGAATGCCAGCCGGTGCGTTGGCAGAATCACCAGACCCGGGCGATCTTGATCAGGGCGATCCGCCTTTTGACAATCCATGTTTTGCTGATCCATGTCGACGAAGGTCATCATGACCGAGTCGTAAGGAGCGGGCAGGCCCGTCCCGGTGTCGGCCATAGCTCGACGTTCGTTCCGATAAGCCAAGGCAGTCTCATAGCGGTGATGGCCGTCGGCGATGATCAGTTTCCGGTCCCGCATCTGTTCCTGCACGGCGGCGATGACCGAGGCGTCAGAAATCTTCCATACGCGATGTACCACGTCATACTCGTCGGTGACTTCGATGTCGGCGTCGGTGGCGGCCGCCGAATCGAGCAGGTCGTCTACCTTGCCCACCCCGCTATAGAGCATGAAGATCTGACCAAAGTGGGCTCGATTCGCCCGCAGCAGCTCGAACCGGTCGGCCTTCGGTTTGGCCAGCGTTTGCTCGTGCCGGAACACCACCCCGGCGGAATATTCCTCGATCCGGCCGAGCGCGATGAAGCCGCGCCGCTCGCCCCGCGAAGGGCCTCCCGGAACCTGTCCTGTTGCGCCTGCCGGCATCAGGAACGTCTGGGAATAGCGGTAGATCGAAGGCTCATGATCCCGCCGCAAAATGCCCGTCTGGCGCCAGTTTTGGAACGATGCCGCCGATCGCGTGTAGACGTTCTCGGCCTCGCCGTCTCCCGGCAGGCGTTTTCCGAGAATAATCCGCACCAGATTATAAGGACTAGCTTGATAGTAGCGTTCCTGCAGGGCGGGGGTGATTTTGTCGTAGGGCTGGGTCACAACCTGCTGGACGGGAACGCGTTCAGGGTCGTAGCGCCAGGCTCGGAACGGGGAGATAATTGCCATAAGGGGAACGCAGAATTGTAGCAGGGATGCTGGAGTGGAGAGCCGGGCGCCCTTGGCCGGCTGGAGGGGCGAGATATATGTCGCTCCGGTAGCAAAAGTTTGCAGGTTCGGAGGCTACCCTATCACTTCGCGGAGAATCTGAGGGTTCGCGACAAAAAATTGACAACACTTTTTCAAAATCGTGCTACTATCCGCCTCAGATGAGATTCTGATAGCCCGCCTTGTGGGATGCGGGTTCTCTCCCTCCGAGGCGCGAAAACGCGCTGATTGAAGTAGGGTCTATGTGGTACGCCAAACGGTTCTCGGCTCGCCTCTCCCTCGCCGTTCTTCTGATCTTCTCTGTGTGCGGCGCTCACCCGCTGCTTGCCCAGACCTTGACTGAGGACGTGCACATCCAGCCCCGCGTCCAGCCCCCGGCTCCGAAAGTGCCCGAGCTTGATCCAGCCTTCAACACCCACACCAAGCCTTACAAGAAAGACGTGGAGCTGGTGCTGGTGCCGGTGACCATCACCGATCCCTTAAACCGGCTCGTCACCGGCCTCGACCGCGATAACTTCAATCTTTTCGAAGGCAAAGACCGGCAGGAGATCAAGACCTTCTCCAGCGAAGACGCTCCGGTTTCCATCGGTGTGATCTTCGACATGAGCGGCAGCATGAGCAGCAAGATCGAACGTGCCCGCGAGGCGGTGGTCGAGTTCTTCAAAACCGCCAACCCGCAAGACGAATTCTTCATGATCACCTTTGCCGATAAGCCGCAGGAGATCGCCGATTTCACCAGTTCCGTGGATGACATTCAGGGCAGGCTCATTTACACCGTTCCCGGGGGCCGCACCGCGCTGCTGGATGCCATCTACCTCGGCGTCACCAAAATGCGCCAGGCCAAGTATCCGAAGCGGGCTTTGCTCATCATCTCCGACGGTGGCGACAACCACAGCCGCTATACCGAAGGTGAGATCCGTTCCATGGTCAAAGAGGCCGACGTTCTCATCTACGCCATCGGCATCTACGATCATTATTTTCCCACCGAAGAAGAACGGCTCGGACCCACCCTGCTGAGCGACATCACTGAACTGACCGGTGGCCGGGCTTTTACCATTGATAACCCGAACGACCTGGCGGACGTTTCCACAAAAATTGGCATTGAGTTGCGCAACCAATATGTCATCGGATACCGTCCAACGAACCCAGCGCGCGATGGCAAATGGCGTAAAATAAAAGTTAAGTTGTTACCGCCAAAAGGACTGCCGCCGCTGAAGGTCTACGCCAAAACGGGTTACTATGCGCCGACCGAATAACGTTGCTGTGCGGATTTTCATCCTCCTGACAACCCTGTTCCTGGCTGGCTCTCACGCGCGAGCGGGGGCTCCGAATCAGCCGCCTTCCGCTCCGGTTGCGAGTTCCCAGTCGCCTGCGAGTTCACCGGCGTCGCCACTCCCTGCGGCCAGCGCCGCTCAGGGTCCCGATTCCACCGACACCGGCACCTTCGTGTTCCGTAAGGAAGTCGAAGAAGTCGTGCTGCACGCCACCGTCGTCGACGACAAGCAACACATCGTCACCAGCCTCGACAAAGGCGACTTCAACGTCTATGAGGATGGCCATCCCCAAACCATCACCTCATTCCGCCACGAAGACATTCCCGTGGCCATGGGCATCGTGGTCGACAACTCCGGGTCCATGCGCGAGAAGCGGCAAAAAGTCAACGCTGCGGCGCTGAATCTCGTGCGGTCTTCCAACCCAGACGACGAGGTGTTCGTCGTCAACTTCAACGACGAGTACTACCTCGACCAGGATTTCACTTCCAACGTCAAAAAGCTGAAAGAAGGCCTGGAAAAGATCGAGGCTCGCGGTGGCACCGCGCTCTATGATGCCGTCGTAGCCTCCGCCGAACACCTGAAAAAGGAGGCGAAGCTCGACAAGAAAGTCATTTTTGTAGTTACCGACGGAGACGACAACGAGAGTCAGGAAACTCTGGAGCAGGCAGTCCGGCATCTTCAGGCCGACGGTGGACCCACCGTTTATTCCATCGGCATTCTGGAGAAAGAAGAGCACCCGAAGCATGCCAAACGCGCCCTGCAAATCATGTCCGAGAGAACCGGCGGGATCGCGTTCTTTCCCAAGACGCTCGACGAAGTGGACGCCATCAGCCGCGAGGTGGCCCACGATATTCGCAGCCAGTACACCATCGGCTACAAACCGACGACGCCGAAAAACCAGGGCGGCTATCGTCAAGTGAGAGTGGACGCCCGTTCGCACAACTACGGCAAACTCACCGTCCGAACGAAAAGCGGGTATTACGCTGGAAGCGAGCCCGCCTCGGGGGCGCAGTAGGCAAGCGTCAAATTGCGTTTATGAAATATCCGTTCTCGGCGATTCGAGACGAACAAGTTCCACGCTGCCGGGTTGCGCTCCTGCAGCATATCCTCGATACGTACGCCAGCGAGACGAACAAAGTGATTTGCGTCTGGGCGAACTTTGCCGACTCCGAGCTTGACTACCGCCCGCATCCGAGCTCGACCTCGGTCGCTGGCATCATGAAGCACCAACTGCTGTCCGAGCGGCGATTCTTTGCCGAATTTCTCGGTGTGCCGGAAGTTGCAGCCGAACAAGTCTTGCCCCAGAGTCTATCGGTTGAGGAGTTGAATAAGAGGATGCTGGAACTGGCCTTGCCGCGGCTGGGATTCATGGCGGAACGCGATGAGGACTGGTGGCGGACGGTGGTTCCTTTCTTCGATACCCGCCGGGAACGGATCTGGATCTTCTGGCGGCGCGTGTTGCACACGGCCCATCACCGGACGCAGTTGACCGTCTATTTGCGCTTGCTGGGAAAGCCGGTCCCTGCGACATACGGGCCGACGGCGGACGTCAGTTGGCAAGGCGCCGATCCAACCACGACCGTCGAGGCTGCCGGGCGCTCCGGCATGACGACTCGCGATTGACGCTGGCGGCTTGCGTTCCTTACTCTGTAGGGTGCCCACATCGACCTCAACCTCCCGCCTGCGCGTCAGCGACGACATCACGAAGCTGGTTGGCGAAACCCCAATGCTGCAACTGAAGAAACTGGCCCCCGCTGGTTCCGCCGCCATTTTTGCCAAGCTTGAATTTCTAAATCCCGGAGGCAGCGTGAAAGACCGCGCCGCCATTGGCTTGATCGCCCGCGCCGAGCAGGAAGGCAAGCTGCGGCCCGGAGGCACCATCATCGAAGCCACCGCAGGAAACACTGGCATCGGCCTCGCCCTGATCGGCGTGAATCGCGGATACAAAGTGCGCCTGTTCGTGCCGGAGAAGTTTTCCGAGGAAAAAGTCATCATCATGCGAGCCTTCGGCGCCGAGGTGACCCGCACCCCCGATGCCGAAGGCATGCAGGGCGCAATCCATCGCGCAAAAGATTTAGCCGCTTCCGATCCTTCGGCCTTTCTGGCCGCGCAGTTCGACAATCCCGCCAACACCGACTATCACTACGAAACCACGGCCCGCGAAATCTTTGAGCAGATGGACGGGCAGGTCGATGCCGTCACCATCGGCTGCGGCACAGCCGGGACATTTAGTGGCGTGGCCCGCTATCTGAAAGAACGGATCGCCAAGGTTCATGCGGTGGCGGTGGAGACGCAAGGCTCCGTTATCGGAGGAGGCAAGCCCGGCACGCACAAGGTCGAGGGCATAGGAAACAGCTTTATCCCCGGAAATTTCGACCGCTCGGTCTGCGATGAAGTGTTCATGGTGACCGACGAGCAGGCCTTCGGCATGGTGAAGGAACTGGCCGCCCGCGAAGGCGTGCTAGGCGGATCAAGCTCCGGCGCCAACGTTTATGCCGCGGTAGAGATCGCCAAGCGTCTCGGCGCAGGGAAGCGAGTAGTAACCATGATTCCCGATTCGGCCGAGCGCTATCTATCCAAGAAGATTTTCGAAGGCGGAATCTAGTGCCGCGCCCCACAAATTTCTGCCATAAGTTAGAGCCCGTGTTGAAAGTAAGATTCGTATCAGGGCATGCCTTCAGGCATGCCGCAGGTGCCGTATGAAGAATGTGCCTTTAGGCGCTAGCTTTGGGCGCGCGAGTTTCACCACGGGCTGTTAATCTTCAGGAAATCTGTACGGCTGTGTCATTCACTGACCTTGAACTTCGCGACGATCGCCGTTATGTCGTCGTGCTGTTCCTGAGAGCCGAAGCGCCGAACCCCATCCACGATTGCAGCCAGCAAAGCCTGGCACGACAGTTCCCGATGTTGCCGCAGCGCTTCAATCAGCAAACCGCTCGCCAAATTCTTCTCCTCGATCGTTACTGGCTTCGGTGACGCCATCCGTGTAGAGTGCAAGCACGTCGCCGGGAAAGAGCTCTTGCTCCCGCATGGAGCAATCCCATTCCTTGAAGAGCCCCAGCAGCGTGCTGGTCGACTCAAGCTGCTCAACGTTGCCGTCTCTTCTCAACAAAAGGCCCGACAAATGTCCGCAATTGGCGTAGCGCAATCGCCGCGTCGCGTCGTCGTACTCGGCAAACAAAAGCGATGCGTAGGCACTGTCGCTGGTGTTGTCATAGAACAGGCGGTTCACTGATCTGAGCAATGCCTCAGGCTGATCGAAGGCCAATGACGACTGGCTCCGCAGGCTGGCCTGCAAATTCGCCATCAGCAGAGCGGCGGCGATCCCCTTGCCGGAAACGTCGCCGATGATCAGCGCCAGCCGCTGCGGTCCGAGATTCAGAAAGTCGAAGTAGTCCCCTCCTACTTGTCGCGCCTGCAGGCAGATACCTGCATAGTCCACGGTCTTCAACTGCGGCTGAATCTGCGGAAACAACCGCGCCTGCACTTGCTTGGCGATTTCCAGTTCCTGGGCGGCACGGCGTTCGGCTTCGAGTTTTTCAGCGTGCTCCTGCCGGCGCAATTCCAGGCTTCGCCTCACCTCATCGAACCCTTCCAGCCCAAACGCATTCCCGTCCGGATCTTCGAAGCGCGTATAGGTCCCGCCCCACCCCGGCGTCTCCGGCGCAAATAAGAACCGAACCCCGCGTTCACTCCATTCTTTGTACGTGGCCTGAACATCTTCCGTCATAAAAAGAACCCAGCGGTAGCCGCCAATCAGTTTGTATTCGGGCCGGTCGGGCTTGGGCTCAACCAGCGCAAGATTGGCGCTGCCGTCGGGAGGCGCCACTTCAATCCAACGGACGCCGGTGGGAAGGCACTGTTCTGTGATCAGTTCGAAGCCCAGTTGGTCGACGTAGAACCGCTTACTCACTTCCAGATCGCGGACGAACACGACGATGTCCTGTATGCACAGGTAGGGCTCTTCGCGTTCCGGGCGAAGCACCGTCCGGTTCGCCCACGAGAGGAAGGGGTCGCTGGCCATCGGCGTGATTATAGTGCGCGGCCAAACACTCCGAAGATTTTTGGCGCCGCAAGCGGTTCAGCCGTGCCCCCAGGGGCCAATCAAGATAGGGGCTGGCTTTGTTGTCATCCTTATTCCAAATAAGCAAGTTTCGCCGGATCCGGACAGTCGTTGCGAGATTTGTGAATGTGGATTCGGAACACAGAAAGCATTTCATAGCGGAATGACGAATGATTCAAGAGTTGTACGTTCGACCTGCCGGGATTTGATGATTTCAGACTCTCGCCATTCACATGCACAGAACTCCCACAGCGCGGATGGACCGCGATGATCGAGTTTTGAACAAACGCCGAGGCTCTATCTCGCACCTCCTCCTTGACATCGCCTGCTAAAATAGAAGTTCGAGTCAATCAAGAATTGTTGTGTCGTACCCGTTCTCGACTGGCCGGACTGGAAAGTACCAGATTGGGACAGAAATACCTCTAAGTCTTTGATTTAGAAATACTTTACCCGTAAGTCCTTATTCCTCAAAGACTCAGCGCCCCACAGCCTCTAAGTCTTTGAGTTTATTAGACCGAAAAAAGGGGGGGTAGGGGGGGTAGGGTACT
>CAVQHM010000008.1:0-526701 GCA_963712295.1 uncultured Acidobacteriaceae bacterium
GAGACCGGGCCTGGTGACGCCTGCTGCTCACTCGAATTCGCGTGATGCAAATTGAGAGGTAAATGACAAAGGGGTAGCCGTTTCCGCTACCCCTTCTCAGTTCTTGCCGGGAATCGCCCTACTCCAGCACAAAAATATTCTTCTCCGCGCACATCTCCTTCAGCACCTTCGGCCACACCGTCACGCTGACTTCCCCAAGATGCGCTTTGCGGAGCAACTGCATCAACGTCCGCGACTGGCCGATTCCGCCGCCGATCGAGAGCGGAATCTTGTTGTTCAGGATCGCCTGGTGATACGGCAGCTTCATGAAGTCCAACTGCTTGGAGATCGTCAGTTGCTGCTTCAGCGTTTCGGCCGTAACCCGGATGCCCATCGAGGTGAGTTCATGGCGCCGCTTGGTCACCGAGTTCCATACCAGGATGTCGCCATTCAGCCCATGCGTTTCTTTGCCGGTCTGGCCGTGAGTGTTGGTCACCCAGTCGTCGTAATCGGCAGCGCGCATCTCGTGCGGATAGCCATCCTTCAAGCGGCCAGCCAATGCCAACAATGAAGACGGCAGGATACTTCTGCAGCACTGCGGTTTCGCGCTGCTTGCGCGGCAGGTCGGGATACATGTCGAGAATTTCCTCGGCGTGCAGGAAGGTCAGCTTCTGCGGCAGATTCGGATAACGAGCGTCTTTCAATTGCGGAAACAGCGATTGCGCGAACTTTTCCGCGCCGACAATCACCTTCCAGATCTTGCTGACAATCGCCTTCAGAAAATCCAGATTGCGCTGCTCACTGGTGATCACGCGCTCCCAGTCCCACTGATCGACGTAGGCGGAGTGGTCGTGATCGAGGAAATAGTCCTTGCGCACGGCGCGCATGTCGGTGCAGATGCCCGCGCCCACTTTGCAATCGAATTGCTTGAGGGCGGCGCGTTTCCACTTGGTGGCCGCCTGCACCACCTGCGCGTCGATGGGATGGAGGTTGCGATCGTTCGAAATATGGAACTGAACCGGCGTGCGCGACCCGTCGCGATCCAGCATATCGTTGACGCCGCTCTCCACGTCGACGATGAGCGGCACTTCGACCATCATCAGGTTGAGTTCCTTGCACAGGTTGTCTTCGATATAGCGCTTGACCTGGAAGATGGCCTGCTGCGTTTCTTTCGGGGTCAGCAACGAGCGGTAACCTTGCGGCAGAATCTTTTCCAATTCTTTGTAATCGCCGATTCCGGGGCCAGCCAGATCGGCTTTCTTGTCTTTTTCTTTGTCTTTATCAAGGACAACCGTGCTCATCAGAATTTCTCCTTCAGGATTTCTCCTGCAACGACGGGTTCCGCGCAGTTGCCTTTTGAGCACCACGCGCGACTACGGATGTTTTGGTTTGAGGGCAGAGGCAACGCCGGAGACTACCGAAGGTCCGGTGCCGGCTTGGATAGCTTGTGCGTGCTTGCGGTGCTCCACGACCGTCGCAGCGGTCAGCAGAATTCCAATAAGACCAAAGATTAACAATGCGAGCAGGGCCATGATCAGAATCGGCATAGTTACACCTCGCTGCTGCCAAAATTGTCTCTCCGGAGAGTGGGCCCGGCTGTGACCCTAATCACTTCCTGATGTGACCTGGGGCCCCCAAGCCCGGGTATGTCACCCCCATTATCCCGTTCAGAATCACGTTTTTCGTGTGATTTGGATCACTGCGGCTGCGACCCGAAACGCTGAAACTCTCAACTAGGCAGCGGTGAGCTGCTGAGTTTCCCTACATCTGGTTTCTGAACGGTTTGTATCGGTGGTGACTTTCGCAACACACTCACGACTGCGGAAGGAGCAGCAAGAAGTTCAGCAGGTTGCAAAACTTCACAAGGAGAAGAAACGAAATCATGAAGACGACAAAGCTGGTAATGCTGGTAATGACAATCGCCGTGACCCTGTTCATCCTCATTCCCAATCTGTCATGGGCGGCCGATGACGGAGCCACTCTGTTCAAAGCAAAGTGCGCCATGTGTCACGGCGCGGATGGGGCTGGCAAGCCCGCCATGAAGGCTCCGAGCCTGATTTCGGACGAAGCCAAGAAGCTTTCCGACGCCGACCTAGCCAAGGCCGTTGCCGAGAAGGCGAAACACCCGGCTGGAGTGAAGAGTTTGGCCGCGGACGACGTGAAAGCGATTGTGACCTACATTCGCACCTTGCAGAAATAGTCGTTGCCCGCAAAACCTGGCTGTAACCATTGGCTGTTCCTCTCTGCGCCAGGCCGCTGCCGCCCAATCGCGGACACCGACTGAAGAGAGCATGAGGGTGAGGATGAAGGTGTCCGGCCCAATTCGGCGGACGGAACGGAAAACTAGCCGAACCGTAGCCCGGCGGAACTCTTCTCCCCGGTTCGCTTCCCCACCGGGAACAGCCCCCACGGGTCCGGATGCCCACTCCTCCGGACCCGGTTCCCTTCCCCTCGTTGGCCCGCTAAAGCCGTTCGGTGCGGCTCCCCAGTCTGTTCGGATCGCGCGCCGGTTGGTTTCGTACTTTGTTTCCACGAAACCGGAGCCCGGCTTCGAAGCAGCGAGGAACAATTTCCAGGAGCGATTTCAATGAGTAAGGCCCTGCTCTATGACGCGACGATGTGCATCGGCTGCAAACAGTGTGAAGGCGCCTGCGCCGAACAGAACAAGCTGCCCTACGACGACAAAGTGGCAGCCGAATCGATGCAGTCGGAGCATAAATTCACGGTCGTTCTCACCAGGGACGACAAATTCATGCGCCGCCTCTGCATGCACTGTGAGCATCCGGCGTGCGCGTCGGTTTGTCCCGTCGGCGCCATGCATAAGACCAAGGAGGGTCCGGTCGTCTACGACGTCTGGAAGTGTATCGGCTGCCGCTATTGCATGACGGCATGCGCGTTTGCTCAGCCCAAGTACGAATGGCACTCGCTGAATCCGCGAATCCGCAAATGCATTATGTGTCCGGACCGCGTGCTGGCCGGCAAGCAAACGGCATGTGCCGAGATCTGTCCCACGGGCGCCACCAAGTTCGGAGAGCGCGACGACCTCATTCAGGAAGCGCAAAGTCGTATCCGCCAAAACCCGTCGAACTACTTGCCTCGTATTTACGGCCTTCACGAAGTTGGCGGAACGTCGGTCCTCATCCTTTCCAGCACGAAGGTCGAAGAATACGGTTATCCAGCGTCCGCGAAAATCGGCGACACTCCGATCCCCGAATACACCGGGCGAGTGATGGAAAAAATTCCAGACTTTATCCCCGTCTGGACCTTGGTCTTGGGAGGCATTTACTGGGTTTCGCATCGCCGCGAAGAAGTAGCCGCTGCGGAAGCAGAACAGAAGAAGAACGGGAGCGCGCGATGAATTTCAAGCTGACCTTTTGGAGAGTGGTTTTCCTTGTGATCATGGCCCTGGGCCTGTACTCCACCTTCATTCGCTTTTTCCATGGCCTGGGCGCGGTTTCCAACATGAGCGACCAGTTTCCCTGGGGCCTCTGGATCGGCTTCGATCTGCTGTGCGGGGTCATGCTGGCGGCGGGCGGTTTCTGCATTGTGGGCGCGGTTTATCTTTTCAACGTCGAGCGCCTGCACAGCGTGGTGCGCCCGGCGGTATTGACGGCGTTCCTCGGCTATGTCCTGTTCATCGTCGGACTGTTGTTCGACCTGGGCCGCCCCTGGTACATCTGGCATCAGCTCATCTACATGAACCCGCACTCGGTCATGTTCGAGGTCGGGATCTGCGTAATGTCCTACACCACGGTGCTCTTCTTCGAATTCCTTCCCAACGTGTTCGAACGCTTCCACCTGCACACTCCAATCAAGTGGATAAAGAAGATCTACCCCGTGCTGATCATCTTGGGCATCCTGCTCTCTACCCTGCACCAGAGTTCGCTCGGTTCGCTTTATCTGATCATGCCGAGCAAGCTGCATCCGTTCTGGTACACGCCCGCGCTGCCCTTCCTCTTTTTCGGATCGGCGGTTGCGGTCGGCTTGGCCATGACGATCTTCGAGTCCACGCAAAGCGCGAAAGCCTTCGGCCGCCACCTGGAACTCCCGGTTCTGGTCCAACTGGGCGGCGCCTTGCTGGTTGCTCTCTGGATCAATGCCCTGCTGCGCTTCCAGGACTACCTCCATCGCGGCATGCTCGGACAAATCGTTAAACCCAGCTACGAAGCCTATTTCCTGTGGCTCGAACTGGCGCTGGCTTTCGTAATTCCAATCACCATGCTCAGCTTCAAGAAGGTCAGGCTGTCGCCGAACGGGTTGTATCTGGCTTCGATTTTCAGTCTGCTCGGGTTCATCACCAACCGGCTCAATGTCAGCCTCACCGGCTTTGAGACTTACGCCGGGCATCACTACCTGCCGAAGTGGACGGAGTTTTCGGTGACCCTCATGATCATCGCGCTGGGCTTCGCTTTGTTTGGGTTGGCGGTGAAGTACTTGCCCATCTTTCCCGGAGAACGACAAGCGGTGGCGCAATCGGTCCGAATTGAAGCCAGGGCCGTAGGTGCTACAGCGGTTTTAGACCATGCCGGAGACTGAGCCAATTCGCAGCGATCTTGGATGGAAGCGCCTGACCAACAGCATCAGCGCAAAATTGATCGGGTCGCTCCTGGCGGTCATGGTCGTCATCTTCGGCCTCCTCGGATATCTGAATATCCGCTTGCATCGCCAACGCCTGGAAGCCGCCACACTGGCCAGCGCCGAGCGGGTCAGCGATGTTATCCGGCGCACCACCACGTACTACATGATGCGCAACGATCGTGAGGGACTCTACCACGCGATTCAAACCATGGCGGACGCGGGCGGTATGGTCAAGGTGCGTATCTTTGATCGGGAGGGGAGGATCAGCTACTCCACCGATCCCAACGAAGTCAGCCACGTCCTCGACAAGACGGGAGAGGCCTGTTACAGCTGTCACACCCAAGCCCAGCCGCTGGCGCGTCTGAACCGACCTGACCGCTTTCGGATTTATCGCAGCGGCGGGCAACGCGTGCTGGGAATTATTACTCCCCTCGAAAATCAACCGGGCTGCTCCAACGCCGACTGCCACGCGCATAGTGCCACCCAGCAAGTTCTGGGCGTGCTTGATACCAATCTTTCCCTGGCGAACGCCGACGCGCAACTTAAAGTCAGCAGCGCCCGCATGATCGCTTACACGGCGGGGGCGCTGCTCATTGTGGCGGTGTTGAGCTGGGTGTTCGTCTGGCGAGTGGTCGGCAAGCCCATCAAGGCGCTTAAGAAGGGCACCGAACATCTTTCCCAGGGAGAGCTTGGTTACCAGATCGAAGCGCGTTCCCAACACGAAGACGAAGTGGGAGACCTGGCTCGTTCGTTCAACGGCATGAGCCTGCAGTTGCGCGCGGCGAATGAAGAAATCGTCACCTGGGCAAAGACGCTCGAAGATCGCGTCCTCGAGAAGACGAAGGAAGTCAAGCGCGCCTACGATCACGTGCTGCATGTGGAAAGAATGGCGTCCGTGGGAAAGATGGCGGCCGTGGTGGCGCACGAAGTCAACAACCCGCTCTCTGGAATCCTTACCTATTCCAAACTGCTGCGCCGCTGGGTGGAGTCTGGCCAGGCCGAACATGAGAGACGCCAGGAGGCAATCGAATGTCTCGATCTGATTGCCGCCGAGAGCCGGCGCTGCGGTGAACTGATCAAGAACCTGCTGACCCTTTCGCGCACTTCGCCGATGAACGTACAGTTGACCGACCTGCGTACGGTGATCGATCGCTGCCTGTTGCTGGTGCACCATAAACTGGACTTGGCCGGAATCGAGCTGCAACTGAAGCTGGCGGAAAATCTGCCGCATGTGCCTTGCGATCCTGCTCAGATTGAACAAGTTCTGCTCGCGCTGATCATCAACGCCATCGACGCCATGCCCCGCGGCGGCAATCTTTGGATCGAAACCCGGATCGAAACTCGGATCGAAACTGGGCCGAGCAGGCCTGAGCAGGAAATCAAAATCCAGGTGCGCGACGACGGAACCGGCATCCCCCCTGACGTTTTGCCGCAGATCTTCGAACCTTTTCTTACCACGAAAGAGAGCGGCCGCGGAGTCGGGCTGGGCTTGGCCATCAGTCGCGGCATTGTCGAGCGCCACCACGGCCGCATTGAAGTCGAATCGGAGCCGGGCCGGGGCACGACCTTCACCATAACCCTGCCGGCCCCAATCCAGGGAGAGGACGCTTCGCTGGCAGGCGCCGGAGCCAGCAATGCCGCAACCAAGACGAAGGCGAGGTGATGGAAGTGAGCACCCAAGGGAAACTGCTGATTGTGGACGACGAAATGAGCGTGCGGGATTCGCTCGCCAAATGGTTCCGCGAAGAAGGCTACGAAATTGGCACGGCCGAGAACGCCAACGACGCCCTGACCCGCCTGGCCGAACAACGCTGGGATGCGGCCCTGGTCGACATCAAGATGCATGGCACCGATGGGATCGAGTTGCAGCGCCGCATGCACGAAGTCGACCCCGAGCTGCTCGTCATCATCATGACCGGCTACGCTTCGGTCGAAACCGCGGTCACGGCGCTGAAGAATGGCGCCTACGACTACGTGACCAAGCCGCTTGACCCGGATGAGATCGCCCACCTGGTGAAGAACGCGCTGGCGCATAAACGCACCGCCCAGGAAAACGTACGGTTGCGCGAGACCGTAGCCGAAATCGGGCGTCCCGGGGAACTGATTGGCCAGAGCAGCGCCATGCGCAAGATCTTCGACGCCATTGAAACCGTTGGTCCCACCGACGCGACCGTGCTCGTCACGGGAGAGAGCGGCACCGGCAAGGAACTGGTGGCGCGCGCCATCCATCACGCCAGCCCACGAAGATTTCATCCCCTGGTGGTCATTCACTGCGGCGCGCTGACCGAGACGCTGCTCGAGAGCGAACTCTTCGGTCATGAGAAGGGCGCGTTCACCGGCGCGCAGTACCGCAAGAAAGGCAAATTCGAAATTGCCGAAGGCGGGACGGTTTTCCTGGATGAGATCGGCGACATCACGCTCAAAACGCAGACCGATCTGCTGCGGGTGCTGCAGGAACGCGAGATTACCCGCGTGGGCGGCAACCAGATCATCAAGGTGGACTTCCGCTGCATCGCTGCCACCAACAAGGATCTGGAAAAGTTGATCGAGGAAGGTAAGTTCCGCCCCGACCTTTTTTATCGGTTGAACGTCTTCCGCATCGAACTGCCGCCGCTGCGCAGCCGCCGCGACGATATCCCCGTCCTGGTCGACCATTTCGTTCGCAAGTTCTCTCTGGCGATGAACAAACGAATCAACCGGGTTACACCCGCGGCCATGAACCTGTTACAGCAGCAGCCCTGGCTGGGGAATGTTCGTGAACTGGAAAACGCGGTCGAGCGCGCCATGGTGGTTGGACAAGAGCCGGAGTTGCGCGAACAGGACTTCATCTTCAAGCCCCAAACCGTGTTTAACGGATCGACCAAGACCCTCGAGGACATGGAGCGCGTACACATCCTGCGGGTGCTGGAAGAGTGTGGAGGCAATCAAAGCCGCGCCGCCGAAATCCTCGACATCGACCGGGTCACTCTCTATCACAAGCTGAAAAAGTACGGATGGACGCGGACACCGGTGGAAACGCATTGAAGCCGAAGCCAAGTTCTCGGTTCTCGGTTCTCAGTTCTCAGTCTTCGACTCCGCACTGAGAACTGAGAACTGGGAACTGAGAACTGCCCCATGAAGCTGCTGCAACTGTTGCCGATCGGGAATCTGGATGACGGGCTGCTGAAAGCTCTGCGTCCCGCCCTGGAAGAGACTTTTCGCGTTCCCTGCGAAGTGCTCCCCGGGCGGCTGGATCCCGAGTTCGCCTTCCATGGCGAGCGGCAGCAGTACCACTCCTCGGAAATGCTGCAGCGCATGCAAAGTTTTCTTAGCGCCGACTCCTGGCGATTGCTGGGCATCGCCGGCGTGGATCTCTACATCCCGATTCTCACCTTTGTTTTCGGCGAAGCGCAGATGGGTGGCCCTTGCGCCGTGGTCTCGGCGCACCGTTTGCATCAGGAGTTCTATGGCCTTCCGCCCGACCCGGAACTGTTTCGCCAGCGCGTGATCAAGGAAGCGGTCCACGAACTGGGCCACACTCTGAGTTTGACGCACTGCGACGACTACCGCTGCGCCATGGCTCCTTCCCACGCCGTGGAGTGGATCGACCTCAAGGAAAGCACCCTGTGCGCCGGCTGCCGAGCCGTGGCCACGCCGATGGCGCAGATCTCGTCCGCGCGCATCTTCTGAAACCGAAAGCTGCATAGGATCTGACCCTCGTGCCTGTTTTTGAGTGGCGCTGGTTTTGGGTGGTGCAGCGCTTCACCGCTGCGATAACAACTTGTCTTCATCAGGGAACTGGCCCATCTTGGAGAACGAGGCTGCCCAACGCTTGCGCTCTTTGAACGGTGGGCATTCCGGACCTCAGCGGACCGGAAGATTCGTCGTTGAGGCGAATCCGGGGACAGACGGGAACGCTTCCCAATTACTAGTTTGAATCACACCCCAGAGAGAAGCGCAGAGCAGCGCAAACTTCATTCATCCGCGCACTGCTAAGCTGGGCCACGCGCCTTCCTAATCGATGCTGCAATACAGTCACGGCGTTGTGCAGGTTCACCGCGCATGGGGACTTCATGCCGTCTTCCTCATTCAGAACGACCTCCGATGGCACTCCGCGAATCGTGGAAGTGACCGGCGCAACCGTAACCGTGGATAAATACGCGATGGCGCTGTTGCGGGTGAGCACGACGGCCGGTCTTTTCTTGTCGGGCGCGGCAAACTGGTAAAGCCGAATCTCGCCTCGAACTATTCTTCCGGCCACGCGGCCTCCGATTCCCAACTCTGAGCGTCCCCTTCGGTTTGTGGATGTTGCGAGTAACCCTGGCGGTCGCGTTCTTCACTGACCCGCAGTTCTAAGCGACGGAGGTGTTCCCGCAGGGCATCGCGCACCAGGGCCGAACGGTTCCGTCTGCTTCGCCGCGCAGCTTGGTCGGTTGCGTGTAATAGCTTCTTGTCGAGTACGATCTGTACGATCTCCATATGTTGAGTGTATTCCACAGTATACTCCACATATCGCGCAACCCCAAAAGAAATTGGCCGCCTTGTGAATCAAGGCGGCCAGCGCTTTTACGGTTCCGACGAGGTGCTACTTCGTCCGACTTATGACAGGAAGAACTCTTTCGCCAGCGGCAGCCATTCCTGGTCAGGAATCTGGGTGGCTACGTCATCGACGGCCACGCCGCCGTCCTGGGCCAGCGCTCCCGCGAGCGCCATCGGCATGCGGCGTTGCAGGCGACTTGCGGACTCCTCGGTCCACCAGCGGGCGAGGCCTCCACCGAGCAGGTTGCGGAAGCTGGTCTTGGCGTCGGGCGCCTGCACGGTCATCAGCCAGCCTTCTCCGTAGGGATCGCAGAGCGCCAGCTTCGGATCCTTCGCGACCGCTTGGTTGATGTTCGACACCGTGCCTTCGATGGGCGAAACCATATCGACTTCACAGCCGTCGCGCCGCAGGGTGCACATCTTCTGGCCCTGGCGAATCCACTGGCCGCGTTGGGGCAGGGTGATGTGTTCCAGCTTGCCGGCTAGCTTCGAGGCAAAGTCATCCATGCCGACCCGCACCAGGTTGGGGCTCTCGCTCAACGCCCAGGTGTGGCCGGGGTGATAGCGAAGGTTCGCTGGGACCTCGAAACCTCCAACCAAGGGTGCTTGTAGGCGAGGCGCGGCGTCATGGCTTGCCACGGCAACCTGCAATGCCGGTTTCACAATCGCGTGGCGGGTGCGGAAGTAGTCAATCAGCAAAAAGGTCGCGAAGAAGAAGAGAACCAGTAGGACCGTCATAAGTCACCTCGTCGGAGGGCCGTCTTGCGAGCCACTCAGCACTTTTCTGAAGGCAATCGCGGTGCCAGGACGAGGCGAGGCGGGAGTAATTCGGTAGCTGGTGGTGATCTCCCATGAGATGAAGGAGATAGACAAAGAGTAAGTTCGCGTCTTCGGCTATGGCAATGAGATCTTCAACAGCGCTTTGATGCAAACCGCAACACACGAACGCTGCTGCTTGCAGGGTTTGGGAGTCGGACCGCAAGAATAATGGCTTGCAATCAGTGACTTAGAGGCCAGCGGGATGTTGATGAAATTCGCAGCAGTGAAAGTTGCAGAGTGCAACAGTGAAGGCTGGGGCTTAAGAAGGGGACACATTGTAGCGACTTTGGGCGAAAGCAGATCCTTCGCTTCGCTCAGAATGACAACTCGATATCGGATTACCCGCGCGAGTGAATCTACTCGCGCGAGTACTCCACGTGCAGATCTGCGTCGGCAGCATCCGGGGCGGCGGTTAGCACCTTGGTCCCGTACTCCAATCCTCGATTGAAGGCCTTCACATTTAGCTCAACGAAGCTGGGCGGAACCGAATCGGCGACGGCTTTGCGGACGGCGTCGGCCTCCAGCAGATGCGTGACGGCGGTGAAGAATCCCACCATCACCGAATTCAGCACCATGCGCTTTCCGAGTTCTTCGGCGATACGGGTTGCGGGAATGCTGTAGACCAGGACGCCTTTGTTGAGATCTCCAACGCGCACCAGGTCCTGCTCCACGATCAGAATGCCGCCCTCTTTCAACTCAGGAGCAAAGCGCACATAGGCTTCTTGCGACATTACGACCATGATGTCCGGCCGGGCAACGTACGGGTATAACACCGGCGTATCGGAAACGATCAGTTGCGCACTGCAGGCGCCGCCCCGGGCTTCGGGGCCGAAGTTCTGCGTCATGGTGGCATAGGCGCCTTGAAAAATCGAGGCGGCTTTGCCGAGGACTATGGCCGAGAGAATGACTCCCTGGCCGCCAAAACCCGCGATACGAATTTCCGTTAACTGCAGTCGCATACCATCTCCGGTTCTACGGGGGGTTGTTCTACGTATTTCGCACCGAGCGATTCTGTGTATTGCGCTTTCATCAGGTCGAGGTAATCGGGGCGGTCGCGGTCGACGAACTTACCCACGGCGATTTCCCCGGTCAAGGTGAGGCCGACTTCACTGGTGGGCGCGCCATTCTTGACCTTGCTCTTCTCCTTATAGAACTTCATGGCATCAAGACCGTCGCCCATCTTGTTGCGGCGCTGATAGAGCGTGGGGCAGGGCGAAATCACTTCGATAAACGAGAAGCCTTTCTTCTTGAAGGCCTCGCCGATGGAGCGCGCCAATTGGCGGACGTGGAAGGTGGTCCAGCGCGCGACGTAGACCGCGCCGGCCGCTTCGACCAGGTGGGGCAAGTTGAACGACGGTTCGAAGGTGCCGTAAGGATTGGTGGAAGTCGTCGCGTGCCCGGGCGTGGTGGGCGCGGTCTGGCCTCCGGTCATGGCGTAGAGCAGGTTATTTACGCAGATGACCTTGAGGTCGATGTTGCGGCGCGCGGCGTGGATCAGGTGGTTGCCGCCGATGGCGGAAAGATCACCGTCTCCGGAATAGACGACCACATTCAGTTTGGGATTCGCCAGCTTGAGACCGGTGGCAAACGGAATGGCGCGGCCGTGCGTGGTATGGAAAGAATCGAGTTTCACATAGCCGGCGACGCGTCCGGTACAGCCGATGCCCGAAACCAGGGCGAGCGACTGCAAATCGATTTTCGATTCGATGAGCGCACGGGCAAAAGAGTTGACGGTGGTGCCGATGCCGCATCCGGGGCACCAGATGTGAGGCATGCGATCGCTGCGCAGGAATTGTTCGACTGGGTTACCGGCTAGGTCGACCACGTCGTTCTTACCAAGATCGGTGATCAGGCTGTCTGGCATCGGCTTGCCTCCACGATTACCTTCAGGATGTTTTCGGGGTTGTGCACTCCGCCGCCGGCGTGCGACACCGCGAACGTCTTAGCTTTGCCCGCGGCGGCGCGCTCCACTTCCCGCACCATCTGGCCCAGGTTGAGTTCGGGAACGACGAATGCTTTCACCTTGGCTGCAATCTCGCGTATCTTTTTATCGGGAAACGGCCAGGCAGTGATCAGGCGCAACTTGCCGACCCGCATACCCTTCTTGCGAGCCGCCTCGATGGCGCGTTGCGCCACTCGGGAAGTGATTCCGTAGGAGACGACCACGACATCGGCGCCTTCCAGTTGCTCCTCCTCGAACATGGCAATGCGGTCGGCTGCGTCAAGAATCTTGCTCTGCAGGCGGCGAACCAGCTTGTCCTGCATGGGAGGAGTCATGTTGGGATAGCCGCGTTCGTCGTGGGTCAAGCCGGTGATGTGAAACTTGTAGCCTTCGCCGGCGTGCGCCATTTCCGGAACCTGATCGCCGTTGGTTCCGTAGGGGAGGTAGTCGTCGACCGACTTGCGGGTATGGCGGCGCGGTACGACGTCGATCTGGTCGGCGGGAGGAATCACGACCTTCTCGGTCATGTGCCCGACGCATTCGTCCATCATGAACATCACCGGCACGCGAAATTCTTCGGCCAGGTTGAAGGCCTTGATGGTGAGATCGAAACACTCCTGCGGAGAATTAGGACAGAGAGCGATGATTTCGTAGTCGCCATGCGATCCCCAGCGCGCCTGCTGCATGTCGGCTTGCGCGGGCAGCGTGGGCAGGCCGGTGGACGGGCCGCCGCGCTGCACATCGACAAATACGCACGGGGTTTCCGTCATGGCGGCGTAGCCGATGTGCTCCATCATGAGCGAGAAGCCGGGGCCGGAAGTCACGGTAAAAGCCTTGGCTCCGCCCCACACCGCGCCTTGCAGAGTAATCGAAGCCGCGAGTTCGTCTTCCATCTGGATAAACGTTCCGCCCACGGTCGGCACCCGAGCGGCGAAACGCTCTACCACTTCCGTGGAGGGAGTGATGGGGTACCCGGAGGCAAACCGGCTGCCGGCGGCCAGCGCGCCTTCGCAGCAGGCGTGGTCGCCATCCATAAAATGTATGCCGGTAAGCACGCCGCGCGGGTCAGCCTTTTGGGTCTTTTGAAGTTCAGCTTTCATTTCTCACCTCCGCCCGCCGCAATCTTGGTTGCGTAAATGGCGAAATCGGGACAGTACATTCCGCACAAGTCGCACCCGCTGCATTTCTCCGGAAGCACGACGTGAGGTGGATGGTAGCCCTTGGAATTGAAAGCGGAGGAGAGCGCAAGCACCTTAGTGGGACAAAACTCCACACAGAATCCGCAGGCCTTGCAGCGCTCGACGACGATGGAAACACGCCCTTTTGCCATGGAAACTCCAGGTTCAAGTGGGAGAAGCTTCCCCGAAACCTAAAACGATTATGCTTTGAAGCCTTGCAACCTGTTGTGACAGCCGTCACCGATATAAGTGAAGTCGCGCACACCCGGGTTCATGGTGATACCAGACACAGTGCTTTATGCCTTTAATCACAGCCATGGCGAAAGTCGAGGGACGACAATTAAAGAGGTGGACAACGATAGTGGAACCATAAGAGTTGGTTGATTTCCGGCCGTTCAAAAAAAGGGGGCTGTCATGTTTGAATCCGAAGTTGAAATGGAACGACGCTCATCGTTTTTGCCGATGGTCTTGATGGTGTGCCTGGTAGCCCTGATCGTGGGCACGGTCGCCTATGTGGTGATCCAAGTCCGGTCGAGAACACCTTTGAACGCGGCGCAAGCCACCCCGATCGTGGCCGCAGCGATCCAGGGGCTGGGACCGGCCGTCCTCCACTTCCAAACGGGCGTGGTGAAATGCACCGCCGATGAAACCAAGGCGGACCTGAATTATCGCTTACTGGAAAAAGCCGGGATTGTGAAATTGGGCAAGCCAGCGAAAGGCAGCGTGAAAATCACGCTCACGCCCGAAGGAGAACACCAGCTGAACGGCCAGGCGGGCGTCAAGATTTCGACCGACCAGGATGGCAATGTCTCCTACCAGGCTCCGCTGGCCGGACGGCAACTGCTGGGCGTCACCGGCGTAGAAATGACGGGAGACGACCAGGCGCGAGTGACGTACAACTGGAAATGGGTGCCCGAGGCCTTGGGCGACTCGTTTGACGCTGCGGGTCCGCTGGCAAGAAGCTTCACCATGTGGGAGCGGCAAACGCTGATCAGTAAGTATCAAGTCGACTTCTATCATGGAGACGCGACGACATCGACGCTGACTCTGGTGCGTCAGGATCGAGAATGGAAGCTGCCCACGCGATAACTCGCGGCGAACCAGACGCTGGACACGGCACGGGGTTATCGAGTTATTGCGCGCTTAGATTTCTGGAAAGAGAGCTTTGGCGTAAGAAGGTGTGGCCTAACTTAGGAGGCAACATAATGTCCATGATGTCCATTAAGAACATAATTGTGGTGGTTACGGCCCTGTTCGTATTCACCTGCACAGTCGCCGCGCAGGAGAACACGCAGGCGCCACCGGCGAAGGTCATCCAACATGTCCCTGTCAAAGCCGTATCGCCCGCGTCGGGCAAGGACATGTACATGTCCTACTGCGCCGTTTGCCATGGAACGGACGGCAAAGGCGGCGGACCGGCAGCCAGCGCTCTGAAGGTCCCGCCCACCGACCTTACCCTGTTGAGCAAGACCAACGGAGGCAAGTATCCCGCGCTCAAAGTCACGTCGAACATTCGCGGCGAGGCTGCTCTTCCCGCGCACGGATCGAAGGAGATGCCGGTGTGGGGAACCTTGTTCTGGAGTATGAGCAGCGGACACCAAAGTGAGGTGCAGCAACGCGTGGTGAACCTGACTCGTTACATCGAAACGATGCAAGCAAAGTAGCGGGTTTGCCCGGACTTCGCTGGGGTGTGAGAGCCGGTGGGGCGCAAGGGCCGCCTTGTGCCTCTTCCTTATTGGTCGCAGTAAGTCACTGGTAACCCCTATATCGTCGATCATCTTTAGCGGGGATTGGGATCTTCCAGTGGGCCGGAAAATGCCTGATGTGAGGGAGATCACAACAGCGTGTGCCCCGCCGCACAGCCAAGGGTTCCCGCCTGGACGGACACTGACCTGTGACGAGGCCGACTCTACGGGCTCGTGGACTGCGCAAGATGCGACCCACGCACGCGAGCCGGCCCGAGGTGGCTACAGGAGCTGGTTCATGATCTCACCCTATGGAATGGAAATTGTAGAAAGCTGCCTTACTTGTAAACTGCGCGAAGATCGCAGCTTCTGCGACCTGCCTCCAACTGCGCTGCAGGCTTTTGAGAACATCAAGTACGCGACCGCGTATCCGCAGAAGGCAGTGCTGTTTGTGGAAGGACAGTTGCCGCGCGGCATTTTTGTCCTCTGCAAAGGCCGGGTCAAGCTCTCCATCAATTCCCCGAGCGGCAGAACGGTGATTGTAAAGCTGGTCGAACCAGGAGAGGTACTGGGGATGAGCGCCACGATTTCCGGCAAACCTTACCAGGTAACGGCGGAAACCATCGATCCCTGCCAGGTCAACTTCGTCAAGCGCGATGACTTTCTTCGCTTCCTGAAAGACGATGTGGAGGCGTGCTTCAAAGTGGCCGAGCAGTTGAGCGAAAAATATCACAACGCCTGCAAGGAAGCAGGCTCGCTGGGCTTATCGCATTCCGCCGCCGAGAAACTGGCGAAGTTACTTCTGGAATGGAGCCTCAAGAACGGAGAATCCCACAAAGCCGAGCCCCGGTTGAAGCTGAGACTCACGCACGAGGAAATCGCGCAGATGATTGGAACTTCGCGCGAGACGGTGACGCGGCTGTTCGCGGAGATGAAGAAGCGTCAGATCGTACGCTCGAATGGTTCGACGCTGGTGATTCGCAACACGGCGGCGCTGCGCGGCATTGCGAACCACAACTAAGAGCTTTCAGCCGTCAGCTATCAGCTATCAGTGGAACCACTTCGGCACCCCGGCGGAATGGGTGCCTGAAAACCCTGTTGGAAAACGCCGATACCAGCCTATCCCTAACATTCAATTAGGTTTGTAGCTCGTGACCGAGATCACAATTTCCGGTGATGACAGTCACCGCTGGGAGGTCCGTTCTCTCCTATCGTGGCGCCTAGGGTGGGAACGAGACTAGGTTCGCGTGGGGAGGAATTCTACATGGCTTCAACGAACGGCAACGCGCGGCATCCCAATTCAATACCAGCCAATTCAATGCCAGTCAATGCTATGGCCGCGAGCAAGAGCAAGCCGCGATTGATCTTCTGGGAGCTGACCAAAGGGTGCAATCTGCGCTGCATCCATTGCCGGGCCACAGCGACGGAATTGAGTTCACCCTCCGACCTCTCCACCCACGTGGCACGCGACATCATCGATCAGATTGCGGCGGTGTCCACTCCCATCCTGGTGCTGAGCGGTGGCGAACCGCTGTTTCGTTCGGATATTTTCCAGTTGGCGCGCTACGGCACGGATAAGGGTCTGCGCGTGGCGCTCGCTACCAATGGCACGCTGGTGACCAAGCACGTCGCGCGCATGATCGTCGACAGCGGCGTGCGGCGCGTAGCCATAAGCCTGGACGGCGCGGATGCGCTCACCCACGATACTTTCCGCGGCATTCCCGGCGCCTTCGATGCCGCCATCGCCGGCTTCCGGAATCTGAAAAATCTGGGCATGTCGGTGCAAATCAACACCACCATCGCCCGCCACAATGCCCACCAGCTTCCGCAGGTGCTCGAACTAGCGAAGGCGCTCGGAGCCGACGCGCTGCACACCTTCCTGCTGGTGCCGGTGGGGTGCGGCGTCGATATTGCCGAGCAACAAATGGTTCCCCCGGAAGAGTACGAGCGCATGCTGAACTGGTTCTACGATCGCTCGCTCGAAGGCGGCATCGAGCTGAAGGCAACCTGTGCGCCTCACTACTTTCGCGTGGCCCGGCAGCGGCGTGCGGCAGAGCACCGCTCCGCTGCGGCGGCAGAGGCCGCTCACGCGACGACGCCGCTGCCTCAAACGGCGCAGGGTTCGACCGCGATCGGACCCACCGAGATGGCCATGCCCGGATCGACCGGCATCGAGCTGAAGCCGCAAGGCGTGGGACAGACGAAAGTTGGACAGGTCGTGGGGCACCCTGGAACTCATCCCTCCGACATGAATGCCATGACCAAGGGCTGCCTGGCCGGAACCGCCGTGTGTTTCATTTCTCATCAGGGCGAGGTCTATCCCTGCGGATACTTGCCCGCCCTGGCGGGGGATCTGAAAAAGCAGTCGTTCGCCGACATCTGGGAGAGCTCGGTGGTATTCAACGAACTGCGCGACACCAACAACCTGCAAGGGAAATGCGGCTGTTGCGAGTTCCGCAACATTTGCATGGGTTGCCGCGCCCGCGCTTTTGCCGCCACCGGCAACTATCTCGACGAGGAGCCGTTCTGCGTCTACGAGCCGAGGGCAAAGAGCTTGAAAAAAGAGAAAGACGCTACGCCAGCGGAAGTCGCGCATTAAAGATGGCTTAGTACAAATGCCTTTGATTTTCGCTGGGCCGATGACCCGATGGTCAGATGACCTGATTTGTGTCTCGACAGGTCTTAAGGGCTAAAAGACACCAGCCCAGCGTGATATCCCGCAACCTAGGCGTCTCTACTCCAGTTCCCTTCTAGTTACGGCTTCGCTAACTAACTGAAACCAAGGCAGATCTCCCTTCGGTAGCGGACCCTTCTTTGGCACGCCGGGTGCTTTTCCCATGTGGACGAGTAGTCTTGCTGGAGGCGCTAAGGACGTGGAACCCACTCTCATGGTCGTTGGGCTGAACTATCGGACGGCCCCTATGGCAGTGCGGGAACACTTCTGGATCCCCGAGAACCGGCGCTACGAAGCCCTGGTGCATCTGTCGAGGGCGGAAGGTATTGAAGAAGCCATAGTAATGGCGACCTGCAACCGCACTGAGTTTTGGCTGTGGGCCAACGAGGTTACGCTGGCCGAGAATTCGGTGATGCGGCTGCTGGGCGCGGAATACGCACTCAAGCTGTGCGAGTGGAAGCACTTTTACCGCTTGCTGGATGAAGCCGCCCTCCTCCATATTTTCCGGGTCGCATCCAGCCTCGATTCCATGGTGGTGGGCGAACCCCAGGTCGTGGCCCAAGTGCAAGAGGCGTGGAAGCAGGCGCAGAAGATTGGGGCCACCGGCCGATTCCTCGATGCCGTGTTGGAGAAGGCTCTCGCCGTTTCCAAGCGCGTGCACAGCGAGACGGCAATTGGCGGCGCGGCGGTTTCGATTCCTTACGCCGCAGTGGAACTCGCGCGCCAGAATTTCGGCACCTTGGAAAACAAGAAAGTGATTCTGCTCGGCGCGGGCAAGACGAGCGAGATTCTAGCCGGTGGGTTGCTCAACGACGGGGCCAACTCCACGGGCGTGAGCGTCACCGTCATTAATCGCACGCTCGCGCATGCGGCGGAACTGGCCGCGAAAATCGGCGGGGTCGCGGTTCCGTTTGAGGAGCGCCGGCAGCCGATGGCGGAGGCCGACATCATCTTCAGTTCGACTTCCTCTGCGCACACGATTGTGAGTCGTGAGGAGCTCGAGAGCTTGATTCGTGAACGTACGACTCACGACCGCGGGTGCGGACAGAAAGACCATCCCCTGGTGATCGTCGACCTCGCGATGCCGCGCGATATTGACCCCGAAGTACGCCACGTGAAGGGCGTCTTGTTCTACGACCTTGACGACCTGGAAAACGTGGAGGACCAGCACCGGGACCAGCGCCGGGCCGCCGAGGCTGAGGCGCAGAAGATTCTGCTGTCGGAGGCGCAAGGGTTCCGCCGCAAGCTGATGGCGGAGCGGGTGGTTCCGACCATCGTGGCGCTGCGCCTGCGGCTGGACGAGATTTGCCGGCAGGAGTTGGACGCCTTCCGGGAAGAGAACGGACCTTTCTCCAAGGACCAGGACGAAATGCTGAATGCCATCATGTCCCGAATGACGCAGAAGATCGCGGGGTCGCTGGCCCGCGAGCTCCGGGAATTCCCCGAGAAGGTGGCGCAGGAACAGATGACCAGTGCATTGCGGCGGCTGTTCCACCTGCAAACCTCCGAACCGGCGCTTGCCGGCGGTAAACCGGCGTAGAGAAGACCAAGCGGCCCCCGAAATCCACCTCGGTGACTTGAAGACTGGGGCTGCCCCACCCTTGCGCCTTTTGCAAGGGTGGGAGTGTCTGGGGCGACCTCATCATTCATGTCGTTCGGAGGCAGCTGCGTTCCCACCCTTCGCAAAAAACGCGAAGGGTGGGGCAGCCTCGGCTTGGGTGCGCGCTAGGGAACGGGCGCGCCAGCTCCCAGCACCACAGGTCATTGCTCGTCAACGGAGGCGGCTTGCGCGCCTTCTTCATCTCCGCGAATCAATCCAAATTTCTTCAGCTTGTAGCGCAGGGCGTCGCGGCTGATGTCGAGCAGCTTGGCAGCGTGGGTCTGGTTGCCGTTCGATTGGCGCATGGCGAGCTCGACCATGGCGTGCTCCACTTCCTCCAGCGAGGTTCCACCTTCCGGGATGTACAGCCGGGGCAGGGTGCGGCCGTTGGGCAACGCCTGTCCACCGTCCGCGGAGGAGGTCCGTTCGAAAACAGTCCGCCCGCCCGACTCGCCCACGGAAAACGGCAGGTAGACCGGCCGCAGGAACGGCTCGTCTTCGAGGATCATGCCCCGTTCGATGGTGTTCTTCAGCTCGCGAACATTGCCCGGCCAGTTGTGAGTAAAAATAAGGCGGCGCGTCTCGTCGGTAATGCCGCGAATCGACTTCTTGAATCTGCGGTTGTAGCGCTCGATGAAGAAGTCCACCAAAGGCATGATGTCTTCTTTCCGGTCGCGCAGCGGCGGGATAAAGATGGCAATAATCGCTAACCGGTAATAGAGATCCTGGCGAAACTGGCCATCGCGCACCGCCTTTTCCAGATCGCGGTTCGAAGCCGCGATCACCCTGACATCGACCTGCATATCGCGGATGCCTCCTACGCGGCGGATGACCTGGTCTTCCAGCACGCGCAAGAGTTTCGCCTGCAGCAGAGGGGAAAGTTCCCCGATCTCGTCGAGAAACAGAGTACCGCCGTCGGCCGCCTCGAACAGGCCCTTCTTCATCTGCTTGGCGTCGGTGAACGCGCCTTTTTCGTGGCCGAAGAGCTCGGCTTCCATCAGCGTCTCGGGGATGGCGGAACAGTTGATGGCAACGAAAGGTTTCTCCTGGCGCGAACTTTCGTAGTGGATGGCTTTGGCGATGAGGTCCTTGCCGGTACCGCTTTCGCCTTGAATCAAAACGGTGGTGGCCTCGCTGGCCGCAACCTTGCGGACGAAGTTCATGAGCTCGGTCATCTTGGGTGAGACGCTCACCACGTTGGAATAACCGGAAGTGCGGCGCACCTCGCTGCGCAGGGTCTGGACTTCGGTGCGCAGGCTGGTGGCCTCCAGCGCGTTCTTGACGGCCACGTGCAGCTCGTCGAAATCAATCGGCTTGCCGATGAAATCGTAAGCCCCAAGCTTGAGCGCGGCTTTCACATCGTCGAGCTGCGGATCGGCGGTGATCATGATGACGGCGCGGGCGTCGCCATTTTTCTTCAGTTGATCGAGCACCTCGATGCCCGTGAGGTCGGGCATGCGAACGTCAAGCAGGACGAGATCGGGCGACTCGCGCTGGGCCAGCTTGAGACTCGCTTCCCCGCCATCGGCCTCGACTACCTGGTAGCCCCATTCTTCACACTTCTGGCGCAACGACCAGCGCACCAGGCGCTCATCGTCCACAATCATGATCTTGTTTACGGGCATTGATGTCTAATTACTTTACTACGAAATGAAAGGCACGAAGAAGTTCTCAGTTCCCAGTTCTCAGTTCCCAGTAAGGCAAATTGGCTTTTACTGAGAACTGAGAACTGGGAACTGAGAACTTCTTCGTGCCTGAGATTTTAGGAATCGGCGACCTGATCGGCGGCCATGGAGAACGGCAACAACACCTCAAACTGGCTTCCTTTTCCCACTACGCTTGTCACTTCGATGCGGCCGTGATGTTCTTCCACGATGCGGCGGGCTAAAGAGAGGCCAAGACCGGTGCCATTGCCCTTGGTGGTGAAGAAAGGACGGAAAATGTTCGGCAGGTTCTGGGGAGAGATACCGCGCCCGGAGTCGCTGACCAGCACACTGGCGCAGCCCTCCTGCGAACCGACACGGACCCGCACCATGCCCGCCCCCTCGATGGCCTGCACCGCATTCAGGAGCAGATTGAGAAGCACCTGATGGATCTGATCGCTGTCGTGCTCGACTTCGGGCAGATCGGGCGCCCGCTCGAGCTCGATCTTGATGGGCCGGGAGAGCACTTGCTGGCGAACCAGCATGACGGTATGTTCCACGGTGGTGTTGAGGTCGCCCCGCGAAATATGCGGCGGATGAGGGCGTGCGGTTTCCAGAAGATCGGTGAGAATGCGGTCGATCTGCGCGATTTCCAGGCGAACATCTTTCACCACCGCCCGTGCCGGACTGCTGGAAGGCAGGTCGCGACCGATGATTTCGATGACCCCGGCGATGCCCGCGAGCGGGTTGCGAATTTCGTGGGCCAGGCCGGCGGCCATCTCGCCGAGCGTGGCCAGGTGTTCGGCGCGTGAAATTTGCGTGTGATGCAGGCGCTCGATTTCTTCCCGGCTCTCCCGCAACTGTTCCATCATGTGGTTGAAGTTGCGGCCGAGATCTCCGATTTCGTCGTTGCGCCGGGAAAAGCTGACCGCGACGTCCAGATCGCCTTCACTGACCAGCCCGATTTTCTCCTGCAATTCGACCATGGGCCGCTGAATCAAATAGGCAAGCGCGACCAGAGAAACGGCGCAGATGACCACCGCTCCCGCTCCCGCGACGATCAGCACCGCGTGGCGCTCCGGGTCGCGCAAGGATACGGTGGCCAGCGTGAACAGCAGCAGCCCCGCCAGCAGTACGAGTCCGACCGGCAGAATGGCCTTGAGCTGCCAATTAAAGCGCATGGAACGCAAGCGAAAGTCCTCCGGCTGCGGCGAACCCTGAGACAGCGAACCCGCCGCCGGCGAACTTGCCGACGAGAATGGCTCGCTGCCGCCAGACACCGCTAAGTTCGATGCGGATTGAGGAGAACTAAGCATACGCGTGCAATCCGGGTAGCAGGTACGTGACCCCGAAGAACGTGAACATCACCACCGCAAAGCCGGCGATGGCGAAGTAAGCGGCGCGACGGCCGCGCCATCCGCGCGTGATGCGCATGTGCAAATAAAGGGCGTACACCAGCCAGGTGATCGCCGCCCAGGTCTCTTTCGGATCCCAACTCCAATAGGAGCCCCAGGTTTGGTTGGCCCAGTAGGCTCCGGCGGCGATCATCAGGGTTAATAGGGGGAAAGCTAGACAAATCGTTTTGTAGGTGATGCGGTCGAGGTTGTCGGCGCTGGGCAGCAAACGCTCCAGATCCGTACGCCTCCACAGCAGCAGCAGATAAAGCAGCGAGATAAAGACGCCGCCTACCAAACCCGACAGTATGAAGGGGGAAGCGGCGAGACTTGTCGGGAATAATCCATCGGCGTCGAGCGATGGATATTGCCCATCGCTGGCGCGTATCAGAAACATCACCAGGGCCATCACCTGGAGAAGAATGCTGAGGAATACGGCGCGATTGGCGAGGGTCAGGAAGCTCTCGCTGTTCGTCTTCTTCCAGCGCGAAAGCCCATAGAGCACCAGCGGCGATGCGACCACTAGAAGAGTCAGCGCTATGAGCCAGCCGAGGTCCGGAATGGTGACGAACAAGCGCACGCCCCTGGAGAGGAACATTTCCGATTTCTGTTCCGGATTCCACGCCACCAGACTCAGCCCGCCCCCCTTCTCGAATCGGGTGAAGATCACGCTCGCGTAAATTGCCAGGGTGCTGGCACTGGTCACGGCGAGGAAGGTCTCGGTCTTCATCTTGTCCTGGATCAGGAACATCGCGGCCAGCGCGAAGCTGAGAGCACACGCCGCATAGGCCAGCATGGCGAGTGTGACGTGCACGTGCAGCCAGGTCGATTGCAGCGCGGGAACCAGTGGATGCACATCGGTGCGCAGCAATTGCATCAGCACCACGCCCACGATTGCCACCGGCATGGTGACCGTGCCAATGACCTTCACCCCGTACTTCTTTTCGGCGATCAGGGTGAGCGCGGCCAAGGTCCAGACGAAACTGAGCAGCATTTCGTAGACGCTGGCAAACGGCGGATGCCCGGCTTCATACCAGCGATGGGCGACGGCGGCGGTGTTGGCCGCCAATCCCAGCCAGGTGGCAAACGACGCGGACTTCACGTACGACTCGGTGCCGGTGACTCCAAATCCCAGATACAGCGCAGCTGCGCCGGAGTAGAAAATCAGGGTGGCGAAGAGCAGATTCGTCTCGCTCAACAGGTTGCCGCTTTTGACTACGTTCAGAAACGCCATGAACAGCAGGAACGCGATGGCCAATCCGACCATGACAATCAGCGTCATGCCGCTTGCCGGTTGCTGCGGTTCTGCTTTTGCTGGTGCCATTAACATCCTCCCAATGAGTCCGTTCAGTTCAGGTCGTGGCCGCCCTCAGCGGCTAACTCGGTATCCGGCGCCCAGCCCCTAAAGGGGCGCCTGATTTGAAAACTTACGGTATCGCTAAAGCGATACCCTGATACGAAGCCTGAGCCTTTCCGTCGCCTGTGAAGCCCCGTCCCCCCACGACAAAGTCAAACCCGGAGTTTTTCCGCAGCCGGGGTCGCGACCGGTTTGCTCGCAGAGGTTATTGGAATGGTTTTCAGTTCTGCTTCCACCAACCCCACCAAATCGTTGAAGCGCTGCTCAAATGCGTCCCGGTTACGGTTCGCGCTTCCCCCGATCCACAGCCGGGTCTTGCCCGTCTTCGGATCGCGAACCGGTACCGCCCAAAACCGCATGTGCACCACGTAAAACACGAATGACAGTCCCACGGCCATGAGCACGACGCCCGACCACACTCCCCACTGTCCCGGTTCGTGCGAAACCTGCAATCCGGTGAAGTGTTGCATCTTCAGGTTGGTGACCTGGAGTTGGTAAGGCGCCTTCGAGTTGTCGGCCACCTCGTCCATCGGCGGGAACCAGACGTCGAAGTCCTTCCCCGCGGCCTTTGTCCCGGAGACCTTTGAAGTCACCACCAGGTGGACAGCCGGATTTTCGAAGTCGTTCGATTTCCGGTACACCTGGCCGTCGCGCACTGCGTAGTCGGGAAAGAATTCGGCGAAACGCAAGGTCGTGTCGGCATCGAGTGCGATGGTCTCATTCAGCGCCAGCCCGATTTCCTTCTTCTCGCCGGAGCCGGGGTTCGGAAAATGGTCCGAAAAATGGCTCGGAGCTGCCGTCAGCATCAGCTTGTTGACCTTGCCGTTCGCCCCGTAACTCGACTGGTAGAAGCGGACGCCGCTATAGAGAAGCGGATCGTTGACGACAATTTCTTTCGCGCGCACATCTCGCCCGTCTTCGACCACGGCGAGCTTCGACCACCACTTCTTCGGCGTGCCGTCCTTATAGTTTTCCTGACCGGCGGAATCGCAGCGAATCGCAAATGGGAGCGTGCGCGTGTTGCCATCGCGCAGTTCCACGCGGTTGGAGGTCTGCCCCTCATTCAGATTGAGCGTGCCACGCCATCCCCAAATGCCGTCGACCACCGTGCCCAGGAAGATGAGCAGGAGGCTGGCATGGACGATGTACACGGCGAGTTCGGAAATCCGGTGCCGCTCCGCGAAAATTCCGAAGTGGTCTTCGCGCACCACCCGCTCGGGTTTGAATCCCAGCGAATGGAGCGCGCGCTCCGCCGCCACCAGTCCCGCTTCTTCGTCCGCAATCGCCACCGCTTTCTGCGGATGTAAAGCGCGGCGGAAGCTTTCATCGGGATATTTGTAGGGACGCGCGAAGTAGCGCCACGCGTTGGGAAAACGATCGATGGAGGCCGCGACGATGCAGAGGCTGACCAGCAGCACCAGTCCGAGGAACCACCACGAGTGGAATACGTCGGTCAACCCGACCGCGTCCAGGATGCGAAGGGCCTGAGGGGAATAGGCGTTCTGCATCTCGTCGGGCTCGGTGACGGGCCGCTGCAGCACGACGGTTCCGGCTGCCGCGAGAATCACGACCAGGATCAACAGAACCACGCCGGTCTGGATGGAAGCAACGGTGCGCCAAGTTTTATGGGCGAATGTGCGCAAAGCCACAGCCATTATCCACTCCCCTGTTCCCGGTTTGAAATGCAAGTTCCACACCAGACGCGATCTGGCGTGTAAGCTCCAGATTATATGGGGCTTAGCAGATAATACGGCGATGGCAAGGCCGCTGGTTTTGGGCTAAATCGCGCACCCCGGCCCAGTTCGGCGGGAATTGACACACATCACAGTCGTCTGGTGATCATTCTCACTGACCCTCGTGATGGTCGCTAGCTCGTGTGGTGGCGGGCCTCGCCCCGCTTGGACGTGGCAGAACCCCGTCACCACACAAATCTGACCGGCTCCGGCAGCCCAAACGAACCGGATGCTAGAATTGTGCAGACCTGTTTCCTGCTGATCCATTTGTCATCGTCCCCCATGCCCGTAAAGAAAAGCAGATCCGCGACTTCGGAGGCGACTGTCCCGGCCCCAACCAAGGTGGGCTTTGTGAGCCTCGGCTGCCCCAAGAACCTTGTCGATAGCGAGGTGATGATGGGCATGCTAAGGCAGGCTGGCGCCGCGCTTACTCCCGACGCCGGCGACGCCGACGTCATCGTGGTCAATACCTGTTCGTTTATCGGCAGCGCGCAGCAGGAATCCATCGATACGATTCTCGAAATGGCTCGCCACAAAGCGGGCGGCAAGGCGAAGCGGTTGGTGGTTACCGGTTGCCTGGTCGAACGTTTTCGGGAGGAGATTCGAAGGAATATCCCCGAAGTGGACGCGGTCGTCGGCACCGGCGAATTGGAGAAGATTCTGGCCGCCGCGGGAGTGGTGGAAACACCTCGCGCGCCGAGTCCGTTCAACATTCTTACGTCCAAGGAACTGACTTCGAACCTCATGACCTCGCGGCCCGAGGGTGATCGCCGCCGCGGACAGGGGCGCTTCGCGCGCGATTCCTGGGACGGCGCCGTTGCCGACCTGCCCAACTACCTCTACGACGACCGCACGCCGCGCGTGCTGACCACGCCTCGATCTTCCGCCTATATCAAAATCGCCGAAGGCTGCGATCATCCCTGCAGCTTTTGCATCATTCCCCAGCTTCGGGGGCAGTTCCGCTCGCGGCGTTTCGAATCGGTGATCGCCGAAGCCGAGCGACTAGCCGAATCCGGCGTGCGCGAAATCACGCTCATCGGACAGGACACGACCTGCTACGGCGAGGACCTGGGACTGAAAGACGGCCTGGCCCAGCTGCTGGAAAGACTCGCGGCGGTCGACAATCTGCGGTGGATTCGCTTCCTCTACGCGTATCCCAACAAAATTACGGGCCGGCTGCTGGAAACGATTGCGGCTCACGACAACATTTGTTCGTATATCGATGTGCCCCTGCAGCACGCGTCGGCAACGGTTCTGAAGCGCATGAAGCGCGGAGGCGGCGCCGACGTATTTCTGCGTTCGATCGAGAAAATGCGCCGCGTCATTCCTGGCGTTGCCTTGCGGACTTCGTTCATCGTCGGCTTCCCGGGTGAAACGGAAAAAGAATTCGAGGAGCTTTGCGGCTTCGTGCAAGAAGCGGCATTCGATTGGATGGGCGCCTTCGGCTACTCGGATCAGGAAGGCGCTGGCGCTTTTGACCATGACAAGAAGCTATCCGCGCGCGAGATCGAGCGTCGGCGCAAGTCGCTGATGTCGATCCAGAAGAAGATCAGCCGCGCGAAAAAGAAATCGCTCGATCGGGCGCGAATTCGATCTGCTGCTGGAGGGCGCTTCGAGCGAGTCCGACCTGCTGCTCGAAGGCCGCACGGCGATGCACGCGCCTGAGATCGACGGTAAAGTGTTCGTGAACGATTATCCCGAAGGGAACGAACCGCAAGAGGGAGAATTTTATCGTTGCCGCATCACGGCGGCGCACGACTATGATTTGGTAGCGGAGATCGTTTGAGGCTTAAGTCCGCACTGTCATCGTGAGCGGAGCGCAGGACCTACGGGAACTCTGATTCAGTACCATCGAAGACCTTGAACCACAGGGTACACAGGGGCGCACGGAGGACCCCAGAGACTTAATCGGGCTTTCCCTAATGGATTTCGCCCGCTCCAGCAGAATGCAGAAATCCGTCGCTTTGACCATAAGAGGTGAGGCCATGAAAACTCGAACCAGCTTAGTTGCGGTCTTCCTCCTGCTGCTTTTCGCTGCTGCCGCGGAATGCCAGATCAACTATGGATCAAACACACTGGTGGGTAAGTATGCCGATGTGAACGATATTAAGGTGTACTACGAGATCTACGGAGCAGGTGAGCCGCTGCTCTTATTGCATGGCAATGGCGGATCGATCCAGAGTTTCATGTACCAGATTCCGGAATTATCCAAACATTTCAGAGTTATCGCCGTTGACAGCCGGGCGCAAGGCAAATCGACCGACTCCGATCAAGAGATCACGTATGCACTCATGGCTTCGGACATGAGCGCACTGATTGAGAAACTGAACCTCGGCAGCGTTGATGTTATGGGTTGGAGCGATGGTGGAAACGTCGGTCTGGAATTAGCTCTTGCCCATCCGCAACAGGTTAAGAAACTGGTTACTTTCGGCGCGAATTACACTCATGAAAACTCCTTGGCCCCGCCCGCCCATGTCGCGATGGAAGCTGACGATCCCAGGCTCCTGACCACCGCGCGCGCGATTAAGAAACTCAGGGAAGGAAGGGTTGAACGCTCTCCGGTGGTAAAGAAGAAACTTGCCGATTTAATGGAGAAGTATCCAAATCTTACCGTGGAACAGCTCAAACGGATCGAGGTTCCGGTTCTTGTGGTTGTTGGAGACCACGACTTAATCAAACTTGACCAGACAATTTCGTTGTTTACGAGTCTGCCGCATTCCCAGTTGTTGATTGTCCCGGGTGCTTCACACCTGGTACCTATCGAACAGCCGGAATTGGCCAACCGTGAGGTGATCGAATTCTTGTCCACACCCTATCGCGACCTTGACGGCTACTATTTCACGAACCTTCCCAACTAGATGGATTCGACGACGACGAGATCGGCCAGAGATAATCCGCGGCAGGCAATCATCAGGAAGAAAAGCGGCGGCCTATGGGCGGCACCGGGCCCGATTTTGGCCACCGGCGGTTCGAAGTCAGAAACATTTCTGCAATGTCATTATGCCGCGTAAACACTCCATCAAGCTCCGCTGCCCGATCTGCAAGAAGCCGGCCAAGGCTGGCGACGCGGACTTCCCTTTTTGCAGCGAGCGCTGCCGCCTGATCGATCTGGGCAAGTGGGCGACGGGCGCGTATGTGATTTCGTCGCCGGTCACTGACGCCGACGAAGCCATACGGCAAGATACTTTCGACGACGAGGACGCGAAATGACAAGTCGTCCGTCCGAGGTCAAGGCCGGCCCCGCCGCTCCGCTGTGGGCTACGCTGGTCGCAACCTTCTTCGGGGCGGGACGCCTCAAACCCGGTCCCGGCACATGGGGATCGTTAGCGACGGTGATGTTGTGGGCGTTGGCCAGTTCCCGTATCCCGGTCGCGGACCGCACCTGGGCGACGATTCTCGCCGCCGCGGTTGTGACCCTCATCGGAATTCCCGCCGCCACCCTTGTCGCACGCGCCTCCGGTTTGAAGGATCCGCAATTCGTCGTCATCGATGAAGTTGCGGGTCAACTGGTTACGCTCATTGCGGTTCCGCTCGGTTGGAAAACGTTTCTCGCGGGCCTTATACTCTTCCGTGTCTTCGATATTTGGAAGCCGTTTCCCATTCGGCGACTGGAGCGGCTGCCCGAGGGCACCGGCATCGTAGTCGATGACCTGGGCGCGGGTGTTTACGCGCTCGCAATCATGCATCTTCTGTTGCACTTTGGCCTTCTAACCAAGTAACGTTTGAAGCAACCGGGCTCCCGCCCGAACAAGCAAACTCATGAGCATCTCCGACCGCCTGCTGGGAAAGAAGAACGTCAACGGCAAGCCGCACATCGAAGCGGTGGCGCCTGGCTTCGCTTTGCCGGGAGGCGAGGTTCGCATCATGGGAAAGAGCCTGCGTCCGCCCGAGTTGCGCCGCCCCAGCGTGCTCTTTGGCGAGATCGAGGGCTCGGTGCTCATTAGCTCCGACGATTTCCTGGTGGCTCGCGTGCCCGAGGGCGCGGCGTCGGGGCCGGTGGTCGTAAATACGAACGGCGGCGGCAACGTCAGTAACTCCCATCCCATAAAGGTTGCGGTCCCGGTCGCCGACAACCTTCATCCCGTTACCAATCCCGCGCTCGACCGCGAAGGCAATCTCTTTGTGACGTTCTCGGGATCGCGCGGGCAAAAAACTCCGGTGTCCATTTTCAAGATCGACACCAACTACGTCGTGAAGCCGTTTCTCAGCGACCTGATGAACGCCACCTCGATTGCCTTCGACCGCGAAGGCCAGATGTACGTTTCATCGCGGCACGACGAGGCCGTGTACAAGGTGGCGCCGAACGGCACCATGTCGACCTACGCCGAAGGCATGGGAGTCGCGACCGGAATCGCTTTCGATGCGGCGGAGAATCTCTACGTCGGCGACCGCAGCGGAACCATTTTCAAGATCGCTCGCGACCGCCAGATTTTTGTGTTCGCGACGCTGGAGCCGAGTGTTTCCGCCTATCACATCGCCTTCGGTCCGCACGGCGATATGTTCGTCACTGCCCCGAGCACCTCCAGTTTCGACTGTGTGTACAAAGTCGATCCCCACGGAACCGTGTCCGTGTTCTACCGCGGTCTGGGACGTCCGCAGGGCCTGGCTTTAGATGTCGAAGGCAATGTTTATGTCGCCGCCTCGCTCGCCGGAAAGCGCGGCATCGTGAAGATCACTCCGCAAGGCAAGGCCAACCTCGAAGTCTCCGGCCAAGGCTTGGTCGGACTGGCCTTCGCTCCGGGCAAATCGGCCATTCTCGCCACCCACAGCGCCGTCCATCACATTTCCTGGAACATTCAGGGGCTGCCGCTGCCGCCGGAGTGATGGGATTTTGTAAATTGGAATCGGGTTTGTAATTCAAGATCCCGTCTGGAAGCAAAACCCTGAACGCTTTTCAGATTGCCAACTTACCCGATTACACAATTACAAAATGAGTCCTGACTCTTAGCCGCTGCCAACCTCGGCGGCACCCACATACGGAAAGGGGAACAACTTTTCTTCCTGCTCGCGCAGTTCCTGGATCCAGTGCTGAATTGCCTGTTCTGTAAGGGGAGGCAAGGGGTAGAACTCAAATCCGGTGCGCGCGTCGCTGGTGTGCCGGACCGTCGCCAGCAACTCGACTGGGGCGTCTGGAGCGCCTGGTAATGACAACCCGATCACCACCATTTCGCCTACGCGAGGGGTGCCGCACACCAGAGCTGACATTCCTCGGTTACTGACGTCGAGGGTCATGCCGCGAGTAACAAACGGTCCGAAGCGTGCGAAGCGCTGCAGCGTGACTGGAATGCTGACAACATAGCGCGGGTCCCGGCGGCGGACGTGGTACTCCCGGGAAGGGACCACGCTCCCCAGGCTGTCGAGATCCATATGGCTCTCCTTATAAAACGGGCATCAGGTCTTAGGTCTTAGGTCTTAGGTCTTAGGTATCAGCGCTCAGATGTCAGGGAACTGCATTTCACCCACGCATGGCGGCTTTTCCTAAGACCTAAGACCTGACACCTGAGACCTGGCTCCCGAGCGCTATGCGGGGAATCCTCCGCCCCAGGCCGATCCCGTCTGCAGGCAGGCGCGGACCACGCCCAGCAGCTCCTCGTTGTCGGCCGGCTTCTGGAAGAAGGCAACGGCGCCCGATTCGAGGGTGCGTTTTTCATTGCCCTCCGGATCGCGGGCCGTCAGCACGATCACCGGGATGAGCGCAAGCGCCGGATACTGTTGCAGGTTTTTCAGCACCGCAAATCCGTCGCCCGCAGGCAAGCCTAGATCGAGGATGATGAGCTGCGGCTTTTCTTTCTGCGCCATGGCGATGGCCGAATAACCGTCGCAGACATTCACCGTATCGAAATCATTGGCCCGCAGACGCAAACTCAGGGCGCGTCTAAGATCGGGATCGTCATCCACCACCATAATTTTTGCTCGATTCCTGGGTGGTGGCGCTGGGTTGTAATTTTCAGTTCGCATTCTCCTGGTCCTCCTTTTGGTTGAAGTGATGTCCGCTCCCTATGTCCGTTAAGAATGTCCGTTACAAAGATCCTGCTGAATGATTCCGGTCACGTAATCGGCAACGCCCCAGACTTGTTGTTCCAGGGTCCTCGGGTCGGCGTCGGGTGGGGCAGGAATCGGCTCGGCGGTCACCCGCAACGTGCCGCTCGACTGCAACGGAGCGAGAGCGCCCACTTGGCCGCGGATGCGGTCCATCATGATGCCGACCCTCTCCATGTCGGTGGAGGCGACCACGAAAAATGTTTCGACTGGACCGCTGCCCGCCATCGGGGGAAGAACCAGATCCTTGTCCACGTAGACACACCGGCGCAACAGTTCCAGGCAGCGAGCGCAGGTTTCTTTCCAGCTTCCGCGCAGCGAGTTGGAGAGCGGAGTCAGTTCCACGCGCACCAGCACCAGAGCCTCCCGCAAATTTCCCTGGTGTACGATCACCGGAAACAGCAGTTTAGCCAGCGAATAGAGCGGCAACGTGAATGAGAAGGTGCTGCCGCTTCCCTCGTCGCTTGCGACCCACATCCTGCCGCCGTGAAGCGTGACAATTTCTTTCGCAATGTAGAGTCCCAGGCCGAGGCCGGTCCGGTTGCCGTCCACCCGGCTGGGGTCCTGGTAGAGACGTTCAAACACCCGCGGCAGCGCCTCTTGCGGGATGCCCCGGCCGCTGTCCGACACGGAAAGATAGACGGAAGCTGGGTCGGTTTCCACCATCGCGGCTTTCACCACCACCGATCCCTCCGGGGGAGTGAACTTGATTCCGTTGTCGATCAGGTTGATGAGGACCTCGAGCGCGCGATCGGGGTCGGCATGCACGAGGGGGATGCTTCGATCCACCCCCGCTTCGAGGCCGATGCGTTTTTCGGCGGCAGTAGGCCGCATCATGGCCACCGCCTGCTGAATCAGTTCGCCGATATCGATGCAGCGCGGTTCGATGCGCAGCTTGCCGCTTTCGACGCGGGTGGCTTCGAGCAGGTCGCGAATCATGGCGTGCAACTGATTCACACTCTTGAGAACGGTTTTCAGGTGGTCAGTTTGGTCCGGCGAAATGGGACCGGCTAACCCGTCCAGCAGCAGCGTGACGTACTGGTGAATGCAGGTCAGCGGGGTGCGCAGTTCGTGCGAAACGTGAGACAGAAACTGGTTCTTGAATTCAAGCTGCTGCTGGCGGGCGATTTCGAGCGAGCGCAGCAATCCCTGGCGTTCCACCGCGTAGCGGAGGGCGTGCTCCAGTTGTTTACTGGTGACGTCGCCTTTGACCAGGTAGTCCTGAACGCCTTGGTGGACGGCTTTCATCGCCAGCGCCGGATCGTCTTGACCCGAAAGGATCACCACCGGCACATCGGGCGCCTTCTGCCGGATGCGGCGAAAGGTTTCGGCGCCGTGGCTGTCGGGCAGGTTCAAGTCGAGCAGCACCAGCGCCGGCGTATCCACGTCCAGACAGGCGAGAGCATCGGAGAGCCGGGGGACGCAGTTCACCTGCACGTCGGACTTGCCTTCCACCAGGCGCAGGCGCACCAGGTCGGCGTCTCCGGGATTGTCTTCAATCAGCAAAACATGGGCAGGCTCGTTTTCCGTCATGGTTCATTGTTCCTTTCGTTATTCCTCTCGCGGCAGGCTGGCGGAGCCCAACCAGAATTCTTCAATCGATTGCACCACCGAAAAGTAATCATTCAGATTTCCTGGCTTGCTGACATAGCAGTTGGCACCCAAGTCGTAGCTGTGCGCGATATCCAGCAGCGAGCGCGAGGTGCTAAACACCACCACCGGGATGGTGCGCAGATTGGTGTCGGCTTTGGCCTCCGCCAACACCGCGCGACCGTCTTTTTTGGGCAGATTCAGATCCAGGATCACCAAGTCCGGTCGAACCGTATTCGCATACGGGCCTGCGCGTCGCAGAAAGGCCATCGCCTGCTCGCCGTCGGCGACATTGCTGATGCAGCTTTGATGCCTGCCCCCCGCCAACGCCTCTCGCGCCAACACGACGTCGGCGGGGTTGTCGTCCACGAGAAGGACCTGAGGCAATGGTTTCATCGCTCGGGCTCCCCCCTTCTCGTTCTCATGGTGGCGACCGGCAGGCAAAGTGATCCGGAAAGCAAAACCGCAACCATCTTCAACCTCACGCTTCGACCAAAATGTTCGGCAAACAGCCAACCGAGTGCCCGGCCGACGCCGGCGCACCACACACATCCCGCCTGGAGATTGCTATCGGCATTGCCTGAATGGCCTTGAACCCGAAAGACAACACCGCTCTGGCAAGATTACAACTCGGAACTTCTATCGGGCCATGATCGTATGGACGTACCTGGTAGGGCGCGGGAGTGCTGCCGAGCTTCGCTCGGCTTGGACGGGCGAGGGCGCCCGTCCCCGCACGAGCTGCGTCCCTTCATTGGCGTTCGGCGGCTACTTTTTGTAGACGGTGGGCTGCGGACCCTGCTCGAGTTCCTGGCGGTCCCAGATCATGCCTTCGCGGGTGAAGCTGGCCAGCTCGAAATCCTGGGTGAGTTCGAGCGCATCGGTAGGACAAGCATCTTCGCACAGGCCGCAGAACATGCAGCGGCTCAGGTCGTAAGTAAAGGTCGTGAGCTCTTTGCGGCGCGTCTTTTCATTGCGCTCGCTGGTGACCACGATCAGGTGTTCTGGACAAGCCAGCGCGCACAGATCGCAGGAAATACAGAGAGTCTCGCCCGTGTCGGGATTCACGTTGAGCCGCGGCGCGCCGCGGTAGCGCTCGGCGACCTCCGGCCGTTCCAGCGGATATTGCTCGGTATAGATTTCTTTCGGATCCTGATAGCGGAAGGTCACGCCCAGCCCCTCGATCAGGTCCAGCAAAAACACTTTCCGGAAGATCTCGGTGATTCCCATATCCTGCATAGGATAACACTGACGGGAAACCGTCGGGTGTGAGATGAATCACAGCACTATGCTTCTCCACTATGCTTCTCCATCCGCGGGCAAAGAAAGATCGTTGGGAGCAACGGCTGCAAACGGCGTCTGTGCCGGGGCGCTGGGGTTGGCAGTGGTCAAAGAGAAGAGGGTCGCCCTTCGCCGCGTCCAGCGCTCGTGCAGCCAGGCCGGGATCGCAAGACTCAGGGCCGCAGCCACAGCCAGCAGTGTTCTCCAAACCGGCGACAGCACGGCCCAGGAATCCCTGAGGCTGGTCGCGGTGTAAGTCACGAGAATCGACCAGGCAAACACCTGGAGCGAATGGCGGCCGAGATAACGCAGAAACCGAAATGCCGACAGCCCATGCAGTTTCTTGTCGATCGAACGCGGCAGAGACCACAGGATGTAAGCGAAAGCCGCGAAGTTGATCAGGCGCAAGGGGTGATTGATCGACCTCCACGCCGAGAGCGCGGTTTGGATATCGATCAGCTTGAGATGGCCGACAAACAAAAGTTTGTGGCGGACGAGGAACAGAATTCCCGCCAGAACGAGGCTGAAGAAAAGCAGGAGTCGAGACACCGGAATCGGTGAACCTCGTCCCGCAGCCTTGCAGTAGCCAAAGTAGGCTCCCGCGACGAACAACAGTTGCCACGCCAGGATGTTAAAGAATCCAAGTTGCAGCCACGACGGATTGTGCGCCGGACTTCCGATTCCGTATTGCGCCGTCAGCCATAGCGCCAGGCTGGCCGACCCGATCCACAAAGCGCGGCCTCTTGCCATCTGCTCGAGCAGCAACGGGGTCAGCAGCAGGAACACCACGTACATGGGAAGGATGCCGAACAGCGGCGGTTGGTAGATCAGCAGCGCGCCGTGCCACCACCCGGTCCAGAGATCCGGGAATCGGCTGGCGATTTGCCGGCCGCCCCACAGGCCACCCAGCAGAGCCAGGGTGTAAAGCGCAAGATGAGTGAGATAGATGTCGCATGCCCGATGCCAGGTGCGGCGCCGCAAGGCAGCCTCGCCGTCCTTGACCAAAATCCGTCCGTAGACCCAGGCGCTGACGAACCCCGAGACAAACACAAAACCCTCGGCGGCGGAGACAAGACCGAAACTCTGAAACGTGAAACGAAGGAGCGGATGGTCGGGCAGGTGGTCTACCATCATCAGCACCAGGAAAAGACCACGCCAGGTGTCGATCCGAGGGTCGCGCACTGCGGATGGCCATGCGTCCATGACCGCTGGCTTCGACGGGTCCTTCACCGTGATCCTCTTCTGAAAAAAGGGAGTTCAGCGCCCAAAGGCGCATGGTTGGGGGGTGCCAAGAGCATGGCTCAGCAAGCAGCGTGCCATTATGGAATTCTAGTATCGTGTTAAGACCTTCTGCTACCGATATGATATATAACGACTTTCGCTACCATGCTTCGCTCCATCCACTGACCACGAGCCAAGATGGTGGGCAATGATGAGAACGCAGCTTCACAACTTGCCGACAGAAGTCGTCCGAACCGTCGCGCCCCGGTAGAATGGGGTCTGCTAGCCTCAGCCTTCCTCTCCTGATGAAGTGAGAACTGGGGAACTGAGAATTGAGCACAGTTTCTGGCAACCAGCCACCGGGCTACTGACTACTGACCACTGCATCCGACGCATCCGACGAACTCTTATCCGACGAACTTTGGATGGAAGAAGCCCTGCGCTCGGCCCAGCGCGCCCTGGAGGCGGGCGAAGTGCCGGTGGGAGCGGTCGTGGTGTGCCAGGGGCGCGTGGTGGGACGTGGGTCGAATCGCAATCTTACCGACTGCGATCCTACCGCTCACGCTGAAATCGTGGCCCTGCGCGAGGCGGGACGAACTCTCGGGAATCACCGGCTCGGCGACTGCGAACTGTTCGCCACGATTGAGCCGTGCGCTATGTGCGCGGGAGCGGCCGTTCATGCCCGCGTCCGCCGCCTGGTATACGGCGCCGACGATCCGAAGGCGGGCGCCATCCATTCGGTTCTGCAGGTAGTGAATCACCCCGCTCTGAATCATCGGATGGAAGTGCGGGGCGGGGTACTGGCGGGCCGTTCGGCGGAAATATTGCAGGAGTTCTTTCGGAACCGTCGTTAGGCGCTCAAAGCCAGCGCCTGAAGGCGCAGCCATTACACAGCGTGTGCGGCATCGCTAAAGCGACGCCCTGATACGAACCTTACTTTCACCACGTACTGTTAACTTCATCGGAAACCGCCCCGGTAATCCAAATCCCAAGGACACAGGAGTTTCCGAACGACCCAATTAAAATATTTTCCTCGCTCGTTCGTCTACAGGGGTAGATGGACCAGGCGCTGAGAAAACAGTGGATGATGGCGCAGCAAGACCAGCAGATCTCGGAAGCGATCTCTCGGGAGCAATCCCGCCTTCGCAACTTCATCCGCAAGCGCGTGGCCGATCAGGGCGACGCCGAGGACATCCTGCAGGACGTCTTCTACGAACTGGTCGAACTTTACCGGATGATGAAACCGGTGGAGCAGGTTACGGCGTGGATGTTCCGTGTGGCCCGCAACCGGATCACGGATCTGTTCCGCAAGAAGAAACGGGAGGCGTTGAGAAACGAGCCCGCCGTTACCGAGGATGGCGAGGTGCGCTGGTTGGAAGAACTGCTTCCCTCCCCCGACGCTGGACCCGAGGCGGCCTACGCGCGCAGCGTGCTCGCAGAGGAGTTGGAGGACGCCCTGGACGAGTTGCCGGACGAGCAGCGCGAAGTATTCATCGCGCACGAGCTGATGGGGTACAGCTTCAAGGAGCTTGCCGCGCAGTCTGGCGTCAGCGTGAACACGCTGCTTTCGCGCAAGCACTATGCGGTCCTGCACCTGCGCCAGCGTCTGCAAGCCATCTACGACGAATACAGAAAAGCATGAGGACAAAGAGATGAAAAGACATTGGATTCGAAGAGGACTGATGTTCGTTCCGTTTGCCGTGCTGTTCGTTGCGGTGTTCAGCTATGTGGTCCTGCGACTGTGGAACTGGCTGACGCCGGCTTTGTTTGGCTGGCATCCGATTACCTTCTGGCAAGCGGCAGGATTGTTGATCCTTTGCAAGATTCTGTTCGGCGGATTCCGCGGCCGGCCCGGACGGCACATGTACTGGCGGCACCGCATGATGGAGCGGTGGGAGAAAATGACGCCCGAGGAACGCGAAAAGTTCCGTCAAGGCTTCGGTCACCGCTGCGGTCCATTTGGACCACCCACTGCCGACCCAAAGGCGTAAGCCCCGGAGGGGCGACCGAGCTTAGCCCAGCGCTTCAGCGCTGGGTAAAGTGGGAGAATTGACTCAAGTCCCGGGGGGACGACCGAGTTCTCACGCACACGCGTCCGCGCTGCGCAAAAACGCCTGCTCCCTTACGCCCCGCATTTCCGGAACACAACGCTAGGCCGCGGCGTCTGCCGGCTCGGGAAGCATGCTTTCCGAGTCCGAATCCGCGTCCTCTTCTGAAGCGGGCGCGTGCTTCCGAGCCACCAGCATATAGATCGACGGCACCACAAACAGAGTGAACATCGTTCCGATAATCATGCCGCTGACCAGCATGATGCCGATGCTGTTGCGCGCTCCCGCCCCTGGACCCTTCGCCAGAACCAGCGGGAAGTGACCGATGACGGTCGCGGCAGTCGTCATCAGAATCGGTCGGAGCCGCGTGTCCGCCGCTTCAATAATCGCTGCCAGCTTCTCCTTTCCCATCTCCTGCAGGTGGTTGGCGAACTCCACGATCAGGATGCCGTTCTTCGAGATCAGACCGACCAGCGTGATCAGCCCGACCTGGCTGTAGATGTTGAGCGTCGTCAGCCCAAGGAATGAGAACAGCAACGCTCCGGAAATTGCCAGAGGTACCGACCCTGCCAGAATGATGAAAGGATCGCGGAAGCTCTCGAACTGCGCTGCCAGCACCAGGTAGATCAGGATTCCCGACAACAGAAACGTCCCGAGAAACTTGCTGCCTTCAACTCGAAGCTGACGCGATTCGCCCGCGTAGTCGACCGTGAAGCCCTGGGGCAGGATGGTCTTGGCTTCGGCCTCAAGCATACTGAGCGCCTTGTCGAGCGGCACTCCCGGCGGAATCACGCCCTGAATGCGCACCGCGTTGAGCTGCTGAAATTTCTTCAACTCCCGAGGCTCGGTCGTGGTGCGTAGGGTAGCGAAGGTCGAAAGTGGCACCAGCTGGTTTTGCGATCCGGTGACGTAGATCTGCGACAGTTGCTCGGGCGTCAGGCGCTCGGAGCGCTTGACCTGCGGGATCACTTTGTAACTCCGCCCCTGAATGCTGAAACGGTTGACGTAGTTTCCGCCAAGCAGGGTGGAGAGATCCTGGCCAGCCTGGCTCAGGTCAACGCCCTGGGACCGGAGCTTGTCGCGATCGAAGACGACCTCGGTCTGCGGCTGGTCGAACTTCACGTCGGAATCGGCGTAGATGAACAGGCCGCTGGCAAAGGCTTTCGCTACAAGCTGTTTCGCGAAGCCGAGCAGTTGCTGCGGTTCAGCCGGCGAGGCGATCACGAAATCAACCGGGAAATCTCCGCCGCCCGGCAGAGGAGGCGGCGTTAGCGGAATCACGCGGATGCCCGCGATCTTCGAGAGCGGCCCGGTCGATTCGAGCAGAAGTTGCTGCGCCGTCTTTTTCCGTTCGCTCCAGGGCTTGGTCACCATGCCGCCGAAGCCGCCCGTGGGCGATGTGATCTGAAAAATGCTGTCGCTCTCGGGGAAGGCGCGATAGACGTCGTTCACTTCCTTCGTGTAGAGCTTGGTCTGATCGATGGTCGAGTTAGGCGAAGCCTGGATAACACCGAAAACCACGCCCTGGTCCTCAGCCGGCGCCAGTTCCCGCTGCGAGAACATGTAGAACGGCACCATCAGCAGAACGACAATCGCCCAGAGAACAAGCACGACCGGCCTGTACTGCAGCGTTCCAGCGAGGGTTCGCGAGTAGAGTTGCCGCACGCGCTCGAAGCCGCGATTGACCACGCCGGCAAAGCCGCGCTCGGTGTCTCCCGCGCGCAACAGCCTTGATCCCATCATCGGGGAAAGCGTCAAGGCAACGATTCCAGATACGATCACGGCCCCGGCAAGAGTAAATGCAAACTCGCGGAACAGCGCGCCGGTCAGGCCGCCCTGAATGCCGATGGGCGCATACACCGCGGCCAGCGTGATGGTCATCGAGATGATCGGGCCCACCAACTCGCGGGCAGCATCTATCGCGGCGCGCACGGGAGGCTTGCCGAGGTGAAGGTGCCGCTCGACATTTTCCACCATGACGATGGCGTCATCGACCACCAACCCAACCGAGAGCACGATGGCAAGCAGGGTCAACAGATTGATGGTGAAGCCGGCCAGCAGCATCAGGAAAACGGCGCCAATGAGCGAAATCGGGATGGCGACGACCGGAATGAGCACCGACCGCATCGAGCCGAGGAAGAGAAAAATAACAATGATGACGATGAGCAGGGTCTCGCTGAGAGTCCTGAGCACTTCATTGATCGCGTCCTGAATGTACGCGGTCGAGTCGTAAGGGATGCCAACCTTCATCCCCGTCGGCAACTGGGCCTGAATGCCGGGGATCGCGGCGCGTACGTTCTTGATCACCTCCAGCGAGTTGGCGGTCGGAAGCACCCACACTCCCATGAAGGTCGCCGTCTCGCCGTTGAAGCGCACCTCCGAGTCGTAATTCTGGGCGCCGAGTACGACGTCGGCGATTTCTCCCAGCCTTACCACTACTCCGTTCTCGTTCTTCACCACGAGCTGGCGGAATTCTTCCGGCGTAGTCAGGTTGGTATTGGCGATCAGGTTCACTGAAACCATCGAACCCTTGGTGCTGCCGATTGCTGAGAGGTAGTTGTTCTTCGCCAACGCGTCGTGCACGGCGGCGGGCGAAATGCCGAGCGCCGCCATCTTGTCGGGCTTCAGCCAGATTCGCATCGCGAACGTACGGTCGCCGAGAATGTCGGCGCGCTGCACTCCGCTGATCGAACTCAGCTTCGGTTGCACGACACGGGTCAGGTAATCGGTAATCTGGTTCTGATCGAGATCGGCCGATGAGAAGCCAAGGTACATCGAGGCAAACTGTTGGTCGGCGGTCTCCAGATCGATAACCGGCACCTCGGCGTCGGGCGGCAAGTCATTGCGAACCTGCGCCACCTTCGCCTGGATCTGCGTGAGCGCCGCGTTGGTATCGTAGTTGAGCTTCAGGTGCACGGTGATCGTGCTGAGTCCCTGGGCGCTCGACGATTCCATGTAGTCAATGCCGTCGGCACTGGCAATCACACGCTCGAGCGGGGTGGTAATGAACCCGCGCACCAGATCCGCATTGGCGCCCACATAGGTGGTTGTCACCTGAATGATCGCGATGTCGCTGCGCGGGTACTGGCGCACGCTCAGCGAGCGGATCGACTGCAGGCCGGCAATCAGGATGACCAGGCTAACGACGATCGAGAGCACCGGCCGCCTGATGAAGAGATCGGTAAACTTCATTAGCTGTCCTCGGGCTTGGGAGCGGGATTATTTTCCGGCTGAACTTTATTGTTGACCTGGACGGCGGCGCCGTTGCGCAACTTGAAAACACCGGAGGTCACCACTTCGTCGCCGGGCTTCACACCGGAAATCACCGCGACTTGATCGCCGCGCGAGCCTTGGACCTTAACGAACTGCTGACGCACGCCGCGGTAAGTGTGTCCTTTCGGGTCCTTAAGATCGCTGATGATGAAGACGGAGTCGCCGTACGGCGCATAACTGATGGCCGATGCGGGCAGCGTGATGACCGAACGACTGGTCCCCACCACCACTTCCACCTGCACGAACATACCGGGCTGCAACTTACCCTCGGGATTCGAGAGGGTGGCCTGCACCTGAACATTTCTGGTCGCCTGGTCGACCACAGAGTCGAGAGCAGTGACGCGACCCGTCCACGCCTGGCCCGCTAGATCTTCGGAGGTTACGCGCAGGCTGCGACCGACGCGTACTTGTCCGGCATCCTGCTGGGGTACGCCAAAGTCCACATAGATCGGGTTGAGAGACTGCAGCGGAACCACGGCGCTGCCCGCGGAAAGGTACTGTCCCAGGTTAACTTTGCGGATGCCGAGGATCCCCGAAAAGGGAGCCCGGATTGTCTTTCGCTCAATGGTGGCGCGGGTCTCGGCCACGTTGGCTTCGGTGGCCTTTTGCTGAGCCGTGGCCTGGTCATACTCCTGGCGAGAAATCACGCCTTGATCGACCAGTTGCTGCGTGCGGCGAAAATTCACTTGCGCAAGATCGCGCTGCGCTTCCAGAGCCGCGAGTTGAGCGCGCTCCTGCCGCGTATCCAACTCGACCAGGACTTCTCCCTGCCGCACGTACTTGCCGGAATCGAAATTGATTCGTTCGACCATGCCCGGAAGGTCGGCGCTGACCGTCACCCCATGGACGGCTTCAACCGTGCCGATGATGTTCGTCGTCGCGGGCCACTGCTCCTGCTGCGCCACCACGCTGGTGACGGCCTCCGGAGGCGGCTGGAAAGCGGCGGCGTGAACTGCCGACTCAACCTGCTTGAACTTTATGAAACCCAGAGCCGTGAGCAAGACTGCCATCACGCTCAGCATCAGAACCATTCTTTTCGCCATAACTTCCCCTTGGCAAGAGATAGATGTGTTAGAGCCCCCGACGGGCAGCTGCGCCCCACAGCGCACGCCCCTGTTTTGAAATCCAGTTCCGGATTTGATTCACCAGCTGCGCGTACGGATTCGGGCTAATTTGTTTGGAGCGACGAGCCCTGACAAAACAATGACGAAGTGTCCGGATCAGTCCTGGAATACCAGCGTTCCATCGCGCCCCAATGATTTGCGTGCAATGATTTGCTATCCTGATGGAAGTCGTTTTCAACCCGCAGCGGAGAGATGGCCGAGTGGCTGAAGGCGCGCGCCTCGAAAGCGTGTATACCTTTACGGGTATCGGGGGTTCGAATCCCTCTCTCTCCGCCATACTTCCGTTGACGGAGGAACTCGCCCATGAATGCTGCCCTCCAAACCCCGTTTGACAGCGTCGAGAACGCCCACGATTACGTGCGCCTTCTGAATGAGGCCATCGCCGAAGCCAAGAGCGATATCGCAGCCGACCTCGCCGTGGCCGTGAAGGCCAAGTCGCAACGGCGCGCACAGGCTCTGCAGATTGTGCAATTTAAATTAGAGAAGCTGGAGCAGCACTTGAAGACCAGCAGCCGGCTGCTCAACGACCTGCGCAGCTTGCGCCGACTTCTGCTGGAGGAACGGCTCGAACCCTCCACCACATCCGGCGAAGACCCCGCCGCCTAGATTCGGACCCTTCGAACGCGGATCCTCGTTGCGGTTCACGCTCTCAGTTTTTCGGCAAATTTCTGTTCCAACTTCGCCAGTTTCGGCGAAATCACGAACATGCAATACGGCTGGCGCGAATTTTCGTTGTAGTAATTTTGGTGGTAGTCTTCGGCCACGTGAAATTCCTCGGCCGGTTCGACCGCAGTCACGATCGGTTCAGAAAAGGCCTGGGCTGCCGTCAATTCGGCAATCGTGTTCTCCGCGATCTTCCGCTGTTCGTCGCCGCTGTAGAAAATCACCGAACGATATTGCTCGCCCGCGTCGTTTCCCTGCCGATTCAGCGTGGTCGGATCGTGCACCGCAAAGAATACGTCCAGCAGATCGTGGTAGCCGATCTGACCAGGATCGAACGTGACCCGCACCACTTCCACATGCCCCGTATCGCCATTGCACACCTCGCGATAGGTTGCCTGGTCGGCGCGCCCGCCCATGAAGCCCGACTCGACGTGGGTGACGCCAGTCAGACGCTGAAACACAGCTTCCATACACCAGAAGCATCCCCCGCCGAAAACCGCTGTTTGCTCTGTGGCCATGGTGGTTAGATGTGCCTGCTCAGAGAAAGTTCTCAGTTCTCAGTTCCCAGTTCTCAGTAAGGGCTCGGAGTGTCAGCGCCGATGACTGAGAACTGGGAACTGAGAACTGAGAACTTCTTACACCGAGACTGTAAACGAGGTCTCCGTCCGCGTGACCGGCCGGTAGAGCGTGTCGCGCTCGATCGGTTCGCGCCCCGCTTCCGTGATCAAGCGCACCAGGTCGTGCCGCCGCAGACCCTGCGGAGTCGTCGCTCCCGCATCGTGGTAAATCTTTTCCTCGACGACCGTGCCGTCAATATCGTCGGCTCCAAAGCGCAGCGAGATCTGCGCAATCTTCGGCGTCATCATCTGCCAGTAGGACTTGATGTGCGCGAAGTTATCGAGCACCAGGCGGCTGACCGCAATTTGCTTGATGTCTTCCATGCCGGTAGTCGTAAACAGATGTTGCAACGGCGTGTTCGCCGGATGGAAAGCCAGCGGAATAAAAGTCTGGAAGCCGCCGGTTTCATCCTGCAAAGCGCGCAGTTTGAGCAGGTGATCGACGCGGTCTTCGTCGTCTTCGATGTGGCCGTAAAGCATGGTTGCGTTCGACTTCAGCCCGATCTGGTGGGCGAGGCGCGCGGTATCGAGCCATTGATCGCCGTCAATCTTGTGATCGCAAATGATGTGCCGCACGCGGTCGGAAAAAATCTCGGCGCCGCCGCCGGGCAGCGAGTCAACTCCCGCCTCTTTCATCTTTTCAAGAGTCTCGCGGATGGTCAGCTTCGACCGCTTCGCCAGATACGCGACCTCGACCATGGTGAAGGCCTTCATGTGAACTTGCGGAAAGCGCTCTTTCAATCCGGAAACGAGATCAAGAAAATATTGGAACGGCAAATCCGGATGCAGCCCGCCGACAATGTGAAACTCGGTGATCGCCTCGGTGTAGCCGGAAGCGGCCGTCTGGAAGGCGTCTTCAAGCGCCATGGTGTAAGCGCCCGGAGTGTCTTTCTTCCGCCCAAAAGCGCACAACCGGCAAGCGGCGACGCAAACATTCGTAGGATTGATATGGCGGTTGACGTTAAAGTACGCCTTGTCGCCATGCATCCGCTCGCGAACCAAGTTGGCCAGCCAACCCACGGCCAAGATGTCGCCCGTCCCATAAAGCGCAAGCGCATCGGCTTCGTTCAGGCGTTCCCCCGCGAGGATCTTCTCTTTGATCGGGACTAGACGCGGGTCGTCGGTCTGGAATGGGTGAGCGCTGGACATGCGATTCTAATCATAACCCAACGGGTGCGAAGGATCACATCATCCTGTGACCACGGGGATTCCGATTTTTTCAGATTTTTGGGAGGGCTGCGCGCTAACCCTCTGGCCAAAAAATCGACCGTTCACCTTCTCGACTGAATGTGGCATCTAAGTCTGAATCGGGGATGCGGGAGGTTATTGCCCGCGGGAAATCGAATCGCGCCGCTTTGAAGGAGGCAGTTTAATGAACCGGATTCCAATTGCAGCTTTCACCACGGCGTTGCTCTGCGGCAGTCTGCTGGCGCAACCGCCGCAGTCGCCGAGCACCGCTCAAGCTACGCCCGCCAATGGCGCTCCCAGAATCGCGCCGGGCAGCGTCATTCCAGCGCGCCTCACCAAAACCATCAATGCGAAAAAAGCAAAGAAAGGCGATGAGGTCGTAGCCACGGTTACGCAGGATCTGCAAAACAGTGCCGGCGCCGTCCTTGTGCCCAAGGACACGAAGATCGTCGGACATATAACCGAAGCGCAGGCACGGACCAAGCAACAGAAAGAATCCGAGGTCACGATCGCCTTCGACCGCGCCGTTCCGAAAAACGGGGAGCCCATGCAGATGCCCATGTCAATCCAGGCGATCATCGCTCCGCCCAATCGCAATCCCGCCAACGCGAGTGCTGAGCAACCGTCCGGCTATCCGGGCCCGGAAACAGGCGGAGTTCCCACGGGCCCTAGTGGACGTCAAGGATCGATGGGGGGAGGAGTTCCTCCAACGGCGAACGCTCCACAAACTTCGGGCGGTGCTCCGCGCGAAGTGCCCGCAGGCACTCAGGCGCAGCAAGCGATCAGGGGAGATACGAAAGGGGTCGTGGGAATCGAGAACTTGAAACTTTCCGCCGCCGCTGACGCGACCCACGGGTCGGTGGTGAGTTCAGAAAAAGGCAACGTAAAGCTCGATGACGGCACGTTCCTGCTGCTGCGCGTGAACCAGTAAATCGCGAACCAGCAAACTCGGAGGATGGTACCGGCTACTTTCGAAAGAGTAGATCGCTGGCCACGAACAGAAAAAACACGACCGAAATCACTCCGTTCATGGTGAAGAACGCCGCGTTCAGCTTGCTCAGGTCGTCGTGGCGGACCAGCGTGTGCTCGTAGGCCAGGAGCGCCGCGACCGCGATGACTCCTGCTATCGCCAGCTTGCCTAAGCCGAAGGTCACGATCAGCGCGACCAGCAATCCAAGCATCACGATGTGAAACAAGCGGGCGATGACGAGCGCGGTGCTGATTCCGAGATGCCGCGGCACGGAGTGCAAATCATGGCTGCGGTCGTAGTCATGATCCTGGCAGGCGTAGATCACATCGAATCCGCCGACCCAGAACGTGACCGCGGCGGTGAGCAGCAGAATCCGCGGATCGAGCGACCCGCGAACCGCGATCCACGCGGCCGCCGGCGCAATCCCCAGGGCAAGTCCGAGAAACAGATGCGACCAGCGTGTGAAGCGCTTGGTGTAGGAATAAAGCAGAATCACCGCCAACGCCACCGGCGATAGCAGCAGCGTCAGGTGGTTCAATTGCGAAGCAGCGAGAACGAAAATTCCGCACGCGCCCCAAACGAACGCACTCACAAACGACGGCGTCAACTCTCCGACCGGCAGAGCGCGCGTCGCAGTGCGAGGATTGGCGGCGTCAATCGAGGCGTCGGCCAGGCGGTTGAAGGCCATGGCAGCCGAGCGCGCCGAAACCATGGCGACGACGATCCATGCCAGTTGCCGCCATGCCGGCAGGCCGCCGGCGGCCAGCATGGCTCCGCAGAGCGCGAAAGGGAGCGCGAAGATCGAGTGCTCCCACTTGATCATCTCCAGCGTGATCTTCAGATTTCGGAGGAAGGGCCACAGGATATTGTAAGGCAGCGGTCGATCACGGGATTGCAGAAGTCAAAGGATTGCAGAAGTCAGAAGTCAGATTGCAGAAGAAGTGAAACCCTTCGATTTGTTCGTGAACTGGAGACGTTACTTCTGCAATCTAACTTTTGACTTCTGACTTCCTATTCGCTGTCTACTGCTCCCTCCACCAGCGGCACAAACCGGCAGCCTTCAAGAACATTGACCACGGGCCGCTCGTCGACTTTGCGAATCAACTGCAGTTCCTGGCTGAAAGGCGGGCCGATCGGCACCACCATGCGTCCGCCTTCGTGCAACTGAGCGAACAAGGCGGGCGGCATTTCGCGCGCCGCCGCGGAAACCAGAATGGCGTCGAACGGCGCGTACTCCGCCCAACCCTGGCTGCCGTCGCCGACTCTGATCTTCAAGTTCCGATACTCCAACCGCTGCAGCGTACTTTCCGCCAGGGTCGCCAGTTGCGCATGGCGCTCCACCGAATACACCTCGGCCGAGAGCAGCGACAGCAATGCCGTCACATAGCCGGAACCAGTGCCGATTTCGAGCACGCGGTCATTCCCGTGCAGCGCGAGGTGCTCGAGCATCGCGGCCACGATGTACGGCTGCGAAATCGTCTGCCCTTCGCCGATAGGCAGCGGGTGGTCTCCGTAGGCGCCCTGCCGAAAACTCTCCGGGACAAACTCGTGCCGCGGCACGCGGCGCATGGCGTCGAGCACACGGAGGTCGCGAATGCCGCGCTCGGCAAGTTGCGTGCGCACCATCTCTTCGCGCGGTTGCTGATGCGAATTGCGTTCGAAAGGAACGGTCACGGTTTCTGTGCTGCGGACAATCGGCCCCGTCTCTCCACCGACGGAACTTCAAAACGGCCCGATGATTCCGCCAATCGTTCGTGCAGCCGGCGGCTCCGGCCGCGCCTTCTTCTCTTGCGCTTCGATCATGTCGAGATACTTGTAGGCCGATCCGGTATTGAAGAGCACGACCTTGTCTTCGGCGCGGAAGAAGCCGCTGGCGCGCAGCTTCTGATAGGCAACCAGCGATGCCGCTCCTTCGGGCGCGGCGAATACGCCTTCCGCGCTGGCCCAATGCCGCGTGGCTGCGAGGATTTCCTCGTCCGTCGCCGCAATCGCGGTGCCGTGGCTCTTCTTCAGAATGTCGAGAATCAGATAATCGCCATAAGCCTTAGGCACACGCAGCCCAGCGGCAAAGGTCGCGGCGCCCGTCCACATTTCGGACGCGCTCTTCCCTGCTTCCCATGCCTTCACAATCGGGGCGCAGCCCGCGGCCTGCACGGTAATCATTTTCGGACGTTCGGAACTGATCCAGCCCAGCTCTTCCATTTCATCGAAAGCCTTCCACATGCCGATCATGCCCACGCCGCCGCCGGTTGGATAGACGATGCCTTGTGGCAGTTTCCAGCCAAGCTGTTCGGCCAACTCGTAGCCCATCGTCTTCTTGCCTTCGACGCGGAAGGGCTCTTTGAGGGTCGAGACATCGAACCAGCCCTCTTTCTCCTTGCGTTCGGCAACCATGCGGCCACAGTCGCTGATCAAGCCGTCCACCAGCGTGACATGCGCCCCGTAGTAATCGCACTCCATCCGATTCGCCACCGGCACATCTTTCGGCATAAAGATGTGGGCTTCGATTCCCGCCGCCGCCGCGTAAGCCGCCAGCGCGCCCCCGGCGTTTCCGGCCGAAGGCGCGGCCAGCTTCTTCAGACCATATTGTCTGGCCATGGTCACGGCGGCCGACATGCCTCGCGCCTTGAACGATCCTGTGGGATTCAGGCCTTCGTCTTTGATGAAGACGCTCGGATATTCGCGGCTGGCGAGCATCGGCGTGAATCCCTCGCCCAGCGTGACGGGCTTTTCATCCGCGTCGAGCTCGGGTAGAACGTCGGCGTAACGCCACATGCTGGCCACGCGGCCCGATAAATCTTCGGGATGCAACTTCCCTTTCAAGCTGGCAAGATCGTAGCGAACGAAAAGCACGCCGCCGTCCTTGGGGCAGATATTCTGCGGGCGGTCGGCGGGGAGATGCTCTCCGCAGCGGGTGCATTCGAGGTAGGAAATTCGCATCGGTGGAAGGATAGCACTCCAGCGGCAGCAGTCAGCATCTAGCGTTTCGTCATGTAGCACCTTCACGCTGGCAGCCGTTTCAAGAAATCTTTCGCCCGCCGGAACCACGGCCGCTCGCGCCGCCGCAGATAGCCGGGCATCGTCGGCTTCTTGTCGAGCACCTTCTGCGCCCACTCGCGGGCCTCGGCGTTGCGTCCCTCGGAGGCCAGCAAGTCGGCGAAATTCAAGTAAGTTTCCGACAACGTCGACGTAACGGTTACACGCCGGAAGAGAGCCTCGGCCTTTTCTTTTTGTCCGGTCTGCGCGTAGACGTGAGCGAGCAATCCGGCGGCGCGCAGGAAATCGTAGTCGGGCTCTTTCGCGACCACCCGCTCCAGGTCGGGTAGCGCGGCTGCGGCGTCGCCCAGGTGGATGGCGCAAACGGCGCGGCGGTAAAAGGGGTCGGGCGTATCGGCGCGGGCGGCGATGGCTTTGTCGAAAGCGGCTCGCGCCGACTGGAGCTTGCCGTCGTCCATGTACAGGTCGCCGAGTTCCTCGTAGTTTCCGGCGGACGGGTTGTCATGGATCGCGGCCTCCAGTTCGCCGATGCGCTTGCGGCGCGGGAAGACTTTGAACGATTGGCCCACCAGTCCGATATCGGGAAGCGCCTCCACCGCGAGATAGATAATCGCGCCGAGCGGCCCCAGAAACAGGATGACAAAAATCCAGTAGTTATCGGGCCGCCGCCGGATGAAGTGGACGATGGCCAGTCCCTGGAGAATTATGCCCCACGGATATAGCAGGTAGCTTAGAAATCCCATGCTGGTATTAGAACTCATCTCATAAATGGTTTTGGGAAGGGCACGGCTTCAGCCGTGCCGCTACCGGCCAATCAAAAACTAGGGCTTTAGCCCCTGAGGGCCTCGCCGCTTGCTCTGAAAACCAATTAGAGACCAGTTCTAGTCCCTAGCGTGAGATTACACATTTGTGGAAGATGGAGAAAGTGACTGTCGGGTGGCAAGGAGCAAGGATGTCGATCGAAAACGATCAGAAGCAGAACGACGAGCAACAGATTCTGGCGCTGCACGAGGCCGGGGACCGGGCGTTGATGAGCGCCGATCTCGCCGCGCTGGCGCGGATCTTCGCCGACGACTACGTGCAGTACAACGAGGCTGGCCGGGCTTTCACCAAGCAGGATGTGCTGGATAATTTTCGGGCGGGGGCGATTCGTTATCCGTCGATTGTTTCTACCGGGCGCAAGATTCGTGTATTCGGCGACACTGCGGTCGTGCATGGGTCGGAATCGGACGAGGTCGAGGCCGGTGGAAAGAGATTCAGCGTGCGCTACGTTTATCTTGACGTGCTGCGGAAATGCGACGGGGAGTGGAAGCTGGTGGCTTCGCAGTTGGCGCGGCCGGTAGGGGCGTGACTTGATGATGAGTGCAAAGGCTGATTGCGACAGCTATCATTTGTTCTCGGGCAATGGTCCAATATTTCAACGAGGTGAACATGCGCGTTTTCATTCCCGTGATTGCGCTTTTTTGCCTGACCGCTGTCTCGGCAGCGCAGAGCGATGCCAAAATCGAGACACAGCTTCTGACAACCCTCCACAAGATGTACTCGGCGGAAAAGCGGCACGACCTCAGCTTCATTCGTTCGTCTCTCTCCGATGACTTCGCAGAAGTGGCAGGCGACGGCCGCGTGTACCACTGGAAAGACGTTGAAGACGGTTTTACCGACATGGAGTTGCGGGAATACAAGCTGTCAGATTTGTAACGAAATTGGTCGCGTCCGACGCAGCTTACCTGAGCTGCGCAATGGAGGTGGACGCCAGTTTCAAAGGAAATCCACTCCCTCGCCTGTTCCGTGTCACATGGCTATGGACACGCGCGAAAGACCGGTGGGTGGTGCGCTTCGAACAATCGACGATCGTGCCCGCCGCCACCGCCACGGGTAAGTGAGTCTTGCTTCCGGGCCGAGGGTGGGTCACAACTGGCGTGAAATCGCCATTACACTCATTGCCCCATAGGTTCCAAACAATCCCCGCTTCCCTATTCTTCACTCACCCGCAGCCGGTTCTGCCAGTGCGACCAGAGGAACCAGACGATCCCGGCCAGCAGAAACGCTCCGATCACGGCATCGAATTTATGGAAGTACTTGCCCAGCGAGCGCCAGTTCTCGCCGAGTTTCATGCCGAAGTAGGCCAGCGCGAAACACCAGGGCCACGATCCCAGAAAAGTGTAGATGTGAAATTTACCGCGCGGCATGCGGGCGATTCCGGCGGGCAGCGCGATAAAGGTCCGAATCACGGGCAGCAGGCGCGCAATAAACACAGCCATATATCCCCAACGCAGAAAGAAGCGGTCGGCCCAGTCGAGTTCACGATGGCCCATCAGAATCCAGCGTCCGTAACGCACGACCAGCGGGCGTCCGCCGTAACAGCCGATTTCGTAGGCGACCAGCGAGCCCAGATTGCATCCGATCGCGCCGGCCGTGGCCGCCCAGACCAGTTTCATCGCGCCGGTCGAAACGAGGTAGCCGGCGAACGGCATGATCAGTTCGGAAGGCAGCGGAATACACGCGGACTCAATCGCCATAAGCAGCGCGATGCCAGCGTAGCCGGTCGTCGCCACGATGGAATTGATGAAGACGAAAAGTAGGGTGAGGATTTTTTCGGTCATGCGATCAGCAACGCCGGGCAAGGAAAAGCAGGTCCTTCGCTTCGCTCAGGATGACAAACCACAAAGAGGATGACAATCAGCGCAAGGAACGTCAGGGTTAACAAGCGTCAGAATGCCCCTTCCTGCGTGAAGCTGAAGCCGGGCAAGGTTACGCCATCGGCGGATTTTGTTACCTTCACTTTCACCACCGGCGCGTCGGGCGCGGTGACCTCGGCGGGGCGCAGCACGGCATACTGCGTGAAAACTTCGCTGTAGACCTTGGTGACGAGATGATCCTGGCCGGTTGCATCCTGGCGCCAGACTTGTCCGAGTTGAATGTTCTTTACGGCCACGTTTTTCCTTGGTAGAGACGCGGCTTGCCGCGTCTCCGGCGGATGGAATTGTTGCTGCCCGCAAGGGAGACGGGGCAAGCCCCGTCTCTACCAAAGAGTACTCACCCCGCTGCCCCATCGTCAATTGCAGCCGAGTTACCTTAGTCGAGGTGTGGCTGCCACAAGCCAATCTGTTTGTTACCATGAACCACAACTCAGGAGGGAACGCAATGCCTCGCGGAAATGTGCCGCGTCAGCCCAGCCGCAGCGGACGACAGGAAGGTGTCCGCCACCAGAAAGGCCCGATTCCCAAAAAGGCCTCCAACCATGTCCCGTCAGGCCGCGCCAAACCGAAACGCGCGGAAACTCCACCGGCAAAGGCTCGCGCTCCGAAAAATATTTCGCCAAGAAAGACAGCCGCGGACGGCTACGATCCCGTGGCGCCAGAGCGCGTGCGTCAGATCCTCGCCAGGCTTGATCAGCTCTATCCCGGAGTAACCTGTGCTCTCACTCACCGCAGCGCGTGGGAATTGCTCGTGGCGACGATCCTCTCCGCGCAGTGTACCGACGTGCGCGTGAACATGGTCACCCCCGTCCTGTTTGAGAAATATCCGACGGTCCAGGATTTCGCGGCGCTCGAGCCGGAACAGTTGGAGCCGGACATCCGCTCGACCGGCTTCTTCCGCAACAAGTCAAAGTCGGTGGTGGGCGCGGCGCGGAAGGTGTTCGCGGACTTTGGCGGAAACGTGCCGCAAACGATGGACGAATTGCTAAGCCTCCCGGGCGTGGCGCGCAAAACCGCGAACGTCGTGCTCGGCACGTGGTTCAGGAAAAATGAAGGGGTGGTCGTGGATACGCACGTAACGCGAATTTCACGACGCCTGGAGCTGACGAAGCAGGAAGACGCGCGAAAAATTGAAGAGGATTTAATGCGGATCATTCCCCGCGAGCGCTGGACGGATTTTTCCCACGAAGTGATCTGGCACGGCCGAAAGCTTTGCGTGGCCCGCGGCCCCAAGTGCGCCGATTGCGGGCTAGAGAAGCTCTGCCACGCTGCGGATAAGACCTGGTCTACGGTCGAGATCCATCCGGGAGCGCGGCCTTAGAATCTTGCGTAGGAACAGCCGCCCCCGGCTGTCCATGCCGAGCGCATCTCGGCCGCCGCCCGACGCGAGCCTCTAGGTCCCGGTGTACGACAGCTCCACCACCGTGCAATCGTCGTTGAGCGGCGTTCCCCCGCAAAAATCGGCGACGGCCCGGAACACATCCTCCATCGACGTGCTCTTCCCTGCCACCTGTTCCAGTCGTTCGCTGTCAAACATATCTCCGCGAGCGTTCTCGGCCTCGGTGACCCCGTCGGTCACCAGAATCAGGCGATCTCCGGCCTTCATCTGGCAACGATCGCTCGAGTACGTCGCATCCGCCAGCAGGCCCACGGGCAGGTTGCCGTGGGATGGACGCAGCACTTCGTTGCCGCAAATCCACACCGGCGGAACATGGCCGCAGTTGACGTATTCCAGATCGCCGTCGCTGCGCAGGCGCGTAATGATCATGGTCGCGTACTTCTCACCGATGTGTTTGTAGGTGAAGAAGCGATTGACGGCATCGACAATTTCCACCAGCGGCATGCCGGAAATCAGTTGCGAGTAAACCATCCCCTGGAGGATCGAAGCCAGCAGCGCGGCCGAGACGCCTTTGCCGCTGACGTCGGCCAATACGACGGCGAGGCCTTGCGGCGTGTTCACGGCTTCGAAGAAATCGCCGCCGATTTCCTTACAAGACATGTTGCGCCCGTTCACGCGCGCAAACGGAACTTCGGGCAAAGTCACGGCCAGCAGACGCTGCTGAATGGAGGCGGCGATTGAGAGTTCCTGCTGGTAGCGGCGTCCGGCTTCTTCGGCCTGCACCAGACGCGCGTTCTCGATCAGCTGCGCCGCTTCCGTCGCGATCGCGCGCAGGATGTCGCGGCTGACGCCGATGATATCGCGTGAGGCAAAGCGCGAATCGACGTAGAGCGCGCCCATGACTTCCCCACCCGCGGGCTGTCCGTCCCGCGTCGTCTGCACAATCGGCTTACGCAGCGGCATGCAGATGACCGTACGCAGATCGAAGGCGACAATGCTTTGGCGCTGCTGGACGTCAAGCTCCTTGCTGGTATCGGTAATCACATACTCGGAGCTTGAGGTCAGCGCGCTTTCCAGCACCGATCGCGAAATTGTCTTGTCGTCAAGCAGCGGCTCGCCCTTCGAATTGCGGCCGGCGGCGAGGGACAGGCTCCCGTCCAGGTCGCGCAGGAAGATGTACCCGCGTTCGGCGCGCGTCAGTTTCAGCGTGGCCTCGATCAGCGTGACCAGGATTTCATCCAGCACGCCGATGGTGTTCAGCTTGCGCGCCGCTTCCATGAACAGCGTAAGTTTCTCGAGGTCGCTGGCTTCGGGCGCGATCTGAATGCCCGAGATCTGGCTCAGAAATTCCCGCGCCGTGTTCGAGGTGGTGTGCAGCGGATGGAAGATCATGTAGGCGCCATCGCGTGCGCCAAACTCCAGACGGTCGTTGCGCTGCAGTTTCTGGCGGTCCACCTTCTCGCCATTGACGAAGGTGCCGTGCTTGCTCCCCAGGTCGACGACAAAAAACTCGCCGTTTTCCGCAACGATCGAAGCATGCTCGCGCGACACGCGCGGGTCGGCGATCACCAGGTCGCGATCGACCTTGCGGCCTACCGTGTAAGGAGTGTGATTCAGCGACAGCGTCTGCTGATCGTTTCCCGACACAAAAATCGCGATGGGAAAAATGCTGGATATGCCCGAATGCGACGAAGCCGACATGTACCCTGGACTCTCCTACGGCCGTCGTGCCAACCCAAGACTCCTGCACCCGACACGGCACCACAGCATTCTACGACGCTCCCGGCCCCGCCGACGCAGTAAAAGTCGTCTGATAGTAATGGGCCAGCATCAAGGCCGCCACGGCCAGCGGAATCTGGATCACAGTCCAGAAAGGGATCGCCCACCCCCGCTCGACCGTCGGCTGCGGCAAAACGAAGGAAAGGCCCGCCAGAACTGTGCTCGACAGCCACGGCCAGAAAACCAGACTGCCGGTGAGCACGAAAAGCCCTCGGTTGGCAATACTTCTCCGCCAAATCGTCCGGCGCTCTTTGGCCAGCGCCAGCAATGCTGGGATCACCAGCACCTGATTGTAGTTGGCGCAGGTGGGTACGATGAGGATGGTTGTGGCTAGGACCAGGCTGAGCGTAAAAACAAAGGAGCCGCTGCTCGCCGCTTGCCGCCGTTCCCTCCAGCAAACACCGATTACCGCTGCGCAGGCCAGCAGTTCCAAAGCCCAACTCCAGGGAGCGCCAAACAAATTGTCCATCACCGACGCCGACGCGGTGTAATGCTCATATGCCTGAATCGCTCGCCAGAAGCGCGGAATCCAGTGCGGCAGGTACCACTCCGAGGCAGCCACCAGGATGGTCATGGTGGTGAGAAAGGAAGCCGCCAAGCGATAGCGGCGCCGCCAGTCCCCCAGGGTCCAGAGAGTGAGCCATAACAGCAGCAGCACGACCAATTGCGGCTTGATGCTCGCCCAAGCCAGGAAGAATCCGGCCGCGACCGGGTAATCCGCGACCAGTAGCGTGATCGCGATGGCAAGCAGGCCGGCGACCAGAAGCGTCATCTGTCGCAGTTTCAGCCCCTGCATCACGGCGGGGCTGCCCAGGGTCAGCGCGAGCAGGCCGGCTTGCATCCACAGCGGCGCCGACCGGCGCAAGATTCGCAGCCAGAGGAGCGTCGTCGCGCAGGTAAGAAAAAACAGTACCCAGTAGCAGGCCTTGTGGAGGATGGCAAAAGGCAATCCAATCGTCGGGGCCAGACAGAAAACCACATAGACGGGGTAAGCAAACCCCTCCTGGTCGCGCGGATCGTCAGGACGAGACGGATCGAGCGGACGGCCGTAAAAGCCGATTTGAATTTCGCGGGTGACTTCCGGACTGTAGGGATCGCGCCCGTGGAGAAGCAGTTCCCTCGCGCCCACCCAGCGCGGATAGAGATCGGAAAGATTGCCGCGCGGCCGGTCGTGGGCGGCAGCATCGGCTTTCTGATATGGAATCAACACGCGGTCGGCGTAAGTCCACATGCCCACCGCGAAGAGCGCGGCCGCGAGAAGCAGCCAGAGCGGGTTGGAAAAAATGGCGGGCCTCATGCGAATCTGCGAGAATCTGGATATTACAACGCTCCCGTGCACATTTCGAGTCCAAGCAGAAATCGCGCCGTTGCGGCAGCCATCGGCATCGGCATCGCCAGCGGCACACTATGCTGGGCCTTCCTGCACCACTTCCGCCTGGGCGGAGCGGACTTCACCTGGGCCCATCACGCCGCGCGCTCTCTGTTGTCGGGCGAGAATCCCTACTCCGGCACTCCGCCGGGAGTCATTCCCTACCCCCTGCCTGCGGCGGTTGCGGCACTGCCGTTCGTGCCCTTCCCGCTTGAAATTGCCGCGGCGCTGTTTTTCGGGATCAGTTCCGGACTGCTCGCTCTCGGCCTCATCCGGCAAGGTCCGGAACGGCTCTTAGTCTTTCTTGCCTATCCCTACTGGGCCGCGCTCATGACGGCGCAATGGACGCCGCTGGTCATGACTTCGGCGTTCTTCCCGCTGGCATTGGCATTCTGCGTCGCCAAGCCCCAGATCGGCGCGCCGGTCGCACTCACTCATCCTTCCCGCACGGGATGGATCGCCGCGGCCTTTTTGCTGCTGGCAAGTTTTGCGCTCCGGCCCGGTTGGCCGCTGGAATGGATTCCTCAACTCCACGGGTATCAGCATTTCGTGCCCTTGTTGGTGCTGCCGGGGCCGCTGCTGGCCCTGGCGCTTTGGCGGTGGCGCGACCGCGACGCCCTGCTGCTTTTCCTGGCCTGCATTCTGCCGCAGCGTTGGTTTTACGATTCGTTCATCCTCTGGCTGATTCCGAAAACGCGCCGCAGCATCGTGGCCACCGTGGCATGCAGTTGGGGGGTCGGACTCTGGCGTTGGTATCACATCCCGCACACCATGCAGCAAGTCGGGAAGTGGTGCGTCCTGGGCTTTTACGTTCCGATGCTGGTGGTCGTTCTGATTCGTCCGCGAAAGCTGGTTTCGCAAATGGTTCTTGGGAAGGGCACGGCTTCAGCCGTGCCGCCCAGTACCAATAAACACGAGGGCTTTAGCCCCTGAGGGATGTGCCTTCCGGGTCGAAAGGCATTTATGAAACGAGTTCGAGGCAATCATCCCCCCACGCCAAGCCGGCCGGGACAAAAGGGTGGAGTCATTCCTGCTCAGGCCGGCGCCTCCGCCGGAGCCGGGCTCAGAACCAGCCGCAGATAAAGCCAGAGCAGAATCAGCGAAAACCAGACAAAGCGGTCGACCACCATCCCCAGGAAAACATAGAGCGGGGTCAGCAACAAGAGGGTGAACAACAGAATCGTCTCCGCATCGATTTTCGCTCCCGTGGGGTCCCCATCGCGCCCGCTTTTGGCGCGATGGGGTAGAACGCCGAGCGTTCGGGAAAGCAAGAAAAGTACCATCGGAAGCAGCAGGCTGACGTCGTACACCAGCGCATGAAAGCTGATGAGGATGGTGGTGACCGCGGCCAGAACGGACACGAAGATAACGGAGTCCCGCCCGTAGCGGATTCGCCGCAGCGTCACGAAAGACACCGCCAGCGACGACGCCAGGATGAGCAAGGCGGCCCACCGCCCGGAGGGGCTGAGCCCAGGCAACTGCTCGACCAGGCCCCGGAGGTTCGGTACAGCCTCTACGCCAAACCCGCGCGCGCCGGTGCCTTCTAAATGCAGAACAAAGCGAGCGTAGTCGAGAGGGCCGCGCCACCCCATGATCGCCACGAAGACGCCGCCCAGAATAAGAGCAACCGGGGTGAAGCCGGCCAGAACACGCCAGCGTCGTATCGCAAAGAAGGCGACCAAAGGCACGACCACGTGAGGCCGGAACAGCCCCGCGGCCAGAAACGCACCGGCTGCCGCGTCATTCCCTCGATCGAGCGAGATGATCGCCAGCACAAAGAGCAGCAGCAGGAGAATCACGTCTTGCCCTTGAATGATGCCGATCGCCACCGGAAAGAATGCAATGGCGCCAAGGCCCAGGACGAGAGGAGAAACCGCCGCGAGTTGGGAGAAGTGCCTTCTCAGAACAGTTACGCTCGCCGCCAGCATGATTAAGTTGAGCGCGGTCCAAAGCAGGTAGGCCGGCCAATAATCGAGCATCGTGAAGGGCACGAACAGAAGTGCCTCAAACGGCGGATGATTGAAGGGGAGCGGTCCTTGCCGGATGGGGACGTGCGTAAAGGTGAGTTGCATCCGGTATTGCGTGGCCAGATTGTAAAGGCTGGAAGCCTCGCCACTTCGAAGCAGGCGGCCGCTAGTGTAGAAGATCGTGAAGTCCTGGTATCCATTGCGCAACCGGGGCGTCACTCGAAACAGCAGCGCGAGATTGCAAAACGTCATCGCCAGCAGAAACGCCGCGACCAGAAACTTCCGAGGTTGGAGCAACGAAGCCATGAGGCGCTTTTGTGGACAACTGATTCTATAATCCCGTCCGATGGTCAAGTTCGGAATTCCCCGCTGCGGTGGTCGTGCGGTTTTCGGCGGCATACTGTTGTTCGGCTTGCTGGCGATGACGGCGCGCAACGCGGTCGATCCCGATCTCTGGTGGCATCTGCGCACCGGGCAGTGGATCGCGGAAAACGGCCGCATCCCGCACTCCGATCATTTCTCCTTCACTCGCGCCGGGCAGCCGTGGATCTCCCATGAGTGGTTGTCGGAACTCGTGTTTTACGAACTCTGGAAAAACAGCGGCGCCGCTGCGTTGATCGTATTTTCCGCGATCGTTACGACCGCCGGCTTCATGCTGCTCTATCTGCGCTGTCTTCCCCGGGGAGGGCCCGGACACTGGGCAGCCGCAGCGACCGCCTTTGGCGCCGTGGCGGCCGCGCCTTCCTGGGGCGTGCGGCCGCAGATGTTCACCTTTGCGCTGGCCAGCCTGCTGCTATGGCTGCTCGAACGCGGTGAGCATCGGCCTAGGCTCCTGTTCTGGATACCGCCGCTGTTTCTCCTATGGCTGAACCTGCACGCCGGATTCGCTCTCGGCCCGGCGCTGATCTTGGCGTATGCGGTCGGCCTGCTTTTGGAGACGGCCGCAGGCAGCACAGCGTGGCCGCAGGCGCGCCCCATCCTCCTGCGTGTGCTGCTGCTCCTGCTGGCCTGTTTGGCGCTCGTGCCGCTCAATCCCAGCGGCGCGCAACTCTATCGTTATCCGTTCGACACTTTGCGTTCGCCGGGGATGCGGTCGTTCATTGTCGAGTGGTTTTCACCGGATTTTCATCAATGGCTCTATCGCCCATTTTTGCTGCTGTGGCTGCTCGTTCTGGCCGCGCTTGCCAGTTCCCGCTGGCGGCCCAGGGGACGAGTGCTCGTGCCCCTGCTCTTCACCGCCTTCGCCGCCCTGGACGCCGTCCGTCACATACCCATTTTCGTTTTGGTGGCGGCGCCGGGGATCGCCGCGGCTCTTCCAGCGGCTAGACAGGTTGCGGAGAAGCTCCGATTCACGCAGGTCTTGGGAAGGACACGACTTCAGTCGTGCCACCAAGTCGCCCGAGGGGAGCTCTTGTCCCGCGGCTCCTCGCGGTTCCTCCCGCTGTTCAACGCCGCCGTTCTGGTCCTGATGGCGGGGTTTGCATTCGTGAACTGGGTCAGTCTGGCTCGCGGCCAGAACTCCCGCGTAGCGGAGCGATTTCCTGAAAAAGCGGTCTCGTTGCTGCGAGCCGGCCACTATCCCGAGAGAATTTTCGTTTATTACGACTGGGGAGGCTATGCAATCTGGAAGCTTTATCCTGAATATCGCGTGTTCGTGGATGGCCGCGCCGATCTGTATGGCGACGACCTCCTGCGCCAGTCGATTCAGACCGTGGTGGAGATCCGGACCGGCTGGCGCGAAGTTCTTGACCGCTGGCAGGTAGAGGCGATCCTTGTGCCCCCCTCCTGCGCCCTGGCTCAAGCCCTCCTTCTCGACCCCAACTGGCATGTTGCCTCCAGCGACTCGCAGGCGATCCTCCTGCTCCGGGGGCAACCGGCCGTCGAAAATGCTGCATACCGGTAGTGGTGCAGTTCGTGCTCGCCCGGTGCTTTTCTTTGCGCCCTTCGCGAGTCCTTAGCGTGCTTTGCACTAAAGACTTTTTTGCCGCCAAGCAAGAAACAATCGCAATTTTGAAACTGCACCACTACCGAAGTCCCGGTGGGTCCCTCATCCGCAGGGCAAAATAGTGAAAAAATGTTTCCCAGAGCCATCCCGAATCTGCGAAACTAGGGCGCATAAGAGGAGTAGGTCCGACACTCGCCCGGATCGGGATTTCTGAGCGAGAGCGCGAAGGAGTCCAAATGACAGATTTGACCAAGCTTTTGTGGCGCGATGAAGAAGGGCAGGACATCGCGGAATACGCCGTGATGCTGGCGGTAATCTTGGTGATCGTGATCGGCACCATCCGGTTGATCGGTAGCAACGCCAACAACGTGTTCTCGTCGGTCGCCAGCAGCATCCAGTAGGCTACTGCCCCGCGGAAATCAAGCTGCGGCGGCAACGGGCCGATCCGGAGTTGCCGGGAAGGGGAGGAATGAACCGAAGCCGTTTGTTGATGATCGGAGGCTTGGCCCTCGCGGTCGGCCTGCTCGTCGCCTTTTCTGTCTATAACAAACTGCGAACCTCTCCAGGCTCGAACAGCAGCGAGCGCGCAGTGCGGGTCGTGGTGGCTGCCGACGATGTTCTGGTGGGCATCAAACTGGATGCTCATGACGTCCGCGTGATCACTCTGCCGGAATCGGCTGCCCCTCCCGGAGCGTTCTCCGACCCCGCGAAGGTCCTGGGCCGCGGTGCGATTCTGCCGATCAGCAAAGGCGAATTTATTCTGCCCAGTAAATTGGCGGCGCTGAACGCCGGAGGCGGCCTGCCCTCGCTGATCCCACCGGGTATGCGCGCGGTATCGGTGCGAGTCAACGACGTCGTTTCCGTGGCAGGCTTCGTGCAGCCGGGCACGCGCGTCGATGTGTTAGCCACGGGTAATGAAGCCGGCAGCGGCGGCCGCCAGACGACCACCGTCCTCGAAAACGTTGCCGTCATCGCCGTGGGCAAAAGCCTGGACCGGAGTACCTCCACCGACGCTCAGACCGCCCCGGTGATTACCCTGCTGGTTTCTCCGGACGACGCCCAGAAGCTGGCGCTGGTTTCGCAGGAGGGCCGCATTCAACTCTCTTTGCGCAATCCGCTGGACACAAAAAAGGGAGGCATTGGCGCCACCCGCACCAGTTCGTTGTATCTCGGTGCGACTCCGGCGCCGGCTCCGTCCAAAGCGAAAGTTCGGAAGGTGGTAGCGAAAGTTCCGGCGACTCCACCAGCGCCCTATCAGGTGGAAAGAATCCTTGGCAGCAAACGGGATGAAACCAAGTTTGAAGATAAACAGCAATAGTGAAGACAAATCGTTTTCTATACCCGGATCATTCGCGTCCGCTTATTTTCTCGATGGATCTGCTCGCGCATCCTCGCCGAGGTCCGAATTCATGAAAGCTCTTGCACTGGTCGCAGCCGTTCTGCTTCTCGGCGCGCCAACCACAACCATCTCCGCGCGCACCATAGCTCCAGAAGGCAACCCAGGAACGGCTCCGGCAACGCCGTCGGCTTCTGCTCAGAACCCTCCTTCTCAAAACAGTCCTCCTCCGAGTCAGGAGAATGCGCCCGCCCCAGCCGCCTCCACCCCGGCCACTTCTGCATCCCCCCAGAGCGTGACGGCCGGCGCGGCGCCGCTGCGGGTAATGGTGGGAAAGTCCCTCCTCATTAACACGACCGAAAGACTGAAGCGTATTTCGGTCACCGACCCCACCGTAGCCGATGCGCTCGTCGTCACCCCAACCCAGGTTCTGGTCAATGGACTCAATCCGGGCGAGGTTTCACTGCTGATTTGGGACGAACTGGAGCGCTCGCGCAGCTTCGACCTGCGTGTGGATGTCGATATCACCGCCGCGACGGAAGAAATGCATCGTCTTTTCCCGGACGAGAAGATTAACGTGACGCCTTCGCGTTCCGCCATTGTTCTCTCCGGCCACGTCACCACCGAGGACGTCTCCAAACATGCCTCGGCGCTGGCGTCGGCGTATTCCAAGAACGTCGTGAACGTGCTCACCTTCGGCCCGGTTGGGGCGGATGAGGTGCTTCTCGAAGTCCGGTTTGCCGAAGTCGATCGCACGGCCGTGATGCAGGTCGGAGCAAACCTGTTCATGCCGGGACTGGGAAACACCGTTGCAACCAGCCAGACCGGGCAGTTCGGCAGCGTCAGCGTCACCCAGACGCCCGCGAGCGTGACCTCTACCTCGTCTTCGACCACGGTCACGCCGGCGACCACGACAACCACCATCAACAACTTCTTGAACCTTTTTGTGGCCCGCACTGACATCAATCTGGGCGCTGTCATCGAAGCGCTGCAGCAGAAAAATCTCCTGCAGATCTTGGCCGAGCCCAACCTGATTGCGGTCAATGGCAAGGAAGCCAGTTTTCTCGCCGGAGGAGAATTTCCCTTTCCTGTGGTTCAGCCCGGCGTCGGCGGAATCTCAACCGTCACGGTACAGTTCCGCGAGTTTGGCGTGCGCTTGAAGTTCACCCCCGTGATTCAGCCCAACGGCAACATCCACCTGCGCGTCGCTCCCGAGGTCAGCACCCTCGACTTCGCCAATGCCGTCTCGGTTTCCGGAACCACCATCCCCGCCATCAGCACGCGCAAGGCGGATACCGAATTCGAGCTGCAAGACGGCCAGAGCTTCGTCATCGCCGGCCTGTTGGATAACCGGGTCACCAATCTTGCGAACAAGATTCCGTTTCTGGGCGACCTCCCGATCATCGGAAATTTCTTCAAGAGCAAGAGCGACCAGAAAAGCAACTCGGAATTGATGGTTCTGTGCACGGTGCACCGGGTTTCGCCCAGCACCCAGGCGCCGAAGGGCCCGGCGACGCCCGAGCCCTTTTTGGATCACAGTAAGTTCGATTCCAAAAACCCGAAGGATGGCAAGAAGTAGAATGCACGAGAACCGAGTCCCGTAGGGACGACCGAGTTAGGAAGGAAATACCTCAGCGCCGCGATCACGCGCGTTGATGACGCAGGCTTCAGAGAGGATGGTCGGGAGCTAATCATGCCGGAATTGTCCGTAGCCGTATTCGCCACCGACAATGACCAGCGCGCGGTGTTGCAGGTACTGGTGGATGGCACCAGCGTAGCCCGCACCGTCTGCAGCAACCCCACCATGCCTTTGGCCGCCAACGACCCGGCCGTCCGCCGAACCCAGGCCCTTGCCCCCGACGTGGTTCTGGTCGACATCTCGACCGATGGCATCACCGCGGCTCTGCGGGCGGTGGAGTTGCTGCACCAGGAACTCCCCAACGCCGCGATCTTCGCCGTCGGCCCCATGACCCAGCCGCAGTTGATTGTCAGCGCCATGCGCGCCGGAGTGCGCGAATACATTGAGCGCCCCACCACCACCACCGATCTGCTGGAAGCTTTCGTCCGCCTGACCGCAGCTCGACGCAAGCCCGGACGCGAGAGTTCCCGGGGAAAGGTGTTCACCATCGTGAACGCCAAGGGCGGCAGCGGCTCGACCACCGTCGCCGTCAATCTGGCCCTGGCCTTGCAGTCGGCTCACTCCAGCACGGCGCTGGTCGACTTGGCGCCCCTGGGCCATTGCGCTCTGCACCTTAATCTAAAGCCCGCGTTCACCGTTTCCGACGCCATTACCAACCTGCACCGCCTGGACTCCTCGCTGCTCGACAGCTTCATGGCCCGTCACGATCGCGGCTTGCACTTGTTGGCCGGCGCTGCGAATCCCACCGCCATCGATCCCTCCGCCGCCGACTTTGCCCGACTGTTTGACACCATGGTCGGTCTGTTTCACTACATCGTGGTCGACGCTTCTTCGCGGCTCGACAGCGCCACCCGCCTGGTCAGCAACCTTTCGGAGAAGATTCTGCTCATCGCCCACGCCGATGTCGCGTCCCTCTGGAGCGCGGGAAGAGTCGCCCAGTACCTCGGCGAGAGCGGATCGCGCGACCGTTTTGCACTGGTGTTGAACCGTTATCGCAAGGTGGCTGGTTTCAATGAAGCGGAGACCGAGGCCGCCATCGGCGCCCCAGTGCTCTGGCGCATTCCCAATCAGTACTTCGCGGTCTCGGCCGCGATTGATCGTGGCGTTCCCTTGATGCAGCAGGGGACCACGGAAATTGCCCGCTCCATTTCCGGGCTGGCGGAATACTTGACCAAAGACGACTTGGACGTGAAGCGCACGGCGTGGTCGTTGTTTAAGACGGTGTAAAGTAGCTCTCAGCTGTCAGCTCTCAGCTCTCAGTTCCTGGCGCTCTAACCAAGAGTCAGGAGCGAAGAACTGAGAGCTGACAGCTGAGAGCTGAGAGCTGTAATTATGGCCAACTTGCAAGCCTTCGAACGAAGCGAGTACCAGCAGGTCAAGGCGGACCTGCATCGCAAGATCCTCGATCGCCTCGACCTGGAAAAACTCGGCCGCACGGCCGGCGACTCCGCTCGCGATGAAGTTCTCATCCTGATCCGCAGTTCGGTGAACAGCGAGGCGGTTCCGCTCAGCTTCGCTGAGCGCGAGCAGTTGTCGCGCGAGATCCTCGACGAAATCTTCGGACTCGGCCCCCTCGAGCCGCTGCTCAAAGATCCCACCATTTCCGACATTCTGGTCAACCGCTTCGACCGTGTCTACGTCGAACGCGCGGGCAAGCTCGAAATCACCGGCTTGTCGTTTAAGGACAACCAGCACCTGATGCAGATCATCGACCGCATCGTCTCCCGCATCGGGCGGCGCGTCGATGAGTCTTCGCCGATGGTCGATGCCCGCCTGCAGGATGGCTCGCGTGTCAACGCCATCATTCCGCCCTTGGCGCTCGACGGCGCTTGCCTTTCGATCCGCCGCTTTGGCCGCGATCCCATCACCGCCCGCAACATGCTCGACAACAAGACCCTGACCGAGCCCATGCTCGAAATGCTTTCGGCCATGGTCAAAGGCCGCCTGAACCTGCTCATCTCCGGAGGAACCGGCGCGGGCAAAACCACCGTTCTCAACGTTCTTTCCGGTTACATTCCGAATACGGAGCGCATCGTGACCATTGAAGATGCGGCCGAGTTGCAGCTCAAGCAGGAACACATCGTCCGCCTGGAGACCCGTCCGCCCAACATCGAAGGCAAAGGATCGGTCCGCATGCGCCAGCTCGTCATCAACAGCCTGCGCATGCGTCCCGATCGCATCGTGGTCGGCGAGGTGCGCGGTGAAGAAGCCTTCGACATGCTCCAGGCCATGAATACCGGCCACGAGGGTTCGCTCACCACCGTCCACGCGAACTCGCCGCGCGATGCCCTGTCTCGCGTCGAAAACATGGTTTCCATGGCCAACCTGAACATTCCCGAGCGCGCGATTCGCCAGCAGATCGCGAACGCCGTGCACGCCGTAGTCCAGGTCGCGCGTCTCTCCGACGGTTCGCGCAAAGTGATCACTGTTTCCGAGGTCACCGGAATGGACGGAGACTCCATCACGCTGCAGGACATCTTCGTTTTTGAGCGCAGCGGCGTCGACGAGAGCGGAAAGGTGCGCGGCGCCTTCCATTCCACTGGCCATCCGCCACTTTTCGCGGATCGCCTCGCCACCGCCGGTTGCCGCCTCAGCCCCGAACTCTTCGAGTCGCGGATGGAGGTCTAGCGGATGCCGTTCCTGACCGCAACCCTGGTGTTTGTGGTGGTCGCGCTGGCCGTCTTCTCCGCTCTGTCGTTGCTCGATCAGCGCCAGGCCCGAGCCCGCATTCTTCGCGATCGCCTCTCCGCCACACAGTCGCCAGCCCAAACGCCCGCGCCCGCCGTGGCTCTGCTGCGGGACGAAGTGCTCAGCCGCATCCCGGCCTTCGACACCTGGCTCCGCCGCTCCGAGCGCGTCTCCCTTCTGCAAAAAATGCTGGCGCAGGGCAACGTCGACGTTCGCGCCGGAAACTTCCTGATGCTTTGCGCCGTATCGGCCGTGGCCTTTGCCCTCATCGCGGCCTTTGCCGGCGGCCGCTATGAATTCGGCTGGGCGGGCGCGCTGCTCGGCTTTTTTATCCCCTACGCCTATGCCTCCCATCGGCGGGCCAAGCGCTTTCAGAAATTTGAGGAGAAGTTTCCCGAGGCCATCGACACTCTCGCCCGCGCGGTTCGCGCCGGACACGCCTTTACCACCGCCATCGAGTTGATTGCCAACGAGGTCGCCGAACCCGTCGGCGGAGAATTTCGCCAGCTCTACGAAGAACAGAAATTCGGCCTGCCCGTGCGCGATGCCCTCCTCAACCTGGCCGATCGCGTTCCTCTGGTGGACGTCAAGTTCTTCGTGACGGCGGTGATGTTGCAGCGCGAAACCGGCGGCAACCTGGCCGAGATTCTTGACAACCTTTCTTACGTCATCCGCGAACGCTTCAAAATCCTGCGCCAGGTCCGCGTCCACACCGCCCAGGGACGCCTCACCATGCTCCTGCTCATGGCGCTTCCCCCTACCATCGTCGTCGTCATGCTCATCATCAACCCCGGATTCATTCTCCCGCTGTTCAAGGAATGGCTGGGACACGTCGCCCTCGTCGTCGCCATCTGTTTGCAGACGCTGGGCTACTTTGTAATTCGCAGGATTATCAGGATACAGGTGTAGAAATGAAGTTCCCAGTTCTCAGTTCTCAGTTCTCAGTAAAACCGGCGAACCACGGCTATGGCTTTTACTGAGAACTGAGAACTGGGAACTGAGAACTTGAACTTCATGAGAACTCGGAACTGATTTCATGCCACTGCCGCTGATACTCTCGATCGTCGCTTTTCTCACCGTCGTGGTGATCGTGTTCGCCTTTGGAGCGGCCGCCGTGGCGCCCTCCTCGGTGCTCGGATCGCGCCTGCGCGAAATCGGCTGGCAGCGCCCCAAAACTCAGCCCAAACCCGCCATCCGCGAACGCATGCAGCAGGCCCTCGATCCCTTCAGCCGCGCCCTGCCCGTCTCGCCCACCGAGGTTTCCCAAACCCGCGCCTGGCTGATTCAAGCCGGATATCGCGACCCGCAACACGTCACCATCTATCGTGGCTTGCGCGTCCTGTTCGCCGCCCTTGGTTTCTTCTCGGTTTTTGCCTTTACGGGATTCGATTCGCTCCTGCTGCTCGCGGGGGTGACCGCGTTCGGCTTTTTCATCCCGCGATTCCTGCTGAAAAAGAAGCTGAAGGAACGGCAGCGCCGGATCCGCATCGGCCTTCCCGATGGACTCGATTTAACCGTCATCTGCGTGGAAGCAGGCCTCTCTCTCGATCAGGCCATGATGCGAGTGGGCGACGATTTAAGCACCGCGCACCCGGAGCTGAGCGCCGAGTTCCACCTCTTCAACCTCGAAACCCGCGCCGGAAAACCTCGCGTCGAGGCGCTCCGCAATCTCGCCGAGCGTACCGGAGTCGACGACATTCGCTCCCTGGTCGGCACTCTGATTCAGACCGATCGCTTCGGCACCAGCGTGGCCCAGGCCTTGCGCGTGCATTCCGATTCCCTGCGCACCGAACGCCGCCAGCGCGCCGAAGAACAAGCCGCCAAAACCACCGTCAAAATGATCATTCCCCTCGTGTTGTTTGTGATGCCGTCCCTCATTGTAGTGACCGTCGGGCCGGCCCTTATTCAGTTGTTGCACATCTTCATGCCGGCCGCGGTGGGAAGACGATGAGCATTGCAGAGGTCAGAGGTCAGATTGCAGAAGTTAAACCCTCGGCCTTCGGCCGCCACCAATGGGACCAAGGTTTTCACCTCTGCAATCTGACCTCCGACCTCTGCAATGCCTATGTCTCAATGATTCAATGACTCATCTCAAGGGCTACGCCTTCAACCGTACCCGCACCACCTATCTCGCGACCGATCTCCTGATCGCGCGCACCCACTGGTCGCGCTTCCGCGGCCTCATGGCCACCGACAAGTCCCGCTTTTCCCCCGGCCAGGGACTCTGGATCATCCCCTCCCGCGGCATCCATACCTTCGCCATGCGTTTTCCCATCGACGCCGTCTACCTCGACCGGGAGCGGATTGTCATCCACCTGGAAGAGGATCTCAAGCCCTGGCGCATGGCTGCGGTTCGCGTCCGAGCCGCTTCCGTGCTCGAGCTTCCGATGGGAACGATCCGCGAATCGCTGACTGCACTCGGCGACCAAGTGGATATTTCTTTCGAAGAACGTCCGATTCACACCGAGGCCGCCTGAAGCACGGGCTTTTCCCTACATCTCAACTCCCGAGGGTACCCCATCCCTGTCGCCGGGTGCCCCGTCCTTGTCGCGTTCTTTGCGACAGAGCCTGCCCTGAGCGCAGCCGAAGGGGCGGGGACTTTGACTTTGACGATCAACGCATGGGGTCTTGCAGGATAGAAAATCAAAATCCCCGCCCTGTGTCTGCCAAGAACGCAGACACAAGGACGGGGCACCCTCGGGAGTTGTGATGAGTGAAAGGGTGGGCCAGCCCCCGCATTGCGGTCTCAATTTGGGAATTTCGTCTTTGGAAGGCCGTGCGAGACCCGACCGTTATCGGAAATCGGAAAAGATCGACCGAAAGAAATCTCGGGAATAGCGCTCATAAGCCGACTATGGGGGCTGGCAGATCTTTGGGCCCTTTGGGGAGCGGACGATGCAACTCCCGGGGCAAGTCGCTCAGTTTAGGTATGCGGCGAGTCGCCCCATACGTGTCGGTGATCCTCACGGAGTAAACGGCTGGAAGATGTAGACGTTTCTTTGTGGCCGTTTCAACTAAGATTAGAACAGTTGCGGTGCGCTCCTTGACATCCATGCTAGCTTCTACGCATAGGTTAGAGTTGCGGCCATGATCAACCTCCGAATTTCCGGTTGCGTCGCCGCAGTCATTCATTCCCCACATGAGTGGCGCCCCTTCCCCTTCGTACTCAAGGAAAAACTCTAGCGTTACCTTTGGCAAGCTGCGGTCGAGCGATGAGACTGGTAAAGCTTTTATGCGCTCGATGGCACTGCCTTTGGTGTCATTGCCGGAGGGACCCTGCGTCAAAATGAACAAGGACGACAGCAAGAAAAACGCAAAAATCGTCCGCATGCTTCTATTAGACACCCGTGAGGCTCAAAACGGCGCAGTGAAGAAGCGGGCCGTGAAGGCCCGCCAATTCGCGCGTTTACAAGTCTTTGCCAGGGACGGGACGGGTGGCCCACTCAAGCCCGGTTTTGGCTTGAGTGGGGGATGTTCACCGTCCGTGGCCGAAGTCCATTGACTTAAGACCAGTCGTGCGCGACCATAGAGTTCTGATTGGGGCAGTTTCGGACCCGTCGGCCAAGACGGTCCTCGAAGCCGCCCCAAACCCATTTTCAGCGCTCTTTGACGGTTTAAGTCATTGGTTCTTAAAGACTTTACCCTCAAGTCCTTTAAACCCAAAGACCTAGCGGGAGCCACCTCCTAAGTCTTTGATTCCAAAAGACCGAAAAAAAAGGGGGGGGGTAGGGGGGTACCAACTGGTAAACATCTCGCTTCGAAGCTCCCCAAGATTGAAAAAAAACACTCCTTCCGAAGGAAATCAGAGAACCCTTCTGGCACACTACACTAATACGAATCCCCAAGAAAAAAACGAAGTCCAAAACGTAGTCAGAAACAATGTCCGAAGTTGCCGCCATTCCCGAAAGCTCCGATCATCGGCCTGATCTTCGGCCTGACGATCAGTGGCCCGAGCCGCCGCGCCTGCTGGTGGAATGGTCGTCGCGATGGGACGAGTTCAAATCCGCTTTGCGTCCCGCGCTCGCCCGCCCTCCGAAAGCCCTCGCCGGAGAAGCGCCCATCGGCATCTTCCCTTATCGCGGCATGATCGCCTGCTGGCTGCTGGAGTGCCTGCTCGTGATTGCGGTCATCGTGCTCCCCGAACGTTTTGCGAGTCTGCAGATGCCGCCTCCTCCCGTTCGTCTCCAATGGGACGTCATCTATTATTCCGCCGACGAGTTGCCGCAAACCCAAGACCGAGGCGGAGCCGAGGCTGGCAAGTCTGGACGCGCCGGAGGTCAGCAAGCCCACCATCGCACCCAGACCATCCGCGTGGCGCGCGGCGATAAGCCCGTCGAGAAAGTTGTAGACGCTCCCAAGATCAATCTGCCTCATTCCGATTCCGCCGTCGCCAATCTGCTCGCCTTCAAGGCGAATCCTGGACCACCGCCCGCCGAGGGATTGCGCTCCGCTCTCACCGCGCCAACACTACCCGAGATGAAAGCTGTGCCGCCCTCGCCGGAGCTGAACTCATCGCCAAGACACAACGCGAATGCCCTCGCGGCCAACATCGTCCCGCCCGCGCCCGAAGTTTCTCACGCCAGCACGCGCACTTCGCCGGCCTTGAGCTCGACCGTCGTCAATGCGATGGTCATTCCGCCCGCGCCGAGTGTCTCGCGGGACAAAATGCGCACCGCGGACGCGCTCGCCTCTACCATCATCGCCCCCGCTCCGCGCGATGCGCAGCGCGACTTGGCGAGTTCCCGCGTCCCGATGGCGCAAACTGCGGACGTAGTTGCTCCACCGGTTTCCGCGCCCCAGCGCGATGTGTCGTCCACATCCAAACTCACGTTGCCCGCCACCGCCGTCATAGCACCGCCACCGTCGCAGGTGAGCCGCGATCTCAACAGCTGGGGAAGCTCCAACACGGGCGACTTGCGAGCCAAGCCCGTGCCTCCGCCCCCGACAGCGTCGGGAGAAGGTTCACTGGCAAGAAGCGGCGCGAACGGACTTTCGCCCCAGGTTGTGCCGCCTCCAGCCAGCATTGGCGGAGCTGGCTCTCAGAGAGGAAACAGCGGTGCACGGTCCGGTAATTCGACGGGTTCGCTCCTCGGTTCGGCTAACGTCGTACCACCTCCGCCGAGCCTCGGAGGAGGTAAAGCCCTCTCAGGCAGCGGCCGCGGCAGCAGAGGAACTGGTACTGGAGGTCCGCTCGACCTCGGTTCTTCCGTAGCTCCACCGAGCAATGCCGGAGGAAACGCCGCCGGCAACGGGGTCGTCATGTCCAGCCAGCCCGGAACCAAAGCTGGACTGCCCAACTCGACCGGCGGTGGCGCTCTCGCCATGTCGCCCACCGGCACAGCCAAAAGCGGCCTCGGCGGAAGCGGCGGCGGAGCGGGCATAGGCAAAGGCAACGGCTCCGGCAGCGGATTCCAAGGCGAAGGTTCAGGCGCGGGGAAAGCAGGCACCGGACGCGGTTCCGATCCCAGCGCCCACGGCGGGATTTCGCCCTACCCCGGCCCAGGCGGACCGGGCAGCGGCAGCAGCGGCACTCCCGCCCTACCAGGTGTATCCGTGCAGGGCGGGAAAACGCAAAGCATCACACTGCCAAGCTTCGGAGATTCCAGCGTCGATAGCCCACCCAATGGGCCGGGGCGCTCTTCGACCAGCGCTCATGGAGGGCCGAGTTACACCATAAAAGCCACATCCAGCTCCGGCGGCGTCTTCAATCGCTACGGTCAATTGAAGGGCGATAACTACTCCATCTACATCGAAACGTCGCTCGGAACGGCCGTGATGCAATATGCCGACGCGTCATCCGCCGCGCACTCTTACTTGGGAGACCTGACGAAACCGGAGCCGCTGCGCGATGACTTACCCCATGGGCTGCGTCCGACTTACGTGGTGTTCGCCTGCATCCTCGACCGCTTCGGAAACCTTAAAGACGTAAAAGTAATCGAGCCCGGCGCCGCCGAAACTACCTCAAAGATTCTGGTAGCCTTGCATAACTGGAAATTCCGTCCTGCATTTCGGGGAAATGAGGCGGTGGAAGTCAATGCGTTCTTGGGGTTTGGGATCGATACGCGATAAACCGTCTTCGCCTGCCCAATGGAGAGACGGGCGTCCCCGCCCGTCCGCAGCTAAGTTGTGGCCGGGCGAGGACGCCCGGCGCTCCACATCTGAGATCAGTATCCCTTGCGCTTGTCCACGACTGCCAGCAGCGCCTCGCCCTTCAGATAGCGGCGCAGGTTTTCGGAAAACAGCGCGTACTGGCGCTCCCATAACTTGTCGGTCAGCGCGGCTGTGTGCGGAGTAATCAGGAGATTGGGCACATCCCACAACGGAGAGTCGGAGGCCAACGGCTCTTTCGGAAACACGTCGAGCGCCGCACCGCCAATTTTCTTTTCGCGCAGCGCGTTGGCGAGCGCCGATTCACCCACCAGCTGGCCCCGACCCACGTTGATCAGGCAGGCATCCGGCTTCATGAGCGCCAGGCGTTCGGCGTTCACAATTGCCTTGGTGCTGGCGGTAACCGGCGCGGCCAGCACGATGTAATCAGCCTGCCGAAAAGCGTCGTCGATTTGCGCCGGCCCGAACACGGCGTCCGCGCCTTCGCTTCCCTTCTCCGGATGCTCGCGGACCGCAATCACCCGCATGCCCAGGGCCTTCGCGCTCTTCACCACCGGGCGTCCGATGCTGCCAAGGCCTACTATGCCGACGGTTGCGCCCGCAATTTCCCGGATGCGAGGCAGTTCGTCCCACAGGATCTGCTGCCCCCAAACGTGCTTCTCCTGCAGGCGTACCGAGTCCGGAATTTTCTTGGCCAGCGCAAAGATGAGCGCGATGACATGCTCTGCCACGACCGGCCCGTGCACTTCGCGCGCGTTGGTGAGGACGATGTCGCTGTTGACGAGTTCGGGAAAGATCAGTTGATGGACCGCCGCCGCCGTGGAGTGAATCCATCGGAGATTCTTTGCGGCGGCAATCTGTTGGGGCCGAACCGACCAAGCGACGACAATTTCCGCATCGACGACTTCTTCGTCCATGCGTTTGTAGTCTGGCAAATGCACAACACTGACATGCGGAAATTCCCTTTGCAGACGCTCCGAAAACCAATCCGGAACATTCCACTGATCAAACGGATGGCGAACAACGATCAGTAGCTTGCGGATCGGGTCGTTGGGTGATTGGGTCATCGGATGATCTGAAGATCCCTCGGTGTGCTCTGCTAAGGCTTGGGAATCTTCGCCGTTCCCGTGTGGGAGCAGTGCGTCCTTAATCAAGCGGGAGCAGATAGCCGGGCGTTTTCATAACTCCTCCGAAAACGGCGTTGTCGAATGTGCGCATGTCCCATGCGTACCAGCCTGTGGGGGTCAGTTTCAGGGTGATGTCGTCCAGGGCCGCCATCGTGCCGCCCGCGCGAGGGTCGGCCAATGCAGCCTCGCTCATGTAGCGACGGCAGATGCGAGCATTGATTTCTCTTGAGCTTTCGCCCGCGATAACGTCTACGGTGCACAGGGCCACCAGACCCCGCTCCTCCGATGCTGGCTTTCTGATGTCCACCATGAGGGAAGCTTTCGGCCGGGCCGTTACATTGCGAGCCTTACGAGTCCGCGAAGAAGTCGCCACATACAAACAGCCACGGTCGAACAGATACCAAACCGCGGTAAGGTGTATGGAGCCGTCTTCGTTCTCAGTGCCCAAACTGGCGATGAAGCGTCCCGAGAGAATTTCTTCAGCCTCGGATGGCATAGTGGATTGCATGGTACCGGAACCTCCCGACGCGCAAATGATACATTACGCTCCTTGTTGGATCGATGCTTGGGTTGAAGAAGTCCGCTGGTTCAAGTTTTCAGCGGCTGCCGTAAATCCGCCCCGGTCATTTCCTTCGGTTCGGTAATTCCTAGCATCCCCAGCATCGTCGGTGAAATGTCGCGCAACGAGCCATTGGGCTTGAGCGTGAATTGCTTTGCATCTTCCGCCATCACGATAAACGGCACCGGATTCGTCGTATGCGCAGTGTGTGGACCGCCGGTTTCGGGATCGATCATCATTTCGGCGTTGCCGTGGTCGGCCGTAATCAGCATCGCTCCGCCCCTGGCGCGCACCGCTTTTTCGATCTCGCCCAGGCCGGCATCCACCGCCTCGACCGCCTTGATGGTGGGCTCGATCTTGCCCGAGTGCCCTACCATATCGGCATTAGCAAAGTTGACGATGATCACGTCGAACGTGCCGTCGTTAGTGGCCTTCACGACCGCGGCGGCAACGCCCGCGGCGCTCATCTCCGGCTTGAGATCGTAGGTTGCGACTTTCGGCGACTGCACCAGCACCCGATCTTCTCCCGGGAAAGGCTGCTCCACGCCGCCATTGAAAAAGTACGTCACATGCGCATATTTCTCGGTCTCGGCCACGCGCAGGTTGCGCAGGTTCAGCCCACCCATGACGTTGGCCAGAATGTTGGCCATCGACTCCGGCGGAATCACGACTGGCAGATTGAACTTCTGGTCGTATCGCGTCATGCAAACGTACTTCAGGTTCTTCGGCGCGCGGTCGCGCGCGATGGTGGTGTCGAGATCGGCGGCGCCCGGCAAATCGCTCCCACCTTTAGCGTTCAACCCGCTGTTGCGGCATAGAGCGCGCGTGATCTCGCGTACGCGGTCGGCCCGGAAGTTGAAGCAGATGCAGGAATCGTCGTCGCCGATCTTCGCCAGCGGCGCGCCGCGCGATATCCGTGCACACGAACGGCACAACGAACTCGTCGGTCACACCTTTGTTGTAAGACTCTTTCATGCCCTGCACGGCGTCGGCTTGCATGCCGCCCTCGGCCTTGCCCTCGACGATCGCGCTGTAGGCTTTGGCGATGCGTTCCCAGCGGCGGTCGCGGTCCATGGCGTAGTAGCGGCCGCTGACGGTCGCGATCTTGCCGGAGTTATACTCGCGCATCTTCTGCTGCACTTGCTCGACGTAGCCGGCGCCGTTGGTAGGCAGCGTATCGCGGCCATCCATGAAGGCGTGGACGAATACGCGATCAACTCCGTTCTGCTTGGCCATCTTCAACAGCGCGTACAGGTGTTCCTGCCGCGAATGCACGCCGCCATCGGAGAGCAGTCCAAACAGATGCAGCTTGCGGCCGCCAATGCGGGCATTCTCCATGGCGTCGACCAACACCGGATGCGAGAAGAATTCGCCGTTCAGGATCATCAGGTCGAGGCGCGTGATATCCATGTGCACGATGCGCCCGGCGCCGATATTCAGATGGCCGACTTCGCTGTTGCCCATCTGGCCTTCCGGCAGCCCGACGAACGGCCCACTCGTGTGAATCAGCGTGTTCGGATACTCGCGCAGCAGGCGGTCGTAGGTCGGCTTGCGCGCCAGGGCGATGGCGTTGGCCTTGGTTTCGGCGCGGTATCCCCAGCCGTCGAGGATGATGAGAACGAGAGGTTTCGGACGAGGCATAAAATCAGCTCTTAACTCCTGGCTTTTGGCTGCTGGCTTTTCGCTTCCGAGAAAATCCACTACGGAGGCAAGCGAGACACTTAGAAAAGGGCAAAATAAGAATCTATAGGACGGCGCGCGGCTTTTCAAATGCGGCACGGATAGACTGAATCTCCTCCAGCCGCCACACATCCTATACTGTTGCAGAAACCATCCCTGAGGATAAACATGCACATCAATGAACTGCTTCTGGTGGAATTCGACGAAGAAATCAAGAAGACGCGCGCGGCACTGGAGCGCGTCCCGGAAGACAAGAAAGATTTCGCGCCGCATCCCAAATCCATGCCGCTGAACAAGCTTGCGCCTCACGTGGCGCAGTTGGCTGGCTTCGGTCTTACGATTCTTACAACTCCCGAACTTGATTTCGCGAAGAGCAGCATCAAGCCTTTGCCCTTTGAGTCGGCGGCGCAATTGGTCAGGGCTTTCGACGAAGGCGCTGCCCAAGCTCGCGCCGCGCTCAAGAAGACTCCCGATGACGCCTGGACGCAGAACTGGAAGCTGAGCTTTCAGGGCAAGCCCATCTTCAACGGTTCGCGCTTTCTGGCTTACCGGCAGATGTTTCTGAATCACCTGGTGCACCACCGCGCTCAACTCGGCGTGTATCTGCGCTTGAATGAGAAACCGGTACCGGCGACCTACGGGCCTTCGGCGGACGACACGATGGGGTTTTAGCGGTCAGTCTTCGCCAAACCCGAGCTGAATTACCAGATCACATCAACCGGATAGCGCGTGAACCAGGGATCGGCCGTGATGATCGGCCATCCCTCTTCGATACTCTGCGCGATCAGCAGACGGTCGAAGGGGTCACGATGGTGGAGCGGCAACGATTCGACTCGCAAGACGTGGCTTAGACTCACAGGCAAGATTCGGACGCCATTGAATTCGAGTTTGCGCGTCAGGTAAGCGCCTGCCGGTTGTGGCAGGGAGAGCTTTCCAATCGCGACCTTGGTGAGGGTTTCCCACAAACTCACTACGCTCCACCAAGTCTCCGCCGAGAGCAGAAGCCGAGCAACCTTTGGCGACAGGCGTCCTTCGTCTCCGATGGCCCACAGAAAAGTGTGCGTATCGAGCAGGACTTTCATTGGTAGAAGAGATCTTCGATCTCCTTAGGAAGAGGGTCGTTGAAGTCATCAGGGACCACAAACTCGCCCTTGGCCGATCCCAACTTGAATTTTCGTGCAGCAGCTTTCACTGGCACCAGCTTGGCTACAGGTGTTCCGGCCTTGGCGATGATGACCTCCTCGCCCATGGCGACCCGCTCCAACAGGCGCGAGAGGTGGGTTTTGGCCTCGTGGATGTTGACTTCCATAGACGGACAATAGACTAAGTTCTTAGCTAAGTCAAGTCACCTATTTTGGCTGATGGATGCGAGGCTGCGGGATTTTTGGGGGGGTTGAGTGTAATAGGCAATTTATCACCAACCGTCAAACCTCATCCTTCGAGTGGCGGCTAAGCAGAGACCAGCAAACCCCGATGCGGTAGGATTGCATGACAAGTAAAGGTGAAGGGGATGTAAATGGGTCAACAAATACGGCTGACTTTCTTTGCCCTGATAGCCTGCGCAGCTTTTGCCCAGAACGGTCCCTCGGCTCAGGGCGAGACTGCGCTCAAAACCCAGTTCGTCGCCGTTCAGCCAGATGTAAAACTGGAAGTGCTCGACTGGGGAGGGACCGGACGCAACTTCGTACTTCTCGCAGGTGGCGGAAGCACAGCTCACGTTTTTGACAGCTTAGGGCCGAAGCTGGCGGCGCATTATCACGTCATTGGGATCACGCGGCGCGGGTTTGGTCAGTCCTCCGCGCCTCAAACGGGTTATGATCCAAGGCGGCTCGGAGATGATGTCGTCGCGGTTCTTGACGCCTTGCACATCGCTGATCCTATCCTCGTCGGGCATTCGATTGCAGGAGAAGAACTGAGCGCCATCTCCACCTATCATCCAGGGCGCGCTACAGCGCTCATTTATCTCGATGCCGGAGGCACGTTCGCTCTCTACAACCCCAAGCATGGCGACTACACACCGGCTTTGGCGCAGCTCAGAGACGATCTTTCGGCACTGCAAAAGAACCTCTACGATGACGGCCTCATATCGAAGACATTGACGGACATGGCGCTTTTTCAGGCGAACCTTGCCGAACTTCGAGGCGAAGTCGAAGGCGCAACGGGCCCCTCTCCGAAAGCCAGTGACCTTGCCAGCATTTCTGCCTACCAGAGTTACATGAAAGGCTACTACGGTGGCATCATCCCCGAATCGGAGGTGCGCCAGCTTAATCGGATCGGTGAGGACGGGAGGGTCGGCGAGTGGCTCGGGCACGGGTATGCAAACCAATCTGTGGCGCTCGAAGAAGAACGCTTCAACTCTATCGATACACCCCTTCTAGCGATTTTTTCTTATCCTTCAGCTCCCAATCCAGGTCAGACGAGCGACCCGGCAAAACTCGCAGCCTATCGAGCCTCAGAAACGAGTCGCAAGGAAGCGCAGATTGCTATCTTTCGGAAGCAGCCCCATGCAAAGGTGATCGTGATTCCCAACTCCACTCACTTCATATTTCTCTCAAACGAGTCGGAAGTGATCTCACAGATCAGCGACTTCGTGAATAGCCTTCCTGCCAAGCGTTAAGCAGAGTCAGAAGTGAAAGTTTGCGGCCCGGATGAGCGATTCGCAAGCAATCGACGGCGACCCCGTCCGACAACACGGTGCGAAGAGCCTGCTTTCTTGTAGGCGCTAGAGGCAGCAGGTCCTTCGCTTCGCTCAGGATGACAAATTATCCTTTGTAGTTCAGCGCCTTCACCCCCAAGAACCGCGCTGCCCCGCCCAGCTCTTCTTCAATCCGCATTAGTTGGTTGTACTTGGCAATGCGGTCGGTGCGCGAGGCCGAGCCGGTCTTGATCTGTCCCGCACCCGTCGCGACCGCAAAGTCGGCAATGAAGGTGTCTTCGGTCTCGCCCGACCGATGCGAGATCACCGAAGTGTATCCATTGCGCCGCGCCAGGCTCATGGCGTCGAGCGTTTCGCTGACCGTGCCAATCTGGTTCAGCTTGATCAGGATCGAATTGGCTATGCTCCTGTCGATTCCCTGCTGCAGCCGTTCGAGGTTGGTCACGAAGATGTCGTCACCGACGAGTTGAATCTTTCCGCCGAGCTCCTTCGTCAGCAGCACCCACCCGTCCCAGTCGTCTTCGGCGAGGCCGTCTTCGAGCGATACGATGGGATAGTCCTTTACCCATTTTGCATAGTAACGAACCATCTCTTCGGAACTCTTTACCGACTTATCCGATTTCTTGAAGACATATTTTCCGTCTTGATAGAATTCGCTGGCCGCGGGGTCGAGCGCGATCGCGATCTGCTCGCCCGGCTTGTATCCCGCCTGCTGAATCGCCTCCAGCACCACTTCAATGGCCTCGACGTTCGACTTCACCGACGGAGCAAAGCCGCCCTCGTCGCCGACCGCCGTGTTGTAGCCGCGCTTTTTGAGCACGCCCTTGAGGGTGTGGAAGACCTCGACACCCCAGCGCAGCGCTTCGGAAAACGACGGCGCTCCCACCGGCATCACCATGAACTCCTGGAAATCGACATTGCTATCGGCGTGCACGCCGCCGTTCAGGATGTTCATCTGCGGCACCGGGATCACGTTTGCGCCGGCGCCGCCGAGATAGCGGTAGAGCGGGAGCTCAAACGCTCTGGCCGCAGCGCGTGCCGCCGCCATCGACACTGCAAGGATGGCATTGGCTCCGAGCCGTCCCTTGTTGGGTGTGCCATCGAGCGCGATCATTTCGGCGTCGAGCGGGCGCTGTTCGGCGGCATCCATACCGACGAGCGCGCGGGCAATCTCGGAGTTTACGTTCTCGACGGCCTTGAGCACACCCTTCCCCTTGTAGCGCTGCTCGTTGCCGTCGCGTAATTCAACGGCCTCATGCTGGCCGGTGGACGCGCCACTGGGCACAATGGCCCGCGCGCTGGCGCCGCCATCGAGAAAAACTTCGGCTTCTACGGTTGGATTGCCACGCGAGTCGAGCACCTGGCGTCCGCGGATTTCAGCGATCGTGGTAAGAGGCATAAGTGCGTCCTTTTCTTGTTCGATGAATTTAGAAACGTTGTCGCTATCGTGGAGACGCGGCTTGCCGCGGCTCTTCGGTACGAAGGGGAATTATATCGGACCTGGAAGGACTGGGTTCGCGCGCTGGGACGCGCCCAATCAATTCGCCCCGGATCACCCCGTACCCCATCCGTTATTGTTCCTGATTTCCACGTCGCTTAAAGTCGGACTCAACATGAAGAACCGCACAGAAACTCTGGAGATCGGATCGCGTGCCCCAGATTTTTCTCTTACCGCGGCCAACCGTGTGGGCACATTCACTCTCGCTGGTCTGCTCGCCGAGGGTCCGCTGATTCTCGAGTTTCTGCGCGGCACCTGGTGACCAAACTGCGTGAAGCGCATGACTCAGTTCGAGTCACGGAAACCGGAGATTCAAGCAGCGGGAGCGCAGTTGGTTTTCCTCGCCGCCGAAAAGCGGGACGGAGTCTGGAAGCCGGAGAAATTTCTGGAGAAGCATCCTATCTCCAGCGTCTTTCTGCTCGATGAGGATCGCGCCGTGGCCAAAGCCTACGGACTCCATCACGCCTGGGGTACCGACGCGCTCAACATCGCGCATCCGGCTACGCTCGTCATTGGTCGCGGCGAGAAAGATCACGGCGGCTTAGTTCGCTACATCTATCGCGGCGATAACCAACTCGACCGCGCACCGCTGGATGAAGTCCTACAAGTCTTGAAACCCTGAAACCTGGCCTTCACCCGCTCACGGCCAGCAGATCTTCTTCCGCCAGCAACTCCAGATCGATCCATCCTTCCACCGGCAATGCATCGACCGGCAGATGGTTCTGCCACAAACTGAAGCGCAGGCGCAGGCGGGTGGTCAGGACATCGGAGCTTTTCGGTCCTCGCACTTTGTCAATTCCGAGGGGAGCGGCGAGCAGCCAGGTCAGCGGCAGGCGAAACTCAAAATTGCGCACCAGCGCCACCCGCGCCAGGTCTCTTGTATCCGACGAATCGGCGACGGCCTTGCCTGCCCCTTCCGTTACTTTCCACGACTGCAGGCGGCCCCCGTCCACGGCCGCATCCAACCGCAGTTCGCGCCGCGGCTTGACGGCATGGTTGGCCCACGACTCCAGATTGACCACCACCTCGAATGCGCCTTCCGGAACTTTGCCCACGAAATCCAGCCGGCCGTAGACATACTCCTCATCGATCCCGGCAAGCACTTCATCGGTCATAAACTGTTTGCCGTGCATGGAACCCGAGCGCTGGTCCGCCGTGTAACACGCCGCGCCCAGCCATTCGAAGTAGCGCACCACGTCGCCTGAGACCATGGGATGGATATAGGCACTCTGCGGCGCGAACGTTGGCCGCGCCACGCCTCCGCTGATCGGCTGCGCCAGATAATCCGGCGGAGTTCCACCCAGCGCCTGGTAAACATTCGACAGGTGTTTGCGGTAGAGTTCGTCGAAGTCGCGATCGTTGGCGCTGTGGTGTTCGGGTCCGTACCACCAATTCCAGTCGCTGCCCTCGGCGATCAAGATATCTTCGAGCGCCAGCTTGCGTTGTTTCTCAGTCGCGTCCGGTGACCTCTGCGCATAGAAATTGCGGGCGTGATAGAGGTAATCCCAGGCTTTGTTGTCTTCCGGCGCTCCAATCCAAACGTTGAAGTTGGCTCCGATCCACGAGCCCGGCACCAACGACTTCAGAGGACTGACATTCTTGTGGCGGGCAATCGCCTCCGACACCGTGACCGCTTCGATCTCCGGATCGGTCTGCAAGCCCTCATAGAATCTGCGCAAGAAGTCCCGCCCCGACTGCGGGTAATATTCCCAGGCATTCTCACCGTCCAGAATGATTGAGAGCACGGCATCTTGTCCCTTTGCCACAATCGGTTGCGCCGCATCTTTAATCTTGTGGATTAAGTTAATCGCAGCCTCTCGCGGGGGCATGCCCGAATACACAAATCCGATCAAGTCGGAGAGCGCGTGATCGCGGAAGAGCAGATTCATCCGCGTATTGCCATTTTCGTACTGATAAATCGTGTACAGCCGCCGCGCCGATTCCGAATCCAAGTGGCCATAACCATCGCGCGAAAAACTGGTTCCCAGGCTCCGTATCAGCACGCCCTCGTCGGTTGCCATCCACTGCACTCCCAGTTGGTGGGCGATGGCCACGGCCTCCTCGGATACGCTGCCCTCTGACGGCCACACCCCGCGCGGCTTCGTCCCAAACACTTTTTCGTGCAGATCCAGTCCGCGCTGCAATTGCTCACGAGCATCTTCGGGATGGCGATAACGGTTCTGCGGCAAAGGCAGACCCGGCGTGGAAACCGCGCCCATCTGCGTGTCGCAAACCAGCGGCAAAATGGGATGATAGAACGGCGAGGTCGAGATCTCGATCGCACCTTTCTTCGCAGCTTCGGCATGAACCGGCAGGACCCGGCTGAGCAGGTCGCGCTCCCGCGCAATCACAAACCGCTGGTCTTCGAGCGTGTAGTTCCGGCCTTTGCGGACCAGTTCCGCAACATCTTTCTCCGCCAGAAAATATTCGTCGAACCAGCCGATCTGCGAGAGCACCTGCAAGTCGGTGAAATCCTGAGGCTGAAAATGTTTTTCCGCGCGCTCGGGCACTCCGCCCGCGAGATGAAATCGCTCCCACAACTCACGGTAGCGCGGATAGCGTCCGATCACATTCACCGGATTCGCCTGAAACAGATATTGCAGCGCGAACTGGCGCTCATCCCGGGTCAGGTCTTTGGCGGGCTTGGCCGCGACCTCGAGAAAAGGATCGTGGGCCCCGCCCGACGCATAGTCCTGAATTTGCGTGATCAGGGAGGGTACCAGATTGAATGTCTGATGGACTCGCGGGAACTCCTCCAGCAGCTTCACCATTCCGTAGTAGTCTTTCAGGGCATGGAGGCGCGTCCAAGGCAGGCGGTACTGCCCGGTCACCAGGTCCTTGTAGAACGGCTGGTGCTGGTGCCACAGAACGACCACTCGCAGTTGTGCCATGATTTCCCGTTCCACCTAATCCATCGGCAATTTTTTCAGTTTAATTCATCCGGCAAGGTTTACCCTGCGGAATCGTCCGCAACCAGGCTGATAATAATGAGGATGCGGCACTTGGCATGAGCACGAAAGTCAAAGTCATTTTCTTCGACGTGGGCAACACCCTGCTTGTTCCCCAATCGCGAGCGCATCCACGCGCCACTCACCGAACGCGGGATTACGCCCGATGGTGAGCACCTGCGCAATTTGGAATGCCGGACCAAGAATCGTTTCGACGGCATGATGATCGCAGACGGCGCCGCCGACCACAGCTTCTGGTGGATGTTCTACTCTCAGTTGCTTTCCGAAATCGGACTGCAGAATCACGCCGACTCCCTCCGCGACCAACTCGTCACCGGCATCCGCGATTCCGGCAACTGGGACCAGATTCGCCCGGGCACTGCCGATTGCTTGCGTGAAATCGGCAAGCGGTACCCGATCGCGGTTATTTCCAATGCCGATGGGAGAATCGAAGATGTGCTGCGCAAGTGCGGTATCGCGGAGTGCTTTCGCACCATCACCGACTCCGGGTTAGTTGGATACGAGAAGCCGCACCCGGAAATCTTCCGCCAGGCCCTGCAGAGCATGAATGCCGCACCCGAAGAAAGCCTCTACGTCGGTGACGTTTATTCGGTGGATTACCTGGGCGCAACCGGCGCCGGCATGTCGGCCGTGCTGATGGACATCGCGGGCGCCTACCGCGACAAGGGAGTGCCGCGCGTGGAGTCGCTCGAAGAGTTACAGGCCGTGCTGCGCAACGGAGAATCCACCTAGAGCTAGCGGCGCCAAGGCGGACGCAGCTACAATCGTCAGACGATGCTCCATCAGACCGTATTCGATTCTGCTCGCTTTTTCATTTTTCTCAGCGCGGCGATTCTGCTGGCCATCGCACCCGGCCCCGGAATGCTTTACGTTCTTGCACGCGCGCTCGGCGGGGGACGCCGCGAAGGCCTGCTCTCTGCGCTCGGTACATTCCTGGGTGGGATGGTCCACGTGTTCGCCGCGGCGGCCGGCATTTCCATCATTCTTGCGAAGTCCGCCATGGCCTTTGCCACGGTGAAGTATTTCGGCGCGGGCTATCTTTGCTTTCTCGGGATTCGCATGATTCTCGACGCCCGAAGGGATGAGGGTGTTCCGGTCGCCAAGCTGCCGCGCGGAAGAAATCCGTTCTGGCAAGGCGTCATGACCGAGGTGCTGAATCCAAAGACGGCTCTGTTTTTTCTTTCCTTCATTCCCCAGTTTGTGAATCGGGCGAGCGGACACGTCTTTCTGCAGTTTGTTCTTTTGGGAACGATCTCGGTTACGCTCAACACTTCGGCCGATATCGTCGTGACCCTGCTTGCCGGACCGCTCGGCCAGCGCATCCGCGGGTCGGCACGCTTCCGCCGGCGTCAGCGCACGCTCACCGGCGCGGTCATGATTGGCCTGGGAACTTATGTGGCTCTCGGCGAGTCGAAATAATCTCTGACGGATGTCTGAATTTCTGTAGAGACGCGGCTTGCCGCGTCTCTTTCGCGGCGGGAGACGGGGCAAGCCCCGTCTCTACACTTCAATCACCTGGTGATCGTGGCAATCGGGATGGATTGTCTGATAGAGATTCGCGAGCAGTTCCGGGCCGTATCGCGCCACAAAGCTCACGCCTGCGACTTCGCGTTCCTGCAGCGCCTTGTGTGGAAATAGCGCGTGGCTCAAGGCATCCGCGTGCCGCGTGATGACTTCATTCCGCAGCCCTTCCGCCCGCGATACCCGCGCTTGCAGGCGGCTGATCTGATGCGCCATGCTCTCCTGGCTGCTCTGAGCCGTATCGACCAGGGTTGAATCCAGTCTGCCAATGGATTCACGAAGCGCGGTCATGGACTGCTCAACGCTCGTGTAGGCTTCCGAAAAGCGTGTCTGCAAATCCGAGGGCAGCGAACGGGCGGCTATCGCTTCTCGAACTTTTTCCGGGCCGTGGAACAAATCAGGTAACCCCAGTTGGTATCGCGTCAGAATGCGCTCGGGCTTGGCTTCGACCAGCGTCGCCGAAAACCGCGGCAGAATCGGCGTCACTCGCCCCAGCAGTTTCTCGTAGACTACGGCGACCTGCGCGAAGTATGCGACTTCGGCCGCTCCGCCGGTGTAAACGAGCGTCGGCAACAGGTAGTCCTGCACCACGGGCCGAAGCAACACATTCGGGTTGAACTTCTCCGGCGCCTTTTCAATACGGTCGAGCAGCTCTCCGTGAGAGATCCGCTCCTCACCGACGACGAACGCGCCACCATTGCCGCCGTTGGTACCATCATTTCGGCGCCGCACCACAGTCCGCGCTCCGTCCTTCACTTCAAAAAGCAGCGTGGTCGCCGAAGTCACTTTCACCTGCTGGTGATATCCCGCCTGCTCGAGCGCCTTGCCCCGCGCCAGCAGCGCTTCGTCGAGTTCGGAAGCACGTTCGATGGCGGCTCGGAACAAGGGCTTGGCGAGATCATGAAAATCCTTATCCGCCGGATCGAGCAGGATGACTCCCCAATCCGCAAACAGCTGTGCAAACAGCAGGGCAAACGCACTGCCCAGAGTTTCACCCGGACGATACGCCTGACGCAGCCACGTCGTGACCTCGGAGTCTCCGAGCAGCGCGGCGGCGCGCTCGACCAGCGGCTCGATCTCCGGGCCGAACTTGACGGTCCCCACGGGCGCATCCGTCACCGCGCTTTCAAACGCGGGGCTTTCCGCGGCGAAAAGTTGGGGGACGCCCTGTTCGGAAACCAGCGCTACATGATTGACCTCCGCCAAGTCGTGGTCTTCAGTCGCGAGCCAGAAGATCGGCACGCAGTCCACTCCCGCCGCCGTAGCCTGTTCCGCCAGTTTGACAGCCGACAGCGCTTTGAAAATCGAAAACAGCGGCCCGCCAAAGAGACCGACTTGCTGTCCTGTAACCGCCGCGAGGGCTCCTTGCTTAAGCCGTTCGATGTTGGCCAGTGTTTTCGGAGATGCGCCCCACACGCGATTCTGCCGCTCAAGAATTTCGCTGACTTTGCCGCGGCGCGCGGCGTCGTAAACGACGCGCTGCGATTCGTCCTTCAGCCATTCGGAAAAATCCGGTGAGCGTGGATAAAAGTCGCGAACGGAAGGAGTGTAGGAAAGATAGTCAAGGAAGAGACGGGTGGTATGCGGAATCTGCTGGAATGGCAAACACTCCGACTTCATCGGCAGTTCTCCCGACATCTCTCGACACACTGGCGAATTCCTGCGATCCGCATGCGTTCTCACTCTCGGCGAAGCTCGCGCGGGGATGGTCGCGGGCTCCCAAAGGTAGCATTTCCCAGACACCTGGCGCCAAACTCAACTACATCAGATGATGCGAACGCGCTCAGGTTGCAGAGAGTGACGGGGAATTCAAGCTTGGAGCCGAGCTTTGATCGTTTCCAGCAACCCGGCGCCTGCCTCACCGGCATGGCTGGTGGAAAACTCACTGCCCAGTTCAATTACCGGGAGTCTGGCGCACGCGGCCTGGAAGCCCGGCGGCGAGGCCGGGGAGGCGTTCATGCCGGAGCCCGCCAGCAAAAGATCGAAATGCGCAACCCGCATCAGGAGCAGAGCATCGCTCACGCGGCTGCTCGACTGAACGTCGTATCCGGCGCGGCGCAGCAGTTCGCGCAAGTAGGCGAGCACGTCGGCATTGGAGTCAAGGCACAGGATACTGCGGCCGGTCGGCACCGGGGTCTCGGCGCGGGCTTCGGGGCGGTAGAAGGCGGCCACCGCGTTCTCCTCCGATTCGTGCGAGTCGAACACTGCTGTCAGGCGCGACATCTCCAGAACTTTGCGCACGAATTCCGGTACGTTGCAGAGCTTGAGGTCCCCGTGGGCCTGGCGCGTGCTCGTCAGGACGCGGACCATGGTGCCAAGGCCGCTGCTGTCAATGAATCCGACTTCGCCCAGGTGCAAAACGATGGAGCGGCGGTCACGCAATAACCAGGCAACGTGCTCGCGCAGAGATTCGCTCTCGGTGCCGGCAACGATGCGGCCGTTGCAGCGCACGATGGTGACGCGTCCAACCTCGCGAGTGTCAAGCGACAGGCGCAATGGGCCTCCCGGGCAGGCCGAAATCCAGCCTGCGAAATCGCCACATTATATCTATATCCTTTGAGGGGCGCGAACCGGCGTTCTCATGGAAGGCGATTGCACGCACAAGCAGGAGCACATCGGCTGTTGACGCCTTCGGCTGACATCTAACGTCTCTCAAACACCACCGCAACTTTGTCTTCGTATGCCACCCGCCAATCTTGCGGAAGTTCGCGGAGCAGGTTGGCGAGCGTCGAACCGGTGGGCAAGAGCGCCGTCCGAATCTGCCAATCTTGGAGCACGTTCTGCCATCCCGGCTCGGCCTGGGTCAAGAATCAGGTACTGGCGAATCCGGTCCGAACCGTAGAGATCGTGACGGTCATCGACCACGACCTTTCGCTCGGGATACATGCAGTAGATGAGATAGCCTCCCCAGGCATCGGTCGAGAAAACCGGCTCTGTGCTCGGCCGCTTCCCTTGGGATTCCTTTTGCAGGAAAGTGACCGCCGCCACCGGCATCTTCTTGGGATCGAATTGTGCAGTCGATCAGATGCCGCGAGCCGAGCCATCCGCCTTGAAGGCAGATCGCGAATGCAAGGAACACCGAGACGACCGGCCATAAGTGTCCCCGAAGCTCGATTTCCAGCGCACCCATGCGATCGGAGAACTGCGAAATTCGAGCGGCGCCATTGCGCACCCACGGCCAAGCACCCGGCTTGCCCGCCAGCGCAACGAAGTTTTCCCACAGGATGGGCCCCGCCACCAGCACCAGCAGCATCGACGAAATGGGAAGATTACGGGACGAATAGAATCCCGCGTATGCCGCCACCAGCGCAACCAGCAGCTGGCTGAGCCGCAGCTTTCTGTAACTTCCCGCGAACGCGATCAGCAATAGTACAAGGATGATCGCAAACGAGCGCTGCGCCCAGCCATGAAAGTCAGGCGATTTGAACTCTTCGATCCGGTTCATCAGATAGCGATCGCTCAAGTATCGATAGATATGCGCGTGCAATCGCCAGCCAAGCGGATTTCCGAGCGTCGCTACCGCCGAGGCCGCCCAAGCCAAAGCCATGGCACGCGCTCTGTGAGCGGTGCGAATCGCGGCAAAGGCATCCTGCGTGCGCCAGCCCTCGACGAATGCGGCAAAGGTGTAGATCGCGAGCAGCGCTATTCCAAGGAGCCATCCACCATGCAGGTTTACCCAGAGCAACATCGAGGCGGGGAAGAACCAGCGCATCCAGCGCGGCGGCTGCCCGTGCTCCCAACCTTCCCAACGATCCAGAACAACAAACCAGAGCAGCGAAAAGAGCCAGCTCACAATATGCGGACGCGCGTAGAGATGAATCGTCGAAGCGGCCTCCGCCACCAGCATCAGCAGAACCGCCAAAAGCAGGCTGGTGCCGCGCGCCAGCAGTTGCGAAAGCAGCAGTGCGAAAATCGCGGCGACCAGAAGAGCGCACAACCAAACCACTCCGTTCAGTCCGCAAGCCCGGTGGAGGATCCCGAGCGCCAGGTCGTACAACCATTCCCAGGCAAACCACGGCTGACCCTGCATGGTGGAAGAAAACGGATCGGTGCGAGGAATCGTGCGCGTCGCCAGAATCCGCTCGCCGGTTCGGATGTGCCATCCGATATCCGAATCCGCCAGCGGCCGATTCGATAACGGCCCCACCAGCACCGACCAGAAAAGAAAAATGAAAATGATGTCGCGGACCGAAGGCAGCAGAAAACGCACAGCTCGCGAACTGGGCGGCGACTTGGTCATCGGAGGGTGAAGGAGGAGTGTACAAGAGAAATCGGGTGATCGGGTCGTCCGGTCATCGGGCCATCTAAATTCACGAACGTCGGGCCATTTGGCGATTGGGCGCTTTCCGGATCACCCGATCAATAACGTAGATACCCGATCCCCACTCGCATGTGGTGCAAGACGCTGTCCGGCATCGTCAGTGCAACCGTCAGCCCAAGCATGGCGTGCACGATGCCGATGGGATAGATACTGCGATACCGCCGGAATATCTCGCAGAAGAACAGCCCTCCCACCAGAGTGAAAGTCGTCAGGATAGGACTGGGCAGGTGAGCGGCGGCAAACAACGTTGCCGTCACCCAAACTGCCGCCGAACTCCCAAACAGTTCTTCGCAACGCGTGAAGAAAAACGATTGCAGGATGAATTGTTGAATCGTTGCCCAGATAAAGTATTGCCACATCATCTGAAGGCGTGGCCATGTCGGATTTGCCGGAACCTGGCCGCCGGCCCAGTGCACCATGGCCACTAGAAAAACGGCTGTCGCAAAACTCATCCCCAGCACTACGCTGGCGCCGAACGTCTTCGGCAAGCGGAGGCCGAGCCGCTGCAGCGAGGGGCGGTCAATCAGCACCAACACCAGAATCGCGATCGCGGCCACACCGACCCAGCGGTTGCGCGTTTCCAGCCGCGGCTCCCAGAGCGCAAACTCCAGAAACAGAAATGCCACGATGACTTGTGCCCAGACGAAGAGTCGGCGGTAGGCAGCCGGAACCGGAAGGCTCCGGACTTTAGAGACCTGAGGAATCGCGATCGGTCCTGCGGAAAAAGTTTTCGTCGGTACCGCCATTTTATGAATCTCTATAGTAGATGCCAACTCAGCAACCCAAGCTACCACCACGAACGACCAGCAAGGCGAGACCGAAGGTGGTGATCGTCGGCGCCGGCTTCGCGGGCCTGACGGCTGCCCGCCGCATCGCACGGCTGCCGGTTCAAGTCACGGTCATTGACCGGAAGAACCACCATACCTTCCAACCCCTGCTTTACCAGGTTGCCACCGCCGGCCTCTCTCCCGGTGAAATCGCGGCCCCCATCCGCTGGATATTAAGAGGCCACCGCAATGTTGAAGTGTTGCTTGAAGAAGTCGTCGATTTCAAGCTGGAAGAAAAGAAACTCATTACAAGGGAGCAAATCCTCGATTACGACTTTCTGGTCATTGCTTCCGGCGCGACTCATGCTTACTTCGGCCACCCGGAGTGGGAGCCGCTGGCGCCCGGTTTGAAGACGATTGAAGACGCTCTCGAAATCCGCCGCCGCGTTCTGCTCGCCTTCGAACTGGCCGAGCGCCAGAACGCCAACAACGACGTTCAGAGCGGATCTCCCTTGCAATTTGTCGTCATCGGAGGTGGCCCGACCGGCGTCGAACTCGCGGGCACGCTGGCTGAAATCGCGCACCACGCGCTGAACCACGAGTTTCGCAAGATCGATCCAAAGCAAACCCGCATTCTGCTCCTCGAAGGCGGGCCGCGGGTTCTGGGACCCTATTCCGAAGAACTTTCCCGCAAAGCCGAAGACCAGCTTCGACGCCTGGGAGTCGAGGTTCGCACCTCCAGCATCGTCACTCGCATTGAGCCCGGCGCGGTTTGGGCCGGCGACAAAAAGATTCCGGCCTCGGTGGTTCTGTGGGCTGCGGGAGTTGCCGCTTCGCCACTGGGCCGAAAGTTGGGTGTTCCTGTCGACCGCGCCGGCCGGGTGCTCGTTGAACCCGACCTCAGCATTCCCGGACATCGGGAAGTACTTGTGATTGGCGACCTGGCCTCACTGAGCGACGAAAACGGCAAGATGCTCCCCGGGGTCGCGCCCGTCGCCATCCAGCAAGGCGATTGGGTTGCCGAGACCATCGCCCGCGATCTGGAACATCAACCGCGACGTAATTTTGTTTATCACGATAAGGGCAGCCTGGCCACGATCGGCCGCGCCGCCGCCGTCGCCCAATTCCCCAAGTTCGAGTTATCCGGATATTTCGCCTGGCTGGCATGGCTGTTCGTCCACATCTTTTTCCTGATTGGATTCCGCAATCGGCTGCTGGTGATGATCCAGTGGGCATGGTCGTATCTGACCTACGAGCGTGGCGCGCGGCTGATAACCGGCAGCGACGAATTGCCGGGTTGGAACCAGCTCGGGTCGCGTGTCCAAGCTGAGGAGGACGAGCCAGCAGTTCCGCGAATGCAGCGGCGCGCGTGATGATCCATCTCCCGTGCCGATATAATTAAGTTGTCGTGAAACGCGCCGCCGTTTTCGTCTTTGTGGTTTCGCTGCTCTTCTGCCGTTCGCTTCGCGCCCAGGGCCCTCCCGGATCCGGCAGGAGTGCCGCCGGCCAGACCATATTCGGCCAGACCATATTCGGTCACACCCTGGTCGTGATTCCCTTCGAGAATGCTTCTCCGACGCCAGGCCTGGAATGGCTTGGTGAATCCTTTCCCGAAACCTTCCACCAGCAACTCAATTCTCCGGTTCTGTATGTAGCCAGCCGTGACGAGCGCCTGCGCGCCTATGATCGCCAGGGCATTCCGGCGGGGGTTCATGCTTCGCGGGCTACCCTCTACCGCCTCGCCGAGCAGATGGATGTCGATTACGCCGTGCTCGGCTCTTATAAGTATGACGGCGCGCGCCTGACTGCAACGGCGCAGTTGCTCGACATGCGGGCGCAGAAACTTTCGCCCGCCGTAACCGAGTCCGCGCCCCTGGCCGGTCTCGGCACGCTGCAATCCGCGCTGGCGTGGGATCTGCTTCGGACGATCCGCACCGACTTCTCCGTGCCGAAGGACAATTACATCTCGAACGTTGCTCCCGTGCGCCTCGACGCGCTGGAGAATTACATCCGCGGCGTGCTGGCTACTACGGCGGAAGAAAAAGTTCAGCACTATCGCGAAGCCATCCGCCTGAACCCGGAGTATGCCCAAGCCTGGCTGGAACTAGGCAAGGCTTACTACGAGCAGCGCACATACGAACCGGCGATCGCCGCTCTCGGCCAAGTGCAGCAATCTTTTGGCGTGTCCGGCTTAGTGTCAGGCGCAGTCGCCCGCGAGGCGAATTTCTATCTCGGGCTCGCCGCCTACGCTCACGGAGACTTCGCGAAATCCGAAAGCGCCTTCGCATTCGTCGCCGCCCGCCTGCCTCTAGCCGAGGTCTATAACAACCTCGGAGTAGTCGCAACGCGCCGCGGCCAGAAAAGGGCTGCCGACTATTTCGAGAAAGCGATTCAGAACGATCCCAGCGATGCTGACTATCACTTCAACCTGGGAGTAACGCTTGCCCAGGCTGGCGATCGCGCCGGCGCGGCCCGCGAACTGCACACCGCGCTCGATCGTCGCCCCGCCGACTCCGAAGCGAAAATATTGCTCGACTCCCTGACGCCCACGGCTGGCAGCGGCGGTATTGTGCCAAGCAGCGCGACGTCCAAGGCGCCCGTAGAGCGCATCAAGCGGAACTACGAAGAAGACGCCTTCCGCCAGATGACCACGCAAATGGGAAGTTGGGCGGAGGAGCGCTTTGCTCGATCCGATCCCCGCGCCCACGCGCGCTTTCACGTCGAACTTGGCAAGGAACTTTTGGCCCATGGATTCACCACCGAGGCGGCGGCCGAATTCCGTCACGCCGCCGCAGTCGATCCCTCAAGCACGGCGCCCCTCACCGCGCTAGCCGCAGCGCTGGCGCAAGACAACGACACGCGCGGCGATGCCCGCGAAGCCCGGGCCCAAGCCGAAGCCTCTCTTCGCATACGCGAGTCGGCCGAGGCCTACCTGATTCTCGCGCGCCTCGATTTGCGAGAAAATAGAATGGAGGCAGCTGCCCAGAACATCGATCGGGCGCTGCAATTAGAGCCCGGCAACCAGGCGGGCCAGGACCTGAAGCGCACCTTAGCAGCCAAGCTCGCGGAGAAGGCGCAGCCATGAAATCAGCTCTCAGCTCTCAGCTATCAGCTATCAGCGATGTTTGTGTGGGGACGGGCGCCCTCGCCCGTCCAAGCCGAGCGAAGCTCGGCAGCCGCCCGCGCCCACAGCTACTCTGGATTCGCCGCGTCGCCTGCTGGTTCGCACTGCTCTTTCTCTTCGCAGCGTCTTCCTCCGCCGACGTCCTGAAGATCGCAATCAACGATGCCATTCAACCCGTCACCGCCGAATACATTGGCCGAGCTCTCGACTTAGCCGCCGCCAACCACGACCAAGCCGTGTTGATCGAGATCAACACTCCCGGCGGACTGGTCGATTCCACGCGCGACATCATCGAAAAAATCGTAGCTTCGCCGGTGCCGGTCATCATCTACGTGACGCCCAGTGGAAGCCGGGCTGCATCCGCCGGCTTCTTCATTCTTGAATCCGCCGACGTTGCCGCCATGGCGCCAGGAACCAACACCGGCGCGGCGCATCCCGTCATCCTGGGCGGCAAGATGGATGACGTGATGAAACAGAAAATGGAAAACGACGCCGCGGCCCTGATGCGTTCGGTCGTCGCCAAGCGCGGCCGCAATGTCGAACTGGCCGAGAGCGCCGTGCGCGAGTCGAAGTCTTTTACCGACCAGGAAGCGCTCGACAAGAAGTTGATCGAGTACATCGCTCCGAACTCCCAGGATCTCTTACGCCAGATGAGTGGCAAGAGCTTCAAACGATTTAACGGCACCACCGTCACGCTCAGCTTTGCCGGCGAACCGGTACGCGACTACCGCATGACGCTCAAGCAGCGCATCCTCTCCTACATCATGGACCCGAACGTCGCGTTCATCCTGCTGGCCATCGGAGCGCTGGCGCTGTATGCGGAGTTCAACCACCCCGGCGCGGTTATTCCCGGAACCGTGGGCGTGGTCTTCATTCTTCTGGCGGCGTTCGCTTTGAACCTGCTGCCTGTGCGCTTCGCGGCCATTGCCATGATCATCGGAGCCTTCGCGCTATTCGCCGCGGAAGCTAAGTTCGCCAGCCACGGCGTGCTCACCACCGGAGGCATTGTCCTGCTGACCCTGGGCGGTCTCTTTTTGGTCGATGCGCCCATCCCCGAAATGCGCGTCCACCCTCTGACTGCGCTCGCCGTCAGCATCCCGCTCGGACTGATCACGGTTTTTCTTATGAGCATCGCCGTGCGCGCCCGCCGCAACAAGGTTGTCACCGGCGAACAAGGAATGATCGGCGAAATTGGAATTGCGCAAACTACGCTCGCGCCCGCCGGAAAAGTCTTCATCCACGGCGAGCTTTGGGACGCCGTCTCCACGGTTCCCGTTCCCGTAGGGGAACGCATCGTCGTGCGCCAGGTCGATGGGCTCACGCTCCGAGTAGACCCCGTGACCGCGGCGCGACCAGTGACGGCGTAGAGTCAACGAGTGGAGAGAGGTCGCCCACGCCCGTCAGAGTAGCGACTGCCGCCCCCCGCTACGTAGGGACAGCCGCCCCCGGCTGTCCAAGCCGGAGCGGCTCGGCGATTGCGAGGACTGTTGATACATTCAGAGTAACAAGCAGCTTAGTAGGCAGGTGCGCAAGTCCATCGCGCACTCACTCTAAAGGCTCGAAGTGGGGAGATTCAATGCCGAGCGCTGCGAGCGCTTCTTCCATAGTGCGGACGACTTGAAGCAGCGGCCGTTTACGCTCTCCCACGATCTGAAACATGCGCGCCAGACCAAATCCGACCGTGCTTGGGGCCACGACAATGCGAGGACGCTTGACCGGTTCCGTCACGGCGGGTTCCCAATTTGCCAGCTCGCGTACAAATTTGGCGGACACGGCCCACTCCGCGGATGTGTAGTCCGAAATCGCCGCGCGGGCGTCGGTCGCGGCCCAATGCTTTAGCCCCGCCCGATAGAATTCTCCCAGCGATTTATCGGTGAGCCGTCCCTCGAATCGACACAGCAGGATTTTGTGTACCGGTTCGAACTCAAATCGGAACCCCATTTGGAGCCTCCGGCAAAACCCCAACCGCTCAACACCGGAACGTTTCCGAGTTGCCTTGATTGGGTCTGGCGGACCGACTTCCAAACCGAGACGGACTCGGAACCTCAGGCTACGCTAGCGCGCTTCGGCACATCTTCCCGTGACCACCGTCACAGGTCGGCGTGATCCCGAGCGGCCGATAACCCTGCGAGCGAGCTCAAACTCAAAGCCCCCGCAACAGCGCGGCGAGCGTGTCCATCGCCAGGTGGCTGGCGTGCGCCGAGGCCTGCGGCAGGCCTCCGACTTTGCGAACCAGCTCTTCCCTGCTCACTTGCCGCGCTTGCTCGATGCTCTTGCCTTGGATCAGTTCGGTGAGGGCCGATCCGCAGGCCATCGCGGGAACGCAGCCCTTGGCGCGAAAACGGAGGTCGGCGATCTGCCTTCCGGCTAGCTTGGCCGTCAGTTTCAGAATGTCTCCGCAGGCTGGATTTTCCAGCTGCGCCGAGACGTCGGGAGTCTCTACGTCGCCCGCGTTGCGCGGGTTCTGAAAGTGGTCGAGGAGTTCGGGGGAATACACAGGGCGATTGTAATGCGGCAGGCGCAATTCATCCTGACGAATTCGGTCCCGAGCTGGACTCCGTTCCTTTTCCGCTGCGAAGATGAAGGGCGCCCGCATGGTTTAGGATTAGGATCATGGCCACCAGCTCAAGTCCTCACGGGATCGAAGAAGTGCGCAGAGAAGTGGACCGCCTGAATTCCGAAGCGGGCACGGCGGACCAGTTGATGAAAGACATCACGCTTCTCCTGAACCAACACATGCTGAAGTACAACTGGGTGGGCTTCTACATGCTCGAACCCGGAGCCAATCCGCCCATGCTGGTGTTGGGACACTACCAGGGAGCGATGACTCCGCACACGCGTATTCCTCTGAACCAGGGGATCTGCGGTGCGGCGGCATCGACGGGCAAGACCGTGGTGGTGGATGACGTGAACAACGATACCCGCTATCTTGCCTGCTCGCTCGAAACCAAGTCCGAGATCGTGGTTCCGGTCTTTGTGCGCGGCCAAGTGGCCGGCGAACTCGATATTGACAGCCATTTCCCGGCAGCCTTTACGGTCGCGGACCGCGAACTCGTCGAGCATTGCGCTCAACTGGTTGGGAAACGACTGGAAGGTGCGTGAACCGAACCTGCCCGCTTCTAGCTTCTGGCTGCTAGCCGCGGGCAATCATCCGCGAAAGACTCCCTGCTAGAAGCCAGGCGCCAGCAGCCAGAAGCGCTTTTTCGTCTATGAAACGAGTCGTAGCCGCGCTGATCGTGAAAGATGACCTGATCCTCGCCTGCCAGAGGACGCGGCACCAGCCTATGCCCCTCAAGTGGGAGTTTCCCGGAGGAAAAATCGAAGAGGGCGAGCAGCCTCGCGATGCCATGCGCCGGGAATTGGAGGAAGAACTGGGAATCGTGGCGGAGGTAGGCACGGAGGTCGCCCGCATCGTCCATGTATACCCGGGCGGCGGGTCGGTGGAGCTCCGATTCTTCGAAGTGCGCAATTACCAGGGTGAAATCGAGAACCGGATTTTTCGCGAAATACGCTGGGCAACGCGGCAGGAACTGCTGGAACTGGATTTCCTCGAAGCCGACCTGGGACTGGTGAAAGATCTGGCGGCGGGAAAAATCATCTGAGCGCCAAAACCCTTAACCGCAGAGATCGCCGAGTACGCAGAGAACAATGAGGCTTTCTCCTGAATTCCTCTGCGTGCTCGGCGATCTCTGCGGTTCAGTGCTCTTGAACTACCCCGCCCCGCCGCGCACCTGCCCGTACACATAGCACGCACCGTGAGCCCAATCATAATCACGGTGGTCGCCCAGGCGATGAAGTTGAAATGGGTTTATTCGCGTATTCGCCCATGAGTTCCTTCTTGTTGATGAGCAGCAACATGAAAATCAGCACGAAGGGCAAGACGGCGCCGTTGACCACCTGCGAAAACACAGCGATCTTTATATACGGAAGCCCTGGGATCAGGACCACGGCCGGCTCCGGCAACGATGAGCGCCGTATAGAGCCAGTAAAAGGCGGGAGCTTCAGCAAAATTTGCGTTCGACTCCCGACTCGAAACCCAATCCTTCACAGACCGTGTAGGCCGTCGAAAGCGGCAGAATCGAAGCCGCGAACAGCGACGCATTGAAAAGGCCCGAGCGCAAACAGGATGTACGCCCAGTCGCCCGCCAGGGGACGCAGCGACTGGGCGGCGTCGGCGGCGTCGCGAATGTCGCGATTCCCATGCAGGTAGAGCGTGGCCGCGCAGGCCACGACGATGAACCAGGCCACCACACGGTGAAGATGCAGCCCACAATCACATCGAGCCGCGAAGTTTTGTACTGCCGCCGCGTGACCCCTTTCTCCACAATCGACGACTGCAAATAGAACTGCATCCAGGGCGCGATCGTAGTTCCGACAACGCCAATGACCATGTAGAGATACGGTACCCTGCCTGAAGGCCGCCATCCCCGGAGGTTGCATCGTGGCCTTGACAGCCTCAATCCACGCGGGCTTGGCGAGAACTCCGGCGAATACGTATGTGATATAGAAAAACGACGCCGCCAGGAACACCTTCTCCACGCTCTTGTACTGCCCTTTGACCGCAATCAACCAGACGATCACGGCGCCAGATCGGAACCGAGATAGTATCTTGAAACCCCGAACAGCTCCATGCTTCCCGCAATGCCGACAAACTCGCCCACGACGTTACCGAAATTTGTGATAAGAATAACCGAGCATCATGAGGAAAGTGATGCGCAGGCCGTATTCTTCGCGGATCAGATCACTCAGACCCTTGCCGGTGACCGCTCCCATGCGGGCACACATCTCCTGCACCACGATGAGGGCGATCGTCGTCGGGATCATCGTCCACAAGAGCAGATAGCCGAACTGAGCGCCGGCCTGCGAATAGGTCAAGATGCCGTTGGCATCGTTGTCGACATTCGCGGTGATGAAGCCCGGCCCCACGACGGCAAAGAAGAGCAGGATCCGGAACTTCCAACTTCTCAGGAATTTCATGCGCACGGGCTACAGGGACGAGCAAATTGGCAAAACAGAACGATCAGAATAAATGCTGAAAGCGTGATCTGGATAGATGAATCTGCAAAACGAGAAAACTTTTTGTGGGAAGGTCCAGGTGCGGTTCGACCATTGGCACTTATGGCATGCCTGAAGGCATACCCTGATACGAAACTTACTTTCACGACGGGCTGCTACCGACCGGCGACCCTTTGCGACACCCACTCGCCGGCTTCACGCGTCCCCAGTGTTCCGCCGATGTCAGCCGTCGTCTTCTTCTCCCGCACCGCTTCGAGCACGGCAGCCTCGATCTTCTGCGCCTCGCCGGTCATTCCCAAATGCGCCAGCATCATCGCCGCCGTGAGAATCGCGCCGAAAGGGTTGGCAACGTTCTTCCCCGCAATCGGCGGTGCAGAACCGTGCACCGGCTCGAACATCGACGTTCTTCCCGGATGCAGATTGCCGCTCGCGGCCATCCCCAGCCCGCCCTGCAATCCGGCCGCGAGATCGGTGAGGATGTCGCCAAACATGTTGTTGGTTACGATGACATCAAACTCGCGCGGATCGCGCACCATCTGCATGCAGAGCGCGTCGACATACATGTGCTGCGTCTCGATGCGCGGGTGATCTTCGGCAACTTCCTTGAACGTGCGCTGCCACAAGCCGCCGGCGTGCGTCATGGCATTCGATTTGTCGCACATCAGAACCCGCCGCCGCGGCGAGCCATCGAGCTTCCGGTTGGTCGCGCAGTACTCAAACGCGTAGCGGATGATGCGCTCGACTCCCTTGCGCGTGTTGATGTCTTCCTGGATCGCAACTTCGTCCGGCGTTCCCTGCTTGAAGACTCCTCCAAGGTCGCCGTAGACGCCCTCGGTATTCTCGCGAATCACGACGAAATCGAGGTGTGCAGGTTCGACGCCTTTGAGGGGGCAGAGCGCCGCGTCGAGCAACCGCACCGGCCGGACATTGGCATAGAGGTCCAACTCACGGCGGATGCCCAGTAGGATTTCCCTCGCATGGATGTTAGAGGGTACGCGCGGATCGCCAAAAGCGCCAACCAGGATGGCATCGAAATCTCTGGCCAAGATGGTGAAACCGTCCGGCGGGACCGTAACTCTATCGGCGAGATAGCGGTCGGCTCCCCAGTCGAACGCCGTCAATTCGACCGCGGCACCTGCGGCCTCTATGACCTTTATTGCCTGTGGGATGACTTCTTTCCCGATCCCGTCCCCGGCAATTACGGCAATACGCTTGATCGCGCTCACGCTGGCAACGTTAGCACAGGCGCGAACCATTTATAAAACCGGGAGTTTGGGCGGTGGCCGCGGATCGAGCCCCGAGGGGCAGCCGTTTCGCGATTGGTATACTGAAGCAATCGTTTCTCACCATGAACGACTTGTTCGCATTGATTTCGCACCATGGCTACTTGCTCTTGGCCGTGCTGTGCTTTGCCGAGGCCGTTGGCTTTCCGCTGCCTGCCGCGCTCGCCATCCTGACCGCGGGCGCGGTTGCTGCCTATGGAAATCTTCATTTCTATCTCGTATTTCGGCATAGCTCTCGTGGCGCTGGTCGCGGGCGATGTCCTTCTCTATTTCATGGGCAGGGTTAGCGGATGGGCATTGCTCGGCTTTCTGTGCCGGCTTTCGGCGAATCCGGAAACTTGCATTTTGCGATCGGCGGAATATTTCTATCGCCGCGGCAAGCAGACGCTGCTTTTTGCCAAGTTCATCCCCGGCATCAACACCATGTCTCCGCCGCTGGCCGGGAGCATGAAAATGCGGCTGGGAGATTTTTTGCAATTTGATGCCCTCGGCGCGGCTTTGTATGTGGGCGCGTATTCTCTCGCGGGATATCTCTTCAGTGACGCGCTGCGCGCCATCACGCGCGGACTGCGCTCGGCCGGCTTCGCCGCCGAAATCGTCCTCGGCATCGGGCTTGCCGCTTATGTTGTCTATCGAATCTGGATTTACCGCAAGTACCGTCTGCTCGACTCGATTCCGCGCGTACAGGTGGAAGAGCTCGCCCGCAGAGTGGCGTCCGACGCCGCCGAACGCCTCCTGATTGCCGATGTTCGCAGCCACGGCTACTACGATGCCGACACCGAACGCATCGCCGGATCGATCCGCATTGAACCCAACAACCTCATCGAAGAAATCAAGAATCTACCCAAGGATCGAGAGATTTATCTCTATTGCACTTGACAGCGCGAAGCCACGAGCGCCCGGGTGGCGCGCCAATTACAAGAACTCGGATTCAAAGTGTTCGTAATCGCCGGCGGCCTCACGGCCTGGAGCAGGGCGGGTCACGCGCTGGAGCGAGTCCCGCACGACGACCTGGTTAAACTGCCGACCTTCAACTAGTGCGGTGCGTCAAACAGACCGACATTTATAAGCCATCGGTTTCCTCTGTGATCCTCCGTGTCCTCTGTGGTTAGCGCCTTTGAACTCCTCGCCGAGCACCACGGATCGCGCAGAGCCAGACACAATATTTAACGCTCAGTATTCCCGACGCACTACACAAGTGCAAATCGCTGACCCCATCTCGGTGACCCACCTCCTTGGCAGAGTTGCGCCAGTTTGTTATCGTGCGTGCATGGGGCGGGCACCGAGTTTCTGCGGAGTAATTCTGGCGGCGGGCGAGTCCTCCCGCATGGGGCGCGACAAAGCGCTGCTGCCATGGCCCCCGTTGGCCGCGGGTTCGGCACCAGGTTCGATGACGACTGACACTTTCCTCTCTTCTGCCATACGTCTGTTCTTTTCCCACGTTGACGTCGTGCTCGTCGTAGCCGGCAAAAATGAAGCCGCGTTGGCTCCAGTTGTGTATGCCAATGGGGCGTCGCTGGTGGTGAATCCCGATCCCGAGCGCGGGCAGTTCAGCTCGTTGCAGGTCGGCCTGCAGGAGGTTCTCAATCGCGGCCGCGATGCTGCCATGGTTACGCTCGTGGACCGGCCGCCGGTGCAGGCGGAAACGATTGCGGCGCTCGAAGCGGCTTTCGGACTGGCACTATCAAAGACAAGAAAGAAATGGGCCGTGATTCCTGAATACCGGGGGAAACACGGGCATCCCATTTTGCTGGGGCGCGAGATGCTGGAAGCGTTTCTGAAGGCTCCGGAGATATCGAATGCGCGCGACGTCGAACACGCGCACCAGAGCGAGATCGAGTACCTTCCGGTGGACGACCCGCTCGTCGCGCTCAATGTCGATACACCCGAGGAGTATGCTGCTTTGAGTTCGTCGCCGCAGCTTCTGCCATCGAGTTAACTCCTGCCAAGGCCGACTATTTATATTCCAATGACTTATATTTCAATGACCAGCCTCACATCCGCTCAAACCAAATTCATCGAGAGTGTACTTAGCCTCAAACCGCTCTCCGCCACGTTTGATTGCGACGGCACGCTCTGGTCTGGAGATGCCGGTGAGGGATTTTTCTCTTGGGAGCTGGATCAACGACTCGTGCCGGATGAAATTGCACGCTGGGCGCGTCCGCGCTACGCCGACTATAAAGCGGGCCAGGTCGCCGAAGAAGTCATGTGCGGAGAAATGGTCACGATGCACCGCGGGCTGCGGGAGGAATTGGTGCAGCAGGCGTGCGACACCTATTTTGCCCAGGCTATGGGCGCCAACATTTTTCCGGAGATGCGGGAGTTGGTCTCGCGCCTGCGCGAATCCGGATGCGACGTCTGGGCGGTTTCTTCTTCGAACCAGTGGATCATCCGCTCCGCCATGCGCTTCTTCGGCATCCCGCAAGATCGCATCCTGGCCGCCGAGGTGGCCATCGAGAACGGCATCATCACCGACCGGCTCATTCGAGTTCCCAGCGGGCCCGGAAAGCCTGAGGCGATTCGATCCGCGCTGAAATCCGCGCCCGATTGCGCATTTGGCAACGCGATCTGGGACCGCGAGATGCTCGCCATGTCCGGCCACGCGTTCGCCGTTAACCCAAATCCGGATTTGAAAGAGATCGCGATCGCAAATGGGTGGACGGTGTATCAGCCGGATGCGAACCACTCGGGGCGCTAGCTTCCGGGTACTTCCCTCAGCCGTTATTTCTACTTCTTGCGTTCCATCAGAACTCTAAACAGAATCAGAGGACGCCTTACCGGGACGCTTTCTTTAAATCCCACCCTTGCGCACAAAACGCGGCCGGGCATGCTCAACAGCAGCGTGAAGCGCAGACGCAGTTCGGGGTCCTGCGCGAGGAGGGCCACCGCAGCGCGGCGCATCTTTTCGATGCGACGCTCCAGATCGCGCAGTGAGCGTTTCAGGTCTTGCTGCACACAACGAGCGCCGGAACAGGAAGCCGAAACGGCATGCAGACGATTCGACTGCTGCGTGTGCTGCTGGGTGAGGGCGGCGAGGTGGCGCGTTATGGCGCGCAGTTCCAGAGCGGCAGCTTGCGGCGGATGCCGGGCCTGGAACGGCATGCGACGGGCATACTCGGCCAGCACCTGGGCGTCGGCGGAATCGGTTTTGCTGCGACACAGGGTGGCGGCAAACCGGTTCACTTTCTTGGGATTGAGTACCGCCACTTCGATGCCCGAGGCGGCGTGTAAGGCCAGCGCTAAATCGAGACTATAGAGGCCGGTGGCTTCCAGACAAACCCGGACGGGGGTCGCGCTCTTTTGCAACCACCGGATCAACGCTTGGTGTCCGCTGGCGCGGTTGGGGAAACTACGCTGCCCACCTCGGCCGCCCTCGGCTTCGAGAGCGACGACGAGTTGGGCTGCGCTGACATCGATTCCACAGCAGAGAAAAACTTCCGCCGACAGCTTGTGCATGAGTGGCTCCTAGAGTTAATCTGCGGTTCCGGCTTCCGCCCCGGGCAAACTCTTGGCGCCGACCTTGAACATGCAGCCTCAAAAGGCCTTCGATTCTCCACGGCGTCGAAAAGAGAGGGGCGGGGGCCGTTCTTGCGCCAGGCTCAACCTCGGCCTCAGGATGGGACGACCTCTCCGCCGAAACGCGACCTAATCGTAGTCGCGTCTGGAGATAGAAGATACAAGGATGGGGCACCCGTCTTCTGTTATAGGGAAAGGAAGAACGGCGCGCTGGCCGCTAGCCGGAGTGTTGGAGGTATAGGGGTCCTTCGACTACGTAGCTGCTTCGCTTCGCGAAGCAGCTACTCCGCTCAGGATGACATCTTGGTTGGGTGCCCGAATCTCCCTCAATAACTGTGCGGGCAGGTTGTCACCACCGATACCGCTTGCTTGCGCTACAATCCGCTCATACTCTGAATCACGATTTGCCTGGAGGCATACTATGGAGCTCGGGTTTCCTGTGGTCACCGTTGGCATCGTCATCGTCGTCATTTATCTGCTGAGTTCCATCAAGATCCTGGCCGAATATGAGCGCGGCGTCATCTTCCGCCTGGGCCGCCTGTTAGGTACGGCCAAGGGCCCGGGTGTAATTCTGGTCTTCGCCCCGGTTGACCGCATGGTGCGCATTTCGCTGCGGCAGGAAGCACTCGAAGTTCCGCCCCAGGACATCATCACCCGCGACAACGTCACCTTGAAAGTGAATGCGGTGATTTTCCTGCGTGTGGTCGACCCGAACAAAGCTGTCGTCGAGGTTTCCAACTACGTTTACCAGACCTCGCAGTTCGCCCAGACTACCTTGCGCTCTGTGCTTGGCGAACAGGAACTTGACGAATTACTCGCGCATCGCGACAAAATTAACTTGCGCTTGCAGAGCATCCTCGACACGCACACCGCGCCTTGGGGCGTGAAGGTCGCCAACGTGGAAGTGAAGCAGGTGGACATGCCCGAATCCATGTTGCGCGCCATGGCGAAGCAGGCCGAGGCGGAACGCGAAAAGCGCTCGAAGATCATCCACGCCGAAGGCGAGTTCTCCGCCGCCCAGCGCCTGGTCGATGCGGCGCACCTGTTGGCCACCGAACCGATCAGCATCCAGTTGCGCTATCTGCAAACGCTCACGGAAATCGGGGTCGAGAAAAACACGACCGTGGTGTTCCCTGTGCCGATCGATTTCTTCTCCGGCATGCAGAAGTTGCTCGCAGGCGTGCCCACACCCGCCGCGCCGGCAGGAAAGTAGAGGTCAGCACAACTTCTCATGCCCACGGCGCAGCAGGATACGGAGATTACGCTTGGCACCGGCCGCATGCTGGCCATTTTCTTTGCCTTTGTCCTGGTCTGCGCGGTTTTCTTTGCCATCGGATTTTCGCTTGGCCGAAGAACCAGCATGGCAGGCGCGGGCAGCTTGCTAAGCGCTCCCAGCGCAGTTCCGGCGACCGTCGTTCGGCCCTCGGCCGCAAAGAATGGAGCTCCCCAGACAACGCCGCAGTCGAACTCCAGCGATTTTAGCTTTTACAAGGCGGTGGGCGGGAAGAGTGCCGACTCCGCGCTAACGCCCCAGGGTTCGGCGGTTGCGACTCCAACTGCAACCTCCCCAACAGCGGACGGAGCGCCCGAGGCTGCCGGCGACGCCGCGATTTCGACGCCAACGCCACCTACATCTGGAAGTTACTACGTGCAGGTCGCCGCCGTAAGCCGCCAGGAAGACGCCGACGCGCTGGTCGAGGCTCTGAAAAAGAAGCAGTATCCGGCCTTCACCGCGAACAACACGGCCGGCGACAAGTTCTATCACGTGCAGGTCGGACCGTACGCGGAGTTGAAGGATGCGGAAGCCATGCGCGCGCGGCTGATCGGCGATGGTTACAATCCGATTGTGAAGAAGTAGAAAGGATTTTGTAATTTTGTAATCGGGTAATTTGGTAATTTGAAAACCTCATTGCTATTGGGTTTTTGAATTACCAAATTACAAATTGCAAAATTACCAATTGCCTTTCTGATACCCTTCCTCATCATGGCTCACGCCGCTGCCGATCTGGATCGCTTCCTGCACGCCATTGCCGACCCCACCCGCCGCCGGATTCTGTGCGCGCTCAAAGAAAAAGGCGGATGCTCGCTCGATAAGGAAACCGGCCTTTGTGCCTCCGATATCGAGCAGCGCGTGAAGCTGGCGCAGCCGACGGTTTCGCACCACATGCGCATCCTGGAAAAAGCCGGCGTGGTGGAGGCCCAGAGAGAGGGCCACTGGCGCTGGTACCGGCGCAACGAAAAATGGATTGCGGAAATGATGCGCGGCTTGAAGAGCCAACTTTAGCTCTTCCCAGCGCTGAAGCGCTGGGCTAAGCTGATTCGCCCCTCCGGGGCTGGATTCTCGAACATTTCGGGGGTTCGCACTCTGTCAGGCGGATTGGCTGCGACTAGGTTCCCGCTGAGGCCGCCGAGGTTTTTTCTTCGTCTTTTTCTTTCGTCTTGATTTCCGCGTTCCCTTCCCTCTGCCTCAGCGCACGCACCTGTGAGATCAGGTCCGCGATCTCAAACGGTTTTGCCAGCGACGGCACGCCATGTTCTTGCAGGAAACTTCGAGTCTGCGGGTCGGTCACGCTGGAAAAAGTGAACAGCAGCGCTTTTTCCAAGCCTGGGCGGTTCTTTGCGATCCAGTCGTACATTTCACGGGCGCTGTACCCGCCCGGCATTCGGCCACTCATCACGATCACATCGAAAGAGCCCTTGCGAAGCTGCTCCTGCGTATCCTCCACGCTCATGGAGGTCGTGACTTCGGCTCCGGCTCCAATTAGGACGTCTCGTTCAAATTCCAGCACCGCTTCTTCATCTTCGACCAGCAGCACGCGTCCTTTGAGCACCGCTTCTCTGCGCATGGGAGCCACCGTCTCCGGCACAGCCGCTTTCTCGCTCGCCAGCAATCGGACTTCAATGGTCGCTCCGCCCTCTTCCCGATTGCGCGCCACGATTTCCCCGCCATGTTCCTTGACGATCCCGTAGCAGATGCTCAACCCGAGGCCGGTTCCCTTGCCCACCGACTTGGTGGTGTAGAAGGGATCGAAAATCCGAGCCGGGTCCTTGAATCCAGGGCCGCTGTCGTCGAACTCCACGCACACAAAGGCATCTTTCCTGAACACGCGCACTTTCAAAACACCGCTGCCACTGCCCTCCACGATGGCATCGAGGGCATTGTTGATTACGTTCAGAAACACCTGTTCCAACTGGTGGGGATCGGCCACGACCGAGGGCACATCCTCGGGGATTTCGCGTTCCAGCGCGACGTTATTGACCTTCAAATCGTATTCGCGGAGAGTCAGCGACTCTTCCAGAACCTTCCGCAAGTCCACTTCCTGTTTCTGCGGCTTGCGCTGGCGCGCAAAGGAAAGCAGATTCTGCACGACGCGATGGGTCCGCTGGGCCTGCTTGAACAGCTTCCGCACATAGTCGGCCGAGCGCTCATCGAGGCCGGCACCTTCCAATAGCTGGGCGTAACCGAGGATTGCGGTCAGCGGATTATTCAGCTCGTGCGCCACCCCGGAAATCAACTGCCCGACGGCCGACATCTTTTCGCTCTGCAGCAGTTGCTCCTGCGTCCGCCGCAAGTCTTCGTAGGCGCGGCAAGTCTCCTCATAGAGCTGCACCTTTTCGATGGTGGTCGCCAGTTGCCGGCTGATGGCCACCAGCAGATTCTCATCGTTGCTGGAATAGTGCCGATCTTCCTTGCTGGCAATCCCCATGATGCCGATGGGTTTGTCCTTGCTCCAGAGCACCACCCAGATCCAGTAGGGCAAGCGGTCGGCGCAGACGAACTCGACCACGGCTGGCGGCAGGTGGGGCAGAAAATCCTGGGTCACCACTTCCGCACGCGAGCGCATGACCAGATCGCCCATGCCCTCGGGAAAGACCGCTTCCGCCATACGGACGCGGGCTTCGCTGCGCGGTCCCCAACCCGCGCGGCGCCGGAAGGTATCATCCGGTTCCGTGGCCAGATAAACGGAGCCGGTTTCCGCTCCAAACAGCGAGATCACCTGGCGCAGCGTCAAGTTTAGAATCTCATCCAGATCGAACGATTGCGTCGCGATCACCGCCATGGCGTTGAGCGCGTTCAACTCGCGATTGCGCCGTCGCATCTCGTCTTCCGAGCGTTTCTTCTCGGTGATGTCGAGCATGAAGCCCTGATAGCGCTCGATGCGCCCGTCCGCGCCCCGGGTGGCAAAACAGCTCTGCGCCACCGCCAGCAACATGCCATCCTTGCGCCGCACCGTAATTTCAAAGTTGCGCACGTAGTTGTGCGCCTCGATTTCCCGGCGGAAAGCCTCTCCCTCCTCCGGCACCGCGTGCAGCACGCTGCGCACATCCAGCGCCATCAACTCGTCGCGGCTGCCGTATCCGAGCATGGTGACAAAGGCGTCGTTGCAGTCGAGCAAGGCTCCTTCCGGAGTCGCCACAAACACGCCTTCTTGCGCCTGCTCGAACAACATGCGGTATTTTTCTTCCGCCACTTGGCGCGCCGTCGTGTCGTGCACCACATGGATGGTGCCCTTCTGCTGGCTTCCCTGCTCCGCATACGATGAGGTCGAAATCACCGACTGCCCGCCGAAACACGGATCCAAGCCTTCGGTCAGCCCCGAGCCTCGTTCGCAATACGGACAGCCGCTCCAGTCGCGCATCTGCGGCAGGACCTCTTCACAACGTTTGCCCAGCACATCGGCGGGCGCCCGTTCTAGCCGCTGCAGCAGGGCCTGATTGGTCTTGAGGATACGGAAATCCGCGTCGTGCGCCAGAATCAGATCCTGGATGGAATCGAAGGTATTCATCCACTGCCGCTGCGAGCGCAGCACCTGCTCGAGCAAACGCAGATTCTCCGCCGCAATCCCCAGCGTCTGTGCTGCAGTTTCCAGGAAGTCCAGTTCTTCCCGGGTATGGCCCCGGCCGCCCGAGCAGCCGAGTGAGAGCACGCCGATCACCGACTTTTTGCCCACCACCGGCAGCACTACCACGTGGTGAATGCCATGCTTGCTGAGTTGCTCGCGCTCCGGCTGCGGCATCTCGGAGAGTTTCAGGACCACGGCGCAGTTGTCGTTATTCTGAAGTATGTTCTGGAATATGTTTTGGAGTGTGCCGGCCTGCGTTTCATCCGTCGTTTTATCGGCTTCCGTCGACCCGATGACTCGCAGAAATTCCGGCGACAGGCCGACCTGCTGCGTGGGTGTCAGCTGGCCGCTTTCCATCGATTGGAACCACGCTGCCTTTGCTCCGACTACCGCTTTCAGTTTCTGCAGAACGGCCTGCGTCATCGGGGCATGATTCTGACCGCGCGCAATCGTGCCCGCCAACTCGTTCAACACCGCCAGCCGGCGAACGCGCAAGCGCGCGTCGTCCAACACCACCAGCAAGATACTGGTGGCGAACAACACTTCCGCCAACAAGTACGCTTCACCCGGAATGTGACTGGTGAATCGAGGCCAGTGCAGGTTCAACGTCACGAGGCCCGGCGCCGAAGAGGAAAGGCCCGAGCCCAATACGCCCGAACCGGTAGCGCAACAGTTCGACGGCGGCCGCAGCCGCGATCAGCCGGCAGGCTACCTCCACCCCCAGCCCCAGGGTTTTCGAGTCTGGAAAATAGAACGGGCGCATTACGGCGCAAACCATCAGCACCCACGAGACCGCCACCAACACGGTCAAGGCTCGTTTCGCGTGCGCCGAGATGAGAGCCGCCGCGGCAAACAGTCCCATCGCCAGCACAAAGCCTACCTGCGCGAAAGCCGCCGCCGCGGTCGCCGCCGTCGCCGTCGTCGTCTTCAATGCGACGTGCGACTCGCCCGCGCCCGTCATCCACAGAAACGCAGCATAGGCAACCCAGCCCGCACCCCACACCAGCAGACAGCGTTCCCGAAAGACCCGGAAGAAAAGCAGACTGACCGCCACGACGATCAGGGCGGAGGTTTCCCGCGCCGTCAACCACGGGACGGCCAACATGCCCACCGAATTCCCGAATATCCCGGCTGGATGCATAAACAGACGCAAGATAGACGCACGAACTCCTAAGCTCTTGAATATCACGCTCGGACGCTCGTCGTTGCCGGATTTCCGTCTCCCGGTAGGTTACTTTCGGAACGTGAAGTCCGAGCTAGAATGAGCGATACATTACACTCAGGGACATGCCTAACGATCGCATTCTCGTGGTAGACGACGAGGAGACAATCCGGGAGATTGTTTCCTCGATGCTTGGCGGAGCCAATTTTCAGACGCGCCAAGCCGCCAGTGGCATCGAGGCCCTGGCGATTCTGGAATCGGGTGAAGATTTCGATCTGGTTCTCTCCGACCTGATGATGGCGGAAATGGATGGCATTGCCCTTTTGGAGCGCGCCAAGGAACGATACCCTGACATGCCGATCGTGATGGTCACCGCGGTCCACGACATTCAGGTCGCGCTGCAGGCGCTGCGCAATGGGGCGTACGACTACCTGCTCAAGCCTTTCGAGCGCGAGCAATTGCTGGCCACGGTCCGCCGCGCGCTGGAGAATCGCCGCCTCAAGCGCGAAAACGATGCCTATCGCACCAACCTCGAGGCGCTGGTGGCGGCCCGCACCCAGCAATGGAAAACCGCGCATTCCGACCTGAAGAAGTCCTACGACATGTTCATCGAAGCCCTGGGCGATGCGCTCGACCTCAAGGACGCCGAGACCGAACACCACTCCAGACGCGTAACCGCATTCACCATCGCGATTGCGAAACAAATGGGCCTGTCGAAAGAGGAGATCGAGCGTGATCGCCCGCGGCGCCTTCCTGCACGACATTCGGCAAGCTGGCCATTCCCGACGATATCCTGCACAAGCCCGGCAAGCTCACGGACGAAGAAATGACCGAGATGAAGGAGCACTGCTACCTCGGCTACAAGATCTTCTCCCGAATTCCTTTTCTGGCCGAGGCTGCCGAGATCGTTTACGCCCACCAGGAACGCTACGACGGGACCGGCTATCCCCGCGGACTGAAAGGCGACGAGATCCCGCTAGGCGCACGCATTTTCGCGATCGCCGATACGCTGGATGCCATGAGATCCAACCGCGCCTATCGCCCTGCACAATCGTTTGAGGCGGCCCGCAAGGAAATCGAACTTTGGTCTGGTCGCCAGTTCGATCCCCGAATTGTGAAGGTATTCCTCGAAATGCCGGAGAAGATCTGGGAAGACCTGCGAAAGGACATCAATCGGCGAAGCCAGTCGTTCCCTGCGAAGGCGTGATCAAGAGGGCCGCCGGCTGAGCTAGAAACGCTAAAACGTCGAACCTAGACCGAATATCGACCGGCATTCCCTGCCCAAGCGCTAGGCATCGTTTTTCCCTGATCGCCTGGCTTAACGTCCGTACTCCCCGGGAGACGCGGCTTGCCGCGTCTCTACCGGCGATGTCCTGGTGGACGCGATCTTTTTCCTCGCACTTTGTTCCTCGCCCTTCTTTCTTCGACCCTTCTTCTTCCGCCCTTTTGGATTGCAACTTGCGAAGCTGGGCGCGTTCTAACTGCAAAGGTGTATAAGGGAGCCTTCGGCTTCAGTTTCGATATCCACCTTCCAAGATGTGGATTTGAAGGTCGACAAGACGCAGGAGAGATCCGATGAAAACCGCCCTGGCCGCTGTTTGCGCCGTTCTTGTTCTAAGCGCTCTCGCGAACGCGCAGAGTCCCACGCTCAACGCCATGCCCAACACCGTTTTTGTTGGCGCCGACGGCAAATTTGAAACCGCACCGGATATCGCGCTCATCCAGTTCAACATTTCGGCGCAGGCCGACACCGCCAAAGAGGCCTATGACCTGGCCGCCAAACAAGCCGAGGCTACACGCCAGGTTCTGCGCGCCAACGGCATCGATCCCAAGTCGGCGGAAATTGGCTTCTTCGCTGTGAATCCCCAGTACGACTGGAAAAGTTCCAAGCAGAAAGTCGTCGGCTACCAAGTCACGACCAGCGTCAGCTTGAAGCTCAAGGATTTTTCCAAGATCGGTCCGGTGACCCAGCAGCTTGCCGACGCCAGCGTCAGTGAAAGCCAATCGCTGAGCTACACGCTGGACTCGACCGACGAGGCCAAGAGCAAAGCCGTGGCCGACGCCTACCGGCGCGCCCGCGCTTCCGCCGAGTCCCTCGCCACGGCCAGCGGACGCATGCTCGGCGAGCTCTCCTATGCGTCCGTCGACATCTCGGAGAACATTCGCGTCATCGCGCCCATGCTGCGGCGTGCCATGCCCATGGCCATGGCAGCACAGGGACCCACGCCGACCGAGGAGTTCTCTCCTCAGAAGGTGACGGTCACGGCGCATGTGAACGCTATGTTTGTGTTGAAGTAGTTTGTGTGGGGACGGGCGCCTCGCCCATCCTGCCGGGCGGGGACGCCCGGCTCTCCACTAATCGTTCCGAACAATGACCTCGCGCCGTGAGGAAATCCGGCTCGCATCCACGGTTACATCCCGCTGGATCTCCATCTCGATCGACGTCCCCGGACCCAGCCTGACGTCGGCGCCGCGCGACAGCATTCCAATCGCCAGCCCCGCCACTCCTCCAATTCCCGCTCCGATCCCTGCTCCCTTGCCTCCGTTGGTTACGGCGCCGATCACGGCGCCCGTGCCGGCCCCCTCCGCGGCTGACTTGACTTTTCTCCCGGTCTCGCTATCCTGGCGAATCGTCCCTTCCGAATCTTTCATCGTGGTCTGCTCCGCCCCAGGCGTGTTCTCGATCGAGCCTCCCAGCATCACCGTGTAGCCGTTGGGATAAATCATCGAGGTAAAGTGGATCAGCACCTCGGCGCGTCCCTTCACATGCCCACCGCGCTGCGCGCGCTCGATCTTTCCCTGGATATACGTGCCTGCCGGAATCACAACCCGATCATTAACCACAAAAGGAAAGGCCGTCTCGGCATAGACCGGATCCCCCGTCTTCGCCGTCTTGGTCGAAATCGCCTGCTTCAGGGAGAGCGGAATCCTGGTTCCCGCCGGGATGGTCAGCGGCGGCTTTTCAGACTCCACCGAAGTCGCCGCCGGGTTGGGAGCCAGACTCGACTGGGCAGCCGCGATTCCCGCCAATAACACGATCCAAATGCCAGCAAAACGAATCTTCATCGAAGGCCTGCCTCTTTCACGATTATTTAGCAACATGCTTGCAATCTCAGATGCGCCCACCTGGGCGCCGGTTAGCTGGGAAGCGGACTTTCGCGCATGGCCAACCTGCGCTGCGGCCGCTACTTGTATAACAAATACTTTTCCCGCAGGCGCACAAATCCGTCGAGCCGCTCCTGCCAGTCCTCGGCGATCCGTCTCGGGTCTTCGCCAGCACCGAGCGCGTCAAGCACGGCCTGATTCACCAGCAGATCCGCCATTCGCTCAAGCTTGAAGTCATTCGGATACAGCTTGTGCAGCGCCGCAGCCAGCTCGATCCCCAATTCCGGCGAGTCCAGAGTATTCCGATCCAGAACGATCAGGTTTACGCCCTCACACCGTTCCCCGGCAAAGTTGCTCGATGACGGAGTAAAGGCAACCGGTACGAATCGCACGCTCTGAATCTCGCGCCCGTTCAAATAAGCCGCCAGTTCCCGGCCCTTGATCCATGGCGCGCCCACCAGTTCGAATGGCGTATCCGTCCCCCGCCCCACCGAGGCGTTCGTCCCTTCAATCATCCCCACTCCCGGATATAGCGTCGCCTCGTTTAAGCTCCGCAGATTGGGCGAAGGATTCACCCACGCGACCCCGGTCGAGTCGAACCAGTCCCCCGGCTGCGAACCCTCCATCGCCACCACGTTGAGCCGCGCCCCGATGTGCCGTTCGGCGTTAACCATTTTCGCCAGTTCGCCCAGAGTCATGCCGTGGCGCACCGGCTCGGGAAAGTAATTGGTGAAATTCTCGCGGCCCTCATCGGACATGGGTCCTTGCACAAACGACCCCGTAATGGGATTCGGTCGGTCCAGAATGAATATGTCAACTCCCGCCTTCGCGGCCGCTTCCAGAAAATATCCGACCGTAGCCTCGTAGGTGTAAAAGCGCGCGCCCGCATCGGCCAGGTCGATCACCACTGCGTCCAGCCGCTTCAGCACGTCGGCCGGCGGACGCCGCGCCGCCTCCGTCGCCCCGTACACGCTGTAGACCGCAACCCCAGTCGCGGCATCCTTCGTATTCTTGACGTCCGTCGTATCCAGCGTTCCCGTCACTCCATGCTCGGGACTGAAAATCGCGTCCAGAGAAATCCCCGGCACCTTCGCCAGCACGTCGATCGTCCGTCGCCCTTCCGCGTCGATGCCGGTCTGATTCGTCAGCAGTCCAATGCTTCGCGGAGTTCCGCCCGGGCCGGGACGTAGCGCCGCGAACTGCGTCTCCTCGAGCACGTCGATTCCCGTCTTCACGGTTCCATTCCGCACCGGCAGCTTGCGTGCCGCGCTTTGCATTTCGTTGTAGCCGGTGATGGTTGCGATCCGCATTTTCTCCGCTTCCACCGGATCGAGCGCCAGCGCCGCCGCCACCGCCGTCGCAACCTTCGTCCGCAGCGAGATCGCGTTTCCCCTCCCCTTCATATGCACCGCGTTCGTCAGCAGCACGATGTAAGTTTTGGTCGCCGGATCGATCCACAGCGACGTCCCCGTAAACCCCGTATGTCCGTACCCGCCGACCGGCAACAATTCCCCGCGGTTGGTGGAAAAAGGAGAATCAATGTCCCACCCGAACCCGCGCACCGCCGTTCCATTCACGGGCTGTTGCGGCGAAGTCATCTTGGCAATCGTCGCCGGAGTCAGCACGCCTCGGCCGCCATCCAGCAAAGCTTGGGAAAAAATCGCCAGATCGTCGGCGGTGGAGAACAATCCCGCATGACCCGCCACGCCGCCCATCCGGCGAGCCGTAGGGTCATGCACCACGCCGCGCAGCATGTGATGATTTTCATCCTCTTCGGTCGGAGCGATGCGATTCAGCCACGAGGAAGGAGGAAGGTAGCGTGTCTCTTTCATGCCCAGCGGCACAAAGACATGCTTCGCCGCGTACTCATCGAGCGATTCGCCCGACAGCCGCTCCACCAGCGCCCCGAGCACCTCGAAGTTAATGTCGCTATAAACAAACTCCGCTCCCGGAGCCCATTCCGGAGCTCCCTCAAACGCCATGCGATACGCCGTGTCTTTGCCCTCCCACTTCTTCCCCAGTTCGAGATCTTCGGATAGGCCCGAGTAGTGGACCAGCAACTGCCGGATCGTAATATCTTGCTTCCCGTTCTGCCCAAACTCGGGAAGGTACTTGGCGACCGGATCGTTCATGCGAAACTTGCCCTGCTCCCAGAGCTGCATGACGGCCGGCGTGGTCGCCAGGACCTTGGTCAGTGAAGCGCAATCAAACACCGTATCCAGCGTCATCGCCTCGCGCCGAGGTTCGATTGCACGGCTGCCATAGGCCTTGCGATAGACCACCTGCCCGTCGTGCCCGATGACGAGCACCGCGCCCGGAATCAGCTGCTGGGCGATGGCGTCGTCGACGATGGGGTCGAGAACGGCGAGGCGCGAATCCAGCGAAGTCTGGCAGAACGCGACGGTGGAAAGCAGGAGGGTGCAGAGCAGTAGTCTTCTCGGGAAGTGTTTCATGTCTCTGTGACTCTACATGACGCAGGAGATTTGGCTCAAGGCTGAACCTTATCAACAATGCGTTTGGAGTAACTCCTCGTTTGCTTCAGCCCGCCGCCTTTGCTATAACCCCATCAGTTCACAAATCACCCTTGAACCTGACGCTGCCCAATCGAGAGTCTGGTTTTTCCTTCCTGGTGCGCAATTTCGTTGCGCAGGACGATCGGTTTCGCGATGCTTTCGGCATCCTGCAAACTGTCATTGCCGCCCGCGCCTTCCCGGCGTGCTCGCTCGCGGTTACCCTCGGTGGAGAACTCGTCGCCCACAAGGCCTTCGGCCGCTTCACCTACGATCCGGGGTCGCCCGAAATCACCGCCGCGAGCCTCTTCGATCTCGCTTCGCTCACCAAAGTGGTCGCCACCACCGCGATGGCCATGATCCTTTACGAGCGCGGCCTGCTCGATCTCGAAGCCGCCGTCACCGCCATCGTTCCCGAATTCGCCAGTGACGATGCCGGCCGCTCGGATGTCACTCTGCGCATGCTGCTCGCGCACTGCTCCGGGTTGCCCGCCTATGAGAAGCTTTTCCTGCGCGCCCCGACTCGCGAGGCCCTTCTGCGAGCCGCTTGCGCCAACCAACTTACCGCCGTCCCCGGGGCACGCGCCGAATATAGCGACATCGGCTTCATTATTCTCGGGGTCGCGCTCGAACGGCTCGCCGACGAATCCCTCGAGGTGTTCTGCCAGAGGGAAATCTTCGGTCCGCTTGGCATGGCTCGCACGACCTTCAATCCCGCGCCAGCATTGAAGGAGTTCATCCCGCCCACCGCCGACGATCGCACCTTCCGCCACCGCATCATCCAGGGCGAGGTGCAGGATGAAAACGCGAGCGTGCTTGGCGGCGTTGCCGGACACGCGGGCCTGTTCTCCACCGCCGAAGATCTGGCCCTGTTCGCGCACGCCCTGCTCAACGGTGGACGCCCCATCCTCCGCTCCTCGACTGTCGAACTGTTTTCGCGTCGGGAATCCGCGCCCGCAGGCACTTCCCGTGCTCTGGGCTGGGATACGCCCTCGGCTCCCTCACAAGCCGGAAAATACTTTTTGTCCCGTTCCTTCGGACACCTGGGTTACACAGGCACATCGCTGTGGATCGATCCGGAGCGCCAACTTTCAATCACTCTGCTCACCAACCGAATCTGGCCTGACTGCCAGAACCAGGCAATCAAACAGGTACGTCCGGCGTTTCACGACGCGGTGATCGAAGCCCTGGGGAAAAGTGCGTGAAACGCGAACTTTCGAAACGCAAAGCGGCGAAGCGCAAAGCGGCGATCGGCAAAGCAACGACCGCGGAACTGCGGCGGCTGGGCACCGAGAAAACGAATCCCGCCTCCACGAATCTCGATCGCAAGTCCGCGCTCAAAATCGCGCGCATCATCAATCGCGAAGATGCCAAGGTCGCGGCCGCCGTTAAACGCACACTCCCGCAAATCGCGCGGGCGATCGATCTGATTGTTACCGCACTCTCTCAGGGCGGGCGTCTCATTTACGTGGGCACCGGCACCAGCGGACGCATCGCGGCCCTCGACGCCGTCGAATGTCCGCCCACCTTTGACGTCGATCCGCATATGGTCCAGTTCATCATCGCCGGCGGACCCAGAGCGCTGGCGGCAGCCGTCGAAGCCGATGAAGACTCGCGCCCGCTCGGCCGCAACGAAATCGCGAGGAAGAAGCCCACCAAGAAAGATGTCGTCGTGGGCATTGCCGCCAGCGGACGGACTCCCTTCACCATTGCCGCCCTCCAATATGCGCGCGCGCGCGGCGCAAAGACTGTGGCCGTCGTCTGCAACCCGAACTCTCCGCTCGGCAAAGCCGCGCACGTGGCCATTGTCGCGGAGGTTGGCGCGGAAGTCGTCGCCGGCTCCACTCGAATGAAGGCCGGCACGGCGCAGAAGATGATTTTGAATATGCTCTCCACTGGGGCGATGACGCGTCTCGGCCACGTCTATGGCAACCTCATGGTCAACGTCCGTCCGCGAAACGAGAAGTTGGTCGAACGCGGGGTGGACATCGTGGAACGCGCCGCTGGACTCGGCCGCCGAGCCGCGCGCAAGCTGCTTGCTGCCGCTGGAGGCCGCGTCGCCGTAGCCATGGTCATGGCTAAGGCTGGAGTTAGCGGCGCTCGCGCCGCGGCGGCTTTGAAAGAAGCCCAAGGCCAAGTGCGCAGGGCAATCGCGCTGGCAAGACGTGGATAGAAGTTTGGGTTCTAACGGCGAAAAACATAACCACAGGGGACACACGTTTCACAGGGGAGAGCGCGGGCGGAGTTTGGGTCGGATTTCTAGCGACGGCCACCCCGCAATCCTCGAGGTCATCTCATAATGAACCTAGTCAGTAAGCTGCCAGGCCCTCAGGGGCTAAAGCCCGCATCTCTATTGGCTCCGGGCGGCACGGCTGAAGCCGTGCCCTTCCCAAAACCATTTACGAGATCGCTTCTAGTTAGAATGAAGACGGTCCTGCTTTTCGGTAACGCACTCTATGGATAAACTCGTAATCCGCGGCGGCAACGCCCTGCTGGGCACGGTCCGAATCAGTGGCGCGAAGAACGCGGCACTGCCTTGTATGGCGGCGGCCCTGCTCACCGACGAAGCGGTGATTCTCGAAAACATTCCGCAGGTGCGCGACATCGAAACCACGCGCAAGCTGCTGGCCGCCATGGGCGCCGAAGTCGAACTGGGCTACGGACGCGCCCATCACCGGACGACGATTTGCGCGCGCACGCTCGCCTCGCCCGAAGCGTCGTATGAACTGGTCAAGACGATGCGCGCCTCCACGCTCGTCCTGGGACCGCTTCTAGCCCGCTGTGGCCGCGCTCACGTTTCGCTGCCCGGAGGTTGCGCCATCGGCGCCCGCCCCATTGATCTCCACATCAAAGGTCTGGAGCGTCTGGGCGCGAAGATCACGCAAGAACACGGGTACGTCGAAGCCATCACCGATCCGCTCAAAGGGAACCGGCTCCAGGGCGCTGAAATTGTTTTCGACAAAATTACCGTCACCGGCACCGAAGACCTGCTCATGGCCGCCACGCTCGCTGAGGGCGAAACCGTCATGCAGAACTGTGCCCGCGAACCCGAAGTCGCCGACCTCGCGGCGCTGCTCAACGCCATGGGGGCAAAGATTCAAGGCGCTGGCACCTCCACCATTCGCGTGAAGGGCGTTCCAAAGCTCCACGGCGCCAAGCACCGCATCATCCCCGACCGCATTGAGGCCGGAACCTTCATCATTGCCGGCGCCCTAACGGGCGGCGACCTCAACGTCGCCGGATGCGATCCCGCGCACCTCACCGCCCTCCTGCAAAAGCTCGCGGAAACCGGCGTGAAGACCGCGGTGAAGGCCGACTCTGTGCGCGTCATGGGCGATCAGCCGCTCCAGGCGGCCGACCTGAACACGGAAGAATATCCGGGCTTCCCCACCGACATGCAGGCGCAGTACATGGCGCTGACCACGCAGGCCGCGGGCACTTCGATTGTCACGGAAAATATTTTCGAAAACCGCTTCATGCACGCACAGGAACTGGTGCGCATGGGCGCAAATATTAAGATCGAAGGACGCCGTGCCATCGTCCGCGGCGGAACTCCGCTGAGCGCCGCAGCCGTGCTGGCGTCGGACCTGCGCGCCTCGGCCTCGCTGGTGCTCGCCGCCCTGGTCGCCGACGGCGAGACCATCATTGACCGCGTCTATCACCTGGATCGCGGCTACGAACATATCGAAGAAAAACTCAAGGCGGTAGGTGCCGAAATCCGCCGCGTCGGCGATATCTTCCCCAAAAGAGCAGCCGCCCCGGCGAGGAGCTGAGCTAAGTCTGCATGAAAGGCTGGCACGCCCCTAGCCAGTTGCTCCCAGCTCAGATTAAGGGCTATCCAGAATTGATGTCGCCGCCGGCAACTGCCGAACTGCGCTCGGCTGGACGGGCGAGGGCGCCCGTCCCCACACGAGCACTTCCACACGAGCGAAAGGGCCGCATCGCTGCGGCCCTTTTGCATTACTAGGAACTGATCCTACCTTCTACCGCGTCCGCCACCGCCGCCCGAGCGGCCACCACCGTGACCTCCCGGACCGCGACCTGGACCGCCGCGACCGCGCCGCCGGCGATTGCGATCGCGATCGCCACCGCCTCCGGGACGTCCCTCGCGCGAGCCTTCCGGCCGCGCCACGCCTGCTTCAACCGACGCAACCACTCCATCCACGCGGTTGAAGTTTGGCTCGTCATCCGCATCGAAATCCGCGCCACCTTCGATGACCGCCGTGGGTACTCCCTGCGGCATAGATGGCGTCAGCGGCGCCGAGGGCTCAACCCCCGCTGCCTCGTCTGTTTCCGGAGGCGGAGCCCCGCCCATTTTGGCACGCTGCTCTTTCAGAATCGCCTTCCGGGACAGCTTGATGCGGTTGCCTTCGACGGCCAGAACTTTTACCAGCACCTGGTCGCCTTCTTTCAGCTCGTCGCGCACGTCTTTGATTCTGTGTTCGGCGACTTCGCTGATGTGCAGCAAGCCGTCCAAGCCGGGCAGAATCTCGACGAACGCCCCGAAATCCGCCAGCCGGCTGACCTTCCCGAGATAAGTCTTCCCCACCTCGGCCGAAGCCGTCAGATCGCGGATGATCTGCAACGCCTTGTTGGCCGAGACTTCGTCGCTCGACGCCACGTTGACCTTGCCCGAATCTTCTACGTCGATCTTGACGCCCGTCTGCTCGATGATGCTGCGAATCATCTTGCCGCCGGGCCCAATCACGTCGCGAATCTTATCGACTGGAATCTGCAGAGTGTAGATACGAGGCGCGTAGGCCGAAACCTTCACGCGCGGCTCGTGCAGGGCCTCTTCCATCTTTTCGAGGAGGAACAACCGCCCGCGCTGCGCCTGCGCCAGCGCCTCGCGCATGATCTGCGAAGTGATGCCGGCAACTTTAATATCCATTTGCAGGGCGGTGATGCCGTCCTTGGTGCCGGCAACTTTGAAGTCCATGTCGCCGTAGTGATCTTCCGCGCCCGCAATGTCGGTCAGGATGGCGTACTGGTCGCCTTCTTTCACCAAGCCCATGGCCACCCCGGCTACAGGAGCTTTCAAGGGCACGCCCGCATCCATCAGAGAGAGCGAAGCGCCGCAAATGGAAGCCATCGACGACGATCCGTTCGACTCCAGAATGTCGGAGACTACGCGCATGGCGTACGGCCAGTTGTCTTCGGTCGGAAGCACGGCCACAAGGGCTCGCTCGGCGAGCGCGCCGTGGCCGATTTCGCGGCGTCCGGCTCCACGCATGAAGCCCACTTCTCCAACCGAGAACGGCGGAAAGTTGTAATGCAGCATGAAGCGCTTCTTGGCTTCGCCTTCGAAGCCTTCGAGTCGCTGCATGTCGTCGCTGGTGCCGAGCGTGGTGGTAACCAGCGCCTGGGTTTCACCGCGAGTAAAGATGGCGCTGCCGTGGGCGCGCGGCAGAACGCCGGTTTCGATCCAGACCTCGCGGATCTGATCGAAGGCGCGTCCGTCGGGACGGTGCTTGTGGTCGATCACCTGATTGCGGAAAATACGCTCGCGCAGGGTCTCGTAGTACTTCTCGAGCTTTGCCTTCGCCGCTTCGTCGTCCGCGGGCAGAGCGGCCAGCAATTCCTTCTCCAGCAAGCGCACCAGCTCGTAGCTCTCGGCTTTCGGATGCTTCGCGGTATCGAGGGCGTCATGGAGCCGGGTGCCAACTTTCGCTTCCAGGCTCTTGAGGTAAGCCTCGTCGAATTCCGGAGCCGTCACCGGGCGCTTCGGCTTCCCGACCTTGCTGCGCAATTCCTCGATGGCGGCACAGATCTTCTTGATCTCGGTGTGGGCGAATTCGATCGCGTCCACCACCGTCTCTTCTTTGACTTCCTTGGCGCCGGATTCGATCATGACAATCGCATCGGCGGTGCCTACGACCATGATGTTGAGCAGGCCGTCACGCATCTCGGCGTAGGTGGGATTGGCGATAAAGCGGCCGTCAATCAGGCCGACGCGCACGGCGCCGAGCGGGCCGAGAAATGGAATATCGGAAATGGTCAAGGCGACCGAGGCGGCATTGATGGCGCAGACATCGGGATCGTTTTCCGTGTCGGCGGAGAGGACCAGGGCGATGATCTGGGTCTCGCACCGGAAGCCGTCGGCAAACATCGGACGGACCGGCCGGTCAATCTGGCGGCAGGTGAGGGTCTCGCGCTCGCTCATGCGCCCTTCGCGCTTGATAAAGCCGCCGGGAAAGCGTCCACCGGCGTAGGTGTACTCACGGTAGTCGACGGTGAGCGGGAAAAAGTCGATGCCCTCACGGGGCTCGGGATTGGCGGTCGCAGTCGCCATGACTACGTTTTCACCGAAGCGCACGACGGCGGCGCCGTGGGCCTGCTTGGCAAGTTTTCCGGTTTCGATGGTGAGTTGTTTTCCGCCAGCGAGTTCGACGGAAACTTTTGTGGCTTCAGGCTTCATAGGTCATCCTTTGTAGGGGCGGAAGGGCAGGCGCGCGGGCACGGAGTTCGCGTGGAAAGGCGGATGCCAGACGGCGGTTGGGAACGCACTTTGCTAAGGCTCTCGATGGTGGAACCGGCTCCACCCGGAGCCGGTCGCGCTGCTATTTGCGGATCCCGAGCTTGGAAATAACGGTCTTATACCGTTCCGAGTCGTACTTCTTCAGGTAGTCGAGCAGGCTACGGCGCCGGCTAACCATCATGAGAAGTCCGCGGCGCGAGCCGTGGTCTTTCTGGTGCGTCTTGAAGTGTTCCGTCAACTGACCAATGCGTTCGCTCAACAGCGCGATTTGAACTTCGGGGCTACCGGTATCGGTCGGGTGCGTGCGATACGTGTCAACGACGGATTGTTTTTGCTCTCTGGCTAGCACTAACCTGTTGCACTCCTGTCTCTTCTCGTTTTCGTAACGAGTTCGATGGTAACACGCGGCTGGCGGAGGTGGCAAACGGGACCGCAGTGAGTTCCCAGTTCCCAGTTCTCAGTGAAACCATGATGGCGCCTCGGGTTTCTGAGAACTGAGAACTCGAAATCAGGGTTATACTAGAATCAACACTCGAAACAAACGAGAGATTGCCGCAATCTTCTGCTTGATTCCAGTGGTTGATTCCAGGACAAAAGTCGGGCCCATCTACAGAAACTGCTTGTAGCCGGCCGCCATAATGACAATATAGATACGGGGGGTTTGTGCATGCCACGAGGCCGATCAACTTTTAGCAAACGTCAGAAAGAACAAGCGCGCCAGCAGAAACAGCGGGACAAGAACGAGCGCAAGACCCAGAGGAAGCAGGATCAACCGGGAGGCGTTGTGGTGGATGAAGCCGAGGAATTGCGTCAGATGCGGGAGCACGCCGCGGAGCAAGCCGCGCTGTTCGGCATCGGAAGCGACGACGAACCGAATTCCATCGAGGTCCTCACACCGCACAGCAAGGAAGTCGATCGCTAAACGCCTTACTAATGGAGGGACGGGCGTCCTCGCCCGTCCAGCCGGGCGGGACGCCCGGCGCTCCACCAAAAACTAGACAAAGACCTCGCCCGGCAAGGCCGTCAAAGTGCGCGATGCGAGCGTGTTTTCAATAAACCGCTTCGGCCGCTGCTCGCTCGCTGACGCATCCACCTGCTTGCGTTCGATGCGCAGCTTCAACGTGCGCTCGATATTGCGAAGGTCCAGAACCTCCACGCCCGTGACCAGCGTGGACGCTCGGCCCGGAGAACCCATGCGCCCCGTGCGCCCAACGCGGTGGATGAAGTCTTCCGCCATCTTCGGCAGGTCGTAGTTGATGACGTGCGCCACATCATCGCAGTGCAAGCCGCGGGACGCGACATCGGTCGCGACCAGGATCTGGTAGCGCCCTTCCTGGAATCCGCTCAAGGCGGCGTTGCGCTGGGACTGCGTGCGGTCGCCGTGGATCTGGGCGGTCGAAAAGCCATCGCGCTCGAGTTCCTTGGCCAGCCTTTGCGTGCCGCGCTTGGTGCGCGTGAAGATGAGGGTCTGTCCCTTTTCTTCATACAGCAACTGACGGAGCACATCCAGTTTCTCGGACGGCCGCACCTCATAGGCTTCGAGGGACACGCATTCCGCCGGCTTCAGAACCGAGCCCAGCGCGATCCGCACCGGCTCGTGGGTGTAGTCGTTCACCAGCGAGACTACCGATTGCTCCATGGTGGCCGAGTAACACAGCGTCTGCCGGCGTTGCGGCAGAATCTGCAGGATGCGCCGAATCGCCGGAAGAAAACCCATATCCAGCATGCGATCGGCTTCGTCAAGCACGAGGATTTTCACGTGACGCAGGTCGGCGAATTTGCGGGTGATGAAGTCCTGCAAGCGTCCCGGAGTGGCGATCACAAATTCGCAGCCCGGGCGCAGACTCTGAATCTGTCCCTTTTCGGCTACGCCGCCCATCACCAATGCCGCTTTGGGCATTTTCTTGTCGCGGAGTTGTTCGTACTGTTCGTGAACCTGCATGGCCAATTCGCGCGTCGGCAACAGGACGAGCGCACGGATGTGTTTCGGGGTTTCATTTTTCAAAGCTTCGGCACGCAGCATCTCGAGGATCGGAATCAGGAACGCGAGAGTCTTGCCGGTGCCGGTTTGGGCGGTGCCGATGACGTCCTTGCCTTCAAGAGCAGGAGCAATGGCGCGTGCCTGGATGGGGGTAGGGGTAATGAATTGAGCTGCCGCCAGTTTCTGCTGCAACTGAGCAGACAAGGGCAGTTCCGTAAATGTGGTCATTCGATTGTTTTTCTTTCTGGAGGGGCTTACTTTTAATTTCTCGGACACACAAGCCCGAGTTCGCATGCCGCTCGCAATGAAATTGGCGCTGGAACCAAACGGCGGGCAGGAAATGCGGAGGTGATGCGGATCCAACAGGATCCCCGCTTAACGAGCAAACCGTAGCAAAAGCGTTAACAACAGTATAGCAGAAGAAAGGCCCGGCGCGAGGTTACGATGGTCAGCGGGGGTGTGAAACGAGATACCTGGTCTGCGGAGTCCGGCTGGACGGGCGGGCGCTTGCCCCTCCACTGTTTGACGTCGGCCCGCTTTAACGACCCGAGGGCGAGACGCCCTCGGGACAGCCGGCAAGATGCCGGCGCTGCGGTAGTCCTGAAGCGGTCAGGGTACTAGAGCGGCAGCCACGTCCCGATTCCCTTCTCTAAAGCACGCTCGTGGATCAATGGCGCCACCGCCATGTCCTCGAGGGCGAGTCCCAAATTACAGGCCATCGTGCGCTCTTCCGGTTTCTCCCGGCCCGCCTTGCGCCCGGTGACCAGTTCTCCAAGATCCGCGTAAATGGCGGGGATGTCCTGAAAATATCCAAGGCCGCGATAGTGATGAAGCTGCGGCACGTCGTCGGTGCAGAACTTATCCGCTTCATGCAAGGCGCCGGAATGCCAGTACGAATCAAAATCCACCAGCGACGCAAACGCGCCCTCCCGAAGCCAGCCGCGTTGAATCGTAGCATGCGGCACGCGGAGAATCGGGCCCGCGGTGACCACCATGTCGCTCCGCACCACCGCTTCTTTCGGGTCGGCCACGGGAACCGCTTCGATCCCCAGTTGCCCACTCATTTCCTGCGCGTAACGAACGGCGCGATCGGCGTCGTTATCGTATGCATAGACTTTCTTCACCGGGAATAGAAGTTTCAGCGCTTCCAGATTGCTGCGGCCCTGCACTCCGCACCCGAAGATGCCAACACTCTCGGACTCGGCCCGGGCCAGATATTTTGCGGCCACGGCCGTGGCAGCGCCGGTACGTTGAGCGGTAATCCATGTGCAATCCATGAGGGCGATGGGAACGCCGGTTTCGGGATCGTTGAGGATCAGCAGTCCCGAAATGTAAGGCAACCCGCGCTTGCCGTTGTCTGGATATCCGCCGACCCACTTCATACCGGCTGCCTTCTGTCCCGGAATGGAAGCCGGCATGGCGTGGATAAATGCGTCGGGCATGGTGTGGATGCCGATTTTCGGCGGCATCTCGACGCGCCCCTCGCCCTTCTCGCGAAACACGCGCTCCAGCGCAGTAATGATTTCCGCCATGTCGAGTCCGGCGGCGACCACGTCGGCGTAGGAAAGGTAGAGCAGTTGTTGGCCGAGGTGTGACTTTATGTGGGAATGAATAGGTTCCTCCTGAGTATTGCTTATTTATTCTGGTTGCTCATTTTCTCCGCAAGCGCGGTCGCGTCGTCGAGCATCTTGTCGATGCGGCGAGCCTGCGCATCCGGAGTTCGGTAGTAGAAGATGCCCAACAGGTGCCCGCGCCGGCGCGAGGCCGACATGGCATCCCAACCTTCCCGAGCGCGGGGATGGTGTGCAAACGCCCGCTGCAAAACCGGCGGCAGTTCGTGTTCCGCCTCCATGACCGCGAGCAGGCGCTCCGCAATTTGTTCCGCCCGACGCTCGCGAGCTTCGCCGCTCTTCGGTTCGCCGATCCACTTCGCGATGTCATTGCGAGTGGAGTGATTCAGTTCGTCATACCAGCGCCGCAGCGAGCGATCTTCATTAAGAATGCGTTTGAGCTCATTGGGAATCGTAACGACCCGTTCTTCGCTGTCGAACTCAATCTGGAAACGAGCAACATTGCCTTCCGCGGCTCGCGCTCCCTTTTGCATTCGCTTGTTAACCAGCAGAATGTGCCGCCCATCCCGGGCGGGAAACAGCGAAGTGCGGAACCCAAAGCCGTTAATTTCGCCTTTTACCTTGATCTGGCCACGCAACCCCCACAGCGCGGCTGCATCAAAAGGCACGTAGATAATTACCCAGTTGAGACGGGAGCGCATGCGCTCAAGCCTGGCCTCGAAATGCTTGACCACGGACTTGGGCCTGCCTTTTGGGATTTTCGCCATGAACGGAAACCGGGCGCTTGCATTCTAATATGAACGAACAGACCGCTGCGACATCGTTACGGGAGTTAAACTATAGGAAAGACAACTGGAGAACCATAGTGATTTGCCCGAACTGCAGGGAGGACAATGCTCCCAACTTCCGTTTTTGCGGAATGTGCGGCGCCTCGCTCGAAGCTCGGCGCCCGCCGGGAGCGTCGACACTCGACCCGCTGGCAGCGTTCCCGCCAAAGATTTCGCCGAATCCAAAGATCGGGAATGCGCCGGAATCACGGCGGCCTCTCGCGGTGGAGAACGCAACCACGCGCTCAAGCCAAACCGTGCCGCCGATTGGCGGACCTTCGATGCTGGGCTTGAATCAGCCTGTCACAAATCAGAGCAGTCTGAACCAGCCTGGCTTGGAGTCGCTGCGGGAAAATGCCTTCTCCGGCCTGGATTCTTTTTTCGAGCCCGAGCAGCCCAAGAGCGGTGCAGGACGAATCGTGCTCATGATCGTGCTGCTCGCCGCGCTGGGCGGAGCCGGCTGGTGGACCTATACCAACTATCTCGGCGCTGCCGGGGGTCAAAAGCTGCGCGCCGCGATTTCGAATGCCAGCGAATCTGCGGCCGCAAAGCTGTCGACCAAACCCGCGGCCACGAATACGACTCCAGCGCCAGATGCCAGTTCGTCACCGACGAACTCTCCGGCAACTGGAACCGCGGATGGCGCATCTGGGAAAGCAGCCGAAAGCGTAACGCCTGACGCTGTCCCGAAGAGCGCGGACACCGACGCTAAACCCGCGAGAGAAACCAAGCCAGCGACTCCGGCAAAAACCGTGCTGGCTGAGAAGAACGCGGCAAAACGCGAGCGCCGCGCGGCCTTGGCCAAGACCTCGAAATTAACCGCCGCCGCAGTACCCAACTCGGGGGACGCAGAGTTCCAAAAAGGCGCGGCCTATCTCTACGGACGAGGCGTGCGCGAGAATTGCGACGAAGCAGTAAAGAATCTGAAGTCCGCTTCAGCCCAATCGAATGCCAAGGCGCGGAGCGCATTCGGAACCATGTATGCCACCGGCCACTGCGTGCCGCGCGATCTGCCGACATCGTATTCGTGGTTTGCACTGGCCCTGCGGGTGGATCCGAATAATCAAATTCTAGAGAAGGATTTGAACGCGGTCTGGAACCAGATGACGCCGCCGGAACGGCAGATGGCGACAAGAATGAAACAGTAGCAGGTAATAGATAGATATTTGAGAGCGGAGCGCTGGTTGACTCTTACTCGCCGCTGGGCACGAGATTTAACGCCTTTTTCACCGAGCCGCGTTCGATCATGATTTTTTCCTGCAACAGCGTAATGGCGTAAATCAACTGCTCGGGGCGCGGCGGACAGCCGGGAACATAAATATCCACGGGGATGACCTGATTCACGCTCTGCACGAGCGCGTAATTATTGAAGACGCCGCCCGACGTCGCGCACGCTCCCATCGAAATCACCCACTTCGGTTCCGGCATCTGCTCCCAGAGCTGGCGAATTACGGGAGCCATTTTTTGCGAGACGCGGCCGGCGATGATCATCAGGTCCGACTGCCTGGGCGACGGCCGGAACACTTCGGCGCCGAAGCGCGCGATATCGAAGCGCGACGCGCCCATCGACATCATTTCAATGGCGCAGCAGGCGAGGCCGAACGTCATCGGCCAGATGGAATTCTTGCGGTTCCAGTTGACGACGGCGTCGAGCGTGGTCATGACGATGCCTTCGGGCACACCGTCTCCGTAGACGAGTTCCTTGACTACCCGCTTGCCGTTTTCGATGTCGACGTAGGGGCCGAAGCTGAGTTCTTGCGCCATAAAGCTATTTTAACCGCAGAGGACGCGGCGTGCGCAGAGGAAAGCAAGACTTGGTATTTCTCGGCGTTCTCTGCGTCTCGGCGGTGAAAGCTCCTACGGGTTCAGCACGATCTTGCCGAACATCTGGCTCTTCTCCATGTACTCGTGAGCGGTGCGGACTTCTTTCAATGGAAACGTATGGTCAATGACCGGTTTGAGGCGTCCAGCGAACACGTGGCCGAGCACTTCGTGGAGTTCGCTCATCGTGCCCATGTACGACCCCAGCAACGCCAGTTGGCGCGAGAATAGAAATCGCAGATCGAGATCGACCTTCGGTCCAGTGGTTGCTCCGCAGGTCACGAGCGTGCCTCCAGCCTTGAGTGAACGCACGCTCTCGTCCCATGTCGCGTGCCCGACGTGCTCGATGACGATGTCGACACCCTCGGAGTTGGTGATCTTGCGGACTTCCTGCGAAATCTTCTGCTGGTAGTGATTGATGACGAAATCGGCGCCGAGTTCGCGGGCGCGCTCCATTTTGCGCTCGTCGCCGGCGGTAGTGATCACGCGCGCGTGGAACATTTTCGCAATCTGGATGGCGGCAATCCCAACGCCGGAGTTCGCTCCCAGCACCAGGACGGTTTGGCCGGGACGGATCGCGGCCCGTCCCGTAAGCATGTGCCACGCGGTGAGGAAAACCAGCGGCACGCTGGCAGCCTCATTGAAGTCGAGCGAGTCGGGGATGGGGATGACGTTCACGGCGGGCACGGCGAACAATTCACAATTGCCACCGTCCACGCCGTTGCCCAGCACGGTGAACTGGCGGCACTGATTCTGCAGGCCCGCCACGCACTTCGCGCAGTGATTACAGAAATGCATCGGCGCCAGCAGCACGCGCTGTCCGGGCTTGAGGTCGGTGATGTACTCGCCCACCTCAACAATTTCGCCGGCGGTGTCGGTGCCCAGGATGTGGGGCAGATTCACGCCGGGGAGTCCTTTGCGCACCCAGACGTCGAGGTGGTTCAGCGCGCACGCGCGCACGCGGATGAGGACTTGATCCTTACGCGGCTTCGGATCGGGGACATCTTCGTAGGTGAGGACTTCCGGGCCACCGAACTGATGAATGCGGACGGCTTTCATGAGGAACTCCTGCGACTTCAGAGCACGGATTTGAACCCTACAAACTAGCACAAACGGCTACGGCTTTGCGCAGGGATCTGGCGCTCGGATAGTGTCCTGAGTTAGCCCTTATTTTCACCACGGAGTCACGGAGACACGGAGAAACCCAACTTCTTGGGAGACCCTTCCTTTACCGTTTCCTCCAGTCCAAGGGTTTCTCCGTGACTCCGTGACTCCGTGGTGAACTTAGGACTCTACCGACGCCCGCGCAGGGACGGCCGCCATTGACCTGCGCCCGCTGCCACACCATAATCATCGACATGGATCTGTACGAGGAAATCGTCCGCTTGCGCAAAGGCGGCCGCCGGGGCGCGGTGGCCACAATCGTCAATGTGCGCGGATCGATTCCTTCGTTCAAGACCGCGAAGATGCTGGTGCGCGACGACGGCTCGATCGTCGGCACCATCGGCGGCGGCTGCGTGGAGGCCGAGGTATGGCAGGCGGCGCGCGAAGTCATGGAATCGGAGAGGCCGCGGACCCTGACGTTCAATCTGAATCAGGATCCCAAGTACGACACCGGCCTGGTGTGTGGCGGAACGCTTGAGATTTTTGTAGAACCGGTTTTACCTCCAGCAGACCTTTATATTTTCGGCGCAGGTCATGTAGCAGCAAGCCTTTACAACGTTGCGCGAGTCGCAGGATTCGACGTCACCGTCATCGACGATCGCGAAGCCTATGCCAACCGCGAGCGCTTTCCCGAAGCGCAGCAGGTGATCGCCGAAGATTTCGATAAGGCCGCGGCGCAACTCACGCCGACCGAATCTTCGTACATCGTGATCGTCACCCGTGGGCACCGTGACGATATGCGAATGCTGCGCTGGGCGGTGCAGACTCCGGCGCGCTACATCGGGATGATTGGGTCGAAGCGGAAGACCATCGCCATCTTCAAAGAACTGCAAGCGGAGGGTCTGCCCGCGCATTTGTTTGACCGGGTTCATGCCCCAGTCGGGCTCGATATTGGAGCGATTACGCCAGAAGAGATCGCCGTTTCGATCACGGCCGAACTGATCGCCAAACGTCGAAACGTAGAGCGCGACCTGCCGCACATGAGCTGGTTCCATCGGCGCGAGCGAGAGTCCGAAGTCGAGCCAAAACCTTAACCGCCGAGACGCAGAGTGCGCCGAGAAACGCGCTAGCTAAGTTCGTGTGGGGACGGGCGCCCTCGCCCGTCCAAGCCGAGCGCGAGCTCGGCAGTCGCCAGCGGCCGCATCGATCCAGATTCGCTTTTCTCGGCGCACTCTGCGTCTCGGCGATTATGATTTCGCCATGCCGAAGGAAATCGAAATTAAGTTCCGAATTGCGAATCCGCCCGCGTTAACTCGGGCACTGAAGCAGGCGGGCTTCAAGCAGCTCACGAGCTCCACCCACGAAATGAATTCACTCTACGATCTGCCCGGCCAGAAGCTGCGTCGGCGCGGGGAACTGTTGCGGCTGCGCAAGTATGGCGAAGCCTGGGTGCTGACCCACAAGGCGAAAGGCAAAACTGGCCGCCATAAGATGCGAGTGGAACTGGAAACGCGCGTCGAGAACGGTCAGCAGATGGACGCCATTTTGCGCGCGCTCGGCTATGCGCCTACATTCCGCTATGAAAAATATCGTGCCGAGTGGAGCGACGGCACGGGCCACGTCGTGCTCGATGAGACTCCGATTGGATGGTTCGGCGAAATCGAAGGGGCGCCGCGTTGGATCGATCGCACAGCCGCAAAACTGGGCGTCCCCAGCGGGAATTATATTACCCAGACCTATGCTGACATTTTCTTCACGTGGAAACAGAGAACCCACAGTAAGGCCACGGAGATGACATTTCGGGCGGTAGGCGCCAGGAAGACCTTAGAGCGGCTCTCGTGAGGCGTAGTGCCTGCCCTCGGCGGCCAAAGCAGGCGCTGAGACGGCAACAGCCTATGACCTCTCGCGCCTCTGGGGCGTAGGGGTCAAGCTGAGCACGCGCAGGCTTTCACTCAGAAGAGAAGAGCCCTGCATGTCTTCCGTCCGTGACTCATGCTTGGCGGTCTCGTATCCCAGCGTCGCGTAATAGATAGCGCGGTCGAAGAACTGATCAAGCACTCGCAACAACTCGAGACTCCCCAGGATATCGATCGCGTTCTGACGCACGCCCTGACTTTCCAGGTACTCCCACAGGTTTTCCTCTGTCTTCATGATGGCCCAGCAAAGTGAGCTCATCGAAACGCCCTGTTCGGCACGCCGGCGGCCGAGTTGAGCGTAAACGCGTCCAATTTCCGGCTCGGTTTTGTTCAGCAGCCAGTCGCTCAGATTACGGTAGATTTCGTACGCGCGCTCCCGCACTTCCGATTCGGGCACCTTCTGGAGAAAATCCTGCGCGCGTGCGGAACTGTGGAGTTTGCCCAGCAAGCCTTCGGCAAGCTGATCAGAGTGGGATTCAATTAGGTGGGCAAGACGAAGAGCGATCATGGTGAACCTCCCGTAAGTCCCGCCTCTATTGTAGTCGTAGGAAGCTAAGTTGCCAGCAATGAAAATCCCCGCCCGACTTCCCGAGACATTCACTGGGGAGACTTCTGCCCCGATGTGAACGTGGTCCACGGGCCCGCTTTCATGTCTCGCAAAAATGGTCTCTCCCACTCATACTCCGGATGCCGGTCGAGAAAATCCCTGGCCAGAAAGTCCGCCCCGCACGGATGGCCAGCGCGGGCACGAAGACTCATCTTGCCGGCCATGCTGCTGTCGGTGGCCTTGCCTTGCACCGCGCCGCCGGGATTGTTTGGCCCCCATTCCCACTCCTTCACCCCTCGCGGCGAGACATCGACGTGACCACACAGGGAGCGTTCGCTGGCCTGCTCCTTCTTCTCGTAGCTGTCGGCGTGGTCGGCAAGAAATTGTTCCGCCATCTCCACGTCGATTTTCCCTTTGTTCTGCAGCATCAGCTGCTCCCAGCGGACGCGCCGGGCATTGGGAGAAGATGAAAGATCCTTGGTGTCAAACGCTGGAGCTTCTTCGGCGAGCACCTTGGCATCCTGCCCGAAGTTCGAGCTCACGAAGTAGCCGTCTTTGGTGCGCCACAAAGGAGTGTTCTTCAGGCCGAGTTCCAGGTAGGCGATTTCGCCACTCTTGCGATCTCCGATGAGCCAATCGTTAGCATAGCCTCCGTTATTACCTTCCTTGATGATGCGGACATAGTCATCGATCGAATTGGCGTACTGCAGGGCTTTGCGGGAGCGCATGAACTCGGGCTTGCCGTTAGAGTCCCAGCCTTCGAACTGGGTGATGGTGGTTTCGGCGATCATGATGCCGGCGGAATTGACGCCAAAGTCGTCATCGCTCGTAATCACTCCGGGGAAGCCATCCATCAGGATGCGGTTGCCGCGCTCGGGAACAATGTCGAACATCATGACCCAGCGCGAACCGGTCACGTAGCCAGTCCAGTTGTTGTGCGCGATCACGATCTGGTGGTCCCGGGTCATGCTGCCGGTGGCAATGAAGGCGCTGCAATTGCCGGGCGCAACCAGCTTGGGTGCGTTCGCCGCGTGTTCGCGCTTGTTCAGCCAGGGGACGTAGTAGTCGGGAACTTCTTCGAAGGCGTTGAGCGCGACTACGTCATACACGTCGAGGTTGGTTCCGTGCGCTTTGGCTCCGTCCGCGATTCCCTGCAGTTCCTGCTGGTACTCGGCGTCGATGTGCGGCCACAGCATCTCGCGGGCGACTTTGTGGAAGAACTCCCAATCCCGCTTGGTTCGATGCGTATCCTCCAACTGAATCGCGTGAAAGGCATCCTGGATTTCCGGCGCGAGAAGATAGCCGTGCTGGAAGCCGATCTCGGACGGCGAACCTTCCAGATGAACGTAAGTCCAGCCGCTCTGCTGGAAACGATAAGCTTTGCGCAGCCGGGGATCGGCCGACGCATCCTGCTGAGACGAGCTCGAATGAATGGGCACAGTAAAGACAAGCACCAGGGCAAAGAGCGCGACCACCGCGCTGACACTGCCTGCCCACCTTAGACCGCTTCGAATGCCAGGGTACCGGACCATGTCACCTCCCAGCGAGATCTGCGTTTCATGCTTGGAGGATTCTACGCTGAGTGGTTTCCCATTGACTCTCTCCGCACACTCGGCGTCTCGGCGGTACTTCCTGCGATCAGGCTCCGCAACACTTCTTATATTTCTTGCCGCTTCCGCAAGGACAAGGATCGTTCCGCCCGACCTTGGCCCCCGAGCGCACGACCTGCTGCACTTGCATGTCGCCGGATCCGGCCATGCGCGCCTGTTCCAGTTCCTTTTTCTTCTTGCGCTGGAAGGCTTCTTCGATGTCGTCGACGGAGGTCGCGACCTGCCGCGGCGGGCGTCCATTGCCTCTACCACCGGTGATGACCGAAGGTACGCTGGTTTCCAGTCCCTCGCCGGACGGCACTTCGGGTCCAGAACCCGGCCTCGCCCCCAGGTCCGGCGGTCGCTCCATGATCTGCATCAGGTACAAATAGCGAACCGTCTCTTCCTGAAAGCGCTGCATCATCTCTTCGAACATGTCGTAGGACTCGCGCTTGTACTCGACCAGCGGATCGTGCTGTCCGTAGCCGCGCAGGTTGATGCCCTCTTTCAGGTGATCCATCGAGAGCAGGTGATCTTTCCACTGCCCGTCGATCACGCTCAGCATGATCATGCGCTCGTGATAGCGCATGGCTTCGGCGCCAATCAGCTTTTCTTTCGCGTCATAGCGCTGTTTGAGTTTGTCGAAGATGGCGTCGCCCAGTTCCTGGCGATTCATCTCTTCAGGCTTGAGGCCTTCGGCGTAGATGTCGACGCCGAAGCTGGTGAAGATCGCGTCTTTCAGAGCTTTGAGGTCCCAGTTGGCGACGTGCTCTTTGGGCGGACAGTGCCGCTCGAGAATGTCGCCGAGAATCCCGGAGACATAGTCTTCGATGATGAGATCTTTCTGATCAAGCCCTTCGAGCAGGCGGCGGCGCAGGCCGTAGACCGCCGTGCGCTGCTTGTTCATGACGTCGTCATATTCAAGCAGGTGTTTGCGGGCCTCGAAGTTCTGGCCTTCGACGGCTTTCTGCGCGGCTTCGATTCGGCGCGTGATCATGCGCGATTCGATGGGAACGCCTTCTTCCATGCCGAGGCGCTGCAGCAGATTCGAAACCCATTCCTTGGCGAAGATCCGCATCAGGTCGTCTTCGAGCGAAAGATAGAAGCGCGACGAGCCGGGATCGCCCTGGCGGCCGGCGCGTCCGCGAAGCTGATTGTCGATGCGGCGCGCTTCGTGGCGTTCAGTGCCGAAAATGTGCAACCCGCCGGCCTCGATTACTTCGCGGTGTTCCTGGTCGGTGTCAGCTTTGTAGCGGGTAAGAATCTCGTTCCACTGATCGGTCGGAACCGCATACTCATTGCCCGCGTAGTACCAGACCGTGCGGTTGGGATCATCGACCTCGGCTTCAATTTTGCCTTGCGCGGCGCGGATCGGCTGCGCGATTCCCTTCTTCACGCATTCCTGCTTGGCCATGAATTCGGGATTGCCGCCCAGCAGAATATCGGTGCCGCGGCCGGCCATGTTGGTGGCGATGGTGACCATGCCCTTTGCGTCCGGCCTGCGCCACGATTTCCGCCTCGCGCTCGTGATACTTCGCATTCAGGACGACGTGCTTGATTCCCTTTTTCTTCAGCAGTTCGGAAAGGCGTTCCGATTTTTCAATCGAGGTCGTGCCCACCAGCGCGGGCTGACCGCTCTCGTGCAGCCTTTGGATTTCATCGGCGGCCGCGAAATATTTTTCCTTCTCGGTGCGGTAGACGATGTCCGGATTCTCTTGGCGCAGCAGCGTGCGATTGGTTGGAATCACGATGACTTCGAGCCGGTAGATCTTCTCGAATTCCGGCGCTTCGGTTTCCGCCGTACCCGTCATACCCGCCAGCTTTTTGTACATGCGGAAATAGTTCTGGAACGTGATGGTGGCGAGCGTCTGATTCTCGCGCTCAATCTTGACATTCTCCTTGGCTTCGATCGCCTGGTGCAGCCCGTCGGACCAGCGGCGTCCCGGCATCAGGCGCCCGGTGAACTCGTCGACGATCAGCACTTCGCCGTCTTTGACCACGTACTCGACGTCTTTCTTGTAGAGCGCGTGCGCTTTGACGGCGGTCTCGACGTGATGCTTCAGCGCCCAGTTCTCCGGGTCGGCGATGTTACCGATCCCCAGCAGCTTCTCGACTTTTTCCCAGCCCACGTCGGTGACCGTGCAGTTACGGTGCTTTTCGTCAACCACGAAGTCGCCGGTCATGATCTTGGGCTCGCCCGGCTGCGTGTCGACTTCCTCGCCTTTTTCAAGCTTGGGGATGATGCGATTCACCTTGTAATACTTGTCGGTGGACTCTTCGCTGGCGCCCGAAATGATCAGCGGCGTCCGGGCTTCGTCGATCAGGATGGAATCGACTTCGTCGACAATGGCGAAGTTGTGCACGCGCTGCACGCAATCGTGCAGGTCGAACTTCATGTTGTCGCGCAGATAGTCGAACCCGAATTCGTTATTGGTGCCGTAGGTCACATCGGCGGCGTAGGCGGCACGGCGCTCCGCGTCGTCGAGGTCGTGGACGATCACGCCCACCGTCAGGCCGAGAAAGCTGTAGAGCTTGCCCATCCACTCGGAGTCGCGCTTGGCCAGATAATCATTGACTGTAACCACGTGCACGCCGCGTCCGCTAAGCGCGTTCAAATACACCGGAAGCGTGGCGACCAGCGTTTTGCCTTCGCCGGTTTTCATTTCGGCGATCTTGCCTTCGTGCAGAACCATGCCGCCGATCAACTGCACGTCGAAGTGCCGCATGTTGAGCACGCGCCTTCCGGCTTCGCGGACCACGGCAAACGCTTCCTCAAGCAACTCGTCGAGAACGCCCTTGAGCGCCTCGCTGCGTTGCGCTTCGATTTCCGTCTGTCGGTCGGGATCCGCGTCCGGCTCGTCGGTGATGGGGCTGAGACGCTCCTGAATCCGGGCGCGAAACTCCGCCGTCTTAGCGCGAAGTTGGTCGTCGGAGAGCTTCTGGATCCCCGGCTCGAGCGCGTTCATAGCCAGGACGCGAGGCTGCAGGCGCTTGACCTCGCGCTCGTTCTTCGTCCCGAAAATCTTGCCTAACAATGTGTTGATCAATGCGGAAACCCTTCGGAGGACACGCGTCCCAACTGTCAGTAAAAGCCTAGCACATTAGATGCGGCAGGGATGGTGAAGGACGGACCGGGCGTGAAGAGTGGACCTTCACGGTGCGCTAGAGAAATGGGTTTTGGGTGACCAGATTGCCGAAGCGACGGCCATGTTGCATATCTTCGCTGTAGAGTATCTCGCATCCAGACTGGATAGCCGCCGCGACAATCAGAGAGTCGTACCACGCAATCTGGTTCACCGTCTGCAGCCGGAGCGCTTCCAAAAATAACCCGGACGACGACGGAATCGTCATCATCGGCAGCAAGACTTTGAAGAAATACAACTCCAGTTCGGTCACCGTCATGGCGGCCGTGAACTGCCGAAGGCTGACGTTCATAAACTCCTGTACGACCTGGTAACTGATCACGCCCAGCTTTGAACCCACCCCACGCGTGACCAGGTCCTCGGCTATCCGTGCCTTGCGGGGATCGACCGGATCGAGTGAATAAACCAAAATGTTGGTGTCGAGAAAGTATTTATCGCTCATTCATCTCGTCGCGCGTAAACTTCCGGCCCGCGTTCACATGACGGAGGCTGTTGTAAAGCTCCGTGACCTCCGCTGCGCTCACGCGACGGGATCCGTACTGAATGAGCCATTCGCGGAAAGCATCGATAAGAGGCCGGTGCTCACTGCGCGCAACTTCGCGAGCGCGTTCAATGTCGGATTCGGCGGCGCTAAAAGTTATGTTTTTCATACACTGTAATAGTGTACACGACTGTTGTGCAGAAAGCGACGGGACTAGCCAGAGCAAGCAACCTCGTGTTTGGCTAAAGCTTATTCCACCTGTATTATCGCCCCTTACAGTCCATGCCTACCTTCTACCAGCGGTTCCAGGAAACAGCCCGGAAGTTCCCCGACAACGTTGCCCTTGAGATTCAGCGGCAACAGACGGTGGAGCGAGTCACCTTCGCGGAACTGACCCGCATGTCGGAGAGCGTCGCAGACTGGCTTTCCACCCGGGTTCCCCGGGAGGCGCGCGTGGCAATTCTGGCGGCGAACCATCCGCGGTGGGTGGCGGCATATCTGGGGATCATTGCCGCCGGCCGAACTGCGGTCCCGCTCGACACCGCCTTCCATGCCGATCAGGTGAAGAAGTTGTTGATCGACAGCGGAGCGTCGCTACTGTTCTGCGACGTCAAACATCTTTCTGTCGCGGCGGAGGCGGTTGCGGAACTGAACGTGGGTTTGGTCATGACTTCGGCGGCGGCGGAGAGGATCGCGATCGCGGGGACAACGTCGAGTGCCACGGCGAATCCCACTCATCGCACAGAACGCGATGAGCGGGGCACCCAGGGTTTGACTCCGCCCAGCAAAGACCAGTTCGCCGGGGATCTCGATTCCATCTTCGCCTCAGGTCCCGCCGGTTTTCAGCCTATCGTCCCTGCCGAAGACGACCTCGCCGCGTTGCTTTACACCTCGGGCACCACTGCCGATCCCAAGGGGGTCATGCTCACCCACGCCAACCTCATCGGTGAGGCGAACGTGGTGTTCGCGGTAATCAAGATTGGTCCTGAGGATGCCTTGCTGGGAATTCTCCCTATGTTTCACGTGCTCGCACAGATGGCGAACCTTTTCCTGCCTCTGTTCAACGGCGCGCGCGTCGTCTACCTCGAGACACTGAACACTACCGAATTGCTGCGCGCTTTGCAGGAACGCGACATCACGGCCTTCTGCGTTGTGCCGCAGTTTTACTACCTGATTCACGAGAAGATTTTCAAAGAACTGAACAAGCGCGGCAAGGTCACGCTGCGGCTGGTGCGCACGCTGATGGCGCTCAACCGCGGGCTCCGCCGAATCGGAATCAATGCTGGCAAACTCTTCTTCGGAAAGATTCACTCGACCTTCGGGTCGCGCATGCGCTATCTCGTAACCGGGGGTTCGAGATTTGATCCGGCCGTTGCCCGCGACTTTTACTCGTTTGGCATCGACGTTCTCAACGCCTACGGCCTCACGGAAACCAGCGGCGGCGCATTCCTCAATCCCCCGGGGAAGGTTGTTTTTGGCTCGGTCGGACCGCCTCTTCCCGGTGTCGAAGCAAGAATTGTGGACCCGAAACCGGTGCAGGATGGCGCGCCGCCAGCGGGTGAGATTGCCATCCGCGGCGCGATCGTGATGAAGGGATATTGGAATCGTCCCGAGGCCACGGCTGAGGCACTGCGCGACGGCTGGCTCTTCACCGGCGATCTCGGCTACTTCGATTCCCGCGGCAACCTTTTCATTACCGGGCGGCGCAAGGAAGTCATTGTGCTCGCCAACGGAAAAAATGTGTATCCCGAAGAGATCGAGGCGCACTACCTGCAGGCGCAGTACGTCAAAGAGATTTGCGTGATGGCGGTGGAGGCGCGCCCGGGAGATCCAACGTCCGAGCGGCTGCATGCCGTCGTTGTGCCGAACTTCGAACGGCTGCGCGAACGCAAGATTGTCAACGCCAAGGAAGCGATCCGCTTCGACATTGAAGCGCTCTCCCACAAGATCGCGTCCACCAAACGGCTGGGCAGTTATGACATCTGGCAGGAAGACCTGCCGCGAACGACCACGCGCAAGCTCAAGCGCTTCCAGATTGAAAAGAAGGTTCGAGAGCTGAAGCAGAACAACGGCGGCGATTCGGACCTTGGTTCGGGGAGCCCGCTAACGCCACTCACCCACGACGAGCAACTCTGGCTGGAGCGCGAGGATGTAAAGCGCGCCCTCGCCATCGTTCGGGAATCTTTGCGTACCCCACTCGACCCGATTCTTCCCACCCACAATCTGGAGCTCGATTTGGGACTCGATTCCATGCAGCGCGTCGAATTGCTGACTGCCATCGAACAGCAACTTGGCGGCGATGTACCTGAAGCGCAACTGGGCGAAATCTATTCGGTACGCGACTTGGTCGATGCCGTACTGTCGAGTGCCGGCCGCGGCGAGGGCCAGGCCAACGCAGCCGCGCCGGCATGGTCCACGATTTTGAGCGAGCCGGTGACCGATCCCGAGGTCCTCGCACTGGCGGGACACAATATTTTCGCGGAAATCTTCTTCTTTCTGCTGGGGAAACTGATTTATCTTTTCGCGCTCGACCGCTTTCAGCTCAAAATGCGGGGCGTGGAGAATCTGCCCGAAAAGGGCCCCTACCTGATCTGTTCGAATCACCAGAGCTACATCGATCCGCTGGTGATGGTGGGGGCGCTTCCCTACCGCCTGTTTCGCGATACCTTTGCTGTCGGCACAAGCGACATTTTCGGCACCGGATTCATGCGGCGGCTGGCGCGATGGATTCGTGTGGCCGTTCTCGATCCGGACGCGAATCTCGTGCCCGCGATGCGCGCCGGAGCTTTTGGCCTCAGCCAGGGACACATTCTGGTTCTCTATCCCGAGGGCGAACGCACCGACGACGGCAACCCGAGAATCTTCCGCAAGGGAGCGGCTATCCTTTCGATTCACGCGCAAGCTCCGATTGTCCCGGTCGCAATCGAGGGCTTCTACAAAGCCTGGCCACGCCACAAAAAGCTTCCCAGGTTCACCGCTCTGCAAATGGTGTTCGGCAAGCCGATTCAACCCCCGCCGCTCGATCAGGCTAGCGAGGCCGCGTATGAACGGCTGACGTCCGAGTTGAAATCCAGAGTGGTGACGATGTGGCAGGAATTGAGAGAAAGAGAGTCGAGAGAATTGCCGGGAGAACACGCGCCCAGGCCGCAATCCGATGCGGAATCGAATTCGAAATCGGTGCTGGTTGAGGCGCTTTAAGTTTGCAACCTTGGGGTTTTACGCGCCCGCGCCTTTGGCTTGCATGCCCATGGCTTTCGCGAAGGCATCCACAACGCCGCTGTGAAACCTCTTGCCCGATCCGGCAAGAATCTCCGCCTCGGCCTGGGCCGGCGACAGAGCTTTGCCGCCGGCGCCGCTGATCAATTTCTGATAAGCGTCGGCCACGGCCAAAATGTGCGCCTCGATCGGAACGTTGACGGAGCGTGCTCCTTGCTCCTGCAAGATCTGTTGCGCGACGATGATCGGAATCACCTGCCGCAGCGAATTTCCGACGGCTTGGGTGCGTGCATCGGCCTGGCGGGACTTGCGGAAGCTGGCGACAACTTCGTCGCGGCTCATATCGGCGGCCTTGTACAGAATGTCGTTGGTGATGCCGATCTTGCTCAGATCCCGCAACAACACCGCCGACCGCAGCAGCTCGACGCGATCGGAACCCAGCCCCATCGCCTCGGCGGTTCGGGTCGAAGCCTCGACTAACCGCTGGTTCGCACCCACACCGAGCTTCTCGTTGGCCATGAAGTGTTGCAGCACCAGCAGCAATCCGCTGAAGCTTTCCCGGACGTCGGTGGTCATCGCCTCCTTGCGCTCATAGAGCGTGCCCATCACGTAGCCGACGACGATCAACACTCCCGCCCAGATGGCAAAGTTGAACACCCGCTCGCCCGGCAACGAGAGCACGCGGTGCGACGGCATCAGGTTGTTCAGGAAGTCCAGGAGCACGACCAGGAATACGCAGGCGAACGCAGTGAGGGTCGCGTGCCGGCGTCCGAAGTGGTAGGCCGAGTACAGCGTCGGCAGAAAGTAAAAGCACAGCGCCATAGGCAGCGACTGGGCAAAGAATTGCACCAGCGCCGCAATCAGGAACAGCGATAGCAGCAGGACGCTTTCCTTGGCAATTTTACTCATCGTCTATTCCCAATTGTTCCACTAGCCCGGCCCTTTTGCGCTCGAGCTGAAAAGGCGCGATTATGAATCGCCGTTCGGGCAAGCAGAGATCCACCCTTACTATGTTGGAGCAACATCGCCCCCGTGCAAAGTTACCGGGGTAATGAGCTTGTTTTCAGAGGGATACGCCAGAAAATAATCAGGAGCGGGACTCAGTCCACCCACAAAGGAAACTCAGGCCTGGCGCACAAAAATGCGGATCAGAAAAAAGGTGGCGGCCGCCATGGCCGCGGCAGCGGGAATGGTGATCAGCCACGCCCACACAATTCGCGCCGCTACGCCCCAACGCACGGCCGACAGCCGGTGGACCGCGCCCACACCCACAATGGCTCCCGTAATGGTGTGGGTAGTGCTGACCGGGATACCGGCCAGGGCGGTCGTGAACAGGGTGATGGCCCCGGCGCTCTCGGCGCAAAATCCGTCCACCGGTTTCAGTTTTGTGATCCTCTGTCCCATGGTGTGCACGATGCGCCAGCCTCCGAAGTAAGTTCCAGCGGCGATGGCGGCATGGGCGGCGAGGATGATGGGCCAGTGCATGCGTCCCCAGTTGCCGAGCATCTCTTGCTTGCTCATGAATCCGGCGGTGTAGAGAGCGCCGGCCACGATGCCCATGGTTTTTTGCGCATCGTTGCCGCCGTGTCCCAGGCTGTAGCAGGCGGCGGAGAGTAGTTGCAGCTTGCGAAACCACTTGTCGACTTGCTGCGGCGCTTTGTGCTGTAGCAGCCAATAAACGGCGGTCAGAAAGGTCAAGCCCAGAATCAATCCGATGACGGGCGCGACCACGATGAAGATCAGCGTCTTGTACCACCCGGCGGCGATGATCACCGAGGGAGCCGAACGCCAGCCGGCATGAAGCGCCTCATGCGTCATGGCGGCGCCCGCGTATCCACCCATCAAAGCGTGCGACGAGGATGTGGGCAGCCCCCACCACCAGGTCAGCAGGTCCCAGACGATGGCGCCGAACAGCCCGGCCAGCACCACGTACTGATCCACCGCATCGAGCCGGATCATGCCGTGCCCAATCGTTTTGGCCACCGCCGTACCCAGAAAAAAGGCGGCCAGGAAGTTGAACGTCGCCGCCCACACCACCGCCAACTTAGGGGAAAGAACGCGCGTCGAGACCACCGTAGCGATGCTGTTGGCGGCATCGTGAAACCCATTCAGGAAGTCAAAAATCAGAGCGACTACAACGGTTATCGCGACCAGCAGGACTGCCGGGTTCACCTGGGTTGGCTCCTGGGGGACAGTGGCATCGGAATGGGGGTATTACCTTTGTGCAAGTGAGATTTGTATCCGGGTATCGCTTAGCGATGCCGGATTCGTATCAAGATATCGCTTCAGCGATACCGCAAATTCTTCGAAATCGAATGCCCCCTTCGGGGCCGACCCTACGCGCTCTTCAGCACGATCGCCTCCAACACATTGGCCGCATCTTCGGCCTTGTCGGTTGCGGTTTCGAGCACTTCATAGAGTTCTTTCATCTTGATCAACTGGATGGGATCTTTTTCGTATTCGAACAGCTCTCCAATCGCCTTGCGGCTAATTTGATCGGCTTCATCCTCGAGCCGGTTGATTTCGTCGCAGTGCTTCATCACCTGGCCATTCTTCTCCAACAGCGAAACCCCGCGCGCCAGCTCTTCGCTCTGCAGCACGAGGATTCCCGCCAACTCCGCCGCCGCCGACGTGGGCTGCGCGATTTTGTACATCACCAGGCGCGTGGCCGCCGTGTTCATGTAATCCAGGACGTCGTCCAGCGACGACGCCAGAGTATGAATGTCTTCGCGGTCGAAAGGCGTGATAAAGCTCTGGTTCAGCTTGGTCATGATGGCGTGGATCGCCTTGTCGCCCCGATGCTCGATGGCTTGCATCTGTTCGACCCGGGCTTTCAGGTCATGCGGATCCTCGAGAAGGTCGCGGAGCAGGCGCGCACCCTCATTCATGGCGCTGGAAAGCTCGGCAAACAGCTCAAAAAATTTGGTCTCGCGCGGAATAAAACGGATCATGTCACCGTTAGCTGGTCAAAGGTTGGGAACGGGTTACTATCTCACGCCAAGCGAGCAATGCGCAAGGAAACGGGTCACGTGGCAGTCGTGCAGTTTGAATCTCCGTGGAATTGGCGTCGGAATCCGAGTTGTGGGAGACTGTGGTTAGGCAGAACGTCGGAGGTTGGCTGCAATGAGATCGTGGCGAACAGAGACAGGACACCTCGCGTGCCGCTGGTCTGACGTGGGACAGCGCGTTCAATACGATGGGCGTTGGATGCAAGAGAGGTCAGAGATTCAGAGCGGTTATTTGCGTCCCGTTCCCGATTTTGCCAGCCATTGTCCATTCGGGGGAGCAACCGATTGGTTCCAGCTCCATTCCGCTGAACGCGATTCCGGGTTGGTCGTGGATTCAAACTGAGGCACTGCCGGTCACCGAGAGCGGTTTCCGAGCAGGCATATCCCGTCGTGGCATGCGATCAACTTTCAGACCTCCCTCAGACCTCCCTCAGTCTTCAGCGGGAGGCTTCGGGGTTCCGCGGGGATTTTCGGGATCCAACCCGGCCGCCGACATGATGGCGCGTCCCAGCTCTTCGGGGGAGACGAAAAATCCGTCGGCCGGGGTTTGGCTGCTGGCATCTTCTTCGGCGGTAGGCGCGACGAAGCGATAGCCCCGCCCGACTACGGTCTGCAGGTACTGCGGCTCGCCGGCATCGTCTGCCAGCGCGCGGCGGATCTTGCGGATGGCGGTATTGATTCCCTGTTCGACGTCGACAAACACATCTTTGCTCCACAACTCGCTGGAGATCTGCTCGCGCGTGACCAGTTGCCCCCTCTTTTCCACCAGAAACATCAGCAATTGCAGCGGCAGGCCTTCCAGCCGAACCGGGATACCGCGGCGGCAGAGCTGGAAACGACCGTAATCCAGATGGAAATCGTCGAAGCGAACCTTCTTCTCCGGCACAACGCAACTCCTATCGCTTGACCCCATGCCCGCTAGGGCGTTTCAGGACGCGGCGGAGACGCGGCGAGCCGCGTCTCTACGGGTTCAGAAATTCTGTGCTGCCGGGCTTGCCGTGTCAAGCCCCAGATCAATCTTCAGATTGCTTCATAACAATTCAGACTGTCTCCATGGACGCCTCCGGCAATCGGGTGCAAGATCGCAACCATGATTTCCTCCCGTAGCGATTACAGCGAGTCGAAGTCAGTTCAAAACGGAGGTGATTCCATGACAACGAGCGAGCTCAAAGGTAGTGCACGATCGAGAGTCCCGGCATTCATAGCAATGCTGTCTGCTGCGATCTTTACGATATTGCTGCTCCCCGCCTATGGCCAGCAGGAAGTCGATCCGACCTGGTATGACCCCTGGGCTTCGCCAACCGCGGCGGCCGTTCATCCTGCTCAACCACCCGCGGTCCTTCACGCTTCTCCAGCGCCCTTGACCACTCACCAGTATCGGCAGACGGTCAGGCCTGCGTCGTCGGCCCCGCAAGCCGCGAAGCTTCGCGGGAACGACGCACGACTGGACCACAGCCGTCGGAACGCTGCCCGCAAGAATGGTGAAGCGGAAATTACCGTCACTTCGCCCGCGGGTGCGTTTGGTCGTAAACGTTCATCACGTGCTTGACCGAGAGCTGGGTGTAGCGTTGTGTGGTTGCCAGGCGCTCATGGCCGAGCAACTCCTGGATGGCGCGCAGATCCGCTCCCTCTTCGAGCATGTGCGTGCCGAAGGCGTGACGCAGCGTGTGCGGATGAACCTCGGGCGACAGTCCCTTGGCGACGGCGATGCGCTTGACGATGCGTCCCACGCTGCGCGTGGTTAGGCGCCCGCCGCGCTGGTTGACGAGCAACGCGGGCATGCCCTTCTCCGGTTTCTTTTTGAGCGTCGCGAGCAATTGTTGTCGCCACGGCAGGTAGACAGCCAGCGCCGCCAGCGCCGAGCCTCCGAAGGGTACGTAGCGTTCCTTCTTCCCTTTGCCGCGAATCAGAATGGCTTCGTTGCTCAGGCTGATGTCGTCGAGATTGATGCCGACCAGTTCCGAGTTACGAATGCCGCAGCCGTAGAGCAGTTCGAACATCAGGCGATCGCGCTCGGGAAACGATGCCACCTCGGGCATTTTGCCGTCGAGCACGAAATTCATCTCCTCAATGGTCGGAACGCGCGGCAGTTTCTTCGGCAGCCGCGGCGTGGAAACCAGCTTCGCCGGATTCTGTTCGACCACGCCTTCCTGCGCCAGCCATCGGTAAAGCGACCGGACCGCGGCCAGAGAGCGGGCGACCGAGGTCTTGCTCAAGCCTTGGTCGTAGAGATGCGAGAGAAAGCCGCGGATCGCAATGTGGTCGATCGTCCGCCAACCGCGTGAGCCGATATAGGCAGCAAAGTTGTCGAGATCCCCGGTATAGGCCTTGATCGTGTGCGGGGAGGCGTTGCGCTCCCGCAAGTGGCGGAGGAAATCGTCGGTCGCGCGTTCAACGATGGTGCGGGCCTGTTTCACAATGTAGTCCAGCAGACAACGAGCGATTCACCGCGGAGGCACGGAGATACGGAGGAAGCCTTTTGCAAACGCTCATGGTCGGATCGAAATTGCTGCATAAGAAACGAAATCCAGAACTCGGTTTTCTCCGTGTCTCCGTGCCTCCGTGGTGGACTTAGTTCTTCGCCTTCGCCCGCGGATGATGTTTCGCGTACACGCTCTTCAGCCGGTCAAGCGCGACGTGCGTATAAATCTGCGTGGTCGAAATGTCGGAATGGCCGAGGATCGTCTGCACCGTTCTCAGGTCGGCCCCGTTCTCCACCATGTGCGTCGCGCAAGAGTGCCGCAGCATGTGCGGGCTGGCGTGGCGTCCGGAGGCAAGACTAGCCTCTCCGACTAACTGCCAGACCCGCTGACGGGTCAGCCGCCGGCCGCCAGTACCCAGAAACAAAAGAGGAGAACTATTTGTCTTTGCAATCACTTCCCTGCTACTTTTCAAGTATTGCTGTATTGCCAGCTGGGCTGGCACTCCCAGCGGCACCATGCGCTCTTTGTCGCCCTTGCCGCGCACCAGAATGTATCCCATCTCCAGCTTCAGATCTTCGAGACGCGCGTCGGCGACTTCGGAAACGCGCACGCCGCCCGCGTAGAGAAGCTCCAGCATGGCGTGATCGCGGAGCCGAAGCGCCTGGCCCCGCGCCGTTTCGTTTCGCGGCGGAGCTTCGGCCAGCATGGCCCCGACTTCGGCGCGGCTCAGCGCTTTGGGCAGCACCTTCCACTGCTTCGGCAAGTCAATGTTCAGCGTCGGATCCTTATCGATCTTTCCGTCGAGCAGCAAATGCCGGTAAAGGTGCCGGATGGCCGAAAGTTTCCGTCCCACCGAACGCCCGTCCAGCGAATTCGAAAACAATTCCTGGATGTATTCACGCACGTCTTCGCGCCGCGCTCCGCTCAGAACCAGGTGTCGCTTCTCCAGAAACTCCGCGAACTGCGCCAGATCGCTGGTGTAGGCGGCAATCGTCAGCTTTGCCGACCCGCGTTCCACCCGCAGATAGTCGAGGAAGGCAGAGAGCGTTCGGGCATTGGCATCGGAGGCCATGGAATAAGTATGGGATGCAAGGCAGAACCCGAGAAGTAACGAGCGGGATGCGCCCCGAAGGCACGAAATCTAGCTGCTAGCTGCGCCCGCCGTTTGGAACACATCCACCGCGTACAGTACACCTTCCGGTGTCTCTTCGTGCTTGAAGTAGGCGAAGACATCGCGCCCGGCAGCCAGATGTTCCTGAATGCGCGCGACCATCGTCTTGCGCTCTTCGGCCGTGTACGTGGGTTTGCGGTAGCGGTAGTAGGTGTAGTCGGCGGTGACTACGTCGGGAGTAGCGCGCTCTTCGGTTTCGGCAACGCAGAGCGCGATGTTGCGCTCGCGTAGTGTGTTCCAGGTGGCGTCGATGAACCAGGATTCGTGACGGAACTCGAACGCCGCGCGCACGCTTCGCGGCAAGTGTTGCAGAAACTCCGCAAGCACGGCCGGATCCACTTTGAAATTCGGGGGCAGCTGAAAGAGCAGCGGGCCTAGCCGCTTGGCGCGCTCTAGTGCTTCCAGTGTGCCGAGAAAGCGTTGCAGGAATTCTTCCGAGTTCTTCAACCGCTTGATGTGGGTGAGCACCTGGTGCGCCTTGATGGTGAAGCGGAAATGCTCGGGCGTTTCGGCGATCCAGTTCTGGACGGTCGTCTCTTTTACCAACTGGCGGAAGGTGTAGTTGACTTCGACGGCGTTCAGTTTCGAGGCGTAGAAGTTCAGAAACTTCTTCTGCGCGAGTTTCTCGGGATAGAAGGCGGGCTTCCAGGTCGGATACGCCCAACCGGAAGTACCCACGTAGAGATGAGCCATATCAGGCGCGATTATAACTTGCGACGCTTTCCCGCGGCGGACTTCCCTTTCGTCGTCCTCTTCCTGGGCGGACGTGTTTCCGCATGGGGGGCGATGCCTATGCTTTCCTTCTCTTCTCTTTCTGATTCGGCCGCGAGTCCCGCCAGTTGCGGCAGCTTCTGCGTCAATTTCTGTACGGGCTCAAACAGGTCGCCCATCTTCTCCACGCGCGCGAGCACGTCTTTTGCCTCAAATACCAGCCGCGTAGCATCTTTCTTCTTCAGCGCCTGCTCGACTTCGTCCCAGGTCACCGGCGTCGACACCGTCGGATGCTCGCGGGCCCGAAGCGAGTACACCGAGATCGTAGTCTTGTGTTCATCGTTCTGGCTCCAGTCGACGAAGACTTTATTGGTGCGCACCGCCTTTTTCATGTCAGAGACAACCAGATCGGGATGCTCCTGCTCCAGCAATCGCGCCACCGCGTGAGCAAACGACTTCGTCTGCTCGTAACCCGTCTCCGTATTCAATGGAACATAGATCTGCAGCCCCTTCGAACCGGAGGTTTTCGGAAAACTCCGCAGCCCGAAATGATCGAAAATCTCACGCACCCAGAGACCAACCTGCGCGCACTGCACGATGTTCGCCGGAGGTCCGGGGTCAAGATCAAACACAATCATGGTCGGCGTGGCGATATCGGCGGCCAGCGAGAGCGACGGGTGCAGTTCGATCGACGCCAGGTTCGCGATCCACACCAGCGTGGGCAGATCGTTGGCGAGAATGTAGTGGATCGTGCGGCGGTTGCTCCCGCTCCAAACTGGGGCGGTCTTCACCCAGTCGGGCCGGTGCATTGGGGCGTTCTTTTCGAAGAAATACTCCTGGTCGACTCCGCCTGGATAGCGCTTCATGGTCAGCGCCCGTCCCGCAAGATGCGGCACCAGCAAGGGTGCAATGCGCACGTAGTAGTCCACCACCTGGCCCTTGGTGAAACCCGAAGCGGGGTAAAGACTTTTTTCCAGGTTCGTAAGCGAAAGCTTGCGGCCCTGCACTTCGACGATGGTGGGCGTGGACATCTTCGCGCGGCGAGCTACGACTTCGAGACGGGTTTCAGTATAACGGCTCCTCTTGACTCGGTCTCCGTATTTCTAGTATTATCGAAATATGCTAAGCGCAGGGAGCAAGATTCGAACCGACAGTGAACGCGTCGCCCGCTATGCCGACATGTTTTCCGCCATGGGCACCGAGCCACGCTTGCGCATTATGCAATTGCTGCTCACCGCCCATCCCGAGGGGTTGGTGGTCAGCGAGATTCAGGACGAGCTCGAGATTCCCGGCTCCACGCTTTCTCACCATCTTGACAAGCTCAAGAACGAAGGTCTCGTGAACGTCGAACGGAAGGGCACGTTTCTGCGCTACACCGCCAACACTGACGCGTTGCGCGAAATTCTGCAATTTCTTTACGCCGAATGCTGCACCCGGAATAAGGCGCTCAAGCCGCAAGACCTGGTTCAATTCGGCAAGGTCCAATTCGGCAAAGTTCAATTCTGCAAATAGGAGAAGCCATCATGCCCAATACCCATGTCGATATCGTCAACCTGAATATCAAAGAAGTCGTAAAAGAGAAATATGGACAAGCGGCTCTGCGCGTCACCAACAAGACCGGTGGCAGCAGTTGCTGCGGCGGCGCGCCAGCGAGGGAATACTGCGACCCGATCACAGCGAATCTATATGACGAGTCGCAGGCCGGACAGATTCCAGAAGAGGCGATGCTGGCTTCGCTTGGATGCGGGAACCCAACCCTCTTGGCGCAGCTCAATCCCGGCGAAACGGTGCTGGATCTGGGCTCGGGAGGCGGCATTGACGTGTTGCTCTCCGCGCGGCGCGTCGGACCTGCCGGCAAGGCTTACGGCCTCGACATGACCGATGAGATGCTGGCGCTGGCCAACGAGAACAAGCGCAAGGCGGGCGCGGAGAACGTCGAGTTTCTGAAAGGCGAGATTGAGAGCATCCCCCTGCCCGATAACTCTGTCGACGTCATCATCTCCAACTGCGTGATCAATCTTTCCGCCGACAAAGACCGCGTGCTGCGCGAGGCCTTCCGCGTGCTCAAACCGGGTGGACGCCTCGCGGTCTCCGACGTGGTTACGCGCGGCGAAATCGCTCCCGAGGTTCGCCAGAGTGTGCTGGCGTGGGTTGGCTGCATCGCCGGCGCTCTGGAAGAAAAGGAATATCGCAACAAGCTGCAGGCCGCTGGCTTTGAGCAAATCGAACTGGAGCCCACGCGGATCTATCGGGTCGAAGACGCCCGCGAGTTTCTCGCCGCCTCCGGCATTGATGTGGACGCCATTGCGGCGCGGGTGGATGAAAAGTTCATGAGCGCCTTTGTGCGCGCAGTGAAACCGAAGCCGGCGCAGAAGGCGTGCTGCGGCCCGGCTTGCTGCGGTTGAGCGGTCGCCGTAGCTCCGCACGGCCTGGACAGCCGAGGGCGGCATGTCCCTACGCAGAGCGTTTCGGCATCGGGAGAGCGATGCAATGACCGCATCTCTACGGAAGATGAATCTAGGAGTGGACATGGATGCTCACTACAACGTTCTGTTCCTGTGCACGGGAAACTCGGCGCGTTCCATCATGGCCGAGGCAATCCTCAACCACAAAGGAAAGCCTGCCTTCACCGCCTACAGCGCGGGAAGTCATCCTTCGGGGACGGTTCGTCCCGAAGCTCTGAAGCAGCTTGCGATGGCTCGCATATCCGCAGACGGCCTGCGCAGCAAGAGCTGGGACGAATTCGCGCGGCCCGGCGCTCCCGCGATCGACTTCGTCTTCACGGTTTGCGACAACGCCGCCCAGGAAACCTGCCCGCTCTGGCCGGGACAGCCCATGACCGCGCACTGGGGAGTTCCCGATCCGGCCGCGGTTCGCGGAGACTCCGCTGCAATCGACCGCGCTTTCCGCGAAGCGTTTTTTATTCTGGACCGGCGAATCGGTCTTTTTCTCTCTCTGCCTCTGGCGGCGCTTGACCGCCTCGCACTGAAAAAGGAAGTGGATCGCATTGGGCAACAATGACGAGGAATGGATGACATGGCAGCAACCACCATCATGACGACCACGAAGCCATCCCGCCGTCTCAGCTTTCTCGATCGCTATCTCACCGCGTGGATTTTTGCCGCCATGGCCGTCGGAGTCTCGTTGGGATGGCGACTGCCGGGAATCGTGCCGTTTCTGAATCGCTTCAGCATCGGCACAACTTCGATTCCGATTGCGGTGGGACTCATCGTCATGATGTACCCGCCCTTCACCAAGGTGCGGTACGAGAAGCTGCACGAGGTTTTTCGCAATAAACGCGTGCTGGGCCTCTCCCTCATCCAGAACTGGGTGGCCGGCCCGATCCTGATGTTCGTCCTGGCCGTCGTATTTTTGCGCGGCTATCCCGAATACATGGCGGGACTCATCATGATCGGCCTGGCCCGCTGCATTGCGATGGTCATCGTCTGGAACGAACTGGCGAGCGGCGATGCCGAATATGCGGCTGGCCTGGTGGCCTTCAATTCCCTGTTCCAGGTGTTCTTCTACTCGCCCTACGCCTGGCTCTTTATCACGGTTCTTCCCGCCAAGCTCGGCCTCCACGGCGCGATCGTCCATGTCTCGATCGCCGAAATCGCAAAGAGCGTTTTTGTTTATCTGGGCATTCCTTTTCTGGCCGGGTTCCTAACCCGCACAGTGCTGCTTCGGATGAAAGGGCGCGAGTGGTATGAGCGCAATTTCGTTCCCCGAGTAAGCCCGCTCACGCTGATCGCCTTGCTGTTCACGATTGTGGTGATGTTCTCGCTCAAGGGCGCTTACATCGTCCGGCTCCCGCTGGATGTGCTGCGGATCGCCGTGCCTTTGCTGATCTATTTCGTAGTGATGTTCCTGCTGTCGTTTTACATGGGGAAGAAACTCGGAGCGGACTACTCGAAGACGGCTACGCTCTCGTTCACCGCGGCCTCGAACAACTTTGAACTGGCAATTGCGGTCGCGGTTTCCGTTTTCGGCATCAACTCCGGAGCGGCATTCGCCGCCGTCATCGGCCCACTCGTCGAAGTGCCAGTCATGATTGCGCTGGTCAACGTGGCGCTTTTCTTCCAGCGTCGCTATTTTCAGGGTACCGATGGTTTGGCGACCTTCTTTGCCGAATCTCCTTTACGAGGATCGGGCCTGGAGGTCCGTCGCCTTAAGGATCCGCCCCGGAAGATTGACCTATGACCTTCCTCTGCACACAAATGAACGGTTCTCAATCCCCGGACTTAGAGACCAAATTCTAATGCGCTATGCGCACTGCAGAAACTTCCGTCCCGCTTCGGCTGAAAGCGAACTGCAGCCGCCATTCCCTGGCAGCGCCCTGCTCCCCGGTTTGTGCCGGAGAAAATTTCCAATCCCGCGCAGCTTCCAGCGCGACGCGAGAGAAATACTTGCTCGGCCCTGCCGATTCCAGCGTCGCCTTCCCCACGTTGCCCGCGGCATCTACCTCGACGTTCACACGAACCTTGATCTTGCCTTGGATGGTGCGGCGCGCGTTCGGCGAAACCTGCGGCATCACCCGCCGCACCACGCCGCTTCGGTTGCCAGTGTTCGTCGTCTCGGTAGCGGACTGTGAGCTTTCGGTCGTCCCACCCTGCGGCGATTGCGTCGATTGCAATTCCGTCGGCGGGCTTGACGGTTTCTGTCTCACAATTAAAAAGACTGCAACCGCAACCAGCGCCGCTAACCCCAGCCAGTAGGGCCATTTCGCGGATTCTTTCCGCTGACCCGCAATCGCCGGCGTCGGAGCAGACGCTGGCGCCGGCAGCGCCGGCTCCCCCTTCGCGGATTCCAGCCGATCGTTGATCTTGGCAGTGACCTCTGCAATCGTGCATCGTTTCGCGGCATCCATTTGCAAGCAGCGACCCGCAATTTCGCGAAATGGTTCCGGAACCGTCGCCGGTATAGTCGGCGGTACCTTTGGCGCGCTCGTCTGTGCACGATCCCAAACGGGCAAGCGCTGGGTCAGCACCTCGACCAGCGTCATCCCCAACTGCCAGACGTCGGCTGCAGTCGAAACCGCAGCTGTCGAAGTCGCTGTTTCCGGCGGATCGTAAGCGCTCGTCGACTCTGCGCCGCGCCGCGCCTCCTCCGGTACCTCCAGAGCATCGCTCGACAGCTTCACCTGATCGCCAACGGCCAAAATATTTGCCGGATGAATGTGTCCATGCACGAAACCCTTGTCGTGCACAAACTGCAAACCCCGCAGAACCGGCGGAAGCATCGTTAGCGCCTCCTCCGCTGTCAGCGCCCGTTCCGGAAGAATCTGAGAAAGATTTTCCTCCGCGTACTCCTCCACAACATAAAGCAGATCCGTGCCATCCAGTTCACAGCGCCCCGCTTCGAAAATGCGAATCACATTTGGATGGTTCAGTTCGCCGGCAAGCTTCCATCGGAGGAGTTGCTTCTCCGCGTCAGCGGGGACAGCGATCAATTTGATAGCGGCTTTCTCGGAATCGCCGGCAGCGCGTTGCAGGCAGGTAAGGAACACAGCGCCGTGATCGGAACCGCCTAAGTAGCTCTGTAGCGGAAATCTCCCATCGACGGTGCGGCCTTCCCACTGTTTCCAAGTCTCGCTCATATCCGGAGCCTCAACCGTTCGCTATTGTAAGTGACTTGGCGTCAACCGGATTAGTCATTTGGGCTTTTCCTCGCCGCACTCCCCCGACCCGTGATTACGGAAAATGGCCTGCCGCTGTTTAGAATATTCCCATGGCTACTGTCCCCACCGAAATCCACGGCCAGCGTTACATCAGCCTTGCTACCTTCCGGAAGACTGGCGTTGCCGTGTACACGCCTATTTGGTTTGCCGAAGACAATAACAAACTCTACTTCATGACCAGCAGCAAGTTGGGAAAGTACAAGCGCATCCGCAACAACCCGAAAGTCAAGATCGCTCCCTGCACCATACGGGGAAAAATCACCGGCCCGGAATTCCCCGCTACGGCTCGTATTCTGCCTCCCGAGGAGTCTGTCCGCGTTCGCCGACTCATCAACGCAAAATACTGGCTCGCCCGTGTCCCCTTGCTATGGCGTAACACCGACGCCTACCTCGAGATCACACCCGCGTGAAGCCGTCGGGATGAATCCTGTAGCGTCGGCATCCTTCGACTTCGCTCCGGACAAGCCTTGCCGGCTGTCCCGGGGGCGCTACAGTCGGGACCACGATCATAGCGCTCCTGTCCTGATTCGGGAAATCGGGACAGCACGGATGGGCGCAAGGCGTTTACGCTAACTCCACCATCCTGTTAACATCGAAAGTTGTCTCAGCACCCTGGGTATTCTTTAAGCAATGAAAATTCTTTCGGAGGCACCATGGCAGTAAAAGTTGGCATTAATGGATTTGGACGTATCGGACGCAACATTCTCCGCACCGCGCTCGCGGACAAGAACTTCGACTTCGTGGCGGTAAACGATCTCACCGATCCCAAAACGCTGGCACACTTGCTCAAGTACGACTCGATCCTGGGCAACCTGCCGAACAAAATCACGGCTGGCGCCGACAGCATTTCGGTCGACGGCAAGGTCATCAAGGTCTTCAAGGAGAAAGATCCAGCGGCCCTGTCCTGGGATTCGGTCGGAGCGCAGGTGGTCATCGAGTCCACCGGAAAATTCACCGACGCCAACGAAGCCAGGAAGCATCTGCGCGGCGCGGTGAAAAAAGTCGTCATCACGGCCCCTGCGAAGAACGAGGACATCACGGTCGTGCTCGGCGTCAACGACGAGAAGTACGATCCCGCCAAGCACCACATCGTTTCGAACGCGTCCTGCACTACGAATTGCCTGGCTCCCATCGCCAAGGTCGTCCACGACAATTTCAAGATCGTCACCGGTACCATGACTACGATCCACTCCTATACCAACGATCAGGTGATTCTTGACTTCCCACACCGTGATCTGAGGCGGGCGCGAGCGGCGGCGCTCTCGATGATTCCGACCACGACCGGCGCAGCCAAAGCGCTCAAACTGGTCATTCCCGATCTGGCGGGTAAGATCGACGGTTTCTCCATGCGCGTGCCCACGCCCAACGTTTCGGTCGTCGACCTGGTGGTGTTTGTCGAGAAGAAGACGACCAAAGAAGAAGTGAATGCCGCGCTGAAGAAAGCTTCTGAATCCGGTCCGCTGAAGGGCTATCTCGGATACGAGACCAACGAACTGGTGTCGTCCGATTTTAAGGGAGATTCCCGCTCCTCCATCGTCGATGCTCCCATGACCCTGGTGGTCGGCGGCAATTGCGTGAAGTTGATTTCATGGTATGACAACGAGTGGGGATACTCCTGCCGTGTGCGCGATCTGATCAACCTGATGGCGGCCAAGGGGCTGTAAGTCACGTTCGCTGTTCGTCGTTCGCTGTTCGCTTCGCCACCCGTCTTGCACATTGCGGCTCGTTGAAGCGGGTTTTGCGAACAGCGAACGGCGAACGACGAACCGCGCGTCATGCGAACGATCAATAACGGAGCTCTCATGTCCAAGCTTTCCATTCGCGATCTTCCTCTCAACGATCACCGCATCTTCATGCGTGTGGACTTCAACGTCCCGCTCGACGACGGCCGGGTCATGGACGACACGCGTATTCGCGAAACCTTGCCCAGCATCGAGTACGCTCTGCGCCACGGCGCGCGCCTGATCCTGGCGTCTCACCTCGGCCGTCCCAAAGGGAAGGCCAACCCCAAGTTGAGCCTGAAGCCGGTGGCCGAGCGTCTGCGCATGCTGCTCGATAAAGAACTGGCGCGCGGAGAAAACGTGGGCTTCTGCCCCGACTGTGTCGGGCCGGAAGCCGAAGAAGTGGCGCTCAAACTCGAAAAAGGACAGGCGCTGCTGCTCGAAAACCTGCGCTTCCACGCCGAAGAAGAAAAGAACGACGAGGCTTTTTCCAAGCAACTCGCCAAGCTTGCCGAGTACTACGTCAACGATGCTTTCGGCACCGCCCATCGCGCCCACGCGTCCACCGTCGGCATCACAAAGTTCGTGCAGAAATCCGCCGCCGGTTTGCTGATGGAAAAAGAGCTGCGATATCTGGGCCGCGTGCTGCAAAACCCCGAGCGTCCTTTCGTCGCCATCCTCGGCGGCGCCAAAGTCAGCGACAAAATTGGAGTCATCCAGAACCTGCTCGGCAAGGTCGACGTCCTCATCATCGGAGGGGGCATGGCCTACACCTTCCTTAAGGCGCAAGGCGAATCCGTGGGCAAGAGCCTGGTCGAAGAAGACAAGATCGGACTCGCCCGCGAACTGCTGCAGCAGGCAAAAACCCATAAACTCAAGTTCTTGTTGCCTACCGATCACGTCATCGCCGACCGCGTCGAAGCCGGCGCCATGGTTAAATTCGTCGGCGCCGGAGAGCCCATCCCCGCCAACATGATGGCGCTCGATATCGGCCCGCAATCGATTGACGCGTTTTGCGAGGAAATCGCAGCCGCCCGCACCGTCGTCTGGAACGGCCCCATGGGCGTTTTCGAAGTGTCGCCCTTTGCCCGAGGCACATTCAAGATCGCTCAAGCTGTGGCGGAAAATGCCGGAGCGATCACCATCGTGGGCGGCGGAGATTCCGTAGCCGCCGTCAAGGCCGCCGGCGTCGCCGACAAGATCACCCATATTTCCACCGGCGGAGGCGCGTCACTGGAATTTCTGGAAGGTAAGAAGTTGCCCGGGGTCGAAGCCCTGACGGAGAAGAAATAGGTGTCAGGTGTTAGGTGTCTTAGGTCTTAGGTCTTAGGTCTTAGGTCTTAGCTTTTAACTTGGCCTCGTAGCTCGTAGGCTTCGTATCAGGGCATCGCTTTAGCGATGCCGAAAACTGCGCTTCATCGACTGCCCTTTAGGGCCGCTATGTCCGACTTCGCAGCCCGACTGACGTTCTCGAACGGCAAGACGCTCGAGTTCCACGGCCCCGCCGACATCACCAAGGAGACGACCGAGGCCATCGTGAACGCCGCCAACTCCTCTCTGCTCGGCGGCGGAGGCGTCGATGGTGCAATCCACCACGCCGGCGGTCCTTCCGTCCTTCAGGAGTGCAAGCGCATCGTCGCCAAAATCGGCAACCTCCCCGCCGGCAAAGCCGTCATCACGACCGGCGGACGATTGGCGGCCAAATATGTCATTCACACCGTCGGCCCTGTGTACCGGGGAGGCGGCCAGCGCGAGGCCGAAACCCTAGCCAGTTGCTATCGTGCCTCGGTCCAGATCGCTGACGACCACGGAATCCGATCCTTGGCCTTCCCTTCGATATCGACCGGAGCCTTCGGCTATCCGGTGCACAAGGCCGCGGAAATCGCAGTTCGCACCATCGCCGAAACTCTGCCCGCCTGCGCTCATATCATGCAAATCCATTTCGCGCTCTTCGACATTGCCACGTGCAAAGCTTACGTCGAGGCCGCCGAAAAATTGTCCCAGCAGCCGCTCGCAAATTCCGCTATCTTCAGCAGTGAGAGGGGTCCTTCATGAGAAAGAAACTCATCGCCGCCAACTGGAAGATGTACAAAACGCCCGACCAGGCCCGCGACTTCTTCCGCGATTTCCTGCCTCTGGTCGAGGCTCACGACCGCGACGAAATCGTCGTCTGCCCCACTTATCTCTGCCTGGATGCCGCCGTCGCCGCCGCCAAAGGCTCGAATGTCGCCATCGGCGCGCAGAATCTGCACTGGGAAAAAGAAGGCGCCTTCACCGGAGAAGTCAACGCCGCCATGCTGCTGGCGGTCGGCGTCACCCATGTCATCATCGGACACTCCGAACGCCGCCAGTACTTCGGCGAGACCGACGACACCGTGAATCTCAAACTGAAGTCCGCGCTCGAAGCCGGACTCGTCCCCATCGTCTGCGTGGGAGAGGTTCTCGAAGAACGCGAAGCCTCGCTCACCGACGACGTGCTGCGCCGCCAGTGTTTGCGCGCCTTCCACAAGGTTTCGGCCAAGAAAGCCGTGCGCCTGGTGGTCGCCTACGAACCGGTCTGGGCCATCGGCACCGGAAAAACCGCGACCCCGCAGATGGCCTCCGACGCCCACACCATCATCCGGGCCCAAGCCGCCGAGTCGTTCGGCCAGGAATTCGCCGACAAACTGCGCATTCTCTATGGCGGCTCCGTCAAACCCGAAAATGCCCACGCCCTGATGTCGGAAGAGGAAATTGATGGCGCGCTGGTGGGAGGAGCGTCCCTCGATCCCAAATCGTTCGCCGCAATCGTGAAATATTAGAGCGGATGGAAGGTTTAATGGGCTTGTAGCGAAGCTGCGCTCGGCTTGGACCCTTCGACTCCGCTCAGGGCAGGCTCGCGAGGGCGCCCGTCCCCACACTTTTCGAGGAGTGGGATCTGCGCGCCGCCCCGCAAGCAGGAAGTGCTACGACTTTTGGTGCGGATAGTCTGTCCGATACTGCTAGACTTCGCTCAGAGCCCCCCATGCTACGCCTCTATTATTTCGGAGCCCTGCTGGGCGTCGCGGCAATCTTGTCGGCGCCGATTTGCGCGCAGATGCCTGCCCCGAATACGAACGAGTGGCGCTCGCGTTCAGCATGTCGTCGTGCACGGAACGGGCGATGCCATGGAAGTCGAGATCCAGACCTCGGGAGCGCCGGTCGAGCCCGATACCCAGGCCATCACCGGACCCGACCGCATCGTCGTGGATTTTCCCGGCGCGCTTCCCGCCGCCGAGTTGCGCGCCCTGAAGGTCAATCGCGGCGCGCTCAAGGCAGTTCGCACTGGACTGTTTTTCGACAACCCTCCGATTACACGCGTCGTACTCGACCTCGCGGAGCCGCAGTCGTATCGGGTTTCGACAAGCCAGAATACGGTCGTTATAAAGCTCGGGTCGGCCACCGCGGGAGCGCAAGCTTCTGATGCTGCGCCCACCGCAAGACTTCAAAATGCTTCGCTGGCCACGGGCACTTCCGTTGCAACGGCCAGAGTCTCTGCCGCAGTTGCCAACGCGCCGATTCCCGCCGCCGTCAGGGAAACGCCACCTCCGCCGAAGCCGCCGTTGACGGTGACGTTTGAAAACGGAATGTTGCGCATCCACGCCGAAAAAGCCACACTGGCGCAGGTACTGTTCGAAGTGCAGCACCAGACGCAGGCGGAGATTGCGATTCCGGCCGGTGCCGAGCAGGAACAAGTCGCCGCCGATCTGGGTCCAGGTCCGGCGCGCGATGTGCTCGGAGCGCTGTTGAACGGCTCGGCTTATAACTTTATTTTTGTCGGCAACGAACTGAGCCTGGAGCGCGTCATCCTTACGCGCCGCGATCCCAACAGCTTCTAGTCGCGGCCCCGCAATAAACCACACGATGGAGCGACGGGCGTCTCGCCCGCCCAGCCGGGCGGGGACGCCCGGCGCTTCACCGAACTTACGGCGGCGAGATCAGCCGCACCGCCACGGGAGAGGCGCCGTTGCCGAGAATCGGCGTTCCGGTGGCACCGGTTCCGCAACCGACCATGTTGATGATTGTTGCGGGAATCTCCGGGATGGTCGGGTTGCCGAGTTGTGTACGGCAGTGTCGCGGTTGCTGAAGAGTTCAGGAAGACCTGCAAAAAGCCGATCACGTCGACGGTGGTGCCCGGCGCTGCCCCTGTGGAGTCAAATACCGGAATCGTCACCAGGGAATCGCTGACCAGAACATCTTTCGCGACCGCACCTGCAATGGGGTTCTGGTTGCCTCCGAGGAACTGAAAGGGGGGACTGGGGAGGGCCGCGCTGTCGATGCTGTCGCTGTTTCCCGCTACGCCGGTGTCGTGGATGAGGCACTTTGCCGCCTGAACTGTGTCGGCATCACGACTGGTACCGTTGGGCACGTAAGGGTTTAAATCGATGTCGATGGCTGCGGTCGCAGTCGGGCCGCATCGAATGGGACGCGGAACGCAGCCCGCGACAGCCAGTTGATACGAATTGAAGCCAGCGCTGCAAGCGGGCACGGCCGTGGGGACAGGAAAGTCGTCTGGCTCGATGACTCCGGGATAGTACCCTCCTGGCGACGGCACTGAGATGCTGGCACTGCAATCTCCCCCTCCCCCGCACAGGGCATGGAGGCCATCCTGATTGAGCGCTAGGTTCGCCGATGGCCAACTTTGACCGAGCAAACCGGGGTTCACAATGACGCCAGTGAGATGATTGAATATTTGCGGTGGTGTTGGATTGGTCGCCGGTTGCGTCGGATCGATGTTCGGCAGCAGCCACGGTTTCACGCAAGTGGGAGCCACCGGCACCTGCCCGGACCCCGCGCCCGAAGGATTATAGGCTTCCGCGGTGGCCGACGCTTTCACGGCAAGAGCACTGCTCCCCCAAATGCGAGCGAAGAATGTTGGCAAATCAGTTTTTAGCACGGTTACCGTGACCGTCGGGTTGGTATAAGTTCCACTGGGAAAAGCAGGAAGCGTGACCTCACCGGCGACCAGGTTCGCTCCTCCTACCCGGTTCTGCTCCGCGACCTGAAGGGCGACCGCGCTCGCGAGGCCCCACGCGTTCGCCTCCAAATTGTCGGTGGCGGCGTTCGGATCCGACGTCATCCCGGAGTTGGCCAGCACGCGTGCCGCCGCCAGCGCCGCGGCATCCGCCGCCAGTTGAGCCTCGCTGCGCGCGGTGTAGAGCGTTACCGCGTCAATGGCGATCGCCGCCATCGCTCCCACGACAAACAGCAGAAACACCGCGACCAGCATGATGATGACTCCTTGCTCACCTTTCCTTTCGCGGATGTTTCTGGCTCGGCGCACTCGTTGTTTCACAACTGCCCTTTCACAACTGCCCCTTCAAAATTGCCCCTCACAACTGATTATGGGTCGCCGCGGTTTCGCTGATATCGGTGGTCGCGGCGTACGACAACGATCCCGGAAACAGCAATTGGATGACCCGGTTAAAACGCCAATGGTAGGGGTAAGTCACCGTGAGCCGGGTGCCGACGGTCGTGGGGCCGGCAACCGCCGGGACCCAGCCACGATTGATTTTAACGACCAGAGTGTCGGTTGGATAAGCGCTGGAACACCCGGAAATTGTGTAAGTCCACTCCAGGCCAACCGGTCCGGATGCCGTACCCGGTGGGGTGCAGGTTCCGCTGGGCACCACTCCACTGCCGACCAGCGAATTGAGAACTGCGGCCACCACCGGATGCAGCGAATCCGGGTCGCTGGTGGTCGTCGCAATGTCGCTCATCGGCTGAGCGCCTGCAATGATGGCGCCTTCCTGCGCGGCCTGCTCGATCTTCTGCTTCTGGTTGAACCCGCCGCTGAAATCGTAGATGCCCACCACGAATACCACCAGCAGCGGCAGGACGATCGCAAACTCCAGCAGCGCCGAGCCCCGCGCATCTTTCAGCCAACGGGCGCCGCGGGGTGCGCGGGGCGAGGGTGCCCCATTTCTCGCGCCTTTCGAGAAGTGGGCCCGTCCGCGCCGCTGCACAATTCGAATGCGGCCCATCTAGTTCTCCATCCTGCTTTCCGCTTGCGCCGACATCACAATCTGCTGCAGGTTCAGGGAGGTGAAAGGCAGATAGAAATTGAATGGATATTGAAAGGTCACGATGGTTCCACATTGCGGCAGCTGGGTTGTAGAAGCCGGAGGATTCAGCAACACGTTACGGCAGACCTTGATATTGGCTGGCGGTGGTCGTGCACGACCTATGGGGCAATTCGCGCAGGTGGTCGGGGAAGGAGGATTGGGGCTGGCTTGAATTTGCTGGGATCGAGATTGGAGGATTGCATCACGCCTCAACCGCAGTAATCACCGGTGGCGTTAGGGACAGGTCGGGGTCGCAGGTGGCGCAGTTGCCTCGCGCGCGGCCTTGATCGCTCCCTGCTGCGCCGCCTGCTGAATGGTCGAGTAAATATTGAAGGCTCGTCCAAACCAGATGATGCCCATCAGAAGCATGAACACCAGGGGCAGCACGAGCGCGGCCTCGGCGATCTCGGCGCCGTCAGCACTTCCGAGTTTGCGGGATTGGTTGGATGTCAGCTTGCTCGACCCCTTTGTCATTCACCCCTTGTCATCCAGAAAGCGAAGGACCTGCTGTCTTCTACACGGACAACAAAGCAGGTCCTTCCCCTTCGGCTCCTCCGCTCAGGATGACAAATCAAAATGGGATGACAAATCATAAATGGACTGGCAAATTACAAATCACAAATTACCAATTACAAATTTCCCGATCGCTCTCCCTATCCCGTAAAACACAACCGTGAGCGCCATGGCCACGCCGAACGGAATTTTTGTGGACTGTGGATCGTCGAGCGACAGCTCGGACCCGGGCATCCGCAGCCTGAACAATGCGGCCAACAGATGCGCGATGTTCAGCAACGTCCGTTTCAGCCGCCCTTTCCAGATCACCACGGCCAGCGCCATGACTCCCGCAACCAAAACCGTGCCCATCAGCACGGAAAGCAGTTGCCGCGCGCCGAGACAGGCTCCCAACGCGCCGGCCAGTTTCCAGTCGCCGGCGCCCAGACTGCGGACCAGCACGAACGGCAGCAGCAGCCCCAGACCCAACGCCGTTCCGAGCAGGGCGGCTTTCAGTCCCGGCCAGCGGTAGAGAATCGTGTTGACCGCGACCCCAGCCGCCAGGCCCGACACGGTCAGCCAGTTCGGAATCCGCCGGTAGCGCCAGTCCAGAACGCCTGCCGCCATCGCCACCAGCAGCGCGGGAATCCAAGGTCCGATTTGAAGCCATGACCCGGATTGAAGCATGATCGCCGCTGGCAGACAGAGGCCTCCGCGCGTTTCGCTTCCTGTACTTTAGGGCTTTCGCAGGCGGCACTCAAGAGAAAGTTCTCAGTTCCCAGTTCTCAGTTCTCAGTGGCATTCAATAAACAGGGCTGGTTTTTCTGAGAACTGAGAACTGAGAACTGGGAACCGGTTGTCTAGCGGGTGACCGGATTCGCCGCGTTTCTCTCCGCAATCACTTTCTTGGCATTGTCGGCGAGCGCCCGCGCTTGCGGCATTAACTCCAGAGCCTTGATCACGTCCGGATCGGTTTCGGCGCGTACCTTCAAGCCTTCTTCCTGGCCAAAGGTATCGACGAAGAGCTCGCTCTTGATGTTGGAGCGCAGCCAATCGTCGTTCTCGATCATCTCGGCTTCGGTATGGGGTATTTTTTCTTCGTCGAGAAATTTGCGGAAGTCGAGCAGCAGGGCATCGTCGACTTCAAAGTTCTGCGTAATTTTGTGCCCTATGGCGTAGCGCTTGGCGAAGTTGAAAAGCGCGTAGTGCTGCAGCAACGACTCCTGGAACTTGTTGGACTTGTAAGGCGCGAGCTTCACGTCGGGAGTGATGCCGCCACCGCCATACACGGTGCGTCCACCATCGGTGAGCTTCACTTCGTGGTTGGCGTTATTCTCTTCGTTGTCGCGATTGTAGTAGTAATCGTAGAGAGAAAGGTTCGAGTAATCGCGCTGGATGAGACGTCCGCTGGGGGTGTAGTACTTGGCGGTGGTCAGGGCCAGGCCGGTATTTTCGCCCAGGGGATACACGGTTTGCACCAGGCCTTTGCCGAAGGTGACTTCGCCGACGATGAGGCCGCGATCATGATCCTGAATGGCTCCGGCGACAATCTCGGCGGCCGATGCGGTGCCGCGATTCACCAGCACTACGAGCGGATAGTCTTTGCCACCGTTGCCGTGGGCTGCGACGTACCGCTTTTCAGGAGACGAGCGGCCGTGGTGCGAGACGATCAGCTGTCCCTTCTTTAGAAATTTGTCGGCCACGCCTACGCCTTCGCTGAGCAAGCCTCCGGGATTCTGGCGCAGATCGAGGACCAGTCCTTTGAGATCGCCCATCTGATCGAGCGCTTCGGCGACTTCGTGCTCGGTGGTTTCCTGGAATCCGGAAACGTGCATGTAGCCGATGCCGGGCTTGATCATGAAGTGGAGGTCGACACTGTAGCGCGGAATCTCGTCGCGAACGACGGCGAACTCGAGCGGATGATCGGAGCCTTCGCGCAACATGGTGATGCGGACGGTGGTGCCTTTCGGTCCCTTGAGCAGATCGGCCACGTCGGAGGTGCTCATGTTGTCGGTGGGCTTGCCGTCGATGGCGGCGATAATGTCGCCCGGGCGGATGCCGGCGCGATAGGCAGGGGTGCCGACGAAGGGAGCGATGACGATGACTTTGTTATTGCGCGGGCCGACCGTCATGCCCACGCCGTAATACTTGCCGCGCTGCTCTTCGCGCAGCGACGAGTACGACTTGGGATCGAAAAAGTTCGAGTGGGGATCGAGCTGGTGCAGCATGCTCGGGATGGCGCCGTTATAAATCGCCTTGTCGGGATTCACCGGGTCGGCATAGTTCTCCTCGACCTTTTCGTAAACTTCGGTGAACTGCTTCAGGCTGTCGCGGACGTCGGAGTCGCTGCTGGGCGTGGTTGCCGGGCTGATTCTCTGCGCAAACAACATCCCGAGCAGACCAAACAGACCAAGCACGAAAACTATCAGGAAGAGAGAACGACGAGAACTACCGGCCATGTTTCAAAATCCTCGGGCAGGGACGTGGAGAGTCCCGGTGACCCCATCTGAGCGCAGTATAACATGCGAAAGCGCGTCTTTAGTTGGATGCAAGAACCGGCCGGGGGTTACCGTGGGGTGACGGCTTTGGGCCTGACGGCCCCGTCCTTCGGCCTTGCAAAACGCAGCCCAAGCAGTACAATTCGGGCGAACCGAAATTGCAGAAGAAATCCCTGTCTAAAGGGAGGCCCGTGTGGTGACGGGTGCTTTACCCCGTCCCGGCGGGGCGAAGCCCCGCCACCACACTTCCCGATTTCTCCTTCCACGCTGGGATGGAACGGAAGAGGAGTCGAAGCCAGTGTCGGTGGAATTCGGTATCCGTTGAGATCGGTATCAGTACAGGTTATGGGTTCAAAACACTCTTGAAAGGAACGAAAAATGAAATCATATCGTCTCGCATTTGCCCTTAGCGTGATCGGCCTCGTAATGCTAGCAGTGGGGTGCAGCTCAAACGAGAATAAGACGGCCTCGGAAACGCCGGCGGCCGCTCCGAAGAAAGCGGAACCCTCGCTTTACTCTGGTGAGGAGGCGTTCAATCGCATGCTCGGCCTGGCGTTGAAATGGGCGCCCGATGCCGAACCCGCGCGGGTGGAATCGGTGCTCAACACGGAAGCCTCCGGCCAGGGCGGGAAATCCACCGTCTGGCGCGGGTATTTTGTCTCGCCCAGCCGCCGCTCCACCAAGACCTTCGTTTGCTCAGGAAGCCGGCTGGCGGGCGCGCCACCTTACGGAGTTTCCCCCGAGGGCGAGGAAGGCGCCTACAACGCCCAATCCGCCAATCTTGTCTTTTCACACTTCCTGCTGAAGACCGATACGGATAAGGCTTACGAGGTCGCGCAGCAACACGGCGGCGATGCCCTCGTCAAGAAGGATGCGCAACAGCCCGTCACCTACGTGCTGCTCAAGGACAAGAACCTGAACGTGCCCGTCTGGTCTGTCATTTACGGCGCCAGCGAGAAGGATCGGAAGGGCATCGGAGTGATTAACGCCACTACCGGCGATTTCGTCAGCGCGGTCAAGTGAGAGCGGGGATTTTCGGCGCTGGGCAAAATGCTGGGCGGTTTCCCGGTCCCTGTTTACTCTACCATTACTAACCAACCAGTACGGGTGGGGGGCCCCCCCTTTTTTTCGGTCTTTTAGACTCAAAGACTTAGGAGGTAGCTTCCGCCAGGTCTTTGGGTTTAAAGGACTTGCGGGTAAAGTCTTTAAGAACCAACAACTTAAGTTGTCAAATAACGCTGAAAATGGGTTTGGGGCAGCTTCGAGGACCGTCTTGGTCGACGGGTCCGAAACTGCCCCAATCAGATCTCTATCGTTGCGCACGGCGGGTTCTTAAGTCAATCGATTTCGATCACACGAATGGTTTGCAATGACTGAGGAAGTCAAAAGCCCCGCCCTTCACTTCGCAGACACCTTCTCGAAAAGCGCGAGAAGGGGCCGCACACCCAGTTATTTCTGGTCTAGGTTCGGGACAAACCCGGGTTTGTTAATCGGGCCCACCCGGCGCTGAAGCACCGGGCTATTGGCTGACGCCCCTCCGGGGGCTGGATTCTGCGGTGCTTGGTTCGACCAGACTGTGCCAAAAGGAGTTCTCACGCACTGTGGTCCAGTGCGATTCGATCTCGACCACTTCGTCTTCTCCGGGCGCGAGTCAGCGGCAGCGGACAGAGTGTCCGCTCTACACAAACCAATCCTGCCCCCGCCGTTTACTCATCACGACTTCCAGTGACCGGAATCACTTGCTGCATTGCCCCCCCAGTGACATCATTACGAGTTTCCGCCATCCTGTGGCGATCTTTCATTCCCTAGGAACTCTATGTCGACCTCTACCTCTGCAAGCTCTCGCGTTTTGAATTCCAGCCTGGCATCTCGCATCATGAGCGCCGACGAAGCGGCGGCGCTGATCGGATTTGGCACTCGCATCGGCATGAGCGGATTCACCGGCGCCGGCTATGCGAAGGCCGTACCGCTGGCCTTGGCTCGCATCATCTCCGACGCCAACCTGCGCGGGCAGAAGGCGCAGGTCAGCATCTTCACCGGCGCTTCGACCGGGCCCGAGTTGGATGGCGCGCTCGCCATGGCTGGAGGCATCCAGTTGCGGCTGCCCTATCAGTCGGATCCGGAGACACGCAAACGGATCAATGCCGGCGAGATGGAGTACATGGACATCCACCTCGGCCACGTCGCCCAGTACGTGGAATACGGGTTCCTGGGCAAAATGGATTGGGCGCTGATCGAGGTCACGGCGATTCTTGAAGATGGGCGGCTGGTTCCCAGTTCGTCGGTGGGCAACAACCGGACTTGGATCGACCAGGCGGAGAAGGTGATTCTCGAAGTGAACTCCCGGCAACCGGCGGAACTGGAGGGCATGCACGACATCTATTACGGCTTGCAACCGCCGCCGAACCGCCAGCCCATTCCGCTCGTGCATACGGGGCAAAGGATTGGCAGTCCGTATCTGCACGTGGCGCCGGAGAAGGTCGCGGCGGTGGTGCTCACCGATTCTCCCGACCGCAATAGCCCGTTCAAAGCGCCCGACATTACCTCACGGCTGATTGCCGGCCACATCCTGGACTTCCTCGGGTGGGAAGTGAAGAAAGGCCGCATTCCCGAATCGCTCCTGCCGCTGCAGTCCGGCGTGGGGAACATCGCCAACGCGGTTCTGTTCGGCCTGCTCGAAGCGAAGTTTGAAAATTTGACCTCTTACACCGAGGTGATTCAGGACGGCATGATCGCACTCTTGCGCAGCGGCAAACTGACCTGTGCGTCAGCAACCGCGTTTTCTCTGAGTCCGGACATGCTGGAGAAGGTCAACGCCGAGATGGCGACTTATCGCCAAAGTATTGTGCTTCGCCCGCAGGAAATCTCCAACCATCCGGAAATTATCCGGCGGCTAGGCGTTATCGGGATGAATGGAATGATTGAAGCCGATATCTACGGCAACGTGAACTCCACCCACGTCATGGGATCGCGAATTCAGAACGGCATTGGAGGATCGGGCGATTTTGCGCGCAACGGGTACCTGGCGATCTTCATGGCTCCCTCGACGGCGCAGCTCGGAGCGATCACGACGATCGTGCCCATGGTGTCGCACGTGGATCATACCGAACATGACGTCGACGTGATCGTGACCGAACAGGGGCTCGCCGACCTGAGGGGCCTGTCGCCGCGGCAAAGGTCGAAGGTGATCATCGAACGCTGCGCGCACCCGGACTATCGTTCGCTGCTGCGCGACTACCAATCGCGCGCGGAACGCCTGTCGTTTGGCAAGCACACTCCACACCTGCTCAACGAGAGCCTGAGTTGGCATGAGCGCTATGTGCGCAGCGGACGCATGCGGCCTTCGGAATCGTGAGGTGAAAATTGGTCCGGCTTCCGCTCGCACTACCACGAAATCCGAAGCGCTACTACGACGCTGGAGACTTGCATTTCCTCACTTGCGGAGGTTATCGGCGGCGGTCCATCCGGGTAGCTTGAGGACCTTCCCACCCTTGCAAAGAGCGCAAGGGTGGGGCAGCCTCGGTGGTTCGAGGCGGGCTGACGGCCGCTACGCGACGACGGGACGGGCAGTCTTTCTGCAGCGCCACAGGACCAGCGCCAGGCCGGAGGCGATCAGCACCATGGTCGAGGGCTCGGGAACCGTCGGCGGCTTACGTTTGGGACGGCAGCGCTTGGAATTGTCATTGACGGAGCAAACGCGGGGAGGAATCGGCAACCCGGTCGGGACGTACGGGAAGATGAAATTGCTGGCAAATAGCGGGGGCGGCGTTGGCTCGCCGCCGGGCAAGTCGGCCGAGGCAAGGAGCGGCCGGACGGGGAACGACGGTCCTGGTTCGATCTGAGCCACGGGCCGGTCCAGAACATCTTCTTCCGGCTCTTCATTCGAAACTTCGGGCTTCGCGGTATCGGAAATCTGGTTGCCGCAACGGGCTCGCGCCGTGATTTTTCCGTCGGTCAGGAGAAACTCGCCGGGATGGAGGCGAATTTTTCTGCGCGTCCAGAACACCGTGTCGCGAATGCGATAGGAAACGTAAACGGCGCGGGCTTCGGTGACGCGCACCAGACGGGCGTGGCTGTAATCGAAACGGGCGTAATGGCGGCGAACTACATAGTCGCGCGCCGCCGCGTTGCGAAGGTCGTCGGGATCTTTCACGCCCCCAGGCACGACCGAGTAAGGATAGATACCTGGAATCCGGCCAAGGAACCTGGCGGGATGGGCGGAGCGCGCCGCCATCAAAGCGAGATCTTTGCGGACGTTCTGCCGCGACCAAAAAGAGGCGGGCAAAATCTGGGAAGCGTGCCAGGTGGGCAACGAGAAATGTCGGGCGGCACTCTGCCAGGTGGCACCGGCGATGAGCGTGCACGCGACTACAGCCACCAGGGTCCGCTGGATGCGCAGACGACGCCGATACCAACTCCGCCTCCGCCGTACGGTCTTTCCATTGATGCCGTCGTTCAAAACAGTACTCCTGCCTGGCTTTTGGCCGGGCTGGCGGCTGAGGGGAGAGCTATCTCTAGAGAGCATTCTGGTATCCAAAACAAGGTCCAGAACTTGTCCGGATACAGGAACTTAGCGTGCGGTACGGATCATCTTAGCAGAATTGTGCAAGGAATTTTCCTCAAAATGATACTTTGAGCGTCTTTACTTGCATGATTCCGGACCGGTTTGGGAAAGGACCGGGAACGGCCGGAAGGGTGCGGAAATTTGGTGGAGCTAGTCGGGCTCGAACCGACGACCTCATCGTTGCGAACGATGCGCTCTCCCAACTGAGCTATAGCCCCACACGGCGGCGGGTTTGCTTTTTGATTTTAGCAGCCGGTCGTTGGTTTCGACTACCCGTGGTTACTGGATCCATGCTCGTCGATACGAACCTTCAAGTGTGGGGGCTCTTTTGCTTCCCCAGTCAGTACGGACTGCAACTGCAGCTCAAGCTCCCACACCGTGTGCGGGAAACTTCCGCGTTTGAGGATTCTCCTGGCGTCAGCGTGGAAGTTGCCGCCTCGGTATGCGGAGAAAACGTTCCGATAGCTGGCGCAGGCCGTTTCCGCCGCCGGAGCGGAAATATTTGAGGGCAGCCCGAACGGAAAAGAAAAGTGTGCAGTCGGCCCCAACTTCCGCTGGATATCTTCGCCTGAACCCACGATCTCGTGACGCAAGAACTCCTCATCGGTCGAGCCGCAATCGGCGTGATTGCGGGTGTGGCTGCCGATCTCATAGCCGTCGCGCTTCAGAAACTCGATCTGCTCCCAAGTGTTCGGCAGAAACCCGTGTTCGTGGAACAACTGGTCGTGGGCAAATTCGCGGCCACTCGATATATGTTCGGTCGAGATGAAGTATCCGATCGGCAAGCCGGTTTCTTCGGTGATGGCGCGCAGGTTCACAAAATTGTCGGCGTACCCGTCGTCGAAGGTGATGGCGACGGTGGGCACCTTGACCCCGCCTTTCCGCACCAGTTCGACCGCCTCGCTCAGACTCACCACGCGATAGTGGCGCAGCAAGTAATTCGCCTGCCGCAGGAAGTACGCAGTCGAAACTCCGAAGCGATGCGGGCGGTCAGAAACCAGATGGTGATAGAGGATCATCACCGGATAATCCCCCTGCCGGCGGTGCCGCCAGTTGCGGAGCGCGACCGGCGCGGCATAGAGCAGAGACTTGGCCAGCAGTTTCCATGCCGGCCACCGAAAAGGATTGTCGTCACCTTGGCGCCGCGACGCCAGTTTCTTTTTCATCTGCAGCAAGTCCTCGGCTGCCGGACTTCGAAACAGCTTGCCGGGACCGGTCTGCGGAGTTTCCGTCACGGTCCCCTTGGCGAAGTCGCGAATCGCAGCCACGATGAGGTCCGCGCCCACCACATCGGCCTTCAGCGCCAGGCTCTCGAGATCGTCGAAGGGCTCGATCGGAATCAGCGCCGAACGAACTACGCCTCCGGCATCCACCTTCGCCTCGACGCGGTGAACGGTGACTCCGATTTCTTTCTGGTCGTCGAGTAACTCCCAGAGTCCGACCGCGCCGCCGCCGCGGTAGTCCGGCACCTTGCGCTTGTGAATGTTGATCGAGCCCTGCTTCGGAATCCCGAAGAGCACTGGTTTCAGGATGCGCGTGCCGAAGACCAGGCCAAGATCGGCATTGAGGCGCCGCACAAAGTCGAGCGCCGGGTCGGAGTGAATGTCGCGGGTAATGAAAAGTTCGGTTCCATTGGTTTTGCAGGCTCCGTCCAAATCATCGAGCCCATAGTCCGGGTTGCCATTAGGCTGCATCGGAGCCGCATGGATGAAACGGATGACCGCGTCCAACAAGCGGTTCAGCTGGCGATTGACGCTGGCGAAGATGCGATGCAACAGGTAGCGCCAGTACACAAGACGCGTCATCTTCTTGCGCCATATCCGTATTCGCTGTTGCAGAGTCTTGGGAGTGCGCCGTTCATAAAGCACGCCAACCACTCGCGCTTCCGGAGCGTCCCGGCGAATGCGCGCCATAATGCGCGCCACCTGCCGCGGCGGAACCGAGGTGAAGATCACGACCTTGAGCGGATTCCCTGCCATTGTTTCTTCGTCCCACCCTGAATGGGGCAACCGGCAGAACAATCCCCACAGAAATAGGTAAGCTCAGTTCAGGTTTCGAGGGGCGCGGAGCAGCGTGCTCGCCCTCCGGCCAAATCGGGGGAGCAGTTTCACCATCGCCGGCTGCCACCGGGTGAACACGCCGATCATACCACGCCCTTTCCAGCTGTTTTCGCGCGGCGGTAACTCTCGAAACGGGAACATGAAATCGAACCTATATAATTTGGTTGTGAGCATTTCCAAAGTAAAACAGGTGGCGTCGGCGGACTTCCCTACACGTTGGGGACGTTTCCTGATTCACGGGTTTGCGACGCGGGCGTCGGCATCCGACGGCGCTAAGACCGAGGAGGCCGTGGCGCTGGTGATGGGCGAAGTGCACTCCGGGTCGCCGCTGGTGCGCATCCACTCGCAGTGTTTAACCGGCGATGTATTTGGCTCGCTACGGTGCGATTGCCGGCAGCAGCTGGAACTGTCGCTCTCGCTGATCGCGCAGGAAGGGGCAGGCATTTTGATCTATGAACAGCAGGAGGGCCGCGGCATTGGCTTGATGGCGAAACTGCAGGCCTACGCTCTCCAGGACAGCGGACTGGACACGGTGGAAGCCAACGAACGCCTTGGATTTAAAGCCGACCAGCGCGAGTTTCTTATGCCGGTCGAGATCCTGAAAGCGCTGGACATTCGGCGGGTGCGGCTGCTCTCGAATAATCCTGATAAGGTCGCCGCGCTCGAACGCGCTGGGATCAAGGTAACCGAACGCGTGCCTTGCGAAGTTGCGCCTACGGAACATACGAAAGAATACTTGAAGACCAAACGAGAGAAGCTGGGGCATTTGTTCAGCGACCGCAGAAGGCAGCACTAAGGAGCGGCCGGCAACTGGCGAGCTTCGCTCGCCGGGACGGACGAATGCGTCCGTCCCTACGTGATTATCGCAAGATCTGCATCTTTTCGTTCTGTAACCAACGTTTTAATTCATCCCGATTCTTCACGGGCAGGCCGCGCAGGGCGGCTCGCGCCAGCGCTCGATAGACCTCGCGCGGCCCGGGATGCTTCTGCAGCGCCGCCAGGTGCTTGGCCACCGTGGCTGCGTCTCCGCGAACCAGGGGCCCGCTAAAGGACCGCGCGGGACCGAGGCGCGAGTAGTTGGCCAAAGTCTGGCGGATGATGGGCAGGCTGGCGCGGCGCGCCGCCTGGCGGCTGAGTCCGGCGGCGCACGCCGCATCTTCAAGCGTGACCAGGTAGGCCAGCAACAGCGGTGAAGTCATCGTGGCCCAGGCGTGATATGCGGCTTTGCGCGATGCGGGCAAAGCAAAACTCTCGCCGCCTAGCTGGCGGACGATTCGACTGGCGACTCGCGTGGCCGCGGCGTCGCCCTCCACCGCGAAAGGCACGCCGGTTAGAGAAGGACGCGCTCCGGCAACGAATGTCATCAGCGGATGGACCGATGCAACCTTGGCCCCTGCCGTGCGCAGCGGAGCGAGCTCGCGACTGGAGAGCGCCCCGCTGGAGTGCAGAGCAAAACGGATTTTCACGTTCTGAGCGGCGCGAGCCACCAGACGATCGGCGAGAACGCAGGCTGCGCCGCGAATCTCACGGTCGGGAACGCAGAACCAGAGCAACGTGGCGTCGAGAGCGGCGGAACTTGCGGCGACGGCCTGCGCTCCCACCCTGACGGCGAGCTTGCGCGCCTTCCGTCGCGACTGCGGCGAAGGGCGCGCCACAATCTCGGTGATCGTGAACCCGGCGTCGTTGAGCGCCACCGCTAGAAAAGATGCCAGGCTCCCGGCTCCGACGATGGCGATGGTGGGCTTTGCAGTCGTTGTTCTTCCGGTAATGGGTTTTCGGCTCAACCGCGCAGCATACCTTATATTGTTGTCATGGCGAAAGCAGCAGGAACGAAGTCAGTAGCTGTGAAATCGACGCCAGCCCGCGTGCTCTCTTCCCGAGTCAGTTACCGGGGGCCGGTGTTCAGCGTCACCACCGATGAAGTGCAGGAACCTGGGGGCGTGCGCGCCCGTCGTGATGTCGTCCGGCATTCTGGTTCGGTCGTGGTTCTGGCCATCGATGGTCTGGGCGGCGATGTTCTGTGCAAGGATGAGGCCGCGAAAGGAATCCGCAAAGGCGAACCCCGCATACTGCTGGAGCGCCAGTATCGCCACGCCGCGCAGTCGATGATGTGGGAACTGCCTGCCGGACGCATTGACGATGGCGAAACGCCGCTCACCGCCGCCAAGCGCGAATTGCTGGAAGAAACCGGTTACCGCGCCCGCCACTGGAAACGAATCCTGTATTTCTACGTAAGCCCCGGCTTTCTCGACGAGACCATGACCATCTACCTGGCGAGCGGCCTCGAGGCAGGCCCGGCACAGCCCGAGGCGGACGAGAAGATCGCGGTCAGGTTTTTCGGTTTGTCGGAGGCGAAGCGGATGGCGCTCGAGGGGCGCATTCGCGACGCGAAGACCATCGCCGGCATCCTGTGGCTGGCGCAGAGGCCGCGAGGGGCGCGCTAGAAGCAGAGTTTCCCGTAGAGACGCGGCTTGCCGCGTCTCGGCGGACGAGACTGCCGCCGCCCCCGAGGGAGACGGGGCAAGCCCCGTCTCTCCAGACGGAAGAAGCGCCCAACCCACGATGTGTGACGCCAAGCCTTGACAGTTCCGCCGGTGAGCAGCACAATGCCTGCAATTTCTTGCGGCCTCTGGGAATCGCGCCTTTCCCGGGGGAATTCGCAGGAAATAGGGGGGCGCACGTGGCGGAACGTTTGAAGGGCACCGTGAAGTGGTTCAACAACGCCAAAGGATACGGCTTCCTCGGCCGTGACGATGGACCCGATGTATTCATTCATTACAGCTCCATCACCACCGAAGGCTACAAGAGCCTGCAAGAGGGCGACAAGGTGGAGTTTGAGATTGTCCAGGGACAGAAAGGGCCGCAAGCAGCCAATGTGACCAAGTCCTCCTGATCGGAGGTCGTCTCACTCGGGCGGTTTTCCGGACCAAAGTGTTAGTGTCAAGAATGGCCGCGCTGGCGGTGTCCTCCGGCGGCGCCAATTCCCTGCTGCGGGGCTCTCTTCCGTTACAATCTTCTCTCGTGGTTTGACAACTCTGATGGACAACAAGGCCATCGCCGGACTTCTCTACGAGACTGCCGATCTGCTGGAGATCGACGGGCAGGATTCGTTTCGCGTGCGCTCTTACCGCAACGCCGCAGCGGCTATTGAAGCGCTGCCGCAGCAGGTGGCCGACCTGATTCAGGAGCCGAAGAAACTTCTCGAAATCCAGGGCATTGGCAAGGGCATGCAGGCCAATCTGCAGCAGCTTTTCAAAGATGGCAGCATCGAGGCGCACGCCGAGCTGCTGAAAAAATACCGGCCGTCGATGCTGGAATTGCTCAAGATTCAGGGGCTGGGGCCGAAGACGATTGCCTTGATCTGGAGCGCTTATCAGGTCAGCGATCTGGAGGGCGTGGAGAAGTTGGCGCGCGAAGGGAAGATTCGCACCTTGCCGCGCATGGGCGAAAAGCACGAACTGAAGCTGCTCAAGGCGATCGAGGACTACCGCCGCATCGCCGGACGATTCCTGCTCGATACGGCCGAAGAATTGGCGGAAAAACTGGTCGAACATCTTTTGGCTGCTCCGGGCGTCGAAAAAGTTACGCCCGCCGGATCGCTGCGCCGCGGACGCGAAACCGTTGGCGACCTCGACATTCTCGTCACCGGCAAAGCCTGCCTGGCGGACGAAGCGCGCCAGAAACTTATCGAGCATCTGCTCCGCTTCCCCGGCCTGATGGACGTCATCGCGCAAGGCGAGAACAAGGTCAGCTTCCGGCATCGCAACGGCATGCAGGTGGACGTGCGGCTGCTGCCTCCGGAATCCTTCGGGGCGGCCATGCAATATTTCACCGGGTCGAAGGCGCACAACGTTGCACTGCGGCAGCGCGCGCTCAAGATGGGCTTCACGCTCAACGAATATAGCCTCGCTTACGCTCGAAGACGAGAAGCCGGTCGCGCGCAAAACGGAAGAAGAAATCTATGCCAAGTTGAAGCTCGACTTCATCCCTCCCGAACTGCGCGAGAATCTGGGCGAGATCGAAGCCGCTGCCTCGCACACGCTGCCCGCGCTGCTTACGCTCTCCGACATCCGCGGCGACGTACACATGCACACCGTCGAAACCGACGGCCGCTGCACCATTGAAGAGATGGCCGAAGCGGCGCGGGAACGCGGCTATGAGTACATGGCCATCACCGATCACTCGAAGAATCTGGCCTTCGCCAACGGGCTCACCGACGAACGCGCGCTGGCCCACATCGAGAGAATCCGCGCGGTTGAAAAGAAGATGAAGGGTATCCGCATTTTCGCAGGAATTGAAGTCGACATTCTGGGCGATGGCGAGCTCGATCTGTCGGACTCGGTGCTCGAACAGATGGATATTGTGATTGCCAGCGTGCACTCGCAGTTCAACCAGGATCGCGCCACCATGACCGAGCGGCTGCTGAAGGCAATCGCGAATCCCAACACTTCGCTGATCGGGCATCCCACCGGACGGCTGCTGCTGCGCCGCGACGCCTACCCGTTCGATCTCGACGCGGTTCTCAAAGCAGCGGCCAAACACAAAGTGGCGATGGAGCTGAACGCTTATCCCGATCGGCTCGACCTGAACGACGTTCATTTGCGGCTGGCCAAACAACATGGCGTGAAAATCGTCATCAATACCGATTCCCACCACACTTCGCACATGGAAAAACTGCGTTACGGCGTCACCCAGGCGCGGCGCGCATGGCTAAAAAAGGAAGACGTGCTGAATACCTTGCCAGTGGCGAAGTTTGCCCGGGCCATGAAGCACGCCTGGTAAGCGGTTTGGGGCAAAGCAGGGAAACAAGTTACCAACGTTTGACCAGGCACACGCCATTCCACGTTACAATCATCCCAACTACACCGGGGAACTGTCATTGTAATCAGCAACTTACAACAAGCCATTCGGAATTGTTTTGGACTCTGGCTTGCTGGTGGAAGCGAGGGGAGTTTCCTTATGTAGTTAAGAGAAATTCACAGACGTCTGCTAGCATTTGGAGGCGGTCGGGACGGCCCATCGAGAATCAGTCTCCTCACGACTGGGGAGGAATGGGTAAGGAAGTCTGGGGTTTCGAGGATCCAGGGGCTGCAACCCATGCTGTCAAGAGATGGGCTATGGGGCAGCCGGAAAATTCATGGCTAACAGGAAAGTGGTCATCATTGGAGGCGGGCCCACGGGGCTGGGCGCGGCCTACCGTCTGCACGAACTCGGTTACGACAACTGGGTGCTCTACGAGAAGTCGGAGGACGTCGGCGGACACTCTACCTCGCACCTGGACCCGCAGGGATTCGTCTGGGATGAGGGCGGACACGTCATCTTTTCGCATTATCCCTATTTCGACAAACTGGTCGACGACATGCTGGGCAAGGAAGTGCACGAGCGGGTGCGCGAGAGCTGGGTGTACCTGCAAGATGCCTGCGTGCCGTATCCATTTCAGAACAACCTGCGGTATTTGCCTAAGCCGCTCCAGGTGAGTTGCCTGATGGGCGCGGCCAAGGCGGCCGCCAGCCGGAACGGCGACGCGAAGAACTTCCGCGAGTGGACTCTAAGCACATTCGGCGAGGGCATCGCCGAAACCTTCATGTTCCCTTACAACTCCAAGGTCTGGACCACGCCGCTGGAGCGCATGTCGAAGGGATGGATTGCGGAGCGCGTGTCGGTGGTGGACTTCAAGCGCCTGCTGGAAAATGTGCTTTACGAAAAAGACGACGTCGCCTGGGGTCCGAACAACAAGTTCCGCTTCCCGCTGCACGGCGGTACCGGGGAAATCTATCGCCGCATGGCGAAACGGTTTCCCGATAAGGTACGGACCGGCAAGAAGCTTGCCGAAGTCGACACGGCACAGCGAAAGGTTTCGTTTGCCGACGGCAGCGGCGACAGTTACGACGTGCTGATCTCAACCGCGCCGCTCGATTTGTTGGCGAACATGATGAAACCGGCCGACTCGCGACTGCGCGAGGCGGCGGCGCTGCTCGAACACAACGATCTGCTGGTGCTGGGAATCGGACTGAAGAAGAAGATCGACACCGGGAAATGCTGGGTGTATTTTGCGGACCCGGAAATGCCGTGCTATCGGGCCACGTTTTTCTCGCATTACTCGCCCTTCAACGTTCCGCACGGCGATACTGAACAGTTCAGTTCGCTGATGTGCGAGATGTCGGTCCCGCTGGGGCAAACGCTGGATATCGAGCGTACGTATGAACAGATGCTGGCCGGGCTGATCCGCTCGAAAATACTCGACGAATCGGACCGCGCCCGCATCATTTCGCGTTACCACCGCCTGGTGAGATATTCGTATCCGATTCCGACGATCGATCGCGATCGGGCGCTTGGCATTCTGCAGCCGGCACTGATGCAACAGGGAATTTACTCCCGCGGACGCTTTGGCGCGTGGCGCTATGAAATCGGAAACATGGATCATTCGGTTTTGATGGGCGTGGAAGCTGCGAATCACATTGTGAGTGGAGAAAAGGAACTGGTGTTTTACAGTTCTTAGGGAAGCAACTTTCTTATTCGAACAACTATATTCGAACAAGTATGGGGAACGAGCAAACACAACCGGGGCCACGGGTCAGCATCATCATCCCGTCCTACAACACGGCGGGTCTGATCGCGGCGTGTCTGGATTCGGTCTTTGCCCAGACCTTCCAGGACTTCGAGGCCATTGTGGTCAACGATGGCTCGCCGGATACGGCGGAACTGGAGCAGGTGCTGCAGCCCTACCTTGATCGCAACCCGGATCGCATCGTGTACATCAAGCAGGTCAACAAGCGGGCGGCGGGGGCGAGAAACACGGCGATTGCGCGAGCGCGTGGCGAGTTTCTGGCGTTCCTCGACAGCGACGATACCTGGTTTCCGACCCATCTGGAATCGCAGATGAAGCAGTTCGAGGCCGACCCTTTGCTCAGCCTGGTCTACGCCAACGCGGATGCGACCAGCGACCCGGCTCATCCGCTTACATTCATGGAGAAGAACCCCTCGAATGGCGAGGCGACCTTTGAAGCTTTGGTGGTGGAGCGGTGTGTGGTATCGATCGCCACCGTGGTGGCGCGCAAGGCGGCAATCATGAAAGCGGGAGGATTTGACGAGAGCCTGGCCCGTTGCGACGACTACGACATGTGGCTGCGGACTGCATTTTACGGCGGGAAAATCGGCTACCGCCGCCAGATCCAGGCGCGCATGAACGAGGGCCGACCCGGATCGCTGGGAGCGGCGCGCGCCAAGATGGCGGAGGCGTATTGGTCGATCTTAGAAAAGGCGGACAAGAATCTGCCTTTGAACCCGGCGCAGCGGAAGTTGGTACGGGACCGGGCGGCCGAGATCCGTGCGCGGTACCTGGTCGAGGAGGGGAAGAACGATCTCTCGGTGCGAGATTTTCCCAGGGCCCGGGAACGCTTCGCGGAAGCGAACCACTACTACCGCCAGGCGAAATTGAGTCTCGTGCTCTTTGGGTTGAAGGTGGCGCCGAATGCGACCAGGCGGCTGTTAGCCTTCTGGACGCGGCGGAATAACAAAGCATGGGCAGGAGGCAATTGACGATGCGCAATCGACAGTGGGTTATGGGAGGGTACAAGTGATCCGGTATCTGACCGTAGGCGTAAAAAAAGCATTCGGACTGCTCCCTCCGGGACGCAGCCTCATCATTTTTCCCGACGATGTTATCCTGGCTTCCTATCCGAAATCGGGCAACACCTGGTCTCGCTTTCTGATTGCCAATCTTCTGTACCCGGAACAGCACCCGAACTGGGGCAACATCGATCGTCTGATTCCCGCTCCGGAAGTGATGTCCAAGCGGGAGTTCGAGCGGGCGCCGAGACCCCGCATTATCCGAACGCACGATGCGTACGATCCTCGCTACAAGCGAGTCATCAACATTGTCCGCGACCCGCGTGATGTCGCTCTTTCCCAGTTTCACCACCATCGCAAGCGCAAGTTGATCGCGGACGACTATCCCTTTGCGAGCTTTCTTCCGCGCTTTCTTGCCGGCGAGACCAACAATCACGGATCGTGGAAACAGAACGTGGCGAGTTGGCTGGCGGCGCGCTATGGCGACTCCGGGTTTCTGTTGTTGCGCTATGAAGACATGCTCCTGGACACGCAGCACGAGTTGTCGAGAATCTGCAGTTTTCTGGGCATGGAGGTCTCGCCCGAAAGACTCGCGGCGGCGATCGCGCAAAGTTCGCCGCAAGAGATGCGGAAACTTGAACAAATGCAGGCGGACCAGTGCGGCCTCACCAAGGGCACGCGCCAGGATCTCCCATTTGTACGGACAGCCAAGTCGGGCAATTGGAAATCCGATATGCCGGAATCGTCGGTTGTGGCCATCGAGGCCGCCTGGGGACCTCTCATGCAATGGCTGGGATATGAGCTGGTTTCCGGGAAGCAAGCTGGGTCACCGGAATCGGCTTTCTCCGTCCCGGCGATGGGCGGTCTGGTGCGATGATCTACGGCGTCAAGCGAGTTTTCAAGTATTTGCTGGGGATTGACATCGCCGGCCGAGGCTTGGCAGTCCGTCGCGACGATACTTTCATCGTGTCGTATCCCCGATCGGGAAACACCTGGACCCGCTTCCTGATCGCAAATTTTCTGTATCCGCAAGAGCCCGCGACCTTCGCCAACATCGAGCGGCGCATACCGGACGCCGAGGCGCAGTCCAGCCGCTACGTGCGTGGTGTGCCCAGCCCGCGCATCATCAAGAGCCACTCTTATTTCGATCCGCGCTATCCGCGAGTTATTTATATCGTGCGTGATCCGCGCGACGTGGCTCTTTCCTACTACGACTTCTCGCGCAAGTACCGCCATTTTGCAGACAGTTATCCGCTGGAGAGCTATATCGGGGATTTCGTAAACGGGCGTTTGCTGTCGGCGGACTGGGGCACTTGGGGAGAAAACGTAGCCAGTTGGGTCTTCGCCCGCGGAGCGCGGCCGGGATTTCTGCTGCTGCGTTACGAGGACATGAAGGCTCAACCCGAGCGCGAGCTCACGAGGCTCGCGGGGTTCTTCGGAATTGACGCGACTCCCGAGCTGCTGCAAACCACCATCGAGCGCAGTTCGTCCGACCGTATGCGGGAAATGGAAAAAACACAGGGCAAGGACTGGGTCACAACGAAGAACAAGCGCAATGACATTCCGTTTATCCGCACGGCGGTGGCGGGGGGATGGAAGAGCAAGTTGAAACCGGAATCGGTGGCGGAGATCGAAGCAGCCTGGGGCAACATCATGGCGCAGCTCGGGTATGAATTAGTGACGCGCAAGGCAGAAAGTGCGGCCCCTCTTCCGTAAAACCGGAACCGCTGGCGCCACTGGGGGCCGAAACGGCACGACCATATTGATTCGCAGGACAACATCGTCAGACCAAGCAGGCCGCTGACAATAGCCGGGCACCAATCACGATGCGAGAGTTTGAAAAGAATCAGATCCTCAAGAATGTCGGCTCGAGCTGGTCGGCGCTGGCCATTAACATTCTGGTCGGAATCTTTCTCACGCCGATCATCGTCCATCGGCTGGGAGATACGGCCTATGGAATCTGGGTATTGATCTTTTCCATCACCGGCTATTACGGCATGTTCGATCTGGGAATTCGTTCCTCGATCGTGCGCTACGTCTCGAAGTTCACCGCAACCAAAGAAGACGAGGGTCTGGCCCGGCACATCAACACCAGCCTGTTTACCTACGCCGTCATTGGCTTGCTGGCGATGATGGTGACGGTCGCGTTGACGTTGTCGCTCCACCGCATCTTTCCTAAGATCGCTCCCGAGATGCTGACCCAGGCGCGCTGGCTGATGCTCATGGCCGGGACCTCGGTTGCGTTGGGATTTCCGCTGGGTGTGCTGGGAGGAATCCTCGACGGCCTGCAGCGTTTCTATATCACCAACTGGACCGGCATTCTGTCCACGTTCCTGCGGGCGGCGCTCATCGTTTACGTGCTGCACCGCGGCTATGGGCTGCTGACCGTGGCGGGAATCACGGTCACGATGCCGATTCTGACTTCCATCCTGCGGGGCTTCATCGTGTTCCGCCTGCTGCCCCTGCCCTTCGGCCTGAAGTATGTGGACCGCGAAGCTTTCCGCCAGATGGCGCACTATAGCGCTACCACGTCGCTGGTGATCGTTGCGGCGCAACTGCGCTTCCGCACCAACGAAGTGATCGTGGGCAGCATGATCTCGAGCGCGGCCGTGACCTACTTCACTTTCGGAGGACGGCCGGTGGATTACGCCCAGCAATTGGTGATCAGCCTGGGCCAGATCTTTATCCCCATGTCGAGCCAGTCGGAAGCGGTCGGCAACATGGACCGGCTGCGGAAAATCTATCTCGCCGGGAATCGGGCCTGCGCCCTCGTCATCTATCCCATGTGCGCGGCCTTGTTGATCCTGGGTAAGTCGGTCATCGAAGTTTGGGTGGGACACAAGTACGTGGCAACCAGCTATCCCATCACGGTAATTCTGATCATTCCCATGACGCTGTTCCTGATGCAGGGAGCCTCGGGACGCGTCCTGCTGGGGATGGGGAAGCAGAGGGAGTTCGCCCTCGTAGTATTGATGGAGGGCATCGCCAACCTGATTCTGAGCATCCTGCTGGTACGGCCTCTCGGCATCGCCGGCGATGCCCTGGGAACGGCGATTCCGATGCTGTTGACCACGCTTTGGTTTCTGCCACGGCATATGCGGAAACAACTCGGGGTACCGGTGAAAACGTTGCTGCGCGAAGCCTACGTGCTGCCGCTGTTGCTCGTGGCGCCGCTGGCGGCGACGCTGCTTGTGCTCCAGCACTGGAGATTTGCTCATAATTTCCGGCAGCTCGCCTTCCAGAGCCTGGTCGGGGGCGCCGTGTACGGAGCCGGTCTGTTGTGGGCTTACAAGCGCAACCGGCTCTTCCATGTGGGGGACCTGAAATTGATCGGCGAGAGTGTGACTACGGAAGGGTTGGAGCTGCCGCCGATTTCGGCGGGCTATGCGCCGGAAGAAGGGGAAGTGTAGGCTGGGATGGGCTAAAGTCGATCTTTTCCCGGGTGGAACAGTGTAAACTTCTGCACTCTCGGCAAGAGCGGCTGGCAAGCGTTAGGAATGTTTCGCTAGCATATTTCGTTTCAGCAGGATAGAGCGAACCGTGGAGCGAACGCTGGAACGGCTCACGGAAGCAGAATTGCTCATTCCCTACGTTACACATAAACTTGATAGGGTTTAAGAACCTGCGTATCAGATTCAGGTGGTTCGGCGGATGTTCCGGCGGCTACTGCAGCCCCAGCAAGTAGCTTGACGAGCCATTCAAACAGGGCGAGATAGAGATCCCCCAAGTGATTTTGATTTCAGCATAATTTTTGGTTAATAGAGACGGGAGGAATACTGCTGTGAACGCAACCACGAGTCATCTTATCGCCCCTCACGGGGGAGAACTTATTCAACTGCAAGTGCCAGCCGCGCGCGCCGCGGAATTAAAGGCGCATTCGAAAGATTGGCCCTCATGGGACCTGACGCCCCGGCAGCTTTGCGACCTGGAACTGCTGATGAACGGCGGGTTCTCGCCCCTCGGTGGATTCATGAACCGCGCCGATTACGAAGGCGTCTGCCACAACATGCGGTTAGCGTGCGGAACGCTGTGGCCCATGCCGATTACGCTCGACGTCAGCGAGGAGTTCGCCAAGAAATTAACGGCAGGCTCGAGCAAGATCGCACTGCGCGATCCCGAAGGCGTGATGCTGGCCGTACTGAGCGTGGAAGACGTGTGGCAGCCGGACCGCAAAGCCGAAGCGCAAGCCGTTTTCAATTCCACCAGCGCCGCGCACCCGGGCGCCGACTATGCCATCAACAAGGCGAATCCGTGGTACGTGGGCGGGAAGGTGGAAGAATTACAGCCGCACGCGCACTATGATTTTCGCGCGCTGCGCCTGAGTCCTGCCGACCTGCGCGCCCAATTCAGCCGCCTCGGCTGGACCCGGGTCGTCGCCTTCCAGACGCGGAATCCCATGCATCGCGCTCACGTCGAACTAACCATGCGCGCCGCCAAGCAAGTCGAGGCGAACTTACTGATTCATCCCTCGGTCGGGATGACCAAGCCGGGTGACGTAGATTATTTCATCCGCACCCGCTGCTACCAGTTGCTGCTCTCGAAATACCCGCACGGCACCGTCGAACTCGCCATGCTACCGCTCGCCATGCGCCTGGGCGGACCACGGGAAGCAATCTGGCACGGCCTGATTCGCAAGAACCACGGTTGCACTCACTTCATCGTCGGCCGCGATCATGCCGGACCAGGGAAGGATACCGACGGAAAACCTTTTTACGGTGCTTATGAAGCCCAGGAACTGTTCAAGAAGCACGAGAAGGAAATGGGCGTAACCATGGTTCCCTTCCAGATGATGGTATATCTGCAGAATGAGGACCGCTACGTTCCGTCCGATGAAGTGCCGCCGGGCGCTAAGACCCTTGAGATCTCGGGCACGGAATTGCGCCAGCGCCTGAACGAAGGCCGTGAAATCCCTGCCTGGTTCACCTATCCGGAAATCGTGCAGGAATTGCGCCGCAGCTATCCGCCACGGCACAAGCAGGGCGTCACCATTTTCTTCACGGGGCTTTCGGGATCGGGCAAATCGACCATCGCCAATGCTCTGATCACCAAGTTTCTGGAGATGGGCGGGCGTCCGGTCACGCTGCTCGATGGCGACCTGGTGCGTAAGCATTTGTCCAGTGAGCTCGGGTTCTCGAAGGAGCATCGCGACATCAACATTCGCCGCATCGGTTACGTCGCCAGCGAAATCACCAAGAACGGCGGCATTGCCATCTGTGCTCCTATCGCACCTTATGACGCAACGCGCAAAGCAGTGCGGCACATGATTGAAGGGTTTGGCGGATTTGTCCTGGTGCACGCAGCGACTTCGATTGAAGTGTGCGAACAGCGCGACCGCAAGGGCCTGTACGCCAAGGCTCGAGCCGGAATTGTCAAGGAGTTCACCGGCATCTCTGATCCGTATGAGGCGCCGACCGATGCCGAGGTGGTGATTGACACCGCCAAACTGAGTCCGGAAGAAGCGGCGCAGACCATCCTTCTGCACCTGGAGCGGGAGGGCTTTGTGGGCGCCAACGGCAACGGGTAGAAAAGCAGTTCTCAGTTCTCGGTTCTCAGTTTACGATTCTCGGTTCCTTAATTTGGTTTTGCTTTTACTGAGAACTGAGAACTGGGAACTGAGAACTACTAGATACGCATGGAATTTTTGCTCCTCAAAGTGCTGATCGGCTTCATCGTTGGAACGCTGATCGGGATGACGGGTCTGGGCGGCGGCGTACTGCTGCTGCCCATGCTCATCTTCGGCCTGCGTGTGCCCGCCATCGTTGCAGTAGGCAGCGACGCCCTGTTCAACTTTTTCACCAAGATTCCGGCCAGCATCATGCACTTGACTAAGGGGACGGTGCGAAGGAAAGTGGTGCTGGCGATGGCGCTCGGCAGCATCCCCGGCTCTTACCTCGGCGTGACGTTTCTGGTGCACCTGCGCCACGTTTATGGCGCCGGCGTCAACGACTTCATCAAATCCGCCGTGGGATTGCTGTTGGTATTGATTCCCACGCTGCTTATGTTCCAGGGACGGATTGAAGAACGCCTCGCCCATCGCCAACCTACGCTGAAGTCGTTCGCCGGCATGAGCGTCATCGGATTAGCCGGCGGCTTCCTGGTCGGCATCACTTCGGTCGGGTCGGGCAGCATCATTATGATGATGCTGCTACTGTTCTATTCGTTCGCGCCCAAAATCATGGTGGGCACCGACATTACCCACGCCGTGGTTCTGACCGGCGTCACCAGCCTGTTGCACTGGAGGGCGGGCAACGTCGATCCCCACCTGGTCGCTTCCCTGCTGATCGGCTCGATCCCCGGCGGAATCCTCGGCTCGCATCTGAGCACGCGCGTTCCGGTGCTTTGGCTGCGGCGGATTTTGTGCACGGTGTTGCTGATGACGGGTGCGAGAATGTTGTGGGCGTGAAAACAGTTCTCAGTTCCCAGTTCTCAGTTCTCAGAGAACTCACACAAGAAACTGAGAACTGAGAACTGGGAACTGAGAACTTCTTACGGAGTAATAATGACGTCATCCTCATCGCAAGAAACTCTCGAACGCATTCACGCCGCCCTCGAAGCGGCTCGGGCTGTGCTGAACCGGTTCACTCCCGGCGCCATAGAGACCGAATACAAAGTTGGACACGATCCGGTCACGGAGGCCGATCGCGCCGTCGACGATATTCTGCGCAAGACTCTTCTTCGTCCCGGCGAAGGCTGGCTCTCGGAAGAGACGGTCGACGACTTCACACGGCTCGACAAGCAGCGCGTCTGGGTTGTCGATCCGCTCGACGGCACACGCGAATTCGTGCAGGGCATTCCGGAGTTCTGCGTGTCGATCGCCATGGTTGAGAATGGAATCCCGGTCGCCGGCGGAATCTGCAATCCCGCAACCGACGAACTCATTCTCGGATCGCGCGACACCGGCGTGACATACAACGGCAAGCCCGCACAACCCAGCCAGCGCAAGGATCTGCACGGGGCGCTCGCGCTCGCCAGCCGCAGCGAAGTGAAGCGCGGGGAGTGGAAGCAGTTCGAGCAAGCCGAATTCAATATTCGTCCCATGGGATCGGTCGCCTACAAACTCGGACTGGTCGCTGCCGGCCGCGCCGATCTTACCTTCACGCTGGTTCCGAAAAATGAGTGGGACGTTGCCGCCGGGGCGGCGCTGGTGGAAAGCGCTGGAGGCTGGACGCTGAAGCTCGACCATTCTCCGCTGCGCTGCAACCAGAAGAATCCTCTGATCTCCGGCCTGCTGGCAGGGGGCCCGTTTCTGCGCGATCCGCTGCTCGCAATGCTCGACCGGCACTCGCAGACGATCGGCGGCGATAAGACAACCTGACCTCTTCTTATGCATTGTCATCCTGAGCGAAGCGAAGGACCTGCTGTCTTGTGGGATGAATAGAAAGCAGGTCCTTCGCTTCGCTCAGGATGACAAAGTACGCGAGAATACATCATGGCTGCATCACGCATCGTTTTCCTGATGTACCACGAACTGGAGCTTGCTGACCGTAAGCTCTGCCAGTCCGAGCCGGGCTATGTGCGCTACATTCTGCCGCTCGAAACTTTTCCGCGGCCAGATGGCGTGGATGAAGCAATCCGGCTGGCGCGGCTTGAGCGTGGGCGAGGCGCTCCGCTATCCGGCCGAGCCAAGCGTCTGCCTGACGTTTGACGATGGCTGCGAGACCGACCTGATTGCCGCCGCGCCCGTGCTCCGCGAGTTCGGCTTCAACGCGACCTTCTACCTCACGGCTGGATTTCTCAACACGCCCGGTTACCTCAATGGCAGCCAGGTACGAGAGCTCGATGCGCAGGGTTTCCAGATCGGATGCCACTCGATGACCCACCCTTATCTCTCCGATCTCCCGGAGCCGGAACTGGAACGCGAAGTCGTGGATGCGAAACTCCAGATCGAGAAGATTGTCGGTCATGCCATCGAACACTTCTCCTGTCCGGGAGGACGCTACGACGAGCGCACGCTGCAGATGGCGCGCCGCGCCGGATTCCGAACGGTTGCCGGAAGCCAGTTTTATGCGAATTCGTCGGGCACCAGCCCCTATGAACTCGGCCGCGTAGCCGTACTGCGGAACCTCACCCTCGAGGAGTTCAGCGCCACCTGCGAAGGCCGCGGGTTGTGGAAGAAACGCCTGCAACATGAGGCGCGCCGCAGCATGCAGCGCGCGCTCGGGAACCACGCCTATGATCGCCTGCGCGCCGCGTTGCTGGGGGAGGACCGCCACTAACTCTCCCGTCGATTACTTTCGTTTTCTCTGCAATCCTCTTTGTCTTCTAATTTGCCTTCTAAGCGACCGTATTTTCTCGATCACCCAGAACGCCCGTCCCGTGCCTGTTTTCGCCGAACCCCACAAAAAACACGAGTGGACACTGACCCCCACGAATCCGTACATACCGGACCAGTCATGTACTAATGCGTACCCGATGCACCTCTGGTATCTAGGAACCCTTGCCCCATCCCGCTACATTCACCGTGAGGACAATCGACTAGTCCCCCACTTCGTAAGGTCGAGGGCTCCATGGTGGATACAGATTTCGGTCATCTTAGATTCTCCCGAACGCTGGCGCAGCGTCTGGGCGTTTTGATAGTGCTGCTGGCGGCGACGCTGCTGACCACTTCGTGCGGTTTGCTTACGCAACCTGCGGACGCACAGGGCACGAACAATCTAAAACTGCCGGCAACGATTCCCGCGGGCACGGTCGATCAGTCTTACAACGCTGTGCTGTCAGTGGGTGGCGGAAGTTCCCCCTACCATTTCGCGGTGAGTTCCGGCGCTCTCCCGCCGGGGGTCAGTTTGAACCCAACCACGGGGACGCTCTCGGGTACGCCGACAACGGCGGGCACGTACTCGTTCGAGGTGATGGTGACCGACTCCCCGCTCCGCGATCAGGGGAGCCAGACGTTCCACATGGGCATCGGGAAAGGGGGCTCGAAGGTCCAGGTCGCGTTGACGCCGACGAGCGTAACCCTGCCCTCGAATCAGAATTATCAGTTCACCGCCACGGTCAGCGGAACCTCCAATACGGCAGTGACGTGGTCGGCGGCGGCAGGCTCGGTCAATGCCAGCGGTCTTTACACGGCTCCGGCGGTCACCTCTTCGACCAACGTAATCGTCACCGCCACCAGCAATGCGGACGCCTCGAAATCCGCCAGTGCGACGGTCACGGTAAACCCCGTGAGTACGCAACCGCTGGCCATCACCACCACAACGCTTCCTCAAGGCGAGCAGGGGAACCCCTATAGTCAAGTGTTCGCCGCGACCGGCGGAACCACGCCTTACAGTTGGAGCGTTTCCGCGGGGACTCCTCCGGGAATCACCATGGGTGCGAACGGGGATTTTGCCGGCATGCCGACCGCTGCCGGTACGTTCAATTTCACGGTCACGGTCACGGATGCCAACAGCAAGACGGCGAACGGAAATTTCAGCGCGACGGTCCTTGCCGGCAGCAACTTCGATGGTCCGGCGGAACTGCCACGCGTGACCGTTCCCAGTGCCATGAGCGACACGCCCGCTCCGGGATCGGTGATCACGGTCAAGGCTGGCGACAATCTGCAATTGGCTTTGAACAACGCCCAGTGCGGCGACGTGATCCAACTTCAGGCCGGCGCCACCTTCTCCAGTCTGGTGACCCTGCCCGCTAAGCAGTGCGACGACCAGCACTGGATCATTATTCGAACCAGCGCTCCCGATAGCGCCCTTCCTCCGGAAGGCCAGCGGCTCACGCCCTGCTATGCCGGGGTGGCTTCGCTGCCCAATCGTCCGGCCTACAGCTGTACGAACCCGCAAAACGTGCTGGCCACGATTTCCAAGTCCGTAAAAATGGGAGATGGCCCGGTCTATCTCGCAAGCGGAGCCAATCACTACCGTCTGCTCGGCCTGGAGATTACGCGGCCGGCGGACCGGGCTGGGGTCGTAGCCCTGGTGGCACCGGCAGGAAAGGTCCCGGCCGATCACATTGTCATTGACCGGTCGTGGATTCACGGGACCGCGCAGGACGACACCCGCCGCGGCATCGCCCTCAACGGAATCACCAATTTTGCGATCGTGGATTCATACCTGAACGATTTCCACTGCACGTCGGTTTCGGGGACATGCACGGATTCGATGACCATGGGAGGCGGCAGCGGCAATCTCGTGACCGGTCCCTTGAAGATCGAGAACAACTTCCTGGAGGCGGCAGGCGAGAACATTCTCTTTGGAGGTGCCGCAGCCACCGTCGTCCCTGCCGACATTACGATCCGCCACAACCACTTCTACAAGGTCCCGCAATGGCAAAAGGGCTCGACTGGTTTTGTGGGTGGGTACACGGGCAATCCTTTCATCGTCAAGAATCACTTCGAAATCAAGAACGCCGCGCGCGTATTGTTTGAGGGCAACCTGCTCGAGTACTCGTGGGGCGGCTTCTCGCAGACTGGCCAGTCGATCCTGATCACCCCCCGCAATGCCTCCGATAAGCTCACCCGTCAAGGCAACCTCTGTTCCGTCTGTGAAGCAGTGGACATCACGGTTCGCTACAACCGAATTCGCCACACGGGGGGAGTATTCAACCTCGCCAACGTCGTGGTAGGCGGTCTGGGAGCGCAGGCCGGTGCGCGCTACAGCATCCATGACGTCGTCGCCGATGACATCAATGGCCCGAAGTACCTAGGCGGCGGTGGCCTGTTTATGATTATGAATAACTGGCCCAACCAGACCCTCCATGATGTGAGCATCCGGCACGTCAGCGGCTTTCCGACCGAACACCTCCTGGCGGTCATGAACAACCTGTCCTATCCCGAGATGTATAACTTCACCTTCCAAGACAACCTAGTGATGGTGCCCGCCTTCCCGGTCTGGTCGGCGGGAGGAACTAATAACTGCGCGGCTTCCGACGTTCCGATAACGGTCATATCCACCTGCTTCAAAACGTACACCTTTGCCAACAACGTCCTGGTGTCCGTGCCCACACCTTTCCCACCCAGTAAGTGGCCGGGCGGAAACTTTTTTGCCGCCACGATCGGCGACGTGTTATTTACGAGCTACTCCAGCGGCAACGGAGGCGACTATCAACTCCTGACAAGCAGCCCTTACAAAGGAAAAGCCAGCGACGGCACTGATCCCGGCGCCGACATCAACGCTTTGAACGCCGCCATTCAAGGAGTGGAATAACGCAACTCCCGGTGCGGGCCAGTCGCTCTGGCCCGCACTCCATTCCCCTCGCGTTTGACCTGCATTTTCTTTCGCGCTATAGTCCATCTCGCAGTGAGTCGTCATCCGCTGTTCCGTTCCTGGCCAGCATGGCTGAGTGCGGCATGCACCGAGGATTATGCGTTTGTTTCACTCCCCGCAGCCCCAACTTCATATCTGCGCTGAACCAGGCTCACTCACTCGTACGCAGTCTTACGGCCGGAGCCCTCTGCTGGCACTGTTGATCGCAATCGCTGCGCTGACGCCAGTGGGGGATCGGTCTGCTGCAGGCGCAAGCGCGAAAGCGGCCGAGCCCACCCGGTTTACGGTGGCGGCGCCCCCGCCCGAGGGTGAAAACGCATACTGCGACAAAGGCAACGTGGCAAGATTTGGCGCGAAGGACGGCCCCGCCGAACTGCCGAAAACCTGTTACTACACGGGGCTCGATGGCACTCCCTCCCCCGGAAAGCAGATCCGGGTGGCAGCAAACTCAGATCTGACTGAGGCGATTGAGGGCGCAAAGTGCGGAGATACGCTGCTCCTGGCAGCTGGCGCGTCGTTCCCGATCAAACAGTTCCCGAAGAAGAACTGCGACGATGGGCACTACATCACGGTGCGAACCGACACGCCCGATGCCAAACTGCCGCCGGAGGGCACGCGGATTTCGCCCGCATGGGGCGGTGTCGCCAGCCTGCCGGGCCGGCCCGCCTATGCGCAACCCGCCGCGGGTGCGGCCAAGCTGATGGCTACCATTGTGGTCAAGGCGGAGATTGGCGCCGAGTTGGGCGATCATTTCCGTTTCATTGGCATCGAATGGGTTCCCTTGGAGGGCCGGAAAATTGCCCGCCTGATTTTCAACAACGGCACCAATCACGTCATTCTCGACCGGAACTGGGTTCACGGCACGGATGGTGTGGAGCTCGGACATGGGTTCGGCATCAAGGATTCCTCCTACGTAGCTGTGATTCACTCCTATTTCAGCGCCTTCACTTGCACGGCCGGGACCGGGACTTGCACCGATGCCACGGCGATCGGCGGGGGCAATGGCAACCTGCCCACTCACACGCTGAAGATCGTGGACAACTTCCTGGAAGCGAGCGGCGAAAACATTCTCTTCGGAGGCGCGCCCTCCACCGTGCGTCCGGAAGACATCGAGATCCGCCGTAACCACCTGTTCAAACCGATGTTCTGGAACCGGAATTCTCCCGATCACAAAGAACCGACGCCGATCGTAAAGAATCTGTTTGAACTCAAGAACGCACACAGAGTGCTGTTCGAAGCCAACTATCTGGAAAATTCCTGGGGCGGGTTCAGTCAGGTGGGACCGGCGATCCTGTTGACGCCGCGCAACAATCTGAACAGGATCACGGGCGAGGTTCTATGCCCGGATTGCGCCGTGAGCGACATCACCATCCGCTATGTATGGGTCCGCAAGGCGAACCAGGTGCTGCAGATCGCCGTCCCCATGGATAAAATCAAGCCGGCGCCGGGCAATTCCTACTCGATTCACGACCTCGTAGCCGAAGGACTCGGCTATCCCGAGTGCGGCAAAGCTTGTGGCGGCGCTCTCAACCACTTGTCTGGACCGGCGGGCACCGCGCCCAAAGATTCGATCATGTACGATGTCGCCGTGGATCACATCACCTTTGTCTCCATGAAGAAACCGAACGACCTCATGATCATGGGAGGGCCACCGCAGGGAGATTCCAGCGACCCACCGCGCATGTACAACATCACCTGGACGAATACGATCGCGGATGTGGGCGCCTGGGGCATGTGGCCGATGGGTGGAACTGCCGAGCAGAATTGCTCGTCTTTCCGGGGAGCCACGCCGAAGTCGCGGATCGAAGCCTGCTGGAAGGGGAACAGCGCATTTCTCGGGAACGTGTTAGCGGGAGGCACCGGCATCCACGGACAGTCGCCGGTGTGGCCGGAGGGGAATTCCATTCCAGACAGCCTGGAATCGGTCGGGTTCGTAAACCTGAACCACGGCCTGGATGGCGACTATCATCTGGCCGCCAAGAGCAAACTGAAGGGCAAGGCGACCGACGGCCGCGATCCTGGGGCCGATGTGGATGCGGTGTTAGAAGCAGTCAAGGGCGTACGCTAAACGAAACGGTCCGCTATTGATGCGCATGTCCGGCCTGCTCAGACCTGAATCCACCTGGTTGTTTGGCGAGCTTGAGTTTCGGGTCGAAAACGTCACGTCTGGGGCTTGACTTTAGGATTCGCAACCGGGGTTATCTCGACACGCTAATCCCGGAAGGGAAATTGACGACGCAAGTTCGCATCGGCACCACATGAGGCATCTCGTGAATGCTCTTGCCAACCCCAGTTCCTAGACTAGGCTGTCGCCGGGGGGTGCCGAATAACTCTTGTCCTTGGCAATCTCCATTGCAACTTCTGGCTTCCGCGCCGTGGCGAGAACGGTCACGCCGAAAGGTAGGTTCGACCAACGCAGGTAAAACCGTTCGAGGTCGAGCAAACGGATCAACAAGGAATTCAACCACTTCGGCAAAATGAAGTGCGATGTCTTCGCCTCAAGCGATTTCTTTGTGAGGTTCTGCCAGATCCTCATGAAGAAGATCGGAAAGAACAGGAGAGTGATGAAGTACGTCGAACGCTGCACTTCGAATCCGGCATTCGTCAGCTTGTTCCGAAGTTCATGCGCGGTGTATCGCCGCCGGTGATTCAGTGCCTCGTCGTGTTCGCTCCATAAAAACCCATATGCCGGGACGGTGACGACCAGCATTCCACCGGGCTTCATCACGCGCCACATCTCCCCCAATGCCAGGAGATCATCGTCCGTATGCTCGAGGACGTCCAGGGAGGTCAGCACGTCGAACATTTCATTCGGAAACTGTAGGTCCTCGGCCTTCGAGGACAGAAGGTTTTCTAGTTGGCGGGAACGGGCAAAGCTCAACGCCTCGGGCGAAGGATCTGCGCCGAAGACTTTGCCGAATTTAGAGAGCACGGAACAATTCAGTCCCGTACCACAGCCTACATCCAACAGCGCAGTGCGGTCCGGGTTCCTACCCAGACCTGAGACGACCTCCGAGAGCAGTTTGCGCCGTGCGACAAACCACCAGTAGAACGTTTCAAGTTCGAACATCGTCTTGTATTCAGCGTGCTTCATCACGTAACTGCCTCCCTCGGATTCATTGTGTCACATCAACCGGTTCGTGCTCCAGCATAGCGACCTTTGCCGGTGAGCGGAGAAACCGCCAGCCAATGGTCGGCGCAAAAAACAGCGCGACACCGGCCAAGGCGAATCTGCATTTCCATGGCGGGCGGAAGGTCACCCGTAGGCCGCCATCATGATGTGGAAGCGTGGAACTTGCTGGGACTCCGGCGGCAAGCAGAAGGCATCGTAGATGGAAAATCCCGGGCCCGCAATCGCGCTCCTGATCGTGTTGCTCGCGACCACGCTCACCGTTGTCTGCTGGCAGAGGGTTCCGGAGTCTTCGCAGCAAGCCCCCTCATAAGCGCGGCTTACACCGGCTCCGGCAAGCTCATACACCCGGTAAATCGGATTCGAAAACACACACCGGTAGTTCCAGCCATCGATCGTCGCCGCTCCGCATCCAGGAGGAAGCACCAGCCAGAGCCGCAGTGTCCCTTGATCCGAATACACGACGTACCTTGGCTTCTCCCGCCGGATGAACTGATCGACCGTCTCGTCGTGGTTCGCACTGGCCTCGAACACCCGATCCCCGGGCATCAGAGGCATGCCCGCCGCCGCCGCCACCACATTCGACTCCTGGTTATAGTTGTCGATCACGACCGCATCCCCGGTCCTCATGTGGGTCCGCAGGTAGTGCGCCGCGCTCAGGATGTGGTCGGAGTAGCGCAAACGTGGCGAAACCGACTTGACCTTGGCGGAGAAGCGGTTGGGATGCTCGCTCAGGAACAAAACAATTCCCAGATTCGCCACCAGGAACGCAACCAGCAGCGCGTAGGCGAGACGGAGTCGCGTGGGGAAGAATCTCGCGCACAAACGCTCCCCGCCAAAGCCCCCGATGACGGCTAACATCGCTCCCAGCGTCATCGTGTATCGCGCCATGGCCAGGAGTTTTCCCGTGGCGATCTCGTAGTTCTGCACGGCAGCGAAGAATAAAGTCAGAGCGGCAAATGACGAGGCCAAGCGCGACGGCCACGATTTCAAGAACCCATACAAGGCTGCCAGCACTGCCAGCGGCGATAAGCCGATCAGCAGCGCTCCCGGCTCCAACGCAAATTGATAGCCCAGCGGCACCGGATGAGCATGGAACAATCCTGCGATCGCCGAGTTGTGCTGACTCAGCACCCACAGGGGATCGTGAAACACGATCGCGCTGTACCCCATCGAAAAAATCGGCCACGCTCCTGCCGTAAGCCCCAGCGTCAGCACTGGCTTCAACCAGCGCGAAAACCATCCCGTCTGGAAGGCATGATCCCGATACTCAAAAAAAGCCAGAATAATTCCCAACCCAAAGAAAATCGCCCAAGCCTCCAAGCGGATCGACTCGGCCACCGAAAGACTCAGGCCGCCCAATGCCAGTCTCCCCAGCGGACGGGACTCGTCGCGGAAATAACCGAAGAACAACATCAGCCCCGCCAGCAGGAAAAACAAATAGGGGACCTCCGCCGACGAAGTCGTGCTGTACCCAATGTGCAGGCTGTAGAACGCGAAAACCGCCAGCGCCAGCACGCCCGACGGCTCTCCATACAAATTTCGCGCCAGCCGCCACACCATGTACAGCGAGCCAATTCCCGTGATCAGGCTCAGAAACCGGCCCGCGAACACCACATCGTGAAAAATGAATGTGAACAATGCGATCAACCAGAAGTGCCCCGGAGGATACGCCCCAAACCCCACCTTAAACACCGGATGCTTCAACCATACCGCCGTGAGCTCCACCCGCGCCCAGGCATCTCCGCCGCTATTGGCCGAGTAGAAGAACGAGGCCGTGCGCAAAACGGCCCCGACCGCGATCAGCACTATGGCGTAGGCTGAGAAGCGCTGCAACAGGTCCGCAGCCTGCGTCGAATGGAATTGCCGGGTTTGGTTCTCGCTCAACGGGCTCATGATGGTCGCTTTCATTTGGTCGGAATCCCTGCTTGTGGCCGCTGGCAGGCTGCGGAAAAACTCAAGTCTCGAATCGGATCACACTCCAAATTGACGCAAGTGGTGGTCGAGGTGTTTGTACATCCCCGTGCTCCACTCGTGCGGCGTAAGTGCGCCGAAGAAGGGATGCGGGTGCTTTGTGCATTGCGCTTCCCCGCCCTGGTGAAATTGCCGAATGCAAACTTTGAGTTGCTCCTGTTCGCGATGAAAATCTCGCGCATCGGAGAATACAAGTTTCTCGTCGGTGGGGCTGTTTCTGGGAAGCGGTTTTTCGTTGGAAAAGATGGGCCGAACGAACGGTCCGATCAGCCGGCCCAGCAGGACCCGCGGCCGCACGAGCCGGCCGGAAGCGAGATCGAGCGTCGCGGAACAATGCGCCATCATCTGGGCGACGTCCATTTTGCCCCACTGCCGCTGGGCTGCCGGCTGAAGCTTATCGATTCGCGAGATCACTTCGCCAACTGCGTCGGGCTGAAATAGGTTTTTCATACGGATCGCTCCCGGCCCCCCCGCCAAATCGTCGCGGCCGAATCTTGGAGAATGATAGCATTCGGCCTGGGGTGGGCGGCCCAGGATCAACCTCTCGTGACTTCCGTAACTCCTGCTGTAACAAGGGTTTCAAACAGCCCAACCTGCCTTGCGTGATAAGATTTTTACGGTGCCCACGGCTAGCCTAAGCGATCGCAAGCATGCTCCTGTCTTTGTGATGGGCTGCCACCGCTCTGGCACCAATCTGCTGTACGACATGCTGTTATCGTCGGGCGGTTTTGCCATCTACCGCGGTTATCTGCCGATTTACAAGATCCTGATTCCCCGCTTCGGCTCCATGAGCAGCCGCTCGCACCGCGAAAAGATCCTCGAGACCTTTCTCCGAAGCAAGGGTTTCCGGCGCACGGGGTTGGATGCCGCACCGTTGTCGACGAGCATTTTAAACGACTGCCGCAACGGGGGGGATTTCATCCGCGCCGTTATGGATGCGGTGGCCCAGAGCCAGCAGGCGGCGCGCTGGGCGGTGTACGATCCCGACAATGTGCTGCGCGTCGAGCGTGTGAAGCGCGATATCCCCAACGCGCTCTTTGTACACATCATTCGCGACGGACGCGACATTGCGCTTTCGCTTAAGAAAATGGGCGGCTTCGCTCCTCTGCCGTGGGACCGCAGCCAGACCGCAAGCCTGGTCGCAACTTCGCTGTATTGGGAGTGGATGGTTCGCAAAGGCCGCGCCGATGGCAGCAAGTTTCCCGCCGACTACATCGAGATCCACTACGAAGATCTGATCACCAACCCGCGCGAAACCCTTGGCAGACTTGGCGGATTTATCGATCACGATCTGGACTACGATCGAATTCAGCGGGCGGGCCTGGGCCGGCTGTCGGAAACGAACTCTTCGTTCCGCGAAGAAGGTACGAAAGAAAAACTGAATCCGCTCGGACGCTGGAAACAGCGCCTGGCGCACGCCGATGTCGCCGCCATCGAAGCGACCGTGGGCGATTGCCTTGAGGAAAATGGCTACGAACTGTCGTTGCCCGCCGCCGAGCGCCGCCGCGGCTTGTGGCATTCGTGGATGCGCGAAACGTATCCCGCGTATCTCGACAGCAAGCTGTGGCTGAAGTGGCATACGCCGGTCGGCCGGCTTGCCAACATGTCTGTGCTGGAACTCGACGAAGAAACGGCGCCGGTGGCCGAATCAGTCCGATCCTGAGAGCTTCGGCCAATGCTGCAGTGCCGCGCTATCTGGGGCGGGCAAACTCGATGTCCGATTCGATCTCCAATCCGACAACCGCCGGGCGCAACCCGTCAAATCTCCGTGAAGAAGTCGAGAGCCTGATCGCCCAAGGCTCGTTCGATCTGGCCTCGCGGCGACTGGCTGAACTCTGGCGGCGCGACCCCGCCCCGGCCACGTCTAGCTTCGTAACAGCGCGACTTGACGAGTTACGTGACGCTTCGCAGGATAAGACGCGCGATCAACTCGGTCTCACAAAGTTCAAACTGGCAATTCTGCGCTCGTTCACGGTCGAGCCCATCGTGCCTTTGCTGCGGGCGGAGGCATTCGCATACGGTATCGACCTCGAAGTCCATGTCGGCGATTTCAACACCTACGTGCAGGATCTGCTTGACAGTCAGAGTGCGCTCTATCGCTTTGCGCCGAACGCGGTTGTGCTGGCGGTGCGCACGGATCAGGCCGCACCCGAGTTGTGGCGCGACTTCGCGGATCTGGCGCCCGAAGCGGCGCAACAAGCCGCCGAGCGCGTGGTGCGCGGCTATGAGCAATGGATCGCCGCGTTTCGAAAACAGAGCCAGGCGGCGTTGATTGTCCATTCCCTGGAACGCCCGTCATCTCCAAGCCTCGGAGTTCTCGACCGCCAATCCGAGGCGGGACAATCCGGACTCATCCAGCAGATCAATCGCGAACTGTTGCGCATCGCCGCGGGATTCCACGGGGTGTACGGGCTTGACTACGATGCGCTGGTGGCTCGGCATGGCAGCGAGCATTGGCACGACGAGCGCAAGTGGCTGACGGCGCGGCTTCCTATCGCGGCCGCTTATCTTCTTCCGATGGCGCGCGAGTGGATGCGCTTCATCGTGCCGCTCAGCGGCCGCACGGCCAAGGTTCTGGTCACCGACCTCGACAACACGCTGTGGGGCGGCGTGATCGGCGAAGACGGGATGGCCGGCATTAAGGTCGGCGCCGAATATCCAGGCGCGGCCTATCAGGCCTTGCAACGCGCCCTGCTCGATCTGTCGCGCAAGGGAATTTTGCTTGCAGCGTGCAGCAAGAACAATCTCGACGACGCGATGGAAGCGCTGGAGAAGCATCCGGGGATGCTGGTGCACGCGAAACATTTCGCGGCCATGCGGATTAATTGGACCGACAAGGCGCAGAATCTGCGCGAGATCGCGCAGGAATTGAACGTCGGCATCGATGCGCTCGCGTTTCTCGACGACAATCCTTTCGAGCGCGAGCAGGTTCGCGGCGCGCTCCCCGAAGTGACGGTAATTGATTTGCCGAAGAATCCGCTGGAGTACGCGGCTGCTGTGAGGAATTGCGCAGCCTTCGAGCGCCTCACGCTTTCGGCGGAAGACCAGCAGCGTACCGAGATGTACGCGGCACAAAAGCAGCGCGCCGGCGCCGAGCAGAACTTTCAATCGAAGGAAGATTTCTTTCGCTTCCTCGAACAGGAAGCTGAACTGGAGCCGGTGTCGGAACTGACGCTGGCGCGGGTCGCACAACTGACGCAGAAAACCAGCCAGTTCAACCTGACCACCCGGCGCTACACCGAGCCGCAGATCGCGGACATGGCGAAACGACCCGAGTGGAACATATTTTCGATCCGGGTACGCGACCGTTTTGGCGATCACGGACTGGTCGGAGTTGCGATCACGCACGACGAAGGCGAACAGTGCGAAGTGGATACCTTTCTGCTAAGCTGCCGCGTCATCGGAAGAACGGTTGAAACCGCGCTTCTCGCGCATCTCGCCGAAAGTGCTGCCCAGCGCGGATGCAAGCGGCTGGTAGGCTGGTTTCTGCCGACCAAGAAGAACGCTCCGGCGCGCGATTTTTACCAGCAGCATGGCTTCGAGCGGCAGGAGACAAACGGCACAGGCACGCTGTGGGTGCTTGACCTGAAGAGTTCCACGCTGCGCTGCCCCGATTGGATTAAGCTGAAGGCGGCCGCGGAAACCATGCTCCGGAGGAAAGAATTGACCGTCAGCACGTTGCAGCAGGTGCGGAGCATCGCCAGCGACATTTTCGGCGTTCCAGCCGACAAGATCACCGTGGAATCTTCGCCGGAGACGATCGAGACTTGGGATTCCATGCAACATCTGAATCTGGTTCTTGCGGTCGAAGAAAAGTTCGGGGTGCAGCTCGAGCCCGAGGATATCGAGCAGATGAAGAGCATCGGCGCGGTCGCGGCGCTGGTCGAGAGGCTGCAGTCGGCTGCGCGCTGATACGCTTAGGTTGTCATCCTGAACGCAGCGAAGGACCTGCTGTCTTTTTGATGCAAGAGAAAGCAGGTCCTTCGCTTCGCTCAGGATGACAAGAGTATGAGTAATGCCGGCAACGGTCACGCCTTCCACTCATGGCCATCACCATCCAACCTTATCGTTCCGAGCACGAGCCCGCGGTCGAGGAGTTCAACCGGCGGCTGCAGGCAGCGTCGGACCCCAACCTCGTCTTCTATAAAACGAGTGCGCCGCATTGGCTTCCGAAGCTCGCCGATCACCCTCTCTACAACGAGTATTTCGTCGCAGTCGATGCGGGTATCGTCCGCGGCGCCTATGCGCTGAAACATGAACGAGTCTTTGTCCCAGGCCAGGGTGAGATCGCGGTCGCCTGCTACCATCACCCGCTGTCGGAAGGGATTGTGAACCGCACCTACGCAGCGGTTGGAACGCTGATGGTGCGAGACGCGCTCTTGCGCCAACCTTTGCTCTATGCGCTGGGAATGGGTGGCCTCGATCACCCGCTCCCCAAAATGCTCAAGGCGCTGGGTTCGAGTCTCGCGCTGCTTCCCTTCTTCTTCAAGATCGTTCATCCTTCCCGCTTCTTGAAAGAGATGCAGGCGCTGCGAACGTCGGCTCTGCGCTGTCTTCTCATGGACATCGGCGCAGCCACCGGCCTGGGCTGGCTGGCGTTGCGCGGCGCGCAGAATGCGAAGCGGGCACGGTGGCCGCGGCCGGCAGGCGTGGCAGGAGTTAACGTGAGTCGCGTCGCGGAATTCTCCGATTGGGCCGACCCGCTCTGGTTGCGAGGGCGCGAACAATATCGCATGGCTGCAATCCGCGATTCGGCAACCCTCCGCCGGCTCTACCCCGCGGCGGATCGGCACTTCACCCGCCTGCGCGTCCGGCGCAACCAAACCGACATCGGGTGGGCCGTGGTCGGAGAGAAACGCAAAGATTCGAAGTACGGCTCGATGACCGTGGGCTCAATCGTCGACTGTTGGGCTTCTCCGGAGGATGCCATCGCCGTGATGGAGGCAGCGACCCGCGAACTAGAGGCTCAGAAGGTGGATCTCATCGTTTCCAACCAGAGCCATCTCGCGTGGGGCCATGCGCTGGAACGCTGCGGCTTCTTCAAAGGCCCGTCCAATTTTATTTTTGCAGCCTCAAGAAAGTATGCTGAAGCTCTGCACCCGTTCGCGGAGAATTGCGGGGCGTTCCACATCACGCGGGCGGATGGTGATGGCTTGCCGCGTAATTTTTGATTCGAGATGCGGATCGAAAAGACTTGGGCTGGTTTGATGAACGCCCTTCAGCCCGGAAGGCACGTTCCCGCAGGGGCTAAAGCCCGCATTTTCCCAGGCCGTGAACGGCACGGCTGAAGCCGTGCCCTACCCAAAACCCATATTCGAAACCAGCTCTTAATCTCCGTCAGTGCTGTCCTGCATACGAGGGCGGCGCGCTCACTTCTTCCGTACTCAACGCGTATCCGAGACTCTTCATCAGCGGTCCCCATGCGGTTTCAATCCGCGACACGCACTCTGCCGGAAGGGTCGCGCGCCATCCGCCGGACGAGGCCTGGCGCACAAATTGTTTATCCTGACGCGTGTTGCGCGTCTCCACCCACTTGCTTCCCTGCTCTTTTTCCAGCTTCCGCATGCGATCCGCGGAGCTGAGCTCCACGGCTCGCGCCAGCCTCTCCGCCGCCGGCTCCAGACCGAGAATGCGTGCAACTTTGGCCAACTCGCGCGTCGGATCCGCGAGCAAATCTTCGTAGCGCAGCAACAAAAAGCCATCGTGCCCCTGGCGTGTGCTCACCCAACTGGTCACGTGATCTCCCCAGGACCCGACCCTTACCCAGTACACCGGCTCCATCCACCCGTCCACAAATTTCTCAATCGGGTAAGCATCCCGCATCGAACGCTTCTTCATCTCCCAGTGATAGTTTGAGACCACAACGTCGCGCGGATCGCGCACAATGTAGATGACTCTGCGATAGCGAGGATCGAAGCACTCATGGCTTTTCAGAATTCGGGGTCGTGGCAAATGGCGCAGCTCGCGGTCGGAATGCTTGTACATATCCGGCACCAGCCCCTCCATATTCAGAAAGGTCACCGGCTTTTCCTGGTGAAGCAGATTCCCCACCAGAAAACGCATCCATGTATTCCCCGACCGCGGATACGAGGTCAGAAAGATGTCGTCGGGAAAAATGGTAATATCCCGTTCTACACGCAGCTTGCGGAAGAGCACATCGCTGACCCGAGATAAATGCTTCAATCCCCCCCTGATCATCTACCCCCTCCGAAATCTATTCTTCGGCCGGACTGCGTTCGGCACCGGAACGATTGCCTTGCAGCCATCCGAGAAACTTTTGTTTTCGCGCAAACATGTTGCGCGCCTCGTTGCGCAACTTGCCCACAATCCGATAGCGAGACTTGGTAAACCACGGAACGCGATGCGGCTTGCATCCATACTTTTCTTTGTACGTGCCTTCGCCGCCCCAATCGAAGATTGCGGCGCCGCGCTTTTTCCAGTAGCGCATGGCGTACCAGTGGCAAGCTTCGTTTGGGCGCAGGCTCTGATGGGCGCGGAAGCTGGCGTTGCCCCAGAACTCGGCAATCTGGTTGAAGCCGGGATAGATTCCAGTGGCGATGCACTTCCCTTCCGGGTCGCGGGCGCGCAGCAACAGAATGTTGCCGCTCGGCGCAAGATTGCGCACCAGCGCCCGGACGCGCTCCACCGAGTAAGTGGGCACGAGCGATTGTTTGGCGAAGACGTCCTTGAGTTGCTCGTAATAGTCGTCGGCAAATGCCAGGTCGTGCGCCTCTTCGATCTTGAGGCCGCTTTTGTCCGCCTTGCGAATGCAGCGGCGGCAGGCGCTTTCCATGCCATTGAACAACTCTTCTTCCGTGCGCGTCAGGTCGGTGCGATAGGACGCGTAGTATTCGGTTTTGAATCCGGAGCTCTCGCCGTCTTCGAAGGTGAAGTTCGGATCGGAGACTTCGAGGTGCATGCACTTGAGATCGTCCCAGGCAAACTTTTCCAGGGCTTCGAGGGCGGCGCGGCGCGAGACGCCGGGATTGAGATTGAAGCCGATATAGGGAGTCGTCCATCCTGGAAAGGAACTGCCCAGAACTTTCATGCCGAACTTCGAAAACGAAAGTCCGGTGAAGTATCCGAGGACGTCGCTCGACTCACGCAGTTCGGCGAGTACGGGGTGGGCGTTCTGCGACTCGGCGACGAATTGCAGCCACTCGCGCGTCTGGAAGACGGTGCGGTCGGCGAAACCGTCCAGACGCTTCCAGTCGGCGGTTTTGATGTCGATGGGATAGAACTTCATTCGTTTTCCGGTTTCGTGACCTCAGCGGCTAAAGCCGCTTTCATCGCAGTGCAGTTACCGCAGCGCTGAAGCGCTGCGCCACCCAAAAGCAAATGCACACAGTCGCAGTTCCTCCAGCATTCCTACCAGCAAATTCCTTCGTACTTCCTGACGCCTTCTGGACGCCGCGTCTTGTCGAGATGGATCAGGTCGATCACAATCTGCTCCGGCCGAAGGAACTTGGCCAGCTGATCTTTGCTCGCCGATTTGTTCCCGAGAATCACGACCTCCGCGGTACGCAGTGTTTCCTCAAGGTCGGCCGAGAGCACCGACCCGATGTGCGGGATGACTTCTTCGATGTACTGGCGATTCGCGCCGGCGATGCGGCCCAGGGAAACGTCTTCATCCCAGACCTTGACTTCGAGGCCCTCGCCCATGAGGCGTTTGATCAACTGCACCTGCGGACTCTCGCGCAGATCGTCGGTGCCGGCTTTGAAGCTCAGGCCGAGTTGCGCAATTTTCTTCTTGCCCGTGCTCATCACCATTTCCACGGCGCGATCGACGTGCTCGGCGTTGCTCGGCATGAGGGATTCGAGCAAGGGCAGCTTCAGATCGAGTTCCTTGGCTTTGTAGGTGATCGCGCGCAGATCTTTCGGAAGGCACGATCCGCCAAACGCGAAGCCCGGAGAAAGATAGGCGGGAGAAATATTCAGCTTGGTGTCGGAAGTAAAAATCTTGGTGACCGCCTGCGCATCCACCCCAAGATGTTTGCACATGGTTCCCATTTCGTTGGCGAAGCCGACTTTCAGCGCGTGATAGCAATTCGAAAAATACTTGACCATTTCGGCGACGGGAATGGTCGTCTCGTAAGAGTGTGCCGGGAGTGTTCTGATAGAGTTCGCGCAGCGGCGCGAGGTAGTTGGTATCGCTGGCTCCGAGAATCGTGTAGGGCGGGTTGAGGAAGTCGGCGACCGCGCTGCCTTCGCGCATGAACTCCGGGTTATAGCAGACGGTGAAATCCTGGCCGCACTTCTTGCCGCTTTCTTTTTCGAGAATGGGGAGCACGACGGTCTCGGTGGTTCCCGCCAGCACCGTGCTGCGCAGAACAAAAACATGCGGCGATTTTTTCTGGCGGATGGCGGCGCCGATTTCCCGCGCGACACTCTCGATGTGGCTGAGATCGAGCTTGCCATTTTTCAGGCTGGGCGTTCCGACGCAAACGAACGAAACTTCCGAATTCAGCACGGCTGCCGTCGCGTCGGTCGTCGCGTGCAGAAGGCCTGCACGGTGCGCTTCGGCGACCATTTCGCTCATGCGCGCTTCGATGATCGGGGTGCGGCCGGAATCCATCATCTCGACTTTGGCGCGGCTCACATCGACGCCCATGACTTTGTGGCCCATGGAGGCGAAACAGGCGGCCGATACCGAGCCGACATATCCCAACCCAAAAATGCTAACCGACAAACCCAAGCGAATTCTCCTGGCAATTCAGTATCTGGGGGCGATGGCAGTCCCCGGTTAAGGCGTAGCAAACCATGCTCCATCGGGGCGCGAGTTTATCTCCAAGCTCGACAATAATACTCATATTTTCAATCGCTTACGGAATATTCCCGATCGCCATTCTCAACTCGCTGCAGCCCAGGGCAAAAGTGGACAACTATTTTCCACCCGGTGGAACTGTGATCGGTCAAACTATCCCCTACACAATCGTAGCGCAGCGAGCGGACATTGGTCACGGGTAGGAACCGGCGAGGGTAACAAGGGTAACGGGTGAGTCGAGGACGGCCTTTTCCGCATGTAAGATAAGAACCTGTGGCTTCTGGATGGCAAAACAAGTTGGCGCGCCTAACTCGCATGGACTGGGAAGAGGTGCGCGTCCGCGCGGGACAGGAATTCCACAAGCGGCGCGACCTGCTCATGCACCGGATGGGCATGCACGCTGGGGCGGTGCGGCTGAACGCAGATTCGGCGGCACGACCGGGGCAATTCTTCTTTTCCGGCAGTGAAGTTTCAGAGCGCGCGGAGTTATTGCGCAAACATCTGCCCGGCGAAGCCGACGCCATTCTGCGCGAGGCCGATGAGATCTGCGGCCATCGTTTTCGCCTGCTGGGCTACGAAAATCTCGACTTCACTCTGGCCGCGATAGTGCCAGTGGCAATCTCAAAGACATCGATTTTAAGGAGCATCGACTGGCATCTCGATCCCGTGCACGGCAAGCGTGCGCCGCTCGATCCCTGGTTCAAGATTCCTTTTCTCGATTTCGCGGTGGTGGGCGACCATAAAGTCATATGGGAATTGAACCGGCACCAGCATCTGGTAACGCTGGCCAAGGCGCGACTGCTGAGCCGGGACAATCATGACAAGTACGTTCGCGAACTGACGTCGCTATGGCGCAGTTGGATCAGGGCGAATCCGTATCCGCTCGGAATCAACTGGGGAAGCACGCTGGAAGTTGCCTTCCGCAGTTTGTCGTGGATCTGGGTGGACCAGTTGCTCGCGGGAATGGGCGAATGCGCGGATCTTCTCTCCGAACTCCGTTCGGAACTGGCGCCTGCCCTTGCGTTTCACGGGCGTTACATTGAGCGCTATCTATCTACTTATTTTTCTCCGAATACGCATCTGCTGGGAGAAGCGGTGGCGCTGTTCTTTCTGGGCACGTTGTATCCGCAAATGCCGGGGGCGGCGCGCTGGAAGGAATCCGGGTGGCAGATCGTGCTGCACGAGGCGGAGCGGCAAGTGCGGCCGGATGGCGTGTACTTTGAGCAGTCGCTGCATTACCACGTCTATGCGCTCGACTTCTTCTTATATGCGCGGTTGCTGGCGGTGCGGAATGGAATGGAAGTTCCGCCCGCGTATGACGCGGTGCTCGGACGAATGCTGGATGTGGTGGCAGCGCTCGCGCAGGCCGGGCCGGCCGAAGGCTTCGGCGACGATGATGGCGGGCGGTTATGGAATCCGCGCCGCAATCGGACGGAGCAGATCACGGACCCACTGGCGCTGGGCGCGGTGATCTACCACAGGGAATTTTCCGCCGCGCGGTTGACCGAGGAAGCGATCTGGTTGTTTGGGAATCAAGCCGTGGAAGGACTCTCGAAAACGCAAACGCCCCCGGCGGCGCGTTCGATCGCATTTCCCGACGGCGGACTTTACGTGCTCGCGGATTCGCAGCCGTACCCGCAGACGATGGTCGTGGACGCCGGCCCGCAGGGGGTGGGCCGCTCCGGGCACGGACACGCCGACGCGCTCAGCCTGCGGCTCACCATGGATGGACAGCGCTGGCTGGTCGACTCCGGAAGCGGCGTCTACATCTCGAGCGATCCAGCGGACCGGAACACGTTTCGCGGAACGGGCGCGCACAATACATTGCGCGTGGATGGCGTCGATCAGGCGGTTGCGGATGAACCTTTCTCGTGGACACACATTCCGGCCACGCAAGCGGAAAACTGGATCGCGGGAAAGACCTTCACTTACTTTGTGGGCAGTCACAATGGATATGCGCGCCTGGCGGATCCGGTCGTGCATCGGCGGCACGTACTGAAGATTGGGGGCGGTCTGGGGCTGGTGCGCGATATGGCGGCCGGCAAAGCGGAACATGAATTGGAGATACGGTGGCACATCGCGCCCGATCTCGACGTTCAAAGCACCGGCGCGGCAAGAGTGGGAATATCAAGAGGTGGCATTCGGTCCGCAGAATCGGCATTGACTCTGATCATGCCGGACGACACGGCCTGGCATGCGCAAGTTAGCAAAACCTTGCTTTCGCCGTCCTATGGCGCGTTTCAGCCGGCTCCGTTGGTGCGATGCCATGCGCGTTTGTCGCTGCCCGCAGAGACGGCGACGGCTTTAGTGGCTCACTGCGGCGCAATCCGCCAAGAGGATGAACCAAGGCTCTCGAGCATGATGCAAGCGGCCGTCCAAGTCTACGAACTCGACGATCATCAAAACAACGAAAGCCATGGATTCTTCTTTGCGCTCGAGGAGCAGCCATGGACCTCAGGCCCCTGGTCCTCGGACGCGCGCGTTCTGTATTGCCGCACGGAAAAAGACAAACTCGCCCACCTGATCGTGATCGGCGGAACCTATGCCGCATGGCAAGGACAGCCTCTGCTGAAAGCGGCAGGCCCATCCGCATTTTTCGAGTGGCGCAGGCGCGATGCATTGAGGAATGGAACGCCAGACGAGTTTTCGGTTACATCTTTGTTCGAAGAACTGACGAGCGAACGTTCGTCACCCTACGCGGGGAAACGCTAATGTGCGGCATCGCTGGGATTCTTGAATTCGGACCCGACGCGAGGGCGAACGCCGGAGCCCTGCGCGAAATGTGCCGCGTGATCACCCATCGCGGGCCCGACGACGAAGGTTTCTATACCGACGGGGCAGTCGGCATCGGCATGCGCCGCCTCAGCATTGTCGACGTTGCCGGCGGACATCAGCCGATTTCCAACGAAGACGGCACGCTCTATATTGTGTTCAACGGCGAAATCTATAACCATCTCGCCTTGCGCGAGCAACTCATCGCGCGCGGCCACCGCTACAGCACGCACAGCGACACCGAAACCGTCATTCACCTCTTCGAGGAACACGGCGCGGACTGTGTGCAGCATCTGCGCGGCATGTTCGCCTTTGCCATCTGGAATCGCAACACGAAAACACTCTTTATCGCGCGCGACCGGCTGGGCATCAAGCCGCTCTACTACAAATTGACGCCGGAGCGGCTGCTGTTCGGCTCGGAAATAAAAGCGGTGTTTGCCCATGGCAGCGCGCGTCCCGAGTTCAACCGCGCGGTGCTGCCCGAGTATCTAGCGTTCGGATATTTATCAGGTGAGGAAAGCTTTTACGCCGGAATCCGCAAGCTGTTGCCCGGTCATACCATGACGATCGGTCCCGATGGCGAGGCGCAAATCCGGCCGTACTGGGATCTGGATGCCTCGGCGCCACACGAATCGCGGGACGAGAATTACTACGTCCAGAGTTATCGCGAGTTACTGGAAGGCGCAGTCCAGAGCCACCTGATGAGCGACGTGCCGTTGGGCGTGTTCCTCAGCGGCGGCGTAGATTCGAGCGCGGTGGCCGCGCTGATGACGAAACTGCGACGCGAGCCGGTCGAAACTTTTTCCGTGGGCTACACCGAGCAGCTCTACAGCGAGCTGCCCTTTGCTCGCGCGGTGTCGGATCACATCCATTCGCAGCATCATGAAGTATTGGTCAGCGAGCGGGATTTTTTCGCGGCGCTGCCGCATTTGATCTGGCATGAAGACGAGCCCATCGTGTGGCCGTCGAGCGTCTCTCTATATTTTGTAGCCCGCCTGTCGCGAGAAAGAGTGACGGTGGTGCTGACCGGAGAGGGCGCGGATGAAACCCTGGCCGGCTATACGCGCTATGCCTTCACTTTGAAAAATGCGGCCATGGATCGCGCCTACCGCGCCGTCGTGCCGGCCGTTCTGCGCCGCGGATTGCGCAACGCGGTTGCGAACTCTTCCCTGCTCGGAGCAACCCTCCGCCGCAAACTGGAGCATACTTTTCTCGCCAAGGATGGAAATTCCTGGGCGTCCTTTTATTTCGATAATTTCTTTTCCGCCTTCGGCGAGGCAGAGCAAAGCGGATTGCTGACTGCCGACTTCGCCCGAGAAGCCGCTCCCAGCACAGCGTATGAGAATGTCGTCGGGTATTGGAACCACTCGACGGGCGAAATGCTGCAGCGCCTGCTCTACACCGACATCAAAACTTACCTGGTTGAACTGCTCATGAAGCAGGACAACATGAGCATGGCCGCATCCATCGAAAGCCGTGTGCCGTTTCTCGATCATGTGCTGGTTGAATTCGCGACTCGAATTCCGCGCGAAGTGCAGATTCAGGGACTAGCCGGCAAACGGATTTTGAAGAAGGCGGTGGAAGATCTGTTGCCGCACTCGATTCTCTACCGCCCCAAGCTCGGATTTCCAACGCCGTGGAGCGGATGGCTGGCCGGACCGCGGCTGGAAACGATTCGCGAGACCTTGCTCGAGCCGCGCAGCCTGAATCGCGGATACTTCCGGCGCGAAGCCATCGAGAAACTCTTCGCCGAACATCGCGCCAAGCATCGCGATAACTACGATCGTATCTGGCGGTTGCTCAATCTTGAGTTGTGGCACCGCGTTTGTCTTGAGAGCGAATCGCACGACGAGATGGCCGCCACCGGATAACGGTCACAACTCTCGTCGGTGGAAGTGATGCTGGATCGCTTGAATCCCCCGCCCGTTAGGCAAGAACCGCCTGATACTCCTCATAGGCGCCCTTGAAATCGGTAATCTGGTGGGAGCCCTCGAAGTGCCAAATCCTAGTCGCCACTTCATCAATCAGGTCCTCGTCATGTGTAACCAGCAGCACCGTTCCATGGTAGCGCTGCAGTGAAATATTGAGAGCGTTGATCGATTCCAGGTCGAGGTGGTTGGTCGGCTCGTCGAGCACAAGCACGTTCGGCTTCTGCAGCATCAGCTTGCAGAAAACCAACCGCGCCGCCTCGCCGCCGGAGAGCACGTCGGTCCGCTTCTCGGCATCCTCGCGAGGAAACAGCATCTGGCCCAGGATGCCGCGAATCTCTTCGGTCGAAGCCGATGGATCCCACTGATAGAGCCACTCCAGAACCTTGATGCCGGGTTCGATGAGCGCCTTGTGATCCTGCGCGAAATATCCCACAGCCGCCTCGTGACCCCAGATCACTCGTCCGCTATCGACAAAGGGCCCCTCGTACCCGCTCGTCTTTCGCAGGTCCGATTCCGAAACCGTTGGCGAATTTGCGAGCAGCGCATTCACTAAAGTGGTTTTGCCCGAACCGTTGCGACCCATCAGTGCGATCTTTTCCCCGCGCAGCACGCTAGCCGTGAAGTTGGAAATCACCTTGGCGTCTCCGTACGACTTACTCACACCCTCGATTTCGAGAATATGTTTGCCGGAGGGCCGCTTCTGCTCGAACTTCAGGTAAGGGCGCTGGATGTTGGACTTCGCCAGTTCCGTGACCTGCAAGCGTTCGACTTCCTTGCGCCGCGACTGTACCTGGCTGGAGCGGGTTCCGGCGGCGAAGCGCGCGATGAACTCGTTCAACTGTGAAATCTTCTTTTCGCGCTGCGCGTTCTGCGATTCGATCTGCGAACGAATCTGCGTCTTCGCGACCACCATGTCGTCATAAGTGCCGGTATAAGTGATGATGGTCTCGTAATCGATGTCGGCAATGTGGGTGCAGACGCCGTTGAGAAAATGACGGTCGTGCGAGATCACGATCAATACGCCTTCATATTGATTGAGAAAAACTTTCAGCCAGTGGATCGAGTCCAAATCGAGGTGGTTCGTGGGTTCGTCGAGCAACAGGGCCTGCGGATGCCCAAACAGAGCCTGGGCCAGCAGCACGCGCATCTTTTGTCCGCCTGGCAACTCCGACATTTTCCGCTCGTGCATCTCGTCGGGAATATCGAGGCCCTGCAGCAGAATCGCGGCATCGGTTTCGGCGGTGTAGCCGTCTTCTTCGCCGACAATGCCCTCGAGTTCGCCAAGTTTCATGCCGTCCGCATCGGTCATCTCATGTTTCGCATAGATGGTTTCGCGTTCTTCGAGAGCGGCCCACAGGCGGCGATTGCCCATGATGACCGCATCGATCACCCGGTACTTATCGAAGGCGAATTGGTCCTGGCTCAGAACTCCCAGCTTGCGCGGGCGGACGACGGTTCCCTTCTGCGGTTCAAGTTCACCCGTGAGAAGCTTCATGAACGTGGATTTGCCCGCGCCGTTCGGGCCGGTGAGGCCATAGCGCTTCCCCGGAACAAAGCCGGTGGAAACTTCGTCGAACAGAACTTTGGCGCCGTAGCGCATGGATACATTGCTGACAGAAATCATGATGTTTTAGGAAACTGCGGGAATCGACCCAATCGGGGAAACGCAGCTGTTCTTATTAGAATATCACGAGGAGGTCAGAGGTTAGAGGTCAGATTGTAGAAGTGAACCGTTTTGACCTCTGCAATCTGACCTCTCACCTCTGACCTCATCCGCGATTCATGTTAGCCTTTTTAGCGTGATGAACAACTCTCGGCCTTCTTCTATCGATCTTCAGGCAATGGCGCGGCAGGTGATGCTGGCGCAGGGTTTCGAGCCGGATTTTCCGCCTGAGACGCGGCAACAGCTCGCGGAGATCAGCGCTCATCCGCCGCAACTCACGCCTTCCGGCAATGTCCGCGATATGCGGGGCCTGCTTTGGTCTTCGATCGACAACGACACCTCGAAGGATCTCGACCAGATCGAGGTCGCCGAACGCCTGCCGAATGGCGACGTCAAGGTGATGGTAGGCATCGCTGACGTAGATGCCTTTGTAGGCCAGAACACGCCGATCGATCAGCACGCGGCCAAGGAGACGACCACCGTCTACACCGGCATCATCAATTTTTCCGATGCTGCCGGAAGAGCTTTCGACGGGCGCATCGTCCCTGCTGCCAAACGTAGACAGGCCGGCCGTGGTGACTGAATTCGTCGTCAATCTCAATGGCGGCGCCTCGATCAGTTCGAGCAACGTGTATCGCGCCATTGTTCGCAACAAGGCGCAGCTCACCTACGGCGCGGTCGGAGCCTGGCTGGAAGGCACGGCGGCGGCTCCGCCAAAAGTGGCCGCGTCTGCGGAATTGCAGGCGCAGATCAAGCTGCAGGACGAAGTTGCGCAGGAGCTCAAGAAACAGCGCTACGACCATGGCGCGCTGAACATCGACACCAGCGAAGTGCATCCGGTGGTGCTCAACCAGCAGGTGGTCGATGTGGTGAAGCAGGAGAAGAATCGCGCCACCGAGCTGATCGAAGACTTCATGATCGCCGCCAATGGCGTGGTGGCGCGGTTGCTGGAAAACGTTTCTTCTTTGCGCCGGATCGTGAAAACTCCCGCACACTGGGACGGCATCGTGCGGCTGGCCGCGGCGCAGGGTGAGAAGCTGCCCGCGCAAGCCGACTCCAAGGCGCTCAACGATTTTCTAGTGAAGCGCAAAGCCGCCGATCCCGATCATTTCGCCGACCTGTCGCTGGCAGTCATCAAGCTGATTGGGCCGGGAGAATATGTGCTCGAGCGTCCGGGCGATCCTGAGCAGGGACACTTCGGGCTAGCCGTGCAGGATTACACGCACTCGACCGCGCCCAACCGGCGCTTTGCCGATGTGACCACGCAAAGGCTGATCAAGGCCTTGCTCGACGGGAAACCCGGGCCTTATTCCGACGACGAACTCGCCGCGATCGCCGCGAACTGCACGCAGAAAGAAGATGCGGCGCGCAAAGTGGAGCGGGAAATGGCGAAGCGGCTGGCCGCCGTGGCCATGAGCCATCGGGTCGGTGAAACTTTCGACGCTATCGTCACCGGAGTCACTCCGAAGGGAACGTTTGTTCGCGTGTTGCAACCGCATATCGAAGGATTACTGGCTCAGGGAGCGCAGGGGTTGCACGTGGGCGATAAGATTCGGGCCAAGTTGACGCGGACTGATGCGCAGCGCGGGTATATCGATTTTGTTCGAGCATAGGACTGCTATAAATCCGGGTATGGCATATCCACTGGCTGTGTGTACCGCTTGCGGAAACTTCGCTTGGGGAGAATCACAAATCAACCGACAGTGCGCCAAACAGTTTGGCCGTAAGCGTTGCCGTGGAATCTATGAAGCCGCCGTCCACTACACGTTTCAGGATTGTCCGGGTTGCAAGGGAGAAGGCCGGAGGCATGGAGAGGAGTGTCGGCAATGCTCGGGGCAACGAGTGATTGCGGAAAAGTACCGCCCCGGTAGTGGCGCTAGGGCTCATCAGGGCGATGCTAAGGCTCAGTACAATTTGGGCCTGTGTACCTGGATGGTGATGGAGTTCTCAAGAACCGTCGCCTTGCGACCGCTGGTTCAGGAAGGGTAGCTACGGGTCACAAGAAGGCTGCAAGAGAACTACATAAACTGCCAGATGATCGAAGGAAATCTGGCAGGGTGGACTCACCCACTCTTCTTATCCAGTTCGGCCCAGCGCGCGTAGAGGTCATCGAGTGCGTGTTGAGCCGCGTCCAGCGCGGCCTGCGCGCTTACGAGACGCGGAGCATCCATCGCGTTGGCTGGATCTTCCAGTTCCGCACGTTTAGACTTCACCAACTGCTCCGCTTCTTCTACCCGCTGCTCGATCGTGGCATACTCCCGCGCTTCGAGGTATGACAGTTTCTTTCTTGCTGGCAAGGCCGGCGCAGAACGGGCCAGCGTCTGCGAGGTAGCCGTCGTTGTCGCCGAGTCCGGCATCTTGTCGAACCTCGTGCTCTGAGCTTGCCATTGCTCCCATTGCGCGTAGTCAGCGAAGGTACTGGCATCGCCTTGGCCGTTCAGCCCGAGGACAATGCTGGATACGCGGTCGAGCATGTAACGGTCGTGCGTGACCAGCACGAGCGAGCCGGGAAAATCGATCAGGCTTTCTTCCAGAATTTCGAGCGTTGGAATATCAAGGTCGTTGGTGGGTTCGTCGAGCAGGAGAATGTCGGCGGGCTGCAGCATGAGTTGCGCGATCAGGACGCGCGCGCGTTCGCCTCCGGAAAGGCGCCCGACGGGCTGGCTGAGTTGCTCGCCCGTAAACAGGAATCGTGCCGCCCATCCGGCGACGTGAATTACGCGATCGCGATAGACGACGGAATCGCCGTCCGGAGCGAGTGCGCGGCGCAGAGTTACGTCGGGATCGAGGGTGCGGGTCTGGTCGAAGTAGACGATGCGCAGCCAATCGGCGCGGCGAATCTCACCACCGGTCGGAGCGAGATCTCCCTGCAACAGGCGCAGCAGGGTGGTCTTGCCGCTGCCATTCGGACCGACGAGGCCCACGCGCATTCCAGCCGTTAGGATGAAGTTGAGCCCCTCGAACAATGATCGAGCGCCCAATGATCGAGCGCCCGACTCGCGGGTTCCCAGGGTGCAGGTGACGTCCCGCAGTTCGATCAGCCGCTTGGTCTTGCGGTCGGTGGCGGAAAAATCGATTTGCGCCGTGGTGCTGCGGGTTCGCGAATTCAGGTCGGCTAGCTCTCCCATGAGCTCGCCGGCTTTGCTGATGCGGGCTTTGGATTTGCGGGTGCGAGCTTTCGCTCCGCGGCGCAGCCACTCGATTTCTCCGTGCACTAGATTCTCCAGCGCTTCCTGGCGGCGGGACTGGGCGTGCAGAAATTCTTCTTTCTTCTCGAGAAACGCGCTGTAGCTGCCGTGAACGCGGAGGGAGCCATCGGGATAAATGCGATTCAGTTCGACCATGTCGGAGGTGACATTTTCGAGAAAGTAGCGGTCGTGGCTGACAATGACGCTGGCGAACGCCGCCTGCTCAAGCAGATCTTCGAGCCACGTGATCCCCGGAAGATCAAGGTGGTTGGTGGGCTCGTCGAGCAGCAGAATGTCAGGATGCTGCACCAGAGCTTCGACAATTGCCAGACGCTTCTGCCATCCGCCGGACAACTCGGTCGCTTGGGCATCGAGGTCTTCAAAGCCCGCGCGGCCAAGAGTCTCGGCAAAGCGCGCGCCGCGCTCGGTTCCGGAGACGCCGCAACGATCGAGCGCGCCCTCGATCACCGACCGCACCGTGGCTCCGGGCTGGAATCGCGAGTCTTGCTCGACACAGGCTAGACGCGTGCGCTTGCGGAACGATACTTCCCCACTGTCGGCGGCAACTTCGCCCGCCAGAATTCGCAGAAGAGTGGATTTGCCCGATCCGTTCGGGCCAATCAGGCCGATGCGATCTCCATCGGAAATTGTGAACGAAACATTCTGGAAGAGCGGGTTCGCTCCGAAGGTTTTCGTAATCTGTTGTGCGTTGACAATGGGCGGCAATATGGTGCGGTCTCCCCAAATGTGCGATGCCTTCAGAGTATCAGGTGATCGCGTGCAGGCATGACTCGGCCGACCCCCGTCGAAGCACTACCTCGGCGGCTAAAGCCGTCTCTGAGAGGAGGCAGCTATCGCAGCGGTGAACCGCTGCGCCACCCAAAACCGGGGAACTGCAACTTCTGACTTACTGCCCGACAATTTTTTGCTTTAGGTCCTGCAGCAGCTTGCGCTACGTTCTCTGGTTTGCCGAGATCGCGCCAATAGTATGGGTCGGCGCGGAAGGCGAGGATCTTCTCTCCTTGGGCAGCGAGGCGCAGGTACGAAGCAATAATGGAAAAAGCGCCGTCTTCGGTCATCAGGGAAAAAAGGCGAGGCGAGATCACGTGGATGCCGGAAAACGCCCATGCCTGCACCTGCTGGGCGGGACGAACCAATTCCGGTGGTTGATTGCGGCCGGCGCGACGGCCACAGAGCTGGCGCTGCTCGTCAAAGAGAAGATAGCGGGAAGTCTCGCGGTCCTGTACGGCGAGCGTGGCCAGGGCTTGAGTTTCCCAGTGAAGTTGTCTCATGCGCTCGAGATCGATCGTGCTGAGAACGTCGACATTATGCAGAATGAACGGCGTTTCCTTGCCGGAATGCCCTTGCGAATCCTCGAAAAACCAGGCAGCTTTCTTCAAGCCACCGCCGGTGTCGAGTAAGACATCCTCGCGGGAGACCTCAATGCGCATTCCGAAGTTGTCGTTGTTTTTCAGATAATCGACCACCATGTCGGCAAGGTGATGAACATTGATGATGACCTCCCGAATCCCAAAAGCGCGCAAGCGGGTTAGCGCGATCTCAAGCAGCGTGCGGCCATTGATTTCCACCAGCGCTTTGGGGCGATCGTCGGTGAGCGGCCGCAGGCGTGTGCCCAGGCCGGCCGCGAGGATCATGGCTTTCATGGCTTCCGTGCCCTCATGGATTCAGGTGCTCCTGTTCGCGATGACGCACCACCACTTCCACTGCACCCTGGGCGCGCAGATGATCCGCCAACCGCTCCGCCAGATAGACGGAGCGATGCTGGCCGCCGGTACAACCGAAGGACACCATCAAGTGCTTGAAGCCGCGACTCTGATACGTGCTGACGCTGGCATCCACCAGCGAGAACGCGCTGGCCAGGAACTGGTGCACGCTCTCTTGTTGATTGAGATACTCGATGACCGGCACGTCTTTTCCGGTTAGGGATTGGAAGCGCTCTTCGCGGCCGGGATTCGGGAGGCTGCGCCCGTCGAAAACGAAACCGCCACCGTTGCCGGTGTCGTCTTGCGGCAGGCCGCGGTGAAACGAAAAACTGAAGACCCGTACCGTCAACTTTTCCGGTTGCGATGTCGACGCCAGGCCTTGCAACTTATCCGAGGCGACCATGCTCTTGAAGGCTTCCATCAGCGTGGGGAGCGCGATGGGTAACTCCGCATTGTGAAGGAGCCAGCGCAGATTCTTCAGCGCGTAGGGCACGCTTTGCAGGAAATGCGCCTTGCGTTCGTAGAAGCCGCGAAAACCATACGCGCCCAGGGCCTGCATGATGCGGACGTAGACGTAGGCGTAGTAATACTGCATGAAGGCGGCGCGATCGAGTTCGATGTAACCAGCCAGGCTGTCGAGATAGTGATCGAGCAGTTGCTGGCGCAGTTCCGGCGGCAGGTCGGCCTTGGCGTCGTACAGCAGCGACGCGACATCGTATTGCAGCGCACCTTTGCGGCCGCCTTGATAGTCGAGGAAAAAGGGCCGGTCTTCGTTCAGCACTTTGCGCAGCATGACGTTGCGGGATTGGAAGTCGCGATAGAGAAAATAATCGCGGTTGGCGCTTAACAGGAGTTTTGTCAGGCGGGTAAAGTCCTGCTCGAGCGCCTGCTCGTTGAAGGGAACCCCGGCGAGCCTGAGAAAGTAATATTTGAAGTAGTTCAGATCCCAGGCGATGGATTGGCGGTCGAAGCTCGAGCGCGGATAACACACTTTGTAATTCAAATCGCGGCCCGCTTCGACCTGAAAGCGCGGCAACACGGCGACGACCTTGCGATAGGCCGCGACCGCTTCGGGAGCGATGATCGCGCCGTCGCGATGGTTCGAGAGAAACTCAAAGAGCGTGGTGCCGCCAAGGTCTTCTTCCAAATACGCGCCGTGGTTTAGGTCTTCGGCATAAATTTCCGGCACTGGGAGGCCGTGGCGGCGAAAGTGGCGCGAGAATTCCAGGAAAGCCGCATTCTCTTCGCGGACCTCGTAGAGCACGCCGATGGCGCTGAGTGTTTCGTTGGAAAGCCGGATGATCTTGCGGCCCGAACCACCGAGTTCGCCCTGCAACGGCTGCGCTCGGTCGACCGGCGAGTGGAAATGCTGTTCGAAGAGTCGGTTGAGAACATCCATGAAAGGGGTGTGGACGATTCGCTGCCCACATAAAGATAACATCGGACGAGGCCGACCTCAGCGGCTAAAGCCGCAATTCAGACGGGACGGGTTACCGCAGCGCTGAAGCGCTGCGCCACCCAAAATCACGGACGCCCGGCTCTCCCCTAACGAGGCTCGCTGGCTCGGGCCGAGGCCACTTCGCCGCCGTCTGGGACGATGAAGGCATCGACGCGCAGCCCGTCCGGCAGTTGGGCGCCGGGGTCAAGTTCCACGAGCGTTTCCAGAATCTTCGTATCGACTTTTTCCGCGGGCTCGTCGGTGCGAACGTTCTTTGGCCCGAGTTGCTGGCCGACTCGCACCACGTGTCCCCAAAACTTCTGCTTGCCGAACGCGTCCGCGGTGACATAAGCCTTTTGTCCGACGCGAACTTTGCCGACATCGGTTTCGTCCACATCCACGCGGACGCGCAGCGTCTTGCGATCCCCGATGGTCAGGATGGGATCGGGGACGGTCGATGAGTTGGAAACGCTTTCGCCGCTGCGATGGTGCTTGCGGAGCACGGCGCCGTCGATGGGCGCGCGGATGAAAGTCTTTTCGTATCGGGCCTGCGCTTCTTCGAGCTGCGCCTGCGCCAACTGCAAATCGGCTTCGGCGAGCGAGCGGTCCTCCTCGCGCGCGTGATCGTCGACCAGGGAATGCTGCTCCACTTTGGCCTGGTATTGCGCCTTGGCGACGTCGGCTTCGCGGGCGTAGCGCTCCATTTCTTCGCGCGAGACTACGCCGGCGGAATAGAGTTGCTGCCGGCGATGCATTTCCGAATCGGAGTTCTCCATCACAGCCTTGGCCTCGTTCACCGACGACCAGGCTTCGTCGCGCTCCTGATGGCGGGCGCCGTTGATCACTTTTCGCAGCGTGGCTTGTTTCGCGGCGACACTCGCTCTTGCCGATTCAACTTCGGCACGGTAATCCCCGTTCTCAAGTTCGGCGAGCACCTGGGAGCGGCGGATGACATCGCCTTCCTCCACGAAAACCGTTTTCAGACGGCCGCTCAGTTCGGAGCCGATCTTGATGTCTTCCGAGTAAGGCTCGACCTGGCCCGGCCCTGCAATCAGCGCGGGGACTGGAGTAGCGGCAGCGGCCACGACGACGGAGTTTTCGCGCGCGTGCCGCAGCGAAATAGCGAGCGAAGTGACCAGGAGAAACGCCGCGAGCCCGATCAGCTGCGCGGTGCGGTTCTTCGCGAAATTTGAAATCGAAAGATTCTTACTCATAACACTTCCCCGCAGACCTGTCTCAATCCCTCTACAACTCCTGTTAGTGCCGTCTCCGACGGGAGATTGCGATTACCGACACCAGCAAGGGCCTGGAGTGCCCGGGTTCGTGCATCTATTACTTTTTCGACGGCGCAGTCCAGCAGCATGGAACACTCGCGATCGGAATATTTCTCGAGTACCGACAAGACGTATACAAAACGGTCAAACGGCTTCAGACTCGTTATCGCGTCAGCGAGGATGTCCGGTTCCGGGATCCCGGCAGCAGTCTTTGCTTCGTTCCGCAAGTGCGAGGGAAAGGTCATGCGGATGGCATTTTTGACGACCATGCGCTTTGCCCAGGAGTGCGCCCATTCTCGAAACACCGCGTTCGCATGCAGACAATCTTCGAGACCCGCAACCAGGCATTGCTCAGCCTTGTGGCGATCTGCGGTCAGTAACCATGCGAGGGTGTACAGATGGTCCACATCATCGGCAAACATTCGGCAGAAGTCGGCCGGCATCGTGTAGTCCGTTCTCTTGCTTCGATCTTCTTTGCTTCTATCTTTCAAAGTTCGATCTCTGCTTAGTTCGATCTTGCTCGCTTCGCTGAAAAGGACAATTCATAGAGCTGCCTCTAAACTTGCTCCTATCATGGTGTGTACCAGAGGGCTGGACGTTTCTGCGGTTGCCTCGGTGTTGTTTCCGGCGATGGTCCCGTCTTCAATCTTCACGATGCGGTCGGCAAAATCGAGCACGCGCGAGTCGTGGGTGACAATCACAACCGCGCGGCCGCGCTGGTGCGCCAGTTCGGCCACCTGCTGCATCACGTTGCGTCCGGTGCGCGAATCGAGGGCGGCGGTGGGCTCATCGGCGAGGATGATTCCGGGATCTCCGGCGAGAGCGCGGGCAATCGCCACGCGCTGCTTCTGACCGCCGCTCAAATCGGCGGGGAAGGCGTCGTACTTGTCGGCAAGTCCGATCTGCTCTAGGAGTTCGTGAGCACGCTGCTTCGCTTTCCCCGTGGGAGTCTTCTTCAGGTCGAGCATCAGTTCCACGTTCTCGCCGGCGGTCAGCGTGGGGAAAAGATTGAACCCCTGAAAAACAAATCCGATGTGATTGAGGCGGATCGCCGGAAGATCTTTTTCGTGCAGGGTGGTGACTTCCCTGCCCGCGATGCGCACGCTGCCCGACGTCGCCGAGAGAATGCAGCCCATGATCGAAAGCAGGGTCGTCTTGCCGCTGCCCGACGGGCCCATCAGCATCAACAGTTCGCCGGAGCGAACGTCGAGATCGACCCCGCTCAAGGCCAGCGTTCCGGTGCTGCCCTCGGTGTAGGTCTTGGTGAGCTGGCGAACTGCGATTGCGGGTTGCATTAATGTTCTCCGTTACGAAGACTCTTGCGCGGCGGCGGATTCGGCAATGCCAAACCTGCGCCTCCCCAGACAGCTGCCGAGCTGCGCTTCGGTGGGACGGACGAATGCATCCGTCCCTACGCGAGCTCTAGCCTTTGAAAACCATTGCGGGATCGATGTGCATAACTTTGTTGATTGAAACCAGCGCCGCGCCCACACACATCGCGAGCGTCAGAAAAAACATGCCGACCGCCATGGGCATCGGCATCAGGATCGCCGCCCCGCCTTTCTGGCTGGCTTGCACAACAAAGAAACTGACGATCATCCCCAGGACGTAACCGATGACGGCGCTGATCCCCGCTTGTTTCATAATCACTTTGTAGACATAACTGTTGGGAGCCCCGATGGCTTTCAGCGTCCCGAACTCGCGGATGTGATCCATGGTGGTTGCGTAGATGGTCTGCGCGACCACTACGAAGCCAACCACCAGGCCGAGCACGGCGGCGATCAGTACGGCCACGCCCGCGCCGGTGGTGAACATCCAGTAAAAGCGTGTCATGCGGCTGAATTCGGCGGTGGTATAAACGTCGACATTTTTTACCTGCGCGAGAATGCCGCGGCGCACTTGCTCAAGATCCGCTCCGGGCGCGGCTTTCACCAGGATGTAGGTGGTCTGGTCTTCCTTCATTCCGGCAAAGTCCTGTCCATGCTTGAAGGTGGAGAACACGTAAGGCGAGGTGGTAAACGAGCGAATGCCGCGCGTAAAGCCCACTACGCGGGCACGGTGACCGCGCACCTCGAAGACCTCACCCACGCGGGTAACACCGAGCTTCTTCTTGTAAATCTCATCGAGGATCACGGCGTCGGGGTCCTTCAGGTCCTCGGCGCGGCCTTCGACCAGATTCCAGGGACGCCCGAGTTGCGAATCGGGATTGGTCCCAATGATTTGCACCGACTCCTGCGAGCCGTTGTGCAGTTTCCACTGCGTCCACTGCGCCACCAGCTTCTCGGCGTCGCCGACGCCAGGCACGGCGCGAATCTGGTTCAGCTTGCGCTCGCTGAACGGCACGCCCATTTCGACATACGGAACCCTGGGCGACGTGACCCATAAATCCGCGCCCGCATGATCGATCAGGTTCGAAGTGGTAACGGTGAAACCGAAGAACAGCCCTAATTCCACCACGATCAGAACCACGGCAAACACAATTCCCGTGAGCGTAACCGTGAGCCGGACTTTGTCGTGAAAAAGATTCCGCTGCGCCAGAGGTGGCATCGCTACTTCGCCTCTCGCAGCAACCCGCGCATGATGACAGCGAGCATGGTCTCGGCGCGATCTTGCACTGGACGCCAATCGACCCACGCGTCTTCGCACTTGGCAATGTTCAGCGAGATCACGCCGTGCACCGCCGCCCATACCGTCTGGGAAACCAGTTCGGCATCGGCGAGTTCTTCCCGAAAGCGTCCGGCGTCGATTACTTCCTGGACCGCCCACTTCAGAAACGCATACGCATCGACTTCCGGATTGCCCCTCTCTTCCCGCATCTCGTCATCCAGTTCGACCGGAGGATGGGGGGTCATGAACATGAATTTGTAGTGGTTGGGATAATGCATCCCGAACTCGATATAGGTCCGTCCGATCTGCTTGAGACGCTCGACGGGATCGAGCGGCATGGCCGAACCTTGAAATACTTCCGCCAAGCGGGCGTAGTCCTGGTGGCAGAGTTCGCGGAAGAGTTCATTCTTGTCAGCGAAGTGGACGTAGATGGCCGTGGGCGAGTACTCGATTTTCTCCGCCACCCGGCGCATGGAAACGCCTTCGTAGCCTTCCGTGGCGAACAATTCGCGCGCCGCGTCGAGGATCTTGTCGCGGGTTTCGGACTTCTCGCGCTCCCGTCTTTCCTTCACACCCATAACGATGATCCGTTTATTAACGCTGTTAACTTAACACTGTTACGTTACGACTCGATGGTACTAGTTGTCAAGAAGATTCGTGTGCTATCGATCCAACATATTGACAATAAAGGAACAATTCTTACCGCATAGGGATGTCGAGAATGGGAAAGCGGGTCCGTCCGTTTTCGGCGCCATATTGGCCGTGGCCAGAATCGACGCTTCGCCGCGCGACTCGGCAAATTAACTCTCCTTTAACACTGGTGCAACATTGCCGCAACACGGCCCCTCTAGTGTTCGGGTGGGACTATCGAGGCACAACTCTTTGCAGGCAAGTCTTTTGTAGGCAAGTTCTGGAGAGCGCGCGAGGCTCTCGTTCTGCCATGGAACCTTTGGAGCTGACCGGCAAGCCGCGCTACAGCGATCTCATTTACGTCGTGGAAGACGATCCTGATGTGTCTCGCCTCATTGAGCACAACCTGCGAACCGCTGGCTATGAGGTCTCCACGTTTTTCTCCGGGGCGCCGGTGGTTCCCATGGCAGCCATGGCGCAGCCGGCCCTGTTTCTTCTGGACATTATGTTGCCCGGGATGAGCGGCTTCGACCTTTGCCGCCAGATCCGCCAGCATGAACAGCTGGGCAAGACGCCCGTCATTTTTCTCTCCGCCAGAACTCAGGAGCCGGACCGCCTTCGGGCTTTCGACGTTGGCGGCGACGGATACATCACCAAGCCCTTCAGTCCCCGCGAGTTGATTGCGCGAGTCCGCAACGTACTCCGCGTGCCGCCGGACGCGCCCAATCACGAAATCATTCAGTTGGGAGATTTGGAAATCGACATCGCTTCGATGACCGTCCGCGTTCAGGGCATGACCGTTGTCACCACGGTCCGCGAGTTCCGGCTGCTGGAGTACCTGGCCCGGCACCGGGGACGCGTTTTTACCCGCGACCAATTGCTGGACGCGGTTTGGAAGGAAGGCTCTTTCGTCACTCCGCGCTCCATCGACGTCTTTGTGCGTCGCCTCCGAGAGAAGATCGAATTGGACCCGCGGCATCCCCGCTATTTGAAGACACTGCGCGGAATCGGCTACCGCTTCGAGGCCGGGCGCTGACGAGAGCGTGTTTTATAAATTTGTGGGGAAGAAAGACGCACCTCTTCCAAACAAAATCAAACCCGCCGGTTCAATTGAGGCTTCCGACGGCCCTTTCCGCAGCCTCCAGTATCTTGCCGTCCTTGGCCAACCGAGCGAGGGTGTTGATGTCGTCGAACAGGGGCCGGTCTTCATCGAGCCTCTTCACATGACTACGGACAACCTGGTACGCCGCCTCCGAGGCAGGCGAGGGTTTGATTGGGGCTCGCAGATCGAAAGCCTGAGCAGCCGCCATCAACTCGATGGCGGCGATGTGCCATGCGTTCTCCAGAATCTGCCGGGTCTTGATCGCGGTCGTCATGCTCATGGAGACAAAGTCCTCCTGGTCGGCGGCGGCAGGAATCGATCCGGTCGCGGCCGGGTGACTCAGCACACGGTTTTCGCAAACCAACGCTCCGGCGGTGTACTGCGTGAGCATGAGGCCCGAGAACATTCCGGCGCCTTTGGTCAGGAAAGCCGGCAGCCCCATCGACAAATGAGGATTCATGAGCCGATTCAGTCTGCGCTCGGAAAGCGCCGCTACCGTGGTCACCGACATACCCACCAGTTCGAGCGCGAACGCCAAGGGAGTGCCTTGGAAGTTGGCGCCAGTGAGTACGAGATCTTCGTCCGGAAAGAAAACCGGGTTGTCGGCGGCATGGTTGAGTTCGATTTCCAGCATGTGCCGGCTCCACTGGAATGCATCTTTGGCGGCGCCGATGACTTGCGGGCTGGAACGGAGCGAATAGGCGTCCTGCACTTTCTTGCCGGGCCGCTGGAGGAGTTCGGAGCCTGTGGTCAGCCTGCGGACGTTTTCGGCGCAGGCCTGTGCTCCCGGATAGCCGCGCACGGTGTGAATTCGCGGATCGTAGGCGACCATGTTGGCGTTGAGCGATTCGAGGGTCATGGCCAGCGCGACTTCCTGGGTCTTGAGCCAGCGCTCCGCATCGTAGAGTTCCAGGCATCCCATTCCGGTGGTGAGGTCGGAGCCATTGATGGTAGCCAAGCCATCGCGCTCGCGGAATGTAATCGGCGAAATGCCAGCCGCTGCCAGACCCTGTTTCGCCGGCAATCGACTGCCCTGGTAGAACACCTCGCCCTCGCCCATGAGCGTGATAGCCATTTGCGCCATCGGGGAAAGATCTCCGCATGCGCCCACCGATCCCTTTTGGCAGACCACCGGAGTGACGCCACGGTTGAGCATCTCGATTTGTATTTCCACGACCTCGCGGCGAATCCCGGAATGACCCCAGCAGTGCGTGTTCAGGCGTGAAAGCATGCCCGCGCGCACATCTTCTTCCTTGCAGGGTTCTCCGCAACCAGCGGCGTGAGAGTAGAGCAGGTATCTCTGGAATTTTTCGACCTGCTCCGGAGTCAGCACCACCTCGGCCAGTTCACCAATGCCGGTGTTGACCCCATACATGATTTCGCCGGCTCGGATCTTGCGCTCGAGAAGGCTCCGGCACTTGTCGATCCGTGCCACCGCGTCCGGGTGTAACTGGATGGGCTCGCGGTGGCGGGCAGCGGCGGCGACATCTTCAATCTTCAATGAATGCCCGTCCAATACCAGCATGATTCCTGCTTGGCTCGACAGCTCATGGTCCAACACAACGGTCATAGGCTTTCCCTCGCAGAACGACAGTGATTCTCTCGCATCGAAGGTACCGCGCTCGGTCAAAACTGGGAAGGACATAGGTCACCGGCGGGCGTGATCCACGGACCCAGGAGCGCAGGCGTGGCTTTCTGAGTTTTGTTCAAGCTTAGTGCATCACAAGTTCTGCCTCATGTTGTGCCGCGTCTTCTTGCATCTCAAACGCTAACTCCGGACCACTCACTGCGCCGGTGGAAAGGGAGGCTTCGCGCAAGTTCGTTCGTGGCGGGCGCCGCAGCAACAGCACAAACGGCAACATGGCTAGAAAGATGACCCCCATGATCCAGAATGCCTCGACGAAAGAAAGCATGGACGCGTGTGCCTGCAGCATTCCGTAAGCCGCCGCCAGTGCCTTTCGTTGCGCGGAGACGGCGTCGATTCCATGGGAGTGAAACCACGCCTGCATCCCGGCGATCATCGCTTGCATTTTCAGGTTCCCCGGTGTGAGGTTGGCCACCAGGCGTGATTGATGGAACTGGGCGCGACGGGCGAGAAATGTGGTCATGATGGCAATGCCGAAGCTGCCCCCGATATTGCGCATCAGATTGAAGATGCTGGTGGCGTTCCCCATCTTTTCTTTGGGGATGCTGGACATGCTGAGCGCCATGAGCGGAATAAACAAGAAAGCGAGGGCGATGCCCTGCAACACTTGCGGCCAGAAAATATCCCAGTAACCCGCATTCAGGTTGAGGTGAGATAAATCAAACATGGTGATGGCGCCCAGGATGAGACCTACAACAATGATCTTGCGCGGATCGATCTTGCTGGTCAGGTATCCCGTCAAGGGCATGGTGACCAGGGAGCCGATGCCGCGCGGAGACAAAGCGAGTCCGGCATTGTAGGCGGGATATCCCAGCAAGGTCTGAAGATAAAGGGGGAGCAGGACCAGGCTGGCATAGAGCACAAACCCGACCTGGGTGACCAGGAAGACTCCCGCGCTGAAGGTGCGATCCGCGAGGGCGCGAAGATCGACAATGGGTTCTTTGACCATCAATTCCCGAATCACCAGCGACACCAGGCCGGCCACCGCGAGAACGGCAAAGAAGCGGATGTAATCGGAAGAGAACCAGTCCTTCCTCTGGCCGGTATCGAGAACCACCTGGAGCGCACCGAGACCGACCGCCAGCAGCCCGATTCCCCACAGATCGATGCGCCCGGCGCCACGCTTGATGTAGGACGGATCGGAGACGAACCGGCTGATCATCGCGATCGAAAAAACGCCCACCGGAAGATTCAGGTAGAAGATCCAGCGCCAGGAGTAGTTGTCGGTAATCCAGCCGCCCAGCGTGGGGCCAACAATGGGTGCGAACAGGATGCCGATGCCGAAAGCGGCCATGGCTTGTCCGTGCTTTTCTCGCGGGAACGTCTCCAGAAGAATGGCTTGCGCGAGCGGTTGCAGTCCTCCGCCGGTCAGACCCTGCAGAACACGGAAGAAGATGAGGCTGGGAAGAGTGGTGGCGAAGCCGCACAACAGGGAGGTTACGGTGAAGCCGCTAACGCAGATCAGCAACAGCTTCTTGCGCCCCAAGTAACGGGCCAGCCAGCCCGACATGGGAAGAATGATGGCGTTCGCAACCAGGTAGGACGTGACGACCCAGGTGCCTTCTTCAACCGTCGCCGCCAGATTGCCGGCAATATGTGGAATCGAGACGTTGACGACGGTGGTGTCAAGTAATTCCATGAACGTCGCCATCATCACCGAGATGGTGACGATCCACGGATTCACGTGGCGGTGCACTGAACCGTCCACGGCTGCCTCTTCGGGCCCAACCTCGTGGGCCACTCTGCAATCTAGCGCGCCGAGTTCCACAATGCTGTGACCGGAATCACCGCGGCGATCTGAACACAGCACGCTCCACGATTACTTCTCGACGATCACTTCTCGCCTGTCAATTCTCAACCAGACAGTAGGCACCGATTGCTTCGGCTTCTGGTTTGTCTTGATCGCTTCGATACATCTCCACATTCTTGCAATCGTACATTCCGTGATTCTCGGGAAGCTGCAGCATCAGGTAGCTGCCGGCAGGCAGAGCTTTGCAGGTGGTCGCTCCCTCGTTGCACTGCAGGTCAAGAGGTTTTCCGTCCTTCAGAACGTGAACGACGACCACCCCGTTTACCACCACCGAGTTTTTCACCTTGACTGGCGTTTTATCCTGTGCGAACGCGTGTTCCGCAACCAGGATGACGAATGCCGCGTTTGTTACTACGACAAACAACGAAATGGCCCTCTTCATAAGCGCTTCCCCCGTGCCGAGGCTTTTCCAGCCCTTCTATATTTTCCGGCTTGGACGGTTTTCTGTCTACGATCTGCGATCACATATGTCTATGATTTCTGAGCGCATTTCCTTTGCAATTGTCACTTTGCGCGGTGACCAGAATCACTGCAATGTAGATATGCGTAGAGGAGAATCCATTTCGTGCGGTCTTTCCTATTCAATTCGGCCCCATCGCATAGGGGCTCTTCAGTTTCACTAGCCGTGCCCGCGGCTGCCTGAGAGGTGCGGGCGGGCAGAGCCCCCAGGGCTTTTGGGGTCTCGGTTATGAGAGGGCGTCGGGAGTGATCACGGTGGCCCAGGAACAGCACGCGATCCTGCAAGCAAACCAACTGCAAAAGCTGATCGAAGCGGTATCCAGCAAAGGTTACGAGATCCTTGGACCCACCGTGCGCGATGGGGCCATTGTTTACGACCGCATGGAATCGGCCGAGGAACTGCCCGCCGGCTGGACCGATGAGCAGGAGCCCGGCCGTTATCGCCTCAAGCGTCGCGACGATCAAGCCGTGTTCAGCTATGCCGTGGGGCCGCAGAGCTGGAAGAAGTATCTGCATCCCTCCGAGGTGAAGTTGTGGGCGGCCGACCGTCAGGGCGCTACCTTCCGAATTCTAAACAACGAGACGAAACCCGAGCGCCCCTATGCGTTCCTGGGAGTGCGCGCCTGTGAGTTGGCGGCTATCGCCATCCAGGACCGCGTGCTGCTCGAGGATAAGTATCGCGATCCCATCTATGAGGAGCGGCGTTCGCGCACGTTTGTCGTTGCGGTGCAATGCACCCAGGCGGCGGCAACTTGTTTTTGTGCGTCCATGGGAACGGGACCGAGAGCGCAAAACGGCTTTGACCTGGCCCTGACGGAGCTGGTCGGGCCGGGAGGCCACCGCTTCTTAGTCCAGACCGGAAGCCAGCGCGGTGCCGAAGTGCTGGCCGAGTTGCAGACCGCTCCAGCAACGGACGCGGATCGGCATGAGGCAGAGGCGGCGCTGGACGGGGCGGTAAGGCAGCAGGTGCGGAGCATCGACACTCAAGGCATCAAAGATCTGCTCTACCAGAATTTCGAGCATCCCCGCTGGGACAACGTTGCCGCCCGCTGCCTGACCTGCGCCAACTGCACCATGGTCTGCCCCACCTGTTTCTGCACCGTGGTCGAAGACGTAACCGATGTCACCGGCGACCACGCCGAGCGCTGGCGCCGTTTGGATTCGTGCTTCACGCAGAGTTATTCCTATATCCACGGAGGCAGCGTCCGCACTTCCAGCAAATCCCGTTACCGCCAGTGGATGACCCACAAGCTGGCATCGTGGATCGACCAGTTCGGCACTTCGGGATGCGTGGGGTGCGGACGCTGCATTACCTGGTGCCCGGTGGGAATCGACATCACGGAGGAAGTCCGGGCCATACGGGGGGAGGAGAACACTCATGGAAAACCTTGAGCGCATCATCGCCGAGCATTCTTTTTTCGCTGGTCTCGATAAGCAGTTCATGTCCCTGCTGGTGGGCTGCGCCTCCAACGTTCATTTCAAGGCCGGCACCTACATCTTGAAAGAAGGCAGCCAGGCTGACACCTTCTACCTGATTCGTTCCGGCAAGGTGGCAGTGGAAGTCGTCGCGCCCCAAAGCCGGCCGATCATCGTACAAACGCTCGAAGTAGGAGAAGTCCTGGGGTGGTCGTGGCTGCTGCCGCCTTTTCAGTGGAAGTTCCACGCCCGCGCGGTCGCCGATGTGCGCGCCCTGGCTCTCGACGGCAAGTGTTTGCGCACCAAGTGCGAAGAGAACCACGACCTCGGCTACGAAGTCTTGAAGCGCTTCGGCCAAATCATGGTGGATCGGCTGGAGGCGACTCGTCTCCAGTTACTCGATGTTTATGCGGTTCGGCGATGATGAATCAGACGATGACTACCGTTACCACATTCAACCCGATGGCGTCCGCGCCCTACCTTGTACGCAACGTCGTCAAGGAGACGTACGACACGTTCACCCTGACGCTGGCGCCAGAGGACAGCGCAAACGGAACCTCGTTCCAGCCCGGCCAGTTCAGCATGTTGTGGGTATTCGGAGTCGGTGAGTTGCCAATCTCCATCAGTGGTCACCCTTCCGAGCGCGACCGGCTGGTGTATACCGTGCGCTCGGTGGGTCAGGCAACTCACGCACTCGTGAGCCAGACCGCGGGTGGCTGCGTCGGCGTGCGCGGTCCCTACGGGAACGGCTGGCCCGCGGAGAAGGCTAAGGGACGGGACGTCATCGTAGTCGCGGGCGGAATTGGGCTGGCGCCGCTCCGCCCTCTGATCTACGAAGTCCTGAACCACCGCGACGCCTACGGGCGTTTAGTGATCCTCTATGGAGCACGCAGCCCGCGGGACCTGCTTTTCCGCAAGGAATTGGCTGCCTGGGCCCGCCAGCGCGACACCCAGGTGCTGGTGACGGTCGACTACGGCGGTCTGGCTTGGCGCGGCCACGTTGGCGTGGTGACCACGCTTTTCAAGTACGCCCGGCTCCAGCCGTCGCGTTCCACCGCCATGGTCTGCGGGCCTGAGATCATGATGCGTTTTGTCGGTCGCGAACTCGAAGCCCATGGACTCGCCCGCCCCGACATCTATCTCTCTATGGAACGAAACATGAAGTGCGGCATCGGATTCTGCGGACATTGCCAGTACGGACCTCACTTCATTTGCAAGGATGGGCCGATTTTCAACTACGAGCAGCTCCGGCCGCTGCTGGAGAAGCATGAGCTCTAAAACGAAACCGAAGCCCAAAGCCAAACCGAAGATCGCGGTCTTCAAGTTCGCCTCCTGCGACGGCTGCCAGCTGAGCTTGATCGACGCCGAGGACGAATTGCTGGGCGTGGTCGGAGCGGTCGACATCGCCTATTTTCCCGAAGTGTCGCGCGCCATGCTGAAGGGGCCCTACGACATCGGCCTGGTGGAAGGATCGGTCACCACCCATGGAGACGCCCAACGCATTCAGGAAGTGCGACGGCAGTGCAAGACGCTGATTGCCATCGGCGCTTGCGCCACCGCGGGCGGCATCCAGGCGCTGCGGAACTGGAAGGATGTCGATGAGTTTATCCGCGTCGTGTACGCCACGCCGCAGTTCATCAGCACTCTCAAGCTCTCCACGCCCATCGCCGAGCACGTGCCCGTGGACTTCGAACTGCGCGGCTGCCCCATTAACAAGTACCAGTTGATCGAGCTGATCACGGCCACGCTTATCGGACGAAAGCCCAACATTCCTGCCTACAGTGTGTGCCTCGAATGCAAGCGCAAGGCCAATGTGTGTATCGCGGTGGCCCGCGGCATCGCCTGCCTTGGCCCCGTGACTCAGGCCGGCTGCGGAGCGCTCTGCCCGAGCTACGACCGCGGCTGCTACGGCTGTTACGGGCCCATGGAAACGCCCAATACCGATTCCTTGACCAGCCAGTTCCGCATTCTCGGGCGGACCGATGATCAGATCTCTCAAGCGTTCCGCGGATTCAACGCCTGGGCTTGGCAATTCCGCAAGGCGAGCGAGGAGTGCGAGCGAAAATGACTGGACGCGCCTCAAAAACGATTCATGTAGAAACCCTCGCCCGAGTGGAAGGCGAAGGCTCTCTCTACATCAAGCTGACCGGCGACCGCGTGACCGACGTGAAGTTGAAAATTTACGAGCCGCCCCGCTTCTTCGAAGCCCTGTTGCGCGGCCGGCACTTCTCGGAAGCGCCCGACATTACCGCCCGCATCTGCGGCATCTGTCCGATCGCGTATCAGATGAGCGCGGTTCACGCCATCGAGCGCGCGCTGGGCGTTCGCATCGACCCCGGCGTTCGCTTACTGCGCCGCCTGTTCTACTGCGGAGAATGGATCGAGAGTCATACCCTGCACGTTTACATGCTGCACGCGCCTGACTTTTTAGGCTGTCAGGATGTGATCGCCATGGCGCGCGATCATCGGGAGGTAGTGGAGCGGGCGCTGCGGCTGAAGAAAATCGGAAACCGCATTGTCCAATTGTTGGGCGGACGTGAGATTCACCCTATCTCGGCAGCGGTGGGTGGCTTCTATAAGGTGCCCCACGAAAGTTCAGTTGCGCGAAATGGTGGAGGACCTCGAATGGGCGTTGGAAGCATCGCTCGAAACCGTCCGCTGGACCGGCACTTTGGAGTTCCCGGATTTCGAGCAGGACTACGAATTCGTGGCGCTCCGCCATCCCGACGAGTATCCGTTCAACGAAGGACGGCTGGTGTCGAACCGCGGCCTCGATATCGACGCCGCCGAATACGAAGACCACTTTGTCGAGCAGCACGTCAAACACTCGAACGCGCTGCACTCGGTAATGCGCGGAAGGGGCTCGTATCTGGTGGGACCCCTGGCGCGCTTCAACCTCAACTTCGACAAACTGCCAGCGGTCGCGCAGCAGGCAGCTTCCGAAGCCAAACTCCGGCCGCCGGTCAAGAATCCGTTCCGCAGCATCTCGGTGCGCGCGGTCGAGTTGGTCTTTGCCTGCGCCGAGGCGCTGCGCATTATTCGCGAGTATGAGCCACCGGCTCTTCCGCGAGTCGAGGTTCCGAATCGCGCAGCGGTAGGACAGGCCATCACCGAGGCGCCCCGAGGCATCCTTTATCACCGCTACGCTTTCGATGACCAGGGTTTGATCATCGCCGCCAAGATCGTTCCGCCCACTTCGCAAAATCAGAAGCGCATCGAGGACGATCTGCGGGAGTACGCCGCGCGCCTGGTGGCTTGGCCTGAAGAAGAAGCAACCTGGAAGTGTGAGCAAGCGATTCGCAACTACGACCCGTGCATTTCCTGCGCCACACACTTTCTAAAACTCACGGTGGAGCGAGCCGATGCGGAGCGACCCCAGGCAAATGGCCTCTGATTCCAGACCCATGCGCATCATCTGTTGCGGAAATCCGGAGCGAGGCGACGACGGCGCCGGGGCGCTGGTGGCGGCGCGCCTGCGGGAGCTAGGAGTAGAAACTGAGATGCGCTCCGGAGAAGCCTTGGAACTGCTGGAAGCCTGGAGGGGGGCCGACTCCGTAACTGTGGTGGACGCGGTCGAGACGGGCGCGCCTGTCGGCACGGTGTGGCGATGGGACGGCCAGCAAGCCAGCTTCCCTGTTCGCTCGTTTACCTCCACCCACGGGTTGGGTTTAGCGGAAGCCTTCACCCTGGCTCGTATTCTTGGCCGCCTGCCCGGACGGCTGCGAGTCTACGGAATCGAAGGACGGCGATTCGAACCTGGAACCGAAGCCTCTCCAGAAGTGAAACTGGCGGTGGAGAAAGTCGCCCGCCAACTCGCTGCGGCTGCCGTCTCCCCGACCTCTTGATCCGACTGTCTTTCCTATCTTAAGTGGTCCTCGCCTTATACTTTCTCCATGTGTGGACGCTATCGCCTCGCCCGGAAAAAAGAGATTCTGGCAGAGACATTTGATGTAGAAGAGAGTGCCGTTGAGTGGAGCCCTCGCTATAACGTCGCGCCCGGACAGGACGTAGTAGTAGTCCGGCAGGATGCAACCCGACCCGTCCGGATGTTTTCGCTGGTGCGCTGGGGACTGATCCCGTCCTGGTCGAAAGACGCCAAGGCCGGATACAAGATGATTAATGCCAGGGCGGAGACGGTTGCCGATATGCCCGCGTTCCGCGATCCCTTCCGGTCTCGCCGCTGTCTGATTCCTGCCGACGGCTTTTATGAATGGTCGAAGGGTGGCAAGGAGAAAACTCCTTTCTTGTTTTCAATGGCGGACGATTCGATCTTCGCCTTCGCCGGAATCTGGGATCGATGGAGGGATCCCAACCAGGCGCCGATGGAAACCTGTTCCATCATCACCACGTCAGCGAATACATTGCTCTCCGGCATTCACGACCGCATGCCTGTAATCCTGAAGCGCGATCACTACGATCTCTGGCTCGATCCTGGCTTCAAGAAGGTCGAGGGTCTTCTCGACCTGCTGGAGCCCTTCCCTGCTGACGCCATGCGCCACCACCGCATGAGCACTCGGGTGAATTCGGTAAAGAACGACGATCCCGCCTGCGCCGAAGAATTTGTCCCGAACCTGTTGTTTTAGGAACCAACTTCCGAAATTGTTTTCTGACTCCCGATAATTGTCCGAGTTAAGAACTCACGTCCCTGATGTGAGTCGCGATGTACCACTGATTGCCGAACGCATCCTTCACGCCGCCGCTGCGGTCACCGTAAGGCTGGTCGGCGGGTTCGGAGATTGAAGTCGCTCCGGCCGCCAGGGCACGGCGGTAGACTGCGTCACAGTCTGGCACGTAAAGGTAGAACATCGTGGGCATTGGCGGATATTGACCGTGTGCCTCGCCCATCTCCACCACCGAGCTTCCTACACGGATCTCGGCATGGTGCACAACGCCGTCGGGCGACGCGTACTTCCCAATTTCCCGCGCGCCGAATGCTCGCTTTAGGAAGCTGATGACCGGCTCCGCTCGCAGCGGATGCATGTACACATTGACGTCGTTGAGGCCTTTGGGAACGTAACTCTCACCTTTGTGGGTGGCAATGTACCAGTAGTTCCCTGCCGGGTCCTTCACGCTGGCCGAGCGCTCACCGTACTCCTGGTCGCGTGGTTCGCCCATCGACGATGCTCCTGCAGCCAGCGCTTTCTGATAAACCAAATCGGCATCTTCCACGTAAATGTGAAGCGCGTGCGTATTCGGCGTCGAGCGGAACTCACGCCCGGGAATGCCGCCGCCGATCATCAGCATGGAATCGCCGATTCGAGCCTCGGCGTGCATTCCGCCCGCCGATCCCACCGTGCGGAATATCTCTCCGGCACCGAAAGCCTGCTTGGCAAACTCCAGCAGTGCCGGTCCGTCTCGCGCCACGAGGTACGGAGTCACCGTGCGATAGCCCTTGGGAACCGGGTCGACCGCGGGCTTCTTGGCCGCTCCTTCCTGCTGCATGGCCTCGAACCGGCGATGCATCTCTTCCATCGACATCTCCTCTTTGACCGTGTAAACCCTCCAAGCGTATCCGAAGGGATCGACGAATCCGCTATCACGACGGCCATAGAACTGGTCCTGCGGCGGGCTGGTCATCTTAAGCCCGGCGGCCACGGCGTGCTCGGCGAACGCATCTACGTCTTCGACCTCGAGCGCGATGCTGATCGGAGACTGCCCCAGCGTTTCCGCACTAAAGCGGCCGCCCTCCGGCCACTCTTCCGCCAGCTTGATAGTTGAGGTCCCGATCATGATCTCGGCGTGAGCGACACTCTCCCCGATCTGGAAACGCATGGTTACTCTGGCCCCCAGAGCTTTCTCGTAGAACTCAAGCGCTTTGGCCACATCGTTGAAGGTTAGGATTGGCGCCGCTACAGTGCGGACGGCGGCTGCGGGTTCAGCTACGGTGGTCATGGATTTCCTCCTTCTCAATTCTGCTTTCAGACGTGCTTTGAAGTCCGGTCGCGGCAGACTACGCAACTCGGCGGCGATGCGCGCCAGGGCAGAGACCTCCGCATGCGCCTGCGGCAGCTGCGCCCGAGGATTCTCTAGGATCCCCTGCACCACCTCATCGAGTTCTTCGACCAAACTGCGTTTAGCCATTCTTTACCCCAGTCGTCTTGCTTTCCTTTCTGCTCTTCTCCTTCGTGTTTCTCGGTGTCGTTCGCGTTTTACCCGTTCCCGATTCGAGCCGCAGTCTCAAGTTCTCCAGGCCGCGGAACTGCAACTGCTTCACCGCTCCCTCGGTCTTTCCTAATTGCTGCGCAGCTTCACGTATGCTTATCTCCTCCGCAAAGCGCATCACCACCACTTTTCTTTGATCTTCAGGAAGGTCGTTCACCAGCCGGAACAGTCGTGCCAGGTCTTGCGCCTGTTCCATTCGCGGTTTCGTAGCGATCTCCGGCGGATCCTCGAAGCTCAACTCTCGTACGCTCCGTTTCGCCTGATCGGTGATTGCATTCGCGGCAATTTTGAGCAGCCACGCTCCGAATGGAACTCCCCGCCATTCGAAGCGATGCAAATTGGCCAATGCCTTGTGAAAGACTTCGGCCGTCAGATCTTCGGCCACATCGCGATGTCCGACCCGCCTGGTAACGAACGCGTACACGAGTTCGAAGTGAAGTTCATAGAGATCGCCGAAGCGCGCCGGGTCTTTTTGGGCAGCCTCCACCAACAGGCGTTCATCCGCCTGCGCCTCGCGCCCTGTCGATGCCGGTACTTTGACGCCCATCGGTCCTCTAATTCTATAAACTGGCAGGCTCAATAAAGGTTACGGGAAGAAAAAGAATTCGTTACCTGCTGGCGTGTGGCCGTCAGCCAACGCCGGTCAGTGGAAGTCGTGAGATCGAACGTCGACTTTGCCGATCTTCAGCGGACGCACCAAATCCGCCTTCACCGAGACCACATTCTCCTGGTTTTGCAGCCTGCCCTCGATCAACAGGAATTTGCCGTAGGTGACCACGCGGCGGTACTGCTCATAGATGGCGGGAGTAACGATTGCGTTGGAGATTCCCGTCTCATCTTCCAGGCTCAAGAACACGAATCCCTTCGCGGTTCCCGGCCTCTGCCGGGCGATCACGCATCCTGCGATCCGAGTCTTTCGTCCATCTTGGAACTTGTCGAGATCGCGCGCACACACGATGCCCATGCGGGATAGCGCATTCCGGTGATAGGCCATGGGATGCGGCCCGGTGGTAACGCCGGTGCCGTGGAAATCAGCCGCCAGCCGTTCTTGCACGGTCATTCGCGCGAGCGGCGATTCGTTGTTCGTAACTTCATCCTGCTCCGGCAGATCCCGCAACAGCGGTCCTGTGGGACGGCCGGCGTATTCCACTTGCCAGAGCGCATCGCGGCGATGGATGTTTTCTCCCAGCGAATTCAACGCGCCAATCTTAGCCAGCATGGTGAGATCGTTCTTGCGCAACTCGGGCACGCGTAGCACCAAATCGTTAATGGAATTGAAAGGGCGAAGTTGGCGTGCGCGAACCAAAGCCTCTCCTACTTCTTTCCGCACTCCCCGCGCGTAGAGCAATCCGAGCCGGAGCGCGAAACGTTCGGCCCCGCTGCCGCTCTCCGGCTCCAGCGTGCAGAACCAATCGGAGCGCTGTACGTCGATCGGCTTTACTCTCAGTCCATGACGCTGCGCGTCTTTCACCAGCGTCGAAGGATTGTAAAAACCCATGGGCTGGTTGTTCAGCAGCGCCGCCGTGAACGCCGCCAAATAGTGGCACTTGAGATAGGCACTGGCATAGGCAATCAGCGCGAAGCTCGCCGCGTGCGATTCGGGGAATCCGTAGAGCGCGAAGGACGCGATCGACTGAATAATCTGCTCTTGCGCGTCGGAGCGAATACCATTGGCAGTCATGCCCAAACGCAGCTTGATCTCCAGCTCTCGCATTCGTGCCTGCGAACGGCGCATGCCCATGGCCCGCCGCAGTTCTTCCGCTTCTCCGCCGCTGAAGTTCGCGACGATCATCGACATGCGAATCAGCTGTTCCTGAAAGAGCGGCACTCCGAGCGTTCGTTTCAGCACCGGCTCCAGCAGCGGATGCGCATACGTCACCTCTTCTCTCCCTTGCCGCCGCTTCATATAAGGGTTCATCATCTTGCCTACGATCGGCCCTGGGCGGATGATGGCGACCTGCACCACCAGGTCGTAAAAATGTACCGGACAATTGCGCGGCAAGGCTGCCATCTGCGCCCGGCTTTCGACCTGGAACATCCCCACGGTGTCGGCCCGTTGCAGCGCGCGATAAACTTCCGAATCGTCCTGCGGAAGTTGCGCGAGATCGAGTGGCTCCTTGTAATGGCGAGGCACCAGATCGAGGCAATCTTCGAGCACGGCCATCATCCCCAGCCCGAGCAGATCGACCTTGATGATCTTCATGTCGGCGCAATCTTCCTTATCCCACTGAATGACGGTGCGCCCCGGCATGGAAGCCGGCTCTATCGGAACAACGGCATTGAGGTGTCCCGCGCAAATGACCATGCCGCCGGAGTGTTGCCCGAGGTGGCGGGGAATATCCTGCATGCGCTCGCAGATTTCGAGATATTTGGCGATGCGGCGGTGCTGGATGTCGAAACCTGCGGTGCGGAAACTGGCGTCCAAGGTGTCCGTTGGGCCCTTCCATTCCCATGCGCCCACCAACTTTGTAAGCCGGCCCAACGTCTCCGCGTCGAAACCGAGCGCCTTCCCCGCCTCGCGCGCGGCGGACCTTCCTCGATAGGTAATGACATTGGCGGTCATGGCCGCGCCCAGTTCGCCATAGCGCTGGTACACGTATTGAATGGCGCGTTCACGGCGGTCGCCGCTCGGCAGATCGAGATCGATATCCGGCCACTCGCCACGTTCAGCCGAGAGGAAGCGCTCAAAGAGCAACTCCATACCGACCGGATCAATCGCCGTGATCCCGAGCGCATAGCACACCACGCTATTCGCCGCCGATCCGCGGCCTTGCACGAGAATTCCCTCGCGGCGGCAGAACTGCACGATGTCCCAAACGATCAGGAAATAACCTGCGAGTTCCAGTTGACCGATCAGCGCCAGTTCGCGGCGAGCTTGCTGCTGGGCCTTCTCGTAGAGTTTCGAATCGCGCTTCGGCAGATACCGTTCACGCACACCTTCTTCGACGCGCTTCTCCAGAAACGCTTGCATGGTGCCGCCATCGGGCACGGGATAGCTGGGGAAGCGGTATCCCAAATCGCTCATCTTGTAGGTCAGGCGTGCGGAAAGCTCCGTTGTGTTGGTAACTGCCTCGGGAAGATCGCCGAACAACTCCTGCATCTCCCGGGGAGAGCGCAGGTGGCGTTCGGCATTCAGAGAGAGCAAACGGCCTGCGGTGTCGAGCGTCGAGTGGTGGCGGATGCTGGTTAGCACGTCCATGACTTCACGCTCATAGGCCTTGGCGTAGTTGACGCCATTGGTAGCAACGAGTGGCAACTGCAAAGCCCGCGCAATTCGGACCGCTGCCTGGTTGCGGTGTTCCTCCGTGCGGTCGAAGTGGCGCTGCAATTCGACATAAACATTTTGCGGGCCGAACAGGTTCACCAGCCTCTCGACTTCGCGCCGGGCTTCGTCGAATCCGCCGCGCGCGAGGGCTGCCGCCAGCGGGCCTTCGTCGCCACCGGTCAGGCAGATCAAACCTTCGGAGTGTTCTTCGATGTCGGCAAGAGTTGCAGCGCCTTCAGCCTTCATGCCCTCCCGCAACTTGTAACGAGTGATCAAGCGGCAGAGATTCTGATATCCACGGGCTGACTCGACGAGCACAGGAAAGCGTACGGGCTCAACCGGCACGCGATGGGGGATCCACTCTGGCGGACGCACCCGCTCGCCGGCATCGCGGACGGCGATTTCGGCTCCAATGTGTGCGCGTGTACCCGCCTTTTCCGCCGTGATGTGAAAGCGCGGCGCTCCGTAGAGGCCGTTGCGGTCGAGCAGCGCCATCGCGGGCATCTGAAGTTCGGCGCAGCGCGCCATCAGCATTTCCGGCAGAGAAGCGCCTTCCAGAAAACTGAAAGCCGAGCGGGCATGGAGTTCCACATACATCGCGTGATCTCAGTCGTAGATTCCGATCAGGTACCAGCAGTTCGAGGCCGGGTCGCGAGCGACACGGCAGCATTTCTTATCCTGTCCGCCAAGCGCGACGTCCCATTCTTCGCGAGACCAATCCGGATAGGTCCACCATGCCTCACTGGCCTTCCATGGACCCGAGTCCTTCCGCACGACAAACTTTTGACCTTCCAGAAAGAACGCGGCTAAGCGCGCAATGCTCATTTCCACGCGAATCGCGCGGGGCGGCCGCAAGATACGCAGTACCGATGGACAAGGTTGAGTAGCAGAGGTCGGCGAAGTGTGATTCGTGCCGGGAACGAAAGGCGCCATTCGGAATGCTTCAGGGCGATGGCTGTCCAACAACTCTGCGGCGCCGACGCGGTCCTCCCCGACCAGTTTGCGCAGCCGTGCCAGCAGGATTTCCAATCGCCCAGCCTCGGGTGTTTGCGGCATGAACAATCCGTGCTGCACGGTCTGCGAGCGTGCCGGTTGTGCCACGAGATGCAAGGCGATCACTGCGGCTTCCGGAGGATGCAACTCCAGATCCAGTTGGACCAACTTCAACAGTGTCTGATAGCTCCATTCCGGCAGCGCGGGGCGCACGATGCGCCGGTGTTCTCTCGGTGCATCTCTGCGTATTGGGCCATCCAGTACGAGCTTCGTCTCCACTTGTGCAATCGCGAGAGCGCGTGCTGCCGCGCGCCTGACAATCTGCTCGAGCATTCTGCTGATCAAAAACAGAAGTGGCTCCAGCAGATCAACGGGATGCTCCAGTTCCGTGCTTTCGCTGAGAACGGCATCTGCCGCCGGCTCAACCGGAGTTAGTAAGTGATCGTAGTCGCCGCGCGAAAGGGCTTGCAGCCGGCGCCCTACCTCCCCAACCCGTGCAATGAGCGCCTTCTGCGGCAAGCCTGCCAGTTGGCCAAGCGTCCGAATTCCCCAGGAAGCGAATGTTTCCCGCTGTTCCGGTTCGAGTTCGAGCACTCTGAGCGGAAGCGGGGCCAGGACGTCGGCCTCGTAGCCAGTGGGAACGATCGTGATTCCAGGAAAGCCGCGTGCCGCCACCACCGCGGCATAAACATTGCTGGACGTGGCGGCGCTGGCTTCAAATCCCGCAGCCTCAGCGGTTCGCTGCAACGCCATGGCAATCTGCTTCGGTGTTCCGAAGAGCCGTTCGCAGGCAGCAATGTCCAGGACGAGCGTGGCAGCGGAAATGCTTTCTGCCGGAGATGCCAACACCTCGATCCGGGGCGAGAACCGCTCCGCGTATTGCATCAGGACGTGAAAAGCCGAATCTTCCTGAGCTCTCACTCTTGAGCGCAGTGAAATGCCGTCGAAGGATTTTGCCTGCACCCGGCTCATTTCCAACCGAAGCCCGAGCCTGCGTGCTGGGCCGTTCAGCGAAAAAACGGTTTCGAGCGGTGGGACGCCATCAAGAATTGCCACTGCATGTCCGCGCAGTTCAGGGTGAACTCGCACCTCTGCCTGTACCGGAAAATCGCGCACATGCAGACAGAGATACAACGATGCAGACATGGCTCATCGCGCCCATAGGGTCGTACTGTTCCAGGAAGTTTCGGCAGCGGACACTGGTTTCTTTTTACAGGGATGAAACGACTCCAGCGCGCTTCCACGCTTGCGGTCGGCACCGATCTGGTAGCGGAACCCAGTCAAAAGCGGCAAGCCGATCGAAGCTTCATTGGCGTATTGCCATCGTTCATCCGCTTCCAGGCAACGTAGAACCACCGAAGCGCAACTGCTGGCACAGGCCGCTTGCGTCACGAGTAGAAGAATGGCTTGCGATTTCTCCGCTTGCAGCCGAAAGCGATACCACGACGCCAAGGGCACACGACGCACCTGTTCGGGGCCGATATCGCCCATGTCGACCACGATCGCGCGAAAGCCTCCTGTGTTGAGCAACAGGTCCGTTGCTCGCAGACCTTGGTCCAGACGATCCCAGACCGCTTTCGGCGCCGAATGGCGCCGGGGCTTCTGAAATGGCCGAAGTCTGGGATCGGGTGATCTCTCGGTTACGCTGTTCTTCTGCTGTATCACGGGTTCTGTGAACGGCGCAGTTTGACGATCCACATTTTGACAGCTCATCGTGGACCGGGCAGCCCGTCTCCCGCGAACGGATTCGGCACAGCGAGGCGAATAATCAAACAGAGGAATTTCAGTGTTCTCAGGATTGTCCTTCGGGTGAAACAATTCTTCTACGGCGTGCTCGATGCCGAGCATTTCCGTACGCGGATGCGAACCTCCGCGGCCATACTTCTCGTCTTGCATTGAGCACGTTCTCACTTCCAGAGGACGCTTGTCAGTGTCGGGCAGACGCGGTACTTCCTCCGAGCCTCCCGCACGCACCCAGAGCAGGCGGCCGAGATCGACTCCCATCGCGGCGGCGGAGAATGGATCCAAGGCATCCGAAACGTCCACGTAGGCCGCAGCCGCGTCTCGCCCGGTGATGCCGGCGAGAACGGATAATGCGAGGGTGCTTCTGCCCGAACACACCGGACCTATGATTTCCGTCACGCCGCCGAGCGGCAACCCGCCTCCCAGCACGGTGTCCACCTCTGCGATGCCGGTGGGCAGCAATTCGGGGGCGCTGCGCGGGAGCACGGAGAGGGCCGCGGGAATCCGCATGGCCAACACGGACTCGATCTGCTCTCGGAGGGCGGCTGCGGATGGCATGGCATGTTCGCCTTTTGTTCGCTATTAAGGCTAGGACTTGCCAGACGGTTTGTCAACTTACCCATGTCCTCATACCAGGGCACAACCGGCTCAAGCCGTTCGCGCAAAAGAAAATCGCTCCAATGCGGACTCCGCATTGGAGCGATTCAGGGGTTTGCGTTCCGCGCTACGGCAAATAGTAGCGGAAAGATGTCCAAACCATGTTGTCAACGGCATGGGGCTGAATTCCCGCAGCCGTCGGCACGTTGTTGTTCCCCGAGTAGCCATTCTTGGAGAAGTAGGAGTACTGAACGCCCCAGCGCACCCCTCCTTTGGGGCCCTGGTAGAATTTATGCCAAAACCCTAGAGTTAGCTCCGAGATCATGCGTATGTCGCCAGCGCAGGTGCCGCCGCCCGAGGGCGTGATTTGATTGGCCGGTGGGTTTTCCGTGTTGCAACCGCCGTTGTTAGCAAATGGAGAGCCATAACCGCCGATCTGATTCAACTTGAAACTGGTGGTGGTTGTCGCTGGGATTGCCGTGGTGGTGGCTGTGGCCGGAATTGCCGGCGTCTTGGTAACACTGACGCTGTTGTAACCTTGATAACCGGCACGCCACGCGTACTCCGCGCCATAATAGGCGTAGAAGTCCAGTTTCGGATTGACATGCAACTCAAGCTCCCCAATGCCATGCGCAGTGCGGATCAGTGCTTCCGAGCCATCCGGACGGAAGGTCAAATCCGCAAGCTGTGCGGACCCATATCGTCCGATGCCATCTCCACCGACTCCCTTGATCGCGACATCCAATTTCTTGGCAAATAGCGGCAGACGCAAGCTGGCTCCAACCCCGCCGCCGGTTTTCGTGTCATTGAAAGCCCCAACCGAACTTGGGGAAGTCGAGCCATCAACTGGGCAGGCAATCGTAGTGGTTACCGGCGGAGGTGCCGTATCCGTCGCGTTTGTTCCTACGACTCCGCAAGGATAAATCCTGTTTCGGAACGTGCTGACGATGCCGAATACCTCATAATGGCCGAACCCGGGATCTGCAGCCGCCTTGACGATGATATCGGGCGCTTTGCTAATTGAATAACCCGACGTATCAACGAAGTTAAACAGACCGCCGCCGGAACCCGGAGCGTTCAGGAAGGTGTTTCCGGTGGTTGAGACGGAGGCAGAACCGACATTTGTTGTGGTCACGAGGGAGAAGCCACGTCCACCAATCGTGGCCTGGGGACCCTCCACAGCCAATCCAAGTGAAAACTTGCCACCGAAGTCTTTGACGAGTCTGATGCCGTACTGCCGCGCCCAGGTAAAGCCGACGTTGTACTGCGGGTCAATGTTCTGAGGAAGCGCTTCCTGGCGGTTCTGCATCCCTTTCCTGGTTTCCGTCGCCAGGGACCACTGCTGACCGCCGGTGAAACTCCAGCCATTGTCAAATGCGGCTTGTCCAAAGAGCTGTCGCTGGCGGAAAACGTAGCTATTACTCTGCCGGTTGTTGGAAGTTACGCCTGTGCCGAGCCAGTCTGCCTCATAGTAGCCGGTTAATTTGGCGCTTCCGACCTTGCTTTCGCCAAGCAGGCTGAGGCGGCTCTGACGGGCGGTGAAGTTATTTTCGGTAACTTTGGACAGAGCGTTTCCGGAGTATGGAATGCCGGTGAAGGGAGTGTTGATGTCACCACCAACTGCCCTTGTGCGGAAAACCGATTCTGCCGCGATGAAGCCGCCCGGTGTGAGGGTGATGCCCTTGTATCGGATAGCAGTGGGCGCCTCGTGCAGGCTTTTCTGAGTTTCCTGCAGGCTCAATGCGGCGTTCGTGGCGTTCGTCTTTAAGTCCGTGACGTCAGTTTGGAGCACCGTAACGGTTTGCCCTTGCTCTGCCGTTTGCGCCGCGGCCGTATCTGCTTTGGTCTGTGCCTGCGTGGCAACGGCCTGGCTCTGATCGAGCCGCTGTTCCAGTTGCTGAATCTTTTGCTCGCGGGTTTCGACTAGATTGCTCAACTGCTTGATCTGCTGCTGCTGAGCGTCAATCGCCGCCTTCATCTCACTCAGCTGCTCTGAAACATTCGGCCCCGATTTCTTGGCCGCCGGTTTTCTCTTGGCGACCTTTGTGGTTGTTGCGGTGGCCGTATCCTGCTGGGCCTGCGCCGCGATCACGCTCCCTGCGAATGCAATCGACAGCATCACAGCCATAATTCGTTTCATCGTTCCGTCTCCTGAGGAATAAGCGTTCAAGACTCCGTAACAAAGCAATGACCACGGCATTTTCAGCGTGTAGTCGTTGTTGAGTGACCTTCGAGGGTAGGCTTCCGTCTGTTAATAGCGGGTTACAGTTTGTTGAATATTCCGTGAATCGAACGTGCAGGCCGACGCCGCGCAACCATGGTGGGCAATCGAAGGGGGTAAACAGGAAAGGGTCGGGATTCGATGGATGAAAATCTTGCTATAGCGATTTTCGTTGGGGTCCGATAAGGATTTCCAACGGTGCGGTTCTTTTTACTGGCAGGACGATGTCATTGGCGAACGCTTCGGGGTACGCGGAGGAAGGCGGCGCTGGGATGTTGGCCCCGAACAATTCTCTAACCACGGTGTGCACAGAGGAACACGGGGGGAAGATAGATCGGGCGATCGGGTGATCTGAAAACCGTGGATCTTTTGGTTTCCGATCGCCCGATCACCCGATCTATCTTAATCGCACTGGCACCTCAGGCCGTTAGAATTAGAAAGCGACTTGCAGCCGCTCCATGAACGCGTGTTCCGTAGGACGGTTGTCCGTTGCCGCGCCTTGCCCAAAGCGCGTCTGCTCGTATTCGAACTGGAACTTCGTGAAGTAGTTCAAATACCAATTCACGCCCAGGTTCCAGGCGCGCGCCGAGCGGGCCGATTTGGTTGGGTCCGCAAAACCATCGGCGAAAGCTGCATTGTCCACATTCAGTACGGTGTAACGTCCGACCAGTTCCCACGCGCCTGGACCCCGGTCGCTGTCAATCTCAAGACTCTTGCGCGGAACTACGCTCCGGTACGTCTTCTTCTCTCCCGTAAGAACCCATGAGCCCGCCATTTGCCATGCATGATTGTTGAAGTCGTGCACGGTCGTTACGCTGCTGATCGTGGCCGCGACTTTCTGGGCAGAGTCCACATACTCCGCCATCAGGCCGAACGGACCGGCGTAATAGTAGAGCTGCGGCATGTAAGTCACCCGCCGGCCATCCGCGAATGGAGTGACCGTCTTGGTGCCATAAGTAAAGAATACCGCCTGCCCCGCTGTGCTCCTAAAGGTGGGCAGCACCGCTCCCTCATTCTGCTGGCCGCTGGATACCCCCACGCCAAAACCGAGACCTTGCAGCAGTTTTGACCCCGATGGCGCAAACGGAGTGGCGAAGACGCGCCCGACCACATCCTTGCCATCATGATTGGAACTGTCAATGTTAGTGCCGTCGGGTGCGCCGTTGAGTATGGCCACCTGATAGGTCAAGCGATGGACAATGTCGCCATAAAGCTGGAATCCTTCATCGCGGTTCGCCACCAGATCGCTGGGCAAGCCGTTCTCGATAAAGGTACGGTCTGCATCGTTTTGCAGCACTTCCAATCCGAGTGGGGTCTTGAATTTACCGCCGCGCACAACGGCGAAGGGGGCGATCTTGAGATCGGCATAGGCGTCGTACACCAACGACTGGCCGTTGCCGAAGTCAGGCACGTAACGGAAGTCCATATACTTGCCGAGACTCCCTTCGAAGATAGGCCGGGCACGGCGGATATTGAAGGCATCCGTCGTGGCCGTGGGTGTTTCATTGTTGGCAAACGTTTTGGAGTCCAGTTGCAAGTGGCCGCCGATTCTCAAACGAAACATTTTGTCTGGGCTGGATATCGAAAACGTATCCCGTCCTGCGGTGGTAGTTGGCCCTTCGAGGATTTCATTGTTCGCCAAGAGATTCAGTTCCTGCTGAATTGTGTCTAAGCGGTCGGTGGTCGCGGTCGCGGCAGCACTCGCGGCAGCAGCGCCCCCCGCTGGCAGTACCGCATTCAAACGGTTCTCAAGCTGCTCCAGCTTGCGCTCGATCGCGTCGAGGCGCGCTTGAACGTCAGGCTTCTCCGCCGGCTGCACGGCCGACGGGGTTGAGTTCACATCGGAAGTCGAATGGGTAGCGGGGGACTGTGCAGAAGCCAAGCTGGTGACTAGCAAGAGCATTGCTGCCGCATAACGGGGGTAATCCATTGCATCCTCCTGAAATTACATACGGAACAAGAAAGGTCGCACAGACTGGCGATTAGGCCGGCACCGTTGAAACCTCGCCGTCCATCCGATCTTCCAGTGCCGGGGAGGAGCTTCCGGCGAGGCGATTAGGATCTAATCGTGCCTCCGATGTGCTTAGGTTGCCGGTCGGCACCAAGCTCACTTCCCCGCTCACTGCACAAATGAGCCTAGGCCGACACCGGCAACCTCACCGTGATGTTGGTCACCCTTTACGGCAGGTAGTAGCGGAACGAGGTGAATACCATCGAGTCCAGACCGCCCGGCTGCAGGCCGCCCGTTTTACCCGCGTTGTTCCCCGACCAGGTGTTGCGCGACACATAAGAGTACTGCGTGCCGTACCGGAAACTGCCTTTGGGCCCGCTGTAGAACTTGTACCAGAAGCCGAAGGTACCCTCGATCAAGGCCCGAGTGTCGCCGGTGCAACCGCTGAGGCTGCCCGGAGCAAAACCACCGGAGCCCGGCGCGGCTTCCGTGTAACAGCCGCTGTTGTTGAAGAACGGATTGCCGTAGCCAATTTCTACCGGTTTGGCGGGGTTTGTGTTATCAATGCCCCACGACCGGGAAGCGTACTCGGCTCCGCCATAACTGAAGATCATAAGCTTCTTGGTCTGGAACTCGAGGGTACCCAGGCCGTGCAAGTTCTTGATCAAATGAACGGTGCCGTTGGCATTGATCGAGGCATCCGAAAGCCCCCCTGGGGCGTAGCGTCCGACGCCGCTGCCGCCGAAGGCTTTCAAACCAAAAGTGACGTTGCTTGGCAAAGCGCCAGCGTCCGCTCGCGCCAAAGCCGCCTCCTTCTTTCGAGGCGTTATAGGCTCCAGCAGCGCTCGTGCCGGTAACACCGTTGCAGGTAGTGACGCCGGGGGCTAACTCGGCGCAAGGGAATATACGGCCCGTGAAGCGATCGACCAGGCCGAAGATCTCGTAGTGTCCAAAGCCAGGATCGAAAGCGATCTTGGCGATGATATCGGGTGCGGGATTAAACGAGTACGTCGTAGTACTGTTGTAGCTCTTACTGTCGCCAGACTCGCCCAGCAGATAGTTGCTCACGTTGCCATGCGTGGTCAGTGTGGCCGAAGCATTCTCCAGTGAGATTCCAATCGCAACCTTGTCGTTGAAGGTTTTGGTTAAGCGAATGCCATACTGCCGTGCGAAATCGAAGCCGACGTTATACGAAGGGTCTATCGTCTTGGGCCGAACGTCGTTCGTTTTGCCCATGTCGTCATCAATGGAGATCCCCTTCGCAACCTCGGTCACCAAGCTCCATGACTGGCCGCCAAGGAAGCTCCAGCCATTGTCAAACTTCGCCTGCGCCCAAGCTTGGCGGAGACGGAGGGTATAGCCGTTAGTTTGGTTATTGGTCGAGGTGGTGCCGGCAGAGAGGAAGTCGGCGGAGAGGTAGCTGGAAATCTCGACATTCGCCAGCTTGCCACTGGCAAACATTGTGGCTTTGGACTGGCGGCCGGAACCGAAGAAATCCGAAATTTGGCTCTGGGAAGCGCCCGGCATGGTCAGGTTGTTAAAAGGAGTGGGCAGGTCGGCTCCCAGCGCTCGGGAGCGCCGGACAAACGCCGCTTCAGCATATCCGCCTGGGGTAATGTTGATGCCTCGGAAGCGGATCGTAATCGTACTCTCCATCTGCTTGTTGAGCACCGGCAGATTTTCCGTTGACTGTTTTTCGTGCTCCTGGAACGCTAAGACCGTTTTATCCACGCTGCCCTTGAGGTCGGCGACATCGCTCTTCAGTGTGCCTACCGTCTGCTGCTGCTGGCTGGTCTGAAGTTGCGCTGCCTCGGCCTTGGCGGCCGCATCGGTGGCGGTGGCTTGAGCTTGCTGCGCCGCCTGATCTCGACGGCGCAGCTCTTCTTGCAATGCCTGAATCTGCTGCTGCGCCGCGGCCAGCCCGTCTTTCAGCACTTGAAGGTCAGCGGCGGTGACCGCCGGCTCCGCCGGTATCGCGGCTTTGGCTGCGTGCTTCTTCTTTGGCGCTGTGGAGTGGCTTGAGTTCACATCGGAAGTCGGTTGAGTACCGGTGGATTGGGCATAAGCCAAGCCGGTGACTAGCAAGAGAATTGCTGCCGCATAACGGGGGTAATGCATTGCATCCTCCTAAAATTAGATACGGGAAACAAGAAAGGTTGGGAAGACCGGCGATGGGGCCGGCGCCGCTGAAACCTCGGCCACCCATCAGAACTTCTAGTACCGAGAGGAGCTTCCGGCGAGGCGATTAGGGCTAATCGTGCCGCGGATGTGCCTAGATTGCCGGTCGGCATCAAGCTCACTTCCTAGCTCACTCCAAAGATGAGCATAGGTCGGCACCGGCAACCTCACCGTGATGTTGGTCACCCTTCCAGGTAGCGATTGGCTGCGTCCCTTGTGAGGTTTAGCAGCATCCCTTGTGAGGTCTAGCAGCACTCCTTGTGAGGTCTAATAGCAACCCATCTTCACTTCGCCGGCAGCGGTGAGCGGAGGACCGAAGGCCTCCTGCGGCGCGGGAGCGCCGTTCACTTCCGCGATCCAGCGTCGCACCGCATCGAAGACGACGAGAACCACGCCGACGAATGGCCCTGAGAACGGAATCCGGGTGCCCGGTAAAGACCTGACCGGGCTGGAAGGTCAATGGTCAGAAAATATTCTGATGTCCAGACCTCCCGCCATTACCGGGGTAATACCCACGAGCACATTGAAGCTGCGGTAATCCAGACATACCCCTTCTGGATGCTTTTGCCGGTTGACTGCAACACCCTACCTGCCACCGGGCGTCACCACCTGCGGGAAGGCATGCTGGGCCATCATTTTCAGGGCTTCAGTGCCGCGCACTTCGTTATCGAATAGCGGGAGCACGGCGCGCACGTTGTCGAAATCGCGCCAAATCTCCTCCATGTAAGCATCCTGCATGGCGACTCGGTTCTTGACGAACTCGGGCGAGTCGGGGCGTAGTTGATCCTTCTGGATCACCATGTTGACCACGACGCCTCCCACCGGGATTCCGAAATCGTGGAACCAGTTGATGAAGCGCTTAATGACTGCGATGGGCAGCGCCTCGGGGAGCGTTATGAAGAAAAACGCCGTCTGGTCGGCGTCGGTGAGCAACTCGCGGGCGCGGAGGATGCGCTCGCGGAATGACAGCAGGTACTCCATCAGTGGGTCTGCTTCCTTCTTCTTTGTGAACGAGAACAGTTCGCGCAGCGACTGAGCTTCCGCCCGCGACTTCACCATTTTGTTCACCCACATGGAGTACACCTTGCTCATCCCTAGCAGGCGGCGGGCATTGGCGGTGGGGGCGGTATCGAAGACGTACACGTCGTATTCGTTCTTGAACATAAGGTCCACCATGTTCTCGAACATCGCCGACTCTTCGAATGCGGGGTTCATCGTGGCGCTCTCCACAAACGCCTCCGCCTGGGTGGAGATTTCGGCGAACTTCAGGAACCAGCGGATCTTCGTCTTGATGTCCTGCTTGGAACGTTCGATCGTCTCTTTGGTATCGATTTCATAAGCCCAGAGATTGGGCACGTCCTTGACGGCGGTGGCTTGCCCGTAGACGTTCTGGTCGAGCAGACCGCTCAGGCTGTGCACTGGATTGGTGGACGCCAAAATAGTGCGCCTGCCTTGCTGCGCCATCTGCATAGCGGTGACGCCTGCCATCACGGTCTTGCCGACACCGCCCTTGCCCCCAAAAAACATGAACTTGAGCTTGGGATGCGTTACCACGAAATCGGTCAAAGACTGTTTGATCTCCGCCATGTCAATGTCTCCCATTGCCGTACATCATCCCGGCCAGCTTCTCAATCATTGGCAGTCCGGTCACATCCCGCTCCAACTCGAGCACACGAGCGACAACTTGGTTGCCGAAGGTCTTGTCAATTTCGTCGAGATAGTTTCCCTGCATCTTGAGGCGATTGCGAAGGTAAGGCGGAATGTCTTTTCCTGCGAGGTCCGGCGGCAATACCCGGTTGACCACGTAGCCGGCAATCGGCACGTCGAACTTGGCGAACAGTTGGGCCGCCTTGGCGGTGTCCAGGATGATCATCTCCTCGGGTACGACCACGAAGAAGAACGCGGTTTTTTCCTTGTCGGTCAGGATGCTGGAAGACTGGTTAATGCGGTTCTTGATGTACTGCAGCTCGGTAAGAATGTGGTCTTCTTCCGTGGTTTTCTGGCGCTTGATGCGCGCCACCATCTCCTCGTGCTCCCGCATTTCTTCGCGCAGCTTGGTAATGCGATTGATCCACTCGTCATAGACCTTGGCCATCGAGAGGTAATAGAGCGCGTGCCCCAGCGGAACCAGATCGTAGATGTAGTAGTCGTATTCGCCGCCTACGACGATATCCACGACTGCGTCGAAGATGGCGGATTCTTCCATGGCGGGCTCTGCCGAGGCTGCCTGGATGTACTGTTCGACCTCCTCCGGCACCGCCTCCAGCCCGTACATGTCGAGAATCTTCTTGCGGATCTGGTCCTGGTAGGCCCGGATGTGGCTGTCGGCGTCAATTTCCTGGGCCCAGAGGTTGTCCATGACTTTCACCGGGCCCTTGCCAAAAATGTCTTTTTGGAAAATGTCGCTGAGCGAAGCCTGTGGGTCTACGGAGAAGACCAGGACTTTGTGTCCCTGCTGGGCCAGCCAGAAGGCGGTGGCTGCGGAGAAGGTAGTCTTCCCCAGCCCGCCTTTGCCGCCGAACATGATGTAACGCCTCTCTTTATTCTGTTCAAAAGTGTCTCTCAGCGACATGATTTCCTCGATGAATGCAGTTGGCAATTCCTTCACTGCCCGGTACGGAGTCAGCGATCAGAACATCGCGTCTGACACGTCTTTCTCGCGCAACATACGGCGCTTCCAGGTGGCGATATTGGGCACCACGTAGGGCAGCAGCCGCAGCGAGTAATACGGCGGCAAGATGGGGACACCAATCAGATCGCCCATCGTGATGAGAATGAAAAGGTGCTCCATGCTGGCTCGCGTACGCATGGCGTAACGCGACATGTCATGCGCACTCATGCCATAAGCGATCTCTTTAATCCTGCTCAGCAATCCCTGCTTTTCCTCTTTGGATTCGTCTGCCATGAAAGTCTCCTGAACCAGTATAAGGAATCAACGAAAATCCCGACTCTTGACCCAGCTTCTACACGCCGTGCAAATGCATTTCCTGCTTGTCCACCATGTCCCGCTCCCGCATGACCCGCCGCTTCCATTGTGCGATCTCGGGCACTATGAAGGGAAGGATCCGCAGGGAATAGACCGGTGGCATTACCGGCACGCCCAGCATGTCACCGAAGGTGATGAGCATGAAGGCCGATTCCAGTTCTCCTCGCAGCTCCAACGCCTGGAGTTCGAACTCGTAGCGAAACAGGCCGTAAAAAAACTCGCGGATCTTGTGGAGCCTGCTACCTTCCACGGGATTGACTCCTTCTTGCGCGCCCCTCATCGGGAGCTTGCTTGAGCCTCGCCGGCGCCGCTGGGTGTGCCATAATGCAGCCGGGCCCAACGGCCAATGCGCACTCTACCATGTCAGCAGGGCTTGCTGCTTTCATTCTCGTCGTCATCTTCATAGTCGGCTGGTTCGCCGTCGGCACCCACCACAACGTCCGCAAGGGCCACGACGTCATGCGCTGGCTCCAGGAAGGGCTGCCCCTGGTGGGCGAGAAAACCACCCTGCGCTGGCTGGGATCCTCGGTCCTCGAACTGAAGATTCAGCAGGCCAAGCCGCCTTTCCGCCATGTCGAAGTTCTGGTCGTGCTCGAGCCGCGCGATGTGGCGCCGCTCTGGGGCCTGGCCCACCTCCGCGGCCGCCGTGACCTGTTTATCTTTCGAGCCGTCCTGCGCACGCAGCCGCGGGTCGATCTGGAAGTGCTCGACCCCACTTCCTGGCCGAGGCACGAACTCACGGATCGAGCGAAGAACTATTGGACGCCGCTGTCCGCACCAACGCCGCTGGTCGCCTATGCGCCCGGGAACCTGCCCGCCGCTTCCGAACTGCTGGACAAGGCCGCACTCGACGGCTGCCCCCTGCAACGGCTGATCGTCCGGCGCACCGAGTCGAAACTCGAGGTGCAGTGGCGCCTCGATCCGCTCCGCAAACACTCAGCCCGCACCGTTTTCGAAACCTTGCAGCGCATCAGCGAGCGTCTTTAGCCCGCACGGCTGCCACGGCGAGCGGCTCTCGCTCCGGATTGCTAATCCGCCGGCATAGGCGCGACCTTGCCGCTGGGAACCGGCTTCTGCCACGCATGCCAGGCATCATAAGCAATGATCAATGCCGCAATGAACAAAAGCACCGACACCAGGATCATGGCGATAGCGCCAATGCTGTTGATGGGCTGGGCGGCAATCTTCGGATTTGACAAGATGCTGGCGTACAAGTTGTATGCCGTCACTACAATCGCGGCCATGGTGGTCACATACATGAACAGCATGGGCCAGAATGCGAAGCGCGGGTTGCGGCCGATCGACTTCAGCCAGATGCTGACGATCAGAAGGCTCAGGGCCGCCATCAACTGGTTCGACGCTCCGAATAATTGCCAGAGGTAAATCCAGGTTCCGCTCATCACCAGGAGCATGGTCAGGACCATGGAGAGAATGGCCGAGATGTGGGGGTTCTTGAAGCCTACCCAAGTGTCGCCCAGCCACTCGCCCAAGGTCACGCGCATGACTCGAAACACAAGCTGCACCATCGTCAGCACGATGACCACGAATACCCCGAAGCCCAAGGCTGTTCCGTAGGCCGGAGGGATGCCACCGAAGGTGATGATGCCCAGGAGTTTGCCCACTCCGGCTGCGAAGGCTCCCGCCCCGACGCCGCCAGCGATCGATACGGCAATCAGGGAAAGCAGGGCTAGGGCATTTTCCGAAAACATGCCGCCGCCGCCCACGGGCAACGCGTCGGTCTCATACTCCAGTTGGCGCGCCGTGCCGATCGATCCCACCAGCGAATGCCAGCCGGAGATGGCGCCACAGGCGATGGTCACGAACAGCATCGGCCACAGCGGCTGAATCGCCGGCATCGCCTGCAGGAAGTTCCCGGCAGCGTCCTTGGCTTGCGTCATGGGCATCCAGGAGGCGAAGGCCCTGGTCTGGAAGGTCACCGCCTTGATCATCTCCGGATTCCCCAGCAGCGCCCGGATGCCGCCCAGGACTGCGCCCAAAGCGGACAACCCGATCGTCAGGAAGGTGACCCAGAAACCAATGTAATTAGTAGGCTGGGCAAAGCGCCAGATGGGCAGAACCGTGCCCAGATAAGAGAAGCCGAAGATGAACAGGCACCAGAAGATGAACGAGGGCAGCATCCGGATGGCGCCGCTCTGGTCCACGTACTTGGGCACGATCTTGCCCTCCGGGTTGACCATCGTCACAACCAGCCGCGGGTCGGATCGAGTAGGATCGACGACCGTGTACAACGGTTGCCGCCCACTCAAGCCATTGATCCCATCACTCAGCTTTTCCACCGCCGAGTTGACCCGACCGGCAAACACCAGTGCCGTTGCGGGCTTGCCATCTGGAGTCGTACCTTTCGTAGCGACGATACCTTTGGCTCCTATAGCCATCGAACCGAGCGTCACCGCCACGGCCACGAAAGTTACCAGAATCAAATCCATCTTCCAGCGGTAGAGCATCTGGCCCATCAGCAGGCCCATGACGGCTAGCATGAAGATGCCGAAGGGTACGTCCGCGCGAGGATCGAAGATGCCGGCCATGATGCCGACAAAAGCTCCGGCCAGCAGCAACAGATAAAAGAAGATAAATACAAAGAGGATGACCCGCGCCCGAGGGGATATCAGCCGGTGAGCAATGGCTGAAAGCGAATTGCCGTCATTCCGGACCGCGACCATGATGGCGGAGTAGTCGCTGGCCCAACCCAGGAACGTGACCCCCAAGGTGAGCCACAACAGTGCCGGCATCCAACCCCACAGGGTAGCTGCGGCGATGGGCCCGACGATCGGTCCCGCCGCTGCAATCGACTTGAAGTGATACCCATACAGCACGTTGCGGCTGGTGGGCATAAAGTCAACCCCGTCCATATACATGCGCGCGGGCGTGGCCTTCTTGGCGTCGGGTTGAATGACATCGCGATCAATACTGCGTGCATAACGGGTATAACCCAAATAGATCATGACCGCGCCCAGCACCACCACCACCGGTGCGGTCATCGGCCGTTGGGTTACCGCATATCCGCCGACCACAATGGCGGGGATCAGAACCAGGATGAGAATGGAGAGCCGGATGTTCATGAGGAAGCTCCTTGGAAGGCGTGTCCGGATGCGTCGGCGTAAGTGTGCCTTGGAGTAGTGCGGCGATCGTCGAGCGCCAGAGCCTTCGCGGCAATGAACGCACCGTAGGATCGGTAGGCAAGAGCATAGACGGACAGCGCACCCAACAAAGTCGGGAAGGTGTACATGTCGCGCTCCTGACCAGGCAGATAGTGGATGACCCTGCCAGCCTAATCGAACGCATCCTACACCCATTGTGGAAACCGGCACAACGACTTTCCTTTGCGCCCCCTTCCCTTTCGCGAAACCCGCGCTACAATGTCGGGCATATTCCGGCAAGCCCGGCAGTCTTCTGCGACGGTGCGAGCCTTTCATGATCGTTGCGCGGAATGTCGCTGCTGAACCGAAAGGATCGCGTATGCCCACACCACAACAGAAGCAAGCGGCAACTCAGGAACAACCCCTGGTCCGCTTTGGCCTGGGGCTCGCCAACTGGAGTGAGCGGTGGTTTCCAGACCCGCTGATTTTTGCGCTGCTGGGAATTGTGGTGGTCTTTGTCGTCGGTCTCCTGCTCCGCCAGAGCCCCGCCAAACTGGCCATCCAGGGTGGGAAGAACTTCTGGACTCTGATCCCTTTCACCATGCAGATGGTGATGATTATCGTTGGTGGATATGTCGTCGCCTCGACGCCCATCGTGTATCGCGCCATCCGAGCCCTGGCCGGCATTCCAAAGACGCCGCGCCAGGCGGTCGCCCTGGTGGCGTTGTTCTCCATGCTGACCTCGCTGATCTCCTGGGGCTTGAGCCTGATTTTTAGCGGGCTTTTCGTTCGCGAACTGGCGCATCGCGTCAAGGGACTGGACTACCGCGCTGCGGGCGCGGCGGCGTATCTAGGGCTGGGAGCCGTCTGGGCGATGGGGCTGTCTTCTTCCGCCGCTATGCTGATGGCAACCAGGTCCGCCATGCCGCCGTCATTGTTCAGCATTAGCGGCCTGATCCCGCTCACCCAAACTCTTTTCTTGTGGCAAAGCATCGCAACGACGGTCGTCCTGATCGTGCTCTCGGTGCTGATCGCCTACTTGTCCACGCCATCGCCGGAGAATGCCCGAACCGCCGAATCCTACGGCATCCAGTACGCGCCGATTCGCTCCAGTCTCGAGGCCAAGACGAAACCCGGCGAGTGGCTGGAATACAGTCCGCTGCTGACGATTTTGGTGGCCGCGCTGTTGTGCTGGTATCTGGTCGACGTCTTCCGCACCTCGCCGCAAGGCGCTCTGGCCGCGCTTGATCTTAATACTTACAACCTCATGTTCATCACGGTTGGGCTCTTATTGCACTGGCGTCCGAAGCGCTTTATGCGTGCCGTGGCGGACTGCATTCCCGCCACCGGCGGCGTCATCATCCAGTTCCCGTTTTACGCGGTGATCTTCGGAATGATTATCGGAACGGGGATCGCGGATGCGCTGGCCAAGCTCTTCGCCTCCATCAGCACCCATAACACCTATCCCTTGCTGGTGGCGATGTATTCGGCAGTGCTCGGCGTTTTCATTCCCTCTGGCGGCAGTAAGTGGGTCATCGAAGCGCCCTATGTGCTGCAGGCGGCCAATCTGCACCAGGTGCATCTGGGCTGGGTGGTGCAGATCTACAACGCGTCGGAAGCGCTGCCCAATCTGATCAATCCCTTCTGGATGCTTCCCCTGCTGGGCATCTTGAAATTGAAGGCCAGGGACATTGTGGGATATGGCGTGCTGCAGTTGATGGTTCACATCCCGGTCGTGTTCTTTTTGTGCTGGTTGTTTGCCCGCTACATTCCGTATGTGCCGCCCATTAGGTAGCGAGCGGAGAGCGTACTATATGCGGAAGCCGGATTCGATACACGAACCTGCTCGTTACCCGAGTGTTCGCGGTCACAGCCAAGTGTGATCTGCGCCACAAGGAAGCGGCTCGCAGGTGTGTTACGTCTAGCAACCTGTGGCTGCCCGGGGTACGCCCGCAGCAGCAGAATGTGTTTCATCAATCGTGACTTGGCGTAATTCAGACGGCCCCTTGAGTCTTTCGCGATGCGCTTTGAAAATTTCTTACCGACGAGGTGGATGATGAAGCAATTAACTCTCTTGGCAGTGGTTCTTGTTCTTTTGGTGATCCCGGGATTCGCTCAATCACCGATCACCATCGGATTCACCGTCTCCAAGACCGGCGCCCTGAACGTCGATTCCGTGGAACAGTCCCGCGGGTTTGAACTGTGGCGCGACCAGGTCAACGCTTCCGGCGGCATCAAGGCCGGCGGCAAGAGCTACAAAGTACAGTTCGCCAACTACGACGACGAATCCAACTCCAAGCGCGTGCAGCAGTTCTACAGCCGCATGATTCTGGAGGACAAGGCGGACTTCTTGTTTAGTCCGTATTCGTCTCCGCTGACCGCCACCGCGGCCGTAGTGACGGAGCAGTATGGCAAGATCATGCTCACCACCGGCGCCGCCGAGCCCAAGACCTACACCCTGGGGAACCACAACCTGTTCCAGATGTTCGCGCCCGCTCCCGAATATCTGAAAGTTGCCCTCGACGCCCTGAAGACCAAGGACCCCAAAGCCACGGTCGCCTTCGTCTACGAGGATTCGTCGTTCTCGGTCGCGGTCGTGACCCCGGCCAAAGCCTATGCACAGCAACTGGGGTTCAACGTGGTGTTCACTGAAGCCTATGCTCCCAACACTACCGACTTCAGCGCCATCATCGACAAGGTGATTGCGTCCAAGGCCACCGTGCTTCTGGGCGGCGGACACTATGCCGACGGCTCGACCCTGGCCCGGCAGCTCTACGGCCACAAAGTTCCTCTCAAGATGCTGACGTTGCTGGTAGCGCCCGACAGCCCGCAGTGGGTCGAACTGGGCGATGCGGCGCTGGGCGTCATGGTGCCGTCGCAGTGGGAACCGCAGTCGGCGTTTAAGGCGCAGTACGGGCCCAGCGGCGCCGATTTCGCCAAGGCGTATGGCGCGAAATACAATACTCCGCCGAGCTACGAGTCCGCCGGCGGCTACGCGTGCGGGCTGATCTTGCAGCGCGCCATCGAACAGGCGGGCGGAATTGATTCGGCGAAGGTTGCGAACGCGCTGAACTCGACCGATGTCACTACCTTTTACGGGCGTACCAAATTCTCAACCGCCGCCAACGACCACGGATTGCAGGTGGGCCATTCCATGGTTCTGGCGCAATGGCAGAAGGACAAGTCCGCCAAACCGGTAAAAGAAGTTGTGTGGCCGCTGGCCGGCAAGAGCGCCAACTTCGCGTACCCGATCCACTGAAGAAGATCGGGTGATCGGGCGGCGTAGGGACAGCGGCGTAGGGACAGCCGCCCTCGGCTGTCCAGCGGCTCAAAGAGCCGCACCGTCGCGGAAACGCTGTCGAGCTCCGCTCGACCGGACAGCCGAGGGCGGCTGTCCCTACGCCCGATGACCCGACGACCCATTGTCACTAGCGGGCAACGGTCATGCGGGCATCAAAAGCCAAGAACCCGGAGGAGAACACATGTCGGGCGTCCTAGCTTCCATGATCGACGGCCTGCTCGTCGGCGCAGTCTACGGGCTCGCGGCCATGGGCTTGAGCCTGATTTGGGGAGTGATGGACGTCATCAATCTCACCCACGGCGCCATGATCGCGCTGGGCATGTTCTCGATGTACCTGCTGTTCGCCGCCATTCACATCAACGCGTATTTCCTGGTGCTGCCCACGATTGGCGCCGGCTTGGTCCTTGGACTTGTCGTCTACTGGATGGCGGTGCACTGGGTGGTGGGCCGCTCCATGTTGATGAGCCTGCTCTCCACCTTCGCCGTGAACATGATAGTCATCGGCATCGGCACGGCGGTGTGGAGCACCAGTCCCTACAACGTCAACTTCGTCCTGCCCGGCATCACCATCGGAGCCTACACTTTCACCGGGAACCACATGGCTGCCGCCATCTCCGCGGTGGTCATCGCGCTGGCGCTGCAATTCTTCCTCTATCGCACACGCACGGGCAAAGCCATTCGCGCCGTCGCCGATAACCGCGAAGCCGCCGAGTTGATGGGCATCTCCTCGACGGCGGTGCTCAGTATCGCCTTCGCCATCGGTATCGCGCTGGCGTGCACCTCCGGCGCTCTGGTCTCCACTCTGTTTCCCTTTACCATTCTTTCCGGCTCGGTGTATCAGTTGAAAAGTTTCGTGGTCACCATTCTGGCGGGACTGGGCAAGCCGTTTGGAGCTTTGGTCGCCGGAGTGCTCCTGGGCCTGCTGGAGGGAGTAGTCACCCCGTTCATCGCCGTCAGTTGGATCCCGCTGATCGAGTTCGCGCTGTTTGTGGTGGTGCTGGTCGCGTTCCCGCAAGGCATCTTCGGAAAGAGGGCGTCGGCATGAGGATCCTCCGCCGGCCCTTCTTCTGGATCATTCTGCTCATCGCCGCCGGCTTCATCTACGCCCCGCTGCACGGCAACAACGTTTCCTTGCGTGAAGATCTCATCCTCATCGCCATCGCCATCATCCTGGCCAGCAACCTGAACCTGATGATCGGTTACACCGGCTACGTGAACTTCGGCCACATTGTCTTTTACGGGCTGGGCGGTTACGTGGGACTTTACCTGACGACGGTGCGCGGCTGGAACCTGGTGCTTTCGGCGCTGGTGGCCGGTCTGGTGGTAAGTCTGTGCGCGTTCTTGTTCGGACTGGCGGTTCTGCGCTTGCGTGGAGCTTATTTTGCGCTGGCGACCATTGGCATTCTGGAGGCCGTGCAGGCGTTCGTCTCCAACTTCGATCCCTGGGGCAGGTCGACCGGCATGTACCTTTCGTTCGAATCCTACCAGCCGCTGGGCGGCGCGATGCGCGCGCTCTGGATCACCTACTTCCTCATCATTGCCGTCATGGCTCTCTCGATGATCCTGAGCCTGGCCATCAAGAATTCCAAGTTCGGACTGGGCTTGTTCGCCATCCGCGAGGATGAAGATGCCGCCGTCGTGCTGGGCGTCAACGCCACCGTGTACAAGGCGATCGTCTACAGCGTGTCCGCGTTTCTGCCGGCGATCGCTGGCGCGCTGATGTTTTACAAAAATGGCATGATCGATCCTTCGATCGCCTTCGAGTACATGTTGTCGCTCGAAGGCATCGTCATGCTGATGCTCGGTGGCCAGGGCTCCGTCATCGGCGCGGCTCTGGGCGCAACCCTTTACGAGAAGCTTCGCTCTTACCTGCTGACGTCTCCCGCTCTTTCCAACTTTCACCTGGTGATCTCAGGCGGCCTGCTGCTCCTGGTCGTGCTGTTCGCACCGGGAGGCCTGATCGGCTGGCTCTATCGCCTGATGCCGCGCGCGCGCAAGGTGATCGAATGAACCCCATCCTCGAAGTGCGCGGCGTCACGAAGCGTTTCGGCGGCCTGGTAGCGGTTTCCGATGTCAGTTTCGACCTCAACGAGGGAGAGATCCTCGGCCTCATCGGTCCCAACGGCGCCGGCAAGACAACCTTGTTCAACGTTGTGAATGGGGTCTACAAGGCCAACGAGGGAACCATCACCTTTGCCGGGAAAGACATTACCCGCTGTTCGCCGGATAAGGTGGTCCACTTTGGCCTGGCGCGGACGCACCAGGTCGTGAAGCCTTTGAACGACCTGACGGTGCTCGACAATGTCACCGTCGGTGCGTGCTTCGGCCGTGAATATCTCGATTTGGCTGCCGCGCGCAAGGTAGCTTCCGAAGTGCTGCAGCAGGTTGGATTGGGGGACCGCGCCGGCCTGATGGCGCGCTCGCTGACCATCGCCGGCAAGAAACGTCTGGAAGTAGCCCGGGCACTGGCGGCAAAGCCCAAGCTCCTGCTGTTGGACGAAGTGCTGGCGGGACTGAATCCCACCGAAGTGGTGAAGATGATCGAACTAGTCCGCAAGATCCGTGACAGCGGGATCTCGGTGCTTATGATCGAACACCTGATGCAGGCCATCATGAGTCTTTCCGACCGCATCGTGGTGCTGAATCTTGGCCGCAAACTGGCGGAAGGCCGGCCCGATGAGGTAGTGCACAATTCGGAAGTCGTCGAAGCCTACCTGGGCTTCCCCGATAAGGTTCACGAATGGAGCAGGGTTGACAAATTGACGAGGAGAAAGTGATGGACCCGGTCCTTCAACTGGAGAACGTCGAGTCGGGATACGGGGAAGTGCAGGTCCTGTGGGGCATCTCGCTCGAGGTTGCGCACGAGAATTTTACCGCGATCATCGGAACCAATGGCGCCGGCAAAACCACCACCCTGCGCACCATCATGGGCAGTGTGCGCGCCTGGAAAGGCCGCGTGCTGTTCCGTGGAGAAGACGTGACCCGCCTCTCGCCTCACGCCAAAGCCAATCGCGGCCTGGTGCTGGTGCCCGAGGGCCGACAGCTTTTCCCGGACATGTCGGTGGAAGAGAACCTGGAGATGGGCGGGTACTCGAGACGGGCACGCAAGCGGGAAAAACAGAATCTGGAACGCGTTTACGAACTGTTCCCGCGCCTGAAAGAACGGCGCAAGCAGAAGTCTTCCACTCTCTCCGGCGGCGAGCAGCAGATGCTCGCCCTGGGCCGAGGCTTGATGCAGGAGCCGGAGGTGTTGATGATCGACGAGCTCTCGCTCGGGCTGGCCCCGGTGCTGGCGCAGCAACTCTTCCTGACCTTGGGCAAACTGCGGAGAGAGGGACTCACCATCGTCCTGGTGGAACAAAATGTGCACCTCGCCCTGGCCATCAGCGATTACACCTACGTGTTTGCCGAAGGTCGGATCAACATCCGCGGCGATTCGGACGAAGTGGCGAGAATGGATGAGGTGCGTCAAGCGTACCTCGGACTTTAGCTCCGATTCGAATGGGATTCTAGTGTGGTGTACCGTAAATTCCTGCCATAAGTCATAGCATCATGCCCCAATCATAATTGTCATCCTGAGCGAAGCGAAGGACCTGCTTTCGGTTGCCCGAGAAGAAAGCAGGTCCTTCGCTTCGCTCAGGATGACAACATGATTTATGGCACGAACTTCTGGGACACAGCACTAGCAGGCTTCCCCTTCTGGCGATTGTCAGCTCCATCCCCTAAAATCTTAAGACATGTTTGATCAAGAGCGAAGACTATGACCCCCATCGCACAGAACAAAGAGGAAAAACCCGCACTTCACTTCCCCGCCCTCGAACCGCCTCGCCGCTATCTGTTCGGGCCAGGACCCAGCATGGTTCACCCGCGGGTCTACGAGGCGCTAGCGAAGCCGATCGTCGGACACCTCGACCCCTACTTCATCCAGGTAATGGGAGACGTCCAGCAATTGCTGAAGACCGCTTTCGGTACCAGAGACGGCGTCACCTTGGTAGTTTCCGGCACCGGTAGCGCGGGCATGGAAGCCGCCATTGCCAATTTCGTCGAGCCCGGAGCCAAGCTCGCCGTCTTTGCCAATGGATACTTCTCCGATCGGCTAACGGAGATGGCCAAGCGCCACGGCGCAAATGTCGTTCGCTTGGAGAAGCTCTGGGGTGAGACCTATACACAAGATGAAGCGCGAGAGTTCATCGGTCGCGAAAGGCCCAAGGTTGTCGCTTATGTTCACGCCGAGACTTCGACCGGAGCCTTGCAATCGGGCCAGGCCATCTGTGCTGCCGCTCACGAAGCGGGCGCTCTGGTGATCGCCGATTGCGTGACTTCGCTCGGTGGAGTGCCGGTGCAGTTCGATCAAACCGGCATCGACGTTGCCTATAGTTGCACCCAGAAAGGACTGAGTTGCCCGCCGGGTTTATCTCCTATGGCCATGTCGCCCAGAGCCCTGGACTGGCTGCGCGCGCGCACTTCTCCGGTACGCAGCTGGTATTTTGATCTCAAGCTCATTCACGACTACGCTGCCGTATCGCACCGCTACCATCACACCGCGCCGATTTCCATGTTCTATGCCCTGCGGGAGGCCCTCCTGGTCATCGCCGAGGAAGGAATCGAGAAGCGTTGGGAGCGGCATCGCCGTTGCCATAAGCTCTTTGTCCAGGGCATAGAAGCGATGGGCCTGCGCATGCACGTTCCCGAAGAGCATCGCATTGCGACGCTGAATACCGTATGCGTCCCGGAAGGGGTTGACGAAGCGAAAGTGCGAAAACGCCTGTTGGACGAGCCGGGCATTGAGATCGCCGGCGGTTTCGGTCCGCTCGCCGGCAAAGTTTTCCGCATCGGCGTGATGGGCCCGCTGGCCACCGAAGATAACGTGCAGTTCTTTCTGAAGGAATTCAGAAAGATGTTGAACTGATCGGGTCATCTGACCATCGGGCCATCGAAGTTCAAAGGCCTTGGACTTTTGGATTACTAGGCGGCGGAATCGCGCCCGTCCGTGGATTGAAACAGCGCTATCACCGAGGGCTTCATCACCTTTCCCATCGCATTGCGCGGAAGCGCATTCAGCACCAGAAGCCGGGAAGGCACCTTGTGAGCCGCGAGCAACTCCTTGGCCCAGATGCGAAGCGACGGCAGATCGAGGACATCGCCGTCGTTCAGCCCGTCGTTCAGCCCTTCTTTCAGAACGATGGCCGCAGCCACGCGCTCGCCCCACTCCGGATCCGGCACGCCGACCACGGCACAGTCTGCGACTGCGGGATGTTCGCGCAGCGCGTCCTCAATCTCCAGCGCGGATACCTTGTGTCCACCCGTTTTTAGAATGTCGATGTTCGTCCGGCCAAGAATACGATAGACACCGTTTTCACTTTCCATGACCGCAGTATCGCCCGTGCGAAACCAGCCATCGCGGAAAGCAGCGCGGGTGGCCTCAGGCTGGCCCCAGTATTCCAAGAACACGCTCGGACCACGGACTTCGATCTCGCCCACATTGCCCGCCGCAACCGCCCCGCCATCTTCTCGGGCAAGCTGGATTTCGACGTTCGGCAACGGCCTCCCGACGCTGCCCGGCACGCGCTCGCCCCGCAACGGGTTCGACAGCGCCATGCCAATCTCCGTCATGCCGTAGCGCTCCAGCAGCGTGTGGCCGCTGATTTCCCTCCAGCGTTTCAGCGTGCTCACCGGCAGTGCTGCCGAACCGGACACCATCAAGCGCAATTTGGCGCAGCCTTGGCTCAGCCGCGCACGGCGCTCCGGCGAAGCCTTGTCCCAGGCGCCGATAAGCTTCACGTAAACCGTCGGCACCGCCATGAACAGAGTCATGCTGCCGCCGGCAATGCAATCCCACACCGCATTCGCGTCGAAGCGCGGCAGCATCTGGCAGGTCGCGCCCGACCACAGCGCACAGGACACAACGTTGATGATTCCGTGCACATGATGTAAAGGCAAACACAGCACAATGCTGTCGCCGGCCGACCACTCCCAAGCCTCCACCAGGCTCATGACTTGCGCCGCAATATTGGCGTGGGTTGTAACCACGCCCTTCGGCCGGCTGGTCGTGCCACTGGTATAGAGAATCATGGCGCGCCGCCCGCTATTGATATTGATATCCGCCAATTCTGCCGTTTGGAAAGCGGGAACCTGCTCGTAGAACAAAGCGCGGATACCACGGGCGGCAGCGAGGGGCGCCAGAACAGGGGCGGCTTGAGCATCCAACACCAATGCCGACGCCCCGGTGTCGTCGATAAAATACTGCAACTCAGGCGCGGTGGAGTTGAGCGGCAACGGGACGGCAACGCCACCGGCTTGCCAGATACCCCACTGCACGACAACCCACGGAAATCCCGGAGTCACCAGAAACGCCACGCGCTCCTCGTGGAGGTCAAGGCGGCCAGCGAGCAGGGCCGCCGCCACGCGCGACGAAGCATCCAGCAAATCGTTGTAGGTAAACGCCCCCTGCGCCTCGACGACCGCCGTCCGTCGGCCATGCCCGCCGGCTCGTGCAATTATCGGGAGTTGACTGCTGCGGCCGATCACACGCCAGACTTTACGTCGTCTCCGACGCATTGTCCACCCGTCCAGACCGCATCCCAAGCAGAGGCTTCAAACTTCATCGATGGAGGCTCCAGCCTTAGCACGGGAAGGCGACGCTCGCTCTAAGTCACAGACTTCCGCATGGGATCAGCGTTCCAGAGCAAGTGCCGCAGTGCGAATCGTCGCCTCCATGACCTGGTTCCAGTGGACTTCGCCCAGAGCTCTTCGCAACCGTACCTGGGCAGACAGCCAGTAGGGCCTAGCACGCCGGTATACTGCAGCCCCCTTGGCCGTGAGTGTCAGCCGGACCTGGCGCCGGTCCTCTCCCGGTTTCGCCTGAATCCAGCCCTTCCTTCGCAGTAGCGCCAGTGTCCTTGTCAGTGTCGTACTGTCAAGGCCCAGTACGTCAGCCAGGCTCCCCTGCGAGATGTTTCTTGCGCGTACTAACGCCTGCAACAGCGTGAACTGGGTCACGTGCAGGCCAGCGCGCCGCAATTCCTGGTCGTAAAGCTGCGTAACAACCCGGGCAGCGCGGCGCAGATTCGCACAAGCACAGGGCAGAGGCACAACCGGCTTTCCAGCAGAGGATGGATCGGTAGCGGGTCGCTTCATAATAGATGTACCTGCATTTATCTCCACTCCCAGATGTTTCAAACTTGCTGCATCCAATTATATGCATATACATCTATTACTGCCAGGAGGCTTCCCATGAAGTACCTGGTCCAAATGAAACTTGCCAATCCCAGTCGCCCCGCTACTCCGCAGGAAGGCATTGTTTTCATCGAACAATTCATCCTGCCCACACTGGAACTTTGCAAAAAGCTGGAAGCTGAAAGAAAGATCCTTGCCGGAGGGCCGATGAGCGGGGCGGTGGCGCTCTCACTGATCATCAGTGCTGAATCAGTCCAGGAACTGGACGATCTCATTACGAGCCTCCCCGTGTGGCCGCGGATGGAAACGGCCGTCACCCCGCTCACCAGCTTTAATGGTCGCATGCAGTCCGTCCGTGCGCGGCTGGAACAACTCAAGGCGCAGACGGAGAACGGCGCGGAAGCGTTCGCTTCATGACGCGGGCCTTGGTCACGGCGGATCAATCACGAACCGGCTCAGGAGGAAACTGATGAATATTCAAGCGATTTTCGGAATCAGTGTGTTGATGAGTTTTGTGAGTTACAGCGTCGCAGCCAAGCTCTACGTCTGGCCGCGTCTTCGGATGATGGAACGGACTCGCGCGCTTGCGCCGTTGGTGGTACCGCATATGTTTCTTCGATTCATCGGACTCAGCTTTTTGGTGCCGGGGGTGGTCTCTCCCTCGCTACCGGCTGCATTCGCGATTCCCGCAGGATACGGCGATCTGGTCGCGGGCATCCTGGCCATTGTCGCTACGGTCACTCTTGCGAAGCGTGCGTCCTGGGCCGTTGCCGCCGTATGGCTGTTCAATATCTGGGGCGCTGCCGATCTCGTGTTCGCGTATTATCAGGGCGGGCACCTACGGATTTACCCTGGAGCATTCGGGGCTTCGTTCCTTTTAGTTACAGCGGTCGTGCCAGCACTCCTGGTTACGCATGTGCTCATCTTCCGCCTTCTGGTTCGGCCCGAGCCAAGGAGAGCGAGTTGACTCCACCCACACGGTGGTTCGCTCGACTGCGGCGTTAGGCGTTGGGATGAAGCATGTAGTTCGAAGCGACGTCGCGAAACGCAGCCAACTGTTTCGTCCGGGTAGCCTCGTCCCAGCCCAGTTCCGCCGCCATCAAGTCCGCGACGGCGGGAGCCATGGCGAGGGCGGCGCGCGCATTCAGAAACAGCGCGCGCGTGCGCCGGGCGAGCGTGTCTTCCACGGTGCGCGCCATTTCGTGCCGTGCCGCCCAGACAACCTCCGCCCTCACGTAGGGCAACGCCGCATGCAGCGGTTCGCCGAGTCCAGGATCCGCCTCGATCAGCTTGCGAATCTCGTGCGCGTCCGAACCATAGACCGCCAGCGGACCGAACTGTTTCGCTGCATCGTGAAAGCCGTGGATGCGCAGGGATTGGGTCGTGCATAGCTTGTCCGGCAACTGCGCGAGCGTGGCCGCCTGATCGACGCAATCCTCGGCCATGCGCCGGTAGGTCGTCCATTTTCCGCCGCAGATGGTGACCAGCCCGGAGCGGTCGATGTGGATCACGTGATCGCGCGCCAGCGCCGCCGGCCTTATAACGCCGTTGGCCGCGCCCGAAGCGCGTACCAGCGGCCGGATGCCGGCGAACACGCTCAAGACATCGTCGCGCGTAGGTGCTTTGGTCAGGTATTGCCCCGCGGTCGCGAGAACAAACTCGATCTCCTCGTCCAAGGCTACCGGCTCCAGCGATGCGGCCGCAACAGGCGTGTCCGTGGTTCCCACCAGCGTGTGGCCGTGCCATGGAATTGCAAATAACACGCGGCCATCGCTGGTGTGCGGAACCATGACCGCGCTTTCACCCCGCAGAAAGCTCGAATCGAAGACCAAATGAATGCCTTGGCTGGGCGCAATCATCGGCGTGGCGCCGGGCTCCGCCTGGAACCGAAGCAGATCGCTGAAAGCGCCCGTGGCGTTGACCACAACTTTCGCGGCGGCGCGAAACTCGTTGCCGGTTTCTATATCGCGTGCGCTGACACCATCGACAAATCCCTGAGCGTCCTTCGTCAGTCCCGTGACTTTGACATAGTTCAACAACGTGGCGCCCTGCTCGAAAGCCGTGGCCACCATGTGGATGAGCAGGCGCGCGTCATCGAATTGTCCATCGTAGTAGACGGCGCCGCCGCGCAGGCCTTCGGTCTTCAGTGTTGGCAAATGTTCGAGCGTCTCTTCCCTGGAAAGAATGCGCGAGGCGCCAAAGCCATATTTGCCGGCCAGCAGCTCATAGAGCTTCAGGCCAAGACCATAGAATGGAGCCTCCCACCAATCGTAGTTCGGCACCACGAACGCACGATCGTGCACGATGTGGGGCGCGTTTTGCAGAAGCAACCCGCGCTCCTTGAGCGCTTCCATGACCAGCCCAATATTGCCCTGTTCCAGATAGCGCACGCCGCCGTGGGCCAGCTTGGTGCTGCGACTGGAGGTGCCTTTGCCGAAGTCGCTCTGCTCGAGCAGCAGCACATCGTAGCCGCGCGCCGCAGCATCGATCGCAACCCCTACGCCGGTCGCACCCCCGCCTACGACAAGCATGTCCCACCTTTTAGGATGGGATCCGACGCGACGCCACATGTCGGTTCTATTCATAGCTGCGCGGGTTGAACAGCAAATAGCGAGGATTCAAGGGGTTAGCCCCTCTCGCGTAAGTGGTCGCGTCCTTTGGTAACACGGTGCGGATTCTTTTGTAACTCAGATAGCCCAAACGTGCCTTGTAGCGCGAAACGGCTTCGTGGCATCTTATATATCATAGGTTTAGGGTTTGCGTCCCTGGCAAACCAGGAACGTGGGGTTCCGATGACGAGTCTGGGCAGGGTTATCCGGTCTGTGCAAGCCTTCGGCCGCGGACTTTCCCGCAGGTCGAATGGGGATGTAGCGAAGCGCATTCCCGCCATTGGCGTCGCCTTGGGCGGAGGCTTTGCTCGCGGCATCGCGCACATTGGAGTTCTCAAAGTCCTCGAAGAAGAAGGCATCCCGGTTCGCATGATTGCGGGCACCAGCGTAGGCGCAATCATGGGTGCCGCGTATTGCAGCGGACTCACCATCGCGGATCTGGAAGAGCTCGCCCACAAAGTTCGCTTCACAACCTTCGCGCGCTGGACCCTCTCGCGCTACGGCTTTGCCTCGAACGACCGCATGGTCGCGTTTCTGAAACAGACTTTGAAGGTGCAGACCTTTGAAGAGTTGCGTATTCCTCTCGGCGTGACGGCCACTGATTTCAATACCGGCAAGGGAGTCCTCTTTACCCGCGGCTCGATCATCGAGCCGGTGCGGGCGAGTTGCGCTTATCCGGGGATGTTTCTGCCGGTTGAGATTCGGGGCAGTTGGCTGGTGGATGGCATGCTCTCCTATCCCGTGCCGACGGTTCCGCTGCGCGAAATGGGCGCGGAGCGCGTGCTGGCCGTGCAACTGAAAGGTCAGTGGTCGAAGACGAGCGCGCCCCGGCATTACTTTGACGTTATTGGGCAGTCGTTCGCCATCGCGCAGGAGATGATGAGTTCCATGTGGAGAAGCGCAGCAGACGTCGTGATCGAGCCCGACGTTGCCGGCTTTGACTATGACGATTTCAAACGCGCGGACGAGTTGATCCGTGTGGGCGAACTGGCGATGCGCCGCGCGCTGCCGGAAGTTCGCAAATGGCTGGCGGTTCCGGCGGAAGCACCCGCCCCTCTGCCAGCGCCTGCTCTGGTCGCGAAACCGACACCCATGCCAGCGGACTGAAAAGCAGGTGTCAGGTGTTAGGTCTCAGGTCTTAGGAGAATCGGCGGTGGCTCCTCGCGATTTGGTTGGCATCGCGTCAGGTCGGGATATGGATTTCCTGACACCTGACACCTAAGACCTTAGGTTCACTCCGGGGTCCGCCCGAACCAAGCTTCCGGGGACCCGGTTAGACACTATTGACCGATGGCCAATTCCACGTTTAGACTCAACCCAACCCTCGCATTCGGGAGTGTCGGAGTCTATGTCGCGGCCAAGATTTGGATCGGCGGTGTTCTGCTTGCTGGCGATCGTATTGCCGACGCAAATGATGTTGGGACAAGAGGTGCCGTCGGCGATGCTGTATACCCATGGCTCGGCTTGGCTGAACGGGAGCCTGGCGCCGAAGTCGGCGGCCGTGTTCTCGGGAGACCTGCTGCAGACGCAGCCCGAATCCTCAGCCAGCATTCAATCCAATGGGTCGAATGTGATGGTCCTGGCGAGTTCGCTCGTGAAGTTTGAAGGGCCGACGGTGGTGGAGCTTGAGCATGGCGCGGTGCGGGTCGCCACCTCGCGCGAAATGGCCGCGCATGTGGGCGACGTGACAGTGAAACCAGTGTCCAATTCCCGGACCGAGTTTCAGGTTACCGACGTCGATGGACGGGTGCTGATTGCCGCCAACAAGGGCGACGTGGCCGTGCAAGATGACCAGGGAACCACAACCGTAGCGCAAGGGCAGCAGACGACGCGCGATGACACGAGCGACACCGAGAAAAAGAAGAAGAAACGCCGGCGCTCTGCGGGTGCAGCACCTGCGGCTGGCGGCGGAATCATGAGTTCCCCCGAGGTGGTCTACGGCAGTCTGGCAGTAGCAGGCGGCGTTACGGCTTGGGTACTTACAAGGTCCGAACCACCGGCCAGTCCGGCGTGCCCTTCCAGCGGCTGTCCATAGCCTGTTGGCCGCCTACGGCCTCTCTACTCACGCACTCCCTTGGCTAAGTGCGACCTACCGCTGTCACAACTCCACCGGTGGGGCGCTTCCGAATCGGTCCGCACCCTCAAGCTGACTGCCGGAGAGTCTCCCGCGCAAAAGGTATGCAATCGACACCGGCCGAGATGCAGTCGATGAGCGAGAATGACTTCGAGTGCTTCGCGAGCGCCGGAGTGACGCCAAAGGACCCAAACTGGCCGGCAGAGGTACAGATGGAGCTTCGGAAGTCTACGTTGCGAGGGGTGGGCAAGTTCTTGGGAGCATCCGAATTGCGGATGTTTTGCGGCCAGAAGCCAAGAATGCGGTTGCCGCAATGCGACAGATGGGTTTGAAAACCGTTCTGTTGAGCGGAGACACACGAGCTGCGACTTCATCAGTTGGCGACGACCTTGGCGTGGACGAGGCTATTGGAGAACTCCGGCCGGACCAGAAGGCAAAGTGGGTCCGCGAGCTGCGCGCCAAGGCCAGGAGGCACAAGTCGATTACGGCACCGGCCCGATGGTGCGTGATCCCGAGAGCCGCAAGTACCGGCGCACCCGGCTGTTTGTGATGACGCTGGGCTGCAGCCGCAAGTCGGTTCGTCTGCTGACCTTCCGCTCCAGTTCGCGTCTGGGCCGAGTTGCACGAACGAGCCTTTCGCCGGCTGGGCGGCGCCACGCGCATCGTCGTGCTCGACAATCTGCGCGAGGGCGTGCTCGTCCCCGACATTTACGATCCCGCTCTCAATCCCCTCTATCGTGATGTGCTGGCGCACTCCGGAGCGGTGGCCATGCCTTGCCGCATTCAAGATCCGGATCGCAAAGGCAAAGTCGAATCGGGCGTCGGGCACGCGCAGAGAACACCGCTGAAAGGCTTGCGCTTCGAGAATCTGGAAGAAGCCCAAGCCCACCTCGATCACTGGGAACAACGCTGGGCCGACACGCGCATCCACGGCACCACCAAACGGCAGGTCGCCGCCCTGTTTGCCGAAGAGAAACCCACGTTGTTGCCACTGCCACTGGAACCGTTTCGGGTGGTGGCATTGAGTCTTGCTGATTCACAGACTGTTTATAGTTCCTTCACACGCCGTTAATGACATCCGTTTAGCGTTTGCACGGCAGCGCTCCAAATGGTTTTACCCAGGCTAATTCTAGCGATCCGTAACGTGGCTGCGTAGTATTTCGGACCTAGCCGCCGGAGGCGTGCGTGTCCCGCCAGCTATCGGGTCATGCCAGCCCCTCGGTGTCAGCCAGATGAGGCTTGCTAATCCGTTACGCTGACTTTCAACCCACAGGAAAGGTGACTCATGCGATTCCAGATGCTGCAGAAATTCTCCGCCGGGTTGCTCGTGTTGCTACTGATGCAACCGTCCGCATTGTTGTCGGCGCAAGATAAGCCCGGCAACCAACGAAACCTCGTCAACAAATACTACATCTCCTCGGACCGCGAGCCCAAGATCTCGCAGAAGGCGCTGGTCGAGCGACTTCGGAAGAAAGTTAAGTACGTTTTCGTTCTGTACCAGGAGAACCGCTCGTACGATTCGTATTTCGGGACGTTCCCCGGGGGTGAGGGGCTCTTCAGTCATCCAGCGGCGCGAACTCCGGGTTTCTACCAAACATTGGTCAACACGGACGGCAGTTCGAGTACCATTCATCCCTTCCGCATCGGGCCGCAGGACCAGTGCCCGAATTCCACCGTCAACGGGTTGCCCAGCCCGGCTGCATGCTACGCCTCCGACACCGAGGACATCGACCACTCGCACCCGCGCATGGTTGCGAAAATGGACATCCAGAGTAACAGTCCTCTGATGGACCAGTTTGCGAACGTCGAGGAGTTGAAGTATTACACCCCGCCGGCCAATCCCAGTCTGCAAGCAAAGCAGATGGGGGAATTGGCGATGGCTTACGAGGATTGCGACACCATCCCGTTGATTTGGGGATATGCCGACAAGTTCGTACTGTTTGACCATATCTTTCAGACGTTGACGGGGCCCTCAACGCCTGGAAATCTCGCCATCATTGGCGCTCAGGGTGGGGAGACACAATGGGTGCGTCACCCCGACCAAGGGTACACGGATAACGGAGGCTCCGTTCCGGGTGTGCCCGTAATGAATGACAACGATCCCTTCTGGGGATCGCCATCCGACCCCACGCCATCGGCGAGCAAGATGCCGGTGAACCCCACCGACTTCCCCGGCTATGGCACGCAGATCAACCTGACGTTCGCGACGATTCCGCTGACGCTTGCGGGCGGGAGCTTGCAAAATGTCGTGAAGGCCGATACCAACCCCGCCGACCTGGATGACGTAGAGGACGATGTGGACTTCATTTCGTCGCTGAAAGCGGCGACGGTGCCGTTCGGTTGGTACGAGGAAGGCTATGACAAGGAACCCACCGACCCGGGTCCAGTGGACGCTAACGGGACGCACGCGTCCTATATCACTCACCACAATGGGCCACAGTATTTCGGCTACATTGCCGAACAACCCGAAGCTGCGCAGCCAACTCCATGGGCTAGATGACTTCTTTAGCGCCGTGGAACAGAAGAAGCTTCCGAAGCAGGGCGGCGTCTTTTTCGTCAAGGGTGGCTATCAGAACATCTTCAATCTGAAGCCGGTAGATCCGGACACGACCGTGCAAAAGAACTTCCTCGGCGATGACGACCATCCAGCCTATTCGGACGCTCAGATCAGCGAAGCCATGGTAGTGGAAGCCGTCAACAAGATCGCCGCGAGTCCATACTGGTCGCAAAGTGCGATCATTATTACCTGGGACGACTCCGAGGGTGACTATGACCACGTTCCGCCCCCGCTGCGCAATTACGGCCCGGATAATAGCTTGATCACCGATGGCCCTCGGGTTCCGTTCCTGCTGATTTCGCCTTATGCTCGCACCCACTACATTGCGCACGCACAGGGAAGTCAATCCTCGGTAGTGAAATTCGTCGACACGCTGTTCAACCTGCCGCCGCTGGCGCTGCTGCCGGATGAATTGAGTGCACGCAAGGAAGGAGAGCGGGAATTCGGACAAAAAGATCTCGGGCCGGAAGACGCGCTCACACCCGGCATCACGAATCTGCTCGGTGCTTTTAGTCCCTCGCGATTGATGGGAAAAGCGGATCCGTTGCCGCCGTACTACGTGACGGTTTCTGAGGCGCTTGTCCAAACTCTGCCCCAGGCGTGGGGTTTCGGCGGCTGCCAGTACCTGGGAATCACCACCACGGACCGCCAGCAGGGAATCCAGAACGCAGTTCCCAGCGACTTCAATCCTCGACCTAAGACCAATCCGAATTAACAGCTGCGATTGGCTCGGGCCGGTATCCATGCCGGCCCGGGTCCCTTCGCGTTAGGCAAACGTTCCCTGCTTTCAGCGCACAAGACGCTTGTGCAAGTTTTCATAAATCCGTAATCGGTCCGTAACATTCTTGGCGTATTGATTTCGTTAGCGCCACCTCTCAGCGCTGTCTCACATTGCGTCCGTCTTAGACTAGCTCTGGAGCCCACAACGGAAACGACTGCTCGAGGATCGTCCTATGAAGATCAAAAGCTTTAGGGGATTCAAGGAATGAAAAGGTTGTGCTATTTCCTGATCCTACTCTGCGGCGCGCTCGCACTGGAATCGCATTCTCAGAGTGTGGTGATGACCGGGATCGTGCGTGGAGTGGCAATGGACAGCTCGGGCGCCTTCGTGCCCGGCGCCACCATTGTTCTTTTGGCTCGCGGTACGGGCCAAACATCCGCACGAGAAACGAATGCTGCGGGCATTTTCGTATTCCCCTCTCAGCCCGTAGGGGACTATAGCCTGGAAGCCGCAGCTGCAGGGTTCCGCAGGGAACGCGTGGAAAACGTCGCGGTGCAGGTCGGCCAGCCGACTACGGTGAACGTTCGCCTCCAGCCTGGAGCGGAGGGCGAGTCGATTACGGTGAGCGGCGAATCCCCGCTTTTACGCACCGAAGACTCCAACCAGAGTTCCGTAGTGAATCGCGAACTTCTGGATGGACTTCCCCTGAGCGGAAGGCGATTCCTCGATTTCGCGCTGCTGGTTCCGAACTCGTCGCCCGATGGCCAGTCGGGACTGGTGAGCTTTGCCGGTGAACAGGGTGGCGAAGACACCGGTTACGCCAACGCCAATGGCGCTAACTCTTTTAGCGTGGACGGCGCCAGCGCCACCAGCAACTACTTCGGCAACGCCCGCGGCGGTGAGAAGCTTCCCTACGTTTTCGGCGAGAATGCCATCGAGGAATTCCAGGTTGCTGTGTCCCCCTATCGAGCGGAATACGGCGGAGCCGCCACAGGCTTTGTGAACGTGGTCACGCGCTCTGGCAGTGACGCTGTCCACGGCAGCGCGTTCTACTACAACCGCAACTCCGGCACCGGCGCGAACGACGCCATCGACAAGGCCAACGGCTTCTCGCGTCCGGTGAATATTTTGCAGCAGTTCGGCGGAAGCCTCGGAGGTCCAATCGTTTCGCACCATGCTTGGTACTTTGTCGATTACGAGCAGCAGCGCCAGAAAGATCCCATCGCCGCAATCAATCCCGCTTTTCAGGGGCTGGACCAGACGGATTTCAATGTTCCCGACAGCGTACGGCTTCCCGCGCCCAATGCGGCTTTCCCCGTTCCCAGCCGTGTGACAGCACCGGACCCAACGAATCCGATTTACCTGCAGGATGTCGCGAATGCCATGAACGCGATTCAAACGAATCTGGGCGTTCAGCCCCGTTTTCGCAACGACTGGTCGCTGTTTTCCAAACTCGACTACCGTGACTCGAAAGACGATCGCTTCTACCTTAGCCTGAACTGGAACCGTTTCGATTCCCCCGGCGGGTTTATTCTCGGCACCCAGACTCCGCTCTTCGGGAAGAGCACTCTGGCCAACGCCTTCGTGCGCGACTACCACGTGAGCACCGGATGGAGCCACGCCTATGGCAGCAGTGTGCTGAATGAAATCCATGCCAGCTTTTCACGCGACGACCAGTATTCCACTCCCACCGGAATGGTCGATCCGGCATTGCCGACAGTTCTACTCATCCCGTCCAGCGGCGAGTCGGGAGGGGGATCGAATCTGCAACTCGGCAACGCAGGCTTTGCCGGCGGACGTACCAACGAAGCTCTATGGCAGTTTTCCGACCACGTGAGCTATCTGCGAGGGAAGCACACCTTCAAGTTTGGAGCGGAGTTCACACGCACGCATCTGACTGACCTAGCTTTCGGCGGCTATGATCCGGACGCACAAGCGCAGAACGGCACGTTCCGCGGCACCTATAGTTTCTCGAGTCTGACCAACTTTGCTTTAGGCATCTACGACAACTTCTTTCAGAGCACGGGCCAGCCCAAGTTTTCTTTCAACGTTCCGTATCTGGGATTCTATGTCCACGACACCTACCAGGTTCGTCCCGGTCTCACGCTCGATGTTGGCGTACGCGAAGATTTCCAAGTCTATCCGCAGCCCAAAGAGAACCCCGCATTCCCGTCGACCGGCCAATTCCCCAACCAATATCGGCGCATCGCCCCACGCTTCGGATTCGCCTGGCAGCCGCTGGCGAAAACCGTAGTCCGCGGTGGGTTCGGGATGTTCTACGAGAATTTCAACGGCCTGAATTACCGCAATTCGGTGGTCTCCAACGGATTGCTGTCGCAGCAGGCCTCGGTGCTGCTTAACTATGATTCGAGCGTCGCTCCCAATCAGCAGCTGGCACTGTTTCCCCATCAGGTTTCAGACCCATCGCTCTTCTCCGCCTCCGACATCTCGCTGGTGGATCCGCATTTCCGCGTCCCTTACCTACTGCAGGGAAGTTTGCAGATCGAGCGGGAAATACTTCCAGATACCGTCGTGACCATCGGAACCACCTGGACGCACGGTGTCCACTTGCCCTCTTCGAGTGCCTACGACCTGAATCTGAACGTGCCCACGGGCACGACAGCCTATACTCTCTGCCCGGCCGAAACCACGGACGTGAGCCAGTGTGCTGGCGGGAAATCGGTCGTGCTTCCAAATCTGGACTCGGGCCTGCTCACGGAAGGTCGCCTGTCCTCCCTGTTCCAACAAATCAACGCGCTCATCTCTCCCGGTATCAACGACTACAATTCGCTGTTCATCCAAGGGCAAAGGCGGTTCCGGCACGGACTGGCTTTTCAGACAGCCTATACGTTTTCCAAGAACATGATGTCGCGAGGCGTCGATTTCAATAACCAGTTTGACTTCCGCAACACCCACGCCCCGTACTTACTCGATCAGCGCCATCGCCTCTCTCTTGCCGGAGTCTACGAACCCGGCGTGCAGGCCATTTTGCCACCGGGATTTTTGCGCGCAGCTTTGTCGGACTGGACTATCAGCACCGTGTTGCAGTTCGCGTCCGGCCGACCCTATGCAGCGCTGATCGACGTTTCCTGCGCTGTCGATACCCTCAACCAGGACGGTTCCTGCCCCGACGGCGCAACTCAGGCGGCCGTCAACAACACTGCCGCCCTGCAGGCCACGGCAAACTCTGCCTTGGGCATCAACGCCGGCAGCCCGAGCCCCCTTACCGGTTTGGACTCTTTCTATGGTCCCTGGACCGAGCAGATCGATCTTGGACTGACGCGGAGGTTCAACCTGACGGAACGCCACTCTCTGGCCCTGCAGGCACATGTGTTCAACGTGATGAATCACGCGAACTACTACGTGCAGAACGGTACGGGAGTGGATCCTATCCAATACAGTCCGATCGGTGGTACCTGCGGCGACGGAGTGAGCATACGCCAGCAGTGCTATCTCGTCCCCAGCTCAGGCTTTGGGAAGCTTCAGACCATCAACGCGCTCAATGGACCGCGCGTAATGCAGTTCTCGCTCAAGTGGACGTTCTGACTGGCCGCCGATGGCTTGGCAAATGTCCACGGCTATCGCGTTCCGGCCCAGCGCGGCGGTGTTAAATCGCAAAGGTATTGGAGTGGATGGCGCCCATTGCGTTCAAGTAATGTTCATATCCATCAGCTAGGATGTTGTTCTGAGCCTCGGCTGGCATGAACTTACGACTGTTTGTCCTGCTCACCTTCATCGCCCTTCAAGTAAGCGCAAGTCTGGCGCAGCCAACGTCTACTACGACTTTGCACGCCATTTCGGGGGCGGTTCTCGATCCCTCGGGTGCAGTAATCCCGAGGGCGCAGGTTGCGCTTACACGACTGGACGGCTCAAGAATGGCCGAGACCTCAACAGACGATGCCGGCTCATTCCGCTTTGACAAGCTAAGCGTGGGCAAGTATCGGGTGGCCGTGCGAGCTGTGGGGTTTCAGGATGCGAAAACCGAGGTGACAGTGGGCGCAAAGAGTGGCGCGGGGATTCGCATCACCATGGCGATTCGAGCACAGGCGGAGACCGTTACCGTGGGAGCGACCGATGAGGGGACACAAGTCAGCACCTACATTGCGGAAAATCAAAGCTCGAATCGGCTCGACCGAAATGCGCTTGACCGGGTTCCGGTGTTCGATCAGGACTATGTTGCGGCGATCTCTCGTTTTCTCGACGACAGCGTTACGGGCACGAATGGCATCGCGTTAGTCGTGAATGGAGTGGAAGCGAACGGGCCGGGAGTCACAGCATCGGCCATTCAAGAGGTGAAGATCAATCAGAACCCGTATTCGGCTCTATTTACTCGGCCGGGCCGCGCGCGGGTTGAGATCACCACTAAAGGTGGCACGCCGAATTTCCATGGTTCTCTGAATTTCCTGCTTCGCGACTCGACTTTTGATGCGACGAACGCCTTTGCAGTAGTGAAGCCCCCCGAAAATCGGCGCTACTTCGAGGGTGCGATAACCGGACCATTGACGCGGAGCAAGAAAAGCACTTTCCTGCTTTCGCTCAACCAGGACTACTTGGACCTGCAAGGCATCGTCAACGCGGAAGGGGTGAACGGCCCGATCCGTGAGAACGTGCCGAATCCGGCGCGCCACTTTTTTGGTTCGGGGCGCGTGTTCCACGATTTTTCGAGCAACGATCAATTCTGGATCGGGTATTCCTACGAGCGCCGCACCGTCGAGAACCAGGGCGTAGGCGGAACGGTGCTGCCTGAAGCGGGCACCGATACGAAATTCCAGGAGCACGAAATCAATGTCAGCTACCACCATGTATTTTCCCCCCAATGGGCGAATCAGCTTCGCTTTCTCGTCGGCCATTACGACAACCGTGCTGCCAGCTTGAATCAGAACCCCGCGCTTGTGGTTCAGGGCGCGTTTAGCGGAGGTGGCGCGCAAGCCGATTCACGGCGAACCGAATATCACTTCGATGGGACCGATATTGTCAGTTATGCGAGCGGCCGGCACGCGCTGAATTTTGGCATCGACGTGCCCGATATCAGCCGGAGAGGTTTCGACGATTTCACGAACGCCGCAGGCACGTATACATTCGGGAGCCTGGCAGATTACGAAGCGGCGCAGCCCACCACCTATCTCCTGCAGAAGGGGACTGGGCACGTGGCGTTTCTGGAGAAGGTTCTGTCAGGATTTATTGAGGACAATATTCGACTCAACCCAAACTTCTCGGTTGCATTGGGGGTCCGGTATTACTGGCAGAACTACTTCCACGACATTCCGTACAACTTTGCCCCGCGCATCGGTTTTGCGTTCGCTCCCAGCAGGAACGGCAAGACTGTATTCCGGGGCGGTGCGGGCGTGTTCTACGACCGCACGGGCCCGTCGCCGATTTCGGACCTGCTGCATTTCAATGGCGTGACCCTGCTTCGATTTATTGTGCAGAATCCTGGCTACCCTGTAATACCGGCCGAGCTGGCAGCTACTCCGACGAGCATAGTGGCGCTTGATCCGGGGTCGAGAATTCCCTACACGATCCAATACAGTGCCGGAGTCGAACGGCAGATCACAGCACACAGCACTTTGAGCGCGATGTATGTGGGCTTGCGCGGCATCGATCTGTTCCGGTCCTTGGACGCAAATGCACCGCTGCCGCCGGCCTACACGGTGATTCCGATCCCCGCCTTCGGGCAAATTCGCGAAATCCAATCAGCGGGCTATCAGAAAAGCAATGCCCTGGAGGTGACGTTTCAAGGCAAGCCCAGCAAGTACTTTACGGGACAGGCGCAGTACCGGCTGAGCAAGACCGATAGCGACACCAGTGGAATCACGTTCTTCCCCTCGAACAGTTACGATCCTTCGGCGGACTGGGCGCGTTCGGATAGCGACCGGCGCCACAAATTCGATTTGCTGGGATCCTCTCAGCCGACTCGATTCTTCACTCTGGGACTGGGATTGGCCATCTATTCTGGACTGCCGGTGAACGTGACCACAGGAAGCGATAACAACGGTGACGGCGTAGTGAACGACCGGCCGCCGAACGTGCCACGCAATTCACTACATGGTCCCGGCTTGATTGACCTGGACATGAATCTGTCCCATGACTTCGTCTTTTCAAAAGTTCCGGAACACGCGAAGACTCTGACCGTGTCCGTGAATTCCTTCAACGTTCTGAACCACGGAAACGATACAACCTACATTGGAGTGATCACATCGCCGTTTTTCGGGCGCGCGGTGGCGGCCCAGCCGCCGCGGAGAATGCAGTTGAATCTCCAGTTCAGGTTCTGACTTTAGGAGTCCAACCGGACTCATCGCCGCTTCAGAGAGCCCGCATTTCGAGAGGCGGGATCGAGTTTTGTAGAACACCAAACTAGGGCACCGCCCTAGCGGTTATTCACGAACCGTTTATCTTGCATTGGTAACCTTCAAGACCACAGCGAGAGTCCTAAGCGCCCGATCGGCAAGACAGCGCGTTCTGGAGCAGCCTTTTGAAATTGGATATCAGCCTGGAATGGACGCTGACGGCCATCCGTTCGATCGCGTGCAGAATGGCCTATCGCAAAATTCTGTTGGTTGGCGGGTCATGGTCGGGTGACAACTGCGCTGGCGATTCCGACGGCCCCGCCACGGTTTTCACGCTAGGTTCGCGCTATGCCCCAGTCTCCAAACCCAGCCGCGTCGCAGCCGGTGGCGCCTCTGCTTGCGTTGGCCACCAAGTTTCTCAGGGCCGGGCGACCAGCCGATGCGATCGCGCCGTTGCGCGATGCAGCGCTGCTCGAGCCGTCCGATCCCATCCTCCAGCATGATCTCGGCCTCGCCTGCCTTGAGGTCGGTCGCGCACCGGATGCCATCGAGGCATTGCAGCGGGCCGTCGCCATCAACCCGCGCTACGCCGACGCATATTTCCGCCTGGGAATCGCCTTGGAAAAGCTGGGAGACATCCGAGGGGCAATCGTTGCGTACGACCGCGCCACCGAACTGCTCCCATCCCTGACCGAGGCGTGGTTCCGCGCCGGCGCCCTGGTCCACACACTGGGCCATCGAGACGAGGCAATCGGTTGTTTCCGCCGCGCGGCGGCGACCGGAGGCAAGACCAGCTTCGGCCGCCTTGGCAAGGCACGGGCACTGCTGACCGAGGATCGCAATCAGGAAGCCGAACTGGTGCTGCGAAAGACGTTGGCGCTCGATCCGGGGAACGCCATGGCGCGCGATCTGCTGGGCAATCTGCTCTCTGAGTTCGGCCGTTTCGACGAAGCCCGCGAATGCTTCCACCGCGCAATCGCAATCGCCCCGCTGCTGGCGGGAAGCTACTACGATCTGGTCCGCAGCCGCCGCGTCACGAGCGATGACGACGGTCTGGTGCAACGGATGGAAGCCGCCCTGGCCACGCCGGGGCTGGAAGCGGCGCAACGCCTGCGGCTTCACCTCGCGATCGGCAAGGCGGCGGACGATCTTGGCCACTACGCCTTGGCCATGCAGCATTTCGACGCCGCAGACGCCGTGCGCCGGGGTTCTGTGTCGTTCGACTCCGCCGCGTTCTCCATCGAGATCGACCGCATGATCGCCCGCTGCACACCCGAATGGATGGCGCGGGCGCCCGAATTCGGCAGCTGCGATGCGACGCCGGTACTCATCATCGGCATGCCGCGGTCTGGCACTACTCTCGTCGAGCAAATCGTCTCCATGCATCCCGAGGTCGGGGCCGGTGGCGAGTTGAATTTCTGGAACGAGCGCGGCGCGGCGTGGCACCGCTCCGATGCTCGCGGGAACGCTGCGGACGGGAACGAGACGCCGTTCGTCGCCAAGGTGTTCCTCGCCAAGGCGGCGGCAGACTATCTTCGCGTGCTGCGCGCGATCGCGCCTAAGGCGGCGCGAGTGACCGACAAGATGCCGTTCAACTTCCTCTGGGCCGGGCTGATCCACCTGGCATTCCCGCGCGCCATCGTCATCCATTGCCGCCGCGCCGCAGTCGACACGGCGCTGTCGATCCATCAGACCCATTTCCATCCGGGCCTGGCGTTTCCGACCGGAGGTGACGAACTGGTCGCATATTTCCGCGACTACCAGCGCCTCATCGACCATTGGCGGAGGGTGCTGCCGGCGGACCGCTTCCTCGAGGTTGATTACGAGAACCTGACCAGCGCGCCCGAACCAGTCATCCGGCGAATCATCGCGGCCTGCGGCCTGACGTGGCACGATGCGTGCTTGCGGCCCGAAAGCAATCCGCGGGCTGTGAAGACACCCAGTAAGTGGCAGGCGCGGCAGCCGATCTATCGCACCTCCGTCGCGCGCTGGCGACGTTACGAGCCCTGGCTCGGGCCCCTGCGCGCACTCGTCGACGACAAGTCGAAACTGGACGCGGGTACCGCCCGATCGTGATCGGGCGGAAGCAACCTACCTCACCGGAAAGACTCCAAGACAACGTCCACGAAACAGACTCTGCCTAACCAGGAGCTACGCGCGTCACAATCCGCGAGAAAAAGTTCAGCCCCTGTAACAGAAGTTTCACCCGATCTTCATAAGCGCGTAATGAGCCAGTAACGATGGACAACTATTATCGCGGCTGATTTTCCACCCAATGTCTTTTCAACCTCAACGTCGCACGGCCGATCCCGGTTGCGTGATGAAAACAATTCAAAGAGGAGAACAGTACATGTCTCGAAAAAGTAAGTCTCGAAATAAGTCTCCGATTAACTCTTTACGGCCTCTCGCCGGCGTGCTGGCAGCGGGTCTGTGCCTTCCGGGGCTCGCCGCCGGTCAGTCCAAGGAGTTCCCGCACTACGTCACCGGCCCGCAGAAGAACGGCTCGTGGGTCGTCGGTGACGGCCAGATCCTCACCCCGGCCGGAACCCAAGTCGACCTCGGCATCCGGGTCCGCGCGAAGGCCATCGCGCTGAACCCCAGTGTCAAAAGTCACACCGCCGCCGTCCTCACCATGGGTGCGTCGGAGGCCGTCGAGGTGTTCGACACCAAGACCGGCGTTGTGCTGCAGAACTATCTCCCGTTCGGACAGGATTCGAGCGGCAGCTATAGCGGCATCACTTATTCGGCGGACGGCAAGCACCTGGTGTTCAGCCAGGATAGTAGCAATGTCACCATCGCCAAGGTCAACGCACAGGGCTTGCTGGAAGACGACGCCCAGGTCAGCGTGCCGCCGGACAATTCCTTCATCACATGCTTTCCGAACAGTCCTATCGGCGATTATGGCAGAGCCTGCGGTACGTTCTATTCTCCGAGCACTTCCTATCCTGGCGGCATCGCGGTTTCCAAGGATGGCAAGAGCGCCTATGCCCTGCTGAACCAGAACGATACGCTCACCAAGATCGACCTGACCGCGACCCCTCCGACGCAGGGTGAGCAGATCCGCGTCGGGAACGCGCCGCACAGCATCGTGATCGACCGCAACGGCACGACCGCCTACGTCAGCAACGAGGGTGGCCGGGCCGCTACTGAGGCGGACTTCCAGATTTACTCCGCTGGCACTGAAATCGTCGCCGACCCGGTGGTTGGCGCCGCGATCACCGGCACCGTTTCTGTGGTTGATCTGCCCACGATGACGGTCACAGCTACCATCTCGACCGGTCTACACCCGACCGGGATGGCGTTCTACGGAGACAACCTGCTGGTCGCCAATACCTATAGCGACACCATCTCGGTTGTCGACACGGCCACCAACGTAGTGAGACGGACGATCAACCTTGGGCTGCCGATCGGAGTGCCCGGCCAAAGCCAACCGGCCTATGGCGCCGCGCCGAACTCGATTGCCGTCGATGGCAAGAATGGCATTGCCTACGTCGCGCTTTACAATGCCAACGCGATCGGGGTGGTCGACCTCAGCAAGAACGCGACGAACCCCGTCCTGGGCATGATCCCGGTAGCATATGCGCCGAGTTCGGTCGTGTTTGACGAGGCCGATAACACGCTCATCGTTGCCAACGACAAGGGCATCGGCACGCGTTATTCGTTCGAGTGCGACCACGGCGTCTGCGGCTACAATACCCACCAGGACAATGGCACCGTCAGCATCGTCCCCGTGCCGAGTAGTGCGGCCTTGCAGACGATGACAAGCCAGGTTTTCACCAACAACCACTGGGATCTGGCGCAGAATATCGAGTCTGCCAGCGGTGGCTCCCCGAAGACCAAACCGGTCGCGATCCCCAAAAAGATCGGCGATCCGTCTCTGATCAAGCACGTGTTCCTGATCATCCGTGAAAACCGCACCTATGATCAGATCCTGGGCGATGTGGCCGCCGGCAATGGCGACTTCTCGTTGGCAGTGTTCGGTGGCAAGGACACGCCGAACGCGCACCTGCTGGTGCAGCGCTTCCCTCTCTTCGACAATTTTTACGACCCGAGCCGCCAGTCGGCTGACGGTCACCAGTGGATCACCGAGGGCATGGCGCCCTACGCCGACGACATCCAGTCGCCTGACTGGAACCGCAGCTACCCGGGCGGGAACGCCGGCGATGCCCTCGCCTATCACAACAAGGGCTTCCTGTTCTCGGAAGCGTCGGCCGCCGGTCTGCCGGTGAAGATCTACGGCGAATACGTCGAGAACGATACGTTCCTACAGCCAAACGGGTCGACCAGCGAGCCGAGCTGGACCGACTTTTACAACGACGCACTGAACTTCGAGGCTGGGCTCGAGCCGACGCTGCACTATCAGAACACGGTCCAGGCAGAGTCCTCTGTCCCGGCCGTGTCTGACCACCTCATCAAGAACTTCCCACAGTTCGATCTGGGTATCCCCGACCAGTTCCGCGTCGATCTGTGGGTGCAGGACTTTAACAAGGACGTCGCGGCCGGTACGGTGCCGACGTTGAGCATCCTGTGGATCATGGACGACCACACCGGCGGCCCGCCGACCCCGGACGCCGAACAGGCCGATAACGACTTGGCCGTTGGGCGTATTATCGACTACATCACCCACAGCAAGGTGTGGTCCACGTCGGCGATCTTTATCGAGGAAGACGACGCGCAGAATGGCGTCGACCACATCGACGGTCATCGCAGCCCGGGCTATATCGTCAGCCCGTACGCGGTGCAAAACGGACCCACCGACCACACCTACTACACGCAGGTAAACATGACGCGGACGATCGAGCAAATCCTCGGTCTGCCGCCCATGAACCAGTTCGACCTCGTGGCGTCGCCGATGAGGACGGCTTTCGTCAAGGGGACGCCGTCAGCGGAAAACTTCCAGCCGTGGACGCACGTGCTGAACCAGGTCCCCCTGGACGAGGGCGTTGCACCCAGCGTACCCGACATGAAGGGCGGCGCGAAGGGTAAGGCCCTGAGGGAGGCTTGGCTCCAGAAGAAGGCGCAGATCTTCGCCGGCAAACTGACCAAGCCCGACGCCGAGGACCCGGACACGGTCAACCATCTGAACTGGTACATGTCCACCGGGTTTACGCGGCCCTATCCTGGTGAGAGCACGGTTCGCCCCCCGAGCGACTTCAACAACCCGGCACCCACCACCGCTGACTCGGACGACTAAAACACGTTCCGACTGCAACGGCCCTCTCCCCGGTACCGGGGAGAGGGATTTTTGTTCACGCCTCAAACGCAAGTCCCCACCAACCTGAACCTGCCCCGCCACCGGCGTGAACGTAACTGCCCCGGATTCGTCCCGCGACAACGCAAAGAACACATCGCCTGTCGATTTTCCTCTATCAGTGGAAATTGGTGAAAAAAGGCAATCCGAGTCCCGAGATGGAAGAACAACGGCGGAATTGCTTCGTCGCCATCACGCGCACGAAGGAGTATTTAGTGTTGAGCCGGGGGAAAAAGCTACAGGGGAATGTCAGAAAGAACCATCAGGGTTTTTGGCAGAGATGGGACCAGCGGGTCCTACCAAGAACGAGCAGCTGGGACGAAAGACCAGATTGGTCCCCATAAGCGTGCAACTGGCGTTTGCCAGACAGGATGCAAAGGAACGCGGGGAGAGCGATGATGGTTGGCGCCGGTCGGATGACAGCTACAGCCCGCGCCGACATTGGTGCTCTCAGAAGCCCGACGATAAGCGTGGGTCCGAGGGTTGCGTACAGACGTGTGATGACGCTCGTCAGCTCTGACGACGATCTCGATTGGGAGTTTGCTTTTGATTCGCGCCTTGGGCATCCGACCGGCAGCTCGGAGGAGCCAATGGCGAAGCAGATCCAAGAAACGGTGCGAGGAATTGCCGATCTTGCACCCGGATGCAGCCGGCATCGATGTAGGCGCGAGCGAGTTGTTTGTCGCAGTCAGCGCTGATCGTGATCCCCAACCTGTTCGCAGTTTCCCAACCTTCACTCGCGATCTGAATGCACTTGCGGACTGGCTACAGCAGTGCGGGATTCGTTCAGTAGCCATGGAGTCAACGAGCGTGTACTGGATTCCCGTGTATCAGATCCTGGAGTCCCGCGGGCTAGAGGTGTGTCTGGTCAACGCGCAGCACGTAAAGAATGTTCCCGGCAGAAAGACCGACGTGTCCGACTGCCAGTGGCTTCAGTACCTCCATTCTGTGGGTCTGTTGCGTGCCAGCTTCCGTCCTCCTGGCTCCATTTGCGCCATTCGCTCTCTCTGGCGACACCGCAGCAGTCTGATCCAGATGGCAGCAGAGCATGTCCTGCACATGCAGAAAGCGCTTGATCAGATGAATCTCCAGATTCACCGTGTCCTGAACGACATCACCGGGGTCAGTGGTCTCCGGATACTGGACGCGATCCTCGCTGGCGAACGAGATCCCGTGACTTTGGCTCGGCTCTGTCATGGCGGCGTAAAGAGCAGCGAGGACACGATCGCGAAATCGCTTGAGGGTGACTATCGCCCAGAGCACTTGTTCGCGCTCCGACAGTCGCTGGCTGCTTTTCACTACTACCAACAGCTGGTCGTCGAAGTGGATCAGGAGATTCAACGTCAACTCGGCAGTCTGGAGACAGCCGACAACCGCGGAGCCCACAGTACCCAAACGAACCAAGGCTTCGCGCATATCAACGGCGCCGGTATGAACCGAAGACGTTCGACCTCCGCGGCGAGCTGTATCGAATCTTCGGGGTGGATCTCACCAACGTGCCTGGCATCAGCGCGATTACGGCCCAAACCATCCTATGCGAGATCGGCACAGATGTGTCCCGGTTCCGCAATGCTTCCGCCTTCGCATCCTGGTTGGGACTCTGTCCTGAGAATAAGATCAGTGGTGGCAAAGTGCTCTATACCAAGAGTCGCCGCGTCAGGAGCCGCGTTGCAACGGCGCTACGCATGGCGGCCAACTCGCTGCATCATGCCAAAGATTATCTCGGTGAGTTCTTTCGGCGCATCACTCGGAAACTCGGCAAACCCCAAGCAATCACCGCCACGGCTCACAAACTCGCTCGGATTGTTTACCATCTGCTCAGCACCAAGGAAGCCTACAACGAGAGTGTCTTTCACCGCTGCAACGAAGAGGCCATCAAGCGCGCTCAATACCGACTCCGGAAACAAGCCGCACAACTCGGGTTTCAGGTCATCCCCCTACAGAACGGGTGATGTTCCTTGGGAGTCGGCTACCGTTTACCGACTCCGATCGGATCACGTTAGTGCTTTATCGGAGGCGCGCCCCACAAAGGCGCAGGGGAGGCGAAAAACAGAGGTCGGGTGCGCGTTCGATAACGCCGTCAGAAGTTATTCCGGGCCAGAAGTCCTCTTCGAGGAAGGTGAACCCCACGGAGTACAGAATTTCGAGACATTGTCACATCGTCTCGGGCGCGTTTACGCCCGTGCTTGCCAAGCATTCGAAGTCGTTTTCGCTGATCGATTGCGTTTCAGTTGGAGTCGATCGGATGCAACGCAACTTCGAACCGATGCGGAAGCAGGTGGAGGCGTGGCAGCGCAGCGAACTCACTGATGTCACCGCGAAGGTGGTCATCTATGAGGCGTTCGTGGAGGGGAGGCTGGAGGCCCCGAAACATCTGGCCCGGACCGTGCACGATCTCTACTTCGAGCCGAGGTACGAGGAGTTTCGATCGCGTACGATCTGGAGTCTCTCGAACGCTTTCACGTCGGCGTTCAAGGAACTGGATCCCATCCCGCAGTTCAGGGCGACAGCTAAGCTAGGTGAGTTCCTGGAAGCGCGGTTCTCTCAATCGTTCTAGCCTACGGCGGTACCGGCCGGACCGCCGCTCGAGTTCATGAGGTACCGCGGGCGAAGCGGATGGGTCATTTTCGAGGTCTAAGTCAGTTGCCGAATTCATTGAGTGTCGTTTGTTTCGACATTAAGTTGTCTGACATTAGAACTTCTGCGTCGTCGCCTACGCGTATCTCGCCACCTTGAATCACCCAGCTATTGAGCGCCAGTCTTCCATCGAATTTCTGAATGATCTCGGACAGTACGCGCGAATCGTGCCGAATAGTGTCCGGATCGAATGTGGTCATGACGCAGCGACCACGAAGATCTCTTATACCGATCAAGGCCTTGCCGATTCTGAGGACGCGGCCACCCCAACTGCGTTCTGCCAGTCCATCAACGCCGCTTATCAGAATGTTTGGTCTTAACCGTCTTCGATCATGGCCAAAGGCAGATACGGCTCCGTCGGTTGCCACGAGAAGCGGCAGGATGTCGAACCTCTGCGCACTTTCGTCCCAGATCAACCGAGCGTCGGGCCCAACAATGTCAACGACGATTTGTCTTACGTCCGACTCTGTCCACCGTAGACCATCCACCAACGGTCACCAGAAGAATCCAACGTCGCGCGATGCCTAAGCAGGCCAGGGTGTGTTCTTGCGGTTACGACTCGACCATGCCGATCTTCAACATGCACCACGCGATCCCCGGGAATGCCTAAAGAGTTGAGGTGAGCATGATCAAGCATCTCGCCAGCCATCGACTTCACGGGATAGCGCCACAACTCCGCGATCTTCACAATGCACTCCTTTGCGCGCCCACCGGATCAGTGGTGCGGCAGACCCGACCTGCCGCGCCGAATCACCGCGACGGGCATCCCCAGGGCCGTCAACGACCACACGTCCTCAAGCGGCAGAAGCCTCTCGACTCAGCTTGCGAGCGAGGAAGTCGCTAATAGTGCTAGCGATCTCCGGAGCATGCGTCTCAAGAGCGAAATGGCCGGTGTCGTAAAAATGTACTTCTGCAGCGGGATTGTCGCGCTGAAAGGGGGTGCGGGCAACATCGCAAATTCCTACCTTGTTGACTAAGAGAGATCACCAACGCATGTCTGCGGAGAAGCTATTCCTCATCGAACGACCAGCTTGGCTTTCATGTTTGGGTGGTAAGTGCAGTAGTAGAAGAGTTCTCCCGTCTGGCCAGCGGTGATCTTCCAACTTGCACCGGAGGCGATGTATCCGGAATCAAACCCCTTCTGGACGGTAGTGACACTGTGCGGCACGTTGTCTTCGTTTTTCCACACCACAACGTCCCCAGGACTAACAGTCAAGACGTCCGGCAAATACTCGTACATGCTGATCACGACCGTGTGTGTCCTCGCCGCGGCTGGCACTGCCGAAGCAACGCCAGCCGAAGCGTGAGGGGGAGGCACTGCACGTTGAACAGTCGTCTGTGTTCGAGCAGGCGAGCTCAAGGCCAGAAGTGCCAGACGGAGAGATCCTGGACGGAATGGACCGTCGATGACCTGGCACGGGAGGCGGGCATGTCTCGCACGCTTTTTTCCGATCGAATGAAAGAGCTCCTGGGCATGTCACCGATGGGTTGTCTGACGCAGTGGAGGATGGAACTCGCCCGAGAGGGTCTGGCAGATCGTCGTCTCAGCGTTGCCGAAGTGGCCGAGAAAGTCGGCTACCAGTCGTTGCCAGCATTCAGTCGTGCCTTCAAAAGACATTTCGGATTTGGCCCCGGCGAGATGAGGCGACGACATTCGCCGGTGCCGGTTGTCGCATAATCTCGGAGCGCGTATAAGGTCCTCAGTCCCGCAGCCAAGCCTCAACAAACTGAAGCAGTTGTTTGATGCCGTCGACCTCTCACGTTTGCTCGCAACGATTGAGCCGTTTCCAGTCAGCCGCAGGATTTCACGGTCTGCCCCGCCCTATATCTGTTCGTGGATGTTTCTGCTAAGTAATCTCCCTCTCCGTTCGTCTGCCAGAACCTTCCCCATCAGGCTGTCATTCGAGCGCGTTTCGGGCTCATGTAACTTATCCGACCGTTCTGAATCTGACTGGCATGCGCGGAAGGATTGCTGTTGTGATCACTTTGGTGGCTGCCAGTTGGGCGCAGGCGAATCCCAACCATCTTAACGGGCAGCAATCCGCATATCTGAAGCGGGCCGTCTCGCAGCCTGTGGATTGGTATCCGTGGGGAGCGGCTGCCTTCGAGCGCGCGAAAGAACTGAATCGCCCCATTGTTCTGGATGTCGGAGCCGTGTGGTGTCCGTGGTGTGATCGGATGGATCGAGAGACATACACGAAGCCCGACACCGCTGATTTCATCAATCAACACTTCGTGGCGATAAAGGTTGATTTTGATTCCTCCCCCGCTCTCGTTGCTCAGCTTCAACGTGCCCAGGCGATCTTGAATCTTCCTGCCGGGTTACCGCTCACATCGTTCATCACACCAGACGGCAAGCTCTATTTCGGGGCAGGCTACCTTCCTGCGGAGCACAGGGATGGTAAGCCATCTTTTCGAGAAGCCGCCCAGGAGGCTCTCGCACGCTTTGCCAGCAAGTCAAGAAGTGAAGACGAGTCGTTTCAACTGGAGATTGGAAACTGACAATGAAAACGAAGGCCCTGCACTTGCTTCTGTTGTTGTTTTTGACCAGCCCGCTGCTGTTTGCCATTGACAATCTGAAGCTCAATCCGAAGCTCGATTACACAAGCGATAGTCTCGACGGTCCTCTCATCACGGGAGACGACATGCAGTCCGGGTTCGTTCCCGGTAAGCCGAATTACGTGATTATCTATGGCGAAGGCTGCTTCAACTCCAAAAGGCAGGCGCGGCGGACGGTTGAACTTTACAACAAATATCGGGACCGAGTGCACTTTGTCGTCATTGATCTTGATGCGCCTCGCTCTACCGAACAACAGAAGCTAGTCAAACAGTACTACCAGGGTTACATTCCCCACGTTGTGGTGCTCGATTCGCGGGGACAAGCCCTTTACAACCAATCGGGCGAAGTCGACTCCCAGCACATCGAGGACATCTTCATAAAGTCGCTGGGTGGGTGAGAGCGACCCTACACAGACAAGTTTCCGACACGTACCTGTTTCTTGGCCCGTCATGTGATCGGGGACTGGGGCGAACTGGAGCCAAGCGATGTCGCGGAGAATGAAAACAGCGTGGCTCATGGGTTTCGATTGCTGAGCAGCTACCAGACAAACGCTGGAGAAAAGCGATGGATAATCACCGAAGCCGACCGATCCGCAACCACGTTGCTTTTGCGAGAGGAGTACTGACGAGTTGCGTGAATCGGATCATTGGTAACCGAAGGCCTTTGAGGGCAATATGTTATGACGATTATCTGAGAAACCTTAAAAGGACTTGATTGACCAAAAGAGCCGAGGAGTAAGCGATACCGGTCATGTAGGCAAACTGGGCGAGGGGCCACTTCCAGCTGTTGGCCTCGCGGCGCACAACCGCCGGGGTCGATGTGCACTGCATGGCAAAGGCGAACAACGCCAGTAACGCCATGGCCCCGGCCGGAGCGAGGTCTTGCTGGAGCGCGTTTTGAAGTGTCGGCGATTGAGTTGCCGGATCGACTCCATAAATTGTGCCCAAGGTTCCGACGATCGGGACGCGGGGCGACCCCCTCTCACAAGCCTTCTCGGGGAAGGGCGGGAGAAGGCTCGGCATACGCCCCGCGTCCGGCGCTGTAAGACGAGCAGCGCAATCAGTCTCTTCAAGAGAGCGACCTCTGGGGTAAACGGGTGCATTCGCGAGCCGGCGTCATGAGGGCGGCTCGACCTTGCGTTGGCCTCCATAAATTTCGGCCTATAAGGTCAGAATAGCTGAGTCTGGCCTGATCCTCTCTGCCGAAGGCTGGAGGTGGTACTTCATGATGTTGATCCTCTGCACGCAGATACCGAGCCAATCGAATCACCAGACCAAGCCGTCGCGCTCGCGTCCATACGGATGGAGCCAGTCCAGCCCACTTGATGGAGAAACGCACGCAGTTTGAAGCGGTAGATGGAAAGAGTAGTATCGGAAACCCCGCGCTGCTGACGCATCCAATCGCAGAAGGTCGCTAACAGGGGTGTTTCGGTTGCCGGCAAAGCAGGACTCGGAGTCGTGACTATGCCGCCGCGTTGCAAATAGGCGAGCCAAAGATCGACACTGAACTTCTGCCGGTGAGGTTTTAAGGGTGGATGGTGTCCGCGACAGCAGCATCGTTTCAAGTGATCGAGGAACTGCCGTGCGCATCGTTCCTCAATGCTCGTGATCGATAGCTTTCGATGGGTGATCCAATGAAGAAAGTGCTCCGCCGCTCGAATGTGCTTGCGCGCTGCAACCCACTGAGAACGGCTCTCAGACAGTTCCTTGGCGAACCCTTCAAGCAGATAACCACCGGTGTTACTGCGGAGTTGCTCGATACGTGACGGCCGTCTGAAATAGCGAACCAGCATGATGTTCCCCTCCTTGGGAGCATCATGATTATGTGTGACGGCGGAGACTTGACCTTACACGCGCTGCCGTAAGGACGAAGCGGAACTTTCGGACTCGGCTGAACCTCAATCTCCGGTTTGCTCGTCAACCGTCAGCAACTCGACAAGACTCTACTTCGGCACACTTGTCCGAAGTTCATCCAGCGCTCGTTTACGGTCCTCCATGAACGGGTAGTTTGGTTGTTCTTTGACCAGCTTTTCGAGTGCAGTCACGTGTGCGGTCTGCAAGGCGTAGTCTTTGGAAGCTGCGATATCAGGAATTACTCCGGATCCTTCCCAATCAGTTCCCGTGACAGCGTTGACATATCGCGTAGTTGGAACCGTCAACGTGAAGTGCTCGCCAACTCGGAAATCAAAAGCTGGATGAGCTGCTCCGGCCGTGCGATCGCCAATGACGACGGCTCGCCTGAGGCTTTGGAGATCATATGCAAAGCCTTCGGCCGCGGAGATCGTGTCTGCACCGACGAGGATATAAACGTCGCCCCGGTATTTGGCTCCAGCAGCATGGGGAGCGACCCAGTTTTCCGTTTTCGCCCCGTCCGGTATCGAGAGAAAATCACCAAAATGCACCGGTTTGTCAAAAAGATAACCCATAAGTACTGCCCCGACAGCTGGGTCACCGCCTCGATTTGCTCTAAGGTCAATAATTAGCGCGTTCGTACGCTGCAGAAATGCCATAACGGTATCAGCCGTATCACGTCCCCCGTCCTTGAGGGGGAAGAAGCCATCAAACCTCAAGTACCCTACATTTCCTGGCAGGATATCAGCATTTTTGAACCAGTAGTTGACCAAGCCGCCCTTATACCGAATTCGTGCCTGGCGTTCCGGATCAACCATTTCTGCTTGATTGGTATCTTGGACCGGTATTGGGTCATGACTGTAAGAGAACTCAAGGTGTTGATCTCTGCTGACGTCGCGCAAGTCTGACTGCAGCTTTTCCGCGAACTTCTCGGCACTCGTGATTGTGGCGTAACCTCCCTTAGCAAGGTGATCTCGAACGGATGTTTCCATCTTGGCTGCAACCTCAGGAAAGACGTACTTGTTCCTTAGCTGGTGGAGCACTTCAGCAATCACCTGGGACTTTGTCTCTGCGCTAACTTCCATGTCCGACTGGTCTTGTGCGATTGCGCAGTGGGACAGCGCCACGAGTACGCAAGCCGTCGCGAGCCAGGTCCAGCGCCCAAGAAAACGCGGAGCGTCACCATCGTCACGCGATTTTGTCATGTACACACCTGATTGATGTATTATTCTTCGGTCTTGGCCTGTCATTCCAGCGGAAATCGCGGGGCGGACCAGATTTCAATGATTTATGCGGTGTGAGGCGTCTCGACGGGAATGGCGACAGCGAAAAATCTCGAATTGGACGAGATTGACCGCCGAATCATCGGCATTCTTATTTCACAGGGACGCCTGAGCTTTCGCGATTTGGGTGCGCAGGTCCATCTGAGCGCAAACGCAACTGCCGCGCGGGTCCGTCGGCTGCAGTCGGCCAACATCATCCGAGGTTTTCACGCTCTGATTGATCCCACAAGAATAGGCCTTTCTTTACAAGCGTACATCGACGTGCGACTTCGTCCGGGAACTAGCGCGCAGAACTTCGAAGCTGTTGCGATGAAACTACCGGGCGTTATTAGCGCGGCAATTCTCACCGGAGCACTGGACTTCCGTTTGCGCGTGGCGTGCAAGGGGCAGTCTGAACTCGTACAACTTATTGAGACCTTGCGATCCCGTGCGGGCGTTCAAGAAACCAATACTACCGTGATCTTGAGAGAACTCACGGGTAACGCGAGGGTGTTCGGGCAGGGGACATGACGGGTGCTCGCCGCTCCTTCTAGGAACTTATGTTCCGCTGGGTAGTGGTTCGTCGGCAATACTGAGGGAGAATTTTCGCCGGCTGGTTGCCCACGCGAGTTGAGAGCAATTCAATCGGTCAGTCAAATCAAGTTCAGACTATTGCAGATTATGCGAAGCTGTCGCTCTCTAGTGACTAGCCGATCATGCTGGCCCCAAAAGAGTTCATCCCCCTGCCAGCTGACGCACTCTGCATAAAAACGCACTCTGCATTATTGGCCGCGTGGATTGAATCGAACATCCTTATAAGCGCCGGAGCGAAAATAGACCGCGTTACGCCGCGCAAGCGGCGTGATGCGGCGGAGTAAAAGTAGACCGCCGGATTCTTGTTTCACGAGGTTTGGCCGGCTGCGGTGCTTGGGCCTCAACGAACAGGTTGCCCAAAAGCTGCATGCCTGCACTGGCCCACATCGAGAGGACCGGGCACGAGATGTTCTCGATATTCTCCTGGTGGACATGCTGGGTAAGCTCGACTGTGCGCGGACCCACGTTGCAGCAAAGCGGATTTTCGCGGAACGGGCGACTCACCCTTTTCCCCCGAGTGCCGAACTTCCGCCGGAGTGGCGACGGGAACTGGGGAACCTGGCTCAGGAACTTGGGGACGCTGCGACTAGTGCGGAAGAGATTCAAGCCAGGTTCACGGCTGTGGTCGAGGCGATTGCAACGGTTTCCGCGGGTTAGTCCAAGCGCGGCGGAAGGAACGTCGCACAAAACTTGCCCGGTGAGCACCCGTGATCTGCGAACGCTCGTTGAGACACGTTTTGGCACTGTGCATCGGGACCTAAGTCTTCCACGATCCGACCGCCGGAAAGGACCAATATCCTGCCAAACGCCGACACCGTCGAAGATCGGTGGGACACGACAATCAAGGTGGACGTAGCGAGGTAATCCCGCACGTTGCGAAGAATAAGAGCTTCCGAGATGGGATCCAGGCAGGAAGTGGCTTCGTCCAGGATCAGGATGTGGGGGATGAGCGCTGGCGCTGGCCTCCCGACAGCTGGCAACCGTCGGGCCCAACGCGCTGATCGAGACCCTTTGGAAGGGTAGCCACCATGTTCGCAAGGTCAGCCAGTTGGACGGCCTCATGCAACTCGGGATCTGACGCCTCCGGCCTCACAAACCGGAGATTGGATGCAAGCGTTCCGTCGAACAAGACAGGATCTCGCGGGAGATAGCAGATATGCCGCCGCAACTTCTTGGGTTCAACGTTCCGTATGTCCGTACCGCCGACCTGGATTGATCCGGACTTCACGTCATAGAGCCGCGTCAGAAGTCTCGCCAGCGTGCTCTTGCCGGCAGCGTTCTCCGCGATGATCGCAACCTTCTCACCCGCTGCAATTTGAAGCGACGGAATGCAAAGCACATTCTCCTGTCGCTCATACCCAAACTCAACCGCGATAAATTCCAATCCCCAATTCTGCTTTGGAAACTGAGCGCATTGTGGCGCGTCCGTTATGCTTGGGCGCAAACCCAAAACCGCCTGCAACTGCCGAATGCTCGCAAACGTTCTCTGTGCTCGCGCGTACAACTCCGCGGCCCCGCTTAACGGATCAAACAGTTGCGTGACGAAGCTGTAGAAGGCCACCAAGCTGCCGAGACTCAAAGTTCCAGCGATAACGCTCCAGCCCCCGTAACCGATCACGGCGGACATGGCGAGCACAACCGCCACGGAAGTCCATACGGTGAACCAAACACCGGTCTTGAAGAGGGCGAGATGGGACCGGGTTGTTCGCGCCAGGTGCCGAAATGCTCTTCTTTCCTGGTGCCGCTCCCGGCCGAGTAGTTGTATCGGAAGAACGGAAGAGATGTGCTCCTCAAGGAAACTGTTCCATGCGAGCAGGTTCCGCTGCACGGCATCGGAGTCGGCCGAGAGCTTCGTTCGAAAGTGGTGCCGAGCAACGAGGAAGAGTGGAACAAGAGGCAGGATGGCCAAGGTCAGCAGTGGGCTCAGCACAAACATGGTTACGACTGTGAAACTGGTAGTCAGACACATGCGCAAGATAGAGGGAAGAAGATCTGAGCCGAAGTAGGCCACCTCTTCGATCGGCTCTTTGAGCGGGTACATCACTGCTCCGGGTGGGGTGTTCTCGTAATAGTCTGCGGAGAGCCGGTCCACGTGGCGCAGCATATCCACTCTCAACTGTAGCGCCATTTTCTGCACGGCATTCAGGGTCAAGTAGTTGCCTACGCTCGTGAGCGCCGTTCTTCCCTGATAGCTGAGAAAGGTCCCAACTCAGTTGCGCGACACTGATCGGACGACCTTGACCTGGCCACAGTTGCGGGGTGCGCTCTCAAAGCTGGAGCTGAGGGACCGCATTCTCCTGGAACTTGACATGACGAATGCACTCTGTCCCGGCGAGCTGTTCGCGCTTCGCTGGCAATGTTTCAACCATACCGAATGCACCATGCGGCTGGTGGAAACCGTATACAAAGGCAAGATCCGTCCCTGGGGCAAGACCCGAAAGAGCTTGGGGGTCGTCCACGTTCCGCAAGAACTGGCCGACGACCTGTGGCTCTGGAAGCAGCGATGCCCCAATTCGTCTCCGGAGGCGTTCATCTTTCCGAACAAAAAGGGCGGATTCATGGACAGCTGCAACTACGGGAAACGCGTTCTGCATAGGTTGGCGCAGGAACTTGAGTTGCCCAAGCTGACCTTCCAAGTGATCCGGCGCACGATTGCGACGCTGGCGCAGAAGAAGGGGACGGTGAAGGACATTCAGGGCGTTCTCAGACACTCTCGCACGGCAACGACAACCGACGTTTACATGCAGGAGATTCCGGAAAGCGTCCAGAAGACGGTCGACGCCATCAGCGCCGAACTGCGACTGCTTCCTAGCTTGGAAGTGGTCACGCGTGGGACGAGCGATTTGCTACCAAATGCTACCAACCGATTGGTCGGGAAGTTTGTAACTAGTTGAAAAGATGGTGGACCTGGTCGGGATCGAACCGACGACCTCTTCCATGCCATGGAAGCGCGCTCCCAGCTGCGCCACAGGCCCGCTGTTTTCATTTTCGCTTAGCCGGGCCGCCGCGTCAAACTCGACTGCAACCGCGAACCTCAACTAGGATAGAGTTGGCAAACCCACACGGAAACAACTGGAGCCCTATGTCGAACTCGCGGAACATTCTGGTTCGGTCACTTCTCGGTCTCATTCTCCTTCTCCTCGCGATGCTGACGGCGCTGGCGGCGGGCGCGCAGGAGGCAACGGGTGCGGCACCCGGAGGACAACCGCCGGTGGCTTACGCTTCGGTCAACGAATTGAACGGCATCCTTGCGCAATTGCAGCAGACCGCGAAGAACATGCACTCTGATCTGGGAAGCATGCGCATCGAGAAATGGAAGACCGACGGCGGGACCAAGCGACAGACGCAGGCGCAGGTGGAGTCCATCCAGCGCAACTTGCAGTCGGCGCTGCCGGAAATGATCGCGCAACTGAACAACGCACCGGAAGATCTGGGAGCGAGTTTCAAGCTCTACCGCAACCTCGATGCGCTGTATGACGTCTTTGGTCAGGTGGTCGAATCGGCGGGAGCATTCGGATCCAAGGATGAGTTTCAGGACCTGAACAACGACCTGAGCGGGTTGGAGAGCGCACGCCACACGTTTGGCGAGCGGATGCAGAAATTGGCGGCGAGCAAGGAAGACTGAGTTGACCCATTTGCGTGCCGAAGTCAAGACGCTGACTGCGGCGCCGCCTCCGCCGCCCAAGAAGATTGTTGTGGACGACACCGAGCCTCCGAAAAAGCCGGCGAAGAAGAAGGTTACCAAGCCGAAACCGCCGGCAACCCCCGCGAACCCTTCGCCGACGAAGTAACCGCCGGTAAGACCCGAATGAGTCTGTGTCATGGCTTGAGGTCGACCGAAAAAGCCGAGCGGACGATGCACAAGCCGCGAAGCGGCGGAGCAGGAAAGCCCGGCACGGAAGTGCCGGGTAGGCGGAAGTAGAACAAACCGAGTCCCGCAAGGGACGGCACCTGCGCTACGACCGGAAACTCCGAATCCACACCAGTACCGGCTGTCCAGAGATCCTCTGCTTTTCTCTACCCAATTTACTGCAAATACAAGGCTTACTACTGGAACTCTTCTGCCCGTTTCGGAGTCTAAGTAATCAAGCGGGAGAGGTCGCCGGGTATGGTGAAGATTCCCGCCGCTGGAGCTCGAGTCACTCTATAATTGGGGGCAACGCCATCATGGCGGGAGCTACGACATTGGGCGATCTTGCCAGCGCTATCGGGACCCGAACTGAGGAATCCGCCATCATCGCTGAACTGAAGGCGGGTTCGGAAGAAGCATACTCCTGGCTGATCGGCGAGTTTCACCAGCCGATCTACAGCCTCATCTACCGGATGGTGAACGACCCATCCGACGCAGCCGACACGACGCAAGAGGTGTTTCTGAAGGTCTTCCGCGGCATGAAGCATTTCCACGGCGAGTCGTGCCTGAAGACGTGGATTTACCGCATCGCCCTGCATGAGGCGGCCAACCGCAAGCGTTGGTGGTTCCGGCACAAGGCACAGGAAACGCCGATGGATCCGGTCATGACAGGCGGATGCGGCTTTTCCGGAGAGTTTTCGGGAGAAGACCGGCTGGTTGATCCCGGCGAGTCGCCGTTTGAAAAGTTCGCCCATGCCGAGGTGCGGGCTGCGGTGGATCAGGCGCTGCAACAGGTGCCCGAACCCTATCGGGCGGCGTTGATCCTGCGCGACCTGGAGGAAATGTCGTACGAGGAGATCGCGGATGTTCTGGCGATTTCCCTGGGCACGGTGAAGTCGCGCATCACGCGGGGCCGTGACGCCCTGCGCAAGATATTAGCGGGATATGCACGGGAAGTGGGTCCGGAGTTAGGACTGCTCGCCGCCCAAAGTTCGCCGCGAGGTTCGCGTGCCGGCAGAAAGGTTGACGTTGAAGTTGAGGTGACGCCATGAAGTACGCTGGGATGAACTGCTCTGCGATCAAGAAATTGTTCTCGCCATATCTCGACGGCCAGGTGAGCGGAACCGAGATGCGTGCGCTCACGCGCCACGTGGAACAGTGCGCGGGTTGCGCGCGGGAATATGCCGCGCTGCAGCGCACGCAGCAGTTGCTTTCCAGTCTGGGCCGGAGGCAGGCTCCGGCGGACCTGGCATTGAAGTTGCGCGTCGCGATTTCACGCGAAGCGGCCATGGCGCGCCGTCCGCGGTATGAAGGTGTACTGGTCCGGCTCGAAAACACGCTGAACGCAGTTATGGTTCCGGCCACGGCGGGGCTGGTCAGCGCGGTGTTGTGTTTCGGCCTGCTGCTGGGCTTCTTTGCCTTGCCCGCGCAACTGCGGGCGAGCAGCGGAGACGTTCCGCTCATGCTCTATACCGGACCCCAACTCGAGCGGTCGGCGTTCGGCACATCGCTCGGCAGCATGGGCGACGAGGCGTTGGTGATTGAAGCTTATGTGGATGCCAACGGCCGCGTAGAAGACTATCGCATCCTGTCGCAACCGGACGAAGCGAAGGCGGTGCTGCCGCAGTTGAAGAACCTGCTGATTTTCACGACTTTCCACCCGGCGCTGTCGATGGGAAGGCCAACGACAGGAACGGCGGTGCTGTCGTTTTCGAAGATCAGCGTAAAGGGATAGCGCGTAGGGACAGCCGCCCTCGGCTGTCCAGGCGAGCGCAGCTCGCCTCGGTTTTGGCCAGCCCGGATTCCAGACTAGGTGTGGATGTTAAGAACGAGCGGGCGTGGGCGTTTCTACGTTTGACCGCGAATTGACCAGTTCGTACACTACTTCTAGCTCATCCGCCTATGCCTGAACTCCAAAGGGACTTCCCGGGACAACGCATTCGACTTGCGTTTCGCCTGGCGTTCGCGCTCACTTTGGCCATCGTGCTGGTCGCGGCGCCCGGTTGGGCGCAGAACCAGCCCCAGGTTTCTCTGGAGACCAGCGAGACGCTGTTTACGGTGCTGACCGCCATCAACACCTGCGGCTATGACCAGGAACTGAACGCCTCCGACCCGCTTCGGGCGCAGATTCGGTCGGAAGTGGCCAAAGCGGTGGAGAATACCGCCGGCGCTCAGGATGTGATTGCTCCCCTGTGCGCGTTCTACCGCCAGCACCAGGGGGCGGATGAGGCGCGCGACCTGTCGCAGTATGTATCACTGGCACTTTATCTCGACGAGCCGCCGGCGTTCACGCCGAAAGTGAAGCAGGCGGAATTGCCTCCCGACGCCGTACCGCTGGCGGAGATCGTGCCGCTGCTGCAGCCCTTCTATCAGAAGATCGGCTTGCACGCGATCTGGGACCGGAACCGCGCACGCTACGCGGAATTGACCGCCATCTATCACGATCCGCTAGCCAAGATGACGTTCGACACCGAGATCTATCTGAAAATGGCGTCGGCGGGCTATCTGGGACGCCAGTTCACCGTCTATCTGGACGCCATGGGCGCGCCCGGCCAGACCAACGCGCGCAACTACGCGGCGGATTATTACGTTGTGATTTCACCGAGCTCGGGCACGGCGATCAAACTGCAGCAGATCCGGCATACCTACCTGCACTACCTTCTGGATCCGCTGGCGCTGAAGAACGGCAGCTCGTTCAAGCGCCTCGCGCCGCTGCTCGACGACGTGAAGATGGCGCCCATGGATGAGGCGTTCAAGAGCAACATTTCGCTGCTGGTGACCGAATGCCTGATCCGCGCGATTGAGGAGCGCTTGGCCAAGGTTCCGGAGGCGGAGCGGGCCCAGGCCATCGACGAAGCCGATAAGGAAGGGTACGTGCTCACGCGGTATTTCTACGACGCGCTCGCCAAGTTCGAAAAAGATCCCGCGAGCATGCGCAATGCGTATCCGGACCTGGTCGGCTCGATTGACGTGGGCAAGGAAATGAAACGGGCATCGCTGCTGCAGTTCTCGAACGAAGCGGCGCCGGAACTTCTGCACCTGGCAGGCCGGCCGAATAAGCACCTGCTGCTGAACGCGGAGCGGCGGCTGGCGGCGGGCGATCCCGAGACGGCGCAAAAACTGGCGCAGCAGGCGCTCGATGAGCAGGAAGAGGACGCGGGACGCGCCCTCTTCATTTTGGCGGAAATCGCCACCGCCAACCGGGATATGGAGGGCGCGCGCACCTACTTCGAACGGGCGCTCGAAAACGCCCATGAACCCAAGGTGATTGCCTGGTCGCATATTTACCTGGGGCGCATTTTCGATTTGAAAGAGGATCGGTTCGCCGCCCTCGACCAGTATCGGGCGGCGCTGAACGTGGCAGGCACGCTTCCGGAAGCGAAGCTGGCGGCGCAGAAGGGTCTGGAACAGCCCTATGAGCCGCCGGTAGCGAAGCAGCCGGAGTGAGCAAGTTGGCGAAGTTCAGGAACCGAGCACAAGAGAACGCAGCCCCGGAGGGGCAACCGAGCTTTTCTTTCGCTTCGCTCAGGACGGCAGTCGAGGTAGAATCCAAGGTTTGAAATCTTGCACCATGGGAGACAGCATGAAGCGCGCAGCAGTCATTCTAGCAATACTGAGTTTCACAGTTTGGGCGGCAGCCCAGACCAGCGGACAGCCGGCAAAGCAGAACCCGCCGGCAGCGGGTCAAGCGGCGCCGGCGCAGGCCGCGACGGCACCAGCGGCCAAGCGTCCACCGCAAGCCAAGACCCAAGCGGAATTCGATGCCTACAAACTGGCAGTCGCAAGCACCAACGTTGCCGACCTGGAAAAGGCAGCAGACGATTTTGCCACGAAGTTCCCCGACAGCGAACTTCGCGTGCTGCTTTATCAGAACGCGATGCGCCTCTACCAGAATGCCAACAACGCCGAGAAGACCGAAGCCATGGGCCGCAAGGTGCTCAGCTTTGACGGGGACAATCCCGAAGCTCTGGTCATCGTCGCCGAGGTGATCGCCGAGCGCACCCACGACTCGGATCTCGACAAGGACCAGCGCTTTGGCGAAGCCATCGCCATGGCGAACAAGGCGATGCAGACCATAGAAACCGACATCAGCGTGCCTGCGGGTACTCCGCAGGAGAAGATCGACGCCTACAAGGCGGGGCTGCGCTCCAACGCCTATTCGATTCTTGGCACCATTGATTTCAAGAAGGAGAATTACGCGGGCGCGCAGGAGAATCTGCAGAAGTCGATCGACGCCTACCCGAGCAGCCCGGTTGCTGTCGACGTTCTCCGCCTGGCGCTGGCGCTCGATAAACAGGGAAAATATCCGGAGGCGCTTAAGGTGGCAAACCGTGCCGTCGAACTGACGCAGGACAACACGGCAATTGGAACCCCGGCGCGCCACGAGCGCGACCGCCTGCAACAGCTCACCGGAGCGGCGGCTCCGGCCCAACCGCAGGCCCCGCCCAAGAACTAGCCGCCGCGCGTGTAGAGACGAGGCTCGCCTCGTCTCCGGCGCGGGAAAATTAGTCGAGGGAGTAAAAGCACGCCTAAGGCGCTAGAAGCGCGAGTGCATGTCAGCGACTTAGGGGCACGAGTGAACAGGCTGCGGAAGGACTCTGGTTCGGGCCGGCTTTGGGAAGGGCACGACTTCAGTCGTGCCGCAAGTCGTTGAGAATGAGGTCGCGCTTTATCGCCCGAGGTGAGCTTTCTGCGTTGCGGAAGACGTTTTCCGCAGCCTGTGAACTTGTGCCCTTCCCTTTTCGCAACGAAGTTTGAGCAGTCTCGGACGCAGCAAGCCGCGTCTCCACCCGATGAAATCACGCGAAAGCGAAATCATGGCGCTCGAAGAAAGCCTGGGTTACCAGTTCCAGCGCCGCGAACTCCTCGAACAGGCGCTGACCCACAGCTCGCAAGCGCGCGAGGTGGAGGCGCTCGGCGTGGCGAGCGGCGCGTCGGGCGGCGATAACGAGATGCTCGAGTTTCTCGGAGATGCCGTGCTCGGCCTGGTCACCAGTGAGACGTTGTTCCACCGTTTTCCTGAATTCCAGGAAGGACAACTCTCGAAGCTTCGCGCTCATCTGGTAGGACAACGGCATCTGCTGCGCGTCGCCGAGCAGTTGCAGATCGGACATTACATGCGTCTCGGCCGCGGCGAAGAAAAAAGCGGCGGCCGCCACAAAGCGAGCCTGCAAGTCGACGCACTGGAAGCCATCCTGGCAGCACTCTATCTCGATGGCGGCTGGCCGGTGGCGCGAGACTTTATAGTGCGTGTAATTGTGGAGCCGGAACTGGCCCAAATGAAGCTGGAAACCAGCGCCATGCCGGTGATGGATTTCAAGTCCGCCCTGCAGGAAGCGCTGCAGGCCAGGGGTGGGTCGCAGCCGGTTTACGCGCTGGTGAAAGAGGAAGGCCCCGAACACAAGAAAACCTTTACAGTTGAGGTCCGATTGCCGGCGGCCGAGACGGGGCAATTCGTTGGCCGGGCGCAGGGCGCGACCAAGAAACGGGCTGAGCAGGAAGCGGCAAGACAGGCGCTGGAGCACCTGGCGGCGCTGCCCGGTGCGCGGCCGCCAAGTGCCGGGAAGAACGGTGCGGCGGGGCAGTAAGGCACGGGGTAATAGCTGCTGCAGAGTGAGGTTCGTATCAGGGCATGCCTTCAGGCATGCCGCGAGTGCCGCGTCATTCGATCGCCTTCAGGCGCTGAGGGCGGAGATGGGAGTTGCAGCCCCTGAAGGGGCGTTGAATTTCGTCGAACTTTCGGCATCGCTAAAGCGATGCCCTGATACGAAACCGGAGTTTCCCGCAGCCTGTTAGGTTATGTCGTAGTTATGTCTTGGAGCGAAAAGATCTCCGTGGGCGATTGGCCTGCAACCATTCAGTCGGTCGCGGGAACGGTGGTGATTGCCGTTTTTGTGGTTACCTTTCTTTTGCAGGCGTTCACCATCCCTTCGGAGTCCATGGAGCAAACGCTGCTCATCGGCGACTACCTGCTGGTGGACAAATTTTGCTACGGCGGCGGCGCGGCCTGGAACCGTCTGCTGCCCTACCGCAACGTCCGGCGCGGTGACATCGTCGTCTTTCACTACCCCGTGAATCCTGCGCAGGACTTTGTAAAGCGAGTGGTCGCCGTGCCCGGAGATCGCCTGCGCCTCATCAACAAGCGCGTTTACATCAACGGCGCTCCGGTCGAGGAGCCCTATGTGCAGTACATCACTACGCTGCGCAATCATTATCGCGACGACTTCCCGCGCACCGATACTCCCGATTATGGAGTGGATGCGAAATGGTGGAAAGAAATGCCGAAGCTGGTCGAAGACCACCAGCTAATCATCCCCGAGGGCTACTATTTTGTGTTGGGCGACAATCGCGACGACAGCCAGGACAGCCGCTACTGGGGCTTCGTGCCGCGCGCCAATATCATCGGGCGGCCGCTTTTGATTTACTGGTCGTCGGGCAATTCGAACAACGATCTTCCCGGAGCGCCAACCGTGGGTGATAGACTTTATCACCTTGCCTATGCGGTAACTCACGTGTACCAGATGACGCGCTGGGAACGCACCTTCCGGCGAGTGCGCTAGAAGTCGATCGTCGTTGGTCGTTAGTCGTTGGCAAAAAAAGCTCGCGAACGACCAACGACTAACGACCGTAGGAAACGGATACCAAACGTGCCGAAAAAAGAAAAAGAAGAAGTGGCAGTGGAAGAAAAACCGCGCGAGACGACGGTGGAATTTCTGGCCTCCCTGGCGGGAGTGCTGGTCACCGGACTGTTCATCATCACGTTCGTACTGCAGGCGTTTGAAATTCCCTCCAGTTCCATGGAGGACACCCTGCTCATCGGCGACCACGTATTCGTGAACCGGGAGCAGTTCGCCAAGCCGACACGCTGGATGGGGCCGCTGATGCCCTATCGCGATATCCGCCGCAACGACATTGTTGTGTTCCTGTCGCCCGAGGAACAAGGCCTGTTCGTGGTGAAACGGATCATCGGCGTGCCGGGAGATCGCATCCACTTACGCGATGGCGTCGTCTACCGTAATGGCGAGAAGCTCGAGGAGAAGTACGCCCAGCACAAACTCGGAGATTACAACCCTTACCGCGACAATTTCCCGGCCGTGCCACCCTCGGAAATGTATGGCGTGAGAAACGAAAAATGGACGCAGGAACTGCCTTCGCATCTGGAGGGTGGAGACATTGTTGTGCCTCCGAACAACTACTTTGCTATGGGCGACAATCGCGACGTGAGCTACGACAGCCGTTATTGGGGCTTCATTCCGCGGAAGAACGTGATCGGCCGCCCCATGTTCGTGTATTGGTCGTTCATCACTCCGGCGGACCAGTACCAAATGCGCAGCGCGGGTGACCGACTGGGATTTCTGGCCCACATCGTCATTCACTTCTTTGACGAAACCCGCTGGTCGCGTACCCTCAGGCTGGTGCGCTAACAAGAGATTTTCTGGAACGGGACATCGCACGTGCCAAAAAGCAAAAAACAGGCCATCGTTAGCAAAAGCGGCAACGGAAAGCGGGTGGATGAAAAACCGCGCGAGACGACGGTGGAATTCCTGGCCTCCCTGGCGGAAGTGCTGGTTACTGGCCTGTTCATCATCACCTTTGTTCTGCAGGCGTTTGAGATTCCCTCCAGTTCGATGGAAGACACACTGCTCATCGGCGACCACGTATTCGTGAACCGGGAACAGTTCGCCAAGCCGACACGCTGGATGGGGCCGCTGATGCCCTATCGCGATATCCGTCGCAACGACATTGTTGTGTTCCTGTCGCCCGAGGAGCCAGGACTGTTCGTTGTGAAGCGGATTGTGGGCGTCCCGGGCGACCGCATCCATGTGCGCGATGGCGCCCTCTACCGCAACGGCGAGAAACTGGTTGAGCCCTTTGTCCAGCACAAAATGGCGAACTACGATCCTTACCGGGACAATTTTCCTGCCGTGCCTCCATCGGAGATGTATGGTGTGACCAGCCAGGACTGGCAAAACACACTGCACTCCTATGTGCAGGGCGAGGATATTGTGGTGCCCCCGAACAGTTATTTTGGGATGGGCGACAATCGTGACGTGAGCAAAGACAGCCGCTACTGGGGCTTTATTCCGCGGAAGAACGTGATCGGCCGCCCCATGTTCGTCTACTGGTCGTTCATCACTCCCGCCGACCAGTACCAGATGCGCAGCGCGGGCGATCGGCTGGGATTTCTGGCGCACATCGTCATTCACTTCTTTGATGAAACGCGCTGGTCGCGTACCCTCAGGATCGTGCGGTGAAGTTTCTGCAATCCAAATTTCTGCGATTTAGATTTCTGCGATCCAAGCGCGGTGTGGCTGCGGTCGTGGCTCTCGTGTTGATCCTGTTTCTGTTCCGGCCAGGCGTTTACCAGTTGCGAAACCGGATTTCGAATTCCATTGGAAGCGCTCTCGGACGAAGGGTCTCCATCGACAGCGTGCATTTCCATCTTCTGCCGCGGCCGGGATTCGCTCTTGAGGGACTCGTCGTCTACGAAGATCCGGAATTTAGCCCGGAGCCGATGATTCGCGCGCCGGAAGTTTCCGCCGCCATCCGCTTTCGTTCCCTGCTCCGCGGGCGGCTCGAGATTGCCACCCTCAGCGCAACCGACCCCAGCATTAACCTGGTGCGGAGCGGTAATGGCCGCTGGAATCTGGCGAGCCTCGTCGAGCGCAACGCCCAGATTCCCGCGGCTCCGACCGGAAAGCCCGCTTCCGAGCGCCGCCCGGCATTCCCTTACCTCGAAGCCACCGGCGCGCGCATCAATTTCAAGCTGGGACAGACCAAGAAATCCTACGCGCTGATGAATGCCGACGTAGCGCTTTGGCAGGACTCGGAGAATTCCTGGGCCGCGCGCGTCAAGGCCGAGCCCGTGCGCACCGATTTCAATCTCACCGATACCGGCCTCGTCCAAGTCAACGCGACCTGGCAGCGTGCTTCCAACCTGCAGTTGACTCCTCTGCAGATCGCCGCACAATGGAAGAATGGACAACTTGGACAGATCACGACCTTGTTGACCGGAAAAGATCGGGGATGGCGTGGCGGAGTCACCTTCACGGCGAACCTATCCGGCACTCCGGAAGCGCTGCGGATCGAGAGCCAGACCGCGATCGACGGTTTCCGTCGCTACGACATTGCGGGCAGCGAAAACATGCGCCTGGCAGCCGTTTGCTCGGCGGAATACAACACAGTGACCAGCACTCTGGCCGACCTGCTGTGCGAATCGGCCGTAAGCGGGGGGACCGTCCGCCTGCGCGGGAACTTGAAAGTTGTCGCGCAAGCGCCGACCGATGATCTGACGACCTACGATCTGACGCTCGAGGCCGGCAAGGTGCCTCTGGCCTCGGTGGCGCGATTGCTGCGCCAGGCGAAAAAACAGATCCCCGCCGATCTCACGGCAACTGGATTGCTAAACGCGGAGTTCCGCGCCACGCGCAGGGTTTCCGCCGACCGGCGGCCCGCCTTCACGACGCGATGGACCGGGAACGGCTCGGCGACAAATGTGCGCTTGTCCCCGAATGCTGCGGATGAGGTTGACTTGGGGACTGTTCCATTGACCCTGACCGATTCTCTCGGGGCCAAAATTCGCCGTCCGAGGACACAAGACAAGGAGCAGGAGCCCGCGGAACCGCATCTGCGGATCGGCCCAGTCGCGCTGACGATGAACACCTCCGCGTCGGTGGATGCCGGCGGGTGGATATCCGCCGCCGGTTATCGATTCTTCTTGCGCGGAGACATGGAACTCAAAGATCTGTTCCGCCTGGAGAACGACCTTGGCGTGCCGGTGGCGCGTCCGGCGGCGGAAGGCGCGGCCAAGCTCGATGTGAGCGTCTCCGGCCCGTGGCAGGGATTTGCACCTCTCACTACCCTTGGAACCGCTCAACTACGAAACGTGCGCGCCGAGATGCGCGGCCTGAACACGCCGATTGAGATTGCCTCGGCGAACCTGTCTCTTGCTCCGGACGCGGTAAGGGTGGATAAGATTTCCGCTCGCACCGGAAGCACGCACTGGAGCGGCGACGTTACAGCGTCCCGTCATTGCGCCGTTCCACCTTGCGCATTTCAGTTCGATCTCACCGCCGACCAGCTTTCCTCCGGAGATCTCGCCGAATGGTTCACGCCGCATCCGGCCAAACGCCCGTGGTACCGCATCTTGAATCCCAGTTCCAATTCCGATTCCAATTCTGACGACGCGCGGGGCCTTTCGCCCCTGCTCGCGGTTCAGGCGCATGGCAACCTTCAGGTTGGCCGGTTTGGATTGAAGAAGGTGGTCGCCACCCAGGTTGCGACGCAAGTGGACGTGGATCGAGGCAAAATCACCCTGACGGCTCTGCGCGGGCAACTGTTGCAGGGCACGCATCAGGGCAACTGGACGATCGATCTATCCAATCGCGACGTATCGGCTCGCGACGCCTCGAGTCCGCCAGTGCGCTATCACGGCGCCGGCGCACTGCATGACATTTCGCTGGCGCAAGTAAGCGCTTTGACATCGATATCGACGAACGACCCCTGGATTACGGGAACGGCCGATGGGAAGTTCGATCTGGAAGGATCCGCGGACGCGTTTCGTGAGCTGCTGACGCGCTCCGACGGCAACTTGCAATTCGTGATGCACAACGGCAGTCTGCCCCACATCAGGATTCCAGGATCGCCCGCGCCTCTGCCGGTTCACCGCTTCTCGGGTGACCTGCGCTTGAAAGAAGGCGCATGGGAACTCTCGGCAGGCCGGCTCGAATCGCGCGACGGCTTTTATCGGGTACGCGGAACCGCGTCCCCGGCAAACGGCTTCGACTTCGTCTTGACCCGTGGCGACGAGCGGTCGTGGAATCTCACTGGAACGCTCGCCAAACCGCACGTCGCACCGGCTTATCCGTCCGAAGCCAAGCGTGCAGAAGCAGACGCGAAAACCGTCAAACCGTAGATTGAATTGTCATCAGATTGAATTGTGGATTTCGCGAGCGAGGAACTACGGTGTGTAGCCCGCACCTCGCAATACTTTTCCCGGCAGCGCGCCAGTCATCTTTCCCTCCTCGATCACGGGCACTCCGTTGACCAGCACATACTCCATGCCTTCCGATAGCCGGTTGGGATTGTCGAAAGTGGCCAAGTCACGCACTGTTTCCGGATCGAACACCACCACATCGGCCCACATCCCCTGCTTCAGCACGCCACGATCGGCGAGCTTCATGCGCTGGGCGGGCAACGCCGAGAACTTGCGGATCGCCTCCTCCAGCGCCAGTTTCTTCTCTTCGCGAACATACTTTCGCAGGATGCGCGGAAATGTGCCGTAGGCTCGAGGGTGCGCGTGCTCCTCGCCGAGAATGCCCTCGGGCGACACCCCGGAATAGTCGTTGTCGATCGAAACCCAAGGCTGCTGCAGTGCCAGGGCCACATCCGGCTCTGCCATACCGAAAACGGCGCATTCGGTAAACGCCTTATCTTCGATAAGCAGATCGAAGAGCGCATCCATCGGATCTTTGTTCAACGTCGCAGCAATTTCAGAGAGCCGCTTGCCCTGAAACTTCTTCAGCGCCGGGTTTTGAACCGAGGTGATCATCACATCCCCTGGACCGCGGATCTCCTGCCACTCGTTGTCCCAGTCTTTGGAAGGCGTCTCCATATCTTTGCGGATGCGGGCGCGCGTTACGGGATCCTTGAGCCGCTCAATCAATTTGGCGTCTCCGCCATCATGCGCCCATGCCGGAACGAAGGCCGACATGCCGTTCCCCCACGCGGTGTAGGCGTAAGTGTCGGCTTCCACATCAACTCCTTCGGCGCGTGCCCGGTTGACGCGCGCGATCAGCTCGGGCATGCGTCCCCAGTTGGCTTTGCCTGCGACCTTGAAATGCCATATCTCCACCGGAATGTGGGCCTCGCGCCCGATGCGAACGGCCTCGTCGAACGCTTCGAGAACGCTGTCGCTCTCATTCCGCATGTGCGTGGCGTAGATTCCGCCGAATTTCGAAGCCTCCGAAGCCAGCGCAATAATTTCTTCCGTCTTCGCGTAAGGCGCGGGCGCGTATTCCAGCGAAGTCGAGACTCCGGCGGCGCCGTCGCGCATGGCCTCGCGCACCAACGCTTTCATCTTTTCGAGTTGCTCGGGCGTGGGCTGCACGTCGACGTCGCCCAGCACCATGCGCCGCACCTCGGTCGCGCCCACGTAGCTGGCCAGATTGATCCCCATCCCTTGCTTTTCCAAGCGCGAGAAATATTGCCGAAAAGTCCGCCAGTCGGGATTGATCTTGTAATGTTCGTAGCTGGCGCGGTCAGCAGCGATGATGGCGTCGTTGAGCGGAGCGGCCGATCCACCCTCTCCCGTGATCTCGGTGGTAATGCCCTGATAGATCTTCGAAGGCAGGCGCGGATCGACGAGAATCGTCAATTCCGACTGGCCGAGCATGTCGATGAAGCCGGGAGCGACAATTTTCCCGTGGGCGTCAACCGTACGCTTGCGGGCGGCAGCAGAGAGATTGCCGATGGCGGCGATGCGTCCATCGCGGATTCCGATGTCGCCCGAGTACCAGGGAGAGCCGGTGCCATCCACGATGTGTCCGTTGGCGATGACAAGGTCGAGGGGCGAGTCGGCGGCAAAACTGTCGTTGGCAAAAATAAAGATGGAGAGAATCAGTAAGATTCCGAGCACGAGACGGCGAGTTGCGGTCATAAGCTTCTTTCGCTTCTTTCCTAGTCTTGATCAGATTTTCCGGCGGCAAGCTGCATGCTTCGCGGGTGCCCAATCAACATACCCAGAATAATCCACAAGGTGAGCACGAGCCACTCCCAGCCGGAAAAATGGCCGGGCACAAACGGCGCGAACTTCATGACCACCATCGCCAGGGCAACCAATGCCCCGAGCGCGGCGATCAAGCGGTCTCGGACCCGGGGTCTCATCCACAAATAGGCGGCGCACACCGCGAACCAGCCGGAGGCGGCAGCGACCGATCCAACTTCAGAGATCGGAACCAGAATCGCGGTGCCCAGAAACATGCAGGAAGCCGTGGCGATGCCAACACCCGCGACCGCCGCGGCGGGCGTTTGATTTCGTGGATGCACGCCGGCCAGTCTCGCATCCACCAGCCCGCGCCGCCCCATGGCAAACAACAGGCGGCTGGCGGCAATGAAGTTCCCATTGAATACCTTGAACAGCGAAAGCAACGCGGCACTTAGAATGACGCTCACGATCCAGCGCGAGCCGACGTCATGTTCGAAAGCGACCGCCGTCATGAATGGTGCGCCGGTCAGCGAACGCCATGGCGCGACAAAGCCGACGGCTGCGATCACAATCATGTAGAACACGGCGCCGACGATGATCGCCGAAAAGATGGCGCGAGAGAATCCCTGCGCTCGAAATTGCAGATGGGCCTCCTCGGCCGCCTTGGTGACCGATTCAAATCCCGTCATGAAGTAAGGAACGATCTGCAGTACCAGCAAAATCGAGACGAACGAAGTATGCGTGAACAGGGGGCGGAAATTTGCCGGCGACCCGCGCGTAACGCCGACGCCGACGAAGATCACGAAGAGCGCCAGTGTGCCGAACGTGCTCCAGTTTTGAAACGTGGCGCTCAGCCGGACGCCGCGATAGTTCACCACCGTCACCAGCGCCGTGAGCGCGAGCCCGATTGCGAGGTGCGGCAGGTACACCGGCTTTCCCGCCACGCGGTATAACTTGATGGAATCGAGCGCGGGAAAGATATAACCGGCGATGCGGCCAACGGCCACCGCCTCCCACGGGCAGACGATGAAGTAGGCGAGCATCATCATCCATCCGGTGTAGAAGCTGACCGGCCGCGGGAAAACTTTAGCGGTATAGGCAACCTCGCCCGATGCGTCGGGCATTGCCATGACCAGCTTGCCGTACACATAGCCGATGGGCAGCAGCAGAATGCCGCCAATCGCGAAGCCAAAAATGCCGCCGAGCGGGCCGCCGCGCAGCAGCCAATCGTCCATGACGACCAGCCAGCCCACGCCGACCATCGTTCCCCAGCCGAGAGAGAAGTAATCGATGACACGCAATTTGCGGGCAAGTTGCGTCATCCGAGGTTTTTCGTTGGGAGAGAAATATCGCACGTAGGGACAGCCGCCCTCGGCTGTCCGCCGAGCGAAGCTCGGCAGCCGATACAAGAGGGTTGGCTCATGGGCGCGAATTATATCGTATCGCGCCCGCGAGCCGGGCTGCTTAGGCGACGGCGAGGCGCTGCGGGATTTCCGTCGAGCGCAAGATGCAGATCGCTTCTTTCACCGAAGAAATCTCAAACACCGCCGTAAGATGCGTCGCCTGCAGCATGCTGCGGAAGAAGACCGGCGGGTTCACCAGCTTCATCTTTGCCGATTTTTGCATCGCCCAACGGCGCACCAGCAGCAGGGTTCCCAAACCGCCCGCATCCAGTTGCGTGACTTCCGAGACATCCAGCACCAGCACACGGACGCGCTCCAGTTGCTCGATCCGGCGCCGGAACTCGTCGAGCGCAGAGCCGCGCACCATGCGTCCCGACAAGTTAACCACCGCCACATCCTGCAAGCATTCGACTTGAAATTTGAGTTCCATATCTTTGCCCCTGTCACCCTGCCTTGACGCCTATTGATACGAACCAGCCTGAGCGAAAGTTCCGTGATCGGTTGTTGTTGAATTAGACGCGGAAAATGGAGGAAGGTAATCAACGGAAAACTGGAGTTGAGGGGGCAGATCTCTAAATTAGCTGAATCTCTTTCGTGGCCAGATCATCAATCACGAAGTCGCCTTCAACCTTGAGAAGTTGCGCGATTCACAAATCCTTAACATTCGACAGGAGAATCGATATGTCCAGCACACCGACGACCGCTGATTCTGAACTGATCGTGAAACTCTACGACCTCCGCCGTGAAGCTGAACTGCGTAAAGCACGAAACTGGTGGCTCGGCTTTTGGCCGGAATCCGCGGACGACATCCTCAAAATCGCAACCGCACTGGGAAGCCAGGAGAACGCATGGATGCGCCAGGTTGGCGGATACTGGGAGATGGTTGCTTCCTTCGTGCTCCATGGCACGCTGAATCGAGAGTTATTCCTCGAGCCCAGCTTTTCCGGTGAGATGTTTGTCGTTTATGGAAAGGTTGAGCCCTTTGTGAAAGAGGTACGCGACAAAATGCAGAATCCCAACATTTTCGGCAACGTAGAAAAGCTGATCTCAACCTCACCGGGAGCGATCGAACGCTTGAAGCAGACGCAGGAACGCATGGCCATGATCCGTAAAGCGGCGCAAACCGCCAAGGCGGCCTAGTCGTTCTGAAAGGCATGTTGTTTGGCTGGTTGGTTGGGTTGGTTGTCATCCTGAGCGAAGCGAAGGACCTGCTTTCTCGCGAACTGAAAGAAAGCAGGTCCTTCGCTTCGCTCAGGATGACAATGTTTTTATGCTACAAAGTTTTTAACCACACCTACAATCCCGCCTCAATTCGCGATCTTGGGTCCAGCAGATCGCGCAACGCATCGCCGATAAAGTTGAACGCCAGCACCGCGAACATCACCGTCACCGCCGGGAAGAGCACGAGATGAGGAGCGTCGAACAGATGCGAGCGTGCGTCGTTCAGCATCGATCCCCAACTCGCAGTGGGCGGCGGAACGCCTAATCCCAGGAAGCTCATCGTGGCCTCGGCCAGAACCGCGCCCGCCATCCCGATGGCCGCTTGCACAATGACGGGCTGAATAATGTTGGGCAGAATGTGCCGGATAATGATGTGCAGGTCTCCGGCACCGAGCGCCCGCGCGGCTTCGACAAATTCCCGTTCGCGGAGCGCCAGCACCTGCCCGCGCACCAGGCGGGCGTAGCCAACCCAACCTCCGAGCGACAAGGCGAGGACGAGATTGAAAATGCCAGGCCCACGGAAGGCCACGAAGGCGATGGCGATGAGAATGCCGGGAAATGAAAGAAACGCATTCATCAGCACGACGTTGACGAAGCGGTCGATGCCGCCGCCGTAGTATCCGGCAAGGCTGCCGATGATGAGGCCGAGCAGCAGCGAACAGGCCACGACGCTGCTGCCGACGAAGAGCGAAATTCGCGCTCCCCAGATCAGCCGGGAAAGAATATCGCGTCCAAGTTCGTCGGTTCCGCACCAATGCTGTATCGAGGGCGATTGCAGGCGGTTCGGGAGATCGATGTGCGCGGGATCTTGGGGAGCAATCCAAGGCGCGAAAATCGCCGCGAACACGAAGATGGCGACCAACACGACTCCCACCGCCGCCAACGGATTGTGGCGCGCGACGCGGGGGAGCGAGATGGCGCGGGTGGACACGGGTACTCTACCTATCTCCGCGTTTCTGGAGCAGCACGTAGGCTCCGATGCCCATCCAGACGACGTTGAGGGCGGCCGAAGGATAGGCGCCGTTCCAACCGCTATTCACGACAAAGCCGGCCGATCCGACTACGTTCATCCACTGATATACGGCAGATCGGCCGTGCAATTTTCCCAGCGACAAAAGCGCGTAGGCAGCCAAGATCAATACGGCGCCGCTCCATCCGACAATTTCCACAAAGTAGTGCATTGCACCCCCCACCCATTGGAACAGCTGCGGCCCGAAACTCAACAATACCAATAACCACAGACGATACATAATCGGACACGACTCTCAGCCGGACTGCTGGCATGGTATCCTTGCCGCAAGGTGCGCGATGAGCAACGCCAAACAGGATGTCGAATCGCTGTTGAACCGGCTGCCCGACAACGTCTCGGTCGAAGACATTCAGTACCACCTCTACGTTCTCGACAAGGTGCGGCGTGGACTGGAAGATGCCCGCGTCAACGGCACTCTCTCGCAGGAAGAAGTTGAGAGTCGCTTCAGCAAATGGCTCACCGAATAGTCTGGTCGAGACGCGCCGCCCAGGACCTCCAATCTATCACCGACTACATTGCCGCCGATTCCCCCGCCTACGCCGGCATTGTTCTGAAATCCATCGTGAATCAGACAAGGATTCTGGCGCGCTTCCCGCAGGCAGGCCGCAAAGTTCCCGAATTTGACGACGACAACATTCGCGAACTTGTCGTCTACAGCTACCGGATTATTTACCAATTGCAAGGTGACGAAGTGCTGATCGTCGCCGTCATCCACGGCAAGCGGCTTTTGCAGTAGGGGCGCTCCGGAAATCCCAACCTCAACACGATTATTGTCTTATCCTCGGGTTCACTGCCGAGTACAGCAAGTCCGTAAGAAAGTTCACCGCGACATACGTCAATCCAATCGCCAGAATGCACCCCTGCACCAGATAGTAGTCGCGGTTAGCAATGGCCTGAACCGTAAGCCGGCCAATGCCCGGCCAGGAGAAGATGGTTTCGGTCACAATCGTTCCCGCGAGCAGCGCCCCGAATTGCAATCCGAGGACAGTCAGGATCGGAATCATGGCATTGCGCAGGGCGTGACGATAAACGACCGTGCGCTCGGGCAAGCCTTTAGCGCGGGCGGTGCGAATGTAGTCCTGGCCTAACTCTTCGAGCATCGAGGTTCGCACCATGCGGGTTAGAATCGCCGCCAGCGCTCCGCCCATGGTGATTGCGGGGAGCACAAGATGGGCCAAGGTGCCGGAGCCGGAGACAGGAAGCCATCCTAGCTTGACCGCGAAGAACAAGATGAGCACCGGACCCAGCGCGAAATTTGGAAACGACAGGCCGAAGAGGCTGACCACGCTTAGCGCGCGGTCATCCCATTGATTACGGCGCTGGGCCGAGCGCACTCCTGAGGGTATGGCCAGCACTATCGCTACGAATAGTGATGCCAGCGTCAGTTGCAAGGTGAAGGGATAGCGCTGGGCTATCAGACTTGTTACTCCCTGGTTGAAGCGCAGCGACTTGCCTAAATCTCCGCGGAGGACGCCTCGCCAGTAATTCAGATATTGTTGCCCTAACGGGACGTCCAGCCCGTAAGCGTGTCTGGCCGTCTGAATGTCTCCGGCAGCCGCGCCTTCGCCCAGCATCTGCTGAACGGGATCTCCGGGGACGAAGTGAATCAACAGGAAGACGGTGGAGACGACCAGCCAGATGACGGGCAGAGTATAGAGGAGCCGCCTGAAGATTTGATGGAGCATAACGACAGCTATTCTCTCAATTCGAAAGGCCAGATCAAAGCCTGCTGCCCAAAGTTGCAGTCGCGGCAATTCGGATCGTATCATCCCTCAATCAAGCGCTTCGGGAAATACCTATGAACACCGTGCACGTTTCCATTGTCCTAGCGGGTTTTTCTTTGCCGCTCTCACTTCGGGCCAGACTACCGGCGCCGCTCCTGTCGAGTATCAGCCCAAGGGATCGATACGGGAGTACTTCTTAGGGGCATGGAAGCTGGTTTCAACGGAATACAAGTATTCTGACGGCCACACGACGGCCTATCCCGAGCTGGGGCGGGACGCAACGGGTTTCCTCATGTACACTCCCTCGGGCCACATGTGCGCCCAGCTGATGAAACCCAGCCGCCCTCGCTGGTCGGAAGCCAACACGCCAACCGCGCCCGAAGCTGCCTCTGCCCTCGATGGATTCGTCTCTTACTGCGGAGCCTTCGAGATACGCGAAAACGAGCACATCATGATTCATCGTCCGGAAACCGCGTGGTCCCCCAACTATCCAGGAACAACTCAGGAGCGGCCGTATCACCTGGTGAACGAGGACCGCTTTTTCTTTCGTGGTACGGGCACCGAAAAGCAAAAGGACGGAACAGAAGTTCCCGTGATTTGGACGATCACTTGGGAACGGTTGAAGTAGTCAAATCTCCGGCTTGTTGGGCGGGGGCTGCGGGTACGGGTTCGATCCTGACGGTCGCGATTCTATGGCCGTCCATTTTTTCCACTACAAAGCGCCGCCCTTCATAGTCGAACGCTTCGCCGCCGGAGGGCAACTTCTGCAGCCGCGAGAGCAGGAAGCCGGCCAGAGTCTCGTAGCCTTCGTCCTGCGGCAGTTTCAGGTCGTATTGAGCTTCTAAATCGCGGATGTTGATGGTTCCGTCGAGCAACAAAGGCGCATTCGCGTCCGCGACCGCGGGCTGCGTGGAGGCAACGTCGAATTCGTCTTCCAGTTCGCCGACCAGTTGCTCGAGCACGTCTTCCACGCTGATCACTCCCGCCGTCGAGCCGAATTCGTCGACCACCACCGCCAGGTGCCGCTTGTGTTGCTGGAATTCGCCGAGCAGGTCGAGCAATAACTTGGTTTCCGGCACCACCAGCACATCGTGCATCACCTGGCCGATCTTCATCTGCGAAATGCGCGCGGCGGCCGAAGGATCGGCGCTGTGGCCCAGGCGCAGGCGCGTCCAGCGCATCAAGTCCTTGGCGTAAAGGACGCCGACAATATGTTCGGGGCCGCGTTGCGGATCATACACGGGAATGCGCGAGTGCTGTTCATCGGCCACTCGCGCCAGGGCTTCGTCCAGGCTCAGGTCGGAGGGCAAGGAAAAGATTCTGGTCCGGGGCACCATCACTTGACGCGCCGTGATGCTGTCGAGTTCGAGCGCATTCAGCAGCATCTCTTCCTGGGCGGGAGAGAGTTGGCCCGAGTGATGCGCAGCGGTCACGATGAGCTTGAGTTCGTCGGGAGAATGCACCGAACCGTGGCGGATTTCGCGGGTGCCGAAAGCGCGCAGGACAAAACCAGCGGCGCGGCTCATGACCAGGGTCAGGGGGGCGGTAATGGTGAGAAAAACGTCCATGGGCGCGGCGACCGCCAGCGCAACGCGCTCGGCCCGTTGCAGGGCGAGCGACTTCGGAACCAGTTCGCCGAGGATTACGTGCAGGCTGGTGATCATCACGAAGGCCACGGCTACGGCGATGGCATGGGCATAGACCAGCGCATGCGGCACGCTTCCGATCCGGCCTTCGAACAATCGCGCCAGAACCGGCTCGCCCAGCCAGCCCAGGGTCAGGCTGGTAATGGTGATTCCCAGTTGCACGCCGTTGACGACGCGGCTGAGTTGCTGGTGAAGTTTGAGAACCGTGCGGGCGCCCACGCGGTGAGCTTCGATTAACTGCTGGATGCGGGTCTCGCGCACGCTGACCAGCGCGAACTCGGCTGCGGCAAAGAAAGCATTGACCGCCACCAGGAGCAGGACGACGAACACCCGCAGCAGCACGGATGCAATCATGGAACTCTAATTCTAACATTCCAAAGGGATAATGCCCCGCTTTTGAGAGCGGGCTGGCAGTACAATCAAATCACCCCTTGATTGCTATCCCAAACCGATCGCTTTCTTTTTCGTTGTCCGGCGGTCTAAGGACATGTCAGAGAGCGGATGCCGAGGCCAAGGGGAACTATTATGACGGTTCTCGCGTAACAACAGGTGAAGGTCAGTTCTAAGATTTGAATGAAGCAGGAGGCGGTCGTGGAAGGCAACGGTAATGGTAATGGCAGGAAAAAGCGGCGTAAGCGAATCATCATCTGGAGCTCGATCGCAGCAGCCGTTGTGGCTCTGGTCGTTGCCGGCGCGCTGATCGCATCCAGCAGCGGGACCAAGATCGATCCCTCGAAGCTGGCGAAGGTCGAAAAAGGAGACTTGGCGAAAAGCGTGGTGGCCACGGGGAAGATCTGGCCCATCACGCAGGTCGAAGTCAAGTCCAAGGCGACTGGGATTGTGAAGAAGCTCTACGTCGAATACGGCGACAAAGTAAAGAAGGGACAATTGCTCGCCGAACTTGATCGGGACGAGATGCAGGCCCAGGTAGACCAGGCGCGCGCGCAATTGGAGGCCTCCATCGCCAGCCTGAACAGCACGCGAGCCGACCTGGTGCGCGCGAAAGTTGATGCCGAAGGCCCGGATGTCCCGCTGCTGAAACGCGCTTATGATCGCGCCCAGGGCATGGCGAACGATGGCGTGGTTTCCGCCTCCGCACTTGACGACGCGGAAAAGAATTACGAACTGGCGCTGAATAAGCAAAACGTGGCTAAGGCGCAGTTGCAGGTGTTGCAGGCCAAGATTGGGCAGGCCCAGGGGCAGTTGTCGCACGACCGCGCCACTTTGAAACAACTGGAAGAGCAGTTGGGTTACACCACGATTGAGTCTCCGCTGGACGGGATTGTTCTCTCGCGCGACGTGGAAATTGGCGACGCGGTCAGCTCCATCCTGGTGCTGGGGTCGTCGGCCACGCTGGTGATGACGCTGGGCGACACGAGCGAAGTCTACGTCAAAGGCAAAGTGGACGAGAGCGATATCGGCAAGGTTTACCTGGGACAACCCGCGCGGATCAAAGTCGAGTCATTTAAGGACAAGACCTTCACCGGCAAGGTGACGAAGATTTCTCCCATGGGGGTCGAGAAGGACAATGTCACGACTTTCGAAGTGCGCGTCTCGATCAATAATCCCGAGGGCGTCCTCAAAGCCATGATGACGGCCAACGCCGAGATCATTCTCGAAGAGCACAAGAACGTGCTGCAGATTCCCGAAGGCTCGATCATTTATGACAAGGACAAGAAGGCATCGGTCGAAGTGCCGGACCCGAAAGGCAAAGAAGGCAAGCGCAAGATCGCCGTCAACATCGGCATCTCGAATGGCGCTAAGACTGAGTTGCTATCCGGGCTGAAGGAAGGCGACCAGGTGGTGCTGCAGTGAGAACGGCAGGTCATAGGTCTTAGGTCTTAGGTCCTAGGTGTTAGGTCTTGTCTTAGGGTGTTAGCAGCAACCGTTTTGTCATCCTGAGCGCAGCGAGGGACCTGCTTTGCTTTCCGCGCGGGAGACAGCAGGTCCTTCGCTTCGCTCAGGATGACAGTTTAGGAAAATGACATGCTATTTGAGTAGAGAACAGAGGCGAATTCCATGACACAGATTTCTTCCCATCGCGCCCTTCGTACGCTGCTCTTTATTTTCGCTACTTCGCTGGCCGGCTTCGCGTCGGTTATCGGGACCTTTGACCGTTCGTTCCAGGTCAGCGGACCCGTCGACCTCGAAGTGCTGACTCGCTCCGGCGACATCACGGTCCGCAACGGCGCGGCGGGCACGGTCTCCGTTCATGCCAAGATTCAGTCGGGCAACTCATGGTTCAGCGGCGACCACAAGGCCGAGGTGCAGGAGTTGCAGAACCATCCTCCGATTCGCCAGAACGGCAACAGCATTCGCATCGATTACGTGAACTACAACAACATTTCGATCGACTACGAAATTACCGTCCCGGAGAACACCGCGATTCGCGCCCATTCCGGCAGCGGCGATCAGACGGTCGAAGGCCTCAAGGGCAATATCGATCTCGAGAGCGGGTCCGGCGATCTGCGGCTGGCGCGCCTTGCCGGTGAAATGCGCTTCCAGACGGGATCGGGAAACGTCCGCGGGCGCGATCTATCCGGTCCCGCGAAAGTCAAAGCGGGCAGCGGCGACATTGAAATCGAGGAAATGGGTGCGGGCGACGTGGACATCCGCACCGGAAGCGGTAACATCACGGTCAACGGCATCAATGGCGGATTTCACGCCGAGGCGGGCAGTGGCGATATTCACGGCAACGGCTCGCCCAAGAACATGTGGAGCGTCCGCACCGGCTCGGGAAACGTGGCCCTGCGGGTCCCATCCGACGCCGCTTTCGATGTCGACATCTCTTCGAGTTCCGGAACCGTCACGCTGGGCCATCCGGTGACTACGACCGTCCAGGGCCGCATTCCGGAGTCACGGAAGAGTGTGATTGGCAAGGTGCGTGGCGGCGGGCCGATTGTTTCCGTTCATACTGGCTCGGGCGACGTAGCCGTGGACTAAGCGGCACTCAGCAGTCAGCACTCAGCATTCAGCCAATTCGCGTTTAGGTGGGGCAGGGCTTTGCCCGTCGCGTTCGGGTCAACCATTATGCGGGTGTTTTCAGGTTTGGCTGAATGCTGAGTGCTGACAGCTCCTTGACGCGCCGTCGTGCCGCGTCCGATACTTCGTTGGAGTTCTTGAAAACTTTCAGGCTCGACGAGGCAATGGATTGGCACGCATTCCGATCATTACGCTCACCAGCGATTTTGGACTCAACGATCATTTCATCGGCGCCATGAAGGGGGTCATGCTGGAGATTGCCCCCGAGGCGCAGATCATTGACATCAGTCATGCGGTGCAACCGTTCGATATTCTGGATGGCGCGCTGACCATTTCACAGGCCTACTCGTACTTCCCTCCCGGAACCGTGCACATGGTAATCGTCGATCCCGGAGTGGGGACGGCGCGGCGGCCCATCATTCTTACGGGCGACCGCCACCTGTTTGTGGCTCCCGACAACGGCGTGCTTTCTCTGGTGTATGCCCGCGAAGAGCGGCTTTCGGTGCGCCATGTCACCGCCGAGCATTATTTCCTGCAGCCGCGCAGCAACACCTTCCACGCGCGCGATATTTTCTCGCCCGTCGCAGCATATCTTGCCAAGGGTATCGAGCCCGGCCGCTTCGGCGAAGAGATCACCGACTACGTCCGTTTTGGCGCGCCGCGGCCCAAACCGGTCGATGAACGCACACTGCGAGGAGTAGTGCTGAAAGTGGATCGTTTTGGCAATCTCATCACCAACATCACGCCGCAGGATGCGCCCCAACTTTTCGAGGCCACGCCGCCGGCTTTCAAGATTGCGATTGGAACCAAGTTGCAGGCAACGCGCATCTGCACAAGCTACGCCGACGGCGCTCCGGGCGAAGTATTCGGGATCCTGGGCAGCATGGGTTTTTTGGAAGTCGCCGCCAACCGGGGCTCCGCCTATCAGTTGCTGGGCGCGGGCAAGGGCAGCGAAGTCAATCTGGTGATGGAAGGGGGAACGTAGGGACAGCCGCCCTCGGCTGTCCAGGCGAGCACCAGCTCGCCGGGGTGTCGTCTGTTCATTCTTAAGATTGAGAGCGCGGCGGGGCTTCGCCCCTCTGGACAGCCGAGGGCGGCTGTCCCTACGTGTTCTTCGCCACTGGATGGACGTAGCGGTCCATCTCCGCGGTCCACTTCAGGAAACGCCATAAGTTGCCGCGTTCCGTCCACAGGAATTCCCAGAATTCCAGGAATCCAATCTGCGTCATCTTGACGCCGGTGTAGGTCTCGATGCGCCACAGAAGATAAGGACTGCGCCAGGGGGCAATCCGGTGGCCACGGGTGGAGTTCCAAAGAAAGCGCAGCATCGGCCGCATCGGGTTCCAGTATAGCTGGGAAACGGTGCGCGGCTCCATACGATGGAGGGACGGGCGTCTCGCCCGTCCAGTCGGGCGGGGACGCCCGACTCTCCACCATCACGCCGTCACTTTGTAATTTCGACGCTGGCGCGGGTGTTTTCCCACTCCATCCGGAGCGTGCATTTGCCGCCCGCCTCATCGAACGCAATGGTGAAGTTCTCCACCGGCGCACTGGTTTTGGAAACACTCATCGGCACGCGCACCAAATCTTCCTTCTCACCGGGATAGTCCGTCCCCCACTCACCCGTTTTCTTGCTGATCGCGAGTGTCCACGCATCCGCCTTTGGAATCGTAAAGATGGTATAACTGCCCGCGGGCACGGCCTTGCCGCCCACCGTCAAATTCGTGTCGGTGACGAACGTCGTCGCTTCATTCGCGCCGGTGCGCCAAACCTGTCCATACGGCACCAGCGCTTTCTCGCTCGCCTCGCCGAAAATCTTCCGCCCTTTCGCGCGCGGGCTGGAATAGTCCACCTTGATGGTTTTGCCATCAGAAAACTTGCACGCTGCGCTGGCCGGCGGACTGGGCCGCTTGGATTTGTCATGCGACATGCCCATCTGGGCCGAAGCGAGAGTGGCGATGGCAAAGAGCGAGGCTGCGAGGAATGCGAATTTTTTCATGGATTGGTTCCTCCTGAGAGCATTTGGCACGTAGCACTTAGTCAAACCCATTCGATTTGGGATCAGGTTCTTTTAAGCTAACGGCTAAGTGCTAAATGCTAATTGCTGAATTATACCCACATCCCCGCTACAATCGGTCGATGGCCGTCTTCAACGAAAAGCGGGAAGAGCTCGAACACTTCGAACTGCGCATGGGTGTGCCCCGCGGACGCCTCGCGGTCACCATGGACCTGGTCAACGACGCCATGGCCCTCGTGGGCCAGCACGGCGTCTACTGCCAAAGCCAGCGCTGGCCCGGCAAGCCGGCTATGGATGTACAACTCGTCATGAAAAACCTCGCCGACGCCAAAGAGCTGATTCAGAGTGTGATGGAAGAGCTCCGGCCCAAAAGCTGATGGTAGAGACGCGGCTTGCCGCGTCCCCTGCGGACGGAACTGCCGACGGAAGAAACTTTCGATACGAAACTGAAGTTTTTCCACAACCTGCTATGCGGGATCGCAACTCGCGGGAAAGACTTACAATCCAACCTATGGAGCGCAAGATTTTCTGGATTTCCTTCACCGTGCTTGGGCTCGCGGCTGATTTCGTTCTGCCGCTCTGGTGGGCGCTGGGCGCGACCATTCCGATCGCGTATGCCTCGTGGTGGGTGGCTTACCGCAGCGGCTGGTTTGAGTGAGCCCTAACTAAAGTGTCACCCTGAGCGGCGGCTGCGGCTTTTTACAATTTTGTCATCCTGAGCGGAATAGGAGGATTCGCGAAGCGAATCCTCCTGCGGAGTCGAAGGACCCCTACTCCCTATGCCAGCGTGTACTTCCCTGCCTCGATCGTCTTCTGCGCAATGTGCTGGCACAACGCAATCGTGTTGAACGGTTCGTGCTTCGCCAAGCGCCGCACGATCGCCAACTGCGTCCGCAGCATGTCGCCTTCGGCCACGTCGGCAATGACTTTCCTGGCCGCCGCTTCGACTTTTTCGAACCCCTGCGTCAGATACACTCGCGCCATCGCAAGCGCCATCGCCGCCGGGGCTTCTCCCTTTTGCTCGACCATCTTCTGCGCGCGCAGCACGGCCGATTCCATGGCGTATATCTCGATGGTCATATCGGCAATCGCGCCCATCACTTCCTGCTGCTCCTGGATCGCCTGCATATATTTCTGCGTGGCCGCTCCGGAGACGAACAGGCCTAGCTTCTTTGCCTGCGCGACCAGTTTGCGTTCTTCCGCCAGCGGACCTTCGATCTCTTCGCCGACGGAGGGCCCACTCAGCACTTCGTCCATCAACTTCTTGATCGCCGGCATCAGCGGTAACTGGCCGCTCATGGCCCGCTTCAGCAGGAATCCGGTGATGATCAGCCGGTTGATTTCGTTGGTGCCTTCGAAAATGCGATTGATGCGAGCATCGCGGTAGGCGCGCTCCGCCGGATACTCTTCCACAAAGCCGTAGCCGGCATGGATCTGCATCGTCTCGTCGACGACGTAGTCGATCATCTCCGAGCCCCAGACCTTGAGGATCGAACACTCGACCGCGTATTCCTCGAGCGCCTTGCGCCGTTCTTTAGTCGCGTCAGCGCCCGCAGAGTCGATTTCCGCCAGCAACGCGTCCATCATTCCGACGGTGCGATAGACGAGCGATTCACCGACATAAATTAGCGTCGCCATGTTCGCGATCTTTTCCCGTATCAGTCCGAATTCGCCGATCGTCTTGCCGAAGGCCTTGCGCTGCTTGGCGTAGGCGACCGCACTCTCGATCGAAACCCGGGCTCCGCCTAGGCACATGGCGCCAAGTTTGAAACGTCCGATGTTGAGAATGTTCAAGGCCGGTCCCGCTCCCTTGCCGACTTCACCGAGCAGGTTTTCGACCGGCACTTTGCAGTCGTTCAGAATGATCGGGCAAGTGGAGGAGCCGCGGATGCCCATTTTGTGCTCTTCAGCGCCCACCGAGAATCCCGGAAAATTCCGTTCCACCAGGAACGCGGAAAATTTCTCGCCATCAATTTTCGCGAAAATCGTGAATAGGTCGGCGAAGCCCGCGTTGGTGATCCACATCTTTTCGCCGTTCAGGATGTAGTGCCTGCCGTCGGGCGAAAGCACGGCGCGGGCGCGGCAATTGAGCGCATCGGAGCCAGAGGTCGCTTCCGACAACGCAAACGCGCCCACAATTTCTCCGGTGGCGAGGCGCGGCAAGTATTTCTTTTTCTGCTCCTCGGTGCCGAAATACACAAGGGGCAACAATCCGATGCCGCTGTGCGCGCCCCAGGTGGTGGCAAACCCGGCGTACTTGGCAATGTGGTCGGCGATGATGGCGGCGGTGACCTTGTCCATTTCGAGGCCGCCGTAGGCTTCGGGAATTTCGACTCCGCTAAGGCCGAGGTCGCCGGCTTTTTTCAGCAGGTCGCGCGAGATCGAGAAGTCCTTGTGTTCGATTTTATCGGCTTGGGGCAGTATCTCGTTGTTGGCAAACTCTTCGGTGGTCTGCCCGATCATCTGTTGCTGCTCGGAAAAATCTTCCGGAGTGAAAACATCGGCGGTCTGCCGCTCTTCGAGCAGGAAGCTGCCACCGGAAATCTTGGTTTTTGGGATTGCAGTCGTTGCCATTTCAAGCCCCTTTTGAGTAGAAACCGGCAAGTTAGGCCGAGAAGGTCCGAATCAACAATTAGAAGTCTATGAGAAGTCTGGGCGGGCGTCTACTGGGTTGCACGGAGGGGCGCGTTCGAGGACGATAGGCCCGGCAGCTGCCGTGTGATCCCTTGGCTGTCATGAACTTCCCGTCCATGGCCGATAGTCCAATAGCCGATCTTCCTGTAAAGGATGGAACCGCATGACCACTGCAGCCTCACCTCTCCTTTGGTCGGAGAGGTATAGCGTAAACATTGCCGAGCTCGATCGCCAGCACCGGGGTTTGTTCGCGATCATCAACGAACTCAACGAGGCACTCGCTGCGGGAGAAGGCGCAACCATCACTCACTCGATTCTGCAGCGACTGGTAGAGTACGCACACACTCACTTCGCCGCCGAAGAAGCGCTGATGACCGAATACAAGTTCCCCGCACTCCTTACCCACTCTGCCGAGCACGACAAGTTCGCCCAGTTGGTCGCGAAGTTCCTGGAAGACCACCACGCCGGCAAGACGGGCGTTCCGGTCTCACTCCTGCTGTTCCTGCAGACATGGTTGAGGGAGCACATCCTGGTCAGCGACAAGGCCTACAGCAGCTTCCTGAACGCCCGCGGGGTGCGCTAATTCTGGCGGCGGCTAGTCCTAGCGAATGGCCTTGTCGTCAATTCAGATTTTCAAAAATCCCCGCCGCGCCCATGCCGCCACCGACGCACATGGTTACCATGCCGTAGCGCGCGTGACGGCGCTTCAGTTCGCGAATAACACTGGCCGTCAGCTTTGCTCCCGTGCATCCCAGAGGATGCCCTAGCGCGATCGCGCCTCCATTCGGATTCACGCGCTCCGCATCCAGCCCCGCTTCCCGGATCACCGCCAGCGATTGCGCCGCAAACGCTTCGTTCAGTTCGATCACGTCGATATCCGAGAGCTTCAATCCCGCCAGCTTCAGCGCCTTCGGAATGGCAAACACCGGCCCCAGGCCCATCTCTTCCGGCTTGTATCCGGCGGTCGCGAATGCGACATAGCGCGCCAGCGGAGCGATGCTCAGAGCCTTCGCCCGCTCGGACGACATCAGAACGGCCGCCGCCGCGCCATCCGACATCTGCGAAGAATTCCCCGCCGTGGTCACGCCCTTCACATGAAACGCGGCTTTGAGTGCGCCCAGAGCTTCGAGCGAAGTATCGGCGCGCGGACCCTCGTCGACTTTGAAAGTGATCTCCTGCTTCTGAAACGGGTGTGGGGACGGGCGACTTCGTCCGTCCGGCGCGGGCGAGCCGCCCGCGCCCACACTTGACGAACTGCCCTTCGGGCCCCCATTTGGGCTCACAGTAAAGCTCACCGGCACGGCGACAATCTCCTCCTCAAACTTGCCCGCCGCAATCGCCGCCAGCGCTTTCTGATGGCTGCGCAGCGAGAACTGGTCGCACTCGTCGCGCGTGATGCCAAAGCGAGCCGCCACCCGCTCCGCCGTCAGCCCCATCGAAAGATAGGCGTCCGGATAATGGTCCACGAGCCAAGGGTTCGGTGATATTTTGTTGCCGCCCATCGGGATCATCGACATCGATTCGGTCCCGCCCGCCACCATCACCTCGGCGCCCCCACTGATGATGCGTTCGGCCGCCATGGCAATCGCCTGCAAGCCGGACGAGCAGAAGCGATTGATCGTCACCGCCGACACCTCCACCGGCAGCCCCGCCCGCAACGACGCGATCCGGGCCACGTTCATCCCTTGCTCGGCCTCGGGCATGGCACAGCCCAGGATGACGTCTTCAATTTCCTTGGGATCAAGTTGCGGAACGCGCTCAAGCGCGCCCTTGATTGCAACGGCAGCCAGTTCGTCAGGACGCGTAGCCCGCAGCGTCCCCTTATACGCGCGGCCTACCGGAGTGCGGACGGAAGATACCACGACGACTTCTCGCATGGGGTGATTTTAACTCGCAGACGGGGTTTGTGTGGGGACGGCGTTTTGTGGGGACGGGCGCCCTCGCCCGTCCAAGCCGAGCAAAGCTCGGCAGCTGCGTACGCCACAGCAACTTTAGACTCGGTGTGGGTCGTAGACCCTGTGAACCCAGGTACCGTCAGACCGTGATGTATTCGGTCATCGCGCTGGGCGCAGGGATGGGGTCGCCGTTTGTGCGCAAGCCTTCCAGGTGAAATTCAATCCCTTCGCGGATGAGTTCCTTCACCTCGTCCAGCGTTTTGCCCGCTGCGCCAAGACCAGGCAAATCGGGAGCATATGCACCCCATCCCGTGGCCGATTTTTCGTAAACGATGAGGTATTTCATCTCAATCCAGCCTGCTTGAGGATATTGTTCAACGTTCCGGGCGGAATGTCCACTGACGGATGGCCCGCGACCGTAACCGTCCCAGGTTTCGCCGGATGATGAAATTGCCGATGGCTGCCCTTGGTTCGAGCCAACCGCCAGCCATCCTGCTCAAGGCGCTTGATCACGTCGCGGACTTTCATGCTAACCACTGCCCGCCTGGCACTATCCACCGCCCTTCTTCAACTGCTGCTTCCACCCCAGCACTCGCGCCTTGTTGCCTTCCGCCTCGGCCTCGGGAACCATGCCCTTCTTCTGATACAGGATCGAGAGGCTGGTGTGCGCCAGAATGTCGTCGGGATCGATCTCGGAAATTTGCTTGGCAACTTCAATGGCGTCGTCAAGACGGTTCAGGTCCTGCAGCGCCCGGCTCAGGCCATGCAGCACGTCGGTGAATTTGGGATCGGCCGCCAACGCCTGCCGGTACTCTTCGACCGCTTGCTCGTGGTGGCCTTCGAGAACCAGATCGAGCGCGGCGTAGTAATGGTGTTCGGCCAGTTGGCGCGCGGTTGCGGGGCTGGCCGGATCGTCGGGCATAGGGTTGGACTTCGCTGATTCTAGCAAGGAGCGCACAGAGCCGTCCTCACGGGCTATCGCGAACCCAATGTGCTCTGACCACAGGCAGGTGCCGGGCTTCCGCTCGGCTTGGACGGGCGAGGCGCCCGTCCCCACACGAACCCGTCTCAACACGAACTACGCGTTCTCCGGCTTCCAGCGCAGCACCGGCTTGCGCGCGGCTGCGGTATCGTCCAGACGGGAAATGCGCGCGTTGTGCGGGGCGTCGAGGACGAACTGCGGATCTTCTTCCGCTTCTTCCGCGATCGACTTCATGGCCTCGATGAACAGATCCAGTTCTTCTTTCGGCTCGCTCTCGGTCGGCTCGATCATCAGTGCGCCGTGGACAATCAGCGGGAACGCCATGGTGTAGGGATGGAATCCGTAATCGATCAGGCGTTTGGCCAGGTCGACTGTCTTCACGCCCTTCTTCGCCTGGATCTTGTCGCTGAAGACTACTTCGTGCATGGACGGCGTCGAGTAGGGCAGATCGTAAACGCCTTCGAGGCCCTTGCGGATGTAGTTCGCGTTGAGCACGGCGTCTTCCGTGGTCTGGCGCAGGCCGTCGGGGCCGTTGGCAAAGATGTAGGCGAGGGCGCGGATGAACATGCCGAAATTCCCATAGAACGCGCGCACGCGGCCCACCGACTGCGGACGGTTGTATTCGAAGCCCAGCGCGCCATCCGGCTTGGTGATGACGACCGGCGTCGGCAGGAAGGGCTCCAGAATTTTCTTGACCGCGACCGGCCCCGACCCCGGACCGCCTCCGCCATGCGGCGTCGAGAAAGTTTTGTGCAGGTTCATGTGCATGACGTCAACGCCAAAATCCCCGGGCCGCGTCTTCGCGACCAGCGCGTTCATATTGGCGCCGTCCATGTAGAGCAGGCCGCCCTTGGCGTGCATGATTTCGGCGACTTTGTGAATCTCCTGCTCGAACACGCCCAGCGTATTCGGATTGGTCAGCATTAGCGCGGCGACGTCTTCGTTCATCTGCGCTGCCAGCGCCGCCACGTCCACCATGCCGCGCTCGTTCGACTTCAGATTTTCGACGGCGTAGCCGACCGTTGCCGCGGTCGCCGGATTCGTTCCGTGCGCCGAGTCGGGAATCAGAATCTTCTTGCGCGCGTTGCCTTTGGACTCCTGGTAGGCGCGCACCAGCAGCATTCCAGTCAATTCGCCGTGCGCACCCGCCGCGGGTTGCAAGGTGATTGCGTCCATGCCGGTGATTTCGAGCAGGCAATCGCTCAGCGTCTTCATGATGCGCATTGCACCCTGCGAAATTCTCTCCGGTTGATAGGGATGCCCGTTGGCCAGGCCTTCGACCCGCGCCACAAACTCGTTCACGCGCGGGTTGTACTTCATGGTGCAAGAGCCCAGCGGAAACATTCCGAGATCGATGGCGTAATTCCACGTCGAGAGGCGGGTAAAGTGGCGGATGATTTCAATCTCGCTGACTTCGGGCATATAGCCAAGGTCCTTGCGCTCCTGTTTGCCCAGCAGCTTCGCCGTGTCGACTTCCGGAACATCAAGCGGCGGCAATTTCCAGGCCGCTTTGCCGGGCGACGACTTCTCGAAGATCAATCCTTCGTTCTGGCTGATGTGGCGCGTCGCTTTGCGAGTCATGTGTTTTATCGTCATCTCGCGACCTCCTCCGGCTCAGGCGCTTTCATACTTCCAACCGAGCCCTCGCTCTCGGCGACGAGCCCGACCGCCGTATCGATCATGGACCGTGTCGTCAGCTCCGTGCAGCACCAAAGCGCCGCATTCTTCAATTCGGGATAAAACTTCTTCAGCGGCAGGCCGCCGACGATCTTGTGTTCCAGCAGCCGTGAATTGATGGCGTAAGGATCTTCGCTGGTTTGCACCACGAATTCGTTGAATCGCGGCGCGCCGGCAAACAGCACTTTGGCAGGTTTGCCGAACTGGCCGGTTGCGTACACCGTCTTCGCCAGGTTCTGCTTCGCCAGTTCCCGCAGCCCAACTTTGCCGTACACGGTCATAAAGATGTTCACCATCAGCGCGACCAGCGCCTGGTTGGTGCAGATATTCGAAGTCGCTTTCTCGCGGCGGATGTGCTGCTCGCGGGTGGCGAGCGTCAGCACGAAACCGCGCTTGCCGTTCTTGTCGACAGTCTGACCGGCCAGGCGGCCCGGCATTTGCCGGACGAATTTTTCTTTCGTGGCGAGCACGCCGCAATAGGGACCGCCAAATCCGAGCGGCACCCCGAACGACTGCGCTTCCATGGCTACGATGTCGGCGGTGCGTGGCGGCTCCACGATTCCGAGCGAGACCGCTTCCGCGATCGAGACGATCAGCAGGGCTCCGCGCCGGTGCGCGATCTCGGCGATGGCCTCGACGTCTTCAATCGTGCCAAAGAAATTCGGCGACTGCATGAGGACGCACGCCGTATCTTCGCCCACTGCCTGCTCGAGTTCTCTCAGATTGATTTGTCCCGAGTCCGTGAACGGGACCGTCTTCAGCGGAATCGCCTGGTGCGTCGCGTAGGTGTTGAGCACTTCACGATACTCGGGATGCAGGCTGCGCGCGACGACCGCCGAATGCCTTCCCGTGATGCGGCACGCCATCATCACGGCCTCGGCCGCTCCGGTTGAGCCGTCGTACATCGAGGCATTCGCCAGATCCATGCCGGTGAGTTCGGCAATCATCGTCTGGAACTCGAAGATGGCCTGCAGCGTTCCCTGCGCAAACTCCGCCTGGTAGGGCGTGTAGGACGTGAGGAATTCCCCGCGCTGCACCAGCGCATCGATGACCACGGGCCGGTAATGGAAGTACGCTCCGGCTCCGAGGAAACTGGTGTAGCCTTCGCCGTTTTCTTTGGCCCGTTGCTTGAACCAGTCGACAATTTCCGACTCGGCCATTTGCCGGGGGATGTCGAGATCGCGCGTCAGACGAAACCCGGCCGGAATCGGCGAAAAAAGTTCGTCCACGGATCGGATCCCGATCGCGTGCAGCATGGCGACGCGATCCGCAGGAGACTTAGGCAGATATCTCATAAGAACCTTATGATTCGATGTAGATAGTCGTCGATATGATGGTGGCGATTGCAGAAGTCAGAAGTCAGATTGCAGAAGTAAACCCCTCGGCTCCCGCCAATGGCCCTCGAAGCGGAGGGTCTTACTTCTGCAATCTGACTTCTAACTTCTGCAATGCTTTTAATGTGCGGCCTCTTCACTGACAAACTTCTCGTAGTCCGCGGCTGAGAGCAGCGCATTCATCTCCGCCGGATCTTTCACTTTGATCTTGACCATCCAGGCTCCATGCGCATCTTTGTTCACCTGCTCGGGGGCCGTAGCGAGGGCTTCGTTCACGGCCGTCACCGTCCCCGAAGCGGGAGCGTACAAATCGGAGACGGCCTTCACCGACTCGACCGTGCCGAAGGTCTTTCCCATGGTGAGTTCCGTCCCCACCTTGGGAAGTTCGACGAACACGATATCGCCGAGCGAGTCCTGCGCATGGTGCGTGATGCCGACCGTGCCGTCGGCGGTGATCCACTCGTGTTCTTTTGTGTATTTGCGGTCGGATGGGTAAGGCATATCAACTCTTGGCTCCTGGCTTTTAGCTTCTACTCCGTGTTCCTCTGTGTCCTCTGTGGTTCAAGCTTTTTTCGGACGCTTATAAAAAGGCGTCGGTATGACTTGCGCTCTTACTCCCTGCCCGCGGATTTCCACTTTCACCGTAGTGCCGATCGCGGATTGCGCGCGGCGGAACATAAGCCAGCGCAATATTCTTTTTCAGGAATGGCGCAGGCGATCCGCTGGTGACGTAGCCAATCTCGCTCCCAGCTTCGTCCAGAACCTTGTATCCGTCGCGGGCGATGCCGCGCTCGACCATCTCGAGTCCAACCAGCGTCTTCTTCACGCCTTCGGCTTTCGCTTTCTCCAGTGCGGCGCGTCCAATAAACTCCGGCTTCTCCATCTTGCAGAAGCGATCCAGACCCGCTTCCCACACATTGATCGTGTCGGAGATTTCGTGTCCGTAGAGGGGCAGCTTGCCTTCGAGCCGCAGCGTGTTGCGCGCGCCCAAGCCGCAGGGGACCACGCCAAACTCTTTTCCCGCTGCCAGAATCTCGTACCACACCCGCGCGCTGGTCTCCTCGTCCGGCGGAATGTAAATCTCGAATCCGTCTTCGGCGGTATAACCGGTGCGGCCCATCAGGATATTTTTCAGGCCGCACACGGTGCCACGCGTCAGCCAGTAGAACTTCACCGCGCTCAGGTCGGCATCGGTCAGCTTCTGCAGCACGTCGACGCCCTTCGGACCCTGGATCGCAATCTGGGTGAAGTCATCCGATAGATGCTCAACCGCGCAATCGAACTGGCGGGTATTGTCGCGCACCCAGTTGAAATCCTTTTCGCGCGTGCCGGCATTGATTACGAGCAGGTACTCGTCTTCGCCCAGACGGTGAACGATCACGTCATCCACGAATGTTCCCTGGGGATAGAGCAACGCCGAATACTGCGCCTGCCCGACCGCCAGCCGGGACGCGTCATTCATCGAGATATGCTGCACGGCGGCGAGCGCTTCGCGCCCAGCCAGGCGGATGTCGCCCATGTGGCTGACGTCAAAAATTCCGACGCCCTTGCGCACCGCCATGTGCTCGGCGACGATGCCGCACCCGATCGACGCCGGGTATTCGACGGGCATGTCCCAGCCGTTAAACTCCACCATCTTCGCGCCCATCTGGCGATGGACGGCGTTCAAGGCAGTCTTGCGGACGTTCTGTGGGGCGACGGGCGGAGTGGCTTCAGCGACCGACACGAAGAACCTCGGTCAGAGAATGGTTCAGACAGTGGCTGGCCTGCCGGAATCTGGAACTGCTTAAGGTATCACTCAAGGGGGAAGGACGCAAATTTCAGGTGTCAGGTGTCAGGTCTTAGGTCTTAGGTCTTAGGAAAACCAAAATCAAGAGACGAGTTTGTCGGAGGCCGGGGTTGCTTTTCCTAAGACCTAAGACCTGACACCTGACCCTCCCGACCTGCTTTTCGGTGACTTCCGTTACGTTCCTTCCCTGCCTTGCTGGAACTAAACTTCAACCATGTCCTCTAGACCAGGTATGAGCCGCATCGTTTGCGCCCAATGCGAGCGTCCGGAAGAAAGCTGCTGCGTGCGACAAATTCTGCGTGTACTGCCAGTCGCAGCTCGACGTGCGCCTCTGCACCGACGGCCTCATGTACTGCGAAGCCTGCCGCACGGCCTGCGAGTACAAGACGGCGAACTGAGCAGCCCCAAATTTCCTGTAGAGACGCGGCTTGCCGCGTCTCCGGCGGAGGAGACCGGGCAAGTCCTGTCTCTACAGGGCCTAAATCACCACCGCTTCCTTGTACTCCCCGTACACCTTCCGCATCGCGTCTGAAATTTCGCCTACCGTGGCATTCGCCTCTACCGCGGCCAATATGCGCGGCATCAGATTTTCTCCCGAGCGGGCCGTGTCTTCGACCGCTTGGATCGCGGCTTGCCAGGTCCCGGCATTCCGCTTTGCGCGCAGCGCTCGCAACCGCTCCACTTGTTTTGGCTCAAGCGACGGGTCGATGCGCTGGATCGGCACCGCTTTCTCTTCTTCTGCATGGAAACGGTTCACGCCGACTACCACCGCCTCCTGGCGATCAACCGCCTGCTGATATTCGTAGGCTGCGTTCTGGATCTCCTGCTGCACGTATCCGCGTTCGATGGCTTTGAGCATGCCGCCCATGGCTTCGATTTTTGCGAGATAATCGGCGGCCCGCTTCTCGATCTCGCTGGTCAGCGATTCGACGTAATACGACCCGGCCAGCGGATCGACCGTCTGCGGCGCGCCCGACTCAAACGCAATCACCTGCTGGGTGCGCAGCGCGATCCGCGCCGACGCCTCGGTGGGCAAGGCCAGCGCTTCATCATAGGAATTGGTGTGCAGAGACTGCGTTCCGCCGAGCACCGCCGCCATGGCCTGGATCGCCGTGCGCACAATGTTGTTTTCCGGTTGCTGCGCGGTCAGCGTGGAACCGGCGGTCTGGGTGTGGAAGCGCAGCATCCACGATTTTGGGTTCTTCGCCTTGAACTTTTCGCGCATGATCTTGGCCCACATGCGGCGGGCGGCGCGGAATTTGGCGACTTCCTCCAGAAAATTGCTGTGCGCATTAAAGAAAAATGAAAGCCGCGGCGCGAACTTGTCCACATCTAGGCCCGCCCTGATCGCCGCTTCCACGTAGGCGATGCCGTTGCCCAACGTGAACGCGACTTCCTGCACCGCCGTCGATCCCGCCTCGCGCATGTGATAGCCGGAGATTGAAATCGTGTTCCACTCCGGCACATTCTCGTTCGTCCAGGCAAAGAGGTCGGTGATGATGCGCATGGCCTGCTGGGGCGGATAAATATAGGTTCCGCGCGCGATGTACTCCTTCAGCACATCGTTCTGCACGGTGCCCGAGAGCTTGCGAATGTCTCTTCCCTGCCGCCGCGCCACAGCCACGTACAACGCCAGCAGAATCGAGGCCGTGGCATTGATGGTCATCGAGGTTGAAATCGCGGTCAGGTCAATGCCCTCGAACAGGCGCTGCATGTCTTCGATGGAATCAATCGCCACGCCCACTTTGCCGACTTCGCCCATGGCCAGCGGGTTGTCGGAATCGAGTCCAATCTGCGTCGGCAGATCAAAGGCCACCGAGAGGCCCGTCGTGCCGTTCGCGAGCAGATACTTGTAGCGTTTGTTCGACTCCTCGGCATCGCCCATGCCCGCATACTGGCGCATGGTCCAGAGGCGGCCGCGGTACATGGTGGCCTGCACGCCGCGCGTGTACGGGAAGTCCCCGGGATAGCCGACATCGCGGTCGTAGTCCCAGGCGGCAAGATCAGCGGGCGTGTAGAGGGGCTGCACGGGGATATGCGAAGACGTTTCTCTAGTGGGGAGCGAGGCTGCGCTCTGGTTAGCCGAATCGGCCGTCTTAAGCTCCGTCATGTGCTACCGCCCTTCTCGCTTTACACTTCTCGGCGATCTCGGAGTCTTCAAGCTCGTAGCTCGTAGCTCTTGGCTTTTAGCTTTTAGCTTTTCGCCATACCCGCCAGAACGAACTCACACCAAACCAGGCGAATGAAACCGTGAAACATACCGCAAGTGCCAGCCGGCCCGGGCCCGCCGCGTGGCCAGACTGGTATTTGCCGTACTCGCGTACGCCAGCCATGGCTCCAATCGCGGCAATTGCCAGGAACATGAATCCGGTAACTTCCAGCCAGAGTTGGTGCAGAACTCGCCCAAACGAATGCGTAGTTGCGCGGATCGCGGCCAGCACCGCGCTGCCCATCCGGCTGCGCTCGAGCAATTCGACGGCCGCACGGAAAATCAGCCTGATTTTTCCAGCTGCTTGGCCGATCGCCAGACCATGAATTCGTCGCCCGTCATAGCCGGTCGCCATCAGTCGATTTTAGCAGCGGGCGAGGGTACAATGGCGATTAGTGGCATTGCATTGACGGTCATGTTTCCCGTCAGCGGCGAGGGGGACTCGTGGATCAGCAACTGAAGCAGCTCATGAAGGAACTCGGAGAAGCGATCAATGGGTCGCTGTCCGATTCCGAGCAGATCGCCGAGGTCGTTTCCCGCATTAAGGAAGGGGGCTACGATATTTTCCTCGTCCTCGAAGCCACCATCGGCGTCAGCAAACAGGGCGAACGCGCCAGCGACAAGACTTCCCTGGTTTCCACCCTCAGCACGAATTCCGAACTCAAGGTCAGCGATCAGGATTTGAAGTTTCTCAAATCGCTACGCATCAAGATCGACGCCGACGACGAAGAGTAGGGTTCAGTTCTCAGTTCTCAGAACAATCACGCAGGGACAGCCGCCCCCGGCTGTCCAGCCGAGCGAACCGGGGCCCCCATCAAGCCCGGTTTTGGCTTGACGGGGTGGAGAAGCTCGGCAGTACTGAGAACTGACGGGGTGGTCCTCCGGGCAATATCTTCCCCTTTTCCCAAAATTTTCCCTTCCCGAAATAGGAAAAATCTTGCAGGTGCCTCGTTTCCGTCTGATACGATCAATTATTCCCTATGTAAGTGACGGCTTAGCAGCATCTTAATTGTGGAGTGCGGAAGTCGAAAATGGCCTTCGGCGTGCATTTCACAGACCGAAGTGTCGTTCTTCGGATCACATCCCGCGGTCTTGGAGGAGTGCCGGTTCGGGGGATTGGCCACTTCTTTTGGCAAGCGCTAAGCAGCTCGCAACATGAGGTACCGTATGGATTCCCAGGCTTCTGAGTTGACCCTAGGCCTTCTCCCCGAGCCCCGCACGCGTTGGGGGAGGTTCCTTCTCGGCTATGGCATGCAGTCGGTGGTGATGGCTTTCTTTGTCATCGCCGCTATCGCGTACCCCGAAGTTCTGGTGTTGCCGGTGCGTGACTACCACTTCGTCGGCTTGGTCAGCATCCCGCCCCCGGTTCCACAGGAGCCAGCGCCGGTCAGGCATTTCCGTGTTCCGGAGCCAAAAATAACCGAACCGGTGACGCCACGGCCAGAAGCCCTGCGGGTTCCGTCCGAATTGGTACGGAAAAAAACACCCCTGCCCGACGAGCAAGCGCCCAAAGTGACACTGGCGTCCAGCAAGGAGCTTCTGCCCGATGCGAAGCCGATGATCCCCCGGCCACCGGTAAAGACCAATGTGTTCTCCACGGGGAGCTCGGCGACGCCAACCCTGGCGGCTGCACCGCAGAAGGTGCAGACGGGCGGCTTCGGTGAGCCCAACGGCGTACCCGCATCGCAGAATCACGGCCGTCCAGTCACGATTGCGTCGGCGGGCTCGTTCGATATGCCCTCGGGCCCAGGCTATGGCAACGGCACCGGCGGATCACACGGCGTCCGCGGAGTGATCGCGAGCACAGGCTTTGGCAACGGCGTGGCTACCGGCAACAGTTCCGGGCCGGTTTCCGGCTCGCGAGACGCGGTTCGTTCGAGCGGCTTTGGAGACGCTCCTCTCGTCGCAGCCAATTCCCAGCCCAAAGCGAAGCCCGCTCGAGCCCGTCCTCAAAACTTTGCCGGCTGAGATCACATTTAAGCCCCGTCCGGTTTACACTGAAGAGGGGCGACAGCTTAAGATTGAGGGTGAGGTTCTGCTACAGGTTGTCTTTTCCGCATCCGGGCAGATTCGCATCATGAAAGTGATGCGGGGTTTAGGCCATGGGCTGGATGAATCCGCGGTTCGCGCGGCGGAAAAGATTCAGTTCAAACCCGCCCTGAAAGATGGTCACCCCACCGATTCCGTGGCGGTCATACACGTTGAATTTCAACTCGCATCATAGATAGTAAATCAGGTTCTCATAAATTGTTTTCCGAGCAGGCGGCGGGGCCCCAAGGGGCTAAAGCCCTGGTTTTAATGGCCGGGTAGCGGTACGGCGGAAGCCGTGCCCTTCCCACAACCATTTGTGAGACGAGTTCTAGTATCCTAGGCAGTAGTATCCTAGGCCGCATCAAATTTGAAATGAAACAAGCAAAAGTGTTGTGCTCCCCACTCGCACTGCTTGCGCTCTTCCTGGCCGGCTGCGCTGCGTCCGTGTTCTGCCAGACTTCACCCGCCCAGACTTCGCCCGGACAGACGGAGACGGGGCAAGCCCCGTCTCTACAGACTCGCGACGCCGCCGCTCAACCGCCAATTTCCTCCGCCGCCAACTTCGACCAGGTTGTCGATCGGGCCATTGAGCGCGAGCATTTCTTCATGGCGCAGATGAAGCAGCTTCATCCGCTGGTGGAAACCTATCTCCAGAATCTCAAGCAGGACAATGACCTGGGCGTGCCCGTTCCCGTCAGCGATGTCTACTTCCTTGGCCGGTTGGATATGAGCGAGGGTACCGACGACCGCGCTTTCGTCTCGCCCACCACGGCCGGCCTCGGCAAACGCATGCTCAGCAAACTGAGCAGCGTCTATGCCATGAAGTTCCTGCCCCTGGGTTTTGCCCAGATGGCGGTCATCGATCAGGATTTTCAGCGCAAGTACTACGACTTCACTTTCGTCCGCCGCGAGTTCCTTGGCGAATTGCGCTGCATCGTCGTGGACGTCGCTCCCAAGAAGGACGCGGGCAAGGGCCGGTTCCTCGGCCGCATCTGGATCGAAGACCAGGATTACAATATCGTGCGCTTCAACGGCACCTACTCTCCTCATCCGCGATCCAGTTATTACTTGCACTTTGACAGCTGGCGGCAGAACCTGCGGCCGGGCCTGTGGCTGCCTTCACTGATTTATTCCGAGGAGTCCGATCTCAAGGTACGTCTGGGTCAGGCGCTGCATTACAAGGCGCAGACGCGGCTCTGGGGCTACAACCTGAAGGACCTGCGCCGCAACTCCGAGTTTACCGAGATCACCGTCGACGCGCCGCAATCGGTCCAGGACCAGAGTCAGAGAGCGCAGGACGCTTCCCCCCTCGAAGCGCAGCGCGCGTGGGAGCATCAGGCGGAAATCAACGTGCTTGACCGGCTGCAACAGATCGGGCTGCTGGCGCCGGAAGGGGAAATCGACAAGGTGCTGCAGACCGTCGTCAACAACATGATGGTCACCAATAATCTCGACATTCAGCCCGAGGTCAAGTGCCGCGTGCTGTTGACCACCCCGCTCGAATCTTTCACCATCGGCCATACCATCGTGGTGAGCCGCGGCATGATTGACGTGCTGCCCGACGAAGCTTCGCTCGCCATGATTCTGACGCACGAACTGGCGCACATCGTGCTCGGCCATCGCCTCGACACCAAGCTCGCCTTTAACGACCGGATGTTCTTTCCCGATGAGCGCACGTTCGAGCGTATGGATTTCGCTCGCGATCGCAGCCAGGAAGAAGCCGCCGACAAGAAAGCCATCGAACTGCTGAATAACTCGCCTTACAAAGACAAACTCGCCACCGCCGGCTTGTTCCTCAAAGCAGTGCAAGCGCGCGCTCCCGCGCTCAAGAACCTGATCCGGGCGCACCTGGGCGACAGCCTGCTCAATGGCGATGCCACCAAGATGTCGACTCTGATGACCGGCTCGCCGCCGTTCGATCCGAAGAAGCCCGACCAGATCGCGGCGCTTCCTCTCGGTGGCCGGGTCAAGGTCGACCCATGGGACAATCAATTGGAATTGATCAAGGCCAAGCCGGTGGCGATCACGGCCGCATCCGAGAAGATGCCGTTTGAAGTCACGCCCTTCTTCCCGTTCCTCACTCGGCTGGGCAGCGCCGCTCCGGGAAAGACGGCTCCGGCCCCGGAGAAGACGGCGGCCGCCCCGGCTCCATCGGGGCAGTAGGATCGTTTTTAGCTTTTGGCTCTTAGCGGAAACGAAAAAGCAGGGGACGCCCCTCGCCGGTCAGCAGCGGGGCAGTTTTCGTGCGGCTAGTTCTGCATCTGGCTGCCAACTTGCGAAAAGACGTTGTTGGCGTTGGTACCGATCAGGCGCACGGTGCCAATCACGATCACCAGGATGACCGCGAGCATCACCGCGTATTCGGCAACGTCTTGGCCGCTCTCGTCAGTCCACAGTCGACGGATTGCTTGCATCACTGTTTGCCCCCAGTCAACGACTCATCCACACTTCACGCCTTGCGCGGAACCCTAAGTCGCCGTCTTAACAATTGTAATAATTGTAAAATACGCCTCCCCAGCCCTTCCACCCAATAGCACACCAGTGCCTGGAATGGCACTATCGTGCCATCCCCATCCTCCAGATAGAGATTCCCCGCCGGCCACCGAGGTTCATATCGGGGCCTGCGCCAAGAATGCGAAAAACTCGGCTTAGGGCCGCTTCGTATCAGGTCATCGCTTTAGCGATGACGTAACTCATTGAAATCAGACGCCCCTTTAGGGGCTAAGGTGCCGCAGCCTTTAGAGCGGTCTTCTTCTCCCACCGAAGGACGTCTTCGCTCGTTTAGCCCGCGGGTTGCCGGATTACACAATCGTCTTCAGCGGGAGCCCCTGGTTCACCGCGAACAAGGCCAGTTCGAGACGGGTGGAAACTCCCAGTTTGTCGAAGATATTGCTGAGGTGGTGCTTCACCGTATCCTCGCTGATCTTGAAGTACTGGGCGATTTCCCGGTTGGCATAGCCCGCGACCACCGCCGCCACAATCTCCAGTTCCCGCGGCGTCAGCCCGAATTTCTTCTGTTTCGATTCCTCGTTCGTACTCTGCATGAGGTTGCGCAGGTATTGCACCAGATTCGAAACGCTGTCCCGCCCCACCCAGTACTCGCCGGCCATCACCGCATGAATGCTCTTGAGGAGCAGTTGGGTGGCAGAATCTTTCATCACCACGCCGCGCGCTCCCAGTTGCAACGCCTCCACCATCTGCTTCTTTTCCACCGCCGCCGTGAGCAGGATGATCCGCACCGCCGTCGATCCGTCGCCGGTCGTGTTCAGGTCGCGCAGCGCCTCGAGGCCGGTGTGGTGCGGCATGGCCAGATCGAGCAGAAGAATGTCGGGCTTGATCTCCCTCGCAAGTTTCACCGCCTCGTTGCCGTCGCAGGCTTCGCCCACCACTTTCATATCGGCCTCCGATTCCAGCAGGCGCCGCAGTCCGTCGCGGAAAATGGGGTGATCGTCGGCAATCACAATGCGTATGGGATGACGTTTCTCCATCATGGGCCTATCCATCGTTGTGCGATCCGTCGTTGGCCTATCCATGATTCGCCTTCCTCGCTGGCGGAATCCGTACTTCCAGCCGTGCTCCGTGTCCTGGGGTCGATTCTATCGCGAGTTCGCCCGCCAGCAGGCGTACTCGTTCCCGAATCACCCCCGGCCCGATTCCTCTCGTCTCCAGTTCGACATCCGACAGCCTTCCCGAAAACGAAAATCCCTTGCCATCGTCCTCGACCGTCAATTGCAGAAACCCTGCCCGGGGCGCCAGCCGTACCAGGACATGGTGCGCTCCGCTGTGTTTGCGCACGTTCACCAGACTCTCCTGCACAATGCGCGCCAGTTCCCGGCAGGCCTTCTGCGGCAGATCCACCTGCTCCAGTTCGCTGACAAACTCGGCCGCGATTCCGGTCTCCCGCCGGAAGCGCTCCACCGTGTCGGAAATGAAGGCCAAGAGCCGTTCGGCATTCACCTCGAACGACTTCATGGCCTGCATCAGTTCGCGCAACTTCAATACTTCTTCGCGCAGCAGTTGCTGGATCCGCCCCAGCTCCGCGTTCACCACCGGCGCCTGCGTTCCTGACTGGCGCCGGAGCACGTCCAACTGCATTTCCACTCCGATCAGCGATTGAATCGCGCCATCGTGAAGTTCGCGCGCGAACCGCCCACGCTCCAGCGCGCCCGCCCGCTCCCGCAGCCGCCGCACCAGGTACACGTTGTAGACCGCCGGCCCTACCTGCTCCGCGAATTCCTGCAAGAATCGCAATTCCTCTTCCGGGTTCCCCATCATCTCGGCATCGAACAGGAACACCCGTCCCGACCACTCGGTCCCGAACACCAACGCCACCGAAACCATGGCGTTAAACTCTTCCACCTTCGCCAGCGCATCCAGAAATTCCGTGCTGGCGTCGCGCAGCCGCGCGCCATCGCGACCGAGCAGCACGGTGGAAAAACCGTTGGCGCCCCGCGTCGCGTAGATCGCGTCGGCCGGCGACTCGAACAGGTACACCTTTTGGGTTTCCGGCGAGGCCTCGCGCCAGCGCAGCGCCCCGCTGCCCTCCGTGCCACGGCCCACTTCGGCCAAAAATACCCGGTAACTGTTCCTTTCCTGCGAGGCGCTGAGCACCCGGCGAGCGCCGTAGATGCTCATGACCTCGCCAAGAATCTGCTGCAGCGTCCCAGTCAGTCCCGCTTCCACCCGCGTCGAACTGAGAACGCGCGTGATTACGACGCGCTCGGCCCGCGCTTTCTTCTGGTTCTCCGACATGTAACCCAGCAGGAGTCCGAGCACAATCAGATACACCGAACTCATGAACAGCTGTTGCGGATCCAATTCGCCCACGCTCACGCCGAGCCGCGGCAGATGGGCCATGCGCAGCCAGCGATCCGCCGCCGGTTCCAGGCCCGCCCGCACTACCAACGCTTCGATCCACAGCAGCGCGACTGCCGCCCCCGCCGTGCCTACCGTCTCCCACAACCCCCAGCGATAGGCGGCCGCCGCCATCACGAACACGAAGAAGAGAAAGAAGGGACCGCGCTGCGCTGTCGCGAACAAGGAAATCAGCACTGGCCACAGGATGTCGACCGCGTGCACGACCCGACGAAACGCTTTGGTGGACTGGGGCCGGAAGCGCACCAGCAACATCACCACCACCGCATTCACCAGGTATCCCGTGAGCAGCCAGTACAGCCAGCGCGAATAGACGAATCCGCGCACTGGCTCCATCCAAAGAGTGAGTACGGCCGCAATCGTCAGCGCCACCCGCGCCGACGCCAGCCAGCGCTCGGTGCTGCGGATTTCGCCCGCACTGATCGGCGCCCGGAAGCGCCACAAATCGCGGTATCGAGGAATCATCCAGGACAAGGCAGGCCCGTCGTCAAGCAATTCTTTCTAACGTTAAGCGCCTAATTCTAAAGGCAATCGCCGTCAAACTCCATCGGCTTCTTATTCCTTCCACAAATCCTCGCTTATCCTGTACCTTTCCGAGCAAGGGTACCGAAGTAACACAGCCACTCCTCCAGCACCCTCTAGAATGGAGGTCGGAGTACTCTGCCTTGGCCGTATCTACGAAACTCTGGGTCGCCGTACTGATCGCGCTGGTGCTCGCCCAGGCGGCGGCGTCGAAGCTGATGCCCAGAGGCGACGCCCTCACCATTGCCAGCGACCTCATCCAAGGCACTCTGCTGCTGGTTGCCACCGCGGCCTTCCTGCCCAATACGGCGCGCTCGCGCTGCCCCACTCGCCACGTCCGGTTCTTCTGGATTCTGACCAGCCTGGGCATGCTCTTCTGGCTTATTTATCAGGGGATGTGGAACTACTTCGAAGTCATCAAGCGCCAGGATGTGCCCGACCCCTTCCTGGGCGATATCGTTCTTTTCCTGCATCTGGTGCCGATGATCGCCGCCCTGGCCGTGCTTCCGCATCTGCGGGAAGGCGAACGGGATGAACGCATCCGCATGCTCGACTTTACCCTGCTGCTCATCTGGTGGGTTTTCGTTTATGTATACGCCGTCATCCCGTGGCAAACCGTACGGGTCGATGAAGCGACTTACAGCGCCAATTTGAACTTTACCTACCTGACGGAAAAGCTGGTGTACCTGGGTGCGCTGGCCATCCTTGCCTACACCGCGGTGGGCGCCTGGCGGCACGTTTACGGACAGTTGCTCGGGGCCAGCGCACTCTACGCCTCCAGTTCCTATGTCGCCAACTGGGCCATCGGCCGCCAGGTTTACTACAGCGGCAGCATTTACGATATTCCGCTGGTGGTTTCGATGGCCTGGATGGCCGCGGTTCCCTTGCTGGCGCGGCGCCTCGATCTCTCCGACTCCGAGCCGTCGCGGCCTGTGCTCGGGGTCTGGGTCACACGCCTTAGCATGCTGGCTCTGTTCAGTCTCATCTGGGCCGCGCTGCACGCCGAACTGAACCCATCCCTTCCGCAGCCGGTGAAGGCCTTCCGCATTGACGTCAGTCTTTTGACCATGGTCGTGATGGGCATCGTGGTCTTCTGGCGGCAACGCCTGCTGCGAGCTGAGCTTTCCCTGTTTCTCACACGATCCCGCCGCTCGGTAAGCGACCTCAAGGCTTTGCAGGAAAAGCTCATTCAATCCGAGAAACTGGCCTCGCTCGGGCAGTTAGTGGGAGGAGCCGCTCACGAACTCAACAACCCGCTGACAGCCATGCTGGGATACTCCGACCTGCTGAGCGCGTCGGCCTTGGCGGCCTCAGGAACAAGTCCAAGCCGGGCAAATCGGGGAGCAGGTCCGCCGCACCACCTCGCTGGTGGCCAGCCTGCTCACTTTTGCCCGGCAAGCTCCTGCTCAGCTTGCGGCCGTCGACGTCAACTCCGTGCTGCAAACCGCCGTCCGCCTGCTGGGTCCCCAAATGGAGGCGGAAGCCGGTTCGATCCATCTCGAACTCGCCCCCGACCTTCCGCCCGTGCTCGCCGACTCCAACCAGATTCTCCACGTCTGCCTGCACCTTGCGGGACAGATCGGCGTCCAACTTCCTCGCGAAAGACACTCCACCCTGTTCGTTCGCACGCGCCGCCAAGGCAACTTCGTGCTGGTGGATTTCTCGTCATACGATCTTTCTGGCGATCCTGCTTCTGCACCGCTCTCGTTTCAGCCAGTGTTGAACTCCGAGCGCGGGGACAAACCGGCTACCCTTTCGCTGAGCGCTTGCTGCCGCATCGTCGAAGAGCACGGTGGCCGTCTCCTGCAACCATCCACTCCCGGCCGGGCCGCTTTCCGAATGGAGTTGGGGGTCCTGGCAAATTCCGCCACCCGATCCGCGCTCGCCGCCAACAACCGCGCCGCAGCTCGCGGCAGCTCGTAAGTACGTTCCCGCAAATTCGCTGCATAAGTCAGAATTCATCCTGAGCGAAGCGAAGGACCTGCTGTCTCGTGCGTGTAAGAAAAAGCAGGTCCTTTGCTTCGCTCAGGATGACAACGTGGATTTGGATGTCAACGTGGATTTGGATTCACCCGCGGGCGTTATTTCCATCGTCTTCTTCAACTGGCCGCACGCCGCAAAAATGTCCCGCCCACGCGGCCGCCGCACAAATGCCGGAATTCCCGCCGCCACCAGGATCTCCCGGAACGCCACCACCCGCTCCTGCTCCGGCGTGCGGTAGGGCAACTCCGTTCCCGGATTCAGCGCAATCAAATTAATTCGCGCGCGCATCCCCCGCACCAACTCGACCACCTCGCGCGCCTGCTCCGGAGCGTCGTTTACGCCTTCGATCAGCACATACTCAAACGTCATCCTCTCCCGCGTCCGCAGGGGAAATTCACGCGCCGCCTTCATCAGCTCCGCGAGGTTCCACTTGCGGTTCAGCGGCATCACTGCGCTGCGCAAGGCGTCATTCGATCCATTCAGCGAGATCGCCAGCTTTGGACGCACCGGCTCCTGCCCGAAATCGCGGATCCTGGGCACGATCCCCGCCGTCGACACCGTCATCCGCGACTCCGGAATCCCCACGCCCTCCACAAGCAGCCGCACCGACTTCATGAAGTTGTCGTAGTTCAAGAAGGGCTCGCCCATTCCCATGAAGACAAGATTGACTCGTTCGAGCGGCGGATCGACCCCCTGATCCCGCAGCACCGCCGCGATCTGCCCGACGATTTCTCCCGCCTCCAAGTTCCGCTTGACCCCAAGCAATGCCGTGAAACAGAACTTGCAATTCACCGCGCACCCCACCTGGCTCGATACGCAGATGGTCGAGCGGCGCACCTGTGGCACCGGGGCGGAGCCTGCCCTGAGCGGAGCCGAAGGGCCCCGCTGGACGGGGCGGAGCCCCGTCACCACACCTTCCACATCCCCGCTCGCTTCGATCTCGTCACCCGCTTCGCTGCCGTCGCCGCGCTCTCCGCCATCTCCCTCCGGCATCCAGACCGTCTCCACCGTCTCGCCGTCGGAGAGTTCCACCAAATACCGTACCGTGCCGTCACTGGAAACAAACTGGCGCGCAATTTTCGGGAGCCCTACTCCCCAGCCCTCCTCCGCCAAGCGAGCGCGATAGTCGAGCGGAAGAGTCGAAACCTGGTCCAACCGGTCGATCCTTTGCCGATACAGCGCATCAAACAGTTGCTGGCCCCGGTAGGCGGGCTGCCCCGACCCAAGCGCAAGCTCGGTGAGTTCCTGCAGGTCGAGTCCTAAGAGCGAATTGGATGGTCGGTCTGGCATGGCGGCGGAGCGGCGGGGCGCTCGCACGTCCTTTAATAATACTGAAATTATGAACCCAAGAGTTTCCCGTAAGTTTAACAAACAAAAGGACGAAGTTCACCAGCCTTCGCCCAGCTCCGGATTGTGGCAGAATAGTAGCAGCCACCCGCCTCGGAATTCATACTTGGATCCGAACATTATGGTAAAGGACGTCATCATAAGTGTGATGGCGCGAACTTAAATGGTAAAAGAGACCCGCAGCATTCGTCGTCAGATCCTGCCGAACGGCCTGACCGTGATCACCGAGCAGATGCCTCACATCCGTTCGGTCGCGATCGGTGTCTGGCTCAAGTCGGGCTCGCGCGACGAAGATTCCGAATGGAATGGCATCTCCCATTTCATCGAGCACATGGTGTTCAAGGGAACGGAGACGCGCTCCGCCGAAGCCATCGCTCGCCAGGTCGATTCCATCGGCGGCAACATGGATGCCTTCACGGCGAAGGAATGTATTTGCTTCAACATCAAGGTCCTCGATGAACACCTGCCGCTCGCCATGGATGTCCTCAGCGATCTGGTGCTTCATCCTGTGTTCGATGCCGGCGATATTGCCCGCGAGCGCGGCGTCATCCTCGAAGAAATTAAAATGGACCAGGACAACCCCGACTACCTCGTCCACGAAATCTTCACCCAAAGTTTCTGGAAGGATCACTCCCTTGGTCTGCCCATCCTGGGCACGCGCGATACGGTGAAGAAATTCGAGCGCCCCGTGGTCTCCCGTTTCTATGGACACCACTTCGCTCCCGGCAATCTCATCGTCAGCGCCGCCGGCAATCTCGACCACAAGCACTTTGTCGAACTCGTCGCCAAGCACTTCGAACACGTGAAGCCGGCGAAGAACGGCCTGCACTCTCCCCAGCCCAAAACTTATTCCCGCATCAACCTGCGCAATAAGAAGTCGTTGGAGCAGGTGCAGATCTGCATCGGCGTTCCCTCGCATCCCATGGCGCATGAACGCCGCTACGCTTCGTACATCCTCAACACGCTGCTCGGAGGCGGCATGAGCTCGCGCCTGTTCCAGAACATCCGCGAGCGCCAGGGGCTCGCCTACTCCATTTACAGCGACCTGAACCCGTATCGCGATACCGGCTCGATGTGCGTGTACGCCGGTACCTCGCGCGAGTCGGCCATCAAGGTTATCGAGTGCGTCGTCGAAGAATTCCGTAACTTGAAAACCACGCCCGTCCCCGAAGAGGAACTGCGCCGCTCCAAGGATCAGCTCAAGGGCAGCCTGATGCTCTCGCTTGAATCCTCGACCGCCCGCATGTCGAACCTGGCCCGCCAGGAGATGTACTACGACCATTTCTACGGCCTCGACGAACTCATCGAACGCATCGAAGCGGTCACCGTAGGCGATCTGCAGCAAACCGCCGAAGAATTTTTCCGCACCGAGCAGATCGCGGTGACCATCCTCGGCAACCTGACCGGCCTGAAGCTAACCCGCGACCAGCTAAGCTGCTGAGCCTTGGTCGAGTGTGGGGACGGGCACCTCGCCCGTCCAGCCGTGCGCAGCACGGCTCCCGCCCGCGCCCTCGACTGCTTCCCGCACCCGCATGTTATCCTGTTCCACTCTCACCACAACGGATTTCCCATGTCCTTTCGCGTCCCCGGCTTCATCCTGGCCGCCCTGCTTTTCGTCGGCTACCGCCTCATCAAACCGCGCTCTCAGGCCTCCAACCCGCCCGAGCGCTGGAATCTCTCCACTCTGTTTCTGGCCAGCGCGCTCACCCTGTTTGCGGAACTCGCGCTCATCCGCTGGGTCGCCACCGAAGTCCGGGTATTTGCCTATGTAAAAAATCTGGCGCTGCTGCTCTGTTTTCTCGGCTTCGGACTGGGCTGCGCTCTCGCCCGCCAACGTCCCCGCTGGCAGACGGCCGTCACCGCTCTGGTCGGATTGATCGTCATTGTTCGTCTGCCCTGGCACGGCCCGCAGATCATGGAGAGCCTCTCGCAATACCTGGGCGGAGCGCGGGACATCGAGATATTGGGGACCCAAGTCGTGCACGACACCACCGGCTTTCTCCTGGCCGTGCTGGTTATCACCATCCTGCTCCTGCTGCTGACTTACATTTTTATCCCCATCGGGCAGACCGTAAGCCGCCAGATCGAACTCGCCCCGCGCCCGTTGTATGGCTACTCCTGGAATCTGGCTGGCAGTCTGATAGGCATCCTGGCGTTCTTTGCCGTGTCCTGGCTGGCGCTGCCCCCGGCAATATGGTTCACCATCGTTCTGGCGGGAATGGCGCTGCTGCAATCCAACCGCGGCGACGCCATCCGGCTCGCGGCCGCCATCGTGCCCGCGGCGATCCTGCTCATCGACCCTTCCACTCCCCACCACTTCAACCTCTGGACTCCCTACCAGCAGATCGAAGTCGAGGATGAGAATTTTCCCGACGGCGAACTTTCCCGCACCGAGATTCGCGTCAACCACACCAGCTACCAGACCATTGTGAATCTCTCGCCCGATTTCCTGGCTCGCCACCCTGGATTGTTGACCGAAGCGCCGGACGAGAATCCCTACAATCTACCTTTCCGTTTCGCGCCCCCGAACCCAAACGTCCTGATCGTAGGCTCGGGCACCGGCAATGACGTTGCCGCCGCTCTGCGCCATCAGAGCCGGCAGGTCGATGCCGTGGAAATCGACCCCAAAATCCTCGAGCTCGGCCGCCATCGCCATCCCGAGCGCCCCTACGACGATCCGCGCGTCTCCGCCCATCTCACCGACGCGCGCGCCTTCATGAAGCGCACCGCTGCCCGCTACGACCTCATCCTTTTCGGGTTACTCGATTCCCACACGCAGCTCTCCGACTATTCCAACATGCGCCTCGACAATTTCGTCTATACCGAAGAGTCCTTCCGCGAGGCGCGCGCGCTGCTCGCCCCCGGCGGCGTTCTGTTTCTCAAGTTCTACGTCAGCCATTACTTTGTGGGACAACGCCTGGCGGAAATGCTGACCAGCACCTTCGGCAAGGCTCCCGTGGTTTTCCGCGCGCCGTCCATTTACACCACCTCCGCTGTCTGCTTTGCCATCTCGCCCTCGGGACAGGTGGAAGCAAGCCTTGCCGCCGATCCTCGCTTGCGTGACTTTGTCGCTGCCCGCCAGCCCCCGTTTCTCGCCTCGCCGGAAGTCGCTGTCACCACCGACGACTGGCCCTATCTCTATCACCAGGGACACTGGATTCCGGGCATCTTCTACCTGCTCAGCGCCCTCGTCGTTTTGCTCGCGGCTCTGTTCTATCTTCAGATTCCGGAAGCCCGCACCCGCATTCCTTCTCTGTTTTTCTTTAGCATGGGCGCCGGATTCCTGCTGCTGGAAACACAAGTGGTCAGCCGCCTCGCTCTATATTTTGGGACAACCTGGCAAGTTAACGGCATCGTGATTGCCGCCATTCTTTCCGCGCTTCTCCTGGCCAACTTTGTTATTGAGAAAACACAACGCCCGTGGCCGCGCGCCTGGACTCTCGCCGGAATTCTCGCCGGCATCGCCTGCGCCTACTTCGTGCCCTTCCAGCGCATTCCCGGTTCGGCGGCTCTGGTCGGCACCTTCGCCGCCATCATGTTTGCCATCCCGGTCTTCTTCGCCGGCCTGCTGTTCGCATCAGAATTCCGCGCGGTTGAATCCCCCGCCGCTGCCCTAGGCGCCAACATGCTGGGAGCCGTCGTAGGTGGTCTGCTGGAGAACTTGTCGCTGATCGTTGGCATGAAGGCACTTCTCGTAGTAGCCGCAATCTTGTATTTCCTTGCTGCCGTAGGTTTTCGAGGACTCAAATCACCCCAGCCCGATGGACGATGAACGCAGATAGCTCGATAACATGGCGGTGTACCCCGCTCGGTCCGCTTGCTATCCTAATAATCTGAACCACAGAGCTCTGGGTACTGAGTACCGGGTACTGAATAAATGCAAATGACGATCGATGTTTTCGCGCAGATTTTCAGCACCCTCTGGGCGCACAAACTTCGCTCGTTCCTCACCATGTTCGGCATCGCCTGGGGCGTCGGCTCCCTGCTGCTGCTAGTCGGACTCGGCGAGGGCTTCCGAACCGGCAACCAGCGCGGCCTTTCGGAGTACGGCGAGAATATCATGATGCTCTTTCCCGGCCGCGCTCCGGCCGTTGCGGGCAGCATGAACTCCGCTCGCCAGTACCGGCTCACTTACCAGGATTACCTCGACATCCGCAAAGAATCTCCGCACATTCGAGCCATCACTCCCGTCCTCGCCACCGACGACGTGCATGCCGTCAGCGAGTTTGCCAGCGCCAGCGGTCAACTCACCGGTGCCGAACCGCAATACAACGGAATCCGCTTCCTCCCGCTGAAACTGGGACGCTGGCTCAACGACCTCGACGAAATTCAAAAACGCGACGTGGTCGTGCTGGGCGATGAGATGACGCATAACCTTTTCCCGGGACGTCCCGCCGTCGGCTCGTTCATTCTGCTTAATGGCCATCGCTTTGAGGTGATCGGCACTCTGAAGCGCGTCGGCCGCGGCGACGAGAACTCCACCAACACGCGCTGCTACATTCCCTTTCAGGTCATGCGCAGCGATTTTCCGATCAAGGGCGAGGAAGCCTACGATGCGATTTCGTTCCTCAACTATCAGCCCCGCGTTGCCGACGAACACTTGATCGCCCAGGATGAGGCGCGCCGCGTCATCGCCCGCAATCACCACTTCGATTATCACGATGAAGACGCCTTCGAAGGCTGGGATACTGTCAAGCAGGCACAAATGATGGGCACCATCTTCGATGCCATGAACGAATTCCTCGGCACTGTCGGGTCTGGTTACGCTCGCGCTCGGCGCCATCGGCGTCATCAACATCATGCTGGTCGCCGTCACCGAACGCACTCGCGAAATCGGATTGCGCAAAGCTCTCGGCGCCACCAACCGCAGCATCATGCTGCAATTTTTCGCCGAGGGCATTCTGCTCACGCTGGGCAGTGGACTTATCGGCATGGGCCTGGCCGGCGGCCTCATGGCTGTGTTCCGCAATTACAATGGTCCTGGCGGCTTCGATCCGCCCCGGCTCGTTCTAAAAACCGCGACCCTCGCCATCGCCAGCCTCACGCTTGCAGGCGTCGCCGCCGGACTTTATCCCGCGCGCAAGGCCGCCCGCCTGGAACCCGTCGAGGCGCTGAGGCAGGAGTGAAGGAATTTTGTAATTCGGTAATCGGGTAATTTGGTAATTTGAAACCTCAGACTGTTTTGTCATCCTGAGCGAAGCGAAGGACCTGCTGTTTCGCGCACGGACAAGAAATCAGGTCCTTCGCTTCGCTCAGGATGACAAGCACGATTTCAGATTGCAAAATTACCCGATTACAAAATTACAAAATTGGTTATTCAAGATGATGCGCGACCTGCTCCAGGAGTCCTACAACGCCATGCGCCACAACCGGCGGCGCACCGCCCTCACCATGCTGGGGATGGCCTGGGGCATTGCCACGGTCGTCATGCTGCTTGCCTACGGCGACGGCTTCGGCCGCGCCTGCGCCAACATCTTTGCCAACTTTGGAACCAAGCTTTTCATCGTGGTTCCCGGCCGCTCGACCATGCAGGCCGGCGGCCAGAAGGCCGGCGCGCAAACTCGCATCACGCTCGACGACATCGACCTGCTCACCACCAACATCCCCCAGATCACCCACATCACTCCCAGTTGCGACAAGAAGGTGACCCTACAGTACGACACGCGCTCGTACACCATGGACGTCAGCGGCGAATACCCCAACACGTTCACCATCCGCGCGCTGACTCTCGAGCAGGGACGCTTCTACAACGCCGAGGATCAGCTACAGCGGGCGCGCGTCACCGTCATCGGCTCGGAAACCAAGGAAAAGCTTTTCTCCGGACGCAATGCCCTGGGCGAACACATCCGCATCGATGGCATCAGCTTTGAGGTCGTCGGAATTCTCAGCGCCAAGATGCAGGCGGGCGACGACAATATCAATCGCGTGGTGTACGTCCCCTTCACCACCATGAGCGACATCAAGGACACCCACTACCTCGACTCCATCTGGTTCAATTACGAAACCAACGACTATGAACGGATCGAGCAATCCGTGCGCTACACCATGGCCGCGCAGCACAAATTCAATCCCGCCGACCGCCGCGCCCTGTATGTCTTCAATCTCATGGAGCAGGTTCACCAGTTCGAGGTCATCACCATCGGCCTCAAGATTCTGCTCGGTTTCATCGGCACCCTTACGCTCGGCATCGGCGGCGTCGGGCTGATGAACATCATGCTCGTCTCCGTCACCCAGCGCACGCGGGAAATCGGCGTGGAGAAGGCGCTGGGCGCGCGCCGCCGCCACATCTTTTTTCAGTTTCTGGCCGAGGCGCTCACCATCACCTTCATCGGCGGCCTGCTCGGCATCATCCTGGCTTACGTTGTCGCCCTTACCGTCGGCCGGCTGACGCTCTACAGCGCCATGGCCAAACATGCCGAAGCTGGCGACATCCGCTTGATGATCAACCCCGTCACGCTAATCGTTGCCGTTCTCATTCTTACCGCCGTTGGCCTCGTCAGCGGGATGGTGCCGGCCATCCGCGCCTCCCGCCTTGACCCCATCGAAGCTCTGCGCTACGAATAAGCCTGCGCAGGGGCAGCCGCCCTCGCCGGGGTCCCCAGACCGCGCGCTTTTCGCGGGCTGGGGTGGTCGGCTGCCCGGGCGAGCGCAGCTTGCCCGGATTTGGTTACACTCATCGGTAGCGGGGCTTTGCCCCGCCGGACAGCCGGGGTGGCTGTCCTACGAATCCCGAAAGTCCACAGAAACATCTACCCTGAATTCGTGTTATCGCTATTGAAGAATGGAGACAACCAAATGAAGAAGCTGATTGGATTGCTGGTGGTATGTTTCGCGTTTTCTCTCTCAGCCGTAGCACAACATGGAGGCCATCAAGGCGGCGGTGGAAAGCCGGAGGTCGGTGGCGGCCGTCAGAACATTCCTAAGCACGGCCCTGCCAAAGTATCCACTCCGCGTCCGGCCGAGGAACACCGCAACTTCAGCGAAAAGGAAGGACATCCCAACGCTCCCCACGTCGATCGAGGCAAACAGTGGGTGGGCCACGATACCGGCCGCGACGACGCTCACTACCATCTGGATCATCCCTGGGAGCATGGCCGCTTCACCGGCGGATTCGGCCGCAGTCACATCTGGCGCCTCGGAGGCGGTGGTCCCGGCCGTTTCTGGTTCGGCGGTTTCTTCTTTAACGTAGCCCCTTATGACGTCGGCTTCTGTGACGGCTGGCTGTGGGATTCAGACGAGATCGTCATCTATGATGATCCCGATCACATCGGCTGGTACCTCGCCTATAACGTCCGGCTCGGAACCTACGTCCATGTGATGTATCTGGGAAGGTAGCGCGGCGCGAATGCTTTGATGCAGTAATCTGGCGGGGGCCGGGCGCGGACGCCCGGCACTCCACCCGTCAAGATTCTGTCTACTTCTTCTGCTCGTCTTTATTCGGTTCGACCTTCTTGTCTTCTTCGCCCTTACTCTTGTCGTCTTTCGTCTTGTCCACGATCGAGATCAATTCAACGTCAAAGATCAGCGCCTCGTTGGGTCCAATCGCGCCGCCGGGGCCTCCCCGCTCCCCGTATGCCAGGCTCGAAGGAATAAAGAGCTGCCACTTCGACCCTATCGGCATGAGCTGCAGCGCCTCGGTCCACCCTTTGATCACTTGACCAACTCCAAACGTCGCCGGCTTCCCGCGCTTGTAGGAGCTGTCAAATTCCGTGCCATCGATGAGCGTGCCGCGGTAATTACAAACAACCTGATCGTTGGCCGTGGGCTTCGGTCCGATGCCGGCGGTCAGGATCTTGTATTGCAAGCCGCTCGGCAACGTAACCACGCCTTCCTTACTTTTGTTGGTGGCCAGAAATGCTTCGCCTTCGGCCTTGTTCTTATCCGAAGCCTCTTTCATTTTCTCCTGCCGCTGTTTGTTAACCTCGGTTTGCACTTCGGTAAGCACCGTCTTCGCTTCGTCGTCGGTCAGACGCGTCTTAGCGCCAGACATGGCGTCTTTCACTCCCTGGGCTACGAGATTCGCGTCGAACTCCACCGACTGCTTTTCCAGGCCTTGCTTATAGCCGTTCCCGATATTCATTCCCAGCGCGTAGCTGAACTTGTCTTTGCGCGTGGTGAGCGCCGGAGCCGCCGCCGCGCTTTTCGTCGCGGTTGCCGGCTTCTTCGCTGGAGCTTTCGCCGTGGTCGCCGCTTTCGGAGTTGTGGCTGCTGGAGCCGCTGGTGTCGTTGCCGACGGAGTGGTTGCTGCTGGAGTCTGCTGGGCGTAGCCATCTGCGGCCAACATCATCCCCGCGGCCAATAGGAGCGCTGTCGTGAGAGATCTTTGCATTTGTCTATTGTCACATTGCTCCGCATTCCGCGCCAGAGCGGAAGTGATGCGTTGTCTAGCCTCGAGCTACGAGCTACGGGCAGCCTGTTTGCTCGAAGCTCGCGGCTCGTAGCTCGCAGCCGATTTCGCTATAATCCCCCCATGAAAACCAGTCGCCTGTTCCCGTTCGCTCTGCTCGTGGTCGCGCTCGCCTCAGCCAGTTCGGCCAAGGTTACGGTTCAGCTTAAGGATGCCCAAGGCAAGTCGGTGGGCACTGCACTGATGTGGAACGGCCCGGCAGGAATGGAAGCGGATCTCAATCTTGAGAATTTGCCCCCTGGCGTTCACGCCATCCACTTTCATCAAAACGCGAAATGCGAAGCCCCCGACTTCAAGTCTGCCGGGCCCCATTTCAATCCTGACGGAAAGAAACATGGATTGGAGAATCCGGAGGGCCACCACGCCGGAGACAATCCTAACTTCACCGTGGGCGCGGACGGCAAAGCACATTTCCATCTTGTGAACAAAGACATCAACTGGGGCGACGACAGCCACTCGATTTTCAGCAACGGTGGCACTTCGCTGGTCATCCACGCCAAAGCCGACGACCAGAAGACCGACCCCGCGGGTAACGCAGGAGACCGCATCGCCTGCGGCGTGATTACGAAGTAATGGAGCGACGGGCGTCTCGCCCGTCCCGCCGGGCGGGGGCGCCCGGCGCTCCATTGTTTGTTCTTGTCTTACTTCCCCGCCGGCACGTACAGTGCGGGAATGTTCTGCTTGTTCACCGTCTCATTCAACGCCGCCAGGTCCTTCGACATCAGGTCGCGGTACTGCGCCAGCAGCGGTTGCGCCTCTTTTTCCAGAGCGGCGAAGACCTCGTACTGCTGCGTCGTGGGCGCCGCATCGGCAGATTCCAGGCTGCCCAGCAGCCCGTGCAGCCGCTCATCGATCAGCACCGGGTAGTTCAGGTTCGCCTCCGAACTCTTCGCGTTTACCTGCAGCAACTGCGACTCCACATCGAGGCTCTTCTTATCGAAGTCCTTGGTGGCCGAAACGAGCGCAGCATAATGCGAGTCGTCGCCGAAACGCTTTTGCAGTCCGCGAGTCTGGGTGCGCACTTCGCGGATCGCCGTAACCGCTTCGTGAATCTCCGACACTTGCACCACGATCTTGCGTCCCAATTCACTCTGCTTTTCGAGATCGTCGCCCGACACTTTGACTCGCGGATCCGCTTTCAACTCCAGCGGCTCCGTGTACGACTTCCCTTCCGCCGTCAGCCGCACCTGGTATGCGCCCGGCGGCACCATCGGCCCACGATTGCGGAATTCCGCGCCCGGCTCTCCCGCCAGCGGAGTCGGCCCCTGCAAACGCAAATCCCACGCAAAGCGGTTCACGCCCACCTCTGCCGAAATCTTCTCGACGGGAGGCGCTAGATCCGGCCACTCGGGCGGCGTCTCCGCTTCCTTTTTTTCTTCATTGGAATAGTGCCGCACAACTTTCCCCGACGCATCCAGAAATTCCAGCGTCACGACGCCTTTCGGCGCGGTTGGGAGGTAGTAATAGACAATCGCGCCGATGGGAGGATTATCGCCCACCGGTTGGTGCCGCTCGAAGAACTCGGGCCAGCGCAGACGATAGGTCAGTCGCGGTTTGTAAAGCACGGCCTCGGTCGCCGTCTGCGTTGTCGCCGCGCGCAGCGGCGTGAGATCGTCGAGAATCCAGAACGAGCGCCCATGGGTCGCCACCACCAGATCATCATTTTTTACGATCAGGTCGTGGATCGGAGAGTTCGGCAAATTCAGTTGCAGCGATTGCCATTTCGCGCCCCCGTCGAACGAAACGTAAATCCCCGTCTCCGTCCCCGCGTACAACAGATTCTTCCGCACGGGATCTTCGCGCACCGCATGCGTGTAGGCGCCATCCGGAATTCCGTTCGTGATCTTGGTCCACGACTTGCCGAAGTCGGTAGTCTTGAAAATGTAGGGCTTGAAGTCGTCGAGCTTGTGCGTATCGACCGCCGCATACGCCGTGCCCGCGTCGTGCGGAGAAGCCTCAATCAGGCTCACCAGGCTCCACTCCGGAATTCCCTTGGGCGTCACGTTCGCCCAGTTCTTGCCGCCATCGCGCGAGACGTGAATCAAGCCATCGTCGGTTCCCGCCCACAACAAATCTTTCTGCAAGGGCGACTCCGCGATCGTGAACACGGTGTCGTAAAACTCGACCGAAGTGTTGTCCTTGGTCAGCGGGCCTCCGGAAGAAACCTGCTTGCTCTTATCGTTGCGCGTCAGGTCCGGGCTGATTGCCGTCCAACTCTTGCCTTCGTCGGTCGTCTTGAAGACGCGCTCGGCGGTGGTATAGACCACATTGGGATCGTGCGGTGAAATCACGATGGGCTGCGTCCATCCGAGGCGATATTTCAGATCGCCGACGCCGTGCCCCGAGGTGTCCTCCGGCCAGACCGTAATGTCCTGCTGCTGGTTGCTGCGGCGATCAAGGCGCATAACCTGGCCGCCACCCGACCCCGCGTAAATAATGTTCGAGTCGCGCGGATCCGGTGCAATATAGCCGCTCTCGCCGCCACCCGCATCGAACCAGTGCTGCCGTCCGATATAGCCCTCGTCGGTGCGGCTAAGGATGCCAATGGTCGTGTTGTCCTGCTGCGCGCCATACACCTTGTAAAGAAAGTCGTTGTCCGCCGCAACGTGGTAAAACTGGGCCGTCGGCTGGTTGTACTCCGTAGACCAGCTTTTGCCGCCATCTACCGAAATCGTCGCCCCGCCGTCGTTCCCGTTGATCATCCGATTCGGATTCTTCGGATCGATCCAGAAGCCATGATGATCGCCGTGCGGCGCAGGCAGAAGCGCCAGTGTCTTGCCGCCGTCGGTCGAGCGAAACGCGCCCGTGTTGAGCATGTAAACCGTGTCCGCGCTCTTCGGATCGGCAAAAATATGCGTGAAGTACCACGCACGTTGCGTGAGCCGCTGGTCGTCGTTGACCCGCGACCAGTTTTCTCCACCGTCATCCGAACGATACAACCCGCTCTGCTTTGATTCGATAAGCGCGTACACGCGATTCGAGTCGGCGCCCGAAACGCTGACCCCGATGCGCCCCAGAATTCCCTCCGGCAGTCCCTTGCCTTCGAGATGCTTCCAGGAATTTCCGCCGTCGGTCGACCGGTACAATCCGCTGCCCGGCCCTCCGCTTTCCATGCTCCACGGGGTGCGCCGAATCTGGTAAAGCGCAGCGAACATTACGTTGGAATTCTGCGGATCAACCGCCAGATCGATCGCGCCTGTCTTGTCGTCTTTGTAGAGAACCTTGTCCCAAGTCTTGCCGCCGTCGGTGGTGCGATAAACGCCGCGATCCGGATTCGGCCCGTACGCGTGCCCGAGCGCGGCCACCAGCACATGGTCGGAGTTGCGCGGATCGATCCAAACCCGCGCAATGTGCTCCGTATCTTTCAATCCGATATGCTGCCAGGTCTTGCCGCCATCGGTCGTTTTGTAGACGCCATCGCCATAAGAAATATTGCCGCGCAAGCAAGACTCGCCCGTGCCTACATAGATCACGTTCGGATTCGACTCCGACACGGCAATCGCGCCGATCGACGAGATCACGCTCTTGTCGGAAATCGGCTGCCAGCTCACGCCGCCATCGGTGGTGCGCCACACGCCTCCGGCGACGCCGCCGAAGTAGTAGGTGAAGGGATTGCCGGGGATTCCGGTTACGGCCAGCACGCGCCCGCCGCGATACGGCCCGATGTCGCGCCACTTCATTCCCTGGAACTGTGCTTCGTTATACGGCTGCGCCGCCGCCGACACTGCAAGCGCTGCGGCCAGAACACACCCCACCACCAAACCACGGAGATTCATAGACACTCCTAAGATGACACTTCCGAATAGACGAACTGTGTTGGACGACCCTGATAACACATCGTTAGCAGCTGTCTGTTGTTATCCCCAGGAAAAATCCAGAGCTGGCAAGTTTTGGGGAAGGGCACGGCTTCAGCCGTGCCGCCCAGAGCCAATAAACACGCGGGCTTTAGCCCCTGAGGGATGTGCCTTCCGGGTTGAAACGCATTCATGAAACCAGTTCCAAGTCTTCTCAAGCCTGTCTGACTAATAGTCACGAGAAGGACGCCGATTCATCCACCAGATGACCGCCGCCAGGATCGTCGCCGCCGCGATCACCGCCAGCGAACTCAAACATAGAATGCACCACACTCCCAGCACGTGCCCTTCAATGTAGGTCAGGTACAAAGCAAACGCCAGGCCCGCGCCGGCAGCGCCGAAAAGCATGGTTGGAGTCTCTGGCCGTTCGCGATACACAGTCGCCAGCCCCGCCAGCGCCGCGTATCCGAGCATTCCAATCAGCGCAACCGGGATTCCGAAGATCGACGAATATTCGCTCCGGTTCACGATGTCGCAGTTGAACGTTTCCCCGATGTCACAGTATGCCGTCTTGGAGGTAGCGTAATGATGTTGCAGCGATACCGACGACACCACGATTCCGCAAACTGCCAGAATCGCAACCAGACTCATCAGACCGCTTCGTCAACTCACTCACGGTAGCGAGCACCCCGTCCGGTCGCTCAGTTCTTCGAGAGTGAAAACCCGTTCCACGCGTTCACCGGTGGGCGGAAACTGCCAGGTGGGATAGTGGCTAACGCCAGCATCCTTGCAAGCCTGCGACTGGCCCTGGGTTTGGCCCTTGATGCCGCACTCCACATAAGGAGCGTACTCGAACGAGGCGCCAAACGCTTCCTTCTGCTCGATGCAATGCGGACACCACCACGCCCCATACATCTTCACACCGCGGTCCTTTAGACACCGCGCGAAAGCATCATGCTTGTGCTGGCTGCGGTTGCCAAGATAGTAGGCCATCCCGAACGCGGCCACGATCAGCACGGCATAGATCGCGAGGCGCGCCCATTTCTGACTTGAGGTCGCAGTCCCCTGTTTTTCCTTTTGCCGTTCTCTGCGCTCTTGCGACATGGAGTTTTTATATCACGACTGTATTATGAATTCTCATCCCGATCATGCAGGAAGGCGAATTCAGCAGCCTTGTATTCTAACTGCGGGATTCAATGATTTGAGCGTATAGAGGAAATCATGAAATCCATCCATTTGATTTAGCAGATGAACCGTTCCTCTTTGGTGCACAACATCCACTAATCCCAGTGTGTAGGGCTTTGCTCGCACCGACTTGACCTCCATCGGAGAGACGGTTATTCGTCGGAAAACGCTGCGGAATTCGATGACAGTGTCATCCAGAACTCTGATTTCAAATGGAAACCGTAGCAACACATATGCGTTGAAAAGCGCAATACCCAACACAATGACGAAAACCCACACTGGCGGTCCGTCAGAGCCGAGCTTTCCGACGGCACCGACAACGATGCCAACAACTCCAGCGAGAACCCATGCTGCCAACATCAGGAGATAGAACGCCAAAAGCGGCTTCGCAAGGTACAGTTTGTAGACTTTCATTTAGGCTTTTCCAGTCTTTTCATCTTCCAGAGTATTCACCCTTCGGTCGATGGCGAATTGGGAATGAGGAGCAGGTTGCGCACATCCGCCCACGAACGGTTTGAGCGATATCTTCACACCACGACACGCAGCGCCGACGGCAACACTTCAATGGTCCGGCACTCCAGCGTCAGCACCTCACCGTCCACCATCACATCCACCGGACCATCGAGTTGAAACTCGACCCGCCGAACCGCCTGCCGTTCCGCCAGCGGATGCCGGGTGTGCGTGCCATCATAGAGCGTCGCCAGGTTCCGGATCAGTCCCAGCCGCCCAATCGGCCCCCAGCGCACATACTCGATCAATCCGTCGTCGGTGACCGCGTCGGGCGCGATCATCATGGTGCCGCCCGTGAACTTGCTGTTGTTAAATGTCAGAAACAAACAACGCCGCGCATCAAACTCCTGCTGACCGTCGAACCGCACCGGAAATGGCCGTCGCTCAAGCCGCGCTAAACAGAGAAAGATCGACAGCAGATACCCGAACTGCCCCAAACCCGAAAACCGACGATGCCGCAGCGCCGCCACGTCCGCCGCAAACCCCACACTCAAGAGATTGATGTAGTAGATGGCTCCGTCTTGATGCGCCATCCGAAAAACATCGCAAGGCCGCGAACGCCGCGCCTCCAGCACCTGCATCGCGTGTTCCAGACCACTCTTGCCCGAAGCTAAGTCCTCGAAATCCCGCAGAAAAGAATTGCCCGTTCCCAAAGGAAGGAATCCGAGCGTAGGAATCCGCCCTTCCGCATCCGATGTTTCCTGAGAACTGAGAACTGGGAACTGGGAACTGCATTCCGGAAACAGCCCGTTGACAATTTCATAGGAAGTCCCATCCCCGCCCACCGCCAGAAACTTCCGAAACCCGCGCCCGTACGCCTCGCGCGCAATTTGCGTAGCCTGCCCCGCCGCCTTCGTTTCGGCCGTCTCGATCGCAATCCCCGCTGCCCGCAGTCGATCCAGCGCCGCGCCCACGCGTTGGCCGCAACGCCCGCCCCCCGCCGCCGGATTGATAATGGCCAGAAAAGTTTCGTTCACGACATTAGCTGTTCGCTCTTGGCTGTTCGCTGTTCGCTGCCGGCCCTTCGCTGGATTGGTTCTTCAAGCCGACCCAAATCACATGGTTCAAGCGAACAGCGAATAGCGAACAGCGAACCGCCACCAGCTAAATCTCCACGATCGATTCCCGCGCCGCCCACGCCCCAATCTCTGCCGCCAGTTCTCCGCGCTTGATCTTCAGCGACGCTGTCCGCGGAAAATCTTTCTCCCACACCAGATACCCCCCAACGCGCTTGAAGTCGGCCAGCCGCCGGTTCCGCGCCACCATCTCTTCGCGCAATCGATCGTCGAACTGCTGATTCTGCTCCAGCCGCACCACCAGCGTCAGCACCTCGTCCGCGAGCGACTTCTGCGGCCATAAATAATTCGCCGCGAACACGCAGAATTCCTTTACCGGAAGACCATCAAACACACCCTCAATGTCCTCGGGATAAATATTCTTTCCACCCACGGTGACAATCATGTTCTTCTTGCGCCCGACCAGCTGCAGGTGCCCGCGCCCGTCCCCATCAAAGCGCCCCAGATCACCCGTCAGCAGCCAGCCGTCGACGATGGTCTGCGTCGTCTGCTCCGGATCATCCAGATAGTGCGACATGACCGCACGGCTCCGCACCGCCACTTCGCCAATCCCGTCGCCATCCGGATTCAGTATGCGCACCTCGCTCCCCGGCAGCGGCTTCCCCACCGTATCGGCGCGAAATGGTTTCAGGTCGTTAAGCGTAACCGCGGTGCAAGCCTCGGTCAGCCCGTATCCGCAAGTCACCGGAATTCCCAAATCGTAAAAAAACTGCAGCGTAGAAGGATCCGTAAAGGCTCCGCCCACAATAAGCGCCCGCAACTCTCCGCCAAACGCCTTGTGGACTTGCGGCAGTAAACGCCGGCTGAGTTCCACGCGCGGACGTCCGCGCGTCAGCATCTTGTTCAACCCGATCATCCGATCCAACATCCACCGTTTGCCGGGCTTAAGTTCGTCAAACTTGGCCCGCAGCCCGCGTTCCAGGTTCTTCAGCACCATCGGCACCAGGCTCACGTAAGTGATGCGATAGCGCACGAACGCATCCCGAACAAACTCCGGACGCAGCGTTCGCAAGTGGACCACGCAAGCGCCGCATACGAACGGCCCGATAAATCCCACCATGAAATCAATCGCGTGATTCGTGGGCAGAATGCTCAAATAGCGCACGCCCGGCCAGAATGGATACCAGGCGGTCAGCGAAGTGCACTGCTCCAGATAACTGTCGTGCGTGAGCACGCATCCCTTCGGACGCCCGCCCGTCCCCGACGAATACACGATGCAGGCCGTGTCCTCCCGTTGGCGTGCCACGAACCGCGGCTCCCCTTTGCGCCGAAACTCCTCCCAGCGGTAAGCGCCGCGCAAGTCTGCTCCCACCGGCGCCTCCGTCACCAATACAATCTCCGCCGCAAGTTTCGGGAATTCCGGCGATTGCGTAATCGCCCGCCACAAGTAGTATTCGACCACCAGAAACCGCGCCTTCGAATGCGCCAGCAGCTGCAGATGTTCCGCCGCGGTCAATTTGTAATCCAGCGGAACCAGCACGCCACCGCAGAAAAAAATCGAGTACGCCGAAATCAGCCACTTCGACTGATTCGTCATGATGATCGCTGCCCGGTCTCCCGCCTTGAAGTCGGCGTCTTCGAGAGCGCGGCACAAAGGCTGCGCGATTTCCTTAAAGTCAGAATAAGTAAGCCGCACTTTTTCGCGGTCTCGATCGGCTTCGATCAGGCAGGTTTCATTCGGCCAACGCTCCAGCGCATCTTTGAGCGCTGCACCCAGGCTGGCATATTGGCGGAGATCAAGCATTCAATATTGTTATCTCACCACAGAGGCACGGAGAGAAGCACGAGTCTACCAGAAGGTAACGCAAGGAAGCGGCCAGTGAATAGTGTGGGGACGGGCGCCCGCGCCCGTCCAAGCCGAGCGCAGCTCGGCAGCTGCCTGTGGCCACAGCGACTCTGAGTTCACCAAGAAGCAACCGTACACACCCCAATGTCTCTAAAGCCGCGACTGGATCCGATTTGCAAGTGTGCGAAAATCCGATACGCCCTGCAGTTCATAGTCCGGCAACTCGATTGAGAAGTGATGTTCCAGTCGCGTCAGCAAATCGAGCGCCTGCAGGCTGTCGATGCCCAAAGTCTTGAAAAAATCGTCGTCGGGAGTGAGCTTCTCCCGCGGCATCTTAAAATGCAAAGCTGCAAGGTTCAGAATTTCGTCGAGAGTGTGATCGATCGTGCGCACTGACATAACGTTGACGTCCTTCAAGCTGCAAATTACTTCACGGCAGATACGGCTGCACCCCCTCATTCTCCACAAACTTGCGCAGCCCATCTTCGACGGTTGGACGCGAATAAAGGTCGCAGAAAATATCGATTTCCTGCTTCAACTCCGCATACGGAATCGGCTTGATAAACGCCTTCGCAGCCGCTGCCGTCCGTCGATCGAATTTCAGCGCCTGGCTGGCCGTGGCGCGAGCCACACGCAGCGCCTCGCCTTCGGCGGCAATCTGGCTCACCAGGCCAATCTGCTGCGCTTTCATCACATTAAAGCTGCGCCCAGTCAGCAGCAGGTCGCGCACCACCGCGTTGCCCAAATCCCGCTTCAGCCGCGGAATCCCGCCGAATCCCGGAATCAGCCCAAGCCGCAGTTCCGGAAAGCAAAATCGTGCCATGCGATCCGCAATCATAATGTCGCAAACCAGCGTCAGTTCGAACCCGCCGCCAAACGTGACCCCGTGCACCGCCGCGATCGTAGTCAGCGGCGCCGCATCGAGCACGTTCATGACGGAGTGGATGCGCTCCAGAAACTCCCGCACGCCGCGCAGAGCTGCATCCTTCTCCATCTTCTGCCCGCGCCGGAACAACTCGCATAAATCCGCGCCCGCCGAAAACCCCGCCTTCATCGTCGAGTACACAATCAGAGCATGCGCATCGTTCGCCAGCACGGGCAGGGCCGCCGCAAACCTCTCTAACTCTTCCAACGTGAGCGACCCAATCTCGTTGCAAGGCTCGCGGTGCAGCGCCAGTTCAATCGCTCCATTCACGATCTGCCAGGAAAGTGTCTGTCCTTTGAAGTCCTTCATACTGTTGTCGCCGCCGCTGGTTTTGTTACGGACTCGTACATCGCATCAATTTCGGCGCGAAACCGCTCGGCAATCAAGTCGCGCTTCAGTTTTCCGTTTGCCGTCAGCAGCCCGCTCTCGATGGTGAACGTCTGCTCCACCAGATGAAACGCGCGCACCTGCTTGTAATGCGGCAGGCCCGGATTCACAATGTCCAGCGCCGCTTGCGTTTCTTCGCCGCTCACCTTGCCCGTGACCAGCGCCGCCAGATATCCGCGCGCGTTGCCCACGAGCACCACCTGGCTAGCCCCCGGCAACTCATGCAGAATTTTATCCTCAATCGGCTCCGGAGCAATGTTATGCCCCGACCCAAGAATAATCAGGTTCTTGAGGCGGCCCACAATCTTCCAGTTTCCGTTCGCATCCACTTCGCCCTGATCGCCGGTGTGAAACCAGCCGTCGCACAGTACCTTCGCCGTTTCCTCTGGACGGCCCCAGTATCCCGGAAAAATATTTGGCCCCCGCACCACAATCTCCGAATTCTCCGCAATCTTCATTTCCACGCCCGCAATCGCCGGCCCCGCCCGCCCCGGAATCACCGGCCCATCCGGATCATCCATGGTGCAGATCGCCGTCGTCTCGGTCAGTCCATAAACCTGCAAAACCGGAATGCCCAGCATCATAAAAAACAGCTGTGTTTCCACGCTCAGCGGCGCCGACCCGCAAATCAGCGCGCGCAGCCTGGTGCCGATCATCTTCCTGCGAATGGTGGGAAACACGAGCCGGTTCGCCAGCGCGAGCCAAAGGCCGTCCCCGGCACGCGCTTTGCCCTCCTGCCGCCGCACCCACGCGCCCTTCGCCTTGGTGTACACCTTCAAGGGAAATCCGCCTGTCTTCCAAAGCTGCTCGTCGACCGCTTTGCGCATGCGCTCGAGAAGCGCCGGAACATTCAGAAAATAATCCGGCGCTGCCAGCCGCATCTCCGCCGCAATCTTCCCCAGATCCGTGTTCAAGGTCAGCTTGCTCGCGCGCAGCAGGCAGGTCAGCATCATGATCCACGAGCCCGCAAAGCACAGCGGCAGGTAATGAAACACAGCGTCCTGCCCCGGACGTTCTTTCATGAGTTGATCCAGTCGCCCCGCTGTGCAGCCCAGCATGTGCCCGATGTTGCCCGCGTTCAGCATCACGCCCTTAGCCTCGCCTGATGTGCCCGAGGTGTAGATGATCGTCGCCACATCTTCTTCGGCGACCTTCAGCGCGGGATTCTCCACCGGTCCGCGTCCCGCCAGAAAAACATTCTCGAAGCAGAAGTGTGGAGGCGCCTCCGGCCACGCCTCGACAATCGCATCCGCCAGCGACGGCTCGCCGCAGGCAATCACCGACGGCCAGCAATCTTTCATCATCGCGACCAGTTCGGCTGGCGCCTGCCGTGCATACAGCGGCACCACCGTCAGCCCCTCGGCCATGATGGCCAAGTCCATCGCCACCCACTGCATCGAGTTGTGCGCCAGCAGCGCGCACCGGTCGCCCTTCTTCAGCCGCAACCGCCGCAGATAAGCCCGCGCCACCAGCACCTGAGCCAGCAACTGCCGCGCGCTAAGCGGAACAGTTTGTCCCTCGCGCATCTCCTGCAGCACGACGGCATCGCCGCTGCGCTCCAGACTCGCAAAAATTTGTTCAAGAAACGTCATCTGTCCAACACTTGTCATCCTGAGCGGAGCAAGAGCTTCACGAAGTGAAGCTCTTGCGGAATCGAAGGACCCCTACTCCTTAATCGACTCTTCCCCGCATCCGTACTCCACGCGAGATCGCCGAACCCCCAGCTCGCAAAGGCCATGTGATTGGGAAGAACGAGCGCCATCGCGTAAGCGATGACGCGAAACTCGATCGACTCCAGCCGCGTGCTCTACCCGTACGCTTTCACCAACTCCCGCAGCCCGTCGCTCATCGGCGGCAGATAGTCCTCCCAACTCCACTCTCCGCGCCGCGTGGGAAACTCCGGATACCGGCGCTGCACTTCTTCTTCAAAATACACGCCCATGCGCGCCATCAATTTCAAATTCCGCACCACCGTGCGCGCGATGCCGTCGGCAATCCGGTCGCCCTCGCGATCCAGAGTTTCGAGCGCCGCCAAAGTCCGCGCCTCCAGGTCCGGATCATCCACATTCATCAGCAACTCCGGATGTCCGCGCTCGTTCATCAGATTCCGTATCCGCTCATCCATCGTGATCCCCGCCGACGCCACCAGCGCCGGCATCGAGGTCACAATCCCGTGATAGCGCGAAGACACCATCATGCGGCACGCGCGCAGAATGCTGACTAGCTGGTACATGTTGTAATCGTCCGAGGTCAGCATCGGAACCCCGCCCAGCTTCTCCGAGATACGCCGGCAAGGCCGGGCATCCATACGCTCAGTCGCCGCCATAATTACAAACACATTCTTCTTCGCGCGGAACGCAGCCACCGCATTGGCAATCGAACTCAAGTAATGTTCGTAGGCGCGGTCCGCATCCGGCCCGGCATAATGAAAGTAGGGGCCGCGATAATGGCTCTCTTTGTATGCGCCGGTCAGGCTGTGCAGCGCGGCTTTCGTAACCGATGCCTTCACCGGCCACTCAAATGGGTTGATCGGACACACCACCAGCACCGGCGTCTTCCCATCCCAACCCACATCGCGCAGCGCTTTCTGCCCATACTCCGCGCCCAGCGGCTCAAACGTCCACGCCGTATCCGTGCCCAATTCCGTGGGCACGCCCAATTCGCGCAGAATCTTCCGCGACTCGTCATTGCGCGTGATCACCAGCGAATTCCTGCAATAGCGCCCGCACATCTTCGCCACCAGCGGATCCATCTGTCCCGCTTCCGCGCCGTAGCCGACCGACAACTTGTTCTCCGCCGCCGCAATGCCCAGCGATCCGATCATCATCGTGGCCAGCGCATTGGCGAACTTCGACTTGAACATCGACCCTTCACACGCCACCACGCCGTGGTGCTTGGGCACTTCATTCGCCAGAAACGGAGGGAAAATATCCGGCAGACGCACCTGCGACGTGCCTTCAAAGTATCCGCGTGACCGGTCGAAGTTAAACGTCATCATGCTGAGGTCGACGTTCTCCGGCCCCAGTATCCGCCGGATCTGCCGCAGCATTTCTTCCACGCGCACATCCGACCCGGTGTTGCGCGTCCCGTTGTAGCCTGCGAACAGCAGCTTCAGTTTTTCGCCCGGCTGCCACGGCTCGCGCTTGCCCATCATCCACTGGAGTTTCTTGCCCTCGATGATGCTCGATACCCAAGCTTCCAGAACGAAGTCCATCATGCGGCGGACCCTCCGGCCTTCATGCTCTCGGGCCAGGGTTGATATGGGTATTCAAAATCATGCTCGCGGCTGAAGCGGAGCAGCGGAAAACTGTACTGCGAAAACGGCACGGGCTTGCGTCCTATTTCCCTTGTGACGCGCGTGTTATCGAATACCGTATTCCAGGTCAGATACGGCAGGAAGACTTTCATCAGCGCCGCGCCGCGCCCCGTCGGCCCCTTGCGGTTCGCCAGCGTGTTGACGACGGAGTGGAACGGCTTTTCGAGAATCGGCAAAAACATCGGCCCGCGCTTGCTCTGCTCGGCCGCCAGCGCCCGGGTCAATTCCTGAAACGTCTGCGATCCGTTGCCCGAAGAAAGATGATAGATGTCATGCTCGGGATTCGCCTTCATGTGCAGGGTCGAAATTGCGTCGGCGACGAAATCCACATTCACAATGTCGATCTTGTCGTGCCGGCGAAACGGCAGCACCGGCAGGCCCGCCAGAAATACGAACGACCGCACCATGTCGAACTGCGTGGTCTGCGGATAGCGGCTGTCGCCCAATACGATGCTCGGCCGGAAAATCGTCAGCGGCACGTCCGGCAGCAACTCGCGCACCATGTGCTCGCAGAATTTTTTCGTGCGCGCATACGGATCGTAATCCGAACGCTCCCAATCAATCGACCAATCTTCCGCGACAACTTCGTGGCTGCGTTTCCCAGCCACCGCCACCGTGCTCACGTCGGAGAACCGCCGCAGCCCGTGATAATACTGCGATCGCCGCGCCAATTGCACCACTTCGAGCGTGCCGCGCAGATTCACATTCAAACAACTTTTTTCCGACTTCCGGTTCAGCGAGGCCGCACAGTGAATAATCGAATCGGTAGTGTGCACCAGCCGGTCGTAATCGTCCGGCGCCAGCCCGAACTGCGGGGCGGTAAGATCACCGCGAAAGATCCGTATCTTCGCCTGCAGGTATTCGTAGAACCTCGGAAACGGCAGGTGCAACTGCAACGCCTGCCAAAGCCGCAGCTCCGCGTCCCGCGGATCGCGGCCGCGCACCAGCAGATTCAGGGTCGCGTCATGCTGGTCGAGCAGGTTGGCGGCGACATGCGCGCCGATGTACCCGGTCCCACCGGTCAGGAATATTGCCACGTTGCTCCGTTCGTCCCCGTCTTCACGGCATCGCCATTTTCGGCAGTTGAGGTTGGAGTTGTCGTTGATATGGTCGGCGGCGCCGGCGGCATCCGCAGCACCCGCGGCGCCCGCGCTTCCAGCGCCCGCCCTTCAATCAGCGGATACGTCCACCGCCGCAATGCCGGAATATGAATGTCAATCCAATATTCCCACCAATCAAGCCCCGCCGTGTCGTATCCGAAAACTTCTTTCTCTTCGGGAGTGAGCGCCTGCGACAGCTTCTCCACATTATCCGCGACAAAGTCATGTTCGTTGTGCAGGATAAACGGCTCGAACAGGCCCACTAGTTTTTCAACGCGCTCAAGATTACGCTCGGTTTTCGCCAGCGGCTTTTTCATGGTAAGCGGCGACATCACCCGCTGAATCGACTGGATAATCGTCTTCTGCGCCGGCGCCGACATGCGCTGGTAACGCTCTTTCGAAACCGGAATCGCATCCATGCGCAACCGCAGCCAGTATTCCAGGCCTTCCTGCGCCCGATAGTGACGCCGGTGTCCGAGCGAAGTCAACTCGATCGACCGCCCCATGTCGCAGGGATTCGTGACCGACGTCGCCAGTTGGTACATGGGATCGTGCCGCCGCTCCACCAGCGCCGCGCCGATCAGCGTCATCCCGGCGCACACCGCATCCACCGGAATAATATCCAGCCGCTTGCGTTCGTTCGAAGGCAGTTGCCGGAACGCCGTGCCCAGCAGATACGAAAGCGACGCCGAGGTATTGATGCCCTCGTTCCATCCGCGAAACGGCTTGGCCACCGAGGTCTCGACAATCGCGGGGCGCACGATCGCAATCGGCAGCCCCGCGCCATGTTTCGCAATCAGCGATTCCGCCAGGCTCTTGGTAAACGTGTAAGTGTTCGGCCAGCCTAGCTCCTTCGCGCGCCGGGTCGCCTCTTCCGTCAGATAAGTTTTCAGCCAGCGCACCCGATTCTTGCGCACCTGGATTTCCAGCGCCTGCCCGCTCAGCCCTTTCGCCGCGTGCTCTTTCCCCCGCGCCTGCTTCTTCAATTCCTCTGTGACTTCCGGGCTTTCAACCCGCGCTTCCGCCGACTCCACCAGATCGTGCAGGCGATACCATTCTTTTTCGGCGTCGAAGTCCTTCATGTGCGTCGGCGTGTAATTCGGACGCACCCGCTCACTCACGCGCCCATCGCGCTGTCCGGCGACATAGCAAGTCGAAAGATGCAGCAGCGCCGCGTGATCCGACTCGCGAATGAATTGGATCAGGTGGTACGTCGAATCCACATTCACCGCCAGCGCGTCCCGCAGATCGGGATTGAAATCGGTCAAGCCCGAGCTGTTGATGATCAGATCCAGATCCTTACGCAACCCCACTGCCGTATCGGAATCCAGCCCGGCGCCCGGCTGCGAAACATCGCCCTCCACCACCTCAATCTTTTCCGCCAGCAGAGCGCCCAGCCGGTCGCCATATTTCTCAAACACAGGATCGAAAACCGGCGACTCTTCCATCATCTTCTCAAAGCGCTTTTGCGCCGGGCTCGACTTTTGCCGCCGGATCAACAGATACAGTTTCCCGATTTCCGGTAAATCCATTAGCGTATTGGCCAGCCAAACTTTGCCGATAAATCCGGTGACGCCGATCAGCAGCACACGCTTTCCGGCCAGCGCCTTGCGCACCGAAAACTGCGCCGGATGCCGCTTTTCGTCGAAATACACAATCGGACGAACCCGCGGCGCCTCGACCCTCACCGCCGGCATAATCGCCGAGGCCAGCGCCTTCGGACCGCGCAAACCGAGAGCCCGCACCCATCGCGCCGGACTCTGCTGTCCATCCGGACCCGCTTCGCGAATGCGCGCAAACAATCCCCGCGGCCGGATCACCGGACTCAGTAGCCGTCCCGTGGCAACTCCATTGCGGAAGTCGAGCCGGTTCGCGATCATCCACCGCACGCCCAGATGCCGCGCCAGCGGACGCATCACGTGCTCCAAGCCCTGGCTCACCAGCACCACATCCGCGCCCGTAGCCTGCAACGCCTTCAAGTGCCGCACTCCTTCTTCTTTCAGCAGCGGCTTCAGCTTGTATTCGAATTCTTCTTCGCCCAGCAGATCGAGTCGGTCGCGCGTAATCCCGCGCAGCACGGCGTGCACGATCCGAGTCGCGGCGATGCGATTCGCGGCATACAAAAACGGACGCAGCAGCGCCATCAGCAGCACCAGGCTGCGGCGCGCCGCCCGCGCGATATACGTCTGGCTGTTCCAGGTGAAAAAAGCTATCGGACGAACCGTGGTCAACTCCAGCAGGCTGCCCTCGACCCGCCAATAGACGGGCGACGAGGGCCGCGGCCGCCGAGGCGGCGAAGCGACGGCGTCAGACGAAGTCCGCACCGATCCTCCATCGAGACTGTTCACCGGTTCCACGAATCGATTTCCGCTGCCCCTTTGTCCGACTTTGTCATCCTAAATTATTACGATTTGTCATCCTGAGCGAAGCGAAGGACCTGCTTGTTGCGGCGAACAGCAGGTCCTTCGCTTCGCTCAGGATGACAAATCATAATAGGACGACAGATCCCGTCACGTGCCGTTGGTACAACGCCAGCCCGACATTCACCACACTGCTCTCAGAAAACAGGACCGAATTATCTATTTTAACCTCTACTTAACAAAGGACGAAAAATAACCGCAAGCCCTTCTCCGCGCGGCTTCTCACGCTGCCCGTTCCACCCAGCAGACATCCCAGTACTTCCCGAACTTCCGCCCATTCTCGCGGAACACACCCACCACTTTGAATCCAAATCGCCGGTGCAGAGCCTCGGTCGCCGCATTCGGCAACGCATATCCCGCCACAAAACGGTGGATGTCTTCGCCCTTCAACACAGCAAACAGCTCTGCGTACAAGCGCCGCCCGATGCCCTTCCCCACCGCTTCCGGCGCACAATAGATCGTCGTTTCTACGGTCGTCTCATATGCGGCCTTGGGACGAAAGCGCGTCGTTCCCGCGTATCCCATCACCACCCCATTTTCCTCAGCGACTATCAGCCGATATCGCCCCGTCTCGCCAAACTGAGCGAACCAAGCCTCCCGCCGTTCCACCGTGTAAGGCTCCAGGTCGAATGTCACCGGAGTGTTAACGACGTAGTAGTTGTAGATTTCGGTCAGCCGCGGTAGGTCGCGGCGCACGGCTGGCCGGATGCGGAACTCTGACATGGCTACGCGCCTCCTTCTGGTGTGTGGAGACCAGCGCCCGGCAGAGTGAGAACCTGGTCTACCGCACCGCCTGCAGAACCCACCCTCCGACGGCGGCGGCGCCGATCAGCCACACCGAGTTCACGCGGAAACGCAGCAGCGCGACCGCGCTCACCACAACGATAGCGATCGTCATCCGATCCACGATCGCAGCCTTCCCCAGTTGCCAGGTCACCACCGCCATGAGAGCGAGCGAACCGGCAACCACGCCGTCGAGCGCGGATGCGATGATGGGTGACCGCCGAATCCGCGGCAGCAGCGGGCCGCTCGCCGCCACCAACAAAAAGCCCGGCAGAAAAATGCCGACCGTGGCCACAATCGCGCCCAGCCATCCTCCCAGGATGTAGCCAATGAAGGTTGCAGTGGTGAAAACGGGGCCGGGCGTGAACTGCCCGACCGCGACCGCGTCGATCAACTGCTTCTCGGTGAGCCAGTGCAAACGCTCGACGAACTCCGACTGCAGAAACGCGAGCAGCACATAGCCGCTGCCAAAGATCACCGACCCGATCTTCAAAAACGATAGAAACAGACGCCACAAGCTGAAGGGTAGGGCCGCGACCGTCGCCGTGGTGGCCAGAGCCGCTGCGAAGAATTTTGGAAGCGCAGCCAGGGAAACGGCCGCGGGTCCGCTCTTCGTTCTCATCTTCATCTTCAGCCATAAGGCGGCAGCGGATATCATTCCGGCGATAAGAAGCACCAGGATCGGACCAAGTCCGAAAAGATTGAGCACGACTGCAAGGGCTGCGATGGCCGCAAGAAATTTCGTCCGCACCCCGGTCTTCGACAGCTTCCACAGCGCCTGAATCACGATGGCAACCACGACCGGCTTGATCGCATACAGCATGCCCGCCACCTGCGGCAGCGCGCCATAGCGCACGTAGGCCCAGGCAATCAGCGAAACGATGACCGCAGCCGGAAGCAGGAAGCAGGAGCCGGCAACGATCAGTCCGCGCCAGCCGCGTTTCAGTTGGCCGATGAAGATCGTCGTCTCCGTCGAACTGGGGCCGGGAATCAGGTTGGCGGCCGCCATCCGGTCGAGGAATTCGGCTTGGCTGATCCACCGCCGCCGCCGCACGAATTCTTCTTCCATCATCGCCAGATGCGCGGCGGGCCCGCCAAATGCAATCGTGCCCAGCCTCAGAAACGCCAGGGCGAGTTGCCCCAGCGACGCGTCCCGAATTTCCGTGGACTCAGCCATTGCCCGTGTGGCGCGGGCGCCCTCGCCCGCGTCTTAGCCAAAGCAGAACAGTCGAGGGTACCGCAAATTCAGAGATTTTGATGGAGTCGTGGATTGCTCGCACACGTTGTTGAAGATTTTCTTCTCAGATTTTCTTCTCGTAAAGACGCGGCTTGCCGCGTCTCCCAAAGCGGAAACGGAGCAAGCCCGTCTCGACAGGCGGACGTCAGTCGCCGCTCACTCTTCAAACACCGCGCGATAGACTCCGCCCGCCAGCACGCCGCCTACAATCGGAGCCAGCCAGAACAGCCATAATTGCGAGAGCGCCCATCCTCCGACAAAAACCGCGGGGCCCGTACTCCGCGCCGGATTCACCGAGAGATTGGTCACCGGAATCCCAATCAGGTAAATCAACGTCAGCCCCAACCCGATCGCGATCGGTGCAAAACCCGCCGGAGCCCGCTTGTCCGTCGAGCCCATGATGATCATCAAGAAGAAGAACGTCAGCACCACTTCCGCCACCAGGCACGACAGCAGCGGATAGCCGCCCGGAGAGTGCGCCCCATATCCATTTGAAGCGAAGCCGCCGCTCAGGTCGAAGCCAGCCTTGCCACTTGCAATTACATAGAGCACGCCCGCGCCGGCGATCCCGCCAATCACTTGCGCCGCCACGTAGGGCAAAAATTCCGACGCCGGAAATCGCTTTCCCGCCACCAGTCCCGCGGAAACCGCCGGATTCAAATGACATCCCGAAATGTGTCCAATGGCAAACGCCATCGTAAGCACGGTCAAGCCGAAGGCCAGTGCCACACCGGCAAATCCAATGCCCAGTTGCGGAAATGCCGCCGCCAGCACTGCGCTTCCGCATCCTCCAAAGACCAGCCAGAAGGTGCCGAAGAACTCCGCCATGGCCCGTTTCGATAGACTCATACTGCCTCCTCAGTGAAAGTGATTGCTCAACGTAGTCGCGAGTGTTTGCGAAAGTGCCCCAGATTGTACCGCACTCTCCCAGGGATGTTTCGCCGCCTTATTAAGATTGGGGTGGTGGTGCAGTTTTGTGAAACTGCACCACCATCAAGATTTGGAGAGCCTCCCGCGTGTCGAAGGCAAAACAAAAGGCCGCTCGTTTCAAGCGGCCTTACTTTTTCTTCAGCTAAATGCTAAGAGGCTAACGGCTAAGAGCTGCCCCTAGTCTCCCGCCACCGGCTCGCCAACTTCTTCAGTCTCTTTCGCGTGGCCGTTGCCGTTCCCATTGGCCGGAGCTATCGCCGCCGTGATCGCGCCCAGCGGAATGAATCCGCCTTCATTCGACGTTGCCGGCTTCTCTTTCAGCACCACTTCCCGATAGAGCTGCGCCATGCGAGCGTCGTAGGCCGCGTCGTTCTTGACCCGGTTATCGACTCTGGAGCTCTCGGCCTTCTTGTCGCGTGCCCGCGCCTTCTCTTCGCGCGCCGTCTTCGCAATCCCCAGCTTGTCGAGATCGTGCTGCACTTCGTTGGTCACGATTTCGTCGCGCAGGTAGAGGGCGTGCGCTTCGTCTTGCATCTTGACTTTCTTGCCGCCCGCGAAGATCTCGTGACGCCCATGCTCTTCGTACCACTTGGTGAGCGTCGATGTCATGTGCATCTTCTCGATGATGTTGCGCCAGCCCACGCCCGTGTTGTAAGCGCAGAAGCTGATCTCCCCTTCCTGAGTAGCGTAAGGAATGATGCACTGCTCGGTGCGCCGGAAGTCGTAGTTAAACAGGTCCTGGAACCACATCCCGGCGATGAACAGGAAGTTCCACCGGTCCTGCCGCCGCTTCATCACGTCGTCAATCGTACGGTCCGGACCAACCTTGCCATAATTCTTGCCCGTAGCATTGAAGTTCTTGTCGAACTTCTTGAGCAGATCCATCATCTTGAAATGCGTGGGCGATTGGAACGGATCGTAGTTCTTCATCAGGCACAGCGCCATTCCAAATGCAGTCCAGAACTTCGAACGAGCCGCATCGTTGACCTTGGCAATGTCCTTGGCCAGTTGATCGCCCTTCAGGAACGCCGTAACCGGAACTGCTTCCTTGGTTTCCTTGTCAATCATGACCGCCATTCCCGTACCGCAATTCGGATGGCATCCGCATGACAACTGGCCCCAGTCGTTGTTCGCGTCCTGGGCGTGCAGCACGTCGGCCCAGTCCGAGAACGTGCTCATGAAGCTGATGGGGAACCAATCCCGAGCCGGAATGCCCATGCCGGTCTGGTTCTTGACGTCGTGCGCCAGGTGGGCCAGCGTGTAGCGCTGCGCCTGCCGCCGTTCGTCGGTGATGGCCTCGTCGCGTCCGGTGAAGCTCACTGGCTGGAAGCTGAGGAAACCGATCTTCTTCGGATTGTCGAGCGCGAACTGGATGATGCGTCCTACCTGCTCATTGTTAATGCCGTTGATGATGGTGATCACCGGCACAATTTCGCACCCGGCCTTATGCAGGTTGTCGATGGCCTTCAATTTCACGTCGAACAGGTTGCCGACGGCGCGATGACTGTTGGCCGCGTTTCCGATTCCGTCAAACTGCAAATAGGCATACCGCATGCCGGCTTCGACGGCCTGCTGGCAGAATTCAAAACTCTTGGCGAACTCAATTCCGTTAGTCGCCGCCTGCACGCTGTTGTATCCAACCTTGCGGGCGTAGCGAACCGCGTCCAGGAAGTACGGCGAAAGCGTAGGCTCGCCGCCCGAGAACTGCACCGACATCTGACGCTTCGGCTTCACCGTGATCGCGTTGTCGAGCACCGTCTTAATTTCTTCCCAGGTCAGTTCGTGGACGAACCCCACCTGGTTCGCGTCCATGAAGCAGGGGTCGCACATCATGTTGCAGCGGTTGGTGAGGTCAACGGTGAGCACCGCGCCGCGTCCGTATTTCACCGTCGAAGTCCCATGATGGTGCAGATGCTCGTCCTTGTGGGCGCGAATATCGCGGCCGGGGAAAACTTCTTCGAGGTGCTGGGAGAATTCCGTGTCGATCGACATCAGGTCTTCGAAGTGCCCGTGCTTGGGGCAGTCCTTCACCATCCAGATCTTGCCGTCGCGTTCGACGATCTGGGCCTTGATCTCACCCACTTTTTCGTTCATCAGCACGTCGACCGGCAGGTGGCCGTCGAGAATCTGCTGCCGAATTTCCGGCACGCACCGCGGACAGAGCGAATCGGTCGAGCGCGGCCAGCCCAGCGGCGGCTTCGACTTTTCCCACGACTTGAGCAGGGGCTTATCGGACCACTTCGGAATCGGCGCGTCATTCGGGGCGATGCGGTTGAGGCGTTGAAACACTGCCCATGCGCCCGTGGCGGCAACCGTCACGGCCTTCTCAACATATTTGATCGGCTTGTGCATTCTGCTCTCGCTTTCCTAAGCTCGGGAGTTAGAACTGTCCCCCGCGGTCCCGCCTACGGGATCCTGCGTAAACAAGACTTATCCACGGGAAACCTACCGGTAAAACCTGAAAGCTTCGATGCGTGGAATGGGTCACTCTGATCCTATGGAAACCGGACTCGTTACGCACCAAGAAGGCAATGAAGGGGAGAAAAACGGGGTTGAGCGGGGAAATAGGGGATTTTATGGAGGTAAGTTGTTGAAAAGGAAGGGGGCAAGTGGCGGGATTCGGAGGAAAGACTTTGCCCTAATCCGCGACCGCGTGCTCTCGCAGCAGGGCGCGGCGAGGACTGCTGTGAGAATCGTGACAGTCCATGCATCCCACTTTTACGGTTGGCTTGTGCCGCCGCAATTGCGCGGACTTCTCATGGCATCCGAAACAGATCTTTTCCTTCGGCGCGGCCAGATTCAGCATCGTCATGTCGCCTTCGGTCTGCGCCAGATGGCAGACCGTGCACGGAATCTCCATGGCGGCATGCACGGACTTGCCCCTGGTCTTATTGACGTGACAGGAGGAACAGTCGGCATCCTTGGGCACGACGCCGGGGTGCTCGATAGGATGTTCGACGACCGATGCCGACATTGCCGGCTGAAGCAGCAGGGCAATAAGGAGCGGGCCAACCGTCAATGCAAGGGGCGCGAACTTCACGTTCACGCACCTGAGTATGTGGAGTATTCAACCGGGAGGCAATAACGCTTTTGCGTTATGGGCGGCTCCGGGTCATTGCCATCGGCGACGAAAAGCCCGCGTCTCCAGGGCGCGAGACGCGGGGCTCCTGTCCCACTCGACTCCTCCAGTATCCGAGTCTGCCTTAAAACTCATACCGCAACTCAAACTGCATCACGCGCGGCTGCGTCAGCAGACTCGTATACGCTCCGAAATTCGTCGACTGCTGCGCCAGCGACGTCAGCAGCGCCGACGATCCCACCGACTGTGCATTGAAGCGCGTGAGGTTCGGCACGTTAAACACATCCCACCGGAATTGCACGCTGTGAGTTTCCCGATAGGGCATCTTCCATCTCTTGTAGAGACTCATATCCAAGTCGGCGTAACCGTTCCCACGTAGCACGTTGCGTGAGCCGACCTGCCCCGGAAGCGGCAAGGTGAAGTCCTGCTGTGCCGCGGCGGGATCCGCAAAGAGGTCGACCCGGCCGGCTCTCTTGTAGGTGCCGATTTGGGGTTTCGCCGTCATCTGCGCGACCCCGGTCAGAAACCAGTCTGTCGGCCAGCGTTGCCCACCGTCAATGCTGAACGGGAATCCGCTGGTCCATCGAGCCACTCCGGAGGTCTGCCAGCCCCCGATGAACGCGTCCAACACTCCATGGGCGTTGCCAGCCAGTGCCCGGCCTTTGCCAACGGGCAGTTCCGCAATCCAGTTGAGGTTGAACTGGTGGGTCGTATCAAAGTCGGAGACGGCGCGTGCCAGATTCGGAGAAAACGCATTGGCCAGGCGCGTTCCCACCAGGCCCACGTTCTGGTAGCCATACACGGAGAATCCGACACGCGACGCCGCCGATGTGATGTCGATGGACTTCGACCAGGTGTAGTTGAAGTCAAACTGGAATCCGCGGCTCACCTGCTTTCTCAGGTTCATTTGCAGCGCGTGATAGCTGGAACTGCCAATCGAACTCCATCCGTACGTGGAAAAAGCCTGATTGTTCAGGTAATCTCCAATCCCTCCGCCAAAGGGTACAGCAAGGCTTCCTGCTCCCGAGGCGGTACAGCCTGGCTTAGCGCAGAACGTGTAGTAGTGGCCCTGGTCATCTCCCAGTCCCTCATACACGTCAACATCCGCCAGTCCAACGATCTCATCGCCGATCACCGAGAGACCCGGGTTGTAATAGAGATTAAATACTTCCTGAATCAGGCTGTCCGTGGGGTTGCTCGAGGGCACAATGCCGGTTCCAAAGTTGTCCGTATAATGGGTTGCGCCCGCCGGCAGTTTAGGCAGCATGTCAACCCAGTATTGGGCTGTGGGACCGAGGTCTGAGGCCTTGAGGTTGCTGATCTGCGCGGGCGTGATGACGGCCTGGTAATAGTTCGTTGCCTGCCCGCCGTTGTTGGCCACCGCAAACTTTCTCGCCAGGTTCGACAAAGCCGATGCCGCCGTGTAGTAGTCGATTCCCGAAATCGGATCCTTAATATTCAACGGCTGAGTCAGATCGCGCTGCGTGAGCAGATCGCGTCCGAAACGGCCTACATACGATACCTGCAGTGAGAACCGGTGGGGCAGTTCGCGTCCGATGGAAAAATCGGCGGTATAGGCATGCGGCGTCTTCAGCGTGTTGTCGTTGCCCCACAGGTTGGCCTCCGAGTTGAACGGGATTATTTGTGGAAAGGTCGCCGGAAGCGGCGGCTGCAGGAACGGATAGCCATTGATGTTATTCGCCGGAATCGCGTTGATGCCGGTGATTCGAGGCAGGTCTTCGGCGCTCGTGACACCGTACGTGCAGCAGGCATTCTGGAGCGTGATGGAGTACCCGGCCGCGCCGATCTGATCGAAGCTGTTGATGAGCGCGAATCCCGCGCGGTCGTACACGCGGCTGAAGCCCGCTCGGATCACCGTCTTGTCGTTGTCGCCAAAGAGCGTTCTCAACGGACCGGAATCAAATCGCGGCGAGTAAGCAATCGAGATTCGCGGCGACCAGTCTGTCTTTTCCAAGGGATAGAACCCCGCCCCGTTATTCGCCGGACCACTTGGGCTGAAACTGATGGACGGCATTGCGAGGTAGCCAATCCCCTGGTTCATGTTCTTCACGTTTTGGGCAAACTGCGTTCCCAGGCCAAATGAGGTCGATGCCTGGAAACCGTTGGTCTCCCACGGCGCGGGAAAGAATGACCAACGCAATCCGTAAGTCACGGTGACATTCGGCTTGATGCGCCAGGCGTCCTGCCCATAAAACTCATACGAATCCAAGCCATATCTCCGGTTGACCGGCGCGCCGCACGTTCCTCCGGGACACGAATATCCCGGCACCGGGGCGCCAGTCTTGTCCAGGTTGTAGTTGGCGACCACGTCCGAAATCATCCCGTACAGGGACAACAAAGGACGATCGTACTGGGTTGCGGTCTGCGGCTCCGGCCCGCTAATCCCGGGGTGAGCCGTGATATTGGTCGGGTCCAGCGTGCTGCTCGTCCCCGCAAAACCGATCGGGGACGTCCAATTGGTGGTCCCCAGTGCAATTGTGTTCGAGTGCAAGTAGCTCGTGCGCGGATTCCGGGCGATTTTGATCGAGGTTCCAAACTGAAACGAGTGAGTTCCTTTGGTCCAAGTGAAGTCGTCGACCAAGTTGTGCAGCGGCAGCTGGAAGTTGTGACTGAAGTTAATCCCCTGGTCCAAGCCCAGGAACTCGTTCCACTGCTGGTTGGTGTTGCCGACAACCCCAAAGCTTTGCCGTGTATACCCCCAATGGAAGGAATTCACCCTCGTTGGGCTGAGAACAGCGGTGTATCCCAAGACAAAGCCCTTGCTGTGGTCGCCAATGGTCTGCATGGGAGCACTGGGGTTTAGCTCGCCCGGCACTGTCTGGTACTTCCCTGGTAAAAAGGGAGCTCCGGGATTGCGCGAATCATTCAAAGCGCCGCGCCAAAACAGACTGTGCTTGCCGTCCCCGGTGAGGTGGTAATCGACACGCGCAATGAACACGTCGTTGTCGAGCTTAGTGGGAGCGCGGAAAACATAGCCGGCATAATTCAACCCGTCTCCCGCCGAAATATCGTTGGTCGGTGTCTGACCGGTGCAGAAAGTCCGGTCGAGATAACCGGTGTGATTGGTCAGGTCGAGCATCGCAGGATCGATCCCGATGCCGTTAGGGTCAAGCAGTTGAAGCTGCGCGGGGCCCCAACTCGTGGTTCCACTGCCGTCCCCATTCACATATTGAAACGTGCCCTGGCACATGGAGGGCGTAGGAATCACTCGTTCGGCGCGTTGTTCCTCGCGCTCCCGGGTTCCCTCGTAGTTCGTGAAGAAAAACAACCGGTCTTTTTGCACCGGACCGCCCACTGACACGCCAAAAATATTGCGATTGAGCTGCAAAGGCTTGTTCGGCAGCCCGATGTTCTGCTCCGACTGCTTGACCAGGTAATCATTGGCGCTGGTGATCGTATTCCGCATGTCTTCATACAACGAGCCGTGAAAGGAGTTGGTGCCGCTCTTAGTTACCAGCGCCACTTGTGCCCCGGAACCCTGCCCCTGGTCCGCCCCATAATTCGTCGTGGTTACGCGAAATTCCTGCACCGAATCCTGGGTCACGGGGAGCACCGACGTAAAGGCATATCCATTCGACTGATCGTTCACGTCGACGTTGTCGAGCGTAACATTGCTCTGATCGCTTCTGGCTCCATTCACAGCGCCATTGCGCGTGTCCTGGTCCTTGTCCCCGATGCGGTTGCCCGTGTACGCAACTCCAGCTTGCAGGCTCAACAGGTCGGGAACATTCCGGCCCTCCAGAGGAATGTCCTGCACTTGGGTTTCGTTGAAGGAGTTGCCGAGGGAAGAATCTACCAGGTTCAATGCCGGTGCTTCGGAGGTCACCTCGACCACCTCGCCGGCGGCTCCTACCTTGAGCTGCGCGTTGATCGTTGTGGGCGTGTTGACCAGCAATTGCACGGCGTCAAGCTTATACGGTCGAAACCCGGTCGCCGTGACCGTCAGCGAATAGGTCCCCGGCGGGACGAACAAGAATTGATACGCCCCTTGTTCCGCGGAGGTTGCGGTTCTCTCCGTCTTCGATTCGCGGTTGGCCAGCACAACCGTCGCCCCGGCCACCGCGCTGCCGCTCGGATCGGTGATGGTCCCGCGCAGCGATGTGCTCGCCTGGCCCCAGGCAGTGGCCGTCCCCAGCAGCGCAATTCCCGCCAACAATACGGCCCCCAGCACCCTCCGCCGGAAACGTCGCGGCGTGGCGGGCACACTCCAACGAGCACAGGACAGCAAGCATCTTGCAGTCATTGCGTCACCTTTGTTCTTTTGGAATTAAGAAGCCGCCACGGAATTACGGACCCAAAACGTTACTATAATTGCGTAAAGTTACTTCCACTCCGTCGCGGGTGTCAAGAACAATTTCTTCTGGGAGAATGTCGCCGCCATGAACCGTGCAGAAGTCGCGCTTCCGGACCGCCGGATCCGCAAGCCCCGTTTCCAATCCCGGTCGTTTACAATCGAAGATTCTCTGTCGATTGGAAACCAAACCCATGCACCGCTGGTCGCAACTCTTTATCCCCACTCTTCGCGAGGCTCCCGCCGACGCCGAAGTCGCTAGCCACAAACTGCTGGTCCGCGCCGGATACATCCGTCAACTGGGCGCCGGCATCTACTCGTTCCTGTTCCTCGGCAGTCGCACGACCCAGAAGATCATGGGCATCGTCCGCCAGGAAATGGACAAGATCGGCCAGGAGTTCTACTTGCCCACGCTGCATCCGCGCGATCTGTGGGAGGAGAGCGGACGCTGGACCGTGATGGGCGACAATATGTTCCGCCTCAAAGACCGCAAGGGTGCCGACCTTTGCCTGGGCATGACTCACGAAGAGGTCATGACCGACATCGCGCGCAAGGAACTGCGCAGCTACAAGCAACTGCCGCAGATCTGGTATCAGATTCAAACCAAATTCCGCGACGAACCTCGCCCCAAGTCGGGACTGCTGCGCGTGCGTCAGTTCATCATGAAAGACGCTTACTCGTTCGACATCGATGCGGCCGGGCTTGACGTCTCCTACCTCAAACATTACGACGCCTACTGCCGCATCTTCGATCGCTGCGGCTTGAGGTACATGGTGATCGACGCGCATTCGGGCGCCATGGGCGGATCGCAGTCGCAGGAATTCATGGTGCGCACTCCCGCCGGCGAAGACCTGGTCGTGAGCTGCGAGAGTTGCGCCTACGCGGCCAATATGGAGAAGGCGACCTCGAAGCTTGCTTCCATCGAAGACCTCAAGCCCGAGGGCGACGGCAAGCCGTTGCTCGTGCATACGCCGGGCAAAGGCGCGATCGCCGACGTGGCGGAGTTCCTGAAAATTTCCGCCAAGCAGGACATCAAGACCGTCGCCTACATGGCGCAGAATCCCGCCAAGGACAAGGACAAAGACAAGGACGGAGCGAGGACGCTGGAGCAACCCGTGGTGGTCTTCCTGCGCGGCGATCACATGGTGAACGAGACCAAGCTGCTCACGCTGCTGAAGGCGAGCCAGCTTCGTCCCATGCAAACCGAAGAGTTAGAGAAATACTTCCACGGTCCCGCGGGTTACATCGGACCGCTTGGCTTGGTGGTGAAGTCCAAAGATACGCTCGGCGTCTGGGGTCGGAAGGAAGATCAGAAGGAACGCACCGATCATCCGAAAGATGATCCGGACTACGATTCGCGCGCCGTCCATGTCCTGCTCGACGAGGCGCTCGTCGGCCGCACTAACATGATCTGCGGCGCCAATAAGCTTGACTACCATTTCAAAAACGTAACTCCCGGCAAGGACTTCCAGTACACCATCGCCGCCGACCTGCGCAGCGTCACCGCCGGCGAAGATTGCCCCAACTGCGGCGCTCCCTTGCGCATCGATACCGCCGTCGAGATCGGACACATCTTCAAGCTGGGCTACAAGTATTCGGAATCGATGGGCGCCCGCGTGCTCGACCGCAATGGCAAGGAGGTCGCGCCCATCATGGGGAGCTACGGGATTGGCATCGAGCGCATCCTGACCGCGGCCGTCGAGCAGAATAACGACGAGAACGGTTTCTCGCTGCCCCCATCCATCGCGCCGTTTGAAGTAGTTGTAGTTGCCACCAACACCAAAGATGAGACTATCCGCAGCACCGCCGAGAACGTCGCCCGGCAACTGGAGGCGTCCGGATACGACGTTTTACTGGATGATCGGGACGAACGGCCTGGAGTGAAGTTCAAGGACGCTGACCTGGTCGGTATCCCCTTTCGTATCAACGTGGGAAAGAAGGTTACCGAAGGTATGTTGGAAGTCGTTCAGCGCTCGACTCGCCAAACTGCGGACGTTAAAATTTCTGCCATAACGGAGTATTTCCAGGAACTGCGTCCGGCCGCTCGCTAACCGGCGGAATGGGCCGGCGCAGGATGGAAACGGCTCGCGACAACTCGCGGCATTAAGACTCGCAACCGGCGATTTGGCGATTGTTTCTTATGGCAACTCTGAAATTAGTCTTCGCGGTGGCCGTCTTTGGGCTGGTCATCCTGGTGGGCATTAAAGTCATCCCACCGTATTTCTCGAACTACGAGTTCCAGGATGCGGTCAAGACCGAAGCCCTGCAATCTACCTACACCTCGCGCTCGGAAGAGGACATTCGCACGGCCATTATCAAGCAAGCCCACAGTTACGATATCGATCTGACAGACAAGCAGGTCCATGTCACGCGGTCGGGCACCGGGATCGGCAACGGCTCGATCGCCATTCAATGCGACTACAGCGTTCCGCTCGAATTGCCCGGTTACTCGACCGACCTGGAGTTCCATGTGTCGTCGAAGAACAGAGGGATTTATTAGGAACAGTTTGGTCTTAGGTCTTAGGTCTTAGGTTCCAGGTCTCGGGTCCCAGGTCTTAGTGGTCTCTGCCCTCCGCCTTTCGGTAGTGGTGCAGTTAGTGCTCGTCCGGTGCCCTTTCTTTGCGCCCTTCGCGAGTCCTTAGCGTACTTTGCGTTAAAGACTTTTCTGCCGCCAAGCAAGAAACAGTCGCAATTTTGAAACTACACCACTACCCGCTTTTCGAGAACGTCGATTGACCTGCCCTGGATGCGACGCTACACCTCTTCTAAGCAAATCCTGTGACGGGTTCAGCGGGGCTTCCGCAGGGGCGGGATCGGTTCGCTTCCCTTTCGGGCAGCGGTTTCCAGAGTCGATGCGCTGACCGCCAGGTCGGCCGACCAGCAATCGGCAAGAATCTTCCATGTGCCGGCGGGCTGGCGCACCAGTACGATCAGATATTTCCCGCGCTCTTCGCGCCGCTTGCCCATGGCTACCGGGACGAGCATCTTGCAGCGGCCGAGGTCCAGAGCAATCTCCCCCATCACTTCGACTCGCAGCGATTCCATCTCCACGTCGCCCAAGCCGGCTTCGAGCAGCGAGACCAGATACTCGCGGATCGCAGGCAGGCTGCGAACCGGAGGAACACTGGAGCGGATCAGCGTCGCGTCCGCGGCGTAGAGCTCGAGCAGGTCGTCGATGTGTTTGGTATTGCAGGCTTGCGCCCAGTCCTGGACAACCTGGCGGGCGCCGGCTTCGGCGCGGCCGCCGCCCGATTTAGCCGCCGAACCGGGAGCACGGCCGCGAGGAGCCGAGGACTGGGGCTCGGCGGCGGGCGCGCCGGATGTCATCTCATGACTGGGGATGAGATGGTGATAGTGGTGGTGAACGTGGTGTTGCGCGCCGCCGCGATTATGCAGCGGAGCGGCGGTGTCCGCGGCGTTGGGCTCGGCCGGGATCCCGCACCAGACACAAAAGCGAGCGCCCGCCGGCAGCGCACCTCCGCATTCGGAGCACTCGGTGCCCGCTTGGCCGGCGTCACCGGCCGCCGCCCGGTCCTCGGCCGCTGGACTCGCCGACATGCGATGGATCGCTTCCACCGCCGCAGCCACCGCCTCGGCATTCGGTTTCGGCCAGCGAAAATTCCCGGGGAGGCGCTGAAAAAAGTCTTCGACCTCCTTGCCTTCGACGGAGCCTTCGATGGGACGATCGTTCCGCGGCTGCGGCTCCGGCCGATCGGGATCCAGTTCGTCCCGCTCTGGATCGGGAGGATTTGGATGGTGTGCGCTCACGGCAACCTCATCGCTGACATTGTAGGAGAATTCGCGCCCGAACGGATGCTGAATCGTACACGCTCTTGGAAACCGGCGGAAACGCGGTCACCGAGCGCGGGACAATAGGACGACAGCGCCAGAAACGGATTGTGCGCAGGGGAAGGAGCCTGCCCTGAGCTTGCCGAGGGGTCGCCGGTCACCACACGGACAATCGATCTATCAATCTGCCTGTCGCACTATTTCAAGCCGTTCTGGGTAAATTTATACGCGGTACCTACATTCTCGGAGCTCAGATAGATGCTGGAAGCAGCCACTGCCGTGCTGTAGTTGTCGACGATGATCCCACTGGGCCCGCCGTTCACGGTCACCGTGGTGGCCGCGGTATTCCCTGTGGTCTCCGCCACACAGCCGCTCGTCCCTATACAGTCTCTCGTCAGGCCGAAGAAAAAGAAATCGGTCCCACCAACAGGGACATTTGGGTTAAAGAATTCCGTCCATTCTGTACAGCGGGCATTTAAGGAAGTGAGAAGTTGCTGTGAGAACGAAGGGGATCCATTCAGGATGGCCTGCGTGCCCAACATCGTGAACCCGAAGGCGTATTGCCATGGCCTGGTATCAGCGACGCCCGTCCCGCAAAGACGAATCACCCCCGTCGAGGGATCGTTGAAGTAATCGTTGCTCAAAGCGGGATCGTAGAGGTTGAGGGCGGTTCCACCGGAGGCGCCCAGGCCAATCGGGACCCGCTTCAGCTCACCCATAGTGTCGGTATTGGCTTCGACAAGAACGGCGGAATAGCCGCTAGGAACAGTGCTGCTGGCGCCATAGGCGCTGACGACAAAGGTTGTGCCGCTGGTGCCATCCACAATCGGCGGGGCCACGATACCGGAGCTACTACCTCCTATCCTTCCAACCACCAGGGATGAGAGCTGACCCGTCGTGGTGTCGATCTTGTAGAGCTCGCCGTCACTGCTCCCGATCATCAACACGCCCCGGCCCGCGTCGAGAACCGGAGAAGTTATGTGGAAGTTGGTATGAACCCTGACCGGCCAGGGAGTTCCGGCCGAAGTGGGCGTTCCCTTGAAGACTCCCGTAATTTTGTAAACGTCACCCTTATTCGAGCCCACGTAGACAACATCCGTGGCGTAATCGATCCACGGCGACGAGGTCGTGCAGTTGGCGGTTGGGGAGAAAGTCAGGGAAGTCATGGACCCCGGCACAGCAGCGTTTTTGAGTGCGCCACCAGGGGCCCAAGTCAAGACATGGAAAATCGCCTCGGGAGAGCCTCCGGGGACGCTTTCCACAAAGGCGATCTTCGTTCCATCCTCGGAAAGCACCGGCGAAGTCGAGATTCTCCCCCCAGCAACGGTGGTGATGTTATAGGCGAACAGTACGTTCGGAGCCGTGCCGCTGCATAACCCGGTGCCCGTGCTGTTGACATAGAGATTGTTGAGGGCCACAAGATTGGCCTGGCCGCCGCTAGCCCCGGGAGTACCGAAGGCTACCATCCCGAACACGACGAAGTCATGGATGCAATCCGGCTTCGCGGCAGGATCGAATGAAAACTTGGCCGGATACATGTGTCCGATAACCTTCGACCCCAGAAGCAGATTCCAGTCGCGTTGGCCGGAGTCGTTGACGGATGCCGGAAGGGGGTCGGCGCTGGAAGAGACAATTGAATTCGGAGCCTGCCAGCGCTGCATCGCCTGATACAGAATACGCGGTTCCCGGTTAATCAACTCCGGGTGCCGGGCGAGCGCATCGCGGCTGAACACGATATGGCCCTGCGACCAGTCTTGCGGAACTCCGGTATGTCGGGGAGCAGCGGCTTCCTGAGCGCACAGGCCCGCCCCCATACTTAAAACGGCAAACCACACCGCCGCACCCATTGCAGTAACACCATAAGAACGCATTGGTTTCACCGCGCTGCCTCCGGTTACGATTGGATTGCCGCCATTGTAGCCGCTTTTCAGTCCATCGGCGAGAGCCGACTTTAGCCGCCCGTGGTGAAAGTAAGATTCGTATCAGGGCATGCCTTCAGGCATGCCGTAGCCGTCGTGTGATGAATGCGCCTTTAGGCGCTGGCTGCTGGGCGCTGTGAGTCTCACCACAGGCTGTTAGGCGGCTTGGCCCGCGCACGCAAACGTCGGACCCGATGTTTCAAGCCGGGAACTTTCCTTGGCGCACCCAAGTTAGATACGATCCGACCTACCGCGAGGGTTTCCGGGGGCGAATTTCCGATTCTGAACCGGCTGTGGAACAATAAGCATGGAACAATAAAGACATGGAACAGTAAGGACGTTACCGAGAACCCCATCCTCATCCATAACCATCCTCCATGACCGTCACGCCCAACAGCCTTCAACTTGCGCTCCTCTCGGCGGCGATTCTCGGTTTCCGCCACGGGTTCGACTACGATCACATCGCCGCCATCACCGACATCACCAGTGTGCAGGCCAATCGCTGGCGCGGTATGCGGCTTGGCCTGCTCTACGCCGTCGGACACGGGGTCATGGTTGCCGTACTCGGCAGTGCCGTCATCGTGTTTCAGCTCTCGCTGCCTCGCGGCATGGATCGCATCGCCGAGCGCTTAGTGGGACTCACCTTGCTGGTCCTGGGAGTGTATGTTCTGGGATCGCTTTTCAGCGGGAACTCCGCGCCGCGCAGCCGCTTTCACCTTATGGCTGGGGCGCTACGCTGGATCCATTGGAAGATCAAAGGCTACGCTCACAATCACAATGTCCCTCCTCCCACGGACACAGCCTGGAATTACAATTCGAAATCCGTGTTGATGATCGGCATCGTCCACGGGCTCGGGGCGGAGACGCCCAGCCAGTTAGCGATCTTTCTACTGGCGGCCAATCTCGGCGGAATCGGCAAGGGTTTTGTTGGCCTGGCGATGTTTATCGCGGGACTCCTGGCCATGAACACGGTGATGACGGCGTCGGCGGTGGGGCTTTTCGGATTCAGTTCGCGGCTGCCGCGCTTTCAGTTTGTAGTGACCGCGCTTACTGCGATTTATAGCCTGGCGGTGGGCGCGCTCTTCCTGTTGGGGTCGTCGGGACTTCTGCCACCTCTGGGATGAGGCTGTAGGCGGGCGTTCTCGAAGGGGACCGTCGACCCCAGGTCATCATTGCCCGGGCATCGTACCCGGTCATCGTACTCGTGGCGTCCAGGCTCCATGTAATCCCCATTGGGTAATAATTAGTTCTTACGGAATCGCCGACTTAGTAATACAATGGCCGACGGAAGTTACCCGAGGGGGTATTGGATGACAAATATTTTTAAGGCACTAGTCCGGCTCCGCGAGGAACGCCGGGATGCGCAGAACCAAGTCCAAAAGCTTGGGGAAGCTATTTCGGTTCTCGAAAAGCTGACCCGAGGCACGGGCTCAACCGCACACGCAGGGGCACCGCATCGGGCCAAGCGTGTTCTTTCCGCAGCCGGGCGCCGGAGAATTTCTCTGGCCCAGAAAGCGCGTTGGGCGAAAATCAGACAGGCCAAAAAAGCAGCCTAACAACCGGGCGGGCTGCAGGTTGCGCGATACTCTCGCGAGTCTGAAGCCCGCCGGGATTTCTTACCAATCCGATCTTACTCTGCTCATCATTCCTTCTATTAGGGTTCCATTGAATCATTGAAACCTTGAGTCATTGAATCAATGACTCAATCATTCTGGCTAGCTCTTGCCTTTCATCTGGACCTGAGGTCATTGTGATATCCGTCACATTTATTTGTGATTGTAATCACACTCACCGGAACGCGTGCGCGCATCTCCTGTAGATTCAACGACTTGTTCTCCTCGCCTTTACAGGCAAGCAGGTTATGACATAGATTGAGGGACCGCCAGTTGGAACCGGTGGAGGTGCTATGCCACGACTTTCCGCGGATCGGAAGCAGCTGGCGCAAGCGCTCTCAGCTAAGACCATGGCAGAAATCCTCCTATCGAATGATCTCCTAGAGGCCCTTCCGGATGCCATCGTCGCCGTTGATCGCGATGGAGTCATTGTTCAGCTAAATTCGCAAACGCAAGCGCTCTTTGGTTATGAGCGCGACGAACTGATCGGCCAGAGAGTCGAAATCCTCGTCCCCGAGAGCTATCGCCACGAGCACCACCATCATCGCGAGAACTTCGCGAAAACGCCAAAGACGCGCCGCATGGGAGCGAACATCGATCTCTACGGACGACGGCGCGATGGCTCGGAGTTTCCGGTGGAGATCAGTCTCAGTCCTGTCGCCACGGAAAAAGGGATGTTCGTGCTCAGTGCGATCCGCGACATCAGCGCGCGCAAGCGCATGGAAGAAGAACTGCGCCGGGCGCATGAAGAGCTGTATCAGAGAACGGTGGAGCAACTGGGCGAATCCCGGTCCCGTCTGGCCTTGATTATCGATTCCTCCGAGGACGCCATCATCGGCCAGGACCTGGACGGCATCATTACGAATTGGAACAAGGGAGCCGAGCGCATCTACGGTTACGCGCCGGAAGAAGTCATCGGAAAGAACATATCTCTTCTCGTTCCCCCGGATGACGCTGCCAACGGACATCCTGACGAAAGTTCCGAGATTTTAGAGAAGGTCGCGCGCGGGGAAGGCATCGAGCATCGTGAATCGGTGCGGGTCACGAAAGACGGCCGCCGTCTGGATGTCTCCATTTCCGTCTCTCCCTTGCGCGATGCGAAAGGCGACGTCATCGGAGCCTCCGCCATCGCGCGCGACATGACCGACCAGAAACGAACCGAGAACCAGCTTCACCAATCCCAGAAGATGGAAGCGATCGGCCGGCTCGCGGGAGGAGTCGCACACGACTTTAACAATATCCTGGGGATCATCAACGCCTGCACCGAATTCCTCCGCGACCGCATCGAGCCGGCCGCCGAATCGTCGATCTATGTCGAGAACATCAAGAAGGCCATTGAACGCGGCTCGGCGCTAACTCGGCAACTTCTCGCCTTCAGCCGATCTTCCGCCATCCAACCCCGCCTTCTCGATCTGAACGAGCGATTAAAGGACGTGAGCAAGCTCCTGCGTCCTCTGATGGGAGACGATGTCGAGGTTCTCATTGTTTCCCGATCCCCGTCGGCCGTAGTCGAGGCCGACCCCGGCCAACTCGACCAGATCGTGGTCAACCTCGCCGTGAACGCGCGCGACGCCATGCCTCGTGGCGGCAAGTTCATTCTGGAAACGGGCACCGCGAAATTCGACGAGGCCTTCGCCGAGCAGCGTCAAGCCATGCCTGCCGGAAAATACGTTGTGCTGGCCATCAGCGATACCGGCAACGGCATGGATGAAGCGACCGTGTCGCGCATCTTCGAGCCCTTCTTCACCACCAAAGAGGCGGGCAAAGGAACCGGTTTGGGCCTGGCCACCGTCTACGGAATTGTCAAGCAGAGCGCGGGACACATCCTGGTCTACAGTGAACCGGGACACGGAACGACGTTCAAGATTTATCTCCCGAGCGCGGAGCATAAGATCGGGCTCCTAACCAAGTCGGAAGCGGAGAACGTCGGCCCGAAACGGCAGGGCACAACCATCTTGCTCGTGGAAGACGACGAAGTCATGCGCAGCTTGACGAAGAAAGTGCTCGAGGAGCATGGCTATACCGTGGTCGAAGCGAATGACGGCGAGTCCGCGCTCGAATCCGTGCTCTCTTATCCGGGGCAGATCGATCTGTTGTTGACCGACGTCGTGATGCGCCGCGTGAGCGGGCCGGAACTGGTGGAGCGCCTGGGTTCCTCGCACCCGACCCTGAAAGTTATATACATGTCGGGCTACACGGGTGAGTTGATCGCGGAACGCGAAGTGTTGAAGCGCGGCGTCACTCTGCTCGAAAAACCGTTCACCCGAACCGCTCTGCTCAACACGATCCATACGGCGCTGGGGTGAAAGCTGGGGATCGAATCCTTCGGAGACAAGGTTCGTATCAGGGTATCGCTTTAGCGATACCGCAAGTCCTTCGAAATCAATCGCCCCTTTAGGGGCTGCGCGTCCAATGTTGGGCGTTTTCCGCAGCCTCTTAGGGATCCGAAACCCTGGAAATCCGCGCCTCCGAGCCTTCGTTTGGGACTACTCCCTTGGTCACATAACCAGAGTACTGGTGATGGAGATCACACAGCAGTGTGTGAAACCACTCATTTCCGGACACGAATCCGATGGACGGCGGGTCTGACAACATCTCATCGCATCCAAGCAAACCCCTTAGTTTGTTTCGCTTAGAGAACTCAATCGGAAGCCTGGGCCCAGCCTGGGAAGAATGGCCAAGCGCTTGCCAAGGTACCTGTGACCGGAGGCAATTATGCCCACAGTAATGCTAGATAACCCCCAGAAACTTGCCCCAGAAGACAAAACTTTTTGCAATCTTTCTCCAGCCGTGGCCGATGCCCTGGAACTGGAAGTACTTACCACGACCTATCCCACGGGAGCGGTCCTGTTCGCCGAGGGCCAGATGCCGCGAGGCGTGTTCATCGTGCGTCGCGGCCGAGTGAAACTTTCTATTTGTGGGAGCGACGGCCGGACGCTGATTCTGCGAATCGTCGAAGCCGGTGGTGCCTTGGGAGTTGCCGCGGTGGTTGCAGGATACAAGTATGAAGCCACGGCCGAGACCCAGGAGCCCTGCGAGATCAGCTTCCTGCGACAGAGCGATTTGCTGCGCCTCATGCGTCAGCACGGCGAGCTCGCTCTGTGGGTAACTCAGCACATCAGCCAGGATTACGCCTCCACCTGCCGCGAAATCCGCGACCTCATCCTTTCCGATTCGGCCAGCGAAAAGCTGGCTCGCCTGCTGGTAGGGTGGCTGGACCAGAACAGCGAAGCCAGAAACCCCAGCCAAATGAAACTGGCGTTGACGCACGAAGAGATCGGGCAGATGATTGGCACCTCGCGCGAGACCGTCAGCCGCCTTTTCGCGGGCTTCAAGAAACAGCATCTCATCCAGCAAACCGGCGCGACCCTTGTAATCCCGAGCCGCATGGCCTTGGAGTCCCTGATCACCGCATAGATATCACTGTAGAAACAGCATTCGACAGGGGCCGGTTACTCGCACCGGCCCTTTTCCTTTTAAAAGGCCGTTCCCTGTCAAGGCGATTGCTCCCGGTTTGCCTGGGATCCGGGAGAAATCCCGGGTATCGGACTTCCAATCGCCGCAGTGGGGGCGCGATGTTTCTTCAGTTGGGCACGAAGCCGCAGCGATCGAGCAGAGAGAGGAAGCGCGGATTCGCGCGAAGCGGATCCCACTTGACGTCGTTGGGCAGGAACGCAAGATGGACGTCGCGCATCTCGAATGCGCGGTCCAGCCAATTAAACGCTTCCTCATAGTGACCAAGGCCGAGGTGAACGAGCGCGGTTGCATAGGGCGGAACATAGCGTTCCCGCGCGACGGATTTCAGTATTTCGAGCACTGCGTGCGCTTCCTCAGCGCGTGCGTTTCTCGCCAGGACGTAACCGCGTAGCGCAAGAGTTTTGCTGTTGCCGGAAAGACGGGCGGCATCGTTGAGCGCGTCAAGTGCGAGCTGAGGCTCACCGAGTTGTTCGTAGGCCTGTCCGAGCTGCATGTGTCCTATCCAAAATTCCGAATCGATGGTGATGGCTTGCTTGGCAAATTGCAGCGCGGCGGTGTAGTTGCGGCCCATGAATGCGATCTGGGACGAGAGCGCGTGATGGCCAGCAAGAAGCGGATCCAGTTCGCGAGCGCGGCCTATGGCATGCCCCGCCTCTTCATAGCGGCGCAGGTGCGCAAGCACGATCCCGAGCAGGCGGTGCGCGAGAGGATAGTGGGGATCGAGATCGATGGCTCGCCGGAAGGCGGCCTCGGCGGCGGGCCATTCCCAGTCAAGCCAGAACTTCACAAAGCCTAAAGAAGTCTGACTTTCGGCGAGTAGCGGATCGGCACTGACGGCGTGCGCTACCGCGTCTCGTGCCCGCGGCCCTACTTTGAGTGGAGCAGCGTCTCCATTGATCGGGCTCGCCGTGTAAGCGTCCGCCAATCCAGACCAGGCAAGTGCGTATTGCGGGTCGAGTTTGGTCGCACGGGCAAAGAATTCGCTGGCCCGCCGGGTGGTCACGGGCGAAAGCTGGTTCCAGAAATAGCGTCCACGCAGGTAGAGGTCATAGGCCTCGGCGTTGCGAGTTTGCCGGCGGGCGATAGCGGAGAGGCGCTCCGGAGAAAGCTGCAGTCGGACGCGCTCTCCGATGGCTGCGCTGATTTCGCGCTGGAACTCGAGCATGCTGCCGGGCTCGCTGTCATAGGACGTCGACCACAGTTGTACCTGGTCAGGGACGCGAATAAGCCTGGATGTGATCCGAACACGGCCACCTTCGGAGCGCATCGAACTCTCAACCAGATAAGTGGCGTCGAGTTCACGCCCAATCTCGGCAAGGCTCTTCCGGGTGCGCTTATAAGCCATGACCGTAGTGCGCCCGATGACGCTGAGATGGCTGGGATCGATCTGGCCGAGGGTGGCAATAACTTCTTCGGTAAGACCGTCGGCGAGATATTCGCGGTCAGGATCGGTGCTGAGGTTATCGAACGGAAGCACGGCAAGGGTTACACGATCCGGCGGGAGTTGCGTCCGGCCGGTAATCTCAACGGCGGGGATGAAGTGGTAACCCTTACCCGGAACGGTGCCAATGTAGCGATTCTCCCCGCGCCTTTCTCCAAGAACCCGACGTAAAGTCGAGATGTTCTGGTCGAGGTTGTTCTCTTCGACCACGGTATCGGGCCACACCGCTCGCATCAAGTCGTCCTTGGCGATGACTTTCCCGTGATGTTGCACCAAGTGGAGAAGTGTCTCGAAGACCTTGGGAGTAAGCGCGACCGGGTCGCCTCGCCGGAAAAGCAGACGCTTGTCCGCTTCCAGGCGGAAGTCTCCAAACTCGTAGATGTCTGATCGTCTCGGGCTCATGGCGACAGTGGCGATCTTCAGATCTTTTCAGAAATTTTCAGGACGATTCTAAGGACTTTGCAGACAGAAAGGAAGAGGATGAGCGGCGTCGCTAGGCGAGAATCCGGCGACAATTCTGTGGACGAGGAGCCAAACGTATGAAGCCGAGTATCGTGAAGGGTTTGTCGGTGTTGATGTTGGGGTTGGTGATTATGCTGGCGGCCGGGCGTCGTGCGGCGGCGCAACCGGGCCATCAGGCCAGTCTCCTGGGAACGTGGCGTGTGCAGGTGACGCTCGTGGACTGCCAGACCGGAACACCACTGTCACCAGCTTTTCCATCGCTAGTGACGTTTGCATTCAGGGGAACCCTGGCGGAGGACACAACCAATCCGGCGTTCGGACCGGGACAACGGAGTGGTGGCCAAGGGGTATGGGACTACGAGGGTCGAGGTACCTACGGGGCAAGGAGCGTGGCCTTCATCAATTACACGACGTCGCCGAATCCCGCGACGCACAATCCAGGATTTGAGGCGGGCGAGCAGACGATCACGCAAACCATCGCGTTCCAGAATGGCTCCAACGCATGGACCAGCACGGCGGCCATCGAATTTAGCGATACCACAGGCACCGTGTACCGGCAAGGATGTGCCGTGGCAAGCGCACAGCGTTTCTAAAAGAGGGGACTCCTTTCGAAACCCGTCTATCGTCCAAGTAGAATTTGGCTTGACAGTCGTGCCCCACGGTTCATAATGAAAACCAACCTTGGGGAAGGGCATGCCTACAACTCATCGTCTTATTTATTGCTTCGCGGTGGTGTGTCTGCTGTCTGCATGGGCGCCCGCGCAAGCGCCGGCTGCCGACGAAATTGTTGCCAATCAGAACCGAACCACCGCAGGGAAACTCGAGAATGGCGTGCTCCACGTCCAACTCGAACTGCGCGCCGGCGCGTGGCGTCCCGAGGCGGACGATGGCCCGCGGCTTTTCGTCCAGGCATTCGGTGAAGCCGGACGTGCGGCACAGATCCCCGGGCCGCTGCTGCGCATGCCGGAAGGCACGACCGTCCACGCGACCGTCAGCAACCAGTTGAAGATGAAAGCGACGGTGTACGGGCTGAACACGCGTCCCGGCGACGCAAACGCCAGTGTTGAGATTCCCGCCGGCGAGAGCCGCGAATTCAGTTTTGCCGCTGGCGTACCCGGAACTTATTACTACTGGGCGCGGACGACCGAGCCTCTCAAGGTTGGCTCGCGGACCATTGTGCAGCCGCTGCGGGCCGACGCACATCTGAACGGCGCCTTCATCGTGGACCCTGCCGGCCCCGTCGCTGCCGACCGCGTATTCGTCATCAATGCAACGTTCGCGGCCGCTGACGTTATTCATCCCGCCTTTGAAGTGGTCTCCATCAACGGCAAGTCCTACCCATACACAGAACCACTGGAATATACGGCAGGAGATAACATCCGGTGGCGCGTCATCAACCCAAGCGCGGGAGAGCATCCGATGCACCTTCATGGTGCGTTCTACCAGGTGCTGAGTCTTGGGAGTTTCGAGACGGACACTGCTTACGCCGGCGACGACCGGCAGTCGATCGTGACTCAGAACCTACTGCCAGGGCACACGATGATGATGGAATGGACGCCTGAACATGCCGGGCGCTGGTTGTTTCACTGCCACTTCCAGTCCCACTTCTCCACCGAGAAACGGGTGCCGGTGTTTAGCATCGCAACTGCGAAACCCTCCGGCGGATCTGAAGCCGCGAGTGGAGCGCAGGCACACCACGAAGAGATGGATGCCATGAATGACATGGCCGGACTGGTACTCATGATCAACGTGAAAGCGGCGCCGTCAGCGCCGGTGAGTGCCTCGGCCCGTTCGCCGCGGAAAATCGATCTGGTCATTGAGCGCAATGCGGCGGACGGGAAGGCGCGCACCTTCTCCTGCTCGGTGCGTGAGGGGAAGAAGATCGTGGCCTCGGAGGACAAGTCGGTAGGCCCACCGATCGTAGTAACGCGCGGAGAGCCGACGGAGATCACGGTGGTGAACCACCTCGATGAACCGACTACCATCCACTGGCATGGCTTGGAACTCGACAGCTACTACGATGGCGTGGTCGGAGGCGGCACCGGCGATCAGGTCACGCCTGCCATTCAGCCGGGCGCGAGCTTCGTCGCCCGCTTCACGCCCAATCGCGCCGGGACGTTCATTTATCACACCCACGCTGCCGATCCGAACCAGCTTTCAGGAGGAGTGTACGGCGGCCTGATCGTGCTCGAACCGGGCGAGTCGTGGGACGCTGAGCGCGACCGTTTGCTGGTGATCGGCGCGCGCGACGACTCGTTTTTCACCACACGAATCACGCTAAACGGAGTGGAAGAGCTGAGCCCGATGGTGTTCAGCCGCGGGGTAAAGTATCGCCTGCGCGTGATCAACATGGCTCCCAATCTCGCAGCTGACCTTCAGCTCGGCGGCAAGGAGCACCCCGCGACGTGGCATGCCGTCGCGAAGGACGGAGCGAATGTCCCCTCGCGACTGGCAAAGTCCGAGGATGCGGTATTACATATCGCGTCGGGCGAAGTCTACGATTTCGAATTCCAACCGGATACACCGGGTGAAATTCCGTTCCAGGTCGAGAATTACTTCAATAACAAATCGAAGCTAGTCGGCAAGATCGTCGTGCAGTAAAGCGAGCGCCTCCTTCTAAGAGTCCGTTCTCTGTAGTTTCAATCCGGTAGCACTTCGCCCCGGGTTTCCACTGCGAAGGGAATGGTGAGCAGCCCGATCCCAAACGCAACCGCCGTAAATGCAACCGGCTTGCCGAGAGTTCCCATTCGGCTGACCAGCGCTCCCACCCCGAAGTTGACTCCTGCGGCGATGAAACGTCCGAACGAAGTGGTAAACGCAAATGCGGTTGCGCGCACCGTGGTCCCATACTGCTCCGGCAGCCAAAGACTGAAGAGGGCAAAGTTGCCGCCAAAGAACCCTAAGAAGAACAGTATCGCGATGAACGAATGAAGTCCGCGGGGCAGGTAGAACGCCCAGCCAAAGCTGAGCAGGATGCAGGCCGCCATGCCAAGGAAGTAAATGGTCAGAGTTCGCTTGCGGCCAATGCGTTCGGCCAAGGGAGGAACGGCCAGACATCCCAGGATGGTCCCCAGCGACAGCAAGCCCATACCGAAGGAAGACATGCGCACGGCCTGCGGCTGCAACATGCCCGCACGTTTCGCCAGGTTGATGATCGCAGTCGGAGCATAAACGGCGGCCGCCCACAGGCCGCAGATGGCCGAAGCCAGCAGAATGGTGTTGACCAAAGTGCGACGCGTGTAAGGGGGACTGAAGATCCTGAGCAGAGAAGAAAGTCCGCCTTTCGCTTTCACCTTGGCCTTTTGTTCCCAGCGCGCAGGCTCCTTCACCCGGAGCAGAACCATAAAGGCCACGATGACGGGCGTCAGCCCGCACCAGAACATGGCGCGCCAGCCATAGTGGGGTGCGACCGTATAGTTGAGAGCGGAAGCCAGAAAAAAGCCCGCGTAATAACCAGTCTGCAGGTATCCCGCCCCCATCTTGCGGCGGTCTTCCGGCCAGGCTTCGGCGACGTAGGTGCCCGCCAGCGCCCATTCGCCGCCAATTCCGATGCCCGCCAGCAGGCGGAACAATCCCAATTGCCACACCGTCTGCGACAAAGCGGCGGCTCCCGTGAAGATGGCATAAACGAAGATAGTGGCCGCAAGCACACGGGTGCGGCCAAACTTGTCGGCAATCGGCCCCCAAATTAACGACAGTCCCCATCCGACCAGGAAAAGCGCAAACAGGATCGATCCAGCAAACCCTACATGGGCCGGAGTGGCTTGGTACCCTGACTTCGGCAGGAGTTCCGTCAGTGCAGGGCTGAGGACGAGGGCATAGATCACCGAATCCATGCCGTCCAGCGTCCAACCGCCCCACGCGCCCCAGAATCCGGTGATTTGCTGGCGTGTGAGTTTGGTGTGAACTGCGGATATTGGGCTGATCACTGCTCGATTGGCCATGATGTCCTCCTGAGCAGCGAGGCGATGCGCGAAAGACACGACTCCGATTCGGGATCTGCGAGAAAGAACCCGGATCTCGCGGGCATGATCTGAAGCGCCAGCGCTCAACTCCGAACACGCAGAGATCTGCTGGGGCAGCAGCATACCACGCTTGTCAAGGAGGGCCGGATTCCCCAGGTAACTCGGGTGCCCCACTCATTCGCGTACTTTGCGAATGAGTGGGTGTCGGCACCATCGGGAGGTCGCGAGTTCACGCTCACCGCATGTCGATCGGTAGTAACGAGTTATCATCGAACTGTTGTCATGATCCGCGAGGGTTCCAGCCGGCCGCAGCGCCCACACATTCGCACAGAACGCGAATGTGTGGGGCACCCGGCCCGAGTCTGGGGCGGAATCCCACTCTTCAAAAGACGAAGGGTGGGCACGCGGCTCTGCACAGAACCACGCCCACCCCTGACTCCCTAGGAATGACTCCACGGCCCCGCGAGGCCTCGAGGGGGAAGGCACGCCTCGCCGGACCAGAGAGCCATGAGAGATGCGCAGCACGATACAATATCCCTTTCCCCGTTGAGCGCGTTCGCATCTTCTGTTCGGAATTCGTAACGGACCCCCAATCGCTCTTGCCCAGGGGAATACAGGGAAAGATGACGCTCTCAACCGTTTGACCCTTTTCATCACGGCCAACCGTGACCGCAGTCATAGACCTCCAACCTACCCCGTGCGATGATAGAAATCTGATTGGGGCAGTTTCGAGGTGTATCCGTCCACCAAGACGGCCCTCGAAGCTGCCCCAAACCCATTTTCAGCGCTCTTTGACAACCTAAGTCGTTGGTTCTTAAAGACTTTACCCGCAAGTCCTTTAAACCCAAAGACCTGGCGGGAGCCATCTTCTAAGTCTTTGATTCCAAAAGACCGAAAAAAAAGGGGGGGTATCCCCACCCATACTAGTTGGTTAGTAACATAAGAGTAAATGGTGATCTCTCAGGACAGTTCCCTGCTCACTCATTCGTCATGGTCATCAGGCAACTCGACCAGACCAGCCCGTTTCAGGGCGCGGAAATATTCCGGCCGCGAATGGCGGTAATGATCGCCCGGGATTTTGCCGTTCAGCCATGCCGTATCCATCGGATAGACCATGGGATCGAAGATCACCAGATAGAAATGCCAGATAAGTATGGAGAAGGTCGCCAGCAGCGCCTCATACCAATGCACTGCCGTGGCAGCGTCGGTCACCCATTTCGGAAAATGGCGCAGCGTGAAATTGTTGAACCACAGCAGGAAGCCGGAAGCTCCCATGACCACTGTGCCCCACAGAAAAGCCCAGTATTCCATCTTCTCCGCATAGTTGAATTTCGCGAACTTCGGTTCCTCTTTTGTGAGACCAAAGTTGTAGCGGAAAACGTGCAGCATATCGGTTGCATCTTTGAGGGTCGGGATCATGGCCCACAGGAAAGAGCGGTCACGCTTCTTCAGCGCCAGGTGCACGAAGTGGTACAAGGTAGCGAGGATCATGACGATGGCTGCAGTACGGTGCAACCCGCCGCGCACGCCGACGCCAGACTCCCAGAGCAACACGGGCTTCGACCACCAAATCTGCGGATACTTCAAGGCAAATCCCGTGTACACCAGCGTCGGGAAGCTGACCATGATGCCCCAGTGCGCAATGCGGAACCACAGGTTCATCCGCAGCACCACCTCGCCGGATTCCCTTCGCGGCTTCCGCCGCATGAGCTTCACCAGAAAATCCAGCAGGTTGTGCAGCAGCATGAAGCCCAGCGTCGCCGGGATCAGCACATAGTAGGTCCAGCGAATCCACTTCACCACCGGGTGATTCTCGCCGCCGTCGGTCGCCACATGCACGCGCCCGATAGTGAACTTGGCTGCGATCACGCCTTTGTGACACACCCCGCAAGTTTTCCGGAGATTGGCGGCATTGACGGTCGAGCGCGGGTCGCTCGAACGAAGAATGGAGTGCACGCCATGGCACGAAGCGCAATTCGCCGCCGTCACTTTGCCTTCTTTAATGGCCAACCCGTGATAGCTCTCGGCGTAGGAAGGCAGCCGATCCGCGGGCAGATCGTTGCGCAGGGCCAGGCGCGGATCGCCATGGCAACGCCCGCAGGTCTCGGCGGAGACATTCGTGGCATTTAAGGGCGAACCTGCGCTCCTCGGGTCCATGATCAGGTGCTCACCATGGCAGTCGACGCAAACCGGAGCATCCCGCACGCCCGCCTTAACCGCTTCCCCGTGGACACTCTCGTTGAACTCCCGGGCAATTTCCTGATGGCATTGCGCGCACGTCTCCGGCACTTTCCAGTGATTGACCTTCGATCGCGTGTCGACGGCCGGATAAATGTCATGGCTGCCATGGCAACTGGAACAGGTTGCCGCCTCCTTGCCGAACGCAACCGCGCGCCCATGAACGCTCTGCTTGTAGGAATCGACAGGATGCGCGACTGGAATCTTGTGGCGCGACAAGAAACCAGGATCGCTATGGCATTTTGCGCAAGTATCCGGCAGGTTCCGGCGAAAGACGGCCGAGTCCGCCTGGCTGGAGGTTTTCACGGCGTGGATGGGACCATGGCAGGACTCGCATTTGGGCGCGTCGGGGTCGCCGTTCTTTGCGGCCTGCCCGTGGATACTGGATTTGAGCTCCTTTACTTCCTGCGCATGACAGTCCACACACTTTCCAGGACTCAGATTTTCCGCAGTGGTCAACTCGTGCACGTTGCCGTGACACGACCCGCAGGCGGGTTCGCCGAGCATGGAGTGGACACTGGTGGAGGAGGACCTGGCTTCGTCCGCATGGCAGGTGGCGCATTGCACTTTGACGATTTTGGAGGGATGCGGGAACTCTTTGATGTCGGTGTGGCAGTCTTTGCAGCCGAGAACCCCATGGGCGCTGGCGGCGTGTTTGGCCGGGTCGATCGAAATACTCTTCCCGGCGTCGGACTTCATTCCCGCCTCGCCGTGGCACGCCAGACATTCCTGGTCGGCGGCGAGCAAGGCCGAAGGCGCAGCCAAACTCAAAGACAACGCTAGGAAAACCAAACCAACCCGAGTCACGAACAAGTTCAAACCCTTCTCCCTAATTCAACCGCCAACCAGCTCTAGCGATACGCGAACAACATGGCATAGATAATCCACAGCACAATGCTGAATCCCACCGCCAGCGCCGCCCAGGCGAAGGCGCGAATCGTCTGCGTGACGATCGGCTGATAAGCCTCCTCCATCTTCTCCTCGAGCTTCCCGCTGGCAACCAGCTCTTCATACTCTCTGGGCTTGTCCCTTTCCAATTCTTCCAGCGGCATGCGCCCGGTGAACACGGTGATGTCCATGGGAAACTTTTCCGGCCGCAAATGGGTATTGAAGAAATGCACGGTAAAGATAAAGCCCGTGGCGAGCAGCGCCTCGTCGCTGTGAATGATGGTGGCGACGTTGAGGAACCACCCTGGCAAAAACCGCGTGAAGAACACCGGAAACCACAACGTGAGGCCAGTGGAACCGATTACCGCGATTCCCCAAAACACCGCAAAATAGTCGAACTTTTCCCAGTACGTCCAGCGGCCATAGGCGGGCCGCTCTCCCCGGCCCACAAACCACTTCAGCGTGCCCAGGAACTCCGTCAGATCCCTTCGGTTCAGCATCATGCTGCCCGGTCCCAGCAGCAGCGCGCGCCACGTACCGTGTTCCCTCTTTTTCTGCTTATAGAGGTCCACGAGATGAGTAACGAAAACTCCGAACATCACCACGGCCGCGGTGCGGTGAATGTAGCCCGCGTTTTCGAATCCCCCGAGCAGATGAGAAAGCACGGCCGCCCATTTTGTGTAAGAGAACTTCAGCGTCAACCCGGTCAGCGCCAGGCTCATGAAGCTCACGATCATGCAGATGTGCAGGATCCGCTGCAGCCGGGAGAATCGAACGAACTGGCGTTTTGCAACCGCGCGGTTAGCCAAAGGCGGCCTTCCTGCTGATGGATTCTCCAAAACCTGGCCGCTAGGCATTGGTGTCCTCCTTGTCTGCGGGTTTTTCAAGCCCGGCAGCGAATTTCGCTTCCGCGGCGCGCAATTCCCGGCGCATCTGGAATGCCCGCGGCAGCCAGAGCAGCGTGTGAGCGCCGCCGACCACGAAGGTCACCAGGAGCAGCGCCGTCATGCCCCAGAAGGTATAGAACAGGAACGGGTACTTATTCGGATCGTGGTGAGTGGCGTGCGTCAGGTATCCGGCAAAGCGCCGGTTCGCGCCCGCATGGCACTTCCCGCAGGTCGCGGCCACGTTGGCGCGGCTGAGGTGCGAGCGCGGATCGGTTACCGCCAGCACGTCGTGCGCGCCATGGCAGTCGTAGCACTTGGCCGCCTTCGTGTACCCCAGCTTCGAGACCTTCCCGTGATACGTATCAAAATAGGTCTCGGCGATCTTCTCGTGGCAACGTCCGCATGTAGTCATCACGGTCAGCCGGAAGCTGTTCTCATCGGTGCGGTGGATGGAATGGGCGGTGTGACAATCGTTGCAAACCGGAAGTGGCTTGCTGTATCCGCTCACGCGCTTGGCATGGATGCTGTTCTCAAACTGCTCCTCGATGCCGTGGTGGCACTTGCCGCACGTGTCCGGCACGTTGTTGGCGTTGACGCTCGACGCCGGATCGCTCCGGGGAAGGATCTGGTGTGCGGTGTGGCAACTGGTGCAGGTCGCCGTCACCGTCAGCCCATTCTTTAATAACGTCCCGTGAATGCTCTCCGTATAGTTACCGATGATTTCGTGCTGCAATCCCGTGTAGCGCAAGGCAGCCTTCTGGCCCTCGCGGTGACACCGCGCGCAAAGCCCGGGAACATTGATCGCAAAAGTCGATGACTGCGGATCCTGTTTGCCAAGGATTCCATGGGTGCCATGGCATTCCTTGCAGGTCGGGGCATTCGGATCGTTCTTGCCGTTAAGTTGTCCATGGATGCTGGCCGTATACTGCTTGCCAATTTCATCGTGGCAGGATGTGCAGTCCACTCCGTGGGAGATGGTCTCGCAAGGCCGCACCCGGGAAGCGTTGACTTCCGAGTGGCACTGGCTGCAGGCAATCTTATTGTGGCGCGAATGGCTGACCTCGCCCACGCTGACGTACATGGATTTCCCGTCGCGCGCCCGCAGCAGTTTCTCGTCCGCGTGGCAGTGCATGCAGTCCGCGTTCGCCATGCCCTGCGAATAGAAAACGTTCCTGATCTTATGCGGCTGATGGCAATCCACGCAGGCCGGCAGCACGTTGGCCTGCTTTTCCCAAAGCTCTCCGCGAATGATCTTCTGGTGGACGGTTTCGATCTGCGAGTGGCATTTCGTGCAGGTGGCAGCAATGTTTTTGCGATTGATCGAGGATGCCGGATCGGTATGCGGCAGGATCAAGTGCGGGGTGTGGCAGGTGGCGCAATTCGGGGCGACCGCTAATCCCTTCTTCAGCAACGCCTCGCCGTGGATACTCTCGGAGTAATTCTCCAGGATATTGGCCTGAGGGATGAGACGGTTGCGTGACACCGGAGTTCCTTCGCGATGGCACTGGCCGCAGACGAAGGGCACTTTCAGCGGCGCGACTGCCGACCGCGCGTCCTTCACCGGAACGATGTCGTGGTTGCCGTGACAAGTCACACAGCGGGGCGCCAGGGGATCGCCGTGCGCAATCGCCTTGCCGTGCAGCGACCGCGCATGTTGCTCCTTCTCGGTCGAGTGGCAGGTACCGCAATCCACCGGCTTCAGCGGCGTGTCGTGCGGCAGATCTTTTCCTTGCAGGTCGGCATGGCAGCCCGTGCAACCAAAGCCGGCATGTACGGAACCGGAAAATTTCTTCCCGTCCACGTACAGCGAAACCGTTTTGCCCGCTCGCGTCGTGGTCATGGTCTTGTCGCCGTGGCACGCGAGACATTCCGCCCCCGGCGGGTCGGCGGCAGCTCCCGCCGCGCGTCCGGGGCTGTTTGAAATCAGAAGCAAGAGCGCGGTGGCGAGGAGCGGTGCGACGATCCGCAACCCACCCTTCCAGGTTTTCCGCCGCGCGTTTCTTCTTTCCGCCATATCGACTTTCTGCCCCGCCTACTTCATGCCAACATCGCTAAGCACTTTCGGATTTTCCTCCTGCACCGCCAGCAAGCTGTGGCACGCCGAACAATCGTTGGTGATGGTCTGGCCGTCAGCGCTGGTATGACTGCCGTCATGGCAGCGGAAGCAGCCCGGCGAATCGTTGTGTCCAAGATTGTTCGGGTGCGTGCCCCAGGTCACCCGCATGTCCGGGAAGATGTTGCGCAGGTAGATCCGCGCCACTTCATCGCCGGCTTGTTCCACCACCGTACGCCGCGTCTCGTAAATCTGCGGGTAATTCGTGCGATAGAAATTGTTGAGCTCTTCCTTGATGCGATGCTCCGCCACGTCGCGCGCGGGATACTCCACCTTGAGAACCTCGACCGCCTTCTTCCGGATATAGGGAAGCTCTGGGCTGATGCGCCGGAGCGACATGGCCTTGTCGACGGCGTTGTCCGGCAAGTCGAAGGCGTGCGTCGGCCGGTTGTGGCAATCCACGCAATCCATCACGCGATGTTCTCCCTTGTCCAATTGTTCTTTGGTGGGCTTGGCATCGCTGGAAATGTACTCGGTGGTCTTCCCTTTATCGTCGGTGTAATAGACGGCCGGGATGGTCTGCCGCTCGGGGTCGGTCGAAATGTAGCGGATGCGCGCCATGTCGGCGAGGTGCCGCCCGTGGATGCCGACCGAACCCTGCCAGGTGCGTCCGCCAACTTTCAGCAGCAAGACGTCGGTCTGGGGCGTGTTCTTTTCGTCGTCCTTGTAGCTGGTATTCACCAGGAATTTATCCCCGGTAAAACGCTGGGGCCAGTGACACTGCTCGCAGGTCTCGCGCGCCGGACGCAGGTACTTTACCGGCGAAGGAACCGGGCGCGAATAGGTATGAAACGTCACCGCAAACACCTGCCGCAGGCCGGAAAGCTTGGACCGCACAAACCACCCCGCTCCCGGCCCGATATGGCACGCGACACAGTCCACGTGCGCGTGCGGAGAATTCTGATAAGCGGTGTACTCGGGATCCATCACGGTGTGACAGGTCTTCCCGCAGAAGGTCGTCGAATCCATGTACTCCACGCCGCGGTACGAGGCGGTCGCAATGATGAGAAGATTGAGGAGGGTCGCCGCTCCGACGTACTCCAGAGTGTGACGCACCACGGGCAGCGCCAGGTCGATGGCGGGGAAAACCGCCGGCAGTTCCCCGCTCTCGCGCAGACTTCGCCGCCGGAGCCAGATGCCAAGTGGAATCAGCAGTAATCCCAGAACAAAAATGCCGGGGAGAATCAGGAAGACCAGAAGGCCAATATAAGGATGCGGCGGTCCCGGCAAGAAAATGTCATAGAACCAGAAAGCGATGGTGGTCAGCGCCGTGCTCGTCGTCACCACAGCGCCGATAAGCGTGATGGGATTCTGCCCTAGAAAATAAATGGGTTGCGCCCGCTCCCGAATGCGTTCTCGCAGATTCATTGGCAACCGTTATTCCCCCTTCTTCTTTCTTCTATGCGTCGCTCACCCAAGACACACTTCACGCTCGGCCGCACTTCCTTCCGCGGCGTTGGACAATCCCTAGTCTCGATGGCAAAAAGCGGCCAGAACTATTTCTTAAGGGTGCGGATGTAAGCTACCAGTCCCTTAACCTCTTCTGGCTTCAGCTTATCCGCGTACTTGGGCATCTTGTTCTTGCCGTTCGTGATGGTCCCGGTGAGCTCCGCGTCCGACATCTTCTGCACTTCGGCGGTCGTAAAATCGTGCGCGCCCATTTTTTTTCCTACTGCCGAGCCGGTACCGTCGGCGCCATGGCACATGGCGCATTTGGATTTGAAGAGATCGGCGCTTTGCGCATTCGCCGACAGGGAGAGAGTAAGAACAACCGCCAACGCGGTTGCAACGGTCAAGACGGCGACGTTAACTTTCTTCATTTGCAAGCTCCATTCGAGTTTGGTTGCCCAACACTGTTGCAATTTTGAACTCTGCTCGGGCACAGGTCCGTGATCCAAGTCACACCTGCTTGGTAATCGCAGAATCCTGGAAAACTATAATCGCAAAAAGGGTTAGGCGTCGACTGGGTTCTTCCGGCGGATCTGAAGCGTGACGATCGCGGCTGAAAATCAGGGGGTCTCGGCCAGCCTCCCGCCTTCTCGGACGAAAACGCGTGACGGATTCCACCGCATTCGGTGATGCCGATCACAGTAGACTCTTCTTCGGCGCAAACGGTGAAATGTGGTTCAACTGGTTGTCTCAACCCAAACGGTCCAGTCCAGTTCTAGATTTGAATCAACCCATCCTCGTAGGTACACTCGAAAAACCAGACATGCCCAGTTCAGGAGATTTGTTGAACCGTCCGCGCCACAGGTTGATTCGTCACCCCGTCATCATCGCGCTTATTTTTTTCACTTTAGGCGTCTACTCCTATCCAATAGTTGAGACCTGGGCAAAGAGCGGCTCCTCAGAATCGCCTTCCATCTTCGGTTCCGATGTTGGCCTATACCTATTCATCAGCAAAGTGGCTACGTTCAGCTCTGGTCCGATCTTGAACCCATACTACGGAATCGAGGTGCCCCCCAATGCAACGCCCCATCTCCGATTCCGGCTGGCATTCCTGCTCTTCGGCTATCTGGATACGCTTCTGGGCGGGCATCTCTGGCTGGCAGTATTGGTTTGGAGCTTGTTTTGGTGGGGACTGCTTTGCTGGATTGCGGTTTGGCTATTCGGACAATTCTTGCCCGACAACTCTATTCTCCTTGTTACCTTGGGCTTTGGTTGTCTGATGTGGTCAAACTTCGGGCTACTGAAATCACTCTGCCTGGCTTGGATTCACCTGCCTTCCTTGAAGGGTTTTGAGAGCGTGGGACTTGCATACGCCAGACCTTTCTTTCCTCAGCTCCCCATTCCCCTCCTGCTTGCCTATCTCGGTCTCCAGATGAGCCTGCTGCGCGAACCCCGCTTCCGGATTTGGGCAGGGATGGGAATGCTTCAGCTATCAGCTTTTGCGATCTTTCCTTACGCCACGCTCATGATGGCTGGCATCACGCTGGTCGTAACCGTTTGGCGGATTGTCGCTCGCATCCAATCCGTGCCGTGGCGCAGTCTCGTTGCTTATGGAGCATTCTGCGCGACGGTCGATTTCCTCTTCCTCCTGTATGTCAGAACACCTTCAAATGGGCCCCATACGCAAACGTCAGCTTTTCACATCGAGATCGCCGTGTTGCCACACTTGATCGGCGGGACGTGGATACTACTTACCTTCTTGACATTGGCAACAGCGCTGCTCCGTACCCTTCCGGCGGAGGTAAAGTGGCCCCTGGTCGGCTTGGGGCTGGCCAATATGGGCCTTCTCCTGGGTGACGTCTTATTCGAGACTTCGCTAATGATCTCGCATCATGCGGGATACTTCGTTCACCCAACCGTAGCGGTGTTGCTGACTTTTATATTGTCGGCACTGTGCGTGCGCCTACGAGCAACCTCCCGATATCTACGATTTGCTCTGGGAGCCGCCGTTACCCTTTTGTCTGTGAATGCGATGCTGCTCGCCGAAGCAAACTATCGCGCCTGCCTGCCCCTTAATGACCAACAGGTTGAAACCGTAAGTCTGTTGCAGTCCATACCTGTCCGGCCTGACGACCTTTTGATTGTTCATGCCACCTTTGTTGATGATGCTTGTGACTGGGCTCCCTTGGTGTCCAATGCCAAGGTGCTCTTCTGCCGGGATGCTGCCGCGCTACTTAGCCCGAATCAAAACCAAACCATTCAGCGTTTTCGCCAAGCGCTGTATCTCTACTTTACAGGGGAAGATAGCCGGCAATTAGAGAGGATTACAGAAGATCCTAAAGCTTTTGAAGAGCAAATGCGGCTCGCGCATTTCGGGGGGATCACGTCATTTCGAAAGGATGAGCGCGATGGAGCTGTGCGCGCAATTCGAATGGAACTGATCCCCTTGCTCGACGATGCCGCACGCCAGGATCCCGCCATTTACGCTTTCCTTCGCCAATATTCACGCATCCTGGTAGTTGATGATCGGGAGCATCCCATTTTTGACCGTCAGCGGCTAGCTTCGTATCTGGTCATCCAGAAGGAAGCACCCTCGGGAGATATGACACTCCTTTATTGCATTCCGAAGTGAGCTATATCGCGGTGCTGGGTCGCAAACTAAAAGACGATGTTGGCATGGAAGGAGTCGCGGAAATTGGCCTGCGAAGACTCCCGTCAGCCACGGGAATGCAGCCATCCGCCTCAAACATCGCACGAAATCGGGCGATTCTCTAACGAAAGAAAGGAAGGTTTCTAATCCCGATCGCGGAACAAGCGGCCAGCACCGGGCCCAGTACACTGAGACACCACAGCACTCGCCGATCTTCCGGCAGCCAGCGTGAGAGCGCAAAGAACACAAAAGGGAGCACGGGAATCGCAAAGCGTATGAAGTTGCCGCGAGCCCAGACGAGATAGTCGTAACAGAAGATCGCCAGGAGGTAGAACCCGCAGAATATAGCCTCGGCCGCGTTGGCCCGCCAGTATTCGCGGAGATGCCGGCCACACATCGCCACCGCTCCAGCAATCACGAGCGCGATCCAGGAGAAGCTCAGGACCAGATTGGTCCAAGGCGCCGGGATCAGCATGGTGCCGACGATAATGCCGTGAAAGGGCCAACCGAGCAAGTGTCCGTGAGGCCCGGCAAAGTTGGCCGCTCCGTAGTCGCGGGCGGTATAGCTGTGAACGGTGCGCCATGGGTCTCCGAAATAATGCGCCAGCGGCCACATGTACAGCAGGCCGATCGCCGACCCCACGGCGAGAGCGCCGAGAAATCTCGCGTAGCGCTTCTGGCAGAGCAAAGCGACACCGATACCTGCGAGTGCGAAAAACATCAGGGGCCGGATGGTGGTGGCGAGCGAAGCGAGCAAGGCTGCGAACAGAGGATGCCTTCGACGGTAGCTCCAGAATGCGCCCAGGCCGAAAGCGACCGCCAGAGGTTCGGACCCGCCCAGGAACGACAGTTGTATCCAGGCGAAATTTGTGAACGCGAAATAGGCGCCTACCCACGTACCGAACAGACGGGCCGCCAGGAGGGTACTAACCACCGACGCCGCGACCGCCACCAGCCAGAGGCTGGAGAGGAGGGGAATATGCAAAACCAGCGAGACCGCGGCGATCGCATACGGGTAGCCCATAAAGTGCTGGATGTCGAGCCCGCGAAAATCCCAATCCCGGATTGCCGTCGCGACGCTCAGGTACGCGGCGTTGTCCCCGTAACGCAGGAGTCGGCCATGCCAGCCGTGGAAGGCAATTAATGTGGCGCCGAAGCACACCGCGGCAACCGCTCCCAACAGGAGCAGTTCCCGCAACCTCGGCGCGCTCCGCCAATTTGTAGTTCGCCTGGTTTCCCGCTCAGGAATGGTCACGGCAAGAATCATAGAGATGGCCGAATCATACTATCCAAGAGCGCGTTGAAGCGCGAAGGAAGGCGGAAAATCGCGACCGCGATCAACGGGGTAATCCGGACCCTTCAAGGGTCAAGGACAGGGCGGGTAGCGCAGCCGGTCGCGACTCAGCCTGTGGACCTGCTCTTCTCGCGCCCATGATGCTAGAATCAGGCAAATTCCCGGTAACAGCCCGCTTTTCCCGGCCCGGCTTGCGGTGCGGAAGCCAGGCGGGAGCGGAATCTGTGCGCGGGGTGCGGCGCGGCTGTCGCTCAAAGGTTGTAGAGGCGAAGGAGTAACGATGTCATCGGGGCCCCTGGTTCCACGAAACAACGACCCACGAAATAGCGACCCACGCGGTACCGACCTGCGGAGAGACCTTCCACGCGCTGGCGACGGATTGCGCGAGCTCCCCTCTGGCGAACCGGCCGAATTTCTGAGACCGATCGGTTCTGCACTGTATAACGTGTTGCCGGCCCATGAATCCACGCTGCGCGAATACTTGCGCGTTCTGATCAAGCGCAAGTGGTTGGTGATCGCGGTGGTGGCCGGGATATTCATGGCAGTCGCCGTGGCCAGCCTGCGCCAAACTCCCGTCTACGAAGCCGAGGGCCAAATCGTCGTCAACAAGGCCGATTCGAACCTGATTACCTTCAAAGACTCGGGGCCGGTGATGGACTACTACGACCCCAGCGATCTGGACACCGAGGTCCTCATCCTGCAGAGCGATCTGCTGGCGCTGCAGGTCATCCGCCAACTCAACTTGGATAAACGTCCCGAGTTCGGCGGTCATTCCGATCCGGCACAACCCAACCTGGTCGCCGATCCGCTGCAGGCCGATTCCAGCCGCATCTCGGGCTTGCTGGGCAGCTTTCGCGGAAACCTCCACGTCGCTCTGGTTCCCAACACCCGGATCATCAATATTCAATACACCAGCACCGATCCACAGCTTGCCGCCAGCGCCGTGAATACCCTGGCCGCGACTTATGTCGAGCAGAACTTCAAGACCAAGTTCGAATCCACCCGGCAAGCCTCCGACTGGCTTTCCAAACAACTGGTGGATTTGCAGATGAAAGTGGAAACCTCGCAGGAGAAGCTCGTGCGTTACCAGAAAGAGCACGAGATTCTTGGGACGGACGAAAAGCGAACATCATTACCGAAAAACTCGGTGAGCTGAACCGAGAAATGACGAACGCCGAATCCGACCGCATGCAGAAAGAAGCGGTCTATCGCCAGACCCAGTCGAACGATCCGGTGGCCGTCTCGGCCGCCATCGTTTCCGATACCGCGGGGAAGGACGAACGATCTAAGTTCCGCTCTCTTGGAAAAATTGCGCGATCAGCAGGTCGGCCTGAGAATCCAGATTGCCGACCTCAGCACCCAGTTCGGTCCCTCGTATCCGAAAATCGCGCAGCTCAATAACCAACTGAAGGAGATCGACCGCCAGTTGCAGTCGGAAACCACCAAGGCCGTCGACCACCTCAAGGGCCAGTACCTGGCCGCATTGCAGCGCGAAAATATGTTGCGCGGGGCTTTTGAGAAGCAAAAACAGGAGGCGAATAAGCTCAACGAGAGCGCCATCGAGTACAGCATCCTGAAGCGCGACGTGGACAGCAACCGGACACTCTACGAAGGGCTGCTGGAAAAACTGAAAGAAGCGGGCGTCACTGCGGGATTGCGTTCCAACAACTTCCGCATCATTAATGCGGCGCGTGTTCCCACCTCGCCCAGCCAACCCAACATTCCACGCAACCTGTCTTTCGCTCTAGTGCTGGGCGTCATCTCCGGCGTCGGCTTGGCCTTCCTGCTCGAGAGCATGGACAATACCGTCCGCACCCCCGAACAGGCGCAAGCTCTCTCCTGCCTTCCGTCTCTCGGCATGATCCCGCTCGGTTCCAAGTCCGCCAACTACGGGGTAACCGGCAAGCGGCTGGCTTTGACGGCCTCCCAGGAAGTGGTGGAAACCGTAACCCAGGTGCGCCCCCAGTCGCAGATGGCCGAATCGTATCGCGCCCTGCGGACTTCGCTGCTGCTCTCGAATCTCGGAGCACCGCCGAAAGTCATCATGGTCACCAGCGCGCGTCCCCAGGAAGGAAAAACCACCACCAGCATCAACACCGCCATCGTGCTCGCGCAGAAGGGGGTCCGCGTTCTCTTGATCGATGCCGATTTGCGACGCCCCAGCATTCACAAAACCCTGGGCATGGGCCCGCGCAGCGGTCTCAGCAACGTACTCACCGGAAGCGCCACCCTCCAGCAGACCGTAGTCGCGTCTCCCATCCTGCCCAATCTTTTCATTATGCCCGCGGGTACGCCGCCACCGAATCCCGCCGAATTGCTGGCTTCCTCCAACATGAGGGACCTGCTCGAGGAATTGCGCGAACAGTTCGATCATGTCGTGATCGATACTCCCCCCACTCTATCCGTCACCGACGCCGTCGTGCTCTCGCCCAGCGCCGACGCCACGATCCTGGTGATCCGTTCCGGCCAGACCACCAAACAGGCGCTGCGCCGCGCCCGCGACATCTTGACGCAGGTCAATGCTCACATCGCCGGCGTGCTCCTCAACGCCGTCGATCTCACTTCCCCCGATTATTATTACTACTACGAGTATCAGGGAAAATACGGATCCTACTATCAGGAAGAGGCCCCTGACGCGGGGGACGAAGCGGAACCGAAAGCGGTTTGAGGCAAATGAAAATGATCGGGTGATCTGACCATCGGGTGATCGGGTCATCGAAAAACTCCCGAACAGTTGGGTTTTCGATGACCCGATCACTCGATCACCCGATGACCCGATTGTTTTGACCATGGCCATTGCACTTTCAAACCGGCGGCGTTGGCAGCTGGCTGTGGTTCTGGTTCTTCTCGCCGGCGTCTATCTCCTTCTTGCGGGTACGGAATTTGCGGCCAGCGTTTTCGCTTCGCGTGCGGAGTTGTCGTCCCTGGAACGCGCGGTGCGTCTGGCGCCAGGAAACGCCGACTATCGCCATCGGCTCGGACGGTACTTTGCGTTTGTGGCCGGCGACCCTCAGTCGGCGATCGACAACCTTCGATCTGCCGTAGCGCTCAACCCCCACGATGCCCACGGTTGGTTGGATCTGGCCGCGGCCTATCAGGTGGCCGGCGATCTCGCGGGCCAGCGATCGGCACTGGATCGCGCGTTGCAGGCCGAGCCCACCGCTGCCGATGTGGCGTGGGAGGCGGCAAACTTCTTCCTCATCGACGGCGATATCGATCGCGCCCTGCGCGAATTCCACGTCGTCATCGAGAACGACAATGAACTGAAGGATGCCGCCCTGCGCGCCTGCTGGCGCGTGCGTCCCGACACGGACGCTCTGCTCCGCGAGGCGGTGCCGGCTCGCGTCGACTCCCTGATTTCGTTTCTCAGCTTCTTGCGGAGCCAACAGCAAACCGAGGGCGTCATCAAAACCTGGGACCGTCTCGCCCAGTTGCACCAGAAATTCCCGAACCGCTATTTGTACGATCAGGTGCGCTATCTCATCGATGTGCATCGTCCCGACGCCGCCATGTCGGCCTGGTTGCAGAGCGCTGACACGCTCGGCCTGTCTGCCTATCTGCCCACCGAGGACAACCTGGTAGTCAACGGCGATTTCAGCCTCGACATTTTGAACGGAGGCTTCGACTGGAACTACGTCAATCGAACCGGAGTCCGGCCCTTGCTCGATGCCAGCGACTTTCGCCAGGGACATCGCTCGCTTTCCCTCACCTTCGAAGGCCCCGGGATCAACGACGCGGGGATTCAACAGCTGATTCCGGTGCGCGGCGCGACCACGTATGACTTTTCCGTCTACTACAAGTCGGCCGACTTTGAGGGCGCGGGCGGGCCCCAGATCGTGCTGCGCGATGCCTACACCGGCACACCGCTATATACCAGCGACTCGCTCAACGAGGCCGACTTCTGGAAGGAAGTTCACTCCAAGGTTACGACTCCGGACTCCACCGCCCTGCTCCGGCTGGCCATCGAGCGCTTTCCGGCCGGCGCGGCAATTCGCGGCAAGCTCTGGCTCGACAATTTCGAACTTTCTCCCGAAATCGCTTCCGACGATTCCCCCGACAATTCCCCGAAAGCTTCCAAGGACAAACCGTGAGTTCCGCCCTGGCCGCACCACCGCCTGAACCCGCACCCGTCGCTAAAGTCTCGCGACCGGGACTTAGCAACACCGCGCTGCTGATGAGCTCCAGTGCCGTGCTGCTGTTCGGACCGCTGGCCTTTGGCGCGGTCGAACCCTGGTCCATTTTTGCCTTGGAGGCGTGCGCCATGTTGCTGTTGGCAGGTTGGGCGTACCGCCAGTGGATCAGCCGTGAGCTGAATGTCTCCAGCAACCCGCTCTATCTCCCCATGGCTGCCTTTTTTGTGCTGGCGGTGGTGCAGTGGGTGGCTGGGATAACCGCCTACCGTCAAGTGACCTATTCTCACTTGCTGCTCTACGCCGCCTACGGCATGATTGCGTTCGTCGTGACCCAGACCCTGCACCACTCTTCTCAGTTTGGGCTCATGGCAAAGTTGTTCACCGCTTACGGGGCGGCGGTGGCTTTGTTCGCGGTGTTCCAGGGTATGGCGCCGAACGGAAAGATTTACTGGATCCGGGCCTTGGAGCAGGGTGGCAACATTTATGGACCCTACGTCAATCACAATCACTACGCCGGGCTGATGGAGATGCTCACTCCCTTCCCGCTGGTGTTAGCCGCAACCCGGTTTACGAACGGGAAGCGCAAGATTGCGGTGGCGGCGATCGCCGCCCTGATGGCGGCAAGCATTTTTCTTTCCGCCTCGCGCGGAGGCATGGCGGCGTTTGCCGCGCAGATGGTGGTACTCAGCGTCCTGCTGGTTCACAAGCGCGAGGGGAGTTGGAAACAGCCCCTCATGCTGGGCGTGTTTCTGGCGATGGTAATCGTCTTTCTCCTCTGGATGGGCAACAACGCACTCACCCAACGCCTGATCAGCATTCACTCCGAAGCCCGCGAAGAAATCAACGGAGGGCTTCGCCTCAGCATCGATCGCGACTGCTTGCGCATGTTGATCAAGCGGCCCGTTCTCGGCTGGGGACTGGGCGCCTTTCCCATCGTCTACCCGGAATTTCGCAGTTTCTACACTGCCTTCTTCGTGAATGAGGCCCACAATGACTATCTGCAACTGTTAGTCGAGACCGGCCTCGCCGGATTCTCCATCGCGGTCTGGTTTCTGGTGTTGGTGTTCCGCCAGGCGGCGGGCAAAATTAGGAATAATGACTGGACCGAGAATGCCAGCGGCGCCTTGACGGTGGCCGCGCTGCTCGGTTGCGTGGGGATCCTGGTGCACAGCTTTGTCGATTTCAATCTGCAGATCCCGGCAAACGCCGCGCTGTTTTACGTTCTGTGCGCGATGGCCGCCTCCGCACCGCTCCAGGAATCGCAGCGCCGCCGCGTCCATCGCCGCCACAGTTCGAGGACGGAGCTGAGGTCTGAACCGGCGGCCGATCCCCGCCCGGAAACTGCGGCGTCCTGAAGTTTCGGCAAAGGTCAGTCCGGCTCCCTTTGAATCCGCCGTCGAGCAGTAATGGTCCCAATCGCTCCGATGCAACCTAGGCGTGATAGACCTGCTCGTGCTGCCGCGCCTCGTACCACAGCGCCAGCTCGACCCGGTTCCACAGTCCCAGCTTGTCGTAGATCAACCGCAGATAATTCTTCACCACGTGCTCCGTGGTTCCAAGCGAATCGGCGATCTCCCGGTTCTTGCAGCCTGCGGCTACGCGTTGAATGATGAGCTGTTCGCGTTCGCTGGGCCCGCGGCGGTTTGCTGTCTCTCCAACCATAATTGCCTCCTATAAAGTAAAGTCGCGAGCTTAACCCGCTTGATGCCCCCCTTGATTCCAAAACGCAGAAACAGGCGGTTGAAATGCGCCTTGACCGTTCTCTCGGCGATGTTCAGATCCTTAGCGATTTCCGAGTTGTCACATCCCTGAAGAAGCAGATCGATGATCTGCCGTTCCCGGGGTCCTACCTGGCCGAAATTCTCTTCCATAAGCAGTGCACCTCGCCGATTCGACCCGGCCGCTGCAAGTGGCTGAGCAATCAGGTCGTCGGCATATCTGAATTCGGGTCTTTTACGTCTCATTTTGCATTCACACGGCCAAATCGGGCTGCGGCTGTTAACTAAGTGTGAAAACTTCTGCGGCGTGACTTTTTCCTTGGAAAACGGCGGTTACTACCGTAATCGCAGGCACATGCGCACCGCCAGTTTTGCTCAGCGTCTAAGGTGAATCACTTAGTACAAACTTCCCACGTGCTGCCTTCCAAATAGCATATTTACACAGAAGTGCATCCGCACCGGGTTCTGTGCCCTCCCCTTATAATGGCCTGTGGACTTCAAGCTCGTAAGCAACTACAAACCCCAAGGCGACCAGGCGCAAGCCATCGACGCGCTCACCCGCGGCGTCTTTGATCGCGAGCAGCATCAGGTTCTGCTCGGCGTTACCGGATCGGGCAAGACCTTCACCGCCGCCAAAGTGATCGAAGCCGCCAACCGGCCCGCCCTGGTCATGGCCCACAACAAAACCCTCGCCGCCCAGCTCTACCACGAGTTCAAGAGCTTCTTTCCGCATAACGCGGTCGAGTACTTCGTTTCCTACTACGACTATTACCAGCCCGAGGCTTATGTGCCGGCCGCCGATCTTTACATTGAGAAGGAAGCGACCATCAACGATGAGCTCGACAAGCTGCGGCTCTCGGCCACCCGCTCGTTGTTCGAGCGGCGCGATTGTCTGATCGTGGCATCGGTCAGCTGTATTTATGGCCTGGGGTCGCCCGAGGCTTACTACGGCATGATGCTGTTCCTGGAAAAGGGACAGAAGATCAAGCGCGCGGACATCACGCGCAAGCTGGTTGACATTCTTTATGAGCGGACGGAAGGCGATTTCCGACGCGGAACGTTTCGCGTGCGCGGCGACGTCATCGAAATTTATCCCACCTACGACGACAATGCGTATCGCGTCGAAATGTTTGGCGACGAGGTCGAATCGCTTTCACAAATCGACCCTTTGTTTGGGACGGTCAAGCAACGCTACATGCGGCTGCCGATTTATCCGAAGACGCACTATGTCATGAAGGAAGAGACCCGCGCCGCGGCTGTGGCCTCGATAAGAACCGAACTCGCCTGGTGGGAAGCGGAACTGGAAAAGCAAGGGCGGCTGGTCGAATCGCAGCGCATCCATCAGCGCGTGATGTACGACCTGGAAATGATCAAGGCCATGGGCTACTGCCACGGCATCGAAAACTACTCACGCCATTTCACCGGACGCCTCCCCGGCGAGCCGCCGCCGACGCTGCTCGATTATTTTCCCCGTGACTTTCTGATGTTCATCGACGAATCGCATCAGACCGTTCCGCAGCTCCACGGCATGTATCACGGCGACCGCTCGCGCAAGCAGACGCTGGTCGAATACGGATTCCGCATGCCCTCGGCGCTCGACAACCGTCCCCTCACCTTCGAGGAGTTCGAGCATCGCACCAACCAGCTCGTCTATGTTTCCGCCACACCGGGGCCTTATGAACTTACTAAGTCCGCAGGCGTGGTCGTCGAACAGATCATCCGCCCCACCGGCCTGATCGACCCGCCGGTCGAGATACGCCCCGTCAAAGGCCAGATCGACAACCTGCTGCACATGATCCGCGACCGCGTAGCCCGCAACGAGCGCGTGTTGGTGACCACGTTGACCAAGCGCATGTCCGAGGACCTGGCCGAGTATTACAGCGAAGTCGGCGTGAAGTGCCGTTACATGCACTCCGAAATCGAAACCCTGGAGCGGGTAAAGATTTTGCGCGACCTGCGCAAAGGCGAATTCGATGTATTGATCGGCATCAATCTTCTGCGCGAGGGTCTCGACCTGCCCGAAGTATCGCTGGTGGCAATTCTCGACGCCGACAAAGAAGGCTTTCTGCGCTCCGCCGGTTCGTTGATCCAGACCATCGGACGCTGCGCCCGCAATCTGAACGGGCAGGCCATTCTCTATGCCGATCGCATGACCGACTCCATGAAGAAGGCGCTCGACGAAACCAACCGCCGCCGTGCCATCCAGCAGGCCTACAACGAACAAAACGGGATCACTCCCGAATCCATCATTCGCCCGCTCGATATGACCCTGGTCGCGATCGTCGCCGCCGATTACGCCGACCTGACCGGCCCCGAAGCGGAAGGCATCCCGGATCTGAAATCGCAGGAAGAGTTGGACGCCTACATCGCGAAGCTGGAGAGTGATATGCGCGAAGCGGCCAAGCGTTTTGAATTCGAAAAGGCCGCCAAGCTGCGGGATACGATCAAAGAGCTGCGGACCAAGGAATTTCTGTTCGCGTGAGATCTGACGGTCATGGCAATCGAGCAAGAGGAATCAGCGCTTCAAATATGCCGCCGGGGACAGAATGGCGATGCCGCGCCAAGGGTTGAGCGTCAGCAGGTCGGCGTCGCCGGTGACGATCAGGTCGGCCTTCCCGCTCAGCGCGACTTCGAGGAACTTGTCGTCTTTGGGATCGCGGCACTCTCGCACCGCATAGACACCGGCCACAAACTCAGCGACGCGCCCCAGCAACCGTAGAAACTGTTGACGATCTTCGAGGCTGACGTAGCGGTCGAACTTTGGCCGGGAAAGAACATCGGCCAATTCGTTCATGGTGGCTTCGGAAACCAGCAGGATGCCTTGATCCACAGCCTGACGCACTGCTCGGCCGGGAACTGACGACGGAAGCAAAAGACGGCTGATGAGGCAGTTGGTATCGACGACCATGCGCTTGCGAACCCGCATCAGTCCTTTAATAGCTTGCGCAGAACCGGTGCGGTCATACCGCGAGCCTTGCCCTGAGCCGCCACCCGGTCGCAGAAACGCTGGAAATCGGCGGCTGCGAGATCGCGCATTCTCTCATATTCCTCGGCCGACATGATGACGGCCACATCCCGGTTCTGGCGGCGAATGAGGACGGGGCCGCGCTGGGCAGCGTCCAGGAGCGCCGCGAGACGCTGCTTCGCGTCGGTCGCGGAGATAGTTTGCATAATGTCTATTTTAGATATAATAGACAAACTGGTCAATAGAAGCGCACCCTTCGTTCCTTTGACCTGCAGGCGGGCACCGCTCACCGACGCAATTGACACCAGCAGCTCTCTTTTTCCGAGAATGGGCGCTAACCCGTCCCTGTTTCAACAGTTGCCGGCGGCGTGGGCGGCTTTCCTGGCCGATTCGCGGGCGGCGCCACTGAGTTCTTTTTCGATCCTGAGTTCTTTTTCGAGCGACGAAAAACGCTGAAAGACTTCGTGCAGCCGCAGCGCCATGTTGCGGATGGTGTCGGCTTCGGCGAGGACGCTGGGCGGCAGTCCGGGCGCGAGCATCATCAGTTCCGCGTTGCCGAGCACGGTGGTGAGAGCGTTGTTGATGTTGGTGCGCATCTCGATCATGTAGCGTCCGAGAGTGGCCTCGGCTTGCGCGGCGGCCGAAAGCGCCCTGGCTTCGCGGGCGCGAGATTCGGCCTGGATGCGGCGAAGGATTTCGCGTCCGGCCAGACCCACGATCGCTGGCCAGACTCCGGGCTCGCGACGCAGTTCGAGAACAGCCCCGTGCAGTTCGTAGAAATCAAGCGAGCGGCCCGAATGAATGATGATCGCGGGCTTGCGGGCGGCCACGAGCGACTGCCGCAGGGTTTGGTACTGGTCTTGATGCAGGGCTTGGCTGTCTTTTCCGTGGATGTTCCTTTTGCCGAAAGAGGCGTCGGCAATCGCCAGGTCGTAGTGGCCGCCCTCGAGGTCGCGCAACAAGCCTTGGTCGAGCACGACAAACTCCGGCCGGCCGGAATGCGCGGCGGACCGCGGAGCGGGTTCCTGGGGCCAGGCAGCGCTTATGTCTCGCGCGAAGGCGGGGTCGCTGGCAAGGATCAGAACGGTCGGGCGTTTTGTGCTCATGGTCGCTTTCTGTTCGGCCAATGGGGACGTCTGATTTCCCGTAGAGACGCGGCTCGCCGCGTCGCCTCCTGCGGCGGAGACGGGGCAAGCCCCTCTCTACAGGGGACTAGTTCTCCGTACCGGCCCCCGATTTTGCGGGTGCGGAGGCCGCGCGCGCGGCCAGCGGATTCTTGCGCGTCCCGTTCTGCAGCGCGTCGTCGACCGCCGCTCGCAGATCGACCAGCATGCGCAGCGGCTGCCCCGAGGAGTATTCGGCGTGGAACATGACTTTCCACGACTGGCAGATCATGCGTAAACGCCCGATCGGTTCTTCCGCCGAGAATTGGGCGCGGCGGCAATCGATGGTCGCGACGCCACGCCGATCCAACTCGCGCAAGCCGTCCTGGATGGCGTTGAGATCGTCGTGCATAAGACGGAAGAAGATCCGCCGCAGCATGAAGCTGAAACGTGCAAACCCCACCATGGCCGAGGGCTCGAAGTAGCCGGCCGTATTCTGCGTCTTGAGCTTGCGACCTTGTTCGAGCACACCGCTGTGCAGCAGTTCGCTCAGCCGCCGGCTACGCATCGCCGACTGCAGGATGGTCTCCAAAGAACCCAACCATGCCGGAACCTTCGGCTGTAGCGGGCCGAGCACCGGCTCCAGCACTTGCGCAACGTAATCGAGGTCGATGTCCGCGTCTTCCATGCCCGAAGGAGCGCACAAAGAAAAATACTGGACCAGCAGGTAATCGGTCTTGTCGCGGTCACTGCCGGACTTCGAAGCCTTCTGCAGGTGATGGGCAAGAAGTTGGCGCAGCACGGCTTCGCTGGCCAGCGGCGTGGTCTGCAGAAACTGGCGCAACTGGTGCACCTGAATTTGCGCGTCGACCTGCTGGAACCAGGCTTCGGCCTGCGCAACCGACTCAGGCGATGGCGCTTCCTCGGCGGGGCAGGCAGGAACCTCAATCACAAATTCGCGGACCAGCGCGGCGTATACCGGCCGCAAGGCAGAGAGCGTGGCTTCTTTCTCTTCAAACGGAGGTTGAGCGGATGCAGTCATGATTTCACAATCCAATTGGGAACCGGTTTGAGGAAGCGGACGGCAACTACGGTCCGTTCCGGATGATATTGAACCGCGACCACCGACGCCTCGGCACGAAGCGAACGGTCGCGGCTTTCGACCAGGACACAATCGCCAAATTCCAGCGGACAGTCGATGGCAAATAAGACTTCGTTGGACGTGCCGAACTCGATCACAGTCTCCTGCAACAAAATGCCGTCGCTTTCGTGAACGGCCCTGCGGCCATTTCCGTTGCCGTTGCCATGAATACGGCTGAGCTTGATGGGAATCCGCACCGGGCTGGCCTCGGGAAAGAATTTGGCCAAGCGGCTTACCATGTCCGATTCGAGAGCGCGAGCAGTTGCCTGGTTCGGCACAGTGGAACCTCGATCCGGGGGAGGAGCAGCCGAGTCTCCCCCCTTTCCTGGTTGGGAAAGACTTGCGAGGAGACTCGCCCTGCTTTGTCGCCATTTAGCGGTGCACGAGCGCCGCCAAAACCTTGAAGGTCATGCACCGAAGAGCAAGTGAAAGAAAGGTAAGCAGTTAACCAAGCCGGGCGAGGCTAGGGCTTGCTAATTCGCCGAGACACACCGATAAGTTCGTCTCAGAATGGAACAATCGTCTCAGTACGCGAGGTTGCGAGCTGTTCACCGCCGAGACGCCAAGTGGGTAATGGGTGCAGTTTGTGCTCGTCCAGCGCTTTTCTTTGCGCCCTTCGCGAGTCCTTGGCGCACTTTGCGTTAAAGACTTTTTTTCTCCAAGCAAGAAACAGCCGCAAATTTTGAAACTGCACCCCTTCCCACCGGTGAAAACGCTGGAGCCGCCCCAACCACGCCAGTTCATTGCAGCGTGGTTGATTGCGGAGGCTCCTCGCGGGCGCCGATGTGGTAGCGCTTCAGCTTGCGATAAAGAGTGGCGCGGCTGATGCCGAGCATCTTCCCGGCCAGCGCCTTGTCTCCGTTGACCTGGGAAAAAACGCGCTCGATGGTGGCGCGCTCGATATCTCCCAAGTCGGTGGCGCGGAGGTCGGTCGGGCGACTGGAGAATTCGCGCGATTCCAGCGGTTCGGCTTGGATTTCCGCGTTCGCGATCGACGGCGGCAGGTCGCTAACTTCGAGAATGCGCTGATCGCCGAGTGCGACGGCTCGCTCCAGACAATTTTCCAGTTCGCGCACATTGCCCGGCCAGTCGTACGCCAGCAGCGACTTCATAGCGTTGCCGGAAACCTGAACGCCGCGTCCAGGGGCGAGGCGCTCGAGAAAGAACGCCGCCAGAATGGGAATATCGGAACGCCGCTCGCGCAGCGGGGGCAGAGAAATGGTGACGACGTTGAGGCGGAAATAAAGATCCTTGCGGAAGGTTCCTTTCTTGTATTCGGCGTCGAGATCACGGTTGGTGGCGGCCATGATGCGCACGTCCACCTTGACCTTTTGATTACTGCCCACGGGGCGCACTTCCTTCTCCTGGATAAAGCGCAGCAGCCGGGCTTGCATTTCCAGAGGAAGTTCGCCCACCTCGTCGAGAAAAATGGTTCCCGTATCGGCCGATTGCAGCAGACCCTGCTTCGAACGAAGCGCGCCGGTGAAGGCGCCTTTTTCGTAGCCGAACAATTCGCTTTCGATCAGCGTGGGCACCAGCGATCCGCAATCGACGGCCACAAAGGGGCGGCTGGCCATGTTCCCGCGAAAATGAAGAGCGCGGGCCACTAGCTCCTTGCCGGTGCCGCTTTCGCCGGAAATCAGGACCGGAGTGCGCGTGTCCTTGAGGCGCGAGATCAGGCGCAGCACGTGCTGAATGCTGGCGGAACTGCCGATGATGCCGTGGACGGCGGTCTCGGTTTCGGAGCGTTCGCGAAGATAGAGATTCTCTTCCACCAGGCGGACTTTATCGGCCATGCGGCGCAGAAAAAGGCGCAGATCGTCGAGCGGAGCGAAGGGCTTGGCAATGTAATCGTAGGCGCCCAGCTTCATCGCCTGCACCGCCGTTTCCACCGATCCATGACCGGTCATGACGGCGACTTCGATGGCGGGGAAATCGCGTTTGACCTGCTCCAGAAATTCGAGTCCGGACATGCGCGGCATGACCATATCGGTGAGCACCATGTGCACGGGCTGTTCCTCGAGCAGGGCCAGGGCAGCGTCCCCGCTCTCGGCTTCCAGGCAGAAGAAGCCGAGCGATTCACCGACGGTCATGCAGAGACGGCGGATGGTCTGCTCATCATCGACAATCAGCAATCGGATGCGGAAGTCTGGAGTCGTCAAATTCTGCGTCATCAGGCAGCCTTGCCCATGGTCCGCTGGACCACGGAAATGAATTCCTGCACGCGAAAGGGCTTTTCCACGCACGGCGCGCCCGTGCGGCGCAGCGTGGCAGCCGTTTCCTCGTTGGCGATATCGCCGGTGATGAACACCAGGCGAGAGGCGAGTTCCGGGCGATGGGCGGCGATCCAGGCATAGACCTGGGCGCCATCGACGCCGCCCGGGGTCCGCATATCGGAAACGACACCGTGAAAATTGCCATCGGCCAGCAGGCGCAGAGCTTCAGCACCGGATTCGGTCGGAACCACGGAATATCCGTGGCCCTCGAGAACCGCACGCACCAAAGCCATGACCGCCGGCTCATCTTCAATCAACAGCACGGGCGCACTGGCGGACTTCGTTCCCGTCTTATTCCCTAGCTGGTTTCCTGTCTTGGCTTCTGGCTGGGTCATTTTGGATGGTCTCCTGCAACGGCTCCAAAGGATGCCGCCTCAGATGCAACCGGGAGGCGGACGATAAAAGTCGCTCCTGCAGAGTCCGGGTTGTTGTGACACACAATTTCGCCGCCATGTTCGCGGACAATGCCATAGCAGATACTCAGGCCCAAGCCCGTTCCGTGGCCGACGTCCTTGGTGGTAAAGAAAGGATCGAAAATCCGTTCGGGATCGGCGATGCCGACGCCGTTATCGCAAAAGGAAATCTCGACGAATCCGCCGTCACGAGCGCTCTTGATCTCAATGCGGGCCGGGTGGGGAGGATGCTCGCCTTCGCGGACGGCGTCGTAGGCGTTGTTCAGAATATTGAGAAACACCTGCTGCAGTTGGTGAGAATCTCCCATGATATCGGGCAGGGATGGGTCGAGGTGTTCGGCCACTTCAATGCCGTGGCTGATGAAGTCGTACGAACGCAGGTGCACGGTACGCTGCAGGATGGAGTTGAGCTGCACCAGTTGGCGCTGCGGCGGCATCTGGCGCGCAAAGCTGAGCAGGTTCTGCACGATCTGCTTGGTGCGCTGCGCTTCCTGCAGAATCACCCGCAGATCGCGCCGTGCGCTTTCGGGAAGCTCGGAATTTTCCATCAAGAGGTCGGTGAATCCGAGGATGGCCGTGAGGGGATTATTGACTTCGTGGGCGACGCCGGAGACCAACTGTCCGACGGCTGCCATTTTCTCCGCGTGCACCAGCTTGGCCCTCAGCATGGCGGAGTCGGTAACGTCGGTCATGACCACCACGATGCTGCTTACCCGGCCGTCTTCGCCATGGATGGGACTCAGGTTGACGGAGAACTGGCCGCTGGCGCCGTCGCCGCGAACCAACGGCAGATCGAAGTTATCGACCTGCTGGCCGCGCGCTACCGCGGCCAGCGCATCCCGCAGCGCCGCGCGGCGCGGAGGGGCACACAGCTCGGGAAAGGGATGCCCCAGAATCTGGCTCTGTTGAAAGGCGAGACCGCTCCAGCGCCGGTTGGCATAACTGATGACCCCGTCGGTGTCGGTGACCAGAATCAGGCTCTGGGTATGACTGAGGATTTTGCCGGAGAAATCACGCTCCTTCTGCAGTTCGGTTTGCGACTGGCGAAGGCCCGTGATATCGAGCATGAGACCCCGGTACTGCAGCACCTTGCCGGCCGGATCACGCACCGCAAAACAGTTGATGAATACGTGCACCGGCGATCCGTCTTTGCGGCGAAGAATTTCTTCCTGATTGCGCAGTCCGCCCTGGCGTTCAAAAAGTTCCGCCAGTTCTTCGCGCCGCCGCGGGGAAAAATAAACTTCGCTGGGAATGTCGAGCTGGATCACCTCTTCCCGGCTGCTATAGCCGAGGATGCGCACCAGCGCGTCGTTGACTTCCACAAAGCGTCCCTGGGGCGTGGAGAAAAAAATTCCTTCCTGAATGTTGTCGAACAGTTCGCGGTAGCGGAGCTCGGCTTCGCGCCGGTCGGTGATGTCCTTGAGCACGTGCACGGTCTGCAACTGGGCGCCGCTCATCCCCATCGCGCCGCCCGCCCCGCGCGATGGCGGCCCCTGGTTGGCGGCGTGAATGCGCGAGGTGGAAATCAGATAGGTGCGCTCGAGGACGGGGTGTACGTATTCGTCCAGTCCCTCGCCGCTGCGGCAGAAAGGGCAGGAGTGCGGCGAAGCGCCGGTGGAAAGGGCTTCTAGCGCCCGCATGTTGAGCCCGATCAACTGCTCGGGCGCGATGCCCACAAAATCCGCCAGTGAGCGATTCACTCGCAGTACGTTGTGCTGCTCGTCATGCACCACGATGAAGTCGCTGATGGCATCGAAGACTTCCAGCCAGTGCCGGTTGGCCTGCTGCATGCGGGTAAACAGACAGGCATTCTCCAGAGCGATGCTGGCGTGGCCCGCAATGGCGCGCAGCAACTGGCGATCCTCGCTGTCCGGCGGGGCGCCGCGGTCGGCCAGACAAAGCACGCCGACGTTTTCTCCCGAGGAGCCCGCGAGCCGGATCAGGGTGCAATCGGTCCATTCCAGGGTGGAGGCGAGCGCGCTTCCCAGCATCTCAACGGCAGGGGCGAAGGCGACGTCGGTGGAGTATTTTGGCAGGGCCGCGCTGAGCGCCCGACCGAAGCCGCGCAGCAGCACAGGATCGTCAACTTCGGAAGCCTTGGCCTCGAAAGCATTGACTTCGGAAGCGCTGGCTTCCGAGACGCCGCGGATCAGCACGGTATCCATCTCCGAGTTCCGGAAAAGGCTGAGGGCAACGGACCGGCCTCCAAGCAGGCCGGCCGCGCGCACCGCGAACGTGCGCATGAATTCGGGCAGATGCAGGACGGTGTTCAGTTCCAGCACGATCGTGACCAGGCCCTCGGCGCGGCGGCGGTGCTCCTCGGATTGGTGCAAGTTACGGGTCAGTTCCAGTGCGATCGCAACTTGCGCGGCAAGAGCCCGTGCGCGCCGGACGTCTTCGTCGTTGATCGGTCCCGCCTCGACCCGGTCGAGCACTCCGAACATTCCCAGCACATCGCCGTTGGAACCAACGAGGGGCACGGCCAGAAGTTGCCGGATGTGGAAAGCGGCAACGAAATCCAGATTCGCGCCCGGCGTGGCGGCGGCGTCTTCGGTGACGAACACATTTTTTTGCCGCAGCGCGCGCGTCGCCACTCCATCGTAAAGCGGGATATCGACGGGACGAGCCACCCCGTTCTCCACTCCCCATCGAACGTGGAAGGTGGCCTCCTCGAGCAACCCGATGAAACAGCGCTGGAAGCCGAGGAAACTGCTGGCGCGGACCACCGAAGCCTGCATGAACTCGTCCAGCTTTCCCGCGGAACCGAGTTCAAAGGAGATCTCGAGAATTTCGTGCAGTTCGTGGGCCTGGGCTCGCGCCATGCCGCACAACTCCGCGTTGGCGATCGCAACCGCGCCAAAGCCGGCCAGGGCCGAGACCAAGGTCTTGTCTTCCTCGGTGAACGGCTTGGCAAGACGGGGGTAGACCAGAATCGCGCCGTGCGAGCGCGAGGTGCGAAACGGCGCTGCGATGAGCACTCCGGGCGGCGAATCTGCTCCGAGATGCGAGGCGCCGTCTATGCTCACCGTAATGCGTTCTCCGGCGGCGATCGCGCGGGTGGCGATCTCGAGCGCAGAGCGCAGTTGGTTCTGCTGGAAACGCGAACGGATGGAGAGCGCGAGCCTCGGCGTCTCGGTCGACACCGCCTGCAACTCGAACCGTTTCTCTTGCTGGACGAACACCAGCACGGCGGGCGAATGCAGAAGCACGCGGAGGCGGTCGGCGATGTTCTCCACCACGGCCGCGATGTCGGGCAAACCATGCAGCGCGGAGGCGACTTCGACCAGAATGCTGGCCCTCCGGTGCTCTTCGCTGGCAAGCTGGTTCAGGCGAAGGGCTTCGAGCGCCGCGCCCAATTGCGCCGCCACGATCGTGACTTTGGCCACAGCGTCTTCGTCAAAGCCGCCGTCCGGCGCACTCTGCACGTACACGATCGCACCCACCACTTGCCCGGAAACCAGCAGAGGAGCCGCCAGCACGGCTTGTGCGTGTGCTTCCGCCAGCCACGGATAATGAGCGGTATCGAGGCGGTTGGCGAAGAACGCGCGACGCTTGCGAACCGCTTCCATCGCGATCGACGGATCGCCGACGCCCTGGCGCAGGCCCCGAAACGACTTCGCCTGCTCCCCGTCGGCTTCGGTTCCAACCAGTTCCCCGTCCGCCGAGCAACTCCAGAAATAAGCGCCGCTGGCATCGAAGAAGGCGCGAGTGAGGGCGCAGAAAGACCGGATGAGAGGGCTCGGCTCGCGACTCTGGAAAGCAGCGCGGGAAAGCCCCAGCAGAAGCTTCTGGAAATCTTCCTCAGACTGAGACCCGTCCCCCAGTTCCGAATTTCGCATGAGTCTTGTCAGCACACACCATTCTTCGTGCTAAACGGCTGAAAACAATTGAATTACATATCGAACTTACGCTCAATTCTCAAATTGAGTCAAGGGAATAGGGATGGCGGTGCCAACTTGGGAAATGCCACAAAAGTGATACGGGAAGCGATCAGTCGTCTCAATCTGGGATCGGTCATCAGGGGTTCGGGCCCATCGGACCATCATCGGCTCATCGAAAAGTTACTGAGTAGCTTGGGTTTCGATGACCCGATGGCCCGATCACCCGATGACCCGATCTCCTCGTCACTAAAGTAATGGACACAAAGAACTTTTGATATCCGCCGGGGCGGTCGGTGCACGAATATTAGATGAATATTAAGCAACAAGGAATATTAAGCGACAAGGAAGGTACTGTGACTTTTCGTGGATTGAATCGTGTGATCGCGGTGGGTCTGCTGCTTAGCGGATGGGCCGCGACGAGCGCTCGCGTGGCATGGGGGCAGGAAACCAAAGGACAGGAAACCAATCGCAAAGTAAAGAACAAGGTGTCCCCGGTGTATCCGGAACTGGCCAGGCGGATGAACATCTCGGGCGTGGTGAAAGTACGGGTGACGGTTGCTGCCAACGGGTCGGTCAAGGATGCACAGTTGGTGGGCGGGCACCCGGTGTTGGCCAGCGCGGCTATGGAAGCGGTCAAAAAGTGGCGCTTCGAGGCGCGTCCCGAAGAGACTGCGGAGACTGTGGAATTCCGTTTTGACCCGGTCCAGTAGCGGAGACGGCGCGGGGTCTAAAGCGCAGCATGAGGAAGGTTGGAGCATGAACATCAAAAAAAAGCTGTACATCAGTTTCGGCATCATTCTGGGGACGGTTCTGCTGCTGCTCGCGATCAATCTGTACGGCGTGCATCGCGAACACGAAACCAAGGCGGCGGCCCAGAGTTCGATCGAGATGACGGAAGCCACCTCGCTGGTCCGCTTCCAGATGATGCAAAACCGCCTTCATTTGCAAAACTACCTGCTCAGCGGGGACACTCGCGACGTTGACAAAATGAATGATGGCGAACGCCTGCTCGGCGACGCCTTGCGCCACACCCTGGAACTCCCGAATTCCCAGCAGCAGCGAACCAGTCTGGAAAAAGTGCAGGGGCTGGAACAGGGATGGAACAGCGATTTCGCCAGTCCGCTGGTCGAGAAGCGCCGCGCCGTCGACGGCGGCAATGCCACCGTGGCCGAACTGCAAATTTTCTATCTGCAAAAAGATCCCAACTCCTGGGTCACGCGCTCGAGCGAAGTTCTTGACGATGTCGACCGGGAGAACCAAAAACTGCTGGACGAGCGGCGCCACTCCGACGAACAGGCAGCGACTTTCTCAATTCTGTTTTCGGTGTTCAGTTCGCTAATCGCTCTGGGCGTGGGCGTCGTCATTGCCTACAGGACGGCCACGGGGATCACGGAACCGTTGGGCCGGCTGATTCATGTGGCCGATCAAATCGGCCAGTCTGGGGATCTGGAACACAATATCGACGTTCGCGGCACGGATGAGATTGGGCAACTGGCCCGGACATTCGACTCCATGGTGAAGTACCTGAAGGAAATGGCCGCGGTTTCCGAAGCCATCGCCGGGGGCAACCTGGCGGTCGAAGTCCGTCCGCGCTCCGCCAACGACACCCTGGCCAACGCCTTCACGCGCATGGTGGAAGGCCTGCGCGGGATGGTGCGCAATGTGCGCGATGCCGCTTCGCAGGTCGCCAGCGCCTCCACACAGGTGGCCAGCGCCTCCGACGAGTCGGCCCGCAACAGCCTGCAGACCTCCTCGGCCATCGACGAAGTGACGAGCACCATGCACGAGATGAGTGTGAACGTGCAGAACATGGTGAAAAGCACCCAGACGCAGGCTTCGAGCGTCAGCGAAACCTCGGCCTCCATCGACCAGATGGTCACCTCCATCCAGAGAGTGGCCGATACGGCCAAGGTTCTGCTCGATATTTCCAACCGCTCGCGGGAAGAGGTGCACAGCGGCATCGGCACCATGGAAAAAGCGACCGACGGCCTGAATAAGATCAACACCACCATCCGCTCTTCGGGAGAAATCATCGATGCGCTCGGCGCGCGCGCCGACGACATCGGCAAGATCATCGAAGTCATCGACGATCTGGCGGAGCAGACCAACCTGCTGGCCTTGAATGCCGCCATCGAAGCGGCGCGGGCCGGCGAGCACGGCCTCGGATTCGCGGTGGTCGCCGACGAAGTCCGCAAGCTGGCGGAGAAATCCGCGCAGTCCACCAAGGAAATTTCCGAACTCATCGGGAGCATCCAGAAAGAAGCGCGCAAAGCCGTCGAAAACATGGAGAAGAGCACCACCATCGTCAACGAAGGGTTGAATCTCGGCCAGGACCTGAACGCCGCGCTGCGAAAGATTTCCAACGTGGTAACCGAGGTCTACAAGTTCGCGCAGGAAATCGGCGCCGCCACCAACGAACAGTCCCACGGTTCGTCCCAGATCGCGCGCGCTACCACGCGTTTGAACGAGATCACGCACGAGATCAACTCGGCGGTCGAAGAACAGGCTTCCGGGGCGCAGGCGGTGGTGCAGGCCATGGAGCGCATGAGAGAACTGCTGCAGTCGTCCACGTCGGGTTCGACGGAACTGGCCGCTTCCTCCGATCAGATGTCCAAGATGTCGAGGGGCCTGCTGGAATCGATGGACCGTTTTGCGGTGAACTCGAACGATCGTCCAAACGACAGGACGAACGACAAGTTAAATAACAGCGCGCCGGGATACGGAAACGCCCGCAGCGCGGCGGCGGGATCGCGTTGAGGGAATTCCAACCATGAGCCGGGAAACACATGTCGTGGGCTTCCGGGTGGGCCGCGAGACATATGGCCTGCCCATCACCTCCCTGCATGAGATCGTTCGCGTGCCCGAGATCACCGCCGTGCCGGACGCGCCGGGTTATCTCGAAGGCGTCATCAACCTGCGCGGCAAGATTGTCTCGGTGGTCGATCTGCGGAAGCGCTTCGGCAAGCCCTCCACCGGACTGGACCGCCGCAGCCGCATTCTGGTCGTCGAACATCGCGGCCGGCTGGCCGGCATGATTGTCGATTCTGCATCGGAGGTCCTGAAGATTCCGGAAAGTGAAATCGAAGCCGCCCCCGCCATGATGCAAGCCGGCGGATTGGACTGTGTAACCGGTCTGGGCAAGTACCAGGGACGGCTCATCATTCTGCTCGACATCAGCAAGGTGTTAGCCGCTCCCGAGCTTGGCAACGGGCCATCGGCGGAAGCACCGGCGGCGGCCACCAGCACCAAGGCGGGGACTGGAACAGGAACAGCGAAAAAGACCGCCTCGGCCGGGAAGTAGCCGTAAGAACCGAATCCACATGAACACAAGCGAAATCCCCGCACTCACCGAAGCAGAATTGAAACTCCTGCAGACGCTCGTCTACCAGGAGTGCGGCATGCATTTCGACGATCGGCGCACTCCCTTCCTTCAAGACCGTTTGCAGCGCCGCTTGAAAGAGTGCCAGCTGGATTCGTTCTACAGCTACTATCGCCTGCTCATCAGCCAGCCGGGGAAACAAGAGCTGACCTGCCTGGTCGAAAACCTCACCGTCAATGAAACCAGTTTCTTCCGCAACAAGGCGCAACTGGATCTGTTTCAGCATGACGTGATCGACGATATTCTGCGCCGCAAGCAGGAGAGCGGAGACCACAGCCTGAGAATCTGGAGCGCCGGCTGTTCCACGGGACAGGAGCCCTACACCCTGGCCATGCTGGTGGCCGATGCGTTGTCATACCACCATCTGCGCACTCCCAAGGCGTTCGAATCGCCGTTCCCCAAGCCTCTGGTGCCCGCGCCCTGGCGGGTCGAGATCCTGGCCAGCGATATCAACTATTCGGTGTTGCGCGCAGCGCAAGAGGGCTCCTACGTTGAGCATCGGATGGTAGGCGTGGACTATGGCTACCGCTTGCGCTACTTCGACAAGGTGGGCGATCGCTACGCCGTCAAGGCAGGCGTCAAGGAACTGGTGCACTTCGACTTTCACAATCTGAAGACCGAATATCTGCCCGACCGCAACGACATTATTTTCTGCCGCAACGTGATGATGTATTTCGACGAAGCCGAGCAGAAGCGGCTGGTCGAAAAGTTCTATCGTTGCTTGAATCCCCGGGGATACCTGTTTGTCGGCCATGCCGAGAGCCTGCTGGGGCTGACCAAGAAGTTTCAGATGGTGCATCGCAACAGCGGCACGGCCTACCAGCGCGTGGAGGTCAATCAATGACCTCTCCCCCCGAGGATCGGATGACCGAACTTCGGCAGCTGTTCTTCCAAACCGCCAGCGAACTCGTCCAGAAGCTGAACGACGAGGCCATGCAGCTGGAGAAGTCGCCCGGGGATGCGGAGACGGCTCGCAGCCTGCGCCGGACCGTGCATACCCTGAAGGGGGACTCGGCCGCCTGTGGCTTCCGCGAGCTCAGCGAACTGTCGCACGAGTTCGAGGATGTGCTGACCCTCGAGAACACGGCGGCTGCGGCTTTGGTTCCCGGGATTGCGCTGCGCGCCGCCGATGTGTTTGCGGCCCTGCTGGAGGCGTATCGCAAGGGAACGAAACTTCCCGGCATCCAGTCTTTACGCGCCGACATTGCCCGTCTGGCGCGTCCGACAGCGGACGGCGCGGTCAAAACCAAAGCCAAGCGGCCCAAAGCAGCCGCCAAACCCAGCCGCTGGTCGGAATACGAGCAACTGGCAATCGCCCGGGCCACGGCCGAGGGCAAGCGCGTTCATCACGTGGTGGTGCAAATCGACCCCCAGTGCGCCATGCCCATTGCGGGACGGCAGATGATCCAGATTGCGCTTGGCGGATTAGGCGAGGTGTTGGCTCTCTATCCGCTCGAAGGCAGTGTCGAGCCGGTGAACCGCGTCGAAGCGGCGCTGGCGTCGCAAAAATCGGCGGACCAGATCCGGACCAAATGCAGCATTCCAACCATCGCGCTGAAAGTCCGAGTCACGCCCTTGCGCGTCGCGGCTCCGTCGCGCCCGCTTCCCCCGGCCCTGGCAACCGGTTCTGAAAGCAAGGACAACGGCAAGGAAAGGGACAGCGACGAGGTCGTGTCGCCGGCCACCGCCGAGGCGACGGCCGCTTCCATCGAGTCGCCGTTGGCCGCGGAACTGGCGGCGCCCGCCGTGTCCGCCGGCCCGGACAATGTCCTGCGCGTGGATGCGGAAAGAATCGACAGCGTTCTCAATCTGGTCGGGGAACTCATCCTGGCAAAATCGATGTTCCAGCAGACGCTCCTGGAATTTGGACAGCACTTCCCGAAAGATGTCTTGCGCGGAAAGTTTGCCGATGCCATGGCCTTCCAGTCGCGGGTTCTGAATGACCTGCAACACTCGGTCATGAAGATTCGCATGGTGCCGGTCGATCAGCTGTTCCGCCGCTTCCCACGCATTGTGCGCGACGTCGGGCTGCAATGCGGCAAAGAAGTCGAGCTGACGATCCGGGGCGGGCAAACCGATCTCGACAAAAGCATTCTGGACGCCATCGCCGAGCCCCTCACCCACATGGTGCGCAATGCCATCGGCCACGGTATCGAAACCGCCGAGGAGCGGGTTCGCGCCGGCAAGCGGCCCCAGGGTACCTTGCGGCTGGGCGCTTATCACCAGGGGAATCAGGTGGTCATCGAGGTCTCCGACGACGGCCACGGCATCGATTCGGAAAAGGTCCGGCAGCGCGCCCTCTCCCAGGGATTGCTGAAAGCGGACCAGGCCGCCCGTCTGACTGAGTCCGAGACTCTGGATCTGATCTTTAAGCCGGGATTCTCCACCGCCGAAGAGATCACCGAACTATCGGGCCGCGGCGTGGGATTGGATGTAGTGCAGAGCGTGCTGGCGCGGTTGAAGGGAACGGTGCAGATTGAAACCGCGCTGGGACGGGGCACCACCTTCCGTCTGCGGCTGCCCCTGACGTTGGCGATTATCCGCGCGCTGCTGTTCCGCGTGGAACAGCGGCTCTACGCCCTGCCGTTGAACGCGGTAGCGGAGATCGCGCGCACGGTCGAAGAAAATATCCATCAGGTGGAGCACTACGACGTGCTGCAACTGCGCAACGACGTCCTGCCGCTGCTCCGTCTGGGCCAGAAGCCTCCGGAGGGGCCGGAAACGGCGCGGCGCAAGGTTTTCATTCTTGTCATCAACAGCGGCGAGCGCAAGTTCGGCCTGGTCGTCGACGAGTTGGAGGGCGAGGAAGAGTTGGTGATCAAAGCGCTTGACGATCAGTCGATCACCACCGACCTGGTGAGCGGGGCTTCGATTCTGGGCGATGGGCGGGTGGTTCTCATCCTGAACATGATTGCCCTCATGGATCGCTTCACGCACGGGCGCGCGGATGCCGCCGGCCCCGGTATGGCGGGTTTGCTATCGGATATCGAATCGGCAGCGGTCAGCGATCGGACACAGGCGGGTAAGCCACGCGCACGCGGGACGGCAGGGGGCCAGGCATGAGAAAACCCGTGCGGGTACTCGTGGTGGATGACTCGGCCCTGATGCGCAAGCTGATTCCCAAGATCCTCGAACGCGATGACTCCATCGAGGTCGTCGGCACGGCGATGGACGGCAATTTTGGCTTGAAGAAGATCGAGGACCTGAAGCCGCAAGTGGTAACCCTCGACCTGGAAATGCCCGGGCTGAACGGCATCGATACGCTAAAACAGATCATGCGGCACTGGAAGCTGCCGGTCATCGTCGTCAGCTCGCATTCGACCGCCGGGGCGTCGATCACGCTCAAGGCGCTGGCGTTGGGCGCATTCGATTTCGTCGCCAAACCGAAGGATGTGGCGGCGCGCATGCCCGAAATTGCCGCCGAGTTGATCCGGAAAATCCAGGCCGCAGCGCAGAGCGCGGGCGTGCAGCCGCAGTTCCTGCTGGGGGACACACCCGGTGGGCGCACCCGCAAACTCCAGCCCCTGGCGCCGACGCACATCGTCGCCATAGGCGTTTCCACGGGCGGTCCGAGCGCGCTGCAATACCTGTTTTCACATTTGCCGGTCGATTTTTCGGGCAGCATCCTGGTCGTGCAACATATGCCCGACGGCTTCACGGAGTTGTTTGCCAAGCGGCTCGATGAGTGCTGCCCCATCCGCGTGAAGGAAGCGCGTCCCGGCGACTTGCTGGTCGCCGGCCGGGCGCTGATTTGCCCGGGGAACCGGCACATGAAAGTGAAGAAATTGCCGCTCGGCAACGTGGCGGTACTGGCCGACGACCCCCCGGTGAACGGCCATCGCCCTTCGGTGGACGTGCTGTTCCGCAGCGTAGCCGAGAAGTTCGGGCCGCAAGCCATGGGTGTGCTGATGACCGGCATGGGAGAAGACGGGGCCACCGGCCTGGGCGAGATCATGGCCGCCGGAGGATTCACCGTGGCCCAGAGTCAGGAAACATGTGTGGTTTTTGGCATGCCCAAGGCGGCCATCGAACGCGGCTATGCCATGCGCATCGCGGACCTTCAGGATTTGCCCAAGATTTTGCTGGCACAATGCGAGTCCGAGCGCGGCTGCGGGGACGCGGCCGACGGCAAGCGGGCAACCAGTGCCGGAAGTAACTAGAGTTACCTATCGAACGTAGGTAGATTTGTGATTAAGTGCTAGTTGGGGAGGAGTGTCATGGAAAAATTTGCGCCCGTAAAACGGAGCGAAGACGGACAGCCGGTGCGCTATCTGATCGTGGATGACTCCGTGTTCGCCCGCAAGAACCTGGCCCGGATGGTGGAAACCTTCGGGGGACAGGTGATCGGCGAGGCTGGCGACGGGGTTACGGCGATCAGCGAGTACGACCGGCTCACACCCGACATCGTTCTGATGGATATCACCATGCCGCAGATGGAAGGCATCGAGGCGGCGGAGAAGATCGTGCGCGACCATCCGAGCGCCCGCATCGTCATGGTGTCGTCGGTTGGCTACCAGGAAAACATCGTCGCCGCCTTGCAGCGCGGCGCCCGCCACTTCGTGCAGAAACCGGTGAAACCCGAAGTTCTCTATGAAGTCATCAAGTACGTCATGCGGGACGACAGCGTTACCGCGCTGGGTGCGGGAGCAGGAGCCTAGTCATGCGGATGGAGTTGATTCAGCCCTTCATTAACGCGACCGATGCCGTGCTGGCACAGGGGCTGGAGTCGCCCGTTTCCATCGAGAACCTGAGCATGGATGAAGAGGCGTACCGGCGAAGAGGGATCGCGGCCGAAGTTTGCCTCATCGGCGAGATCGAAGGCCGCATCATCTTTGATGTCGACCTCCCGACCGCCGTGCAGCTAGCCACGCGCCTGGCCGGCATGGAAGTTTCCGAGACCGACGATCTGGTACGCGAGGCGGTCTGTGAGCTGGCGAACCAGATCATTGGCAATGCCGTCACTTCCCTCAACGACCAGGGATTCCACTTTCACGTTCATCCTCCCACCCTGCACACCTCCGAACAGGGGAGCAAAAGCTCGGAAGACACCGAGGCTCTGGTGATGTGTTTCAATACTTCCAGTGGAAATGTCTTCATGAATGTGGCATTGCGCCATCACTGCCGCCAGGCAGTGGAACGCACGGCCGTCGCGGGGTAGAACAGGCCGCACTTAGCATTTAGCACTTAGCCCTTAGCCCTTCCGCTCGACTTTAACTCTTCGCAGCAGTTCCCGAAGGCCCCCGTGCACCCCTGTGTACCCCGTGGTTCAAGGTTTTCGATGGTACTTAATCGGACCTTCCCCAAGTGCTAAATGCTAAGTGCTAACTGCTGTCCCTCACGGTCCGGCGAACAGAAACACCGGATTCTGCGGCGGGCTGTTCACGCGCGAACTGACTGGGGCCGTAAGATTCCCAATATAGGTGTCGGTGGAGGTATCGATGATATGGACGGTGCCGCCATCGCAACTGGAAAGGTAGGCGCGGGAGCTGTCGCCGCCCGCGGCCATCATTATGCGAAAGTTGGCATGCCGCGACGCACTCGTGGGAGAACAGAAGTCGTCGTAGGCAGCAAATCCTGGAACCGCAATCGTGGCCTTGACGGTATTGCTCGCGACGTCGATCACCGTCACCTGCGGACAGATATTAGCGGAGGCATCCTCGTAGTAAGTTCCAACATAGGCGCGGCTACCGTCGGGCAAAGCGGCCACGTCGACGGTGTTCAATGTTGTAACTGATGTCGTCTGACACGGGTCTCCAGCAGCGCGACTGCCGGGGGGGACCACGGTAATCGGAATCGTGGCTATCGTCGAAGGCGCCGTTTGCGACACGTCCACGATCGTCGCCGCGCTCCCTCCGGGAATGTACAAACGGTTCTTATTCCCGTCGTAGACCATCTTGACCGCGCTCGGCACGCTAATCGCAGACTCGGTCAGCGGGTCGGGACCCGCGGTCGAGGTGGTATCGATCCAGGCGAGAGTGCCGCTGGTCTGTTCGAGCACATACACGCGCTGACTGTCAGTACGCGGTACCAGCCAGATCGGCGCCGAAGTCAGCGTGCCGCTAATGGTCCGCGTCGAGGGGCCCACCGTGTTGAAGGCACTGAATCGTGCCGTCGCCCAAGTTCGCCACGTAGAGCTTGGTGTTGTCGGGGGTGACGGCCAGGGCAATCGGATTGGCGCCCGGGTTAGTGCTAAGTGGGATGGTGGCGGACATGTCGTTGCTAATAGTATTCACCACGCCGACGGAGGGGACAACGACATTGGGAAAGTTGATCGGGTCCGGCACGTATTTCGGCAGCGTCACATAGGCCGTGGTTTGATTCGGGGCCACGGCCACAAAGTTCGGCGCCGAACCGACCGGCAGAGTGATGGTCGCGGTGCTGTTGATGCTGGTGATGTTGCTGAAGCTTACCTTGCTAAGTGAACCGGATTGGTTTACTACCAACGCCTGGCCGGCGGTTTGCTGGACGGCGTGCACTGGAGCGATGCCGATACACAGAGGCGTGGTGCAATCGGCAACGCTCGCAATCGAGTCGCCGGAGACATCGACCACCATGACGCTACCGGCGATGGTGGTTCCGTTATCGCTGATCGCCACCACCGAGTGGGCCGCCGCCGGGTTCGGAAAGGTGGGAGGATTCGGGATGATAATCGGGCGAAACGTGTCGCCACACCCGGTACAGATCAGATGAAGCAACAGAACAAGCCCCAGCCAGAGAAACCGCTTCATTCAAACTCCATCAAAAAAGTTAGTCTTACGCGGAATCCGTTATTGTATCGGGAACCGGGTCGCGAGGGGAAATCGGGCAGCCCTTGGGTCATGGTGCAGTTTGGGTTCGTCCGGTGGTGCTTTTCTTTGCGCCCTTCGCGAATCCTTAGCGTACTTTGCGTTAAAGACTTTCTCCTATAGCGCGGATGTAGCCTTCTTTCGCGACAGTTCTCTTTCTCGCAGCCAGGCAAAGATCACAGGAGTCACAATCAGCACGTGCAACAAAGAACTGACCATGCCTCCAAGAACCGGAGTGGCGAGCGGCTTCATCACTTCGGCTCCGGTGCGTGTCGACCACATAATGGGCAACAGACCCGCCACCACCGTGGACACGGTCATGATTTTCGGACGCAATCGCAAAAGCGCACCTTCCATCACCGCCTCCCGCAAACCCTGTACGGTAAGCGTACCCATCGCAGCTTTCTTTCGTTCCACAGCCTCTTCCAAATAGATCACCATCACCATGCCGGTCTGCACCGCGGTGCCAAACAGTGCGATGAAGCCGACCCAAACGGCAACCGAGAAGTTATACCCCAACAACTTCAGCAGGAAGACTCCGCCGCTCAACGCAAAGGGTACGGCGAGAATCACGTGAGACGCTTCTTTGAAAGAGTTGTAGGTCTTGTAGAGCAGCACAAAGACGATCAGGAACACGGCCGGGATGACCAGTTCAAGCCGTTTCTTTGCACGAATCTGGTTTTCATACTGCCCGCTCCACTCGATGTAATAGCCGGGCGGCATTGTCACCTGGCGGGCGACGGCGCGCTGCGCCTCGTCCACGAACCGGCCCACGTCGCGCCCCCGCACATTCATCAATACACTCCCGCGCAGCAGTCCGTTTTCGCTGCTGATCATGGAAGGCCCCATCACCACGCCTAAGTCGGCCACTTGTCCAAGCGAAATCTGCGCGCCGTTGCTGGCGGTGACCAGCACGTTATTCCGCAGCTGTTCGGGATCCTGGCGGAAATCGGCGGAGTAACGCACTCGCACCGGCAGGCGTTGACGCCCGTCAATGGCGGTCGTGAGGTTTTTGCCGCCAATCGCGGTCTCGATCACGTCCTGCACGTCGCCCACACTGATTCCGTAGCGGGCGGCGGCTTCGCGGTTCACTTTGATTTCAAGATACGGCGCGCCCGTGATGCGCTCAGCATAGAGGTCAGCGACACCAGGAACCGGACGCAGAGCCCGTTCGATTTCAGTCTCCTTCTCCTCGATGGTCGCGAGATCATTCCCAAAAACCTTCACTCCAACCTGGGTGCGGATGCCGGTGGAAAGCATGTCAATGCGGTTGCGGATCGGCTGGGTCCAGATATTGGTCACGCCCGGCAGGCGCAGCTTCTCATCCAGTCTTTGCAGGATCGCTTCCTTGCTTGTGCCGGCGGGCCATTGATCCTTGGATTTGAAGTTGATGACGGTCTCGGTCATGTTCACGGGTGCCGGATCGATAGCGCTCTCTGCCCGGCCGATCTTGCCAACCACGCTCTCCACCAGCGGGTCTTGCGCAATGATTTTGTCCTGCCAGCGAAGAATTTCGGTTGCCTTGGTGAGAGAAATGCTGGGGTCGGTAATGGGCATGAACAGAGCCGTCTCTTCATCGAGCGGCGGCATGAACTCGGAGCCGATCGTGGTGGCCAGCCAGAGTGCGGAGGCAAAGATTACAACGGCCGCGCTCAGAGTCATGATTCTGTGCTTTAAAGCCCAGCGCAGTACAGGTTTGTAGATCGTGCCCAGCGTGCGCATCACGGGATTTGCGTCTTCGCGGTGCAGTTTTCCACGGATGAGGAAAGTGCAAAGCACCGGCACCAAAGTGACTGCGATCAGGGTGGAGCACACCATGGCGAAGGTCTTGGTAAAAGCCAGCGGGTGAAACATCTTGCCTTCCATGCCCGTGAGTGCAAACACTGGGACGAAGGCAAGAATGATGATGGTCATCGCAAAGAAGATCGGCCGGCCTACTAACTTCGCCGCTTCCAGCGTTATCTGGCCAATCGCCGACTGGTACTCGCCATGTTCTTCGTAGTAGCGCTCTGCGTGGCGGAGGACGTTTTCCGTCATCACAATCCCCGCATCAACAAGCACCCCGATCGCAATCGCGATCCCTCCAAGTGACATGATGTTGGAAGAGATGCCGGCATAGTGCATGAACAGAAATGATCCCAGCACCGCCAACGGCAGTGGCAACGTCACGATCAGAATGCTGCGGAAGTGCCACAGGAAGATCACGTGCGCGAGCGTGACCAGGAGGATCTCTTCCAGCAGCGCCGACTTCAAAGTATTTACTGCGTGAAGGATCAAAGTACTACGGTCGTAAAAAGGAACAATGTGGACACCCTTGGGCAGGCCGGGTTCCAACGCTGCAAGTTTCGCTTTGACGCCGCTGATTACTTCTTGTGCGTTCGCGCCGTTGCGGATGACGACAACACCGCCCACGACATCCTTGCCGTCCTGGTCGAGAACGCCACGGCGGAATTCGGGGCCCAAATGAACATTCGCGATGTTGCGGATGTAGACGGGCGTTCCCGCCGTGGCGGTGAGGACGATGTTCTCAAGGTCCGCCGTCGAGCGAATCAAGCCAATTCCGCGAACCGCCATCTCCTGGTCGCTGGCTTCAATGACCTTCGCGCCGACATTGGTGTTACTTCGCTGAACGCCCTCGATGACCGTGCGCAAGGGGATGTTGTAAGCGCGCAGTTTGATGGGATCGACGTCGATCTGATACTGGCGTACCCACCCGCCGATGCTCCCCACTTCCGCCACGCCGGACACGGAATTCAGTTGGTACTTGATGAACCAGTCTTGCAGGGAGTGCAATGTGCCGCCGTCGTAGGGTCCTTCGACCGTGTACCAGAACACCTGGCCCACGCCCGTGGCATCCGGACCTAAAACGGGTACGACTCCCTCGGGCAGGAAACCTGTGGCTAAGTTCAGCCGTTCTAAGACCCGCGTCCGAGCAAAGTAAGGATCGATTTCATCCTGGAATATGACATTGATCATCGAGAAGCCAAGTGCCGAAGAGGAGCGCACGTCCCTCACTCCGGCCAGCCCTTGCAGGTTGACAGTGAGGGGATACGTGATCTGATCTTCGACTTCCTGTGGGCTGCGGCCTGCCCAATCGGTGTAAACGATCACTTGGTTCTCACTGAGATCGGGAATGGCATCAATCGGCGTCCTGAGCAATGCCCAGTAACCCCACACAGCCAGCAGCGCGTAAGCCAGCAGGATGAGGAAGCGGTTCTTCAACGAAAATTCAATGAGCCGGTGAATCACGATTTCTCCTCATCACTCTCACTGCGCATTCAGCCGGGCGTGATAGCTGCCCAGGAGTTGCCCGCCGCGGCTGGCATTCACTTCGACATTCCAGGACCCAGCGGCCGGGACCTTGATCGTGCCCACGTAGTCGGAGCCCTTCCAGGCCAGGTCGGTGGCGGCGCGCGTCTCGCCCATGCCCATCGCCGGCATCGCCGGCATGATGAGCGTGACCTTCACCTGCACATCGGTTAGCGGCTTTCCTGAAGCGTCGAGCACGGTCACATGCAGCGTGGCATTGGAATTGCCGCGGGGTGTCTCCGGGTCGGAACGGAAGCTGAGCTTGATCTCGGAAACGGCGGGCGCTTGTGCCTGACCTTGGCCGGATTGACCATGATCGAATTCTTTCGATCCGCCATAGAGCCCCGTCATGCCCGCAGTAATACGAGTTTGGGAGTCGATCAGAAAACTGCCCTGGCTGACGACGCGCTCGCCTTCCTTGAGGCCGGCAAGCACGGGGTAGTAGTCGTTCCCTGGTGTGCCGAGTTGCACCTGCCTGCCCTCGAATTCCCCATTGCTTTTGGCCACGTAGACGATCTGGCGCGTACCGGTATCGAGAACCGCCGATCGAGGGATCGCGAGAACGTCCCGCCCCGCGGGTACGGCGAACTTCACTTGCACGAACATGCCGGGGCGAAGACGCAGGTTGGGATTCGGGACCTGGATGCGAGCCGATGCCGTGCGGGTCTGAGGGTTAATGGAAGTATCTAGAAATCCGACTCGCCCGCGCAGCTTAATGCCCGGCAATGAATCGGAAGTGATTTCAACGGACTGGCCGGTGTGGACGGAAGGCAGGTCGGGCTGATAGACATCCGCTTTCACCCAAATTGTGCTCAGGTCGGCGATGGTAAAGAGGACTTCCCCAGCGTTTACGTATTGCCCCTGGGTAACTTTGCGTTCGGTCACAATGCCGCCGACGGTGGAATAAATGGCGATTTCGATCTGAGGTTCGATCTGAGGCTTCGCCGATGATGACGACGCGATCTCATCCAGTTGCTGCGTAGTGAGTCCCCAAAGTTCCAGCCGCCGGCGGCTGGCGGTTACGAGATCTTCGGCGCCGGAGACGGCTAGAGGCTCGGCGCCAGTGCCAAGGCGCTTTTGGTTCTCGAGCGAAAGTCTGTATTCTTCAGCGCCAGAAAAAACTTCAGGACTGTAAAGGGACGCAATCGCCTGGCCACGGCGCACTTGCTGACCCGTGAAACTAACGTAAAGCTTGTCGATGCGGCCACCGATGCGCGCACTGATCGAAGCCAGTTGCGTTTCCGGCTGGTCCACCTTGGCGACGGCGATCAGAGCCCGTTGAAGGCTACGCCGCCTGACTTCAACCGTTTCGACACCAATGTCTCTCTGCTCTTTTTGGTTTAGCTGGATGGTGGAGACAGAGGCATCTGAATTCTCTGGTTCATGTCTTGCGGGTTGAGAGGTGGTCGGCTCCGGCGCTGCCTCCGGCGTTGTCTCGTACTGCGGAGCCGGGGTTTCTTGCGGCTGGGCCGCGATGCGCTCGGGATGCAATAGCCGCAGCGCGCCGAAGGCGCCAAAGGCCAACCCGAGTCCGAGAGCGAGTCCCGTGCCCAGGATTTTCTTTTCATTGCGTGTCATTTTCATTGCCGCACCTCCGGAGTGATTTGAGGCAGAGAAGCATGCGGGACAGGCGTATCGGATTCGTGTCCATCCCGCGTCAGCGGAGTTCCCACTGCGCGTTCGAGATCCGCAATCCGCGATTCCAGTTCTGACGCGGCGCGGTAGTAATCGAGTTCAACGTCGAGAGTCGTATTTTGGCTGTCGAGCAGGTTGAGAAAATCGGTGCGGTCGGCCTGATAAGCGGCGACGGTTGACTTCAGCGTCGCCTGTGCTTGAGGGCGGAGCGTCTGACTATAGAGATCGACGAGGCGCTTGGCCGATTGCGCGCGAATCAGAGCTTCCTGGATTTCCTCGAAGACGAGCGCACGCTGATTGTCGTACTCGGCGCGTTCCGCCGAGAGATCCGCGTTCGCCGCGGCGATTTCCGCGTCGTGGCGGCCGCGATTCAGCCAGGGCAGCGTGACCGACAGCTCCGCCATGTACGTGTTGCGATAACGAGCGCCATCCGGCATGAGCATGTAACCCGCGCTGAGGTTGTAGTCCGGCGTGTAGCCCTTTTCGGCAAGCTTGGTACGAACCTCGCCCTGCCGTACACCGGAGGACGACATCGCCAACTCGGGGCGATTCTCCAAGGCGTCTTTTTCCAGGTCCAGGAGTGCGGGAAGCTTTTGCGGCGGAGAATATTCGCATTGGACTTCAAGTGCAGATCCGGGGTCCCGTCCCAGCAGCGTATTCAGTCGAGCTCGCGCCAGACCGCCATCCTGTTCGAGCATCACGAGGTGCTCGACCAGTTTGGTGAGAGCGATCTGGGCTTTCAGCACGTCCTGCTGCGGAAGGCGTCCGACAACATACTTGATCCGTGCCGACTCCGAGGACTGGCGAGCCAGAGATGCCTGCTCGTCATGCAGCAGGAGTTCGTCCTGATTGCGGAGCAGGTCGTAGAACGTCTTCCGGACTTGAGCCGTCACGTCGCGTCTTTTCGCCTCCAGTTCCGCTTTGACCTGCTCCACTCCCTCGGAAGCAAGCTGTGTGCGCAGTGCGCGCTTTCCCGGACCGGGCAGCGACTGGTTGAACATGAACATGTGCTGGGTCTGGTTCAGGTCCCAGGGCTTGGCGAGTGGCGTGCCCCAGCCGCGATACATGAACTCGGGGTCGCTCAACGACCCGGCACTGCGCACTCGTGTCTCGGCGATTGCGAGGCGACGCGCCGCCACCCGGATTTCGGGATTGTTGGCCAATGCGGCGGTTTCAAGTTCCGCAAGGGTCATTGCCGGCGTGGGTGGCGTGGACGGCCGAGAGTGCCGATGCTCCTGCGCCAGTAGGCCCGTAACACCAGACCACGGATCGACAGCGGCTGGCTCGCTGGCAAAACTGCGCGCGCCGCTGAAGGCGATCAGCAGAAGAATACTCAAACGTAGAGCTTTCATTGCTCCTCCGTAAACGATTAATAAATCGAGGGATAGGAGGTAGGTCCGCGTCACGCGCACTACGCGCGCAGCAAGGCGGAGCACAGCCTCATCACGGCAAGGAAAGCGATCTAGATTCTCAGAACGGAATTACCGCCGGGAGACGGCTCGGGAGGTGGAGCATGAAGAAATGCGAGGTGCGCGCCCACGGTTACAGCCGGCAAAACCCCTAACGAGGCGACCGGCGGCACCACGGCAACTGCCAGCCGGCGAAGCGGTCCGGCAGCCTGCGCCTTGGGAAGAACGGTGTTCGCCGGTCCCTGAGCCTTGCAGCAAGAGTGACTGGCCGGCATCATGGAACTTCCACACTGCCCCGCCATGTGGTGGCAACATTCGCGTTCCGCGGGAGTCATGGTCGCCCCCGGCAGAACACACGCCATGGCTGGCGTGATGGCCCACAACAGGGCGATCGTCAGCAGCGCGAATGCTCGGATCCTAGCCACCCTCATAAGTATACTGCGTTTTCTGACTGCTACGGAAATTCATCCGCGTCCGCGCCGTGCTTTCTGTTGGCGCTCGCCGGGCATCTCGGTGATCTTCTCCGACCCGGCTGGCTTCTTCGTCTGGGCCAGGCTCTCCTTGAGCGCGGCCATCAGATCCACCACCGGGGCCAGCTTCTTCGGTTGTTCGACGGCCTGGACTTCGCCGCCCTCCAGCTTCGCCTCAATCAGCTTCTTCAGATTGTCCTGAAAAGTGTCGTGATATTTCTCCGGATCCCACTCGCCCGCGAGCGCCTCAATGAGTTGATGCGCAACCTTAATCTCAGCGTCTTTGATTTCCACCTCGGGAGCGCCGAATGATTCGACCTCGCGCACTTCCTCCGCGTAATACATGGTGTGCAGCATCAGTCCGCCTCTGTGCGGACGCAGGAAAACCGTGTACTCGCGGTTGTGCATCGTCAGTTTGGCGATCGCGACGAACTCACTTTCCTCCAGAGCCTTGGTCAGCAGAGCGTACGGACGCCGCCCCGCTTCTTCCGGAACCATGTAATACGACGACTCGAAGTACACCGGATCGACTTCATCCGTCTTCACAAACTCGAGAATTTCCATCGTCTTCGCCGTCTTCGGCTCGATCTTCTTGATCTCTTCCGGATCGATGATGACGTATTCGTCTTTGCGATACTCATAGCCCTTGACGATATCGCTGCGCTCCAGAACCTGGTTGTCCACCGGGCAAATGAGCTGCTGCTTGACCCGATGGTGGTCGGTGCGGTGAAGCTGGTTAAACGAGATGCCACTGCTGCGCGCGCCCGAGAACAGACGCACCGGCATCGAGATCAATCCGAACGTAAGATATCCAGACCAGACGGAGGCCGCCATAGATTTCCCCATATAGAGACGAGGCTCGACTCGTCTCGGATGCTGAAAACTTGAGTTGCGCCGCTCTTCCCCTCGGCCCCTAAAGGGGCATCTGACTCCGAGGACTTTCGGTATCGCTGAAGCGATACCCGGATACGGATCTAGAATCTTTGCGCAAACTGAGACGCGGCGAACCGCAGTCTCCACATAATCTTCAGGTGCCCGCACCCCGGCGAGCGTACAGAAGTGTAGCCTAAACCAGACTGGGTCGGGGAGGCCAGATTACGGACGAATCCAAAGGCCAAGCACTACCCAGCGTGGCTCGCCCCCGCCGGACACCGAATATAGTGTTATCGACGGTAGATCGTGCAGCTCAGCCGTCAGCTATCAGCTATCAGCTCTCAGCATTCAGTTCCAGGGACCGTGAGATTCTACTGAAAGCTGAGAGCTGACAGCTGAGAGCCGCCCTCAATAATGCCGAACCCTGTCCTCGCACACGCCTGGGCGTCGTCCCCGGAACGGCTGGCCATCGCCGCCGGGGTGACGCTGGCCTTCGCGGTGCTGGCTCGCGCCCTGCGCGGCGTCAACCGGTCCGGAGCCCTGGCGGGCGGCCTCGCCTGTTTCCTGCTTTTTGCCGGCGCTGGCCCAGCCGCTTTCGCCACGCTGGCGGCGCTGTTTCTGATGACCTGGGTATCCACCCGCCTGGGATACCGCCGGAAGCTGGCCCTCGGGCTCGCTGAGCGGCGGGAAGGCCGGAATGCCTGGCAAGTCCTCGCCAATCTGGCGGCGCCAGCCCTCGGCTCGGTGGTCTTCAGCGCCACCGGAAACCGGCTTTGGCTGGCCGCGGCCGTGGGTGCTCTGGCCGAAGCCGCCACCGACACCGTGGCCAGCGAAATCGGGCAGTGCCGCGGTTCCGACGCGCGACTCATCACGACCTGGGAACGCGTCCCGGCAGGCATCGACGGCGGCATCACGCTTTCCGGAAGTATCGCAGGCATGGCCGCCGGCGTGGTGATTGCCGCAGTCGCCACCGTAGGCGGGATGCTTCCTCAAGCGCAGCTCTGGATTCCAGTCGTCGCGGGATTCGCCGGAATGCTGATCGACAGCCTTCTCGGCGCCACCCTGCAGCGCCGCGGCTGGATCAGCAATCCGACCGTGAATTTATTCTCCACGCTGGCCGCGGCGGCGCTGGCCTATGCCTCTTCGATCGCCATGAGAAAATTTTAATTCGACCACCATTCCCGCCCCTGTACCTCTCCGCCCATATTGCCGATATCCAACTAGAGGCGATTGGCGCGGGCAGCGATGCCGAATCCGCCCGGGAAAACCATGCACAAGATTGAAAAGAGAGCCGGAGGATTCACACTGACGTTCGGCGGCATTGTGAACAAAGCCGAACTCGATTGCTGGGTCGAAGAAAGTAAACAAGCACTCCTGGGATGCACCAAGCCATTTGGCGTGATCGTCGATATGAGGATGATGAGACCCCTGCCCGCAGACGGCCGGACCACCATGATTGAAACTCAGCGTTTGTACCAGAAGGCGGGGATGCAGCGTTCGGCCGTAATTCTCAGCAGTCCGACTACCACCCTGCAGTTCAAGCGCCTGGCAAAAGAGTCCGGCATCGGCCTCTTTGAGCGTTACATTGACGCATCCCAGGATACGGACTGGAAAAAACACGCGGAAGACTGGGTAGACCGCGAAATCGATCCGGAAAAAATGACCGGGTGATTTCGGGGATCGCGGGATACGGCGCCTTGTAGTGGTGCCGGTAAATCAACAGGATTCCAGAGTGCGAAGCCCCCGATCACGTCCTCTGCTTGACGTGGTCGAGCAGCAGAAAGACAAAAATGCCCAGCAGGGCATTCGCCACGCCCGACAGGAACTCGTGCGGCCAACTCCATGCCATGTGCAATCCGACCAGGCCGCGCGCAATCATGAAGTAGACCACTTCGTGTACCACGTAGAAGAAAATCGTAAGCAGGAAACGAGCGCCGGCATTTTCCACGTCCAGCTTAATACCCAGTGAAGACGCGCCGAATCCCACCACCGTCTTCGAAATTCCGTAGAGCCCGATGGGCTGATGGGTCAGCGCGTCTTGCAGAATGCCGATCAAGCCGCCCGTGACCAGGCCCGCCAGCGGACTGCGCCGCGCCGTCGCGAATCCGATCACGACCAGCAGCGGAAGATCGAAGACCGAGAAAAAATGAATGCGCAGAGGCAGCCACGCCTGAAGAAATACGGCAGCCAACGGAATTAAAATCGTCGCCGGAATACTGAACCGGTAAACCTCAACCTGTTCTCCCGATGTGTAAGTAGTGATGGCCACGTTATTGCGGACTATCCTGCACGGGGGATTGCGGCTTGGGTGCGACCGCCGGCGGCGCAGGTTCCGGGGAAACTTTCTTGGGGGAAACTTTCACAGCGTCAGGTCCGCTCGCATTCGCCTTCGCCACGGGAGGCTTCCCCGAGGGAGGCATGGGCGCGGTTCCAGCGCCGGGTACGGGTTTCGTGGGCTTCACGGCAGCAGGCGCGGCGCTGCCGGCAGAGGCTGGCGGTGGCGCCGCTTTCGGCTTGGCGTCGGAACCTGGGGTGGGTGGCGCGGCGCTCTCCGGCGTAGCGCCTTTTTCACCATTTTCCGGCGGCTTGGCAGGCACGCTCGGCAGCCGTTCGGCCAGGATGTCGACGGCTCGCGCTGCGCCGGTCTGCTCGGGCTGGGCCTGCCTCTCATCAATCTTTGTGACCACCAGCACTTCTTCCAGGCGGCTGAGATCGGCGGCGGGGCGCACACGAATGTTGAGAAACAGATCGCTGCCCGCCCCCACCTTCGTCACTCGGCCCACCAGCAGGCCCTTAGGGAAGATACCGTCTCCGCCGCTGGTCAAGACCATTTCTCCGGGAGGCACGGTTTCGTCGCTCATTACTTTTTCGAGCACCACTTCCCCTGCCGACGTCCCTTTGAGAATGCCCTGCAAACGCGATTTCTCAAGAATCGCCCCGACCCCGCTGCTTTGATCGTTAATCAGGAGCACCAGCGACGTCGATGGGTACGCGTGCAACACCTTGCCCACAATGCCATCCGCGGTGATCACGGCCATGTCGGGCTTGATGCCGTTATTCTCGCCTTTGTCGATGTAGAGCGAGCGCGATTGCTCGCTGCCACTCGATCCGATGACCTGCGCCGCCATGGTCTGCGAAATGAATTGTTCCTTAAAGGCCAGCAACGCCTGCAGACGCCGCGCCTGATCGGCGTCCTGGCTCATCCGCACCTGCTCCAGGCTCATGCGTTCAATTTGCGCTTTGAGGTTGCGATTCTCGGCACGCACGCCGCGCAGGTAGAAGTAGTTGTGCCAGACGTTGCCAGTGGAAGTCTGCACCCACACCAGCATTCTTTCCAGAGGCGTCACCGCGCCCACCGCCCAGATACGGATCAGGCGCGTCGGTTCGCTGTCGCTCGTCCGCTTCACCTGCACGGCCAAACCGAGCACCTGGGCGAATAACACTCCCACCAGCACGATCAGATTACGGTAGCGTCCGAGGACGTCCATAGCGTCAGTACCCAGTACCCAGTCGCCAGTACCCAGTTCCCTTTCCTTCTTATCAAGCTTGTCCCGCGCTGCCGTTGTTCTGGGTACTGAGTACTGGGTACTGAGTACTGGCTCTACTCGATCGAAATCTTGCGCAGCAGCTTGAAGTCCGAGAGCATCTTACCGGTGCCAAGCACCACGCTGCACAGCGGATCGTCGGCGATCGAGACGGGCAACCCCGTTTCTTCGCGGATGCGCTTGTCGAGGTTCTTGATCAACGCGCCCCCGCCGGTCAACACAATGCCGCGGTCGCTGATATCGGCCGAGAGTTCGGGCGGTGTGCGTTCGAGCGCGACGCGGATTGCATTCATGATGGTCGAAACGCATTCACTCAGCGATTCGCGGATTTCGCTGTCGTCTACGGTAATGGTTTTCGGCACGCCCTCGATCAGGTTGCGGCCTTTGATCTCCATGGTCAGCGGCTTGTCCAGCGGATAGGCGGAGCCGATCTCCATCTTGATCTGCTCGGCGGTGCGCTCGCCCACCAGCAGGTTATATTTCCGCTTGAGGTAATTCATGATGGCCTCATCCATCTGGTTGCCGGCCATGCGCACCGAACGCGAATACACGATGCCGCTCAGAGAAATGACTGCGATGTCAGTGGTGCCCCCGCCGATGTCGACCACCATGTTGCCGCTGGGTTCGGTAATCGGCAGGCCCGCGCCAATCGCGGCCACCATGGCTTGTTCCACCAGGAATACTTCACTGGCTTTGGCGCGATACGCGGAATCCATCACCGCGCGCTTTTCCACCTGCGTGATTTCCGAAGGCACCCCAATCACGATCCGCGGATGCACCAGCATCTTGCGGTTGTGCGCCTTTTGGATGAAGTAGTTCAGCATCTTCTCGGTAACCTTGAAGTCCGCGATGACGCCGTCTTTCATGGGCTTGATGGCGACGATGTTGCCGGGCGTGCGTCCCAGCATCTCCTTGGCTTCCTTGCCCACGGCCTCCACTTCGCCGGTGTTTTTGTTGATGGCCACGATCGAAGGCTCGTTGACCACAATGCCCTTGCCGCGCGCGTACACCAGCGTGTTGGCCGTCCCGAGATCGATGGCGAGGTCGCTCGAAAACATGCTGAACAGCGAACGCAGATTGTGCGAACGCCCTGCGCCGTTACTGAACCCGTTGTTTGACATAGCTATACTTCTCTTTCCCGCGAATTCGTCTCGCCTTTGGATCCTGAGACTTCGCCGGTTTCCGTGTGAGTCGCTCTCCGCTCGCTGTTCCTGCTTTGCGTTTCTTCTATTCTACTTCGATGTTCAAGAGCACAGGGTTGTCATTTCGGCACCGGCGGTTCCGGGCGTCTTGAACGTCGAATCCCTACTGAATCACCACTTTCTCCTGGTGCGTGTTCACCCCGCCTTTCGCATTCTGCGCCGTGACCGTGACCACGTTCTCCCCGTTCGCCAGGGGCGGCGTGAAATAGTGAAAGGTACCGTCGTCGCTGACGATCGGCACTTCCCTGCCGTTCACCATGACGCGCGCTCCCGCCTCCGTCTTCCCCGTCACCTCGATCACGTGCCCGTGCTGCACCAGAGGATCGAGGTCGAGCGCCAGGTCGATTTTTTCCTTGCTCTTGACAATGAGCGTAAAACGGTTCTTTTCGCTCTCGACCGATGCCTTGCCGGCCGCATTGTAGGACTGTATCGACCAATAGTAAGCTCCCGCGGGCAGGCCGGTCACCACGACACTCGGCGTCTCCACCTTACGGTCCAGCAACAACGACGAAAAATAGGGGTTATGCGAAATGCGCAGCCGATATCCAGCGGCGTTTGCCATCGGCGTCCAGGCAAACTCCACTTCCTTCGACTTCTCCCCCTCGTTGATGAAAACCGGCATCATGTTTCCCGGTGTAATGGGCGTTGGCGGACCGATTTCCGTGGCCCGTTCCATGGTCTTCGATTCGTTTTGGAAACTCACCTTCTCCCAGCTCGACAGGTGAACCGCTTCTCCATTGCGCTCGATTTCGCCGCTGCCCTTCTTGACCAGGATTTCATGCTGATCGTCCTTCGGATTATTGTGCACCATAGCCGCCGAATCCGGAGCCAGCGAAGCCTTCGCGCCCGCCACAATCACCTGCGACTTCGATCCCTGTACATAGGTCGCGGTCGTCAGGTCCACCGTGCCGGTCGTGACCGCCACCGACACGCTGGTTTGTTGCTGATCGTTGGCCGAGTTTTCTTCGATCACGATCAACGAATCCTGCTTCACGGTGTAATTGGTGCCGTCGTTGAAAACGATCTTGGCCATGCCCTCCGCTCCGGTCTGCACTACGTCGCCTTTTTCGAGCGGCACATTGTAGTCGGCGTTGATCCAGCTATTGCCATCGCTTTTCCTTACCTTGATCGTGCCATCGAGCGCCGTGAAGTGCGCCTGCTGCGAAACCGCGGGCGACGGCCCCTTCAGCGGAGGCGCAAGGCCCGCAACTCGTTCCAGGAAGAGCGATGTGAGACGCCCCGCCGCCTTCACCGTCGAGTCGGTGAATTTCGGAAACGCCGCATACAGGACCACCCCAAAAATCACCCCCGCGCCCAGCAGCGCCATGATCACGCTGCGATACGTCACCGTCTTCCAGGCGACATAGAGTCCCGGCTTATTTTGATTTGACACGAGCCCGCGCCAACCTCACTGCTAAATTCTGAGAGTACTGGATATCTCTCAATCTGTGATCATCATATCTCTGCCGGTTTGGGTATTGAACTTGGGTCAGGGAGATAACGGTTACGAAAGTGACCACGCGGGGAAGCAAGCGCCTCTGCCAACCGGGCCACACCCCAGGTAGGGACGTTCGGTAGTGGCGCAGTTTGTGCTCGGCCGGCGCTTTTCTTTGCGCCCTTCGCGAGTCCTTAGCGCACTTTGCGTTAAGGACTTTTTTGCCGCCCACAAGAACAGTCGCAATTTTGAGAACTCGCTTTTATTCGGTTCTGGCGCGATCATAATCTGGTCATGACTCGATAGAGATAAGTCCAAGGGGTGTATCGCTATGCTCTTCCCAGCTTGCGGGTGGAAAGGCCAATTCCGCGTCTCGCTTCTAAGTCTGGTCGCATGCTTGTGCTCCCTGTGGTTTGCAGTGCCGAGCTTTGGGCAACCCGCGCCGACGGCTACCACAGTCGCTGCTGGTGATGGAAGCGCGCAGCCGGATCTTGACAAGGCAAAGGAGATCCGAACCGGGCCGGCGGAACCGCCAGCGGTGCTGCAGCAACTTGATTCCGCAATCGAGCGGCTCACCGCCCGGATCTCCCCTGCCGTGGTTCAAATTCTGGTCACCGGCTATGGGGCTCTGGAAGAGAACAATCCCGGTCGAACGGCGCTCGTAACCCGCGAACATGCGATCGGTTCAGGAGTGATCGTGGACTCGGACGGCTACATTATCACCAACGCTCATGTGGTCGAGGGGGCGCAGCGCATCCACGTAGCTCTCCCCATGCCGCCGGTGGATTTTCCCGACCAGATTTCGCCCCCGGGCAAACAGCGAATCGTGGAGGCACGGCTCATCGGCGTGCACAAGGAAACTGACCTTGCCCTCATCAAGATCGATCAGACCGGTCTGCCTACCCTTTCGCTGGGCAGCCGCCGGCCGGTACATCAAGGACAGTTAGTGTTTGCCCTCGGCAGTCCCGAAGGACTCGAAAACTCCGTGACCATGGGCGTAGTAAGCTCCGTTGCGAGACAGGCAGATCCGAGCCGTCCGATGGTGTACATCCAAACCGACGCTCCCATCAACCCCGGCAACAGCGGCGGCCCGTTGGTCGATGCCGACGGCTACGTGGTGGGGATTAACACGTTCATTCTCTCCGCCGGAGGTGGCAGCGAAGGCCTCGGCTTTGCCATCCCCGCACGAATCGTGCGTTTCGTCTACGAGAGCCTGCGTAAGTATGGGCACGTGCATCGCGTCGAGGTCAAGGCGGGCGCTCAAACCATCACCGACGACCTGGCCAAAGGATTGGGTCTCGCGCAAAATTGGGGGGTTGTCGTCGATGACGTAACCCCGGGAGGCCCTGCGGAGGCGGCTGGTCTGAAGATCGGGGACATCGTAATCAGCGCCGATGGCCGCCGTATCGGTACCCTGCCGGCCTTCACCGCTGCTCTCTATCTCCATCCTTTAGATGAAGTGCTAAAACTCGAAGTGCTCCGTGGGAAGGAGCGAAAAACGCTTTTCATTGCCGCGCTTGAGATGAAAGATACGATGGACGCGCTCCCGGACCTGGCCAATCCACGCGAAAACCTGGTTTCCCGGCTAGGGATTCTGGGGCTCGACTTGGACGATAAGTTGCGTTCGATGTTGGGCACGCTGCGCAATCCCTCGGGCGTCGTTGTGGTGGCACGAGTGGCAGATTTCCTGAGCTCCACCACGGGTCTGGAAACTGGAGATATTATCCACAGCATAAACCAGATACCCATCGATTCCGTGAGCTCTCTCCGCGCGGCCCTGAAGCAGATCAAGCCGCACGATCCCGTCGCACTGCAGGTAGAGCGGGCCGGGGGTTTGCAGTGGCTAGCGTTTGAGCTGGAGTAGTTGCCGCGCCCACGTCGCGCTAGGGGTGCAGTTTGTAGTCCCGTGCTTTCTTTGCGCCCTTCGCGAGTCCTTAGCGTGCTTTGCGTTAAAGCCTCTTTTGGCGCCAACCAAGAAAGTGGCCCCCGCTTGCCCGTCTTCACCCCGGTTGTTAGCATGGAAGTTCTGCACTATTCCCAGGAGGCTCTTATGGCGACCGATACCCTGACCAGCCCGGCAATCGCGGGTGGCACTACTAAAACCAAGGTTTGCAAGAACTTCATTGACGGCGAGTGGGTCGAGTCCGTCAGCGGACGAACTTTCGAAGACCGCAATCCCGCCGACACCCGCGAAGTCGTCGCCACCTTCCAGCGCTCGAATAAAGCCGACGTAGACGCCGCCGTAGATGCCGCCAAGCGCGCCTTTGCCAAATGGCGTCTGGTGCCAGCGCCCCGCCGCGCCGAAATGGTCTTCCGCGCCGCCGAGATCCTGATCGAGCGCAAGGAAGATCATGCCCGCGACATGACCCGCGAAATGGGCAAGGTTCTGAAAGAAACTCGCGGCGACGTCCAGGAAGCCATCGACGCCGCCTACTACAACGCCGGAGAAGGCCGCCGCCTCTTTGGCCCAACCGTGCCCTCCGAGTTGCCCAACAAGTTCGCTATGGCCGTTCGCCAACCCATCGGCGTCTGCGGCATGATCACGCCCTGGAATTTCCCCATGGCTATCTCGTCCTGGAAGCTGCTGCCCGCCGTAGTCTGTGGCAACACCTGCGTGATCAAGCCGGCGCAGGACACTCCGCTTTCCACCTTCAATCTGGTGCAGGCGCTGACCGACGCGGGCATCCCGAAAGGCGTGATCAACATCGTGACCGGCTTCGGCTCGGAAGTGGGCACGCCGCTGACCGAGCATCCGGTGGTCCGCGCCATCTCGCTGACCGGCTCTTCGGAAGTAGGCAGAATCGTGGGCGCCACGGCCGCCAAGACCTTCAAACACTGTTCGCTCGAACTCGGCGGCAAGAATCCGATGATCGTGCTCGACGACGCCAATCTCGACCTTGCCATTGAAGGCGGACTGTGGGGCGCATTCGGCACCACCGGACAGCGCTGCACCGCGACCAGCCGCATCATCGTGCAGAAAGGCGTTTACCGCGAGTTCGTCGAGCACTTCGTCGCTCGCGCCAAGAAGATCAAGGTCGGCAACGGGCTGGACGAGAGCGTCGAGATGGGTCCGGCGATCAACGAGAACCAGCTCAAAACCGATCTGAGCTACATCGAGGTCGGCAAGTCCGAAGGCGCGAAGCTGGTCACCGGCGGCCATCGCTTCGACCAGGGCGAATATCAGCATGGCTGGTTCCTCGAACCCACCGTGTTCACCGACGTCGATCCCAAGATGCGCATCGCGCAGGAAGAAATCTTCGGCCCCGTGGTTTCGATCATTCCCTGCGACAACATGGAGAACGCCATCGAGATCGCCAACAACATCGAGTACGGCCTGTCGTCGTCTATCTACACCAAAGATGTGAACAAGGCCTTCGCCGCGGTTCGCGATCTCGAGGCCGGCATCACTTATATCAACGCTCCGACCATCGGCGCGGAAGTCCATTTGCCCTTCGGCGGCACCAAGGCCACCGGCAACGGACACCGCGAAGGCGGCATCGGCGCCATCGATTTCTACACCGAGTGGAAGGCCGTCTACGTGGATTACTCCGACAAGCTGCAGAAGGCGCAGATCGATCGGGTAGACTGAGACTGCCAACGATGCCTACGAATGACAAAGCCGAGAGAACACCTGCGCGACCCGGAGCCTTAGCTGCGTATCTTGCCGAGCAGACGCCCTTGGGCCTACCTCGCTGGAAATTTTCTCTGTTGATCATCCTCGCAATTGTCGTCGGGGATATAGTCGAGAAATTGCTCGTCTCTCGATACTCGTTTCCTGAGTTCAAGGCTTTCCTTCTCTCTTTTGTCGCTATATGTTTGCTTGGATTGTTAGCCGGATTCGCATTGAGGTCCCGCTCGCGCCGAGAAGACTCCTGAGGACCCCATGCCCATCATCCAACTTCGCGAAATCACCCCCGCCGCCCGCCTGGAAAACGTCCGCTACGCCATTCGCGACCTGGCCTGTGTCGCTGACGACGTCGCCCGCCAAGGACACAAAATTCTTCCGCTCAACATCGGCGACCCGCTCAACTTTGATTTTCAGACGCCCGCCCACATGATTGAAGCCGTTTATCAGGCCATGCGGGAGGGTAAGAATGGATATTCTCCTTCTTCCGGCATCAAGGAAGCGCTCGACGCGATTCGTGGCGAGGCGGCCCACAAGGGGATGACCAACATTCAGGATATCTTCATCACCTCGGGGGTCAGCGAGACGGTGGATATCTGCCTGGCCGCGTTGCTCAATCCGGGCGACAACCTGCTTACTCCTTGCCCCGACTATCCGCTCTACTCCGCGGTTCTGGCGAAGTTCGAGATCGGACTGAACACTTATTACCTGAACGAAGAAGACGGCTGGCAGCCCGATCTCGACGACATCAAGAAAAAGATCACGCCACGGACGCGCGGGATAGTGTTGATCAATCCCAATAACCCGACCGGCTCGGTCTGCACCCGTAAGACGCTCGAGCAGATTGCCGAACTCGCGCGCCAACACAATCTGGTTATCTTTGCGGATGAGATTTACGACAAGCTGATTATCGATGACGATCCACATGTCGCCATGGCCGCGGTCGCGCCCGATGTGCCGGTCATTACTTTTGGCGGGCTGTCCAAGAACTACCTCGCCCCGGGATGGCGCATCGGATGGGGCATTGCCAGCGGCGAAGCTTCGGTTATCAAGCCTTATCTCGAAGGCGTGAACAAGTTGTTACGGGCTCGCCTCTGCGCCAATCACCCTGAGCAGTACGCGATCAAGGCGGCACTCGAAGGCCCGCAGGATCACCTCGTCGAAGTCAGGCGCAAGCTGCGCCGCCGCCGCGATTTGACGATGAAGTGGTGCGCGGAAACCTCGCGTGTCGATTGCGTCGAGCCGCGCGGGGCTTTTTACGCATATCCACGCATCGAGATCCCGGAAGGGGACGACGTCTTTGTCAAAGAACTCATTCGGCAGAAGTATGTAACCGTCGTGCATGGCTCCGGATTCGGCCAGCGTCCTGGGACGAAACATTTCCGCATCGTCTTCCTGCCCGACGAAAAAACGCTGACCGCCGCCTACAAGGCGATTGCTGACTTCATGCAAGGACGGTATCGCTAGGAAGATTGTGGGAAAGCCGGGCGTGATACGCACCAATCTGTCCCCGCTGTCGCAAAACTTTGTCAAGTCCCTGTTTGGGAGCTTTTCCCGGTAAACCGATGATTCGACAAAGGAAATAAACACGGGGAGATTGTCCGTCCGGAAGGGTGAAATTGATATAATGGAATTATAGAGTTGGAAAAGGCGCCGGGTTGTCCCGCGCCTTTTGTTTTTTCGCCTGCTCGATGAATCCAACTAAGTCCTTATTCTGGAATATTTTGCATATAAACCCTTTCAACTCAAAGATTTTGCCGGGATTCGCCCCTAACTCATTGATTCTAATAGAGAGAGGGAGGGGGGTACCCGCAAGAATCGAACATGACTGTGGACGAACGACGCCGCTTTCAGTAGATGCCTGGGATCAGCGCCGGCACTCCCCGCGCATACGCTTCGAACTCCGAGCCAAAGGCCTGCCGCAATAAGCGCTCTTCACTGCGAATCCGGATGTAGGTTCCAGCAATGAATAACACAATCGCAACCAGCAGCGGAATCCACTGGGTCACGGCCAGTCCGGTAGCCACGAGCATCCCAAACATGCCCGCGTAGATTGGGTTCCTCACGAAACGATAAGGCCCGTCCTGAACGAGCGTGTGGCCCTCCACCAGGCGCGCAGCCAGAGCCCATTGCTTTCCCAAACGCCGCGCGGCGGCGTTGACCAGCCACACCGAAGCGACGGCAACGGCTACGGTCAGCGCAGCCAGGCCCCATTCCGCCACCGGCGATCCGGACACGACCGGCGAGAAATGTTTCTGCCGCAGGGGAAACGACCAGACGCATGCGTAGCCTGCGGCTTGCAATAACAACCCGATAAGCGAAGTCCAATCGCGTTTCGTTTGGCGGGCTCGCGGCGGACGTTTCCGCAACCAGAACGTCAGGCCAAAAATCCACCAGCAGACGATGACCGCGTAGAACGCTACCCGCATGGCCACATGCGGTGTTGATGAAATCGCCACGGTTACACCATCTCCGTGCCCCACAGATCGTGCAGGTGCACGATCCCCAGCAAGCGCCGTTCGCCCTCCACCACCACCAGCGACGTAATCTTCATCTCTTCCATGCGCGCCAGCGCGGTGGCGGCGAATTCCTGCGCGCCGATGGTCTTGGGATTGCGCGTCATGCAATCCTCGGCCGCAAGGTCGAGCGCATCTTTGCCGCGCTGCTCCAGCAACCTACGCAGATCGCCGTCGCTGATCACTCCCAGCAGACGGTCGCCTTCGACCACCGCCGTCATGCCCAGCTTCTTGCGCGACATTTCGTAAATCACGTCGGGCATCTTAGTCCGCGCCGTGACCCGCGGAACCGCGTCCCCTGAATGCATTAACAATTCGACCCGAGCCAGCCGTTTACCCAGCTTGCCCCCAGGATGCAGGTTGGCAAAGTCTTCTTCCTTAAACCCGCGTTTTTCCGAAAGCGCCACCGCCAGCGCGTCGCCGAGAGCGAGCATGGTCGTAGTGGAAGCGGTAGGAGCAAGTCCCAGCGAACAAGCTTCCTGAGAAATCGAGCAGTCCAGAGCAACATCGGCCGAAGATGCGAGAGTAGAAGCAAGTGTGGAGCGGGCGCCCCCGCCCGCTAGGGTTTCCGCAATGTCGTCGCAAGTCATGCTGATGAGCGGAACCTGCAGCCTCTTAATCGTTGCTAGCAACTGCAGAATCTCTTCCGTCTCGCCGCTGGCCGAAAGCGCCAGCACAACATCGCCGCGCACGATCATCCCCAGATCGCCATGCAACGCCTCGACCGGATGCAGGTAAAGCGCAGGCGACCCGGTCGAACTCAGCGTAGCCGCGATCTTGCGAGCGATCAGCCCGCTCTTGCCCATCCCGGTAACGACCACCCTGCCGCGACAGTCGAAGAGCAGATCGAGAGCCCGGTTGAAGTCCACGGCCATCGGACCCGCAAGCCGGTCAGCCAGCGCCCGCAAAGCCTCGGCCTCAATGCGCACCACGTTTTCGCCCACATGCTTCATGAAGGGGAAATGTTAGCAGAAGAAGCAGAGCATCGGGTCATTGGGTGATCGGGCCATCGGGTGATCTCAACCCATGGCCCAAGGTCGTGGAACCAAGCACGGGGGAATGCAGCCCCGGAGGGGCGACCAAGCTTAGCCCAGCGCTTCAGCGCTGGGAAACGTGCGGAAATGATTCAACTCCCGGAGGGACGACCGAGTTCTCACAGAGACTCTTCAGCGCTGGGGAAGAACAGCACTGTTAGTCGAACCGTTGCCCGTCCGATGTATGCTTATGCCGACCGATGCTCGCGATAGCCACTAAACACACCGACCCGAGCGGTGATCCGCTCCGCCCGTTCCTCTGGATGCTGAGCCAGCCTCTGTTCTGGGCCGCCTTGGGAGTCGTGGTGGGACCGTACCTGTTTTATCGTGGCTTCCGCTTGTTTCAGCGCAAGCGTCTCATCCTCGATATTCCGCGCTCCTCGGTCAGGGCGGCTGCGATCGGTGCTGTGGAAGTTTCCGGCAAAGCGGTTGGTCCCTACACGCTGGTTTCGCCGCTGAGTTCAAGAGACTGCCTGTACTACCGGGTGGTGATTCGCGTCTTTCGACAAAAGAGGAGCAGCCCGATCATCGACGAAGTCTGCGCCCCCCTCTTTGTCGACGATGGCACGGGAGAGTTGATGATTTATCCCGCAGGCGCCGAGATGCAATGGGCCGGCACCACCGGAGATAGCGGGGAATATCTCACCCATGTTCTCGCCCGCCACGGTTGCGAGAGGCATGATTTAGTGGATGCGCAAGAGTACTGCATCGCGCCCGAAGATAACATTTTCGTTCTTGGCACATTGCGCGAAAATCCATGGGCCACGAAAGACCCGGGGGCCAGTTCGTTGTCGCGGATCGGGCCCGGATTTGTCAGCCTCGATGAAGCCGATCTGTTGCGGCGGGAGGCGTTCACGTGTCTGAACCCAAATCTGCCGTCGGGAGCCGCTCAGGGCAGAGAGTTCAACCTGTATCCGCCGACGATCTTGCTGCGGGGCGAAAACCCATTCGTAATTTCCACCCGTAGCCAGCGAGAAGTCGTATCCGACCTCGGCTGGAATTCCTTCCTGTTTATCTGGGGAGGCCCGCTCTGGACCTTGTGGTCGCTGTGGAAACTTCTAAGCTAACCGCGGCCTGATCGTAGCGCCGCCGTCTCGGCAGCTGGGAGCCTGCCTTGAGAGTTCGTGACCTTTTTGAAAATTGCCGGCTGCCCCACCCTTGCGCGTTCTGTGCGCAAGGGTGGGATTTAAGCGCCCTGTCTGATATAGGCCAAGTTGTCATCCTGAGCGAAGTCGAAGGGCGGACGTCTCGCCCGCCGCGCCGAGCTCATACGCCGCCTCGTTCCTTCACCAAGCCCAGCTCCACCAGCCTCCGGTCGTCGTCCGATACCTTGAAAAATTCTCGCGGCTTCAGGGCCATCAGGGAGGCAAGAAGAACCTCAGGTACCTGGCGGATGCGGGTGTTGTAGGTGTTGACGTCGTCGTTGAAAAATTCACGGCGATCGGCAATCCGCTCTTCCAGTTCAGAAATCCGGTTCTGCAGGCGAAGAAAATTTTCGTTGGCTTTCAACTGCGGATAATTTTCCGCCACGGCAAACAGTCCACGCAGCGCGCCCGTCAGCATCCAATCGGCCTGGGCTTTCTGCCCGATGCTGGCGGCGCTGATCGAGGCGGCGCGGGCCTGGGTGACCGCCTCCAAGGTCTGGCGCTCATGCTGCATGTAACCTTTTACGGTCTCCACCAGATTGGGAATCTCGTCGTGCCGCTGTTTGAGCAATACGTCGATGTTCGCCCAGGCGCGGTCATTGTCATTCCGCAAACGCACCAGCTCGTTGTACAGGATGACCGCATACAGCAGAATTCCCACAACTACGAAGAAGACGGCTGCGGCTGCGACGATGCTAAAGTCCACGCTTGCCTCCTGCGTACCAGATCCGGTCGGCCAGCGCACGCAACGCCTCGGCTTCGATCCGCAGCTCGTATTCGCCAATGTGCTTCACGAAGGAGGAATGTTAGCAGAAGGAGGAGAGCATCGGGTGATCTCGACACAAGGTTACCGCGATCCCACCAGCAATTCTCAATTGGTGAGAACGTGTTAACGACAGTTACGATGTAAACTCTTCCCATGTTTCCGAGAGCGATGCTCGGTACCGCAAAGTTGATTGCAGTTTTTCTTGTCGCTTCTGCCATGAGCGGGTACGGAATTCCTGCCGTCACCGGTGACTACTCCCGCAAATCGGTGACGGAACTCATTGAGGACTTGGCCGAGATCGACGCGCAATCGCCGGGAATTAACAGCGCCGCGATATACGAGGGATTCATTGTGGATAACTCTCCCGGCTCATTTCAGGGCGGTGTGCTAGGAGTTGCGCCACCCAAAGTACCACCGCAAATGAGCGAGTTGGTGCGGCGCGGCCCCGTTGCATTACCAGAATTGATTAAGCACCTCGATGACAAAAGGGTGACCAAACTTGAAGTGGGCAATAATCCATCCGGCAGACAAGTCGGTGCGGATGCCTTCATGTTTATGTACTTCAGTGACGAATATGACTCCCGTGTGCCACATTTGATACGCGGGCCTTCGCCAATGGAGAAGGACTTTACTGGCCGGTACACGGTGAAGGTTGCAGATGTCTGCTTTGTGCTCATTGGCCAAATCGTGAACCGCAGTTTGCTCGCCGTGCGCTATCAGCCGAGTGGGGGATTGGTGGTGAACTCGCCTATTGAAGCTCCGGTACTCGCTGAAAAGGTCAGAAAAGACTGGGGCAACGCGGATGCGGAAACTCTTCGTCAGTCTCTTCTAGAAGACATTCACGCAACGAATCGTCCAAAACAAATTACCCAAGCTGGATATACGGAACGATTTGTTAATCCGGCGCTGGAACGGTTGAGGTTTTACTTCCCAGACGCGTATGGCGCGCTTAAAGGCAATGACCTGAAAAAGCGAAAAGTCTTTGAAAGCCAAGAGACGAAACAACGTCGTTCACTCTCCCAGTAGCTGCCGCAAAATCGCGATTACACCAACAACCCCCGATCACCCGATCATTCAGAAGTGATCGTCCGCCGCCCGTCGCGCATGCCCCGGATGCTCCAGCGCTCGCGCCTGGATGGCGCGGTCCCACGGGCTGCCCTGCCAGTTATCCTTCTTGTGATCCGCGTGGACCCACGGCGGCAGCGCCATGAGAAGCCGCCGACCGATCGCGTGCAGATAAGGCTCGTAGAGGGCCTGAAGTTCCGCCAGTCGTTCCGGCACGTCCGCACCGTCGTTTACGGCAACGCTGAGACTGACACCATGTTGAGCGAGTGCGGCCCGCAAACGAGTTAGATCCTCTGCCTTGAGCCGGTCGACTTCATGCGGATTGTATTGGGCTTTCACCACCTGCGCGAGATCGACGGCGGCGTGCCGCGCCATGGCAAACGTGAGCTTCGCCTGGTCCGGGTGGATGCCGTCGACTCCGGTCATAACCAGCGACGTAACATCGAGCATGACGGTCAACGCGCTCAACCAGGATTGATTGCTGTGCTGCGAGCGGAAGAAAACCAGCACGGGATAGGAAATGTGGCTCGACAGCAGGTCGGCGCACCAGCGCTCCCAGTCGCGAAAAATTTCGTCGAGCACCGTCTGCTCGGGACAGCAGCCTAAGCGGCTGAGAAACTCGGCGGCGCTTGGCGGCGATCCGGCGCGCGCGTCGAGCAGCGAAATTTCAATTTCGCGGGCGGCAAACGAATTGTAGACAACCGGCAAGTATCCGATCACGACTCCGAGGAATGCGAAGCCCATGCCCGCTTCCATCACGGCCAGGGCGCGAGCGGCGGCATTGTTCGGCGTGATGTCTCCATAACCCAGCGTGAAGAAAGTTTCGCCGCTCAGGTAAAGCACTTTCCCAAACGTGATTTTTTCGTTGGCGAGCGTCAGATGTTCGCCCAAGCCATATTGCACGCAGGCAAATCCAAAAATCAGCCCGACCGCCCAGAAGCCCAGCAGCACGATCAACGATAGCGGCCCGAAGTAAGCAAGGAAGCCTTCTCGCCGGTTCGCGGACTTGATATGCCGTCCCACTCGAATCCAGAAGCCCCAGGTATTCTTGTAGAACCAGGACGCGATACGGAAACTGCGCTTGATGCGGCGCGGCAAAACGATGGTCTCAAACGCATCCATCAGGATGACAAAGATCAGAGCAATGCCGAAGATCGATGCCCACCAATGCATAGATGAGAGTGAGATGAGGAGGGAAGGGTAGCAGATTCAGAAATGGATGTTACGGCGTCGCGTGCGCGGCGTCCAGCGCCTTTTTCACCGCCTGTAATTCCTTCAACACCCCGCGCAGGTTGCGGGTGTCGAGCGCGTTGGCGCCGTCGCTTTTCGCTTCTTTCGGATTGTCGTGGACTTCCATGAACACGCCGTCCACACCCGCCGCCACCGCCGCGCGCGACAGCACTGGGATAAACTCCGGCTGGCCTCCGCTCGCCGCGGGCAGATCTTCATCCCCATGCGAAGCCGATGGCAGTTGCACCGAATGGGTCGCGTCAAACACCACCGGCGCGAAATGGCGCATGATGGCCAGCGAGCGCATGTCCACGACCAGATTGTTGTAGCCAAAACTCGAGCCGCGCTCGGTCACAAACACCTGGCTGTTCCCGGCATCGCGGCACTTTTCGACAGCGTGCTTCATGTCCCAGGGTGAAACGAACTGGCCCTTTTTGATGTTCACCGGACGCCCGCTGAGCGCGGCCGCCACGATCAGGTCGGTCTGCCGGCAGAGGAATGCGGGAATCTGCAGCACGTCCACGACCTCGGCGACGGCGGCCACGTCGGCGGCCTGATGCACGTCGGTCAGCACAGGAATGTGTATTTCATCCTTAACTTTCTTCAGGATGCGCAGGCCTTCCTTCATTCCCGGCCCACGATAGCTGCGGATGGAAGTGCGGTTCGCCTTGTCGTACGAGGCTTTGAAGATGAAGGGAAAGTTCAGCGAGCGAGCCACGCCCTTGACGATTTCCGCCATGCGCAGCGCATGATCTTCACTCTCAATCACACAAGGCCCGGCAATGAGGAACAGATCGCCAGCGCCGACGCGCACGTTATCGATTTGGAAAGATAAAGTCAAAGGCTATTGGCTCTTGGCTTTTAGCTCTTAGCTAAAGGCTAACAGCTAAGAGCTAACGGCTCCCCGATCTATCTTCTCCCCACTTTTTCCGGCCGCATGAACATCTCGACTTCCGCCGCGTCTTTCCGCTCTTTCTTTTTCTGCCCGTGTTCGTAGGCAGCGCCCACAAACGCCTTAAACAGCGGATGCGGCTCCAGCGGTTTCGATTTGAATTCCGGATGGAACTGGCATCCGATGAAATGCGGATGGCCGGGAATCTCGATCATCTCGACGTAGGTGCCGTCCGGAGTCGAGCCGGAAATACGCAGCCCCGCAGCCACCATGGGCTCTTCATACTCGCGGTTGAATTCGTAACGATGCCGGTGGCGCTCGCTGATCTCGGTCTGGCCATACACTTTGTAGGCCAGCGTTCCGGGCTCGATCTTGCACGGCCATGCTCCCAGGCGCATCGTGCCGCCCAGGTCTTCCACTCCAAGCAACTCGCGCAGTTTGTAGATCACGCGATGCGGAGTCGCCTGATCGAACTCGCTCGAGTTGGCATCCGCCAATCCGCACACGTTGCGCGCATATTCGATGCACGCCGTCTGCATGCCCAGACAAATTCCGAAGTACGGCACATGTTTCTCGCGCGCATACTGAATCGCCTTCAACATGCCTTCAATGCCGCGCTTGCCGAATCCGCCGGGCACCAGCAAGCCGTCGTAGTCTTCCAGTTGCGCTTCATAACTCTTATCGGCTTTGTCGGTTGTCTCCAGGCCTTCGGCTTCGATCCAACTTACTTCCAGCTTCAGGTTATGGGCTAGAGCGCCGTGCACCAGCGCCTCCTTCAGCGACTTGTAACTGTCCTCATATTCCACGTACTTTCCGACAATTCCGATCTTGACCACATCCTTCGGGTTGTAGACGCGGTGCACCAGTTCGTTCCACTTCGAAAGGTCGCGATCTTTCGCTTCCAGTTTGAGGCGGCGCAGGACCAGCGTGTCCACCTCTTCATGCGCGAAACATACCGGCACTTCGTAGATAGACGCAACGTCCTTCGCCGTGATCACGGCTTCTTCTTCGACGTTGCAGAACAGCGCTATCTTCGACTTGATCTCCTTCGAAAGGTAACGGTCGGTGCGGCAGAGCAGAATGTCCGGCTGAATCCCGACGCTGAGCAATTCTTTAACCGAGTGCTGGGTGGGCTTGGTCTTCAGCTCCTGAGCCGCGGCGATGAACGGCACCAGCGTCACGTGTATGAACAGCGTGTTGTCGCGGCCCAGTTCCTGCCGCATCTGGCGGATGGCTTCTATGAACGGCAGCGACTCGATATCGCCCACGGTGCCGCCGATTTCGGCGATCATCACATCCACGTCTTGAGCCACTTTTTTCGCCGCCGCCTTGATTTCATTGGTGACGTGCGGAATCACCTGGACGGTCTTGCCTAAGTAATCGCCGCGGCGCTCCTTGGCGATGATCTGCTCGTAAATCTTGCCGGTCGTCCAGTTGTTGTCGCGAGAAAGTTTGGCGTGGGTGAAACGCTCGTAGTGGCCGAGGTCAAGATCGGTTTCAGCGCCGTCGTCGGTGACGAAAACTTCGCCATGCTGAAACGGCGACATCGTCCCCGGATCGACGTTCAGGTAGGGATCGAACTTCATCAGGTTGACTTTGAGGCCGCGGCTTTCGAGCAGGCATCCAATGGAGGCCGCTGCCAGTCCCTTGCCCAATGAAGACACCACACCGCCGGTTACAAAAATGTACTTGGCCGACATCGCTTCCTCGCTTTAATTTTGTTTGAAAAAATGTGCGGGCTGGGGTGCACGATCAATTATGGCAGAAGTTTTTCCGGAAGGGAATGTGGAAAAAACGGCTGTCAGCTATCAGCTCTCAGCTATCAGTTTGAACCGATGTGCTCCCACAAGCTCTGAAACACGCTGGGCAACCGCTCGTCCCATTGATTCCAGTCGTGACCACCCGGAACCACATGGAATTCGTATCGGAAATGACGGCTCTCCAGCAAAGCGGCGAAATTGCGATTCGCGGGTAGCAACCCCTCTTGTTCACCGCAGCTCAGAAAGAAGTATGGCATTCTGGCAGGATCGGCGGATCGAGCGAGCACATAGGGGTCGCCGTTCCGCCGTGTCTGACTTCCCCACGGCCCGAATATGGAACGGTGGTGCTGCCACTGTTGAATCCGCTTGATGGAAAACGGGCGACTGGGGACATCTACGGCGGTGCTAATTCCACCGGCGAAGACGAACAGGTCCGGATGGCTGAGCGCGAGTTTGACCGCACCGAACCCGCCCATCGAGACACCGACGATAGTGCGTGTCGCGCGTCCCGCCACTACTGGAAACTTGCTTTCAACGTCGGGAATGAGGTCGTTCACGATGTAATCTTCGAAGCGATCCTGCGGCCGCTCGGCTGCATTCACGTAGTACGACTCATCTCCTTCCGGCATAACAAGGATCAGACCTCGCTCCGCAAACCTGGCGGCGTCAGAGTAGTTAGACCAGTCGCGAAAATTGCCGCCTCCGCCGTGCAGCAAGTAGACAACCGGTAATTTTGCCCCGGCAGGAACGCTCGCCGGCAATACGACGCGGTACTGCATGTCGCGGTTGAGCGCGGCGCTTCGGAAACTAACGTCCCGCATCGCGGCATTTGGAGTAAGCCGCGGACGATCGGGCTGCGATTCCGGTTTCTTCCTGTTGCACGCGGCCAGAAGGAACGAAATGGCGCAGAGACACGCCATGATGGAAAGGAAAAACCTGCTAGCCCTCATAGGAGCACAATCATAGTGTAGACGGCGCCCCCAGCGGGATCGGAGGCTGCATCTAATTTTGCAGATGCGTGGGCAAGGGCTGATAATGTTCCGCGGCATGAAATCATTCATCGGCAGGACGGGACTTCTCACGGCAGCAATCCTGGCACTGGCATTCTCCTCCGTGTCCCAGGTTCCCGGTCCTACCCAAACCCAGGCCCACCGCCTCATTCTGAAAGACGGCACCTACCAGTCCGTCACCAAGTATGAAATTCACGGCGAACGCGTCCGCTATTTCAGCGCCGAGCGGGGCGAGTGGGAGGAAGTCCCGAAAGCGCTGATCGACTGGGAGGCAACCGATAAGTTTGAGCAAGGCCGCGAGCAGGGCAAACTCGCGCCCGAGGCAGTCGACCTCGACAAGGAACTGGAGGCCGAACGCAAGGCCGAACAAGCCCGTTCCCCGCAGGTCGCGCCCGGTCTGCACCTCCCCGACGAAGGCGGCATCTTCCTCCTCGATACTTACCAGAATCTGCCGCAGTTGTCCGAACTGCAGCAATCGGGCACCGACCTGGATAAAAACACCAAGTCGAATATTCTGCGGTCGACGATCAATCCGCTGGCCGGCGCCCGGCAAACCATTGAACTTCCTGGAACCCACGCCAAGATTCAGGCGCACACCCCCGTGCCGTCCCTCTACATCAACCTCGACGCCGACCAAGGCGGCCAGAATCAGGGTGCTGCCGCGACCGTGCAGGCCACGGGCGAGCCGCCGCCGCTCCCGCCCAGCGAGCGTTTCAAGATTATTCGCATCGAGGTCAAAGGCGGCAAACGCGTGGCCGGCGCTGTCAAGATCAAGGTTACCGGAAAGATGAAGACCGACGAGCGCTATGTCGCGGCCACAGGTACCACCATGACCGGAGGCTGGGTTAAGCTCACCCCCACCGAACCCCTCGCAGTGGGCGAATACGCCATCGCCGAAATGCTGGGGAAAGATGGAATGAACCTCTATGTGTGGGACTTTGGCGTGAACCCCTCCGCGCCGGCCAACGCTTCCACATGGAAGCCAGACCCGAACCAAGAGCAGCCGAAGGAGTAGCAGGCGTAGGGACAGCCGCCCCCGGCTGTCCAGCGGGGCGAAGCCCCGCCGCGCTCTTGACCGCAAGCATGACAAACGAAACCCCGTCGAGCTGCGCTCGCCTGGACAGCCGAGGGCGGCTGTCCCTACGCAGATTCTCTACGGCTCCATCAATCCGCGCGAGGCAATGCCGATGTTGTCTCGGGTGGTGTTCTTCACCATGTACATCATCTCGTCCGCCTGGCGGATGATGTCGTGCGGCGTCCTGGCATCGTGCGGAAACGTCGCCAATCCCATGCTGGCGCGAAGGTTCAGGTTTAAGCCCATCTCCGTGCAGAAGGTCCCGGCGCGCACGGAATCCTGCAAGCGTTTCGCCACCACCACCGCCTGATCTTTGGTGGTTTGCGGCAGCAGGACGACAAACTCGTCTCCCCCATAACGGAAGGCGAAATCAATCAGCCGCAACTGGGCCTTGATCAGGTAGCCGACTTCGGCCAGCAGCCGGCTCCCCACTAGATGTCCATGGGTATCGTTGACCGTCTTGAAATGATCGAGGTCGATGAAAATCACGCTGAACTCGTAGCCGAAACGCGCCGAGCGGTAGACTTCGGTTTCCAGGGTTTTGTGCAGATGGCGCGCATTGAACAAGCCCGTGCAATCGTCGGTGATGGTCAGTTCCTGAATCTTCTCCACCGCCCTCGCATTCTCGACGGCAATGGCGGCGTAATCGCACAAGGCATGCAGGAAGAACATCTCTTGTTCGCTTAGGACCACGTCGGCGTTGATCAGTTGAATCACGCCCAGCACGCGGTGCCGCGAACGCAGCGGCACGCAGATCACGGATCTGGTCTGCAAGCGCGTCATCTCGTCCAGCCGGGATGAAAAGCGCGGATCGTTCCGCACATCGGGCACGATCAACGCCTGCCCGTGTTTGGCCACCCAGCCGGCAATTCCCTCCCCCACCTTCAAGCGCGCCTTCGCCAGCACCTCCGCCGCAGCTCCCACCGCGATGGCGAAATAGAGTTCATCCTTTTCCTCATCCACCATCAGGAGCGACCAGGTGTCCGGACGGAAGTATTCCGCCATTTTTTCCATGATGGTCTGCAGGATCGAATCCAGGTTGAGTGACGAGGTCAGCGCCTTGGCGACATCGTGGAAGATGGTCAGCTCTTGCGACAGGCGAATTGGGGATGTGCCCGCTGCCTCTGGCATGCACTCCTCGTCCAGGTAGTTGGATACAAGATTATAGGTTTGGGTGCGCCGCTCGGGCAACGAACCTAGGTAACCGGTACCCATCAAGCCAACCCGGCTTTAGAGGTGGCCACCGAGATAGCAGGCCGCGAGCTGCGGGCCACGAGCCGCGTGCTGCCCGTTTTGCTCGAAGCTCGCGACTCGAAGCTCGCGGCTCAGTACCCACCGAATAGTCTATGATCTTACTTCCCGACAGAGTAGAATTTCGTTCGCCGTCCGGTGAAAGCGGGAGACTGGGTTGCCGTCCTTTGGCGAAAAACTGAAGCTGGAGCGCGAAAAGCGCAAAATCACGCTGGAGCAGATTTCCAGCTCCACCAAAATCGGGACGCGCATGCTGCAAGCGCTGGAAGAGGATAAGTTCAACCAGTTGCCGGGGGGCATCTTCAACAAGGGCTTCGTCCGCGCCTATTCCCGTTGCGTTGGCCTCGACGAAGATCAGACCGTTGCCGACTACCTCGAAGCTTCCGGCGACGCGCCTCCCGTTTCGACCGAAATCGTAGCGCCCGACGACGATTCGCGCGAACACGATGGGCGCGAAAATCGCCGTAAGTATGAAGAAAACCTGAGCCGCCTGGAAGCCGGCAACGGCGGCCCTGCGCGCCAACTCCCCTGGGGCTGGTTCGCCGCGGTTCTCCTCGTGGTCGCGCTCGCACTCTCCTTCTGGAGCCATCGCCGGCGGGAGCACCAGGGACCGCCAGTTCCGTCCGCCGCAACCACGCCCGCGGCGCTGCCCTCAGCAGTAGCGTCCCACAAAGACGAAAATGAAGGTAATGCGAATCGCACCGCTTCGGCCACCTCGGCTTCGCCGACAACCGGTTCGCCGGCGGGAAGACCCGCCGCGTCCGTCGCTCCCAATACATCACAGGACTTGACCGCTGCCACCCCCGCCGCAGCTCCGGGCGAGTTTACGATCGTGATCCAGGCCCGCGAAGAATCCTGGATCTCGATCACGTACGACGGCAGGGCCATCTCCTCCGAACTTATGCCCGCTGGTAGCGAGCGCACCGTGCATGGCCGCAGGGAAATCATCGTCAAGGCCGGAAACGCCGGCGGCGTCGACTTTCGCTTCAACGGACAAAAGCTCGAAGTCGGGGGAGAATCCGGGGAGGTCAAGACCGTTACTTTTGGCCCTCATGGCATTGTGCCGAACGCCCCGGCGCCGCCTTCGCCACCAACTCTGGAGCGGTGAGACACTCGGCGTGGCCGCCTTCACCATCCCAGGATTGCATGGGTGATCCCCCGCCACCACCCCGGATTGACCCGCCACACGTAGACTGCAAGACTCTGCACGGCGATCATTGGGGGCAGCGCATAGAGATACACCTTGTGGACGTGCCCATCCACCACCCAGTCGCGCGCCATGCCGAGCACGATCAGAAAGTCCAAGCCGGCATAGAAGAGGTTGTGGTTGAACCAGAAATCGAACCGGCCAATCGCGGCGTCCATGAGTTGGCAAGTTGCGATGAAGAGAAGGCGCCGGTGGTATTCCGGCCTCTTCCTAAGATAAATCGCCATGGCCACGCACGGGCCGAAGACGATCATGTCGGTGAAGGGAATCGACAGGAAAGAGTCTACGTCCTTCTGATGGAGCACAACGCTATCGAAGCGGGTCATGACCACCGCGATCGTGAAGCCCAAGGCAGTCATCACCGTGGCCAGCCCGGCTCCAAACCAGCCGAGAAAGCGGTGCACGCTCACCTTTCGCACGCGCACCAAAGCCGACTGAACAATGAAGAAGACCACCCACGTTGAGAAGGCCGCGCCGTGTATCCACAGAAGCAATGGCCTCGGCGGGTTGCCATGGAACAGGTTAGCTTCGACCGTCCGGCTGAATCCCCAAACCACCAGCCCGGCCATCGCCAGCGCCATGCAGAGATAGAAATACCGGCTCAAGAACGTCTTGAACTGCGTCGTCGTACTGGTTTCTTTCTCAATACGAGCAGCCAACTCCACGCTTCCAATGGACAAAGGACCCTCCCCCTCAAACACCGCAAACGCCGGAGGCGAGAGCCTCCCACCCCGGAAAATCCCAGGCATTTAACCACACAAGCGGCGGACTGTAAATCTGCCATCATAGCCAAGCCCAGGATTCACCGGGAGAGCGCCCGGCTTCAAACTGTTGCGCCGTAAGTTTGTCTCTTTCTTTTCTTCCGTTTACCAACCGCTTCTGCCATTCAATGTCCACTGGCTTCCACTCAATGTTAGCTCCCTCCGGCCTGCCCTATTTCGTTGCGTTTCCGAGGTCAACTCTGGTACCGTTTCTATGAAGATTTAGCCAAACCCCGGTCGAGAGCCCCAGGCTCCGTAAGCCTCCCTTATCGGACGTAAAGGCTCGAAGTCACCTTTGAGGAGATACCAGCTTGCCAGCAACCAATCGTTTTCTGTTTACCTCGGAGTCTGTAACCGAGGGACATCCGGACAAGATCGCCGACCAGATTTCCGATGCCATTCTTGACGCCTGCCTTCGTGAAGATCCGACCAGCCGCGTCGCCTGTGAAACCCTGACCTGCACCGGCCTGGTCGTGATCGCCGGCGAGATCACCACCAAGGCTTATGTTGATTTTCAGAATCTCGTCCGCGGCGTGGTGCAGTCTATCGGCTACGACAACGCCGTCTACGGCTTCGACTCGAACACCTGCGCCGTAATTTCCAGCATCAACAAGCAGTCCGGCGATATCGCCATGGGCGTCGACACCGGCGGCGCCGGCGACCAGGGAATGATGTTCGGCTTCGCCTGCAACGAAACTCCCGAACTGATGCCCCTTCCCATTTCCCTCGCCCACAAGCTCTGCCAGAAACTTTCTGAAGTTCGCAAGAATGGCACCTGCCCCTACCTGCGGCCCGATGGAAAATCCCAGGTTACGGTTGAATACGACGCCCAGCAAGAAAGCGAAGCGCGTCGATGCCGTCGTCGTCTCGACCCAGCATTCCGAGGCGGTCGGCAACGACGAACTGCGCGCCGACATTTTGAAGCACGTCATCCAGGCCGTGGTTCCGGCCAACTTGCTCGACGCCGACACCAAGTACCACATCAATCCCACCGGGCGTTTTGTGATCGGCGGACCCATGGGCGATTCCGGTCTGACCGGACGCAAGATCATCGTGGACACTTACGGCGGCATGGGACGTCACGGCGGCGGCGCGTTCAGCGGCAAGGATCCGACCAAGGTCGATCGTTCGGCCGCATACATGGCGCGCTACATCGCCAAGAACATCGTGGCTGCCGGACTGGCGGATCGCTGCGAAGTGCAGCTCGCTTACGCCATCGGAGTGGCCGACCCCGTCAGCGTCCTGGTGGACACTTTCGGAACCGAGAAGATCGATGCCCATCTGATTCCGGGTCTGGTGCGGGCGAACTTCAAGCTCAAGCCGCGCGAGATCATCGAGACGCTCAACTTGCGCCGTCCGATCTATCGCAAGACCGCGGCCTACGGGCACTTCGGCCGCAGCGACCCAGATTTCACCTGGGAACGGACCGACAAGGCAGCGAAACTGGCCGCCGACGCCGGCTTGAAGAAACATGAGCCCGTTGGAGTAAGAAAATAAAGTCAAAAGTCAGAAGTCAGATTGCAGAAGTAAAAGCCTGCAGTTTGGCTCCGACTTCTGACCTTGACTACCAAGCCAAATATCACACGCGAAACTGAAATCGCGGGGTTTCACTTCTGCAATTTGACTTCTGACTTTTGACTTTGAGGCACCGGGGATTAGGAGAGCAATGGCAACGACATCAATCAGCAGCGACGTAAAAGGTTTTGAACTGGCCGATCTGGGCAAGAAACGCATCGAGTGGGCCAACCAGTCGATGAAGGTGCTGCAGATCATCCGCAAGGAATTCATCAAGAACCAGCCGCTCAAAGGCATCCGCGTTTCGGCCTGCCTGCACGTGACGGCCGAGACCGCAAATTTAATGATCGCGCTGCGCGACGGCGGCGCGGACGTGGCGCTGTGCGCTTCGAATCCGCTCTCGACGCAGGATGATGTCGCCGCCAGCCTGGTGCGCGACTACAACCTTCCCGTCTTCGCCATCAAGGGCGAGGACAACGACTCCTACTATTCGCACATCATGGCGGCGGTCGATCACAAGCCGCAGATCACCATGGATGACGGCGCCGACCTGGTCTCCGTGCTGCACACCAAGCGCACCGCGGAACTGGCGAATGTAATCGGCGGGACCGAGGAGACGACCACCGGCGTGATTCGCTTGCGCGCCATGGCCAAGGAAGGCGTGCTGCGCTATCCGATCGTGGCCGTCAACGACGCCGACACTAAACATCTTTTTGACAACCGCTACGGCACGGGACAATCGACCATCGACGGCATCATCCGCGCCACGAATTTCCTGCTCGCGGGATCGAAGTTCGTGGTCGCCGGCTACGGCTGGTGCGGCCGCGGCCTGGCTTCGCGCGCACGTGGCACGGGAGCGGAAGTCATTGTCACCGAGGTCGATCCGACTAAAGCGCTCGAAGCGGTCATGGACGGGTTCCGCGTGATGAGCATGGAAGAGGCTGCCAAAATCGGCGACGTTTTCTGTACCGTCACTGGCAACAAGAACGTGCTCGCCAAGCAGCACTTCGAACTCATGAAAGACGGCGCCATCATTTCGAACTCGGGCCACTTCAATGTCGAAATCGACATCCCGTCGCTCGAAAAACTGTCGTCCTCCAAGCGCACCACGCGCACCTTCGTTGACGAGTACTCGCTGAAAGACGGACGGCGCATTAACCTGCTCGGGGAAGGCCGCCTGATCAACCTGGCTGCCGCCGAAGGTCACCCGGCTTCGGTGATGGACATGAGTTTTGCCGACCAGGCGCTTTCGTTGGAGTACATGGTCAAGAACTACGCCGCGCTGGAAAAGAAGGTGTACACGGTTCCAGCAGAACTCGACAAGCGTGTGGCCAAGCTGAAGCTGGAATCGCTCGGCATCAAGATCGATCGCCTGACCTCGGAGCAGGAGGAGTACCTGGCGAGCTGGAACGAAGGGACGTAGAGGCAGTTGTCAGCTCTCAGTTGTCAGTTTTCAGTCAAACCGGGGCGGCGCGAGCCGCCCTTTTCTTCGTATCAAGGTATCGCTTTAGCGATACCGTATCTTGCCTAAAGGGGACGCCCCTTTTAGGAGCCGGGCCCTCCCCAATCCTCAAGCTCCCGCGCCTCTCGCCGATGAATCCGCACGAGGGGATTTCCGTGACCGTTACGAACTCCAAAGTGCTGTTGGTCGAGGACAGCAAGTTTCTCCGGATGGCGAATGAGCATGCTTTGTGCCGGGCCGGTTACGTGGTCTCGACCGCCGCTGACGGCGAGGAAGCCTTGCAGGTCGCTAAAGACAAACTGCCCGACATCATCCTGCTTGACATGATGCTGCCCAAGATCAGCGGTCCGGAAGTTTTGAAAGCGCTCAAAGCCAATCCCGCCACCAAGAACATTCCGGTCGTAGTCCTGACCAGCCTGTCGCAGAAGAATGAGGAGAAACTCATTCATGATGGGGCGATCGCGTACTTCGAGAAATCCACGCTCGAACTCGACAAGAGCTCCGATCGTCTGGCGGCTACGGTGGAGACGGTGCTGCGCCGGGCCAATCACCAAAAAGACCTGGATCGTCGTTTGCAAGCACTCGCCGCCGAAAAAGCCGCTGGCCGGTGACGACCAAGCGAAAGGCCGGGCTGCCGCATGCCTGAGAAATTCCACCCTTGGCGATAAAATGGAGTGCATGTATCACTACAATCCATCGACCGCCCTGGACGAATTAACCGAAGACGCTACGCTTCCCAATCCCGTCCATGTGCGCGACATGATCCTGCGGCAGAGGCTCACCGCCGACCAGTCGCTCGAACTGAACCGGATTTTCGTCGAATATCAGAAAGCATTCGGCGAAGCGCAGAAGCTGGGCAAGGAAATTCTGAAGCGGCTGGCGGCGTAGTCGTATAACGTTGCGCCGCCTCATCATGGACTTGCCTGTCTCTGGCGGATGAGTTGAGCTTTGATGGGGGCGGGGAGACGCGAACTGGCAAGTACTTCTTCCAGCAACGGAGTAGGGATTTCGCTGCTGAACTCAAGGGCGCGGGCCAGCGAGAGATGAGCGGTTCGCAGCAGGGCGGCGCGGATTTCTCTGCGGCGGGACCACTTCGCGTGCCGCGCGACCGCCTGCACCAGGGCCGCGCCGGCGGCGGGACCGAGGACCGAGTTGATCACGAGGGCCTCGGTCAGGCGCGGGTTTTCGAGCGCCGTCTGCATCACTCGGGTGTCGCGCGCTGCAGCTTTGGCGGCCATAGTTTTGCCGGCAATGGTTTTGCGATCGGCGATTTTGCGATCCATCGTTTTACGATCAATGACCTTGCCATCGCCGCTTTCCACATCCAGCAGGAGCGCGGCCGCAACTCTACCTGAGGCACGGCGGGCCAGTGTTAAACGCTCGCCGAGGGTGACGGTCTTGAGGCGCGAGATAAGGACAACGTCGACAGCAACCTTCACGTCGGCGGGGACCCTTGGCGAGAGTGCAACCTTCAGCAGATCGAATGTGTAGAACTGGCGCGCCAAGGGCACGGACACATGGCGCGGCGTGTGCGGATGACTGACGAGTGCGATCTTCACCTTGCGGCTCTTGAGCGCGTTGGCGTTCTTGGCGAGTTGCTCGAGGACTTCCGCGGGCAGGTCGGCGCGCTTGAGAAGGGCTAGGGCCAGGTCTGCGGTGAGAACAGGGTCAACGGCGGTGCGAAGCAGATCGGCCGGCGGGGTCGATGTCGCCGTCGCGGATGAGGGCGGTACGGTTTCGCCTTCCGATATTTTTCCTTCAGACATTTCGGTCCCGGACATCACCGGCCTGCGTGCGTGAGACGAGGCAATCCCGCCTCTACATTCGTCTCGCCCGGGCGAGCGCGCCTTCGACCGGATCGGCTAGCTCTTGGCGCACGTCGATGCCGGGAAAGCTTGCCTGCAGGGTATTGTAGAAAACCTGGCGCACAATCGGAGACTGACGAAAGACACTGCCCGTCGTTGCTATGGGAGGTAGGGCCACGGGGAGCATGTCCCTTAGAGCCATGCCCGCGGGAAGATCAGGCGCGAGGCGGTGTATCACGATGGCGGCGAGGTGAGCCAAGTTGGCTCCGGCATCAGCCAGGAGGTCGCGCGCAATGGGGTCGGCCTCGTCGGCGGCGCGAAGCACGATGGGAAACAGGCGCGGGAAGTCGGGCGGTGGAGTGGAGTTGGCTTGCTGCACCAGATCGTCGATGGTGGTGAGTTTCCAGGCGTGGAGAACCATGGAGGTGAGCCGCGTTTCGAGGCCCTGATCGCAGGCGTGAAGAATCGCAGAGACGGCACGGCGGCCGATCCAGTGGCCGGAGCCCTCATCGGAGACGGCAAATCCCCAGCCTCCGGCGCGCGCCGTGTGGCCGTCAATGTCGCGACCGTAGACGATGGAACCGGTGCCCGCGATCGCGATCACGCCCGGCCCCGTGCCGAAAGCGGCTTCGAGGGCGATTACGGTGTCGCCGACAATTTCGATTTTCGTCTCAGCAATCTCGGGAGCTAGTTCAGCGAGGATGTTGTGAATCTTCGCGGCCATCTCGGGCCTGGCGGCGCCGGCGGCGCCGATACAGATGGCGCGAATCTGACCGGGAGAAACCTGGGCAGTAGCGCAGGCATGGTTGATGGCGGTGTGCAGTGCTTCCCTTGCCTGCGCCTCGCCGGTGCGAACGATGTTGCTGCCGCCGGTCATTGCCTTCGCTAGTACCGTCGTTTCATCGGCAAGAAGGCAGCGGGTTTTGGTACCACCGGCGTCGATTCCGACATAGTAAGGCATCGCGCTAGTTCTAACACATGTTCGGCTTGGTCCGAGCAGTGGTGGGTTTGAGCCAGAACATGCTTGTACAATGCAGCGAACCGGCTGCCGGTGGCGGAGACGCGGCAAGCCGCGTCTCTACAGGAAGGATCATTTGGGACTGAATCGCATCGATCTGCTGATTATTGGGTTGTACCTGGCGGGCATCACGCTGTTCGGGCTGCGGTTTCGCAAGCGGCAGCGAACCATGCGCGACTATTTTCTTGCCGACCGCGACATTCCGTGGTGGGCGATCGCGCTCTCCATTGTGGCCGCCGAAACCAGTACGCTCACCATTATCAGTATTCCCGGCCTCGCCTACGATTCGAATCTTACTTTTCTGCAACTGGTAATGGGATATGTGATCGGGCGCGTCATCATTAGTTTTGTGCTGCTGCCGCAGTATTTTCGCGGTGAGCTGTATACGGCTTATCAGTTGATGGAGCGGCGGTTTGGTCCGGAACTCCGTACGGTGACGGCGGGGCTGTTTCTGTTGACGCGGGCAGCGGCGGAGGGAGTGCGCGTGTATGCCGTGTCCATCGTGGTATCGATTGCGCTGGGCACGGGCGAGGTCGCTTCGATCGCGATCATCACGCTGCTGACTTTGATCTACACGTTTGAGGGCGGATTGGCAGCGGTGATCTGGACCGATGTGGTGCAGACCTTCATCTATGTGGGCGGAACGCTGGTGGGCCTGGTGACCATTCTCCATCTCGTGCCCGGGGGTTGGGGATCGGTCGAGACGATTGCGGGCGCGCTGCACAAGTTCCAGGTGTTCGATCTTCACTTTTTCGATTCCGCGGTCCCGGCGCATTGGCCGTATTTGAATTTTGCGAAGCCTTACACGCTGTGGGCGGGGATTATCGGTGGTGCGTTCTTGACGACGGCCAGCCACGGCACCGACCAACTCATCGTGCAGAGATTGCTGGCGGCGCGGAATCAGCGGCAGTCGGTGCTGGCATTACTGTCGAGTGGGGTCGCGGTCTTTCTTCAGTTTGGGTTGTTTCTCTTGGTGGGGGTGATGCTGTTCGCATACTACCGGGTTCCGTCGGCTATGTTTGGAAGGGCGGACAGAATCTATCCAACGTTCATCGTGAGCCGGATGCCGCACGGGATTTCAGGGCTGTTGATCGCAGCCATTCTGGCGGCGGCGATGTCGAATTTGAGCGCGGCGCTGAATTCGCTCGCATCGAGCTCGATTGTCGATTTCTATCTTCGTTTTCGTGCCGGCCGTCGTTCGGGATCTCGACCGGAGTTGAGCGACGCGAGCCGATTGCGGCTGGCACGGCTAGCGACCGTCGGATGGGCACTGGTGCTGTTCGGGCTGGCGGTGCTGGCCCTGCATCGGGTCGGTCGTGTGGTGGAAGTCGGGCTGCAAATCGCGTCGGTCGCTTACGGAGCGTTGCTCGGAGTGTTCTTGCTGGGAGTGCTGACCAAGCGCGCGAATCAAAGCGGGGCCATCGTCGGCATGGTTTGCGGATTCGCGACGGAACTGTATTTGTGGGGATGGTCGCAGGTCGCTTTCACCTGGTGGGTCGCGATCGGAACCTGCGTGACGTTTGCGGTCGGATACGCGGCTAGCTTGCTCCTTCACTCGCGTCAAAACCTTGAACCACAGAGGAGCACGGGGGAAACCTAGTGCGATGAGCGGACTATTTCTCTGCGACTCACCCCCATCTCGACCCGTTAGAATCTGGCTTTCGAACTTCTAAGAAGAATATGGATCTTCCAGCAAAGAACAGTCACGTCCGCCCCGAACTTGCGCGCGACCTGGGGTTGTCCCATGCCGGCGCCGTGGTGGTGGGGACGATCATCGGGAGCGGAATTTTCCTGGTTCCATCCGAGATGATGCAAGCGGTGGGGTCGGCCCGACTGGTTTACCTGGCCTGGATGGTCGGCGGCCTGCTCTCTTTTTTCGGCGCGCTAACTTATGCCGAACTGGGCGCGATGAAGCCGCAGGCGGGCGGCGAGTATGTGTACGTGCGCGACGCCTACGGACCCCTGGCCGCATTTCTCTATTCGTGGACATGGTTTCTGATCGCCAAGCCGGCTTCGATTGCGACCGTCACCACCGGCCTGGTGCGGATCCTCGAAACCTTTCCGGTCTTTTCTTTTTTCTCGCACGCCTGCTTCTCGCATCCGTTCACCCTCAACTACGGGCAACTGGTGGCGATCGGGGCCACCGTTCTGGTCTCGTGGCTGAACTACATCGGAGTGCGGCGGGCGGGAGAATTTCAATTTCTGTTCACGTTGCTGAAGGTTGCCATCATCCTCGGAATTGTAGCGGTGGGCTTCTCCTATGGCGGCGGAACGTGGGCGAATTTCGCGACAGAATTTACTGGAGCCAAAGGCGGCGTGGCTGGATTTTTCGCGGCGCTGGTGGCGGCGCTGTGGGCTTACGACGGCTGGAACGATCTGAATATGGTGGCGGGAGAAATACGAAACCCGCAGCGCAACATTCCGTTATCCCTGATTTGGGGCGTGGCGACGGTCGGAGCGCTCTACATCCTGGTGAACGCCGCCGTCCAGTATGTCCTGCCAGCGGCTGCGGTGGCGGGGTCGGAGCGTCCTGCCTCGGACGCGGTGGCGCTGGTGCTGGGGGGAGCCGGCGCCAGCCTGGTATCGGCGGGCATGGCGCTCTCGATGCTGGTGACTTTGAACGGCACCATCATGAGCGGAGCGCGCGTGCCGTTTGCGATGGCGCGCGACGGATATTTCTTCCAGTCGATTGCCGAGGTTCATCCCCGCTTCCGCACACCGTCGGTGTCGATTGTGGTGCAATGCGGCCTGGCCATCGTTCTGCTCCTGCTGGGAGGCAGTTTCCGGCAGTTCTTTTCCTTGGCCATTTTCGCCGAGTGGCTGTTCTACATGATCGCCGGCAGCACGGTGTTCGTTTTTCGCCGGCGCGAGCCTCAGGCCGAGCGGCCGTATCGCGTGTGGGGATATCCCGTGGTTCCGGCGTTATTTGTGCTGGCCTCGGCGGCCCTGCTCTACTACACCTTCACCGACAATCTGAAGAGTTCGGTCGGCGGATGCCTGGCGATTCTGGCGGGCGTTCCCGTCTTTTACTATTTTGCGCGACGGCGGCGGGCGGCCTTATAGTTTGCGGAATAACTCCATTTCAAGCAGGTTTTGGGAAGGGCACGAGTTTACTCGTGCCGTTAAGTCCTTGAAAATGTGTCGCGCTTCAGCGCCTGAGGTGGGCTTCTTGCACGCTTGGCGAGTCTTCCCGCAGCCGGCGCCCCAGCAGGCTCGCGAGATCTTATGATCAAACTGGTGTATTGCATCACCAAGAAGCCGGGTCTGACGGATGAGGAATTCTTTCACTACTGGGAGAAGGTCCACGGACCCATCGGTGCTCGCATCCCCCACCTTCGCAGACTGGTGCAGAGCCACCGTATCCTGGTTGCGAGCGACAGCCGTCCACCCGACTACGACGGGGTGGCGGAGCTTTGGTTTGACGACATAGATGCTCTGCTCATGGCTCGCAGGTCACCCGAATGGAAGGCGTCCAGCGAAGACGAAGCCCGCTTCATCGACCTTAACAAGGTGGCTTATTTCGTCTCCCAGGAACTCGTCATCCTGGATGACGCGAAAGAACGCAGATGAACGCCAAGTTTCAGTGAAAAAACTGAGTTCCAAAAACGGGTAACCGACCGTAACGACGTGCCCCAAAGGCGGTTACCAAAGGACACGCGCAGGCGACACGTTTACCCCCTGCCCAATCTCCCCTAAGGTGAAGACTCCAGCCTCAAGCGCTCTCCCCAGCTTGGGCGGCCCCTTTTTGGAGTGATGGATGCCTACGTACGACCGCGGTTTTCGACTTGGCCTGCTGCCGGAAAAGAAGTGGAACTGGCGGACTTTTGCCGCGAGTTACGGGATTCTGACGGGCCTGATTTTGCTGCTGATTGTCATCGGAATCATGACGTCCGATACGCTGATTCCGATCGTGAGTTACCACGTCACGGAGCTGGTCCCGCTGCCTGCTCTGCGGCCGGAACGGCTGCCCAAGGCAAAACCGCTGCCGGTGCATGCCAAGTTGCTGCCGCCGGAGCCGGTGTTTCAGACACCGAAGCTGATCGTGCCCAAAGAACTCCGCGCGCCCAAGCCGCAGCCGCAGGAAATTGAGCCGCCCAAGGTGGCCATGAATAACTTCGCGCCCGCGGTGCTAAAGCAGACCAGCGGGGCGCGTCCGGTGCTGATTCATACCGGGGAATTCCAGGGAAGTTCGGTAACGCCAACGGTGAATGCGCCGATCGAGAAGGTGCAGACGGGCGGGTTCGGCGATCCGAATGGACTGAAGCCGAGCGCCAACAGCAAGCCGAACGGCAAGCTCATCGCGTCCGTTGCGGGTGGGTTCGACATGCCGGTGGGACCGGGACAAGGCAACGGGTCAGGCGGCGCAAAGGGAATTAGGGGAACGGTCGCGAGCGCTGACTTTGGCAACGGCGTGGCTACCGGAGGACAAGGAGACGGGCGCAGGAGCGGGCGCGGAAGCGCGGGGGTGCAAACCTCGGGCTTTGGCTCGCAGGAGATCGCGCAGAACACGCCACACATTCAGCGGGTGGACAGCGGTCCGCCGGCGACTCTGGTCGAGATCACCTATAAGCCGAACCCGGCCTATACGGAGGAAGCAAGAAGTCTTAAACTGGAGGGCGAAGTTCTGCTGGAAGTGGAGTTCATGGCGAATGGACAGTTACACGTGAATCGTGTCGTCCGAGGCCTGGGGCATGGACTCGATGAAACCGCCATCGCCGCCGCCAACAAGATGCGCTTCAAGCCGGCGTCGCGAAACGGGCAGCCCATGGATTCAACGGCAATCGTGCACGTGGTATTTCAACTGGCGTATTGAACTGGAGATGAGAGTCATGCGGAGAGTTATGCGTAAGGTTATGCGCAACATGAATTGGTCGGTTTTGGGTCTGCTCGCGATGACGATGACGGCAGGGGCCCAGCAACCGGCGTCCGCACCGCAGCACCCGCAGGCGGTTTCGGCGACGCAGCCGGGTACAGCGCAGGCCGCTCCAGATCAGACCAATCTGGCGCGCCCGGCCACGATGGATCAGGCCGTCGACCGCGTGATCGCGCGCGAAAAGGACCTGATCAAGTTCTTGTCCCCGCGCACTCCCATTGTCGAAACTTATCTGCAGGACCTGATGCAGGATCCGCAACTGGGACCGATTCCGCAGGACGATCATTACTTCCTGGGCCGCATGGATTTGAGCGACTCCATCGACCGCAGCGACTATCTTGAGGGCAAAGGCAAAGATAAAGACAAAGACGAAGGCATGGAGAAGCGCCTTCTGGGCGGGCTCACGAAGAAGTTCAAGTTCCAGTACCAGCCCCTGGGCTTTTCCTGGATGATCTTCGTCGACCGCAACGACTTTGACCGGCAGCACTATGATTTCCGCTATGCGCGGCGCGAGTTCCTGGGCGACGTGCGTTGCCTGGTATTCGATCTGACGCCGAAAAAAGACGCCGGACGCGGTCGCTTTCTCGGCCGCATCTGGGTTGAGGATCAGGACTTCAGCATTGTGCGCCTGAACGGAACTTATGCCCATCCTTCGCGCAACAGTTACTACTTTCACATGGACAGCTGGCGGTTGAATCTGATTCAGGGTTATTGGGTACCAGCATACATCTACAGTGAGGAAGGCGATTTTACCGCTGGGGCTAAGAACAAAATAGCGTTCAAGGCGCAGACACGCATGTGGGGATATAACCTGAAGACAGGAACGCCCAACGACGAACTTACGAACATCCGGGTTGACAGCGTAAAGGATGACACGCCCACCGCGCAGGATGCCTCGCCGTTGGCGGCCGAGCGCGAATGGCAACAGCAGGCCGAAGACAACGTGGTCGAACGGCTGGAACGGTCGGGGCTGCTGGCGCCGGAAGGCGACGTGGACAAGATTCTGCAGACCGTTGTGAACAACATTGAAATCACCAACAACATCGAATTGCCGCGGCCGGTTCGGACGCGGGTGCTGACGACTTCTCCGCTGGAAACTTTCAGCGTTGGTAACACGATCGTAGTCAGCCGTGGGTTGATCGATGTGCTTCCCGACGAAGGCAGCCTGGCCATGGTGCTCGCGCACGAACTGGCGCACATTGTTCTGGGACATAACCTGGGCAGCCAGTACGCGTTCAATGACCGCATGCTGTTCTCGGACGAGGCGACTTACAAGAACCTCGGGTTCAAACACATTCCCGAAGAGGAAGCGGCGGCCGACAAGAAAGCCATCGAGATGCTGAAGGCCTCGCCCTATGCGCAGAAGTTGGAGTCGGCGGGGCTGTTCATCAAGGCTCTGCAGGCGCGCGCGCCACAATTGAGCGCCCTGCTGCAAGCGCACCTCGGCAACAACATCGCGGAGAACGGCACGGTGACGCGCATGGCGCAGCTGGCCAACTCGGCTCCGGCGCTCGATTGGAACAAGCTGGACCAGATCGCCGCCTTGCCTCTGGGCGGACGCGTCAAGCTGAATCCGTGGGATGACAAAGTGGAGATTGTGAAGGCGCAACCGGTCGCGATCACTTCGGCGCGGGACAAGATGCCGTTCGAGGTGACGCCATTCTTCCCACGGCTTACGCGCTACAGCACGGCGAGCGTGCCTGCTCCTTCCACGCCGGCAACGCCAGCGAACGTGCCCGCCACCGCCGACGCCAGCCCCACGCCGAACAACTGAGCCGACTCCCAAGTTGATAGAAGCGCAGGCCGGGACCGGAAGAAATTCCGGGCTCCCGGCCTGTGTCTATTGCAGTTGAAAGTTCTCAGTTCTCAGTGAGACCTGTTGGTCATCGGAGAACTGGGAACTAAGACTGTTTTGTTTATTTTGCGTGCACAAAAAATAACGATCCTGTGACAACCCTGTTTCAAATCCTTGCTACGCTGTTCCCAATGTGCGAACTGCGGAGGTAATCATGTCGCGGATCAGTGTGGTGCTTTTGTTGGCAATAACGTTGATGGGGCCCGCATGCGGCTATTCCCACAACTACATGAACGGGACTGGAATGCTCACAGTCACACAACTTTCGCCCAGCAGCACCGCGGCCGGCGGGGCTGCGTTTACGCTGACGGTACAGGGTTCGGGTTTTGGCGCGGATTCATTGGTGTATTGGGGCACGACGACGCGGACGACGACCTACGTATCCACTTCTCAAGTGACGGCAGATATCACCGACGCGGACATTATGAATTCTGGTAGCGTGCAGGTTTACGTGCACTCGGGCGGTGCCAACTCGAACGCCATGACTTTCACGATTACGCCGTAACTATGCAGCAATGGGTAGCGGCTATGGGGCCGGAAACTAGAAATGAGACTTCAGGTCGGCGAACCGTTCCACCACCAGCAATCGCTGGTTGGGCGGAGCGCCGGCCAGGTCTTCGTGCTCCAGGATCCAGGTGTTGTCGTGCGGGACGAAGACGGCGTGCAGGCCGGCGGCGAGCGCCGGGTTAATGTCAGACTTCGGGCTATTGCCGACCATCCACGTGCTGTCCGCGGCAAGGGCGTACTTGGCAATGGCGGAGCGGTAGGTCGATTCGTCCTTTTCGGCCACGATTTCAACCGCGGAAAAATATTCCTTCAGCCCCGAACGCTCAACCTTTCCGGACTGCTCGGCGGGATTTCCTTTGGTCAGCATGATCAGATGGTGGCGCTCACCGAGATACTGCAGGGTCTCGGGCACGCCGGGGAGCACTTCGATGGGATGATCGGCGATCTGGTGCGCAAAGCTGCGAATGCGCTCGTGCAATTCGGGCGTGACCGGGTCGACGGAAAGTTTCTCAAACGTTTCCACCAGCGAATGCGCGAAGCTGTGCAGGCCGTAGCCGTGCCTGACGATGGATTCCCGCTCCACGTCGTTCAGCACCAACCGAACCGCCTCCGGCGAATGCTCGCGATGGTCGAGGAACGAAATGAACTTTGCGATCGCCCGTTCGAAATAAATGTTGTTTTCCCAGAGCGTGTCATCGGCATCGATGAGCAAAGTCTGGGCGCCATTTTCCCCGCGCATGGTTTCATGATAACGGCTCTGGGGCGGAATCGAGGCTTTGATAAACTGGTATTCGTATGAAGAAATTCGGTTGGACGCACTATGGGCCTGTTTTGTTTTTTATTCTCCTGTTATCAACCTTCGGCACAGCGCAGCAGAAGAGAACCCGGGCGATGACCGGTTCGGCGGCAAAGGGCGGAGCGCCGGCGAATTTGAAGGTCGCGCCTGACCTGCCGCAGCGGCTGGCGAAATTCCAGCACGTCCGAATGCCGTTCCAGACAACGGGTCTGACGACTCGCGAGCAGCAACTCGTACGCAAACTGGTGGAGGCGTGCGGCTACCTGGAAAGCATCTACTGGCGGCAGAGCGATGCCGAGGCTTTAACCCTGTACCAGTCGCTCGACTCAAGCCGGAATCGGCGCGATATCGAACTGCGAACCTACCTGCGGATTAACGCGTCGCGCTTCGACCTGCTCGACCAGGATCGCCCCTTCGTCGGAACCGATCCCGCGCCGCCGGGGCGAGGATTCTATCCCGCAAACCTGACGCGCGATCAGGTGGAGCAATACGTCAAACAGCATCCCGAACAAAAGGCGGCGATCTACGACCAATTCACGATCGTGCGGTGGAATGAGGGAAAGCTGGAGGCGGTTCCCTACCACATCGCGTTCCGGGCGTTTCTGGAACCGGCAGCGCAAGCGCTGCGGGCAGCCGCCAATCTCAGTGATGACGCAGCCTTCGCGAAGTTTCTTCAACTGCGGGCCGATGCCCTGCTCAGCGACGATTACTTCCCGAGCGACCTGGCCTGGCTGGAGTTGAAGAATCCGAAATTCGACATCATCTTTGCGCCCTATGAAACGTACCTGGATGGACTGCTGGGCGTGAAAGGTTCGTACGGCGCGGCGGTGATGGTACGCAACGAGCGCGAGAGCAAGAAGCTGGAGCTGTTCCAGAAATACGTGGCGCAGATTCAGGATGCCCTGCCGCTGGCGCCGGAAGATCGGCCGTCGAAACAGGGACTCGAAACGCCGATGGAAGTGATGGATAATCCATTTCGTGCCGGAGATATGGTTCATGGGTACCAGGCCGTGGCGGACAATCTGCCGAACGATCCGCGAGTGCACGAACAAAAGGGCAGCAAGAAACTTTTCTTCAAGAACTTCATGGACGCGCGCGTGAACTACATCATCCTGCCGGTCGCGCGCAAGCTGATGGAACCGAAGCAGGCAGCGAAAGTTTCGGGCGAAGGTTATCTGCTGGGCACGATCATGCACGAGATCTGTCACGGGCTGGGTCCGGCCTTTGCGCGCACTTCGTCTGGTACATCGGCGGGAAAGGTCAGTATTCGGGAAGCCATTGGTCCGGTCTATAGCAGCCTGGAAGAAGCAAAGGCTGATGCGACTGGAATGTTCGCCCTGAAATGGCTGGTAGATCACGATGCGCTTCCAAAAAGCAAGCTGGAAGAATATTACGCGTCGTATGTGGGCGACCTCTTTCGCACAGTGCGCTTCGGAACCGCTGAGGCGCATGGCCAGGCGGAGATGATGGAGTTCAACTATCTCTCGGAGCGCGGCGCGATCCGGCGGAATGCCAACGGCCGGTATTCCATCGACTACGAGAAGATACCGGGCGCGATCGCCGATCTAACCCAGGAATTGCTGGAGATCGAAGCCACGGGGGACCGAGCGCGTGCGGAAAACTGGTTCAAGAAGTACGACACGATGCCGGAAGAGTTGAAGGTGTCGCTGAAGCCGGTTGCGAATGTTCCGGTGGATATGGATCCGGTATTTTCGTTTGCGGAGAGGGTGCGGTAGGGTGAGGCTGTATGAGCAGACGCACTGTTCCACTGATACTCTTGATTCTGGCGTTGTGCAGTTTTGCTTCGTACGGTAAAGACGAGCACACATTCGCGTGCAACTCCCAGAACTTTGACTTAAGTTCCTTTGAAGGCCAAGCATCGATTTTGTCGCCAGACGGCAGGAGTCGGATCCAATTCCAAAAGGACTACAAGTACGCGGTGTTTGTCCGTGGCAAGCAGGTGACAGCGCTGGAATACTTGGATACCAATTGCTGCATCGAGATCGGTTGGTCGCCGGATTCAAGTCAATTCTTCGTCACCTACAGCGATAGCGCGACATACCACCAGTACAAGACCCATTTGTTTTCGATTGCCGGTGAGCAAGTCTCGGAGAATCGCGCCCCTCAAGGCGTATTTGAAGATTTTGAATCGCAACACTCTTGCCCCTCTCGCGGCGGAAATAACCTCTTCCTGCTTGGCTGGACGAAGGATTCTCAGGATGTATTCCTTGTTTCAGAAGTGACTCCAACCGGCGATTGTGGAAAGGAAGCGGGGGTCTATGGCGGATACCTTGTGAACGAGCGGGACGGGACCATAGTTCGCCGCTACGGACAGAAGCAAACGGACAGAATCGAGAAGGCTTGCCGAGCAGCAGGTATCCTGCAAGCGGATAGCTTAAGTAGGCTTTTGGGCGCTAATGGCTAGAAGCCAGTAGCAACTAGCTTCTTCCTACACCCACTCCACGCGCGGCGTCTGCGGAATAATCCCTGCCTTGTGTCCCATGTCGAGCAGCCGCCGCACGGCTTCGCGGCCGTCGTCGCCATAGTCAAGCGTGCGCTCGTTGACGTACATGCCGACGAATTTATCTGCGAGCTGGGTATCGAGGTCGCGCGCGAACTGCATGGCGTAGGCGAGCGCTTCTTCGCGATGGTCGATGGCGTACTGGATGCTCTCGCGCAGCGCCTGGGTGACGCTAGCCATCGTTTCCGGACCAAGCGAGCGACGGATCGCGTTTCCTCCAAGCGGCAGCGGCAGTCCCGTGACTTTCTGCCACCAGCGGCCGAGATCGACGACGCGGTGCAGTCCCGACTTGTCGTAAGTGAGCTGGCCTTCGTGGATGATGAGGCCGGCTTCGTGCTTCCCTTCCAAAATCTGCGGGATGATTTGATCGAACGGGACGACTTCCACTTCAATGCCGGGCGCGAACAGTTCAAGCGCCAGGTACGCGGTGGTGAGTTTTCCGGGCACCGCGATCTTCTTCTCCTTGATCTCGTCCGGCGTGAAGGGCCGCGTGGAAACGAGCATGGGCCCGTAACCGTCGCCCACGCTGCCGCCGCACGACATCAAAGTGTATTTTTCCTGAATATAAGGAAAGGCGTGGAATGAGATTGCAGTTACGTCGTAGACGCCTTCCTGCGCCTGGCGGTTCAGCGTCTCGATGTCGCAAAGGGTGTGGGTGAACTTCAGTCCGGGCACGCGAACTTTATTCGTGGCCAAGCCGTAAAACATGAAGGCGTCGTCCGAGTCCGGGCTGTGGGCCACGGTGATTTCGCGAACGGGTGAAGATACTGGACTCATAAGATTCCGTAATCCTGTTCTATAAAGAGAGGCGCCAGTAAGGTGCCTACAAGCAAGAAATCCCAACTTTGTAATCCTGAGCGAAGCGAAGGACCTCCTTTCCTGTCTGTGCACGAGACAACAGGTCCTTCGCTTCGCTCAGGATGACAACTCACGTCCTTCAAATGCTCCACCAAGAACGTCTCGTGCCGTTCAGGGTTGCGCAGAACGCTGTTGCTGCCAGCGGGTGGCGAGAGCGGAGGCCATCAGCACCTTGATGACTTCCGCGAAAACGAACCAGTAGAGGCCGAACCGGAGCGCTAGCGAAACAGAGTGCGTGAGCACGGCGAGCCAACTAAGTCCGCCGGCAAAAAGAACCACCTCCGCAGCCACGGATGACAGCGCGGCCCAGCCGAAACGGAGCGAGCCTTGTACCGATCTCCGCTCGTAGATCCATCCCGCTATAAAGGCGACGACGGGATAGGCCATAAGGAATCCGCCGGTCGGGCCGAGCATCTGGGCAATTCCTCCGCCCAGGATTGACGGGCTGAACACCGGCAGTCCAAACGCGCCTTCGACCAGGTAGAGCGAGAGGGCCGCAAAGCCGCGACGCGAACCGAGGAGCAAGCCCACGGTGAGCACTCCGAAGTTTTGCAGCGTGAGCGGCACGGGCGTAAAGGGCAGCGGCACGGTCACACGCGCGCACAAGGCGACGAAGAGGCTGGCCGCGATCACGATGGCCGCCTGCTTCGCGTATTCCATTTCCATCGCCCGCGCCGGTTGGCCAACAATCTGCGAAGCTACTCTAGACATGGCGTTCCCTTTCCTTGTGGCGGATGTCGCGGGAGATCAGTCCTCCGGCGGCGAGTGGTCGGGGCCATCGAGTTCCGCTGGATGGGCCGCCGAGCGCTTCATTTGCCGCCGCACCCGCATATAGAGGGTAAGCGCGACCGACACGACCACCGCAACACTGATTCCCAGGACGAAAAACCACCAGAGCATCCGCACAGCACACTTAGGATAGCAGATGGGCGGCAACGACAATCTGCAGTTCGTGTGGCGCGGGCGCCCCCGCCCGCGTGCCCTCTGCCATCGCTGCGGGAGGTCCCCACGCTTTCCCGTGAGAGCGCGCGCCCGCCCACACAAACTCAGCCCTTCTTCCCTGCCTTGGCCATCGCCTTCAGGCGAGTCTGAATGTTCTTGGAGACGCGTTCCAGCCGCTTGCGCGCCACCTTCGATCCGGTAGCAACCTTCTCGATGTTTGCGAAAGCGTCGGGATTGTTGGTCTTCTCGCGGAATTCTCTGAGGAACGGATAGACCTTCGCGAAAATGAAAAACATTTCACCGCTGCAGCCGGGCTGCAGAAAAAGTTCTTCGTTGAGCGCACCCTGCAGCACAAAAGACGCAGCCATATCCCAATACCCGCCCACCTGACGAATCCAGGCGTTTTCCTGGCTGGGAAACGAATTTACAACTTTGATGAACTCATCGGCGGTCTGCGGCCAGAATTCTGCCGTGAACCAGTGTCTTGCTTTGCGCATTTCCGCTTCGCGGCGGAGGTCGTAGAGTTGCATGACTAACTGTGCATCGTGCGCGGTCGCCTTCTTTGCCATGTTTTTCGCCTCGTGAGTTATGTCTTAAAATTTCGTTCGCGAACCGCCTTTTGTCAGGCTTTCGCGGCGCCAGCGGCTCCGCCTTCAAGCGGGCGTTCGTAATCGCACTCTTTATTCGGGCACGCGATAACCGGCCCGTCCTTGCGGATTCGTTCCACCAGGTACTCATGTCCGCAGTCCGGACATTTCTCGGCGACGGGCTTCGCCGCGGACGTGAACTTGCACTTCGGGTAATTCCCGCATCCGTAAAACGTGTTGCCTTTGCGCGCGCGCTTCTCGACGAGCTCGCCTTCTTTGCACTCCGGGCACTTCACGCCGATGAAGTTCTGCTTCACATATTTGCAGTCGGGATATCCGCTACACGAAGTAAACTCGCCGTAACGGCCGTGCCGCAGGATCAGGTTGCGTTTGCACAGCGGGCAAGTCTCGTCGAGGGGAATGTCTGGCACTTTCTTGCCCTGATCGAGCCGCCTCGTCGTCTTGCAATCGGGATAGCCGGTGCAGGCCATGAACTGGCCGAAGCGTCCGCGCTTGAGAACCATGACGCGCCCGCAATTTTCGCAGTATTCCTCCTGCGCCGTCTCCTGCATGTCGGCCGAGTCGAGGTCGGGCAGATTGATCGGATTCTCTTTGGTGAACTTGCAGGTGTCGGGGTTCTCCTTGTCGTAGGTGCTACAAGCGTAGAACGAACCGTGCTTGCCCCACTTGATGACCAGCGGCGCGCCGCAGAGTTCACACTTTTCGTCGGTCGGCTTCTCCATACGCTTGATGTTTTCCATGTGCTTCTCGGCGTATCGGAGATCCTTGGAGAATTTCTGATAGAACTCGGTAAGCGCGTCGTTCCCGGTCTGCTTGCCTTCTTCGATTTCGTCCAGCTCCTCTTCCAGGCGCGCGGTGTATTGGAAGTCAAAAATATCTTTGAAGTTCTCGACCAGCAGATCGGTGACCACCAGGCCAATTTCGGTAGGCACAAACTTGCCGCCCACTTTCTGTGCGTACATCCGCTCCTGGATGGTGCTGAGAATGGTCGCGTAGGTGGAAGGCCGGCCGATGCCGCGCTCTTCGAGTTCCTTCACCAGCGAGGCTTCGTTGAAGCGCGGAGGCGGCTCGGTGAAATGCTGCTCGGGGAGTAACGACTTCAGCGTCAGCTTCTGCCCCGCTTCGAGCGGCGGGAGCTTGTGCTTCAATTCCTCGTCTTCTTCGTCCTTGCTATCTTTCGACTCCTCATAGACCTTGAGGAAACCGTCGAACTTCATGACCGATCCGGTCACGCGGAACCAGAACACGTCGCTGCCTGATTTCGCGTCGATGTCAACCGAGGTCTGGTCGAATACCGCGGGGTTCATCTGCGAGGCCACAAAGCGCTGCCAAATCAATTTGTAGACTTTGAATTCGTCTTCCTGCAGATATTGTTTGACCTGATCGGGATGGCGCACTGCCGATGTCGGACGAATGGCCTCGTGTGCCGCCTGCGCTTCTTTCTTCTCCTTATAGGTATTCGGAGACTCAGGCAAATACTGGGCGCCGTACTCGCCGCCGATGTACTCGCGCACTTCCGTGATCGCCTCGGCCGAAACGCGGGTCGAATCGGTTCGCATGTAAGTGATCAGGCCGACCAGTCCTTCGTCGCCGAGTTCCACACCTTCATACAGGCGTTGCGCGATCATCATGGTGCGCTTCACGCTGAAGCGCAGCTTGCGTGAGGAATCCTGTTGCAGCTTGCTGGTCGTGAACGGCGGAGTGGCATTGCGCCGGCGCTCTTTCTTCTCCGCTGAGCGCACGACCCAATCGGCCTTTTCAAGCGCCAGGCGGATCTTTTCCGCTTCCTCGCCGTTCGGAATTTCGATCTTTTCTTCGCCCTTGCCCAGGAAGCGGGCGTCGAATGCTGGAGGTCTGTTGGCCGCGAGATGGGCGTCGATCGTCCAATACTCTTTCTTATCGAAGGCTTTAATTTCGCGTTCGCGATCGACGATCAAGCGCAGAGCGACCGTCTGCACCCGTCCGGCGGAAAGGCCGCGGCGGACTTTGTCCCACAAAAGCGGAGAAACCTGGTAGCCCACAAGACGATCGAGCACGCGGCGAGTCTGCTGCGCATCGACCAGATTCTTGTCGATATCGCGGGGATGCTCGAAGGCGGCTTTCACGGCTCGCTGCGTGATTTCATTGAAGGTCACACGGCGAATGCGAGCGCCGTCGCCGATGTCGTCTGTCTTCTTTTTGGCGGCCTTCTTTCCCTTCTTCTTCTTGCCCGGATCCTCGCCAAGTTCGTCGGCAAGATGGGCGGCGATGGCTTCGCCTTCGCGATCCGGATCAGGCGCAAGGTAGATGTGGTCGGCCGAGAGCGCCAGCTTTTTCAGCTTGGCGAGGACCTTTTCTTTCCCGGGGATGACGACGTATTCAGTTTCGAAATCGCTTTCGACGTCGACACCGAGGCTGCTCTTGGGCAAGTCTTTCACGTGGCCGTAAGAAGCGTCGACCGTGAATCCCTTGCCCAGATACTTTTGGATCGTTTTCGCCTTAGCCGGCGATTCGACAATGACTAGACCTTTAGACAATGTTCTCCCCAATATGGCGGTAATGAAATTGAAGCTAGCACGAATAGCGGTCAGCTGTCAGCTATCAGCTCTCAGCTCTCAGTTAAAGACCTTCACCTTTTGCATCAGAGACGACAGCATCTTCTTCACCTCAACCACCTGCGCTACAAGGCGCTCGTACTCTGGATTGTGCAAATATTCCAGATCATGAGCGAGCAGAAATTGGTACTCAAGTTCGCTGGCTGATCCCATGGCAATCTGCAGAAACCGAACCATTTCCGCGTCGCCCTTTCGACAGCATCCCTCGGCGATATTCATTCCTATCGATGCCGAAGATCGCCCCATCTGACTTGTCAGCCCGAACATCTCATCCCGAGGGAAAGCTTTGCTCGATGCATAAACATCAAGAGTCAACCTATGCGACTTCTCCCACACTCGAAGATTGCGAAAACTCTGCATAGCGCCTCTGCTTTTACTGAAAGCTGATAGCTGACAGCTGACAGCTAAAAGCTCTTCACAAAATTCTTCCCCGGTAACTGTCTCACTTTCCCATTCAGCTCCAGTTCGAAGAGGGCGGCGAAGATTTCGGAGGACGACATTTCGTTTTCCAGCAATTCGACCAGTTGATCGATGTGCGTGGATTCATCAGCTTTCAGCAACGTGAGGATCTTTTTCTCGTGGGGCGAGGTCGCCTCGTCCGGGAATAGAGATGCGGTTTCCGGCGCGGGGGATTCATTCTGCATGGCGCTGAGCGCCGCCTGCACGTCCGCCGGCAGCTCTTCCCAAACGTCTTCCCAGGTGGCGACGAGCTTCGCTCCCTGCTTGATCAGCGTGTTCGGTCCCCAGGAATTCTTATTGGTCACATTTCCCGGGACGGCGTAAACGTCGCGGTTTTGCTCGAGCGCGCAGCGCGAAGTGATGCGGGTGCCGCTATATTCCGCGGCTTCGACGACCAGCACACCCGCTGACATGCCGCTGATGATCCGGTTGCGAATGGGAAAGTTTTGCGGCGTGGGAGAGGTCCCGACCGGGAACTCCGTGATCAGCGCGCCACCCAGGGCCACAATCTGTTCCGCGAGCCGCGTGTTTTCTTTGGGATACATCACGTCAATTCCCGTGCCGAGGACGGCAACCGTCTTTCCCTTGGCAGCAACAGCACCGCGATGCGACGCGGTATCGACACCGCGCGCCAGTCCACTGATGATCAACAGACCCCGCGAGGCGAGGTCGGTCGAAAGGCGTTCGGCCATGCCGCTGCCGTAAGGCGTCGGATGGCGCGTCCCCACCATCGCGATGCCGGGTTGCGCAAGCACCTCGACGCTTCCTTTCACAAATAAGGCTACCGGCGGGTCGTAAATTTCTTTCAGCCGCGCCGGGTACTCGGGGTCGCTCAGCGAGATAATTCTGGCGCGCGCCTCGACCGCTTTCCCGCATTCCTGCTGTGCCAGTTCCAGCGACTTTCCAGTCGCGATCGACTGCGCGGAAACCGCCCGCATCCCCACGGCTTCGAGTTCGGTCAGGCTGGCCTGGAAGACGCGCTCGGCCGTGCCAAAGTGCTCGATCAGCTTCTTGATGCGCGTAGGCCCCAGTCCCGGGGTCAGGGCAAGCGCCAACCAATAGGTCCCCTCGCGAGTCGCGGGGGTGGGGGCGATAACGGCAAGATTCGACATATCGCGTGACCCTAGCCTGCGGCGCAAAACGTTGTCAAGGATGGCGCGCACATCGTTTTTGGTATATTCGTAACTTGATGAGCCGGCTAAAGATTTCGGCCATTTCCTACCTGAACACGGCTCCTCTCCTGTGGGATTTCGAGCATGGTCAGGCAGGCGCGAGCCAAGTTACGGACAGTGACTTCGATATTTCCTACACCATCCCGTCGGCCTGCGCCGAGGCCCTGCGTTCGGGAGCGGCGGATATTGGCATCATCCCCGCAGCAGCTTATGCTTCGGTTCCCGATCTAGTCGTCATTCCCGACGTGGCGATTGCGGCGCGGCGGGCAGTGCGGTCGATCCTGCTGGTGAGCAAAGCTCCTTTAAACAGGTGGAGCGCGCAGGTACGAACGGTGGCGCTCGACACTTCTTCGATGACGTCGGTTGCGCTGGCAAAGATTCTGTTCGCCAAATGGCTGGGCGGACCGCGCGACTATAAGCCGATGGCTCCCGATCTCGACGCCATGCTCAGTACATGCGATGCGGCGTTGCTCATCGGAGACCCCGCGCTTCAGGTCGACCGCGGCCGCTATTTCACTCTCGACCTCGCCGAGGAGTGGGTGGCGCGCACGGGAAAGTCGTTCGTCTTCGCCTTCTGGGCCATTCGCAAACAGGCGCTAGCGCAACAAAACGCGGAGGCCATCGCGGAGGCCTTTAAGAAGTCGCGCGATCATGGCCTCTCGCCGAAAAATCTGGAAGCTATCGCCCAGCAGTGGGCCCCGCGTCTCGGCCTTAGCGTCGAGGCGGTCCGCGTCTACCTGACGTATAACATCCATTACTATCTTGACCCTCCCTGCCTGGAGGGGCTGGAGCTCTACTACCGCCTGGGCGCTGAAATACGAGCGCTGCCGCCAACGCTCGGGCTTCGGTTCGTTTAGAACTCAACGGACAAACACGTTCTGTTGAGCATCGCCAATTGTATATCGTATTACGATATACTTATTCTGGGGCGCGCGGCATAGACCGCGGCAAGAGGTGTGGACAACTATCGTGAGCAAAGATAGCAAGACAGAATTGCTGGGCAACGCGACGGTTGTCAACCAAAAGAACCGCCATCGAAATGAGGAGTTAGGAGACTTCACGACCACGTGGCGGCTGGTTCCAATCTCCGTACTGGCCGTTGCCATTGGCGTGGTCTGCGCGTTTGTCGCACTGGCGTTGCTCCGTTTAATTGGGTTATTCACCAATCTCTTCTATTTTGGCCGGTGGAGCAGCGCGATGGTTTCGCCGGTGGGCAACCATCTCGGTATCTACAGCGTTTTCGTTCCCATCATTGGCGCACTCATCATCGGTGTCATGGCCAGGTACGGTTCCGAACGCATCCGAGGTCATGGCATACCCGAGGCGATCGAGTCCATTCTGCTCAACGGCAGCCGGATCGAACCGAAAGTCGCCCTCCTCAAACCAATCTCTTCTGCAATCTCGATCGGCTCCGGCGGCCCGTTCGGCGCGGAAGGCCCGATTATCATGACAGGCGGCGCCGTAGGTTCACTGATCGCCCAGCTGTTTCACCTGACCAGCGCCGAGCGTAAGACGCTGCTCGTGGCCGGCGCTGCTGGCGGAATGTCCGCAACCTTTGCGGCGCCGGTGGCGGCGGTGCTCTTGGCCGTCGAGCTGCTGCTTTTCGAATGGAAGCCGCGAAGCCTGGTTCCGGTGGCCTTGGCCAGTGCGATGGCGGCGGTGGTGCGAAGGTATATCTTGGGGTTCGGGCCGCTGTTTCCGGTGCCGGTTCACCCGTTATTTATTGGACCAAAGGGGCTGCTCGGATGCGCCCTGGTCGGTCTGCTGGCCGGAGTTCTGTCGGCCCTGCTCACCCTATCGGTGTACGCGGCTGAGGACGCTTTTCAGCGGCTGAAGCTCCACTGGATGTGGTGGCCCGCGATCGGCGGACTGGCCATCGGTTTGGGTGGTCTGGTTTTCCCGCAGGCACTGGGCGTTGGCTACGACACGATCGGCGCATTGCTTCAGGGAAACGTCACGGCGAAAGTGATTCTCGGAGTCCTGCTCGTCAAGTGGTTCATCTGGGCGGTATCGCTCGGCTCCGGCACATCGGGCGGCGTTCTGGCGCCGCTGCTGATGATGGGGGGCGCGCTCGGCGGCCTCGAAGCCATGTTTCTTCCGTATGAAGGCGCCGGCTTCTGGCCATTGATCAGCATGGGCGCCATTCTTGGCGGGACCATGCGGGCTCCGTTCACGAGCATTGTTTTTGCCTTTGAGTTGACGCACGACGCCAATGTGTTCTTGCCCCTGCTGGTGGGCAGCACCATCGCTCACGGTTTCACGGTCCTGACTCTTCGGCGGTCCATCTTGACCGAAAAGGTTGCGCGGCGCGGCTTCCATCTCAGCCGCGAGTATGCCGTCGATCCTCTGGAAGTTCTCTTCGTGCGTGAAGTCATGCGAACCAAGGTTGTGGTGTTGCCAGCCGCAAGTACGCTCGGCGATATCTGGCACTCGTTGCGGGCGGATCACCGGCAGGAGCAGCGCTTGCTCCCGGTAGTGAACGCGGAAGGACAACTTGCCGGTGTAGTAACCCGCGGGGATATCACCCACCGGATGGAGCAAAATGGAGATGCAGCCCTCGGATGGCCGATTGGCGACCTGGTGCGAACGAGCACGGTTGAAGCCTATCCCGACGAACCGCTGCGTCTGGTCGTCTATCGCATGGTTGAAAAAGGTTGCACGCGAATGCCGGTCCTCGAGCGCACTACGAGAAAATTTCTAGGTCTGGTCTCGCTCAATGATTTGCTGAAGGCGCGCTCGCGGCACCTGGAAGAAGAGAGCCGCCGCGAACGAAGTCTCAAATTCAGATTTTTTACTGCAGCGAAATGGAATCCCGAGGCAACGCACTCCTCTGAAGCACCCTAGCTAGTGTCGGGTCCCAGAAGTTCGTGCCATAAGATGACGCTATGACTTATGGCGGGAATTTACGGGACACCCCGCTAGTACCCTCTCGTGACTGAGGGGAGTACTGCTTTCCGCGACTCTTGCTGACCTAACCACCCCGATGACCCTATCTTGCGCGAAACTCGCCTCCACCCCCTCTCACCAGCTAAAATAGCCATTACCGTGGGGTAAGGAGGATGTCCCTGACCAAGCAGCAAGCTTTGGAGATGTTTCGGTCCGACGATCTGATCGGGATTGGCATGGAGGCGGACGCGCTTCGCCGCAAGCTCCATCCTGAAGGCACCGTGACGTACATCATCGATCGCAACATTAATTACACCAACTTCTGCACGGAATATTGCACCTTCTGCGCGTTTTATCGCCCGCTGAAGGGGCCCGGGGCAAAGGAAGGATATATCCTCGATTTTGACACCATCTACGAAAAAATCCGCGAGACCGTCGAGCTCGGCGGCACCGGCGTCTTGATGCAGGGAGGCCTGCATCCCGATCTCAAGATCGACTGGCACGAGCGCATGTTGAGTGGCATTAAGCAGCGTTTCCCGAAAATTCACTTGCACTGTTACTCCGCTTCGGAGATTCTTGCGATTGCCGAGTACAGCAATCTGAGTGTGCGCGATACGATTGCGCGGCTGCGCGATGCCGGACTCGATTCGATTCCCGGCGGCGGAGCTGAGATTCTCGACGACGAAGTCCGCTACAAAATCGCGCGCCTGAAATGCCTGACCGCCGATTGGCTGGAGGTGCATCGCACCGCGCACCAGCTCGGCATGAGGACCACCGCGACCATGATGTTTGGCGTCGGCGAATCCATCGAACACCGCATCAACCACCTGCAGGTTCTTTACGATTTGCAGCAGGAGACGGGCGGCTTCACGGCCTTCATCCCGTGGAGTTTCCAGCCCGCCAATACCGCCCTCGGCGGACGCCACTGGGATGAAGCCACGGCGGTCGAGTATTTGAAGCTACTGGCGATTTCGCGGCTCTATCTTTCGAATTTCGTGAACGTGCAGTCCAGTTGGGTGACGCAGGGTTTGAAAGTCTGCCAGATGGGATTGCGCTTCGGCGGCAACGACGTGGGTTCGGTGATGCTGGAGGAAAACGTCGTCCGCGCCGCGGGCGTCACGAACTGCACCACCGAAGAAGAATTGCGGCGCATCATACGCGATGCGGGCTTCCGTCCAGCGCAGCGCGATACGCTCTACCGGCAATGTTTCCTGAACTGAATCGCGGGAGTCGCTTCCCGTTAACTCGTAATCTAAATTTGAGTTGTCATCCTGAGCGAAGCGAAGGACCTGCTTTCTCTTGCAGCACAAGAAAGCAGGTCCTTCGCTTCGCTCAGAATCTGGGTTTATATCTCTCTGTGTTCATGACGCGCTCACTCGCCATCGCCGCCCTCCTTCTCAGCGTCATGCTGGCAAACGCGCAGCAGTCCGCGCCCGCGGCCAGCGCATCCTCCATCGCCGGCACGGTGGTAAAAGAACCGGGCAGCGAGCCGCTCAAGAAGGTGCTGGTGCAGGTCGTCGCGGAAGACCAGAAGCAAGGCGGAAACTACAGCGCCACGACCGACGCCGACGGCCATTTCCGCATTGAAAACATCGCCCCCGGGCGGTACCGCCTCTTCCTGGAGAAAACCGGGTTGGTCGAGGTGAATGGACGCGGGATCAAAGCTGACGCCAACATTTTCACGGTTCAGGCCGGGCATGCCGTGGAAGACCTCCTGTTTCGGATGTTACCCACCGCCATCATCAGCGGCCGCGTCACGGACGAAGATGGCGACCCGATGTCCGGGGTCAGAATCGTCGCGCAAAAGAAAAAACCAGGAAAGGCAACACGGGAACCCGCCGGGAGCGAAGCGACGAATGATCTTGGCGAATACCGTCTGGCTGGTTTGTTTCCCGGCCAGTATTGGATTGTTGCGATGCCCCCTCCGGATATGCGCGATTACGAAAAGGAGCGGGAGAAATCGCCGCAAGGGGATAACCAGAACGACGCTCAGCCCGACACTCGTTACGTCACCACCTATTATCCGGGCACCTATGATGCCACGCAGGCCTCAGCGGTAACGCTGAAGGCGGGCGACGAAATGCCAGTGAACCTCACGTTGACGCCGGCGAGAACGTATCGGGTCCGCGGCATTGTTACCGGCGTTCTAGCCGGCCAGAAGCCCAACGTGGCGTTGGTCTCCAAGGCGGGCGATTCTGTCCACTCCAATGAAGTCGGGCCGGACGGCCAGTTCGAGTTGCGTGGGATCGCTCCGGGATCGTATGTGCTGATGGCATCGGCCGGCACGGAATCGCAGCCGCTGACTGCGCACCAGGATATCAGCGTCGTGGCCGCCGACGTGGAAGGCGTGAAGCTGGCTCCGTCGCCCTCCTTCAAGCTTTCCGGTCGCTTGCAAGTCGAAGGCAGGCCGCCGGGAGCACTCACTCAATATTCTGTGAACCTGCGCGGCGCCGAGGTGCCGGAAGATCCGGGCTTCTTCCTGTCGCAGGATTTCTTTGGCGAGAACGCGCCGGTTGACCGCTTGGGCAATTTTGAGTGGAAAAACGTGAACCCCGGCAACTACATCGTGCAAGTGTACGGGGGCGACGGGCAGGGTTTCTTCCTGAAATCGGCAACGCTCGGCGGACGAGATATCGCAACCGGATTCACGGCCAGCGGGCCCGCGACGCTGGATCTGCTCGTGAGCTACAAGGGAGGCATGGTCGAAGGAGTGGTCGTTGAAAAGGAAAAGGATGTGGATACTGATCATCCGGCCGCCAACGCCACCGTAGTTGCCGTGCCGGAAGAAAAATACCGCAAGCTTCCCGATCGCTTTGGAACCGGCGCGACCGACCAGCATGGACGCTTCACGATTCGCGGCCTGGCTCCGGGCAGCTACAGGCTCTATGCCTGGCAGGACATGGAAGAAGGCGTCTGGCGAGACCCCGACTTTCTGAAATCCCAGGAAGCCAATGGCACGGCGTTGAAAGTGGAAGAAGGTTCGCGTCAGCAGGTTGAACTGAAGCTGAGCCCGGTGGCGGAGGAGTGGCGGTAATCGGTCGTTAGTCGTTCGTCGTTAGGCGTTCGCGGTTTGCCAACGACCAACGACGAACGACCAACGACGATCAGTTACAATGCTTGTTCCGCAGTCTTTCCTTTGGATGCATGGTGCTGTTCCGTACATGTCTGTGACCCTCACTTCATCCCCGCTGGCTCTCGGCCTGGTCCTGGCTTCCAAGGGCCTGATGCCCTACCTTCGCCATCATTTTCTAGACAAGACTTTCCAGGGTCTCTACCAGGTCAACGCATTCGATCTGGCGTTGCTGATTCCTTATTTCATCGTCCTCATCATCCTGGCGGCCTACGGCGGGCACCGCTACTGGCTGGTCTATCTTTATTACAAGCACAAAAAGAACAAGACGACCGAACCCGTGTCGCATTTCAATTTCAATGACCTGCCACGGGTCACCGTGCAGTTGCCGATCTTTAACGAGCAATACGTGGTAGACCGGCTGCTCGACGCCGTCTGCCGGCTCGACTATCCGCGGGGAAAACTCGACATCCAACTGCTCGACGACTCGACCGACGAAACCGTTGAAGTCGCCCGCCTTCTGGTCGAGCGCTACGCCGCCTTGGGACATCCGGTCGCCTACCTGCACCGCGACAACCGCGAGGGCTTCAAGGCGGGCGCTTTGGCGGAAGGATTGAAAACGGCGAAGGGTGAGTTCGTCGCCATTTTCGACGCCGATTTTGTTCCGCCCTCCGATTTTCTGCTGAAGTGCATCCATCACTTCACCGATCCCAAGGTGGGCATGGTGCAGACGCGCTGGACGCACATCAACCGCAACTACTCCGTGCTGACCGAGGTGGAAGCGATTCTGCTCGACGGCCATTTCGTGCTGGAACACTCGGGAAGGTCGCGCAGCGGCGTTTTCTTCAATTTCAACGGCACCGCCGGAATGTGGCGGCGCTCGGCCATCGACGAAGCCGGCGGTTGGGAGCATGACACGCTCACCGAAGACACCGATCTCTCCTATCGCGCCCAGCTCAAAGGATGGAAGTTTCTCTATCTGCAGGACGTCGAATGTCCGGCCGAGTTGCCGGTGGAAATGACCGCATTCAAAACCCAGCAGGCGCGCTGGGCCAAAGGTTTGATTCAGGTCTCCAAGAAAATATTGCCCAAGGTTTTTTCGAGCGACGCCTCGCGGCACCAGAAAATCGAAGCCTGGTATCACCTGACCGCCAACCTCAGTTATCCGCTGATGATCGTGCTTTCGGTGCTGCTCATGCCCGCCATGATTATTCGCTTCTACCAGGGATGGTTCCAGATGCTCTATATCGACCTGCCCCTGTTCATGGCTTCGACCTTCTCGATATCGAGCTTCTATCTGGTTTCGCAGAAAGAACTGTTCCCGAAAAGCTGGCTGCGCTCTCTGCTCTACCTGCCGCTGCTGATGGCTCTGGGGATCGGGCTGACGGTCACCAATACGATTGCCGTGCTGGAAGCGCTGGTGGGCAAGCAGACTGCCTTTGCCCGCACTCCCAAGTACCGCGTCGAATCGAAAAAAGACAAGGTCGGCGCGAAGAAATATCGCAAGCGCCTGGGATGGGTTCCGTGGATTGAACTGGCGATCGGAACTTATTTCGCGCTGGCGATCTTCTACGCCATCGACAACGAAAATTACTTTACCGTTCCCTTCCTGGTGTTGTTCGTGATCGGTTACTGGGTCACGGGGATGATGTCGCTGCTGCAGGGGCGGTTCGCCGGACTGTCGGTGAGTTCGGAAACCCACACCAAGCCCTTCCCAGTCGGGGTGTAACCATCGGGTGATCGGGTCATCGGGCCATCGGGTGATCTGAAGTCAAAGGCTCTTGATCTTCGACCGCGCGATTGCCCGAAGACCCGATTCCCGGCTGCACCAAACTAACTAACAATTGAGCCGCGGGGCGATGCTACGCTGGTACCGCTCTGGTTTCTCGCAGGCGCCTCCGCAAGAGGGTTGCAGGGAACCAATTTAAAGAAGCTGTTACGAACAGTCGAAGCGCTGGCGGACTTGGGGCCCGAACTAACAGCGGACCGCGACTTCCGCCAAACCGCTCACGCCATGCTGAGCGCGGTAATGGAAGCAGCCGGCGCGCAGGAGGCCGTGCTGTTTTCGTTTGGCGAGCGGCCTTCCCTGCTGACCTCGGTCGATGCGCAAGGATTCGCGCTGCTGCCCGAACCGTCGCTGATTCCCCTGCTTCCCCGCCATGTGCACACCCTGACTGCGGCCGCCGGCCCGGTGCTGCTCAACAGTTCCACCTATGACGTCTTTCTGAGTTCGAATGGCAATGTCGCGCCCGAACTGTTCAAGTGCATTTGCCCGTTGAAAGTTCGGGGAAAGCTCGCCGGCCTGATCGCCCTGGGACGCCGTCCCGGCGAAGCGGTGTATGAAGAAGATGCGCTCGACGCGTTTGAAATGCTGAGTCACTACGTGGCGCTGGCCATTCAGAACCACACTCTCGGCCAGACGCTCGCACAACGGGTCTCCGAAAACCTGCGGCTGCTGGCCTCGCTGCACGGGTTCTACGACAACGCGCTCGAGGCTTTCGCCACCGCCATCGACGTCAAACACGTCAACATTCACGGCCACTCGCTGCGGGTGGGCCGCTACTCCCAGGCGATCGGCGATGCGCTGGGGATGGGCCCGAACGAGGTTGCGTCGTTGCGGTCGGCGGCCTATCTGCACGACATTGGCATGGTTGCCGTCGATAAGCGGCTGTTGGGAAAACCTGCGCAGCTCGACGCGGAAGAATCCCGCGAGATGCGGGACCACACGGTTGTCGGACATCAGATCGTCAGCCAGGTGCAGTTCCCCTGGCCGCAGATTCCAGAAATCGTGCGCTGGCACCATGAGCGCGCCGACGGATCGGGATACCCCGACGGCTTGCATGGGGACGAGATACCACAACCCGTGCGGATCGTGGCCCTGGCGGAAACCTTTGACGCCATGACCAGTGAGCGTCCCTACCGCGAACGCATGTCGGTCGGAGCGGCGCTGCAAGACTTGATCCGCCTCACTCCTCAGAAATACGATGCCCAGGCGCTGCAGGCTTTACTGATTCAAGTGCGGCGCGATGCCGTAGGAACCAACCGCACCCCGCTGCTCGATCCCGAAGTGATGCACCTTTCCGCCGGGGACGTCGACCAACTGGCATCGACCCTGCAACACCGCATCAGCCAGGACAAACTCTTTCTCACCTGAAATTTGCCTGGCATCATCAGGAACTGTCATCCTGAGCGGAGCCAGGACTTCACGAAGTGAAGTCCTGGCGGAGTCGAAGGACCCCTACCTTGCTATGATCGCAGGCCGCATCGCTCCTTAGCACCCTGCGGTGAAAGCCAGATTCGTGTCAGGACATTCCTTCAGGCATATCGTAGGTTCCCGTTTGACTCGCTTCGTTTCCAGACTGCGAAACTACCCGGAAATCGGATGCCACTCGCCAAATTCTCCCCAGTGTAAAATTGAAACTTCGTCCTCCCGTGCCTCATCGGGCTTCTCGAGCGCGATGTAAACTTTGGGGGCGGCTGGGGCGTTTGTATCCATTTGGGGTGAATTTCATCTAAACAGGGCAACGCAAGCCAATTTGCGAGGAGAGAATTGATGGCTGTCAGTGATCAGGCGGTCGCCACCGGTACCCAGCTCGATCAGTTATGTATCAACACAATTCGCACCCTTTCGATGGACGCGGTGCAGAAGGCGAACTCAGGACATCCGGGAGCGCCGATGGGTTTGGCTCCCGTCGCCTACTGTCTGTGGCAGCAGTTTCTGCGCTATGACCCGGAAAATCCGCTCTGGCCGAATCGCGACCGCTTCGTGCTCTCCAATGGGCACGCCTCCATGCTGCTCTATTCCCTCCTGCATCTGGCGGGCGTGCGCGAAGTCAGTCCCGAGGGCGAAGTTCTTTCAACGCCCGCATTGTCGCTCGACGAGATCAAGAATTTCCGGCAACTTGGCAGCAAGACGCCGGGCCATCCCGAATACGGCCTGACCACGGGCGTTGAGACGACCACCGGCCCGCTCGGCCAGGGCGTCGCCAACAGCGTGGGCATGGCCATCGCCGAGCGCTGGCTGGCGGAGCATTTCAATCGTCCGGGATTCGAGCTGTTCAACTACAACGTGTGGGCGATTTGCGGCGACGGCGACATGATGGAAGGAATTTCGTCGGAAGCCGCGTCGGTCGCCGGACATCTGAAGCTTTCGAACCTGTGCTGGATTTACGACAACAACAAGATCACGATCGAGGGCAACACCGATCTCGCGTACGACGAGAATGTGGCCGCCCGGTTCGCAGCCTATGGCTGGGACGTCCAGCATGTGCACGATGCCAACGATCTGGTGGCGCTGGCCGATGCTTACGCTCGGGCGCTCAGTGTGAAGGACCGTCCGAAGCTAATCATCGTCGACAGCCACATCGGCTTTGGCTCCCCGCACCGCCAGGACACCCGCGAAGCCCACGGCGAAGCGCTCGGCGAAGAAGAAGTCAAACTGACAAAGCGCGCCTATGGCTGGCCGGAAGACGCGAAGTTCCTGGTCCCGGATGGAGTGCGCGAAAACTTCCGCGGCGTCATGGGCAAGCGCGGACGGCAACTGAACGGCCAGTGGAACGCACTGCTCAGCGACTACCGCAAGCAGCATCCCGACCTGGCGATTCAACTCGAAAGCATGCGTCAGCGGGCAGCCTCCCGACGGATGGGACAAGGACTTGCCCACTTTCGCTGCCGACGCCAAGGGACTGGCGACCCGCGATTCCTCCGGCAAAGTTCTGAATGCGATTGCGAAGAACCATCCCTGGCTGATGGGTGGCTCGGCTGACTTCTATCCCTCGACAAAGACGCGACTCACCTTCGATGGCGCGGGCGATTTCGAGGCGGGCCAGTACAACGCGCGCAACTTCCACTTCGGCATTCGCGAACACGCCATGGGCGCGATCGTCAATGGGATGTCGCTATCCAAAATCCGCGCTTACGGCTCGACGTTCCTGATTTTCAGTGACTACATGAAGATGCCGATTCGCCTTTCGGCCGTCATGGAAGTTCCTTCGATCTGGATCTTCACCCATGATTCCATCGGCGTCGGCGAAGACGGCCCGACCCACCAGCCCATCGAGCAATTGATCACCCTGCGAGCGGTTCCGGGCCTGATCACCCTGCGTCCTGCCGATGCCAACGAAGTCGTCGAAGCGTGGAAGATCATCATGCATCTAAAGAAGGAACCGGTGGCACTGGCGCTCACGCGGCAAGCCTTGCCGACCTTCGATCGCACGAAATACGCTTCCGCCGCGGGCGTGGCGCGCGGCGCCTACATCCTGGCCGAAGCCGAAGGGGGCAAGCCGCAGGTCATCCTGATGGCCACTGGCAGCGAGGTGTACCTCTGCATCGAGGCCTACGAGAAGACTAAAAGCGGAAGGCATCCGGACGCGCGTCGTCAGCATGCCTTCGTGGGATTTGTTTGAACGTCAGGACCAGAGTTACCGCGATGAGGTGCTTCCGCCCGAGGTCACGGCGCGAGTCGCTGTCGAGATGGCTTCGACCTTCGGATGGAGGCAATATGCGGGAGCGAAAGGCCGGGTCATCGGCATGAAGACGTTTGGAGCGTCCGCCCCGCTCAAGGATCTGCAGAAGAAGTTCGGCTTCACGGCCGACGCCGTCGTTGCAGGCAGCGCGCGAGCTGCTCGGGAAATAGCGTCGTGTGGAGACGGGGCTTACCCCGTCTCTTTGGACACGGCGAGGTAGTCGCGGCATGAGAGACGCGACAAGCCGCGTCTCTACAGAGAGTTTCAGGAGATAGTTATGAATCCAGTCAGTACGCTCGAAACCGCAAAGGCCGCGAACCCTCTCACCCAGCTTCAAACCTTCGGCCAATCCATCTGGCTCGACTACATTCGCCGTGACCTGCTAAAGAGCGGCGAACTGCAGCGCCTGATTACCGAAGACGGCCTGCGCGGGATGACTTCGAACCCCTCGATTTTCGAAAAGGCGATTGCGGGGTCGACCCAGTATCAGGACTTCCTAGACTCGCTCGCCGGCCGCGCCGACCTCGACGCCAAGGGCCGTTATGAACTGCTGGCAATTCGTGATATTCAGGATGCGGCCGACCTGCTTCGTCCCGTTTACCAGCGCACGAAGAAGCGCGATGGCTATGTGAGCCTCGAAGTCTCGCCGTATCTGGCCCGCGACACCAACGGCACCATCGAAGAAGCACGCAGGCTGTGGAAGAGCGTGGCCCGCGAAAACGTGATGATCAAGGTGCCGGGAACGCCCGAAGGCATTCCCGCATTTCGCCAGTTGATCGGCGAAGGCATCAACATCAACGTGACGCTGCTGTTCGCGCAAGGAGTCTATGAGCAAGTAGCGGCAGCATTCATTGACGGTGTGGAAAAATTCGCCGCCAGCGGCGGCGATGTAAGCAAGATGGCAAGCGTAGCAAGCTTTTTCATCAGCCGCATCGATTCGCTAGTCGATTCACTCGTGGGCGACCAACTGAAAAAAGAAACGGACGCCACCCGCAAGGCGAAGTTGCAGTCGATCCTCGGCAAAGTAGCGATTGCGAACGGCAAACTCACCTACGAAGCCTACCAGCGCATCTTTTCTTCTCCACGCTGGAAGGTGCTGGCCGCCAAAGGAGCACAGACACAACGCGTGTTGTGGGCCAGCACGAGCACCAAGAATCCAAATTACCGCGACGTGCTTTATATCGAGGAATTGATCGGCCCGGACACCGTCAACACCGTTCCACCGGCAACCCTCGACGCCTTCCGCAATCACGGCAAGCCGCGCGCCAGTCTGACCGAAAACCTGGACGCGGCGCGGAAGACGATGGCTGATCTCGCCGGCGTTGGCATCGTCATGAAAGACGTGACCGACAAGCTGACTGCCGACGGCGTAAAGCTATTCGCCGACGCCTTCGACGCCCTGCTGGTCGCGGTCGAAAAGAATACAAAGCGATCGACTACGCACACACCGCAGATCAATCAGCAGAGCGCGTCGCTGCCGGCCGATCTCGATGCGGCGGTAAAAAAAAACCTTAACGACTGGCGCGCGTCGGGAAAAGTAAGACGCCTCTGGCAGCAGGACGCCTCTCTCTGGACCAACGACGACGAAGCCAAGTGGCTGGGATGGCTCGGCATCACCGACGAACAACTTGCCAACGCAGGCAAGCTGAAGGCGCTGGCGGATGAGGTCAAAAGCGGCGGATTCTCCGATATTCTGCTGCTCGGCATGGGCGGATCCAGCCTTTGTCCGGAAGTGCTGGCACTGACCTTCCCGCAAGCGCCGGGCTTCCCGCGCCTGCACATACTAGACTCGACCGACCCGGCGCAAATCAAGAGCATCGAGAAGAAGATTGATCTCGCCAAGACCCTTTTCATCGTCTCCAGCAAATCCGGCAGCACGCTCGAACCGAACATCTACAAGCAGTATTTCTTCGAGCGCGTGCAGCAGACCTTGGGCACGGACACGAAATAAAGACCAGGTGGGCAGCCGCTTCATCGCGATCACCGATCCCGGCTCGAAGATGCAGTTGGTCGCCGAGCGCGACCGCTTCCGCCACATCTTTTATGGCCTGCCATCCATCGGCGGACGCTACTCCGCGCTCTCGAACTTCGGCATGGTTCCCGCCGCGGCGATGGGCCTCGATACTGGCAAGTTCCTCGAGCGCACAAAAGAGATGGTCGCGGCTTGCAAGCCGTTCGGTTCCGGTGGAACAGAATCCGGGAGTGATGCTCGGCCTGATCCTGGGTACAGCCGCGAAGCTTGGCCGCGACAAAATTACGCTCATCACCTCGCCTGGGATTTCCGATCTCGGCGCGTGGCTCGAGCAGTTAATCGCCGAATCCACGGGTAAAGTGGGCAAGGGCATCATCCCGGTCGATCGCGAAGAGATCGGCGCGCCTGACGTGTACGGGAATGACCGCATCTTTGCCTACGTTCGCCTGGAAACCGCGCCCGATGCGGCACAGGACGCCAAGGTCGCCGCGCTCGAAAACGCCGGGCATCCTGTCGTGCGCATCGCCCTGTCCGACATCTACAACCTCGGGCAGGAATTCTTTCGCTGGGAAATCGCAACCGCGGTCGCGGGCTCGATTCTCGGAATCAACGCCTTCAATCAGCCCGACGTCGAAGCCAGCAAGATCGTCACCAAACAACTGACGTCGGCCTATGAAAGTTCAGGTGCGCTGCCTCCTGAGAAACCGCTGGTCGATGACGCAGGCTTCAAGCTCTTCACCGACGACAAGAATGTCGCCGAGCTCATCCAAGCGACTCGTTCCGGCCCCGCATCTGACGATGCGCTCACAGCTTTTCTGCGCGCGCATCTCGGGCGTCTGGGCGCCGGCGACTATTTTGCCGTGCTCGGCTACATCGAGATGAATGCGGAGCACGAGTCGCTGCTGCAAGACCTTGCGCATGGCCGTGCGCGACCGCAAACACGTGGCGACATGCCTCGGCTTCGGTCCCCGCTTCTTGCACTCCACCGGACAGGCTTATAAAGGCGGCCCCAACAGCGGCGTGTTCCTGCAAGTCACGTGCGACGACGCGCAGGATCTGCCGGTTCCCGGGCAGAAGTACACTTTCGGAGTGGTCAAAGCGGCGCAGGCTCGCGGAGACTTTCAGGTTCTAGCCGACCGCAATCGCCGCGCCCTGCGCGTGCACCTCGGCAGCGACGTGAAAGCGGGACTCGGCAAACTAGTGGAACTGGTAAAGCAGGTTTTGTAATAGCTTTTGTAAAATATCTTCCCGAAGCCAAGCGAGGGTCGTGTGGGGACGGGCCTCTGGCCCGTCCGACCCGAAACTGAAGGAGCAAGAATGCAACTGGGAATGGTAGGTCTGGGGCGCATGGGCGCCAACATGACGCGGCGCCTGATGCGCGGCGGTCACACGATGGTGGTATCCGATCTGAGCGCCGATGCCGTAAAGAGTATCGCCGGCGAAGGGGCGGTGGCCTCTTCTTCGCTTGACGACCTAGTCAGCAAGCTGAACCGCTCCGCGCGCCGTCTGGATCATGGTCCCGGCAGGCGATCCCACGGAAAAGACGGTGCAGGCTCTCGTCGGATGCATGCAGGCAGGCGACACCATCATCGACGGCGGCAACTCGTATTTCAAAGACGATGTTCGCCGCTCCAAGATCTGCGCCGCCAAGGGCGTGCACTACGTCGACGTGGGCACCAGCGGCGGCGTCTGGGGACTCGAGCGCGGATACTGCATGATGATCGGCGGCCCGAAAGAAGCCGTCCAGCGCCTCGATCCGATCTTCAAGACGCTGGCGCCAGGACGCGGCGACATCCCGCGCACTCCAGGACGCGAGACAATGGCTGGCGCTGCCGCGTCCACTGCGGAAGACGGCTATATCCATTGCGGCCCGTCCGGCTCCGGACATTTCGTCAAGATGGTTCACAACGGCATCGAATACGGCATGATGCAGGCCTACGCCGAAGGCTTTGACATTTTCAAGAACGCGACCAGCAAAGAGCTTCCCGAAGATATCCGCTACGATCTCAACCTGCCGGATATCGCCGAGGTCTGGCGGCGCGGCAGCGTGGTGAGTTCATGGTTGCTGGATTTGACGGCCATGGCGCTCGCCGAGAATCCCACGCTTGCCGAGTACAGCGGCTTCGTGCAGGATTCCGGCGAAGGGCGTTGGACCATTCAGGCGGCGATCGAAGAAGCGGTCCCGGCCGAAGTGTTGACGGCGGCGCTGTACACGCGCTTTCGCTCGCGGCAGGATCATACCTTCGCGGAGAAAATGCTTTCCGCCATGCGACAGAAGTTCGGCGGGCACGTAGAACCGAAAAAGCACTGAGTCATTGAATCATTGAGGTATTGAATCATTAAAACCACCTGGTTCAATGACTCAATGCCTCAATGATTCAATGATTCAATCGAGGTTTCCATGGCTCAAACCGACGCTCTGCCAGCACCAACCAAGCAGCGCACGGGGCGCACGGGCGATCCGTGTGTCATGGTGATTTTCGGCTTTACCGGCGACCTGACGCGCCGCAAGCTGATTCCCGCTCTCTACAACCTCGCCAGCCAGCAATTGTTGTCCCGCGAGTTCGCGGTGATCGGCGTGGGCCGCAGTCCCATGAGCGACGACGATGCGCGGAAGAAGCTCACCGAAGACTTTAAACAGTTCGCCACAGGCGCCATTGATAACGATTTGTGGGAAGGGTTTGTCCGCCGCATCAGTTACGTCAGCGGAGATTTCGACGATCCCGCGACTTACGACAAGCTGAAAGAAACGCTGGCCAAGGTTGACCAGGAACACAACTCCCACGGCAACTACTTCTTTTATCTCGCCACCGCGCCCAACTTCTTCGGCGACATCGTGGAGCGGATCTCGAAGGTCGGCCTGATGACCGAAGAGAACGGCCATTGGCGGCGCGTGATTGTCGAGAAACCTTTCGGCCACGATCTGGAATCTGCCAAGGCTTTGAACCAGCAACTTCTGAAAGTCGCCGCGGAGTGCCAGATCTACCGCATCGATCATTACCTCGGCAAAGAAACGGTGCAGAATATTTTGGCGCTCCGTTTCGCGAACGGAATTTTCGAGCCCATCTGGAATCGCCGCTACATCGATCACGTACAGATTTCGGTCGCCGAAACTGTCGGCGTCGAGGGCCGCGGCGGCTACTTTGATGGAGCGGGTTCGCTGCGCGACATGGTTCCCAACCACATCATGCAGCTCATCACGTTGACTGCGATGGAGCCTCCGATTTCGTTCGAGGCAAACGCGGTGCGCGACGAGCAGGCCAAAATCCTGCACGCCATCCAGCCCTTCAGCAATGAAGACGTGCTCAGCAAAACCGTTCGCGGCCAATATGGAGACGGCGTCATGGACGGCCAGCGCGTGCCTGCGTACCGCTCCGAAGATGGCGTGCCTCCCGACTCGCGCACCGAAACCTTTGTCGCCATGCGCCTGATGATCGACAACTGGCGCTGGGCGGGAGTTCCCTTCTATCTTCGCACCGGCAAGCGATTGCCTGGACGCAATACTCACGTCGTGATTCAGTTCCGGCGCGCGCCTTTCATGCTGTTCCGCGAAACCCAGGTCGAAACCATGATGCCTAACCAACTGGTGCTGCACATCCAGCCCGAAGAAGGCATCTCGTTGCGCTTTGCCGCCAAAACTCCTGGACCCGCGATGCAACTGGGCGAAGTCAATATGGACTTCGCGTACGCCGACTATTTCGGAGTTACTCCTTCGACTGGCTATGAACGCCTGCTGCATGACTGCATGATCGGCGACGCTACGCTGTTTCAGCGCGCCGACATGGTCGAAGCTGGTTGGAGCATCGTCAATCCCGTGCTCGATGTGTGGAAGGCGCTGCCTCCGCGCAATTTCCCCAACTATCGCGCGGGAGCTTGGGGCCCGAAAGAGTCCGACGAACTCATGGAACGCGATGGACGGCGCTGGAGAAATTTTGAAAAATAGTGAGCTGCGAGCTTCTAGCTTCTAGCAAACCGCTTGCCCGCAGCTCGTAGCTTACTTACAAATTTCCTATGCCTTCGACTCGAAACATCGAAGTGCTCGCTACTGCGGCTGATCTCTTTCACGCTGCCGCGGAAGAATTCGTCCGCGCGGCTCGCACCGCCATCGGCGCCCAGGGACGATTCACGGTAGCGCTCTCCGGGGGTTCGACTCCGAAGGCTCTCTATTCCCTGCTCGCTTCGAATTACGGCGACTTCGTCTGGAATCGCGTCTTTCTATTTTTCGGCGACGAGCGTCACGTCCCGCCCACCGATCCTGACAGCAATTATCGGATGGTCGAGGAATCGCTGCTGGCGAAGATTAAGATTCCCTCCGAAAACGTCTTTCGCGTGGCGGCCGAAAATCCCGATGCCGCCGCGGCTGCCGCCGACTATGAGGCTCGGCTCCGCCGATTTTTCGAGATCAAGTCGGGAGAGTTTCCGCGCTTTGACCTGATTCTGCTGGGCATGGGTCCCGATGGCCACACCGCATCGCTGTTCCCCGATTCGGCGGCGCTCGACGAGCAGTCTCGACTGGTGGTTGCCAACTGGGTCGCGAAGTTCAACACCCACCGCATCACGTTGACCTTTCCCGTGCTCAATCGCGCTGCCGAAGTGATGTTCTTGGCGAGCGGCGGAGACAAAGCCGACATGCTGCATCAGGTGCTCGAGGGGAAGAACACGCCTCCACTTCCCTCGCAAAGAGTGCAACCATCGGACGGAAGATTGTTGTGGATGCTCGACGAAGCCGCTGCTGCCAAACTGTCTCGCTGAGCCGCTACTACCCCTACCCCCCTTTTTTCGGTCTTTTGGATTCAAAGACTTAGGGGGTGGTTCCCGCCAGGTCTTTGGGTTTAAAGGACTTGCTGGTAAAGTCTTTAAGAACCAACGACTTAGGTTATCCGAGTGGCCTGAGGTACCAACCCTGCATCCTACCCCCCCATTTTTTCGGTCTTTTGGAATCAAAGACTTATGGGGTGGCTCCCGCCAGGTCTTTGGGTTTAAAGGACTTGCGGGTAAAGTCTTTAAGAACCAATGACTTATGTTGTCAAAGAGCGCTGAAAATGGGTTTGGGGCAGCTTCGAGGTGCGTCTTGGTGGACGGACACAGCTCGAAACTGCCCCAATCAGATCTCTATCGTTATCGTTGCGCACGACGGGGCTTAAGTCAATGGATTTCGGTTACGGGTGGTTGGGATGAGAAATCGCGGAAACTCAGTGCCATTAGGTCACGAATTGTTTGCGTGGTTGGGTCGCGCGACGGCGCCGAAATTCAGATCTACGGTGATGCCCCACTCTTCCAGTAACCATTCTGGGACATAGAGCCGATTCCTGTTTTGCTCACACCAGGCGCGGAGGTCACGCGAGGAGGTATACATCTCTGCCGTGAGCTGCAGTTGCCTGATCCGTAGTTCGAATTCAGTAGGGAGAGCGGGACCGACCGGAATGGGACGGCCCCAATTAGGGTTCCCGCGTTTGCGAATCGTAGCGCGGAGAGCAGGCGGTGTCGCCATAGGCCCCGATCATACTCCGCCTTCGGGGACGGTGCGGGAGAATCCTCGCACGAGTGGCGCGTGGTTTGCGGGAGCGGTTGCGACGGCATGGCATGTGCTGCGGACGAGGAAGAAGCCAGATTTCCCGAAGTGAGTGACGACACAGACAAATTTGCAGAAATGAGAGCACACTGAGGGCAAATGTGAGGAGAGTAGTCACTGGGCTTGAAAAGCGTAGCAGGTGATGCGACCCTCCCCTGCCAGTCGCTTCTTGAGGCCCTTGACCGCAAAGAGACAGGAGGCCGGAATCATTCCGAGCGCGCAGCGGTCGCCGCCGTTGCGTTTGGACAGGTAGTGGAGCTCGCCAGAGCGGCAGTGTAGAAATCCAGGTCTCGGAAAGCGCGAGACCCTCCGACAAGCTCGGGGCAGGCTCTGGGGCACCCCCGGATTTTCCCCATGTCAACGTTTGAGGGCAACTCCCGTTATACCCGCGCGGGAGAAGGGGCCCACCTGCCGCGGCCCGAGTGAATTTTCAGGAATGGACACTCGAGATCAAGCCTCGTCCTGCCGAGAGTTTCGGTAGAGTTGAAAGCCCACTCATTCGCACAGAACGCGAATGAGTGGGGCACCCGGCACCCCCTTTTCTTCTCTGCCTACGTTTCACAACGCGGGTAATACTCGCGGCAGATGGCGACCACCCGTCCAGGCGAACCGTTGCGACTCCCACCCTTGCGCTAGAAAAATGCGCAAGGATTGGGTCACGCACGTCTAGCTGCGTGAAGGGTGGGGTACCCGTCGGAGTCGGATTCCGGGATACCCCACACTTAGACGGAGAGGCGTATCAATATTTGAGAATTACCTGTTTCGGCAACGATCCACCATAGTGGCATTGTGGAGTCAACCCAGAGGATACGTTGTGTATCCCCCATGCCGGGGTGATAGTGACAAACTCGTCGTTTTCGACCCACTGGTTGTAGAAACCGATTCCGCCACGGGCGTCGGCGGGAGGGTAGTCGCTGCACCGGGTGATGTAATAGACCTCCAGGACACCGCCAAAGGCCCAATTGAAGGTCTGGCCAAAATTTGAGGTGGTAAGGGAAGAGATGTTTCCATTTTGTTTATCCACTATATTTATGGTCCACGAGGAGCATTTTGTGGTTCCCGCAGAACAGTCGTTGTAGATCCAGCCCACGAGATGATCTCCGGGATTGACTGGCGCCGGCGTGGCCTCTTGGACAGTGCCCGACTTGCAGCAATTCCAACTGGCGATGCCCCATGCTGAGCCGTAATCGGCGTTCCACCCCAAGACAGGCTGAATGATCGTCACATCACCACTGGCCTGCTCCAGTCCATTGAAGAGGTACACGATCTGGCCGTCGTTGGAATTCGGCGCCGGGGGGACGTCCCACTCCGCTAAGATTTGGCCATAGTTGGCAGTCGTGCTGATGCTCGCATATTCAATCCAGGAATGGCCGATGTAGGGCGGCTCAGACTTCCCGTCCCCAGCGGGCCGCACATCCCCGACTACCTTTGTTCCGTCGGCTTCGAAGTGTGGATAGACGCACTCCTGGATGGTTTCATAGGTTCCATTCGCGCGCTGGATGGCGCCTTCATCCTGCCGAAAAACGTCCCCCTTGGCCAGGTGGTTGACGCAGCTTGGATGGAAGTAGCCGAATGGCGTGACGACAAAATCTGCCGGAACTGCCGCTGGGCGCTTTGGTCCAGCGAGGTGTTGAGCTTGGGCCACGGTCATGAAGCTCACGACCGCTACGACCGCTATCGCTACTACAATTACTCTTCGCCAATTCTGGTTTTTCATGAAATTTTCTCCTTCCCCTGTAGGGGATTGTTGTTGGTCCTGGACGACAGTCCCCATGCAGGCATGGGGGCGGACGATGGTTTAGACCTAGATTTGGTTCTGTTTCAGCTATGTCGTTATCTGCCAATGCCGCACACTTGGTTGAGCAGCCACCAGTCATTCACGGAGGAGGACGAATCGGAACGGTCTCCTGCGAAATCAGACCCTTTTGAAGGCGAGCACTTGCCCTTTCCGTCTGCGCCGGAGTCAGCTTGCTTCCGCAAAACGGGCAGGTATCGAAGCCCGCGCCACCCACCAGCAAAGTCACGCCTTCCCGCTCGACCGTCACCTCAGTCCGGACGGTGCGCCTGGCATCGCGACCAGACGCGTCAGAGCAGAAGAACCTTGCCCGACCGGACAGCCACTGGTAAAGTCGACGCATGCGACCCCTTTGTTCAGGCCGCGAATGTTGCGGCAGTCGCCAGAAAAAGACCAGTGATACGTTCTGAAAAGTTCTGAAAAGTTGTGAATGCCCTCGATGTCAATGCAAACAGGAGGGATATTTCAATTCGGGGAGTTTCAGATCGATGCCCGGGCACGCACCCTGCGGCGCGAAGAAAAGATTGTTACGCTCAGCTTCCGGGCTTTCGATGTGTTGCTGTACTTTGTGCAGAACCCGGGAAAGGTTCTCACCCGCGACGAACTGTTGAAAAATGTCTGGGCGGATTCCTTTGTGGACGAGAACAGCCTGGCGCAAAGTATCTCCATGCTGCGGCGGGCGCTCGATGAGAAGCCGGGTGACAACAGCTATATCGTCACCCTAACCGGGCGAGGGTATCAGTTCGTCGCGCCGGTGCAGGTCGTTGCCGCGGAGAACGGAAGTACTCTCCCCGAGGCAACAACGGCCGCGAGCAGCAACTCCAGCGGACTCATTTTTCAGAAACAGACGATCCGTACCAGTGTCATTACCGAAGAGCAAAGAACAGCTGAGTTTGCCAGTTCCCCGAAATCGGGCGGTGGCGAGACTGGTCTCGGCTTTAGCCGTAGCCGCGATCTCGGTTGCGGGGTTCTACGCGTGGAAGCAATCCCACCGAGTCCCTCCGATGAAGGAGTCGGATTTAGTGCTGGTATCCGACTTCGTGAATACCACCGGAGAGCCAATTTTTGACGGCACGCTGAAACAGGCTCTCACCGTCAAACTCGAGGAATCGCCCTACTTCAACGTGGTGCTCGATGCGAGAACCAGACAAACTTTGCGCCTGATGGGTAAGTCGCCAGGCGAACGTGTCGTACTCCCCATCGCCCGCGACGTTTGCCAGCGAGAAGGGGCTAAGGTGCTGGTTGGTGGTTCGATCGTGAGGCTCGGGAACAAGTACGCCCTTGATCTGAACGCCATGAATTGTCTCACCGGAGCATCCGTCACCCGCCAAGAGACTGATGCACTAAATAAGGAGGAGGTGCTCGGTAAGCTTGGGCAGGTAATCCCTGCGTTGCGGAGAAGCCTGGGCGAATCCCTCAGCTCAATACAAAAATTCGATACTCCTATCGAACAGGCAACCACCAAATCACTGGCCGCCCTCAAAGCCTACACATCGGGCGATGAGAAACGAGCGCAAGGGCAGGAGGCTGAGAGTGTCCCATCCTACAAGATGGCGATTGAACTGGACCCGGATTTTGCCATCGCCTATGCCAGACTGGCCGCGGTTTACGGCAATCTCCAGCAGCCGGCGCTAGGCGACGAGTACTTGCGCAAAGCTTTTGAGCGGCGTGAACACATAAGCGAGCGGGAGAAGTTTTATATTCAGGCGCACTACTACGTCGCAACCGGTGAAACCGACAAGGCAATCGAAACCTACAAACTGTGGGCCGAAGTGTATCCGCATGACTGGATTCCCTGCAACAATCTCTGCAACGAGTACGTTCGCATTGGCCAGCCGGAGCTGGCAATTGTAGCCGGCCAGCAGGCCTTAAGGCTGAATCCCAGCCACACTCTTCCCTATGCCGCTCTTGCCCATGCTTATCAGTTTGCCTCGCGCTTTGCCGAGGCCAAGGCTATTTGTGAGAGAGCGAAGGGCGAGAAACTGGATAACTGGATCACCCATAGCATCCTCTACGAAGTTGCCGTGGCAGAAGCCGACGAGACGGCCATGCAGCGGGAGCTCGCCTGGTTTAAGGGAAACCCGATGGAGAGTTGGGTGGTGATGAACCAGGCGGAGAACGCGATGGCCCAGGGTCACCTGCGCAGATCCCGAGAACTTTACGAGCACGCTCGCATGCTCGCCCTCAAACAGGACCTGAAGGAGTTTGCAAACGAAATTACGGTGGACCAGGCCGGGGCTGAGGCCGATTTCGGAAACGCCGCCGAGGCGCGTAGGCTGGCGGAGTCTTCTCTCCACTTGATGCCGGACTCTCCGGACCTTAAAGCGTCGGCCGCGTTAGCGCTCGCAAGGTCTGGCGACGTCGAGCGCGCCACAGCACTGGCCGACGAATCTGCCAGGCGAAAGCCACTGGACTTGAAGCTGAACAACGTTGCCTTGCCGTCTGCCAGGGCCGCCATTGAACTGAATCGGAAGAATCCCGCCAGCGCGATCGCACAACTGCAGCGTGCCCTTCCCTACGATCTCAACTCCAGTTCCAATGGTTCGACTATCTATTATCGTGGACTGGCATTGCTGGAGCTGAATTCCGGCAAAGAGGCGAAAGCACAGTTCCAACGCATCATAGACAATCCGGCCTTTATCGGAAACATCTATTGGCCGCTAGCCCACCTCGGACTGGCGCGTGCAAATGCGCTGCAGGCGAGAACTGATCAAGGAGTCGCAGCTGACGCTGCCCGCGCTGGAGCGCTCGCCGCCTACCGGGATTTTCTCGCGCTCTGGAAAGACGGTGACCCCGATATACCGATCCTGAAGGAAGCCAAAGCGGAGTACGCCAAACTGCAATAGCTGTCCGTGGCAGGAAAGAGTCCTTCCTCGCTGCTCACTGTCTACCGACGAACCGTGTCTCAGTCTGACGTTTACAAAAAACCGCCCTTCTAAGCAACCACCAAAAAAGAATTATTTTCGCTGCCGTTGTTACCACGCTTCAGGCGGCGTGGCCTCGCCAGTCGGCTATTTCTTTCAGACCTTCTCCGCGGGCGTGCTCGAAGAGTCGGACTCGGTGGCGGGTGTGTTCGAATTCGTGGATGTCGGCCCAGACTTCGGCTTGCCAGGAGAGTTCGTGGGTCGCGGTCTCTCCGCAACTGGCACAGCGGGTGTGAAAGGTTACGCCTGGCCGGGATAGAATCGGTCCGTCTTGCATCTTGATCTTGATTTTGCAGTTCTAGAAAAATGCAGCGGACTTCTTCGATCTCTTCGTTGGGACCGAGAATGTGTTCGTAGCGCAGCAGGTATCCAAAGCCTAGTTTGCGGGCTTCGGCTTCGGCTTCTTCGCGGGTGTGGAAGGGACCGTATTCGGCGCGCAGTTGCTCGGTCGAGTCGCAGGCCATCCAGAAAACGTCTTTTAGGGCCATGGCTACCTCAGTCCTGGGACCGGATGATGAAGCTTATCAAGCGCTGCACGAATCAAGTCTTGACTGAACGAGCGAGCGAACGGATCCATAAGGAATAGAGCAATTTGATTACCGGGAATTGGGGGGCCGCAGGGCTCGTCCGGCGGCGGGGCGGCAGAGACGCTGGCCGTTTATGACGATGAAAAGATGAGGCTTAGGGCGGCAATCCCGACCAATTTGGAGGGCCGCGTCAGGGGGCGGCGCGGAAGCTGGTGTGAAATCTGTTTCCTTTGAGTGAGATCTTAAAGGATCGGGTGATCGGGACATCGGACCATCGGGTCATCGAAAAGCACCCGCATTTGAACTTCGATCACCCGATGGCCCGATCACCCGATCTCTCTATGGAGTTCCTCCGGCCGCTGCTGCGGCTTTGGCTGCCGCATCGCGGAAGGACACGCCTTCCTGCGCCGTCAGGGCGCTCCATGCCGATGCTGGTGGGGGCGACAACAGGCCGTTGCCGAGCTGCAGATACCAGTTCGCTCCGCCGTGGCTGGCAACGTAGAGCGCTAGTTCCAGCCGGGTCCAGACGCCCAGCTTGTCGAAGGTGGTGCGCAGATAATTCTTGACGACTTGCTCGCTGGTGATCAGCACGCGGGCTATGTCTTTGTTGGTAAGACCCTGCCAGACCAGGGTCGCGACTTGCACTTCCTTGGCGGTTAGCCGATCGCGCGGTTGCATGGTTGCACCTGCTCCTTGATGAACATGGCGGTCGCCAGCTTCACGCGCTTGCGGCCTTCTTTGATGCCTGCGCGCAGAAACAGCGTGCGCAGGTGTTGTTTGACGGTGCGCGGGCTGATGCTCAACTGGCTCGCGATTTCCTTGTTGCTGCACCCCTGCACGAGCAGACGCAGAACCTGCTGGTCCCGGGGCGTGATCTTGATTTCATTGAGGTTGATCATGGTCGTTCCGTCTTCTCCTTCGGTTCAGTCTTGGGGTTGCGACCTACGGGTAGACCGATGCAAATGGTTCGCCAAATCTTCGCTATGCAGTAGGGTCGTTTAGAACCATAGAGTTAGGCTTGTGGCTTCTACTTTCCTTCGCCTTTTGTTGGACGATTTTCATGAAACGGTTCCGGATTGGGTCCGGAATCGGGAACCCAGCCCTAAATGGCGCTTCGCTTTCTTTCGTTTTCTGGTTGGCCGGATTTGCACTACAATAGTGTCAGTTGGACGTTTCTTTCTCCCCCCGATGCCATGCCCTCGAGCCGGCGCCATCTGACTCTCGACGCGGAATCCTTTCAGGGATTGCTGTCGGCTGCCTTCGTCATTCAGGAACATAACGACCAGCGGAAACGCGCTCGACCGGCGCCGGCCGAATTGGAGGGCGACAGAGTTGGCGAGCGTGGCGACGCTCCGCACTCCGAAGGCAATGGAGTGGACGAACTGCGTCCCGGAGAACGCCTGCAGCACAACTGGGCTTCAATGTGGTTGATCAGCCAGGAGCGGGGCTTGTGGCCCGAGCGCTCGGCCGAAGTTGCGGAGAAACCGATCGCGCAGGAAATGAACGACGCCGCGGACGAACCAGGGGAGCGAGGGCCGGGCGATTCTGGATTCGACGATCCAGCGCTCGTCAACCCCGCGCTCAAGCGGCGCGCGCTGGTGGAACCAGCGGCCGAAGGCCGACGAACCACGGACGCGATCATCCAGGCCTTGGCACCGGAAGACTTGAGGCGAGAAGACGCGGATCCGGCCGGTGAGCCGTTTGCGTTATCGGCAAGCGACGAGTTTTCCGCGGACGTTTCTCCGGACGTGGCCAGTATCGACGGCAGCGGCGCTGGCAGTTCCTGGATGCGGCGCTTGGCGGAGGGGCGCGTGACGCTGCGCTTTCGGCGCGCCGACCTCTATCTGGGGACGGCCATCGTGGTGGCGGTGTTTGCACTGCTGTGGCCGGCGGCGGGGTCGCCACGACGAGCGGCGCTCAGCCCCTGGGAGAGGATGTTGGTCACAATCGGAATCGCCGAGGCGCCTGCTCCCGCGATTCATCTTCAGGGAGACCCGGGCATCGAGGTGTGGGTCGATCCGCACAGCGCGCTCTACTATTGTCCGGGCGAAGAGCAGTACGGAAAAACCGCCGACGGGCGCATGAGTACCCAACACGACGCGCAGATGGATCGCTTCGAACCGGCGGGTCGCAGCGCCTGCGAGTAAGCTTCCCTGCGATTACTGTGGTCAAAGAAGAAATCGAAAGGCCACCAACTTCCGCGTTTTCGAAAAGTGAGCCGCGGGACGACCAGCACAAGAGTGGCTTTGTATTGAGCGCGGCCGACGGTCGCATCCAAAGCATCGATAGCGCAAGCCGCCCACAGTGACCATGGTAACGCGGCCATTGTACTGCGGTACTTTGACCCAATCCTGTCCCTTCCCTACTATCGCAGCCAGAGCGGTCGGAACGGTGATCCCCAGCGGGGCGCTGGAGACACCGGGCTGGCCAATTTGATTTTCACGAATTTGGCATGCAGATTCTGTTCCGCCGAGCGGGGGGCTGCGGTTAGGCAAATGTTTATGAGAAGTCTGAACAAAAATGCGAGGCATCAACCGAGCGGCTTCAGCTTGATCGAAATGGTAGTTGTGCTGGCGATCATCATCACGATGGTGGCGATTTCGTTCGTGAGTCTGGGCCCGGTGATGAAGGACCAGGACCTGACCAATGCGTATAACACGACCATGGCGGCCATGCGTCTGGCGCGCGGCAACGCGGTGGCGCAGCGGACATCGTACTCCGTGACTTTTGCTAACGCGGTTTCGCCGAGTCCTTACGCCACGATCACGGTGGCGCCAACGGTGGCCGGATTTCAGGGCGATCAGAATGCGGTGATCTATCAATTGCCGAGGGACGTGTCGTTTCTGGCGCAATCCGGGCTTCCCACGGCCGCCACGGCGGTTCCAGACGGCTATGGATCGGGGACGACGGCCATCGATTTTGGGTGGACGATCAACGGCGTCGGCACCGGAGGACAGCCGACGATTTACTTTTGCCCCGACGGTTCGTCGCAGAGAGCGCCGGGCACAAACAACGACGGTAGTTGTCCGGGCACTTGGGATGGAGGCGTGGTGTACCTCGCGCGTGCGGGAGATCTGCTGAGTTCGCGGGCAATCACGCTGTGGGGCGGGACGGGACGCATTCGCGGATGGCGGCTCTACGCTAACACAGGGGGAGGAGGCTACACATGGCAACGGCAATGATGGGGCGCGGCGTGAAGGCTCGCGCACCAAAACAAGCGGAAAGCGGATTTTCGCTGATCGAAGTCATGATCTCGATGGTCATTCTGACGGTGGGCCTAGTGAGCGTGCTGGGCGTCTTCGGACTGGCCATGGCTGCGACGCAGACCTCGCAGCTGGACATGATCGCCAAGCAACTGGCGAACGAGGCGTACGAGAGTATCGTGACCGCGCGCAACACGTCGCAGATCAGCTGGGACGCAATCCAGAATAGTTCGGGCACCCAGTACTGCACCGTCACCCCCTCACCCTGCGGCATCTTCGTCGGCAGTGCGGCTAGTCCGGTATACCAACCGATCTACAACTCGGGAGCGGACGGAATCTTTGGGACGGCGGATGATGCGGCCGCGGGCGAGGAAACGCTTGAAGAACCGGGCCCCGATGGGAAGTATGGGGACGCGGACGATGTCAAGATCCCTTTGACTACTTTTCAGCGCGCCATCCAGATAACGCCGCTGTTCGACGCCGACAACAAACTGGTGCCAACGCTGAGAAGCGTGACGATCACCATGCAGTACAGAGCTCCGCAAACGAGACTGCAGAAAACCTACGTTTTGAATTCGTTCATTTCGGAGTACCGGTAAAGGGGAGTTATGAGCGATCAATCGACAAAGCGCGAGCGTGGATTCAGCCTGCTGGAAATGTTGATTGCCATGGCGCTGGGCACGCTGGTGGTGGGGGCGGCGGCGCAACTTTACAGCCAAGGCGTGGGCGTGACCTGGAAAGTTTCGCAGCGGGCGGAACTGCAGCAGGACTTTCGGGCCGCCTCCGATATGCTAACCAAGGACCTGAGCCTGGCCGGCTCGGTCCCGGGCGGCAACGGCATGGTGATCCCCCTGCCCTCCGCGGCCACTCCGTTGTATGGCTGCGATCAGACGGGGAAGTGTTACCTCGGCCCCAACAACACCGTGGGGGGGACTTATCCCTTGCAGGGTGTAACGCCGACTCTTTACGGTCTGATCCCGGGATACGATCTCGGGCCGACGCTCGCCAGCAACCCGACACGCACCGATGCCATCACGGTGGTGTACGCGGACAATTCGTTCTACTTGAATTGCTACCAGGCGACCGTAACGGCGAAGGGGCAAGTGACCTTCGGGCCGTCCACCATAAAGGTAGCCGGAGTCCTTCCGGCTTTTCCGCCCTCGGGCTGTTTGCCCAATGGCGTGGCGACGCCGCAAGCCGTGAACGATAGCTTACTGGGGCTGACGCCGGGCGATCTGATCTTGATGAACTTGAACGGCGCCCCGGTCGTGGGCGAAGTCACGGCGGGCGCTATTGCGACGGGCAATAACGCGGTGGGAGCCACTTACGTCGTCCCCTTCGCCAACAACGATCCTCTGGAGATGAACCAGACAACCGCCGGCGCCACCGCCGGCCTGAACGGAGCGGCGCTGAACTCTACCGGCGCGCTGCCGGTGCGCCTTCTGGTCATCACCTATTACCTCGACAACACAGTCGCCCCGCCGCGGCTGATGCGGCAGATTAGTGGACACACTCCGATGCCGGTAACGGACGGCGTGGTTTACATGAAGTTCAGCTATGACCTTTTCAACGACGCCACCGGTTCGCCGGCCATCGGCTGTCAAAACCCCGGCGCGGCGGGCGATGTCTGCGTCGCCGGCAGTTCGGCTGGGTTAAACCCCACCGACATCACCAAGATCAACATTCTGCACATGGCGATGAACAGCGCTACCAGAGGCGTAATTGGTTATCAGGGATTGGACTTGGAAACCTCGGTTAGCGCGCGAGATCTGACCTACAGCAACCAATATCCGCTTGCAACCGGCAACTAGGCGAAGGGGAGTAAGACGAGGGAGACCAAAGAGATGGGTAGCGAAGCCAAGGGGAGCGGCACCATGGGGAGTTACGCTATGAAGAACGCGAGACTGCACGCCAAAGGATTCACGCTGATTGCGTCGTTGCTGTTGCTGTTGCTGCTGTCGGGGATCAGCATCGGGCTGATGATGATGGTCAACACCGAAGGTAAGGTGGGCGGGGGCGATCTGCAGAATAACGCCTCGTTTCGCGCTGCCGAGGGTGGCGTCGAGAAAATGACTTCCGACTTGGCTGCCGTGTTCCAGAACGCGCAGTCTCCCAAAGCCCAGGACATCTGCAACGTGGGAGCCCCCGCCAGCACCGGGCCGGCGATCGCGGGAATCACCTGGAAAGACTATGAGGTCACACCCGGCGTGCTGGGAGCGGCTTGTCCGACTGATACCGACCTCAAGAAACTGCTGGGCTGGGGTAGCGTCGCCTCCGGGCCGAACTATGGTTTGTATGCGCAGATCGTCCCCGTCAACATGCTGACGACGGCGCAGTTTCCTGGCGGCCAGGAAGTCAGCGTGATGCGGAACGCGCAGGTGGCGCTGATTCCAGTGTTCCAATTCGGCGTGTTCTCGGAGAGCGATCTGGCCTTCTTCAGCAACCCCACTCTTGATTTTAACGGACGCGTCCACACCAACGGCGATCTGTACGTGGGCGTGGCGGACGGCAACACGATTGAGTTTCACAGCAAAGTGGAGGCCTACGGAAACGTTGTCACGAATAATATTCCGAACGGTTTGCCGTACGCCAGCGCCAATGACGGCGGCACGGTCTACATGCCGACCGCCGACCCGGGCTGTATCCCAAAGACTCCGCCGACACAAAATCCGCCGACGGACAAGCAGTGCGTGACCATGGCAAAGAGTCAAGGCAGCGTGACGGGGATGGGGGGGCTTCCACCGGTGTTGGACTAAACTCCAGCGGTACCGGCGGTTGGTATTACTTTTCCAAGAACACGACAAACCACGAGGTTATCAACGGGAACTATGGAAATTTGGCTGTTAATCAGACGGGGACGGGGGCCAACAAACTTTCCATGCCCTTCGTCGGCGGGAACGCCTTGCCTTACGAAATTATTCGCCGGCCGCCGCCGGCGGGCGAGGATCCCACCTCGGCGCTGGGCTCTTCGCGCGAATACAACATGGCGCAGATTCGCGTGCTGCTTAGCGACGACCCGACGGAATTTCAGAACGGCACAGGATATTCGGATCCGGATAATATCCGGCTGGCGAACATAACCACAGCGCAGGCGACGGCAACGGGCGCGACATCTACCAATCCCTATGGAATCGCCATGACCGCGGGCAACTACCCCTCATCGTTCGCGGCGGGCACTTATCAGCTTTACTTCGCCGCCGCCTCGAACGCGGTTCCATCGGCCGGCCCTGTGTCTGGTTCCTCCACTGCTAACCTCAACGGCACCGACAACATCCTGGACTGGCCTTCCGCGCCGGCGGCGTGGTATGGCAATGCAAAGAACACGAGTCCCACACTACAGGGGCTCCAGCCGACGGGCCCCGTAGGCGGGCCAGGCGCCCCGATCCTCACGGGCAGCAGCGCCAGCCTCGCGCCACTGCTCACCCTTTGCCCGCCGACAAACCCAAAGTACGGCGATCCTGCTGGCTGTCCGGCGACGCCGGCACCTCCGTATTACGTGGTGAACAACGCGGCTCCGACCGTCGTGAACAACGGGACCGCAACCTGGAACCTGATCGATGGCTACCTGCGGGTGGAATACAAGGACGCCTCGGGCGCCTGGAACCCGGTAACCAGGGAATGGCTGGGACTGGGATTTGCGCGCGGAGTCACCCCACCCACGCACCCCAGGCAGCAACCCAATCAATCCGAACGCGATTCTGCTGCTGCAAGAGCCGGCGGATCGCAGCACGGCAACCTCGGGTGCGCTCCCCGCATTTTCGCTGCTAACTGCAAACACCGGGATTGCCCCGAACTGCACGAGCAAAAAGCGGCGGCAAGTGCACGGCGTGGACCGCCACGCCGTCCCTTTTGGAAGACACGGGGACCACGCAGTGGGCGTTTGGCACCTCGACTACGGCACAGAGCATCACTGCCTTCAACTGGTATCCCATCAACTTCTACGATGCCCGCGAAGGTGAGCCTCGGGATGTGATACAGGCCGGCGGCACCAGAACAGTTGCACGACCAACGGCGTAATGAATGCCGTCGAGATCGATGTGGGCAACCTGCAGAAATGGCTGCGGGGACAGACCGGCAAGAACCCCACTAGTGGCGCAAGCAGCGGCACCAGTGTGGACTATCTCGAGCAGAATGGATATGTACTGTATTTCTCCGATCGGCGGGGGATGCTGCTGAATCCGAACACCACTGGGCCGCACCCTGCGGGCACTAAGAGCGGGGACTCGGGCCTGGAGGATGTGGTCAACGCCTCCAGTCAGGCGGGCAAACCCGACGGAGCGCTGGAAACCCCGGGCGGCACCGGCTCTCCCGAGGACGTCAATCAGAACGGATCCTTGGACAACTTCGGCCCGTGGAACATGGGCTTGGGCTTCTATAACGTGCTACCAACCTGAATACTGCCATCAACTCCCCTGCCCATCCCGATCCCTTCGGCACTGCGGCGCCGAGCGCCCGGATTACCAGTTGCACGGCCACAGGGCGCAAGAACTGGGTCAGCGGAGCGCGCCACGTTTTGAAGCTGGTGGATGGTTCGCTCGGCAACCTCCCGAGGAGATGGGATGCCGCGGCCACTCTAACGAGTCCGGGCGGATTTACGGTGGCCTCGGAGAATCCGGTGTACATACAGGGCAACTACAACAGCAACGCGGCCGACACGTTTTTTTCGAATCCGGTCAACACGGCGCCGGCAAACGACATACTCGGGCATTCCGCAGCCGCGGTGATTGCCGACGCGGTCACGATTCTCTCCAACAATTGGGTCGATCAGACAAGCATGGGCGCCGGTAACGTCGATGTTACCGACGCAACGACTCGTCCAGCCAGCACTACCTACTACCGGGTGGCGATCGCCGCCGGGAAGAACAGGTCTTTCCCGTTCCCGTCGTGGGCGAACTCGAACCCGGACTACCCCTTCGGCACCGACGGAGGAGTCGGCAACTTCCTGCGCCTCCTGGAAGACTGGAATAGCCGAGTCCACGCTGCATTACGGAGGCTCGCTGGTGAGCCTGTACTACGCAACCTATGGCACCGGAATATTCAAGTGCTGCACTTACTCGGTGTATCAGCCGCCGAACCGTGACTATCTATTCGACGCGGACTTCGCCCTGCCGGAAGGTCTGCCGCCCGGAACGCCGATGTTCAAGGACGTGGAGAGCCTGGGCTTCCGCCAGATGCTTACGACACGCACCTACTAAACCCAAGGTCAAACCAGTTCAACCCAACCCCCGGTCCGCGAGGATCGGGGTTTTTTCTTGTTGGCGCCAATACCAACAGCCACGTGGCTCCGTTCACGCAACTTGCCACTTTAGGCCCAGCCACCATCGGGTGGGAGGGACGGGCGTCTCGTCCAGCCGGGCGGGACACCCGGCGCTCCACCGGCAGACCCCAGCAATACGTCCGGCTGAAGCCGCACTCCTTCGAAACTAAGTCGAAATCCAGGGTTTTTCCGCAGCCAGCCATCGCGCGGAACCCAGCAAAAATGCGGCATTCCACTCAGAGTGTGGCTGCGCCGGGGCGGCGGCGGCCATCTGGGGGGCTGGGAGGTACCTAGTTCCTACCGGGATTACTTCGGTAATCAGGGCTTCTGTTACGGTATTTTCCGTGATATAACGCCGATAGCTGCTGGTTAGGCTCTGGGCTGGGAGTTTGGTGTTTTCCCGGCTGGTTTTCTGACTTGGTCTTCTGGCCTTGGATGGAAGCGTAGAGCGACGGCAGAGGAGGAGTTGTGGCCGAAGCACGTACCGGGAAAAGGTTTCCGTTGCATTTGCCGATCAAGATTCATGAGGAAGGCAGGGCGGGCGCGGCCAGCGGCATGACTGGCGATCTGAGCGCCGCCGGAGTGTACATCCGCGCCGACGCTTCGCTCGAGGTCGGGTCGCCGGTGGAGTTTGAAATCACGCTGCCGCCGGAAGTCACGGGGGGCAAGGAAGACGTGGTGATCCAGTGCCGCGGCCGCGTGGTGCGGACCGATGAGCCGGATGCAAGCACGGAGCCCGGGAGCAACCGGGGCGTCGCTTGCGTAATCGATTCTTACGAATTCGTTCGCCAATAGTTACGCGGGGAGTGCGACTCATGTTGAAGCTTATTCTGGCCGACAATCAGGCGATTTTCCGGGCGGGCATCGCCAAGGTACTGGCCGTAGAAGACGAAATGCGCATCGTGGCCCAGGCGCAAACCGCCGAGCAGATGTTCATGGCGCTCGACAAATTTCGCGCCGCGGTGCTGATCATTGCCGGAGGATTCCACTCCGATTTCAGCTCCATCCTCTCGGCGGCCAACAAGAACAAGACGCGGGTGGTGGTGCTTGCCGATACGGGCGAGAGCGCGCAACGCTACATGGCGGCGGGAGCCCATGGCGTGGTCTATCGCAACGTGACCAGCCCGGCGCTGGTGGACTGCGTGCGCAAGATCGCGCGCGGCGAGAGCTGGGTGCAGGACATGGCGGTGCCGAGCGAGTTGACCGAGAACGATATGGTCGGGCTGCGGGTCCGCGACCGGTTGACGGCGAAGGAACTGCGGATCGTGGCGCTGATTGTGCAGGGCTACAAGAACAAGGAAATCGCCACCCAGTTGGGCACGACCGAGCAGGTGATCAAGAACTACCTGCGCAACGTTTACGACAAGATTGGCGTGTCCGATCGGCTGGAGCTGGCGCTGTTCACGATTCACCACCGCATTTTGAACGAAGCGGCGGCGGCTACGGCAGCGGCGTCCATCCCGCAACCCGCGCCGAGTGCGGGGATCAGCAACTAGCGCATTGCTCCCAATGGTGTAGGTCTCGGCCCTCAGCGGCTGAGGCCGGAACCCCTTGGAACTCAGGGCGGCACGACTGAAGAGGCTGCGGAAAAAGTCAATTCTGAGCTAGAGCCGCGCCCTCAGCGGCTAAAGCCGGATCCAAAACAAATGCACTTATCGCAGCGCTGAAGAGTGTGCGTGAGAACTCGTGCCGCCCGTCCGGGGCTCGCGGTTTTGTTCCACTTGACCCACCGCTTACGCGGTGGGCTAACGAATTCCGCCCGCTTTGCGGGCTGGACGTCAGGTCCACGGTACACTCGTTCTCTCCAAACCGAGTTCTCACGCACACACTGAAGCGCTGCGCCACCCAAAAAAACTTGAGTATCGTCCCGCCTGTCTCGCCCCGACCTTACGTGGTGGGCCTGAGCACCGTACAAACGGAAGCGCAGATGGGTCCCCCGATGTTGAACGTCGCTGCGACGCGTGGATTCTTCACTTGCAGCCCGGCGGGAGCCTTGCCCCGGAGTTGCCACGCGCACCATCCCAGCATGGCGATCCCGGTAGCGCCGATGGGATGGCCTTTGGCAATCAGTCCGCCGGAGGTGTTGATGGCGCACTCGCCATCCACGCCGGCTTTGCCCTCGCACCAGTAGCGCGCGCCCTGGCCGACGGCGGCCTTGCCCAGCACTTCCGTGCCGATGGCGCCCATCACCGTGAAGCAATCGTGGACCTCCGCCACGCTCACGTCCCCGGGCTTGACTCCGGCCATTTCATAGGCTTTGTTCATCGCCCGGTAAGCGCCTTCGGGCCGCAGAACGTCGCGTCCCGCTTTCTTCAGGGGATCGGTAGCCTGCGCGTAGCCGGCGATCTCGACGCAGTCGGCCTTGTTGACGCCGAGCTTCTGCAATCCTTCGTCGGTCGCCAGGATGAGGCTGGCGTAGCCATCGGTGATCTGGGAGCAGTCGTAAGTCTTCAGGGGCAAGCCCTCGGCGATGTAACGATTGATGCCTTCGATCTTCATCGCCTGGTCCAGAGTGATCTGCACCTTTTGCATCTGGGCATAGGGATTGTTTCGGGCGTTGGCGTACTCGGCGACCGCGATTTGCGCCAGATCCTCCTCCCGCACCCGATGCACCTTCAGGTAGCACTCCATGATCTCGGCGAACAGGTGCGGGAAGATGAACACCTTGCCCTCGCGCTCGTCGGGGTGAGAAAAATATCCCAGCGCCTTGCCGATGAGCTTGCCGTCCATCTTGCCTTCGTTGTCGCGCATCTTCTCGTAGCCGACCGCGATGCCGACGTCACCGCACCCCACCAAGAGTTTGTGGATGACGGAGAGCACCGCCTGACCGCCCGAGGCGCAGGCGTTCTCGACGGACTCGATGGGCTTGCCGCCGAGACCCGGCACCATCGCCATCAGGCCGGCGAGCAGGCCCTGCTCGTTCAGCGAAATGTTGCAGGTGGCGCCAATCGAGCCCACATCCAGCGCGGCGGGCTCGACGCCGATCTCTTTGCACGCTCCGTTGACCGCGTTCTGGATGATCTCCGGCACCTGCATGGCCAGGAGCTTTCCGAATTTCGATTGATGGTAGGCGGCGATGTAAATGCGCTTCATGGAACACCTCTTAATTAAGATGACTCGCGCTCTGGCGTGACCGTATCGCTTCCGTCGGCGCCAGGCTTGAGGTTCCGCAACCGGCTCTGGAGTTCGAGTTTCAGGACCTTGCCATAGGCGTTGTGGGGTAGTGCGTTGATCACAACGATTTGCCTTGGCAGTTTGATCTTGCCGATCCTGGGACGAAGGAACTCGATAAGTTCTAGATCGCTGGCGCTCACCCCTGATTTTAGCGCAACGAAGGCGATTGGGACCTCGCCCCACTTCTCGTCGGGCGTCCCCAGGACGGAGACTTCGGCAACGGCCGGATGATCGAGCAGTTCTTTTTCGATCTCCGCCGGATAGATGTTCACGCCGCCGCTGATAATCATGTCTTTCGAGCGGCCCGCGATGTAGAAGAACCCATCTTCGTCGCAACGCGCCAGGTCGCCGGTGTGGAACCATCCGTCTGGGTCGAGCGCTTTGGCGGTGGCGGCGGGATTGTTCCAATAGCCCAGGCAGACGTGGGGCCCGCGCAGGCACAGTTCACCAACCTCATCGGTTGCGACCTTATTCCCCTGCGGATCGAGGAGCTTCGCCTCCGTGAACATCATTGGCTTGCCAATCGAACCGGACTTGCACAGGGAGTCCTCATCGCTCATGGCAAAGCAGTTCACGCCGACCTCGGTCAGCCCATAGCCTTGGCGAAAAACCAGTCCGCGCTCCTGGTAGGCACGGAGAAGTTGTAACGGAAGCGGAGCGCCTCCGCTGGCACACCAGCGCAGATGGCGGCAATCGAGCGCTGCGAATTCTGGTGAATCGAGGAGCATTTTGAAGATCGTAGGTACGCCGAAAAGCAGCGTGCACTCATAGTCACGGCAAGCTTGTAACACCTCGGTAACGTCGAAGCCATCATGCAAAACGATGCTGCCCCCGATGGCGAACAGCGGGGTTAGGAATACGGTGAGGCCGCCGGCGTGATACATGGGCGTGTAGACCTGAACCCGGTCGCTCTGCCGCAGCTGCCAGGAGATCACCGTGTTGTAGGCGTTCCATGCGATCTGCCGGTGTGGAATCATTACGCCCTTCGGCCGTCCGGTGGTGCCGCTGGTATAGAGCAGACAGAAAAGATCCTCAGGTTGGAGTCTTGTTGCCAGGGCATCGGGACTAACCCGATCCATCGCCTGGGCACAACCCAGTACGTTCGGTACACCGTCTTCCGCGTCCAGACTTATTAAGTGCTCGAAGGCCGCGAGTTGTTGGAGCTCTTTCGCGAGTGTCGCATACCGCGCGGAATACATGAGACAGCGCGGTCCGCAGTCCGCGAGTATCTGGTGCAGTTCGCGAGCCGTGCTGCGTGTCCCTAGAGGAACGAGGACGATGCCGGACTTACCGGCCGCCCAGAAGGCATCGACATACTCCACACGGTTCTCGGAAAGAATGCAGACACGATCTCCTGGAACGAGCGAGCAGAGATCCGTCCAGACCCGCGCGCACCGCAAGGCCCGCCGATTGAGTTCCGCATAGGTGAACTGCCGGCGCGTGGGAACGTGGATCAACGCGACCGCGTCGGGACTAAGACGGGCACGCTCTCCGAGAATGTCGCCAGTGATAACGATCACGAGTTCTCCCCAGATGTCCGGAAACAGCTTGGGCCGTGGCGGGGGCACGGGACGAATCTGCCGCGAGAATTTGCAACAAGACTTGCGTGAATTCGTGGGGACGCTCGAGTTGCGGCGCATGGCCGCAACGCTCAATGACCGTAAGCGTGCAATGCGGAAGCTGCGATTGCAGTTTCTTCGCATATTCGAGCGGGACGAGGCGATCGGAGGCGCCCCAGATGAGATCGACCGGCAGTTGGAAGGATCGCCAGGTTGCCTTCGAGCAGGTATTTCGATATGTCTTCAACGCCTGCGGCCAGCAGCCTCGAAATCGGACCTGTATTCGAGATGCGAACCAGATCATCGAGGACGAAATTCGTCGGCCGCGGAGTGCCGGGATCCAGCACGGCATCGAACGCACGCCGAGCCTCTTCGCGGTCCTTGGGCATGAGGCCGATCTCCGATACGTTCTCGATGGGGCCGCCATCGATGAGAATCACCCGCGTCACCCGCTGCGGGTGTTTGTGGGCATAGAGCATCGCCATCCAGGCCCCGAGCGAATTACCGGCGAGCACCAGCGGTGCGTCTCGCCAGGGCGTAGCCTCGAGTACTTGCTCGAGTGCGGTGAGCAGCGTTCCCAGACTGAGTACACCCGCAACCGGGTCGCTTTCGCCATGGCCGGCAAAATCCGGCAGCACCAGTTGAAAATGGCGCTTCAGCTCGGGCGCCACCTTGCACCATCCTCCCGCTTCATGGCCGGCGCCATGCAGCAACACCAGCAGGGGCCCGGCGCCGCCATGCCACACGACCTGTTCTCCCACGGTGGTCGTAAGCCGTATTTTCCGGAGGCCGGCTCGGCGAAGCGCGTTCCTCCGCAACCAGACCATCACGGCGATGGGTCGCAAGAAGAAGAGAACGAAAAAGACAATCAGAGCGGTAACTGCGGCCGAAACCAGCAGCAGCACAATTTTCGTTGCCAGGCCCATTCCGTTCCTTTCGGCCGGCCTAATTGAAAGTCGAGCCTGCAACGTCCTCTAGGGCATACGAAACGCGCAGCCCGCCTGGTTATATCCGACTCCGGAGCCTACCAGCACGACCAGGTTCCCGGACTTCACCTTGCCCTGCTCGATCGCGTGGTCGAGCGCCATGCCGACACAGGCAGAGCCGGTGTAGCCATACTGCTCCATGATGGTATGCGCACGTTCCACGGGCACGCCAAGACGCTCCATCACGCGTTGAATGGTAGGCTTCCGCACCTGCGTAAAGATGAAGCAATCGACGTCGCGCAGAGCAAAACCGCCGTCCTTAGCGAGCCGGTTTACGATGAGCGGCCACGTCTCCTCGTTCAATTCCGGAGGATAGCGATTCTTGATCGTGCACGCCGTGCGCCCCGCCTTAACCGAGGCTTCGGTCGCCGGCTCGAAAGTGCCGCCGGAATAGATTCCCCAATAGTCGTGATAGGAGCCGTCGGCGCGGAAGGTGGAAGTGATAAAGCCCGGCGAAGCTGCGGGTTCGAGCACCGCCGCGCCCGCACCATCACCATAGAAAAAGACCATGGGATCGGCGGGCGTCGTGAGTTTGTGCATGAGATAGACGCCGATGACGAGCACTGTCTTGATCCCTGGATTGGCGGCGATGATTCCCGCGGCGGCGGAAAGACCCGTGGGAAACGAAGCGCAGGCGCAACCGACATCAAACGTCCCGGCGTTCTTTGCGCCGAGCTTATATTGCAGCACGACCGAGGTAGCGGGTGTGATGTAGTCCGGCGAATCGGTGCCGAGGATGATCAGATCGACCTCTTCGGGCTTCTTGCCGGCGCGCTCCAGCGCGAGTTTGGCGGCGGGCAGAGCGACATCGCTGGTCGCCCAGGTTTCGGGAGCATGCCAGCGCGTCTTGATGCCGCTCGTGGCCTCCATTTTGTCCACGAAATCCGGGATATGTTTGAAGCGCTCGCGCAGCATGTCATTAGTCACTTCTATCTCAGGTACGTACCTGCCGGTAGCGACAATGGTTGCGTAACGCGTCATGAATAAGTCCTCTTGAGTTACTG
>CAVQHM010000009.1:0-51118 GCA_963712295.1 uncultured Acidobacteriaceae bacterium
GACGATCGATCCTTGATCGCGATGGCTCTGATCGGCAAAGGATTGAATTACGTTTCGGAGTTTACTTTCGTCGGCTTCCTCGATCTCAACGAAACGGAAGGGCTGTTGCGTGCTGGAGACAGAAGGCAGCATTTCCGCCGTGCCCAGCACCGCCCCCGCGTCGGTCAGGAACATCAACTTGATGCGCGAGCCCTGGTCCAGAGGGCTGGACAGGTTCAGCAGTCCGCCGGTGACGGAAACGACCTGCAACTTGCCGCGGACGCTGCGGCCGGTCTGGAAGCGAAGGACGGCCGGTGGCGCCTGCGTAAACTGTACGCGGGGCGGTCGCCGTTTAGGCGCGGCTTGCAGAAATGGACTCATGCTGCTCTATTATGGTCCCAGGCTTGAGGACGTGGGACATTACGGAAGGACGTGACCCAAGGCGGTCAGAGATGTAAAGCCCTTGTTTTGAGGGTCTTCCGGTAAATCAATGGAAGACGAATAGTGTCGGCTTCGTTCGACCTCGCTCAAGACAAGGGCTTGCCTTCTGTCCTCGGCGCGGCCGCGAGGACGCCCGCCGGGACAGCGGCGCTACTCTCTAGACTTCTCTCTATACTTCGAGCGGCAGTTCGGATCGGGTCGTTGTGGGCGTCAGGTGGCTCTTCACGGCGGCGGCCAGGCGCCGGATGCCCTCTCGTATTTGCTCCGGAGCGGCGTTCGAGAAATTCAAGCGCATGTGGCGGGACCCTTCGCCGCCATCGTTGGCATAAAACGAATCGCCGGGCACGAACGCCACATTCTGCTCCAGCGCGGATTTGAGAATCGCCTTGATGTCGAGCCCTGCGGGCAGCGTCACCCAGAGGAACAGTCCGCCGTGAGGATGAGTCCAGGTCACTGCGGGCGGGAAGAATTCCTGCAAAGCCTGAAGCATCACATCGCGGCGTTCGCGATAGATCTTGCGAATCAACTTGACGTGCTGGTCGAGAAATCCATCGCGCGCGACTTCGTAGGCCACGAACTGAGTAAAGGTCGAAGTGTGCAGGTCGGTACCCTGCTTCAGTTGCACCAGCTTGCTGATGACTTCCGGCGGAGCGACGATCCACCCCAGGCGCAGCCCGGGAGCCAGCGTCTTTGAGAAAGTACTCAGGTAAATGACGTTGCCAATGGAATAGCCATTGTCACGGCGCAGGTTCTCGCGATCGAGCACAACCAGCGGCGGCAGGTGCTCCCCTTCATAGCGCAACTGGCCGTAGGGATCGTCTTCGACGATCGGAATGCCGAACCGGTCCGCCAGCAGCACCAATTCGTGGCGGCGCACCTCCGATAATGTGGTTCCGGCCGGGTTCTGGAAGTTAGGCAGCACGTACATGAATTTGGGGCCGGAGCGCAGAGGCTCCTCCATGAGGTCGGTGCGCAGGCCGTTTTCGTCGATGGGAACGGACTCATATTCCGCCCGATAGATATTGAAGGCCTGCAGCGCGCCAAGATAGGTGGGGGCTTCGACCAGCACGCGATCTCCGGCGTTGATGAAGAGCTTGCCGATCAGGTCGAGCGCCTGCTGCGAGCCGGAAGTGATCAGGACGTTTTCCACCTTGGCCTTGATTCCGTAGCGCGACATATTCGTCGCGATCAGTTCGCGCAGGGGCTCGTACCCCTCGGTGGCTCCGTACTGTAAAGCGGATGCGGCCTTCTCCGTCAGCACTTTTTGGCAGGCTTCCTTAAAGCGTTCGACGGGGAAAACATCGGGGGCGGGGAGGCCGCCGGCAAAGGAAATCACTCCCGGTCTTTGGGTGAGCTTCAACAACTCGCGGATTTGAGAACTGGTAATGCCCTTGGTGCGCAGCGCGTAACGGGATGTCCAGGCAGTCGACATGGCAAGCCCTCCGCAAGCTTATTGTAGGCTCGGGGCGTGCGTTTGGGATGTGATGCTTGAGGTACGAGATTGTGACGGGGTGAGATGATCGGAGGCTGCACATCCGATCTAAGGCCGGCATCTTTCCAGGCCTGATCGGCACGACTGGACAGCTTGCGGAAAGACCTGTCTCTGGGTGAGAGCCATGCCCTCAGCGGCTAAAGCCGAATTCAAAACAATGCCCATACCGCAGGGGTGAACCGCTGCGCCGCCCACAATCCGCGCCACCCAAAATCGAGTCAGGAGCGTTTTCTAAGCGCTGTTTTTTCTACCTACTTCTCTCTCGCGACGACGAATTCCGGCGCCCACAAAAGCGCTCGTTTGATCTCCGAGTCCGGAAACGAGCAGATGGCGTTGCGCGCCGACTCGGCATAGCGGGCGGCCTCCTGGGAGGCGTATTCGAGAGAACCGTAGCGGTTCAGGATGGTCAGAATGTCGGCGTGCGTGACGCCATTGAAGGCGCGGTCGCGCAGAATGGTTTCGACTTGGTGGCGCTCGGCGACGGTGCAGCGCTCCAGCGCGTGAATGACCGCCATGGTGGCTTTGCCTTCCCGCAGGTCGCTGGCCACGGGCTTCCCGAGCACGCTCTCGGAAGCGGTAAGGTCGAGCACATCGTCCACGATCTGGAAGGCTAAACCGAGATCGCGTCCGTACTGGCCCAGGCGTTCTTCCTGTTGCGCGGTGGCGCCGCCCAAAATGCCCCCGACTCTCATGCACACCGAGAACAGGCACGCCGTCTTGCGATAGATGAGATCCAGATGCTCCTGCAGCGAGATCAGCTTGCCGAGCTTTTCCATCTGCAGCAGTTCGCCTTCGACCATCTGCTGCGTCAGTTCGATGAGCACATCGAGGATGCGGAAATTGCGTTCTTGCACGGCGATCTTGAAGGCCTGCATGTAGAGCCAGTCGCCGGCCAGCACGCACATCGAGTTGCCCCACTGCGTGTTGGCAGCGGGACGCCCGCGGCGGAGTTGGGCCTCGTCGATGATGTCGTCGTGAACGAGGGTCGCGGTGTGGATGATCTCGACGACGGTTGCAAGTTTGACCGCGCCCGCGCCCTTGTAGCCGAGGAGTTTCGCGGAGAGCAGCAACAGCGCGGGACGGATTCGCTTTCCGCCGCCGGCGCGCAGGTACTCGCCGATCTCGGTAATCGCGGCGACGCTCGAGACCGTGTCGCGTCCGAATTGTTCTTCGATGGCGGCAATGTCGTCGCGCAGAAGATCGAAGATTTCTTTCCCGTTAATGGACGTCGTGGTGCTCAACGCTGATCCGATCCTCGTAAACGTAAACCGTTCTTAACCGCAGAGATCGCGGAGCCCGCAGAGAAGATTCATTTTTGCGTGTTTACCATTCCAGCTTTCTTCCGCGCACTCCGCGTTCTCTGCGGTTAAAAGCTTCTAGTTGGTCCGGTAATTCGTGAACTGCAAGTCGATGCCAAAATCCTGCTGCTTGACCAGGGCGATGATTGCCTGCAGGGTATCGCGATCCTTGCTGCTGATCCGCACCACATCGGCCTGGATGGAAGCCTGCGCTTTCTTCTTCGAATTCTTGACCAGCTTCACAATCTCTCGCGCTTTTTCGATCGGGATCCCCTGTTGAATGCTTATCTTCTGTTTCACCGTGCTTCCGGCGGCTGGCTCCAGCGCTCCGTAGGTCAGGCCTTTCAGGGGCACGCCGCGTTTGACCAGCTTTTGCTGGAAGACGTCGTTCACCGCCTTCATCTTGAATTCATCGGCGGAGTGCAGCAGGATCGCGTCGGTGCCTTCCATCGCGATCAGCGACTTCGAGTCCTTCAGATCGAAGCGCGTGCTGACTTCTTTCATCGCCTGCTGGATGGCGTTCGAGACTTCGGCCAGGTCGATTTTGCTGACGATATCGAAACTGTTATCGGGCATGGAATGTCACCAAGTCAGGTCTGAGGTGTTAGGTCTTAGGTCTTAGGAAGACCTCAAATCCGACCTAAGACCTAAGACCTAAGACCTGACGCCTGAAAACCTCTTTACACGGATTGCTCGCCCCAATTGTGTACTCCTGAGGGTAACAGAAGAGGCATCGTCCGCGCAGGCTGGGCCCTATTCCGGCGCGAGTTTAAAGAATTTGTAAAAATTGCGCGCGGTTTGCGAGCCGATCTCTTCCGCCGAAAGGCCGCACAGTTCGCCGATCTGGCGGGCTACCTCTTTCACGAACGCGGGTTCGTTGCGCTGGCCGCGATAAGGAATCGGCGCCAGGTAGGGCGCGTCGGTTTCGATCAACATGCGGTCGAGCGGAACCATCTGCGCCGCGTCGCGGATGGCCTGCGCCTTGGGAAAGGTGATGTTGCCGGCAAAAGAAATCATGAAGCCCAGGTCGAGCGCGCGCCGCGCATGCTCGACGCTTCCGGTGAAGCAATGCAGAATTCCGCCCAGGCCGCTGGAACTCCAGTGGGCGTCGATCATCGTCAGGCAGTCGTCCCATGCGTTCTCGCTATTGTCGGATGGGCGGCAGTGAATGATGATGGGCAACTCCGCTGTCTTGGCTAAATCCATCTGTCGCAGGAAGACCGCTTTTTGCACGTCGCGGGGAGAGTGGTCGTAAAAATAGTCGAGGCCGATTTCTCCCCAGGCAATCACCCTGGGATGCCGCGCCCATTGCAGCATTTGGATGTCGGCGGCTTGGTTCGCGAGTCTTGCTTCATGAGGGTGAATTCCCACGCTCGCCCAGATTCGCGGATATTCCGGCTTGCCGCCGTATTTTTCCGCTAACTGAATTCCGCAGTTGGCGGTCTCCGGACCCTCGCCAATTCCGATCGCGAGATAAGCTTCGACGCCGCTCTGCTTTGCGCGCGCCAGCACTTCAGCGCGATCGACGTCGTAGCGCTTGCCTTCGAGATGGGCGTGGGAGTCGATGAACATCGGGCTGCCTTGGGTGGGGACGGGCGACTCGCCCGTCCCGCCGAGCGAAGCTCGGCAGCGCTATTTGAGTCGTGTACCTACAGGCACGTCTTCCAGAAAGCTGGCCAGCACGGGCTTTCCGCCCTCCGGCGAGGCAGCGACGATCATGCCATTCGATTCCAGGCCGCGCAGTTTGCGGGGCGCGAGGTTCGCCACGATCACGACTTTGCGCCCGATCAGTGCTTCCGGCTCATAGGCCTCGGCAATTCCGGCTACCAGTTGGCGCACTTCGGTTCCGAGATCAACTTCGAGACGCAGCAATCTGTCAGCGCCCTTGACGCGCTCCGCGGTCTTTACTTGCGCTACGCGCAATTCCACCTTGGCGAAGTCGTCGATGCTGATTTTGCCATCGGGCGTTGCGGCGGCTGGCTTCGCTGAGGTGCTTGGGTTCGCCGGTCCTACCAGCGGCGGCCGAGCTTCGCTCGGCTGGACGGGCGAGTCGCCCGTCCCCACACTTGCTGTCCCCACACTTGCATTCTGTTCTTCCATCTTCTGCATCCTCTCGATTGCCGATTTGTCTGCTCGCGGAAAGACGGCTTGCACCTCGCCTAATTTTGTGCCGAGGCGCAGTTGTCCCCACTGCAATTTGGTCAGCTCGAATTTGCTGATTTCTCCGAGGCCCATCTGCGCCCAGATCTTCGCGGTCGAGTCAGGCATCACCGGATGCGCGAGCGCGGTTACGATGCGCAAAGCTTCGGCGCTGGTGTAGAGCACGGTCGCCAGGCGCGCGCGGCTTTCTTCGTCCTGTTTATCACCGAGAGACCAGGGTTCGTTCTCGACAATGTATTTGTCCACGGCGCTGACCAGCGCCCAAGCCGTTTCAAGCGCGCGCGAGAACTGGTACTGGTCAAACAGCGTGCCGTAGTCTGCGATCGCTTTTCGAGCCCCATCCGCAATCGCGGCATCCGCCGGAGTGTGCGCCGCGTTCGAGGGATACGGTATTTCGCCTTTGAAATAGCGCGTGATCATCGTAAGGGTGCGGCTGGCGAGGTTGCCGAGGCCGTTGGCCAGATCGGAGTTATAGCGCTGCACCAGCGCATCGAAACTGAACGAGCCATCCTGCCCGAAGACGACTTCGCGCAGCAGGAAGTAGCGGAGGGCGTCGGTGCCGAGCACATCCACGATGGTTTCGGCGCGCACGATATTGCCGCGCGACTTCGACATTTTGCTTTCTTCAAACAGCAGCCAGCCGTGCGCCGTGATGCCCTTGGGCAGCGGCAATCCGGCGGCCAGCAGGAAGGCCGGCCAGTAGACGCAATGGAAGCGCACAATTTCTTTGCCGATCATGTGCACGTCGGCGGGCCAGTACTTGTCGAACTTGCTCGGGTCGGTCGAGCCATAGCCGAGCGCGGTGATGTAGTTCGCCAGCGCGTCGAGCCAGACGTAGACCACGTGCTTGGGATCGTCCGGTACGGGAATGCCCCAGGAGAAGGTCGAGCGGCTGATGGAAAGATCGCGCAGTCCGCCGCGCACGAATGACAGTACTTCGTTGCGCCGCGTCTCCGGGCGTATGAAATTGGGCCGCTCGGTGTAGAGGCGAATCAACTGATCTTGGAACGCCGATAGCTTGAAGTAATAGTTTTCTTCGTGGACGGTTTCCGTGGGGCGCCCGCAATCGGGGCAGGGAGCGCCCGGCTCCGCGTCGACATAGAGTTCATCGGAAACGCAGTATTGGCCGGTGTAAGTCCCCTTGTAGATATAGCCGTTATCGCGAATCTTGCGCCAGAGCGCCTGCACACCCTTTTGGTGCCTTGCGGAGGTGGTGCGGATGAAATCGTCGTGGGTCAAGCCCATGCGCTCCCAGAGTGCACGGAATTCAGCGGAAACTTCGTCGGTGAACTGTTGCGGCGTCTTGCCCGCGGCCTGGGCGGCGCGCTCGATCTTCTGACCGTGTTCATCGGTGCCGGTGAGGAACCAGGTATCATCGCCCAACATGCGGTGGCGGCGCGCGATCGTGTCGCAGGCGATGGTGGTGTAGGCGTGTCCGATATGCGGACGCGCATTCACGTAGTAGATCGGGGTCGTGATGTAGAACTTCTTGCTCATGATTTCGGCGGCCGATGCCCAGCCCCTAAAGGGGCGTCTGATTAGGGCGAAGTTTCGGCATCGCTAAAGCGATGCCCTGATACAAACCGTATCCTGATATAAACCTTGGTTCAAGGTTTTCGCTCGCTTCGAAGATACTGCTGAATCGCTTCCTGCATCACGGTCCGGAGCGGGATATGCTGCGCTTCCGCCAGGGTGCGGCAGTCCTCGTACTCGGGTGCATAGTTGGAAACCGTGCCATTCATGTTAGCGACCTTGATCCGCACCGGACCCCAGGTCGTATCCACCGTTTCCCAGCGCCGCGAAAGCGTCTGCCGCTGTTCTTCGCGGCGGCGCACTCCCAGAGTTGTGGTCTCGACGAAGATCGTCCGGGTCAGCCGGTCGGCGTCTTCCAGTTTTGCCAGCACCGTGAGCAACGCGCCGGGACGGCCTTTCTTCATCTGTACAGGGACGCTGAACACGTCGAGCGCTCCTTCGGCGAGCAAGCGCTCCATGGCATAGGCCAGCACCTGCGGGCTCAAATCATCGAGATTCGCTTCGAGCACCGCGATGGTTTGGTTCCCTGTACCGGGCGATGGACGCGCGCCTTCCGTCTTCACAGCTTCCCCAATAGTTATCCGCAGCAAGTTTGGATGCTCGGGGAACTCTCGAGTTCCAGCGCCGTATCCTGCCCGCTCGACCTTCATTGCCGGAAACGACGCGAACCGACTGCTCAGCGTCTTCACAATAGCCGCGCCGGTAGGCGTTACCAGCTCGACCTGCGGTCCCGACGAGTATACCGGCGCGTCCCGAAGCAACTTCAGGGTTGCCGGCGCCGGAACGGGAAGCGTACCGTGGGCGCACTTGACGGTGCCGCCGCCCACGTTCAGCGGGGAGCATATCCATTCTTCGACGGCAAGAGATTCGGCTCCCACGGCGGCGCAAACAATATCCACCATGGCGTCGACGGCGCCGACTTCGTGAAAATGAACTTGTTCCATGGACGTATTGTGAATCTCGGCTTCGGCCTCGCCTAGGGTTTCGAAGATGCGGATCGCAGTTGCCTTCGCGGTGCTGCTGATGGCCGCCTTTTCGATGATCTCGCGAATTTCCGTCAGGCCGCGGCCGTGGCTGTGGGCGCTTTGCCCCGTCCGGGGCGGGGCAGAGCCCCGCTGCCACACGGTCTGGTCGTGATCATGATGATGCTCGTGCAGATGTTCGTGAGCATGGTTGTGCTCGTGCTGCTCCCAGAAAACTTCGCGCGGCAAATCTTTTTCGCCGTTGGCGTAGACGTCGACTTTGGTTGCCGAAATTCCGCCTCGCTGCACTCGCGAAATCTCTAGCCGCGCACCGATCTCGAGCGCCTCGACCGTGTCTTCTAGAAGTTTGGGGGACACCCCGGCATCCACAAGCGCGCCCAAAAACATGTCGCCGCTGATGCCGGAAAAACAGTCGAGGTAGACGATGCGCATGATGAAAATCGCTCTTGGCTGTTAGCTCTTGGCTTTTAGCTAAAGGCTAAGAGCGAACGGCTAACAGCGGTTTTCGGCCGAGATTTCATCATAGGGGGCACTCGCACCTCCGTCAAACGCGCCTTCCGCCGCGAGTTTGTTAGAATCACTGTTTCTTCAATCAGTTAGAGGGCACTCTTGTATCGATATCTGGAACGCCGACTGGTCGAGCATCTGCGCGAGTTTCTGCGTCGTGCGTACGGCCTGGAAATCGCGAACATCGTCGTCGAGCAGCCGCCGAAAATCGAGTTTGGCGAGTACGCGCTGCCGATCGCCTTCGAACTCGCCCGAAAACTGCGCAAGGCCCCGCGCAAAATTGCTGAGGAGATCGTTGCCGGGGTGGGTACGATTCCCGGCCTTGAGAAATTTGAGGTGGCGGGCGGGGGATATATCAACGTGCGCGTGAACCGCACCGAGTTGGCCGCAGAACTCGCTGCCGATCGTTTTCTAGCGAATCAGTCTCCGGCCGCGGACGTTCCGCCCGGCAAAGTGCTGGTCGAGCATTCGAGCATCAATCCCAACAAGGCGGCGCACATCGGGCACCTGCGTAACGCCATTCTCGGCGATACCTTCGTCCGCCTGCTGCGGTTCGCGGGCAGGGAAGTGGACGTCCAGAACTATATCGACAACACGGGAGCGCAGGTTGCCGACGTGGTGGTCGGGTTCCTGCACATCGAGAAGAAGTCACGCGCCGAAATCGAAGCCCTAGCGGCCGCGCCGCGGTTTGATTATGTGTGCTGGGATCTCTATGCGCGCGTTTCGCAATGGTACGAAGAAGACAAGGCGAACCAGCAGGCGCGCGCGCAGACGCTGCACGCGATCGAGGAAGGAAACAATGAGACCGCCGCGATCGCGGATTTGATTTCGGTCGCGGTTCTTAAGCGCCATCTCGAAACGATGGATCGCCTCGACATTGAGTACGATTTCCTGCCGCGCGAGAGCGAAATTCTGCACCTGCATTTCTGGGACGCGGCGTTCACTAAGCTGAAGGAATCCGGGGTCCTTACTTACGAGGCTGATGGCAAGAATAAAGGTTGTTGGATTATGCGGCGGGCGGGGACCGAAAAATCTGAAACCGCAGAGAGCGCGGAGAACCCTTCGGCTTCGCTCAGGGCAGGCTCCGAGATCAAAGAGGAAGACCAGAAAGTGATCGTCCGTTCCAATGGCACGGTGGGCTATGTCGGCAAGGACATTGCTTACCACATGTGGAAGTTCGGGCTGCTGGGGCGCGATTTCGGCTATCGGAAGTTCTATCGCTATCCCAATGCCCACGACTGTTGGATCTCGACCACGGACGGCGAGCGAGACCATCCCCACTTCGGTGATGTGGCTGAAATTTACAACGTGATCGACACGCGCCAGGCGGAAGCGCAGAACACCGTGATCGAAGCTTTGCGCGGGCTTGGACATGGCGAAGCCGCTGATCGCTACACGCACTTTTCCTACGAGATGGTCGCGCTCACGCCGCGCTGCGCCGCCGAACTCGGCTACATGCTGAGCGAAGGAGATCAAGGGAGGGCGTGGATCGAAGTTTCCGGCCGCAAGGGCTTCGGCGTGAAGGCGGACGATCTGCTGGACGCGCTCATCGGCGCGGCGGGCAAGGAAGTGGATGCGCGGCATCCCGAGTTGAGCGCGGCAGAGCGCTCCGCTATCGCTACGCAGATCGCCATCGGGGCGTTGCGCTACTTCATGCTGAAGTTCACGAAACCTTCGGTGATCGCCTTCGATTTCAAGGATGCGCTGAGTTTCGAGGGCGACACGGGCCCTTACGCGCAGTATGCGGTCGTGCGCGCTTCCAACATTTTCCGCAAGGGTGGATTCGATCCGGATGCGTTCTGTGGTCGTGGCGTGGGCGGAGACGCGGCCAGCCGCGTCTCTACAGAAGAGTTCGCTCGGTACCTTGCGGGTGAATCCGGCAACGACATCTGGGAACTTTGGCTGGCGGCGGCGAAAACCTCTTATATCGTGAACCAATGCATCGCGACTACCGAACCCGCTTATCTTGCCAAACATGCCTTCCAACTGGCACAGCTTTTCAACACTTTCTATCATCGCTATCCGATCCTGACCGAAGCCGATGAGGGCCGGAAGAAGTTTCTTCTGGCCACCGCGGCCGTGGTTCGCCGCGAACTGATTCGCGTTCTGGCAGCCATGGGGATCATGGTGCCTCCGGTGATGTGACGACGTCTGGTGGGCGGGAACGCCCGGCGCTCGACTAGAGCGCCAGCCGGATAACAAAGTAAATTTTTTACGCGTTATATCGGGATTGCTTGGGTCCGGGGACCAGGCGCTTTTCGCAGGCTACATCCAAGATATTGGTATAAAATGACTTATCCGCTTTATTCGAGAATGCGAAATGGCATCCCCCGTGCATTAACGGGAGCGGGTCCAGTAGTCGGACAGATTTTTAGGAACCGAAAAAGATTTGAGAACGGCGCAATATTTGGGCAAGGAGCCCCTCACTCTATGAACCGCGTATCGTTGACCCTAATGCTGGCGGCGGCAATCGCTGCATCCCTCGGATGTACAACCAAGAATTACGTGCGGCAGCAGACCACGCCGCTGATCAATAAGACCAATGAACTCGACGACCTGACCGCGAAGAATTCGAAAGACATTAAGGACGTCGATCAACGCGCCCAGGCGGGAATCCAGGCCGTGCAGGCCAAGGCCGCTGAGGTCGACCAGAAAGCTCTGGCGGCGGGAAGCGAAGCCGATAAGGCGCAGCTGTCCGCGAACGGCGCTACCCAGCGCGTCGATACTCTGACCAACACGGTCGTCAACCTCGACAACTATCATCCCGTGGTGGAGACGGCGGTGCATTTTGGATTCAACAAAGACAATCTGACCAAGGAAGCCCGGGAAGCCATCGATCAGCTTGCCGCCAGCGTGGCGGGTACCAAGGGATACATCATCACGGTCGAGGGCGGGGCCGACTCGGTGGGCAGCGCGGATTACAACTACGATCTGAGCCAGCGCCGTGCCAAGGCCGTAATTCAGTATCTGGCCTCGGAGAAGAGCGTTCCGGCCTACAAGATTTATCAGATCGGGCTGGGCAAGGATAAGCCGGTCGAGTCGAATAGGACCTCCGACGGTCGCGCCAAGAACCGCCGTGTGGATATCCGCCTGATGACTAATACCGGGGCGGGAACGACACCGGCCAGCAACCCGGCACCGACGGCGAGCGCGACTCCGCCGTCTAACTAAGTTTCCCCCCTCCTCCCCGGAGGACTTTGCCAAACCAGGCCGCCCCATTCTGTGGGCGGCCTGATTTTTTTGCGCTTGAGCGGACCCTTCGACTTCGCTCAGGGCAAGCTCGCGAGGGCGCCCGTTTCTCCACCGCAGAAGCGATACAATCAAGGTGTGCGTATCCGATTTCTGATTGTCCTGTTGGCGCTGCTGACGGCTCTTTCGCTGGCGCAGGATGCGTCCGACAAGACGCCTTCGGACAATGCGGCGTCCGACAAGACGGCTTCGAACAAGACTGCCTCGGACAAGACTTCCTCGCAGAGTCGCGAGGCCTCCAATGAGGAGAGTTCGAGCCTGGACACAAGACTCGATACCAGCCCGCCCAAGGACGACGCCAAGAATCATCCAGGCAGCAAGGCTGCGGTCTCGGACCTCGACATTCCCGAGAACATTGAGACCTCCGGCGTCCAGGAGTTCCATCCCTGGAACCCGATGAAGGCGCTGAAAGACATTGAGGTCGGCGACTATTATTTCAAGCGCAAGAATTACAAAGCCGCGCTCGATCGCTACAAGGAAGCTCTCTACTACAAAGACAACGACGCCGTCGCCAGCTTCCGTCTCGCCGTGTGCCAGGAGAAGATCGGGGACAAGGCTGAAGCGAAGAAATTCTACGAACAGTACCTGAAGATTCTGCCGGAAGGGCCGTTCGCCAAGGAAGCGCACACGTCGCTGGAACGACTGGCGAAAGCGCGGTGAACTTTGCGTAGGGACAGCCGCCCCGGCTGTCCGGCGGGGCGAAGCCCCGCGCTGGAGGGATCACCCCTCTTGATGGACGGACGAAAAGCCTGGCGAGCTGCAGTCGCCTGGACAGCCGGGGGCGGCTGTCGCTACGCTACTTCTCCACCCGCACGAACTCCCCGGTGGTTGCGTTCACGGCCACCCGCAGCTTGGCGGTCTCGGGATTCGTTCCATAGATCACGTGCCACAGAACCCGGTTGGTCGGCCGGTTCCAGTCCAGCACATACAGAACGGGCGTGTCGGGCTCTTTCTCGAGCAGTTGGCTGCCGCCGTGCTCCTGGGCGACGGCGAAGGCTTTGTCGGTATCCACCTTGAGGGCCTGGACGTCGAACACCTGGGTGGTGGAATTCGACGGACTGTAGGTGTCCTCGACACCGTGCGAGATATCGCCGTTGCTCCAGGTATAGGGTTTAACGGAGTGCAGCGACGGCGAGGCGAATCCAACCTCCCAGTCTTCGGATTTACCTTCCCGGCCTTTAGAATCGGCGCTGGCGTGGGACTCCACGCGGTAGGGCTGAACGTCCCCGGCCCAGCCGCGGGCGGAAACGTAGCATTTGAAGAACGCGCTGCTTCCGGTTGTGTTCTGTGGGGCTTTCGGTTGGGACGTCTCCGCGGTGGCCGGCTTGCTTGGCTCAGAAGAGCAGCCGGACATGAATCCAAATCCCGCTGCTAGAATTGCTACTAACAGTTTTTTCATTTGCGATTTCCCGATCAGGCTTTTGGTTTGTGAGTTATTGTACCGAACTGCCATGGATTCTTCTCTTGAACGTTTGCGGCAGGAACTCGAAGATGCAATCGGGAGTGCCAGCCCCAGCGCCTTGGCGCACGCTCCTGCGGGAAAGTGGAACGCGGGCCAAATTCTGGAGCACCTGTTCCTCACTTACCAGAACACCAATCGCGGAATCGACAAATGCCTGAGACAGGGTGCTCCGTTGGCTACTCGGGCTACGTGGAAGCAGCGCATGGCCGCGCTCCTGGTGGTGAATCTCGGGTATATGCCAGAAGGCCGCAAGGCTCCGGAACGCTTGACTCCTCGGGGAATGCCGCTGGAAGAGGTTCAGCGCGCCATTATGCCCGAGCTGCAGAGGATGCGCTCGGGCCTGGACGATTGCGAGCGCCGGTTTGGCGCCCGGACGAAAATCATGGACCACGTGTTTCTGGGCCCTTTGACAGCCAGCGAGTGGCGCAAATTCCACTGGGTCCACGGGCGTCATCACGCGCGGCAGATTCGCCGGCGGATGAGGAACTCCTGAAAGAGAGTCGTTCTCACTCTTTCTCTTTCTTGTTGTCTTTGTCGCTGTCTTGGTTGTTGTCGTTTTCTTTGTTGCTGTCTTTCTCTTTCTCCGCGATCCCGGCCTTGTGCGCCTGATCCTGTACGTCGTTCAGTTCCTGCTGAGCAGCCTCAATCGCTTTCTGCTTGGCTTCGGTGTCGGTTCTGTACTTTTCGTCCTCCTTGGCCCACTGGCCCGCGTTTTGGATGCGGTTGGCCTCACTGTCATACTGGGTGGCCACGCGCAGGCGATATTCGCGCTGTGCCAGGTCGAGGTCGTGGTTCAGGGAGTCGAGCTTTTTCTGCTGCTCGTCGATCTTCTTATTCCAGTCGTCCGCCTCCTGGCGTTCGGCGTCGGCTGCAGCGGGATTGGCGGCCGCTGCTTGGTCGGAGGACTTCGGTTTCGCATCCGCCGCCTCTGGCGCAGCGTCGGCATCGGCGGCCGGCGGCGGTCCGACCACGCTCAGCGGTTGGTTGGTAGGGAGGTTGTCGTTATCGTAGTGGCGGCTGGTCGAGCTGGGCTCGGCCTTGTCCTTGCGAACCGCCCGCGCGTAATCCCCGAGAGACTGAGCGGCTGCCCCGCTGATCCCCAACAGGAGCAGAGTAGCGATTGCCGTGAGTTTCATGTGCTTCATGTGATCATCCTTTCGCGAATCAGTTGCCAGTTGCCAGTTGCCGGTTGCCAGTCGCAGCTTCTTAGGGGTTGGTTACTGGCAACTGGCTACTGGCAACTGATTTTCAAGAACTTGTAGTCGCCGCCCGGGCGCCTCCCAGAAAACCTACTATCGTTCGATCCAGCTGCGCCGCTTCTTGCGCGATGCCGCCGGCCAACTGGCGCGTCCGTTCCGGGTCCGGGCTGCAGGCCAGTTGCTGCGCGTATCCCGCGATTGCAGTCAGCGAATTGCGCAGTCCGAGCGCGAGTTCGGAGGAGATCTCCTGATGGAGCTTTTGATCGTGCCGGATCCGCTCAATGTCGGTCTTGTCGGTCAGCAGAAGCGTCGTCCCCATGAAACTCGCGTCTTCGGCGAATACGGGAGAAGCCGTCACTTCAAAGACACGACTCTCTCCATCCCGGGTGAAGTGATTCACGACGAGTCCTCGAACTGCCGACTTTCCCGCCAGAGCGGGCGCAAGCGCCTGTTCGACGCTTGATTCCGAACCTGAACCAGGGCCTTCCAGACGCAGGCTTGCTCTGTGGAACAGATCGGCGACATGCAAGCCCACGGGCGAGGCGAATCCCAGCAGCTTGCGCGCAGCCGAGTTCGCTTGCCGCACCAGGCCGGCGGTATTGAAAAACAGAACGCCGCAGGAAAGGTTCGAGAGTACGGTGGAGCTGAGCGAGTCGGAGGCCTTGGCTTTTCGGCGGTCCGAGAGTTGCTGGGTCGCGAGTTCGTGCTTTTGCTGTTTCAGTTGCTGAATCACGGCGTGATAGGCATGCACGGGCAAGCCCTCGGCCGCTAACGGAGCGTAGTTCAGCGATTCGGGCTCGACGACGAGATTCTTGCGCAGGCGCCGAATCAGGAATAGGCCGAGTCCGAAAGCTACGAGGGCGGCAAACAAGAGCACCGCCATCCGCAACACCGTGGGATTGACGAGCGGGCTCACAGGCCCCTCCAATACCAGTGTAGGAGGCGGTTGCCAAACAGGAAGGCCAAAAGCGCCATGCTGCCGAGGAAAACGCCAAACGGCATCTCGTAGTAGCGGAGGGCGAGGCGGGCGGAGTGCCAGGCGCGGCGCCGCGCGTCTTTTGGAGAAATGGGCGAGGAGGCTCGCGAAGAAGCCCTGCGCGCCCGGTTGCGGCGCGTGCGCTTCATCCAGACCGCGAGAACCGTGCTCAGTCCAAACAGCGAACCGGACAGCGAGGCGGCAAAAATGGTTAAGACCGTGAGCCTGGTTCCCAGGAACGAGCCGATCAACGCCATCAACTTGACGTCGCCGAATCCCATGCCTTCGACCCCACGGGCCCGCAGATAAATGGCTGCGACGCCGTATAGGAACGAGGCGCCTACGGCCGCTCCCAGCAGCGAGTCGGCGAGCGACCACATGCGCCACGAAATCTCGCTGCTTACTACTGGTGATACCAAGCCCGGCATGATGCTTGAAGCCAGGTCATTGACCGGAACCAGCAAGCTGAACAAAATTCCGAGAGCGAGGCCAGCCAGAGTCATGGCGTCGGGAAGAAGCTTGGTTTCCGCGTCGGTAAAAATCAACCCCAGCAGCAGGTAGCCGAGCACGACGCACTTCAACGTCGCCAGCGTCAAACCAAAATGCGCGTAGCAGCCGAGAAAGAGCAGACCGGTGAGCAGTTCGATCACCAGGTAGCGTGGGGAAATGGGCTGCTTGCAGGAGCGGCACTTTCCGCGAAGAATCAGCCAGCTCAGGACGGGCAGGTTGTGGTAGAGCGGAATCGGGTCTCCGCAGTGCGGGCAGGCGGAGCGCGGCGTCACTACCGACTTGCCGCGCGGCAAGCGGTAAATACACACGTTCAGGAAGCTGCCAAAGCACAGCCCCAGAGCGAAGACCGCAGCTGCAAGAAAAGGTTCCACGTTCGCTAAGTGCCCAGTCTGCTTGGATTTGGATGATTATAAGCCGGTTGGGCGGGGTCTCCTAAGTACGAAGGTCACTGTACCTCTGCCGATTGCAAGTGGTTGTGAGTGAGGGAGAATCGGCGGCTCATGCCACGCGGCTGTTTTCGTGCTCCTGGGGCAAGAAGATCGAAAACACGGTACCGGTCGTGCGTGCTGTCGTCCGCCTGTCTGCCCGGCTCCGCACTCGAATCGATCCCCCGTGTTTCTGCACGATGCCGCGCGAGACCCATAATCCGAGGCCGGTCCCGGTGTCTTTCTTGGTGGTGTAGAAAGGTTCGAAGATTTGGCGCAGATGGCCACGGGGAATCCCGCTGCCGGTGTCGGCCACGGTGATGCGGACTCCGGCCCTGCCGCTGGGCCAGTCGCGGCCCGGAGCCACGCGGACTTGCAGAGAGCCTCCGTCGGTCATGGCATCCATTGCGTTCATCACGAGATTGGCGAGTAACTGGCGCAACTCGCCGGAATAGCCGCTGATCGGGCCACTGCTGCGGTAGCGCCGGATCACAAGGATTTGGCGGCTTGCCAGCTTGCGGGAATACAACTGGAGAATCTCGTCCATGATGGCGGCAGGATCGATCGAGCCGGGAGAACTGTTGTCGCGGACAAATCCCAGAGTCTGTTGCGCTAACTTGGCGACGCGTCCTACTTCTTGCTCCGCCAGGGTCAGGTAGTCGCCGGCATGGTTCGGGTCATGGCGGGCCAGATAAAGTAGGTTGGCAAGGGCCTCGAGCGGATTGTTGATCTCGTGCGCGATGGAAGCGGCGAGGCGTCCCGTAGTGGCGAGCTTTTCGCTGCGGCGGATGGCCTCTTCGGACTGCTTCTCGGCAGTGATATCGCGGGCGATGGCGGATGCGCCCACAATTTCGCCGCGCGCATTTCGCAGCGACGACACGGTTAACAACACGGGGCAGCGGGTGCCGTCTTTCCGCATGCGCTCAGTCCGATAGGGACCGACGTGCCCACCACGATGGAGGGTCTCAAGGTTACGCTCCAGTTCGTCGCGGCGCTCCGGCGGCGCCAGTTGATCCACCTTCGCCCCCACTGCTTCTTCGGCAGTGTAGCCGTAGAGACGTTCGGCGGCGCGATTCCAGCTGGTGATGGTGCCATCGGGACGGGAACTGTAAATCGCCGATGGAGAGCATTCCACGATGGCGGCCATCTCGCGGGTGGTACGATCGGCGCGCGATTCCGCCAAGGTTTTCTGCCGGGCCATGCTCCCGGCGAATACGGAAACGGCAAGGAACGCCGCCAACTGCTCCAGGTCAGCCTTCGAGCGGATGCCGAAGCTGAAGTAGGGTGGAACTCCAAAGAAATCCAGGCAAGCGGTGGAGACCAGCGAACAGAAAACGGCGGGGCCAAAGCCGAGAAAGCGAGCGGTCAAGAGCACGGCCGCCAGCAAAAGCGCAAAGAGGTGGCGTTGCAGCACGGGAGAAAGAGCCCAGAGGCTGAGCGCTACCCATACGGCAAGCGCGGCTCCTCCGTATTGCACCAGCGCGGAATAACGATTCCGTGCGATCCAGCCCTTCAGGTTGGGTTTCATTCCCGGCATTTTCTGGAATGCCGCAGGCTCCCGTTACCAACGAGCGGATGTTGGAGCAGGGCGGGAGAGTGCGTTCGACGTCCAGGGAAACTCTAGCAGCCGCGTAGGCGCACGGCAACCCTCAAGCTCATGATGATCCCTCCCGTAGAGACGGGGATTGCTCCGTCCCCTTGGTGAGCGTGACGGGAGGCGCGGCAAACCGCGTCTCTACGGGACATTCTTGCTACTGGGGAGCGTCCAACCTTTGGCGGCCCGAGTCGGGGCCATTGTCGGACAAGGTCACCGTCAAAGGGGATCGCAAGGTAAAGTTCAGCTTGGTCTCCGAGGGCAGTTGGATCTGCTGGCCCTTGCCCGCAGCCTGCACGCCGGTACCGATGCCTCCGCCAGCCGCTGCCCCAATACCAGCGCCTTTTCCGCCGCCAAGGATGCCACCGAGGATGGCGCCAATCGCGGCGCCGCCTCCCACCTTTTCCGCCGTATTGGTGGAGCGGTTCTTACCCTGGCGCTGGTAGGGGTCGGCGTCGATGAAGAAGGACTTGCCACCTACCGAGATCGTGTCCAGTTGCAAGACCAGCAGCGATTGTCCCGCAAACTTTCCCGCGCTTTTTACATCCTGGACGTGCCCCTTCACTTCGTATCCGGATGGTACTGCGTCTCCGTCGGAGGGCAGGGGCGCGTCGAGTGTCGCGCGGAAGGTTTGCCCCGGCTGGGCTTTTTCGGAATCAATGGGATCGACCAGCCGGATTGCGATCGACGTCCCCGACGGCACCGTTACTCTTTTCGGAGCCGGAGGCGCCGGCGCGGCCGCTGGAGCGGGAGCGGGCTGCTGCTCGGCCGCGGCCTGTTCGGCTGCCGGGGGCGGCGGAGTGTTGGCTGCCATTTCTGTGGAATCCGATTGAGTCTGCCGCCGGGGCGTGCTCGGGCGCGGTTTGGCCGCGGACTTGCCCGGTGCTGGCTGCGATGCCTGGGCTACCGGGTTCGCATCGGGCATCGCTGGCACGGACGTGGTCTGAAGATCGGTTCGCAGATTGTTCACTACTTGCCTGATCCCCGGGGTCGCGGACGCATAGCGGGCCGCGGCCTCGCGTTGCGTTTCATTTTCCACCGTTCCGGAGAGCGTTACCACCCCACCGGAAGTTTGTACTGTAATGGGCTTGCCGTTCAGGCCGGAATCTTCACTGAGCTTGGATTGAATCTGGCTGGTCAACTGGCTGTCGCCCGGCGCTTTGGAGCATGCCACGCCGACGGCCAGGATGCAGGCCAACAAAACCACCAGACTTCTACCTGCGCTGAATTTCATGAACGCTCCCGAGCAATGGAAATGACTATGTTTAGTTTAGATGCAGGCGAGCGGTGGGGGTCAGGGAAAATCGGAACCAGAATCTGGCGGGACAACGGGTATCGCGTCCCGGATATACATGGCATAAGGCTGCAGGCATAACTTATGCAGCGCGTAAGCGTTGGACGCTGCTAACAAAATGCATAGGTCCTTCCCCTTCGGCAAGCTCAGGGTCAGGATGACAAGCTTAACTTATGGCAGGAAGATGTGAAGCCGTGCCTGGCGAAACCGATTCGCGGGTCGGTCTTCAGTCTTTGTGGAGAAATTTGTAGTCAAGGATGGAGGCCGCCAGCGCGTACGCGTCCTCGATATTGTCCAGCGCATCCTTGATACGAATCAGCCTTCCCTGGCAAAGTACGCTGCTGTTCTTTTGTCCGGAGATTTCTTCGGGCATCTCGAAGATCAATTCCACCAGCGCATTGGCCGGTAGTTGCTGTGGGCCGTGAAACAGCACGCCCGACTGGCTGATGTTCTGGATGATGCCCTCATACCAGGTATGGAGATTTTTTCCGCGGTAGCGGACCGGAAGGTTCGAGCGCAGGCGGCGGGCCCGGGGCATCCACGTCGGTTGCTTTTGACCGGAGCGGCGCCGGACGGAAGTGGTATCGGCCGCCGGTTCGTCGACCCGGCTTCCGCGACGCATGGTCTTCCAGTCGTACTGGTAGGCGGATGCGCACACCAGGCAGACTTGGTAGTACTCGCCATTGGCGGCGCGGCGTGGCCAGGAAAACTCGTGTGAACAGCGTCCCAGCATCAGAACATCCATCAGTCTTTGCGGCATGGTGATGAGTGGAGCTCCCTACCAATCGGACACCTCCATCTTCCGACGGCGCTGCCTTTCTGGATAGGTTACTTTCGTGTACTGCAGCCTAGGCCTTATGCTTTCTCATATGTCAGGTAGCGAACGTTCGCGCATGGGCTTTGTCCTCGCCGGAGGCAAGAGTTCCCGCATGGGAACCAGTACAGATAAAGCCTTTCTGGATTTTCGCGGCCAGACCTTGCTCGAGCGTGCGCTCACCGTGGCGGGCACAGTCTGCGATCGCGTGACCATCGTCGGCGACCCGGCGAAATTCGAAGCAGTTCTCAGTTCCCAGTTCTCGGTTCTCAGTAAAACCGAGCGGCAATCACTGAGAACTGAGAACCGGGAACTGAGAACTGTCATAGCCGACATTTTCCCCGGATGTGGTCCCCTCGCTGGCATTCACGCCGCGCTCACGCATTCCACCGCTGAGCTGAACCTGATGCTGGCCGTGGACATGCCCTTTGTCTCCCGGGAACTTCTCGCATTTGTTTTTGCGGTGGCCGAAGCAAGCGATACCGTCATCGTTACTGTGCCTCGCACCAGCAGAGGATTTCAGCCGCTCTGCGCCGTCTATCGGCGCGATTTTTCGACGGTCGCCGAGCAGGCATTGCGGGCAGGGAAGTACAAGGTCGATGCGGCGTTTTCCGGCGTTTCTGTCAGGGTGATCGAAGAGAACGAACTTGCAACAGCGGGCTTCTCCGAGCAGAGTTTTTTCAACGTGAACACCCCGCGGGATCGCCTGGCAGCCGAGGGCGGGCTGAAGCCCACGTAGGGACAGCCGGCCCCGGCTGTCCCTACGCTAGCGCTTGAGCGGCGCGGCGTCTCGTGCCATGCTGATAGGCATGGGCGCTGCGGGCACGCTATCTCCCTATATCGAATTCAAGGACGTCTGCAAGGCATTTGGAGATCGGGTCGTCCTTCAGAACGTCAGCTTCGACGTGTTGCCGGGTGAGATGGTGTGCATTCTGGGGCGCAGCGGCGTCGGAAAATCGGTGGCGCTCCACAACATCATGGGCTTCCTGAAGCCGGATTCCGGCCGGGTCATTGTCGCCGGCCAGGACATCACCGGCTACAACGAAGAGCAACTCGAAGGCATCCGCAAGAAAGTCACGATGGTGTTCCAGAACGGCGCCCTGTTCGATTCCTTAACGGTCGGCGAAAATGTTGCATTCCCTTTGCGCGAGAAAGGAGAGCTCTCGGAAGAGCAGATTTACCAGGTCGTCGATGGCCTGCTCGAAATGGTCGGAGTGAAGGAGATGCGCGAGCTGTTGCCTTCCGACCTTTCGACCGGCATGAAACGTTCGGTCGCCATCGCGCGAGCGTTGTCTGCCCAGCCCGAGTGCGTGCTCTACGACGAGCCTACCACCATGGTGGATCCGCTGATGGGGAATCTGCTCGGCGATCTCATCGCCCGGCTCAAACTGCAATTGCACCTGACCTCGGTCGTCGTGACGCATGATATGCGCCTGGCGAAGAAGCTGGCCGACCGCGTTGTCTTCCTTTACGAAGGCCGCGCGATTTTCTTCGGGCCCTACAAGGACATGGAGAATTCCAGCGAACCCATCATTCAGGAGTTTCTCGAACTGGACGAGTTGAAGCTGGAAGCGTAGGAGCAGTTCTCAGTTCCCAGTTCTCAGTTCTCAGTGAGGACCGTGGGTTCTACTGAGAACTGCTTCTAGAACCCTTGTCCGACCAAGTTCTCCACGGTGAGCGAACTTTGCGCGGGGTCGCCTTTCATCATCTTTTCCACGTACTTTGCAATCACGTCGGCTTCGAGATTTACGGGGTCGCCCGGCTTCAGCGATCCGAGATTGGTGAGATCGACGGTGTGGGGAATGATGGCGATGGTGCAGCGGTTCCGTTCGAGCTTTGCGACCGTCAGGCTGATGCCTTCAATGCATATCGACCCCTTGTAGACGGTATACTTCTCGACCTCGGAAGGGATTTCAATATGCAGCCACCAGTTCTCGGAATCCCGGCCCTTCGAGTCCAAGATGCGCTCGAGTTCGATCAGTTTGCCCACGCCATCGACGTGTCCCTGGACGATGTGGCCACCGAAGCGGCCGTCGGCCTTCATCGGCAACTCCAGGTTCACCATGGCGCCCTCGTGCATTCTTGAGAACGAAGTTCGCACCCACGTTTCTGGCGCCAGATCGGCGCAGAACGACTTTGGTTTGATGTCTAGCGCCGTCAGGCAGACACCGCTGACCGCGATGCTGTGGCCGGTTCCCAATTCTTTCGGCGCATTCGCGGCCTCGACGGTGATGCGGCGGTTCTCGCCGCGCTGCTCGATCTTTACGACTTTGCCTACTTCTTCGACGATTCCGGTAAACATAAGAGCCATTTCTCCCTATCTAGTGTCTCGCAAGTTCGTCGCATAAATCCACCCGGTCATCGGCAGCGTGTCATACCACATTAGAAATGTCATCCTGAGCGAAGCGAAGGACCTGCTTTCTTGTGCTGCATGAGACAGCAGGTTCTTCGCTTCGCTCAGGATGACAACCGTACTTACAGGGTGCGGCTCAGGCTTGTCCCGCGTACGGATCGCGGAGATAGCCTTCGATCGCGAAGTCTTCGCCGAAGCGGTGCAACTGGATCCGCTGCACGCATTGGGCCCTCCCGTGCAATTTTTCGCCGGCAAGGAAGGGAACCGCGCCCTCGCCAAAAATCTTCGGCGCGTAATAGAGGAAGATCTTGTCCACTTCGCCCGAGACCAGGGCCGCGCCGTTTACCAGCGCTCCACCTTCGATCAGCAAGCTGGTGATTTCCAGTTTTCCCAGGCGCTCGACAATTGCGGCGAAGTCGGGCCGTCCGTCAGCCGTCGCCGATATCTGTTCTACGCGAATCCCCTTCGCTTCGAGCGCTTGCCTGGGTTGTTCCTCCGCCGTCGAACACAGCACCAGAACATCGTTTTCAGCGGTCTGAATCACGCGCGACTCAAGTGGAATGCGCAAGTACGAATCCAGGATTACGCGGAGCAGCTTGCGCCTTCGCGGCAGGCCGCTTCGGTCGGTGAGCAGCGGATCATCCGCCATCACCGTTCCCACCCCGGCCAGGATCGCGTCATTTTGGTGCCGGAGTTGCTGCACGTGCGTGCGTGCCACTTCGCCGGTGATCCAGTGGTATCCGCTGCGCGCGCCCTCGGTTGCGGGCGCGGCCGAGCCTGGGTCCGCGTCACGCCCCGTGCCCGCTTTCCGGGCGTCGGCGATTTTCCCGTCGAGGGTCATCGCCGATTTCAGCGTGACCAGCGGCTTACCGTGCCGAATGTACTTGGCAAAACTCTCGTTCAGCTTCCTGGCTTCCGCTTGGAATAGGCCTATCTCCACTTTGATCCCGGATGCGCGGAGTTTCGCAAATCCCTGTCCCGCGACTTGTGGGTTCGGATCTTCCATGGAGCAGATGACCCGGCCGATTCCAGCCGCAATCACGGCATCGGCGCAGGGCCCGGTGCGGCCCTGATGCGAACATGGCTCCAAATTCAGGTAGAGAGTTGCGCCGCGTGCGCTCTCGCCCGCTTGCTCCAGGGCGAGAACCTCGGCGTGCTTTACGCCGTCATAGGTGTGCGTGCCCGCGCCAACTTCGCGGCCCGAAGCGTCCACGACAACCGCGCCCACCGCCGGATTCGGCGACACCAGGCCGACGCCCGCTCGCGCCAGGTCGAGGGCTCGTCGCAGGTGTTGTTCGTCGATTGTCATTGAGACAAACTCTTGGCTATTAGCTGTTAGCCTTTAGCTAAAGGCCAAGAGCTAAAGGCTAACAGCCGGGTTTAGGCAAACAGCGATTCCACAAACTCTTTGGGATCAAACGGCAGCAAATCTCCTGCCTTCTCCCCGACGCCCACATACCGAACCGGCAATCCCAACTCCCGCGAAATTGCGACCACGACGCCGCCTTTGGCGGTGCCGTCGAGTTTGGTCAGCACAATTCCGGTGACCCCGGAGGATTGCGTGAACTGCCGCGCCTGCTGCAACCCATTCTGGCCGGTCGTGGCATCCATCACGAGCAAAGTCTCGTGCGGGGCGCCGGGGACGATGCGTTGAGCCGTGCGCTTCATCTTCTCCAGTTCGAGCATCAGGTTCTGCTTGGTGTGCAGGCGCCCGGCGGTATCGACGATCACGTAATCGGTTTGGCGGGCGGTTGCCGCCTGGAGTGCGTCAAAGAGCACCGCCGACGGGTCGCCGCCGGCTTTCGTCTTGATCACTTCGGTTCCCGTCCGCTGTCCCCAAATCTCGAGTTGTTCGATCGCGGCGGCGCGGAATGTATCGGCCGCGCACAGTAGCACTGTTTTTCCTTGCGCGCGAAACACCTGCGCTAACTTCCCAATCGTCGTTGTCTTGCCCGTGCCGTTCACGCCCACGACGATGATCACCTCTGGTGTGCCCTCTACTTTGGTTACGGGCTGCGAACCGGTCGAGGTCAGAATCGCCAGCAGTTCCTCTTTCAGCAGCCGTTTGAGTTCATTCACATCCTTGATCTGCTTCCGGTCGGCTTTGTCGCGCAGCTTCTCCAGAACCTCATGAGTGGTCGTGGTGCCGAGGTCGGCGCCAATCAGCGTAGCTTCCAGATCGTCAAGGGTGGAGCGGTCGATCTCCTTGCCAATGGAAACGACATCCTCGATGCGCTCGGCCAGATTCTCGCGCGTGCGCGAGACGGCCTGCTTCATGCGTTCGATAAAACTGGGTTTCTGTTCTTCGTCCAGGCTGCCAAAAAGAGTTTGAATCATGAGGAGTCCAGTTCCGATTATAGGAGAATCGGCCCAAAGGCGGTCGTTCGTCGCTGGTCGTTAGTCGTTAGGGAGTCATTGACTCGTCAACGTTCGCAGATTACCGAAGCGGATATGTAACACCAGTTGCGAAAAGCGAACGACCAACGACTGGCGACCAACGACGGGCTTACGTTCGCGTGATTTCGGCCGTGAGAGGATCGGGAACTTGGAGAGGAATTGTGAGCGGCACGGGAGCCGGAGCGGCCGGTTCCAGCGGCATGGGCTGCGTCAGTGATTTGTGAATCCGAATTTCTCCCCGCTGATACACCGCCAGCAGCGCGGCCACGGCCCCGGGGTCGAGGCGCTTTCCCGAGAGAGTTTGAATGATGCGCAGCGCTTCCAGCGGATCGTGCGCCCGCTGGTAGGGACGATTGGTGGTCAGAGCATCAAAGGTGTCGGCTACCGCAATGACGCGCGCCAACAGAGGGACTTCCTCGCCTTTTAGACCGTAAGGATATCCGCGGCCATTGAGCGCCTCATGATGCAGTTCGATTCCCGGCAGCATCTCGCGCAACTGCGGCACCGGACGCAGAATGTTCGCGCCCCGGGTGGTGTGCGTCTTCATGATTTCGAATTCTTCGGGAGTGAGAGCGCCTGGCTTTTTCAAGATGCGGTCTTCAATGCCGATCTTGCCGACATCGTGAAGTTGCGCCGAGACGCGCAGGATCTCCAGAAACCCCGGATCCAGGCCCATCTCCTCCGCGATCATCAGCGAGTATTTCGTGACGCGGTCGGAGTGGCCGCGGGTGTACGGGTCCTTTTCGTCGACCGCTCCGGCCAGCATCTGGATCGACCCCATGAACAGCGCCTTGTTTTCATCGGCGGCGCGCTTCAAGTCTTCGACGAACTGTTCCAGTTCTTCCGACATGGTGTTGAAGGTGGTCGCCAGTTCGCCGATTTCGGTACGCGTTTTCAAGACCACGCGCTGGGAGAAATCGCCGCGCGCAATGGCCTGGCTGGACTGCGCCAGCACTTGCAGGGGACTGGTGATCCGGCGCGCGGAGAAAATACTCAGGCCCACACTGACAAACACCGCCAGCCACGCCAGCAGACGCCCGGTGCGCTGCATCTCATAGATGCCGCGATAGGCCTCTTCGCGCGGCTTCTGCACCACCACTGCCCAATCCAGCGAGGTTACCGGACTGTAGGTTCCCAGCATCTGGGTCGTGTTCTTGTCATTCTCATTGCGAATGGCGAATTCGCGGGTGGCCGCCAACTGGGCTTTCGCGCCCTCGTCGACGAAGCTGCGGACGATGTCGAAGTGGGTCATGTCCTGACCGGTGGCGTATTGCGGCGTCGCCGCCGCCACTAACCTGCCCTGGCTGTCCACGACGTACGGCATCAATCCGCTCTGGTTGACTTGTTGCAGGCGCCGGATCAGATAGTCCATGTCGACCACCGACCCGATCATTCCCAGAAATCGTTTATCCACGACGATCGGCGAACTGACCAGCATGACCGTGTGCGCCGACTTTCCGCTGCCCACCATCAACGGCTGCCCGCTGTAGATGCGGCCTTCGCGGGCGGCTTGATAGGCTCGCTCCAGCTCGCGTTGCAGGAAGGCGTCAGGTTCAATGCGGCCGGCGGAGACTCCCTTGGCGTCGGCATTCAGCAGCGTGGCATACGCAATGTCGTTCGAGGACGAAACAAAATTTTCGAGCATGGCCCGCAGCTCGGGCGTCAGCAGTTTCTGCGCGCTCAGGTCGGTTGCACTCGGGCTGGCCAGCATCATGACCTGAATCGACGACGACAAATTGGCCAGCATCGTCCGCAGCGCTTCCTGGTGCTGGGAAATCTCGTCGGCCAGGGAACGCGTGACCGTATTCTGCAGCAGCATTTCGTTGGTTTTGAGGCGCTCCCGATTCATGGTCTCGATCTGCGCCGAGTAGAAGTACATGGGAAGGACGCTGATCGCCAGGAGCACGCCAAGGATGACGTACAAGAGCGGGATGCGCGCGGGAATGGGAAGCTTCAGTGCCAAAAGGCAATCCTGGCGGCCCAAGCGCGGGGGCGCGCTCGTCCGTTCTGCATCCATTCTAAGGGGTTGGCGCTGGTTACCTCAGGTGCACAAAGTACACCACACCGTTACGGACGTACCCACACTGCGGGTTACCGCGCGGTCTCACGAGGTCGGCAATCCGGACTCGGCCTCAGGCTCGGCAACCCAGGCAAATTGCGACTCTCCCGCCTCTGACGCCAAGCCACGCCTCCACAGAGGAATGCGAACATTACGCTGATCCAGTACCCGATGCGCTCCGCGCGCCCGATAGGAATCTCAAGCTGGATTTGTTGGCGCCCGGGGGGTACCCGCAGTTCCAGGAGTCCCTCGGGCATTGCCGCTCTTATATCGATATCAGGGGTCTGGTCGGGGCTCGCCTTGTAAGGGCCAACCAAGGCGGCTCTCCATGATGGGTAATAGAACTGCCGGATCATGACCCATCCGCCGGTTGCGCTGTTGGCCTGGAACTCGATATGCCGCGGCTTCCAAAGTAGAACATTCGCGGTACCTTCGCCGGTCAGGAATCTTACTTGCGGCCCAGTGCTTGCGTCGATCGCCTTTTTCTCGTCGATGCCGGGAGGTGACCAGGCAGAAAACCAGCCGTCGTGGTCATCGACGTGTGGCACCAGGGGCACCGTCTCGGCCGGGTAAGCCGCTTCCATCCGGTAACGTTTCCAGATGTCGCCATAGGCCATGAACCAGGGAACGATGAGCATGGCCACCAGAACCAGCGACAATGTCTGAGACCATCGGGGCAGGCGAGGCGCCTCCGACAGGAACACCGTGACAATGGCAATAGCCGCGATGCATAAGACAATGTTGAGACGCCACGGAAACTGTATCGTCGCAAACAGCAGGGGACACATCTTCCATACCGGGAAGCTCAGCCGAAACATCAGAAATACAGGAATGACGCAAACCACAAGCCAGAAAAAAACTATCGTTTTGGAGTCTTTGCCGCCTTTGACGAACACAATGACGCTGCACAACACGCCGAGAGCGATCATGGCGAGAACCGTCAAGGAAATTGCATGAACAAACCCCCCGGCGTGTAAGAGCGTTGCTATGGCGATGAGGTTATCCTGAACAAAGGACCACGGGTACAACTTGGAGGCCGGGAAATAGCGGGCATGGAACAGCGCAGGGACGAGATAAAAGCAGGACAGGCCTATGCCTAAGAACATTCCTCCAGCGATGCGGAGAGCAGACTTTGCCTTTTGACCTTGCGCCGATAGCGTTAGAGCGGCAGCCAAGGGAATAAAGGAGAATATCAACACCGTGATGAGGTGACTTAGGATGAGGAACGCATAAGCCAGTGCTAAGCCGAGAAGGTAGACTCGCTCCCGCCGCATGGCTTTGGCGCTGAAGTAGAGCACTAAGGGCATCCAAACAAAAGCCCAGCACTCGGGCAGGGCCGCCCGGCGATAGAAATCGACCGCCAGATGGTAGGGCATCAGCATGTAGAGTATTGCGCCGGCACAGGCCACCCGCTGACTGGCCATGGTGCTGAGCCAAAAAGATGCGCAAATTCCAGAGCCGAGGAGGGCTAGAAACTCTCCCATGTTGAATGCGTTGAAATGCAGAATCTTTCCGGCGGGCTCTAACAGCGCATAAACATAACTGGGGAAGGGTGGGAATACAAAGAAGGTGGGGCTGCCCAACCCGCGGTTCATTCCGGCAAGCCAGCGCGGACACAATTCGCCTCCCCAGAATTGCTCGCTGAAATGGCGCGCGAAGTTGATATGCTCGGTTGCATCATGACCCTCCGCCAGTGGGCCGTGGAGAAGCATGGGAAGGGCTAGAACGACCGCCGCAACCGCAACCATGGAAAAAGTCAGAGTGCCCGGTGTACATGGAGCGGTCTTCTTTGTGGATGTGTTCATTGTCCGTTAAGAGGACGCCAGCGATGTCGTAACTCCGTGAGAGGCGACCTTACTCCGCACCGCGGCGCACGTGCCAATCGCAGTTACCAAATACAGCAAGCCGTAATATCGCGGCTCGAAATTGGGATAGATGACAAACTTCGCCGCCGAGAACAGTCCACAAAGCAGAAGTGGCCACCGCATGCGCGGCACCAGCCTGAAGGCGACCACCGAAAGGAGCAGGTAAGCGATAAGACTGCTGTGCAGCGCCTCTCGCACTCCGGAACGCAGGGCATGGAGATAGTCGGATACGGTGAAGATGGGAACAAACATTCCCGGATCCATTTCCGTGAACTTGAAGGTGTGCGAGTACAGCGCTTTCCAGCCATAGCCGCCGAAATGATTGATGGCCGTCGGAGTCAGGGCCGAGATTCCGATCAAAATAACAGCCATCCAAGCGCGCAGTTCGCCCTTGACCGCGAGATAGGCCAGAGCCAGAATGCAGAAAATCGCATTCTCGGGGCGCACCCACGCTGACAGTAACAGCAACGTAACTCCTACCGAGGGCCGCACATACCAGAGTGAAAAGAGCCCGCCCAGCAGAAACAGAACCGATAACCCGTCTGGCCCGGTGCCCTGTGCCATGGTTGACATCTCCGGGGTCAGCAGAACCACGCACGCGACCCACATGGAACCGCCGAGCTTTAGTACCCACCAGTAGATCAGGGCAGCCATTCCGGCAAACGAGAAGGCCGACACTACGGCAATCGACCGCACCAACCCGACTCCCGCTTTGTGAACCAGATTCAGGGCTTCGATGTAAAGGGGTTTAACCGAAAAATAAGGCAGGAACTGCGCGAAGCGATAGGCATCGGCATGTTTGGCGCGACGGACGGCCGCTTCTTCGGTGGCCAGGTCGGTGCCGAGAATGTGCGGCACCACCATGGCGGGTGCTTCGGTAGTCACCGCCCGATAGGCGAGATCGCGGATCGCCACCGGGTCGGAAACGTGGAGAGCCACCACATTGCCTACGCACTCCACCGTGTCGGTCGTGTAGTTGTTATAGCGGAGGAAATGAATAAAAAGAACAACCGTAAGGACAAAGTACACAACTCCGCTGGCCTTCATGTCGTAGGGATGAGCCACGGGGAAATATACCACGGGCCAAGCCGCCGGCAGCCGGGGTGGAGAGCGGTCTGCAAAGGTTTACAGCAACGTCGAACCGCACCCGGCCGCACCGGTTTATAATCAGCACATCGGGATGAGCTCGCCACGGGGTGCAGGATGCGGTCCTTCCAAGTTTACGGCGCCTGCTTTCGACGGTTAACGATCTTTCTGGGCCTCTCTTTGCTCAGCGGGTTGGCGCTCGCCGGGAATGCTGCGCCGCCGAGGATCTCCAAGCAAACCCGCGAAGAGGTTATCCACGTTTTCAATGAGCAACTGGTCTACATCCGCGCGAATTTTCCCATGGGGAAGACTGGACTGAAACTCAAGAATGGAGCCGTCAGCCCCAGCGGCCCGGACCTGCAACATTTGATCGCGCTTTGGGGACCCGCCGCGAAACCCGGCGACCGGGCCCGCATCAGCGACGTCACTATCAAAGACGACCACATCCGCTTTGAAATCAACGGCGGTCCGGTCAAGAAGCAGAAGTGGTATCAGCACATCCAGATTCAAGGTACGGCCACGGTCACTCCGGGCGGCTCGGATTCATCCGCCAACGCGCGCGGCTCTTTTGTCGACCTCTACTTCGACAAGTATGTTCCGGAGCTGACGGGGCCGGAGCTGAAGGAGCTCCTGCGTCCGGTGTTTGATTTCGATGCGAAGTCTCCGCTGGAAGCGTATCTGGAAACGGTTCCTCCGCAAGTGAAAGATGCCATCAAGAATCACCACGTGCTGGTGGGAATGAATCGCGAGATGGTGATCTATGCCAAGGGGCGCCCGCCCAAGAAAGTGCGCGAGCATGAGGGCGGAGTTCAGAACGAAGGCCAGAACGACGTTGAGTACGAAGAATGGATTTACGGCACGCCGCCGGAGGATGTGGATTTTGTGCGCTTCGTGGGGGACGAAGTCGTACGGGTCGAGACCATGAAGGTGGATGGCGAGAAAATCGTGCGCGTCGAAAAGGAAGTGGATCTGGGCTCGCCCACGGTTGCCAAGAAACAGGAAGCACGCCCCGCGAACGCGCCTACGCTACGGCGTCCCGGAGAACAGATGCCGGAGTCGAATCCTGCCAACCCTTCCAGCGTGCCGCCGATGGCCCCGGTGCCACCGCCATCCGGACCCGACTCGGGGCCGGGCCCCAACTGGACGTCTTCGCCCGCCCCGGCGATGGAATGAACTGGAAGGCCAGGCTGATCCGTCCGTACGGCTCGCATCAAGAAAGTCACGTCGTTCTGTTTCCTGCCATTAGCACCTTCCGGTGTCGACCTTTTACACTAGAAGAGTGAAGATAGCCCTGGGCCAGATTAACCCCACCGTGGGGGACTTCTCTGGCAACGCCGCCAAGATCGTCCAGTTTGCGCTGCAGGCGCGGAGCGCTGGCGCTGGGCTGATTCTGTTTCCGGAACTCGCCGTCTGCGGTTATCCGCCGCGCGATCTGGTCGAGAGGCCGTCGTTTGTGGCGCGCTGCCGCTCCACGGTCGAGCGGATCGCCGTCGGAAACGCAGGGAATGGCGGTGATCTGCGGGTTTGTAACTCCGGCCGAAGCGGATTCGGGCAAGACCGTGATGAACTCCGCCGCCCTGCTGCGCGAGGGACGCGTCGAATTCATCCAATCGAAGATGTTGCTGCCCACCTATGACGTCTTCGATGAGATGCGCAACTTTGCTCCGGCCAAGGGGCAGCAACTTTTTAGCTTTTGCGGCAAGCAGATGGCTTTGACCATTTGCGAGGATGCCTGGAACGACAAGCGCTTCTGGAACCGGCGGCTCTATGGCATCGACCCCGTGGAGGAACTGGTCCGCGGCGGCGGGAATTTCGTGCTGAACATTTCCGCGTCGCCGTTTTGGCTGGGCAAGCGCGAGTTGCGCCACGACATGCTGGCGGCCATCGCGAAGAATCAGAAAGTTCCGGTCGCGATGGTGAACCAGGTCGGCGGCAACGACAGCCTGGTCTTCGATGGATCGAGTCTGGTGATCGCTCCGGGCGGACGGGTGATTGCGCAAGGAAAGTCGTTCGAAGAGGACCTCATCTATTTTGACTCCGACAAAGCTGACTGGAGACATGCACCCGCAGATCGCGGGGGAAGAAGCGAGCGCGTATGAGGCGCTGGTTCTGGGCACGCGGGACTATGTCCGCAAATGCGGCTTCGAGCGGGCGATCGTCGGACTCAGCGGCGGCATCGATTCCGCGCTCACCGCGGCGATTGCGGCGGATGCGCTTGGCTCCGGGAACGTGATCGGGGTTGGCATGCCGGGGCCGTATTCCTCGCAAGGTTCCATTGACGACGCGCAGCAACTGGCCTGCAACCTGAAGATTCGCTTCGAACTGCTCTCGATCCAGGAAATCTACGAAGCCGCGCGCCGCACGCTGGCGCCGGTGTTTGCCGGCAGGCCGGAAGACGTCACCGAAGAAAACATTCAATCGCGCGCCCGCGGATTGCTGCTCATGTCCATGTCGAATAAATTCGGCGCCCTGGTGCTTTCGACCGGCAATAAAAGCGAATTGGCCGTTGGCTATTGCACTCTCTACGGCGATATGGTCGGTGGACTGGCGGTGATCTCAGATGTGCCGAAGACGCTGGTGTACCGCGTGAGCGCCTATGTGAACTCGCGGCACAAACTAATTCCGGAAGCGACGATCGCGAAACCGCCATCGGCGGAATTGCGCCCGGATCAGAAGGATTCGGATTCACTTCCGCCCTATGACCTGCTCGATGCGATTCTCGAAGACTACGTGGAGGAGTCGCGTTCGGCCGAACAGATTGCGCGCGGACCATAATTTTGACTTGGGTCTGGTGCAGCGGGTGATCCGGATGGTGGAGCGCAGCGAGTACAAGCGGCAGCAAGCGGCCCCCGGAATCAAGATTTCCGCCAAGGCGTTTGGCTATGGGCGGAGATTTCCGATCGCGGCCAAGGCGGAGATCTAGTGGCAGTTACTGCGACTGGCGCCTTTCTACTGTGCTCATCCTTTCTATTGGTTGTCATCCTGAGCGAAGCGAAGGACCTGCTGTCTGGTGCCCCGAGAAAAAAGCAGGTCCTTCGCTTCGCTCAGGATGACAAGTCTTGGGTGGTGACAAGTTTCGGCGGCGACAAGTCTAGGTGAAGAATGACAACTTCTGCGGTTTTTGTAACAATCGATTTCTGGTCGACCCCACACTATGACCCTCATGCATCGCACATTCGTCGCTGTTCTTCTATCGTCTGGCATCGCCATCGCCCAAACCAAGCCCGCTCACCCGGTCGCTCCGTCCGCAAAATCAGCCAAGCTGGTCGCGACGCAGGCCGCTCCAGTTGCGACGGTTCTGCCCAGCGAAGACACGGTCAACTCGTTTCTGTTCCAGATGTTCGGCTACGATCCCACGATCACGTGGAAGGTGAACGAGATTCGTCCGTCCGAGATACCGGGATTGGCGGAAGTTTCGATGGTGATCACGAATGCGCAAGGCGCGAACCCGAATCGGTTGTTGGTTAGCTCGGACGGCAAACATGCCATTACGGGCGAAGTCCTGCCCTTCGGGGCGAAGCCATTTGAGGATGCCCGGGCCAAGCTGGAAAAAGGAGTGAGCGGACCAGCGAAGGGACCGGCTAAGGCTGCGGTGACGATTGTCGAATTTAGCGATATGCAGTGCCCGCATTGCGCAAAGGCGGCGCCGGCGATTGAACAGTTGCTGGCGCAGGAACCCGAGGCCCACTTCGTTTTCCAGAATTTTCCGCTCCCCCTGCACAACTGGGCGGAAAAAGCCGCGGATTATGTGGATTGCGTGGGACGCGCAGGCAATGATGCCGTCTGGAAATTCATCCTGAAGACGTTTGCGGATCAGGCCAATATTACAGAGGCCAACGCCGATGAAAAGCTGAAAGGCATCGCAACCGCGTCGGGCGCAAACGGGGACGAGGTCGCCGCCTGCGCCGCCAAGCCGGATACGAAAGCCAGAGTCGAGGCTTCCATGGTACTGGGAAGATCGGTGGGCGTGAATAGCACGCCAACGCTGTTCATCAACGGACGCAGCCTGCCCGGAGCGGCGCCGGTGGAACTCTTGAAGAAGATAGTGGACTTCGAGGCAAGCCAGAAATAAATCGGGTGATCGGGCCATCGGGCGATCTAAAAGCTGAACCCACCAACGGTTTTGACTTTCGATCATCCGATGGCCCGATCACCCGATGACCTAATTTATTTTCCCATCCAGATTTCCGGCGCTTCGGTGCGTTCCGGGCTGCGAACGACGTAGGGCGTGATCAGGATCAGCAATTCATCGTCCTCTTCTTGTTTGGAAGTTTGCGACGTGAGGTTGCCGAGGCCAGGGATTCTGGAGACCAGAGGCAGTCCGCTCAGACTCTTCTCATCGGAGGCGGTAATCATTCCCGCCACCACCGCCGGTTCCCCTTCCTTGAGCAGGATTCCCCCTTTGTACTCGCGGTTGGCAATGACGGGAATGCCATTGACGCTAGCGGCTCCCAAGGTGCGGAATTGGATCTCCAGGTCGAGAGCCACGTCGGAATTGCCGTGCACCAGCGGCTTCGCCTTGATGTTCAGTCCGATGTCCTCATAATTGACCGACGGGAAGGGCGCGGCGTACGACTGATTCCCGACGACCTGCGAGATCGCCGGATTGTTATAAATGGGAGCGAAGCTGGCGTTGAGGATGGGATAACGCGATCCCAGCTTAAAGGTGGCGTCTTTCTCCTGGGAAGCGCGCAGCTGGACGTGATCGAGCTGCCGGACGGAACTTTCATTCATGGAAAGGGCGGCGGCTAACTGATCGAGGCTGAGGCCCATCAGGGTGAGGCCGCCGCCGAAGGTCGCCAGCGGCTGGCTGAAGATCGAGTTCTGCTGGCCTTGCAACTGCGCCAGCAGAGCGGCGATGGACTGGCTGCCGGCTTGGTTGATGCCGCCGGAGGCAATCAGCTGGTTGATCAAGTCTTGGATGTTTTGTCCGCCCAGAGCGGTAAGTGCGGCGGCGGGAATGTTGAAAAGATTAAAAACGTCGGGAACGTGCAGTCCGATGTTGCGAGCGTAGGTGTGGCTGACCTGGAAGACTTTCAGATCGAGCATGACTTCCGGCCGCGGGCTATCCAGCTGTGCGAGAAACTGGGTTGCGGCTTCCAGCGGCGCCTTCGATCCGCGCACCGTGATCGTGCTCGACGCGGTGTTAAGGCTTACGAACTTAAATTCAAAGAGAGTCCGCAGCGAGTTCACCAGCTCATTTAAATCCTGGGGATTGCCGGCGGAGACGTAAAAGGAGCGCATGCCCATGCGGTCGTAGAGGCGGTGATTGTCCGGAGTGTCGGCGCAGGCAAAAAGAACTGTGTCTTCGAGCGCCACGGTGAAACTCTTGGTTGCAGCGGACGCTGCCTGCATGGCAGTTGCGAAATCTGCGTCCTCCAAGTCAAATCGCAGGCGGCGGCTGGGGAAGCTGTCGTCGAAGACAACCGTGAGCCCGTAGCTCGAGGCGGCCGCGGTGATGAGACCGCGCGAATCGCCCCGGTAGTGGATGTCATGGCGCGCGTCGATGGGTTTGGCGGTGAGCGCGTCGGCGCTGGCGACCACTTGCGGCGGGCTTGCGGTGTGAACCGGCGCCGGCCCCAGGGCGTCGCTTATACGCTGCTCGGCGAATTCGTTCTTCGGATCGAGATTCAGCGCCGTTCGAAACTCGGCCAGCGCCTCCACTTGCCGGCCGGCGAGCAGGTCGCTGTTTCCGCGTTCCAGGTGCAGCCCGGCCAGATGTTGCCGCGTGATCTCCCTCGCGGTGAGGTACTCGACGTTTTGCGGGACCAGGCGAGCGGCTTCCTCAAATTCGTAAAAGGCTTGGTCGAGATTCTGGAAATTGTCGTTCTGCGATTTCTGGAGTTTGAGGCCGCGCGCGAAGGCTTGGCGGGCGGCCTTCAGGTCTTTCTTAGGACCGTGGCAGACGGGCGCCCCTCCGGAATTGGAGCAGAGCGAGGGAGCGGCTGCCGGAGTGTCCGCGGCCAGACACACTCCGGCCAGCAACAAATAAATTCCCGCCGGCAGCCATCGCATATTAGTTACTATAGAATGCCCGCCTGGCTATGTCTTGCAAGAGAAATACTCGATAGGGAACTACGGTCGTAACCGGGTTTGCAACCGGCTTCGTATCAGGGCATCGCTTTAGCGATGCCGCAAGTGCTCAGGAATTAGACTCGCCTTCAGGGGCAGGGCATCGAGAATCAGCGCAGCATCAGCCGTTCCATCCTGGTAGCGCGGCCGGTCTGGGGATCGCACTCGACCACCACCGCGCAGAGGCGCACGTCGCCGTTGGCCGGCTCGAAACGTGACGGCATCCCGCTCAGAAACTTCTCGATTACCAATTCTTTCTTCACCCCAATGACACTGTCGTAGGGCCCGGTCATGCCCACGTCGGTAATGTATGCAGTGCCCTTCGGGAGCACGATCTCATCCGCCGTCGGAATGTGCGTGTGCGTGCCGACAACGGCGGTCACGCGCCCATCGAGATACCAGCCGAAGGCGATCTTTTCGGAACTCGCCTCGGCATGGAAATCGACAAACACGATTTTCGATTTGATTTGCTCCAGAAGCCGATCGGCGTAGCGAAAGGGATCGTCGCTCGAGCCCATGAAGACCCGTCCCTGAAGATTGACGACGGCATATCCGACGCCGTTTTTCTCGCCTTGGTACACTCCCCAGCCGGGCAGACCCTGCGCAAAATTTGCCGGCCGCAACAACCGGCGTGCTGGACTGTGCGGGTTACCATCCGCCATCTGGAAGTATTCGATGATTTCGCGTTTGTCCCAGACGTGATTGCCGGTGGTCATCACGTCGATGCCCAGGTCAAACAGCTCTTCCGCCAGCGGAGGAGTGATGCCAAACCCGGCCGCGGCATTTTCGCAGTTGGCAATGACCAGATCGACGGCGTGCCGCTTGCGCAGTTCGGGCAGCCGTTCCTTTACGATGGTCCGTCCCGGTCGTCCAAAAATGTCACCGATAAAAAGAATGTTCAAGATCAGGTCTCAGGTGTCAGGTGTTAGTTCTCAGGAACAACACTATTCACGCGCAAGCGTGTGTTCGATGTTATCACGCTGAAAACTGGCAACTGGCTACTGGGGACTGATTTCAGCGGTCTTCAAAAAGTCGTAATTTCCCGAGGGATTCAGGGTGACATTCCGCACGCGGCGCGTGTGCACCAACACGTTGTCGAAGTACCACAGGTTTACAGATGGCACATCCTGCGCCAGAATTTGCTGTAGTTCAGCATAAAGGCGCTTGCGGACGTCTTGATCGGTCTCGCGGCTGGCCTGATCGATCAGGGTATCGATGCGCGGATTGGAATAGAAACTGCGGTTCCTGCCTGCGGGAGGAAAGTTGCGCGAGTGAAAGGCGGCGTCAAAAATGTCGGGGTCTTCGTTCCCGCCGATCCAACGCAGCGAATAGAGCTGGAAAGCGCCGCTGGTGACGTCGGCAAAAAAGGTGGCAAACTCGAAAGTGCGGATGTCGAGCGCAATGCCCACGGCCCGCAACTGCTGTTGCATGACCGCGACCATCAGGCGCGTGTTTTCGTCGGTCGAGGTTTTCATCATCAGGTGAAAGCGCACGCCGTTCACCGCGGGGTGCCCGGCGTCGTCGAGCAGTTGCCGAGCTTTGCCGGGATCGTAGTCGTAACGGGGCCCGTCATCGTTGTACGCCCAGCTTTGCCGCGGCAGAATGCTGCTTGCAGGTTTGACCTCGCTGCGCCACAGGTACTCCATCATGGGCCGACGGTCCAGAGCGTGGGCAATGGCTTGCCGAACCCGTACATCCTTCAAAATAGGATCGCGAAGATTGAATGCCAGGTAGGCCAGCCTGGTACCCGGTCCGTGCTGAACGATGAGCGACGGATAACGTTCGAGAGTGACGATGGTGTCGGGCGACATCGGTGCGTTGATGGCGAGGTCGGCGCTGGCTTTTCGCAGTTCGAGGGCCTCGGTGGTGGCATCTGGCACCACGGCGAAACGTACCCGGGCTAAATGTGGTATTGCGCCCCAGTAAGTTTCGTTGCGCTGCAGGATGACCTCCTTGTCCGTCTCCGCGCTGACGAATTTGAAGGGCCCGGTTCCGATCGGCTGGCGCGTGATTTCATCGAGCGAGCCATAAGGCACAATCCCAATCGCTCCCTCGGAGAGATTCCATAGCAAAGAGGCCCACGGCTCCTTCAGATGGAAGACCACCGTTAATTTGTCGGGCGTTTCGATCCGATCCACGAAACGGCTGTAGGTCGAGGTCTTGGTGCTCCGAATCTTGCCCTGGAGCAGGGAATCGAGCGTCCACTGTACATCGCGCGATGTAAGCGGCCGCCCATCGTGAAAGGTCACGCCCGGGTGCAGATGGAAGACATAGGTGAGCGGATCGGGAATCTCCCAACGCTCGGCCAGGCCAGGCTGAACATTGAAATGCTCGTCGCGCGTCAGCAGCGCATCGAAGAGCAGTTCGTCAATACGCTCCGACTGCCCGTCGATTCCCACACGCGGGTCGAGATTCGTTGGGCTGCTTTCAATGATCATCACCAGCGTATTGGGGTCGGGAGTCTGGGAACAGGAGAGCAGAGGCAGCACCAGCGCCCAAACGCTGACTAACCCCAGAAGAGCCGTCACTCTGGAAACAATTGCCATTCCGAAAACAATTGTCATCCTGACCGAAGCGAAGGACCTGCTTCTTGCCCGCTCCCGCACCGCTTCACGCATACGAAATCTTTCCCAGGATCGCGGCCCGCTTCGCTCCCGTAGCCGCGGGCAGGTTGCTGGGCCGCCGATGCCACGTTTCGTGCGCGAGCAGCGCGAAGGCAACGGCTTCCTTGGCTTCCGCCGGCAGGCCGAATTCGTCAGAGAAATGCAGGCTGATCCCCAGGGGCGCTATGGCATCGCGCAACATGGCTACGAGCGTCGGATTCTTCGCGCCTCCGCCGGAGACGATCATCTGGCGGCTGATCGGTCTTCGACGCGCATCGAATCGCGGCACGACGAATCGATCGACTGCGTCGGCAATCGATCGCGCTGTTAAGGCCGTAGCCGACGCAACCACGTCGGGCTTGCTGGCGCCGTGGCAGAGTTGAAGAAACCGGCCCACGTATTCGCGGCCAAATTCTTCGCGGCCCGCGGTTCGCGGGGGCTTCTGCCGAAAAAAGGGAGCGCGCAACAACCGCGCAATCACACCCTCGAGAACGCGTCCAGGGGCCGCGACTTTGCCGTCGCGGTCATAACGCCGTCTGTACAGTTCCTCCATCACCGCATCGATCACCATGTTGCCGGGGCCGGTGTCAAAGGCAACCACTTGGCCGAACGATGCGCCCGCCGGAATCGCCGTCAGATTTGCAATTCCGCCGATGTTCTGCGCAACACGTGCTACGCGCTGGTCGCGATAGAAAAAGTAATCGAAAAAGGGAACCAACGGCGCGCCTTTGCCTCCCGACGCCATGTCAGCAGGACGAAAATCAGAAACCACCGGCACACCCAACCGCTCGGCGATGACCGCGCCTTCGCCGGTTTGCCACGTCACCGCCAATTTGCGCCCGAGAAATCGTTCCGCGGTTCCCTGGTGATAGAGCGTCTGCCCATGACAGCCCACCAGATCAAGTTTCACGCGATGCTTGCGCACCGTTTTTGCGACCGCCTCTGCATAGAGTTCGCCAAGAAGAAAGTTCAGCCGCGCCAGATCGGCAACGCGGGCCAATTCCGCGTTCATCGTTGCCAGAATTGCGCGTCGAACCGGGGCAGGGAACGGATACTCCTCGTGAGCAAGGAGCGTGAAACCTAAGGGTTGGTTTTCGTGTGGGGACGGGCGACCCGCCCGTCCGGTGCCGGTCGACAGCCGCACGACTGCCACATTGATGCCATCTGCCGAGGTGCCGCTCATTACGCCGGCAACGATCATGCTCATGCGCGTTCCTCGCGAGCGAGCGTTGCCATGCGAATCTCTTCGCCGAATTCCCAGAGCTGGCGCGTGAGCTTCTCGACTCGTGCGGAAGTGGGAAGTGTGTGGCGCGGGCGCCCACGCCCGCGTGCTCTTTTCGATTTGAAAGCCAGCACGCGCCGCGCCGATTCCTGCACGCGCCGGGCAAACTTGCGGTCGCGCTCTACCTCGCGGACCAGCGCTTCGTGCGCCCGCAAAACGAAATCTTCCCGATGGCAGATCAGGCCAAGATCGCCTCCGGCGCGGATGTGCCCGATCGTTACCTGTTCAATGGCGGCCTGCGCGGTCGGAGCGGCCGCCTGGACTCCGCCCATTTCCAGGTCGTCGGAGCAAATCAAGCCGCGGTAGCCAATCTTCTTGCGCAGAATGTCGGTGATCCACTTCTTCGAGAGCGATGCCGGAGTGCGATCTCTTGTGACAGTTGGAAACGCCGCGTGCGAAACCATGACCATCGGCAACTCGTGGCGCAACGATAACGACCGATAGGGAACCAAATCCTGCTCCCACAATTTGCGCAGAGGCTTATCAACGCTAGGAAGCTCATGATGCGTATCGAGCGTGGCTTCGCCCAGTCCGGGGAAGTGTTTACCGCAGCCAAGGACACCGGCATCGCCCAACCCGCGCAAAAACTCGCGCGCGTAGGCAACCACCTGTTTCGGATCGTCCGAAACCGTCCGCGATTTCATCACCGCCCGCGAAGCCTCGAAGGCCAAATCGAGCACCGGGGCAAAATCCACGTTAAAACCCAGAGCGCGGCAGTTCTCGCCGATCACGCGGCCATGCTTGCGAAAGAGCGCCCGGCTGCCCGTGGCGAAAACCTCTGCCGGAGAAGGCGCCGAACCGATCACGTTGCGGAAACGATCCACGGTGCCGCCTTCAAGGTCCACGCAAGTGAAAAGCGGCGTGGCCACGCATTTCTGGCACTCCCGCAGAAGAGTGTGCGTCTGTGCGGCTCCGGTGATGTTGCGGGCAAAGAGAATTACGCCTGCGGGCTGAACTTTCGTGAGCAGGGAAGCGAGCCGCGGAGACATCCGGGCTCCGTCGAAGCCGATGATGAGAAGTTGGCCGATTTGGAATTGCGGGGCAGCAGGGGTCACTTGGCGGAGCCCTCCCGCGCCATGGCCCAGAAAAAGTAGATCGTCGCAAGTAACGCGAAACTCATTCCCATTGTGACAAAGCCGAGAAGAATGAGAGCCGTCGCGATGCCAAATTCAAATATGAGCACGACCACCCAGGTGAAGGTGATCGGAAACTGCCGTACCCACCGCAACACTGGATCGGCTCTTTGAGGTCGGGAGTTCTTGCTGCACACGACCTGCTGGCGACACGACTCTAACTCAAGACCGATTGCTCGAAGTTTGGCGGCCGCTGGACTACTTTCTTCTCGAAGAATCCCAAGGACCAAGTGCTCGGTATCAATCCAGTAATCCCTAAGTCTGTTGGCTTCGAAGTAGGCAATTGCGCGTTTGCCATCGTTGCTCAGAGGGATATTTCCCTTCATCATCGGTTGTTCTATCTCAACTGCCTGTTGCGCGGCTTCCTCGGGCAGTAACTCCCGCAACCGAAATACGGTATCAGCGCGCGTCTCCTTCTCAGTCACCAAGCCAAGAAGGAGATGTCCCGAGTTGATTGCAGCGGCACCGCGCTGAAGTGCTGTTTGCCTAGCAAAGAAAATCGCCCTTCTGCACTGGTCTGTGTATCGCTCGAACATCTCGATCTTTCGCGTCCTCGGCGTGCTCGATTAGATTTCTTTCTTCAGCTCCGCCAGCAAGTTTAGCGCCTCCAGCGGTGTCAGCCGATTCAAATCTACTTCGCGTAACTTCTCCAGCACTGGTTGTGACAGCGGCGTGAAGATGGTTAATTGCGTCGGACGCTCCGGCTCTGCGGAACTGCCCGGCGTCAGATGGCTCGAAAGTTGGCGTTCGGACGACTCATGCTCGGCCAGCACTTCGCGCGCACGCACCACAACTTCGTGCGGCAATCCGGCCAGCTTTGCAACCTCGATTCCATAGCTGCGATCGGCTGCGCCCGGTTCGACGCGGCGCAGGAACACTACGCTTCCTCCTGCCTCTTTGACGGACACGTGATAGTTCTTCACGCCACTTAATTGTTCGGCCAATTCGGTCAGCTCGAAATAGTGTGTGGCAAACAAAGTCTTGGCATGCACCCGCGCATGCAGAAACTCGATGGCGGCCCAGGCGATTGCCAGTCCGTCATAGGTGGACGTGCCGCGCCCGACTTCATCGAGTAGAATCAACGACCGCGCCGTTGCCGTGTGCAGAATGGCCGCTGTCTCGGTCATCTCGACCATAAATGTCGAGCGCCCACGGGCCAGATTATCGCTGGCGCCAATGCGGGTGAAGACGCGGTCGACTATGCCCAGCCGCGCGGCACGCGCGGGAACAAACGAGCCCATTTGCGCCATGATTACGACCAGTGCCGCCTGCCGCAGATAGGTGCTCTTGCCTCCCATATTCGGCCCGGTCAGCACCACGATATTGTGCGTCGAGGCGTCCAGAAACAAATTGTTGGGAACAAAGCGCTCGCTGCCTGCGGCCAGTTCTTGCAGTTCGATGACCGGATGACGTCCTTCGACAATTTCCAGATCCAGGACGTCCTCGTTCTTTTCAGGCTCGTCGAAGTGCGGCCGGCAGTAATTCCGCAGCGCCGCGATGTGCGCCAGGCAGCCGAGCACATCCACTTCCGCCAGTGCGAGCGCGGTTTGGCGGATGCGCTTGGCCTCGGCGGCGATCGCGGAGCGCAACTCGGCAAACAGACGCCGCTCGATTTCAACGATTTTCTCCTGGGCGTCCAGAATCTTCGATTCGTATTCTTTTAGTTCCGGAGTCGTGAAGCGCTCAGCATTCACCAGGGTCTGCTTGCGTTCGTAGTCGGCAGGCGCGTGGTGCAGGTTCGCCTTCGAAATTTCGATGTAGTAACCAAAAATCGAATTGAACTTTACTTTGAGCGACCCAATTCCCGTCCGCTCGCGTTCGCGCTGCTCTACTTGCGCCAGGTACTGTTTCGAGTTGCGGCTCAGGTTACGCAGTTCGTCCAGATCCTTGTCGACGCCGGCGGCGATCACCCCGCCATCGCTCAGTGTGAGTGGCGGCTCTGGAACCAGAGTGCCGTCGATCTTGTCGCGGAGATCTCCCAGTTCGTCGATCGCGCCGTGCAGCGCAGCCAGTCGCGACGCAGATACGGATGGGCACGTGCGTGTCTCGGCCGTCCCGGCGGGACTTGAATTGCTTGGGGCGCTTTCCCCAGCGCTGAAGCGCTGGGCTAAGTTAGTTCGCCCCTCCGGGGCGGAATTGTCGAGTGGTGTTCCAAAGAGTCCCGTCAACACCGTTCGCACTTTGGGAATCTTCGCGAGCGACGCCGCCAGAGCGAGCACGTCGCGCGGATTCGCCGTCTCCAGCGTGACCCGGCTCAGCAGACGTTCCAGGTCCAAAATCCCGTCCAACGCCCGCCGCAACTCTTCGCGCCGCACCGTGTCTTTGATCTGCACCTCGACCGAATCCAACCTGCCTTCGATCTCGATCCGATCCAGGGAAGGGCGCAGCATCCACGTGCGAAGCAAACGCTTGCCCATCGGCGTCACGGTGGCATCCAGGGCGCGGAACAGCGTTACTCCGGCGTCGGTTCCTGCGAAGAGCGGCTCGATCAGCTCAAGGTTTCGCACCGTTACCGCATCGAGCACCAGGCAATTCTGCCGCTCGTAGAAGCCGATGCGGTCGACGTGATCGAGCGTACCGCGCTGCGTGGAACGGATGTAATACAGAATTGCCCCAGCCGCCGAAGCGGCTGCCCGTTTCCCTGCCAGCCCAAAGCCTTCGAGCGAGAGCACGCCAAAGTGATTTTCGAGGAGTGGAATGGCGTGGTCGGGAGCGAAGATCCAGTCGTCGAGGGGAGTTTCGGCCCAGCCCCCGCCAGAGATCCGGGCAACCGGCGCCGTGCCCGTGTGGGGACGGGCGTCTGGTGAGCCTGTCCTGAGCGAAGCCGAAGGGTCCGGAGCAAAACTCCGCATCTGCACTCCTGCAGTGTGCTCCAGCAATGGAGCCGAAGATCCATAGAGCATTTCTTTTGGCCGCAATTGTTCAAGTTCTTCTTGAATGCGGCGTCCGGCCGACTCACCGGCAAATTCGGTGGCACGAAACTCGCCCGTCGAAAGATCGAGCGCCGCAAAACCGACGCGATCGGCAACCGTCGCCACGGCCGCTAGAAAACTGTTCTCCTCGGCGTTCAGCGACGAATCCGCGGCCGTACCCGGCGTGACGACTCTTGTTACCTCGCGCCGCACCAACTTCTTCGCCAGGCGCGGATCCTCTACCTGTTCGCAGACCGCGACTTTAAACCCGCGCCGGATCAGTTTCGCGATGTAGCCCTCGGCGGCGTGGTAGGGAACGCCGCACATGGGGATGGCCACTCCCTTTTCCTTATTGCGCGAGGTCAGCGTGATCTGCAACTCGCGTGCGGCCAGCACCGCGTCATCAAAGAAGAGTTCGTAGAAGTCGCCCAGCCGGAAGAAGAGCAGAGCGTTGGGATGCTCTTTCTTGATGGCGGCATACTGCCGCATCAGCGGCGTCGAGGGCTCGGACATAGAACAATGGGTAATGGGTAATTTGTAATGTGTAATTGGTTAATTTGCAATTCGGCGCTGGAACGCGTCTCAATTACAAATCACCAATTGCAAATTACAAGTTCTTTTGTTCTCCTTACTGCCATGGAACTGCGCAAAGATCCCATCACCCGTTCCTGGGTGATCACGGGCGACGATGTGGTTGAACCTGCTCCACGGTCCCAAGCGTGCCGATTTTGCGGCGCGTCCGCCGAGCCCACTCATGTGATTGCCAACCTGCTGGGCGTGGATGGCAGCGCCTGGTCGGCGCGCTCGGTCGTCCACCCGCACGCGCTCTACCACATTGAAGGCGAGGCGGCTCGCCGCGGCGACGGCCTCTACGACCGCATGGGATCGGTGGGCGCGCACGAAGTTCTGATCGAAAATCCGCGCCACGACGGCCATCTCTGGAATGTGAAGGACGTCGAAGTCGAACAATTCCTGCGCCTGGCGGCACTGCGGATTCAGGATTTGAAGCGCGACAGCCGGCTCAAGTACGTCAGCATTTTCAAGAACCACGGCGAGGGCGCCGGACAGGAATTCGACCACCCCACTTCCCAGCTCACCGCAACCATTTTTGTGCCGCGCCGCGTGCTCTACGAACTGCGCGCGGCACGCGACTATTACCAGAGCAAGGAGCGCTGCGTGTTTTGCGACATTCTGGCGCAGGAGGAGCGTCAGGGCCTGCGCGTGGTCGAAGCTCGGGGAGACTACGTAGCCTTCTGTCCCTATGCGCCGCGCGTTCCTTACGAGACTTGGATTCTGCCCCGGGGCCACGAATCTTCCTTTGAGCGCACGGGTGCGTCGCGGGTGGGCAGTTTGACCGACCTCGCCGCGCTCCTGCGGCGTACTCTGCAACGGATTCGCACCGTCACGGAAGCCTTCCATCTTGTGCTCCACACCTCGCCCAACAGTCAACATCCTTCGGAGGCGCTGGGATACTGGAAAACACTCGATGACGACTACCACTGGCACATCGAAATTCTGCCCATTCTTGCGGCCAAGGCGCGGTCGTACACGTTCAAGGAGGTTTATTATTCTCCGGTTACGTCGGAGACGGCCGTGAAACGTTTGCGGGAGGCGAAGATCTGAATGCCAATCTGCATGCCAAGAGGAGCGATGCTCAAGAAGATAATCGCTGCCTTGCTGATCACGGTCTGTCTTGGACTGGCCGGGACCGCGTCCGCGCAGACTCCGCCGCCGCCCAACGAGAAGCAGCAAGTTCTGTGGACGAAGCTGGAAAAATCCATTCTCGAGGTCGATCGCAATCTCGACGGCGTTATGGGAGTCGCTATCGTCGATCTCACCGACGGCCACAAGTATCTACTGCACGCCAACGACGTTTTCGCGCAGGCTAGCTCGATCAAGATCTGCGTGCTGGCCGAACTCTACCGCCAAGCCCAGCAAGGCAAGCTCAAGCTCACGGATCTTTATACGGTCAACGCCGCCGATCTGGTGCAGGACAGCGACATCATGGGCGGGCTTACGCCCGGCATCACTCAGATTACGCTGCGTGACCTTGCGACCATGATGGTTGCCGTCAGCGACAACTCCGCCACCAACGTCCTCATTGACCGTGTCGGGATGGACAATGTAAATTCCTTCCTGAAAGCGCAGGGGTTGCACGAAACCAAGCTCCGCCGCAAGATGATGGACCTTAAAGCGGCTGGCGAAGGGCGCGAAAACGTGTCCACGCCCAATGAGATGCTGAACCTGCTCCAGGCGCTTTACCGCGGCGAGATTCTGAACCAAGAGATGACCGCGGATTTTTTCAAAGTCCTCTCCACCCACAAGGAGAGTTTTATCCCGCGCGATCTCCCCGACAATTTGAAGATTGCCAACAAGCCCGGTGAACTCGAAGGCGTGCGCAATGACTCGGGTGTGATCTTCGTGGACCAGCGTCCGTACATTCTTTGTGTCATGACGGCTTATCTGCATCGCGAGCGTGACGGAGAAGAAGCCATCAGCAGGATCTCGCTAGCGGCCTGGCGCATGTTCGACCGCTTGGCACGGGCGAGTGAGTATGGGAGAGTGATTTCGCCGGGGAACAGCAGTCGGTAGTGCGCTGCGAGCTTCGAGCAACCTGTTCCTGCTCGCTCGTGGCCCGTAGCTCGTAGCTCGAAGCCAGCCTTATGACCATCCGCCGCCTCAAAACCTACACCGGATCTCAAGGCTACGTTTACCAGTACTACTTCGTCGGGAAGCGTCCCGCCCCGAGATCTGACGCCCACGAATCTGAAGCCAATGAATATATCTTCGACGTCACCTCCGACCGCAAGCTGACCTACGCGGTCAGTATTTTCCTGCCGCACCAAGTTGTCGCGGCCTGGGCCGAATCCCACGGGCGCCCGCTCGCCGATTCCGAACAGTACGCCGCCGTCAAGATGCGTCTGTTCCGGGCGTTCGACGAACTCGAAGAAATGCAGGCACAAGGCCGCCAACTGTACCTCGACCCGCAGTCGCTCGAGGAATCGCTGGCGGCGTTAGGCGTGGAGTAGGGGCAACACGAACGAATTCCCGCGGCGAAATTTAAGAGATGTGCTATGCTCCCACGATTGCCAACGCTGCCGGGGTGGCGGCTTGGAGCTGGGGGGGGACTGTGGCCACTGCTGTTCCAGGATCTGTAACGCGTAGAAATTTCCAAACGAAACATGCGATGTGGGTCGTATTCGGCTTGATGACGCTGTACGTTCTGGCCACTCGTGACCGGACGCTGCTGGATTCACACTCATTTCTGCGTCAGCGCTATGCGGCGATTCCATGGCTGATGTTCGCGCACGGCATTCCCGGGGCGCTGGCGCTTCTCCTCGGCGTGTTCCAGTTTTCCAGCCGTCTGCGACAGCGCTATCTGCAAGTACATCGCGTGTTGGGACGCATCTACGTAGGGTGTGTGGCAATCTCCGCGCCGGTTGCGATTGCCGTCGCCATTACTCTGCCCATTATGACCCTGACGATGGCTTCCGTGATCCAGGCTGTCGGCTGGCTTACGACCACCGCCACCGCCCTCTACTGTGTTCGCACCGGAAGGATCCAACAGCACCGCGAGTGGATAATGCGCAGCTATCCGTTTGCGATGGTCTTCGTGGTGGGTCGCGCCATTCTCGCCATCCCCGCCATTGCACGGATGGGAGAGCTCGGTGTCGCCACGGTGGTTTGGAGCGTCATTGCCACGGCGTGTTTCCTGCCTTCGTTTGTGATTGCGTGGCAAGCGTTGGCGGCGACCCGGCGCGTGGCGAAGGCTCGGATCGCGGCCTGAACCAGCAAGCCCGTGACCCTAAGCGGCCCGGGGCGAGACTCCGCAGCCAAAAGCACTCGCGTGAAGGCGTTTCATTACACGGCACTTGTGATATGCCTGAGGGCATACCCCGATAAAATCGTGCCATCCTTGTGACCTCCGTCACATTCACCTGTGATGGAGCTTGTTTCGCCACGCCGCCTCCACCCGGCACACTATAATCACCCAGGTGGGGTGGGGGATGATACCCGCCTGCGGAAGCACCAAGAATTAAAGAATAGAGAATGATGACCCTGGTCTGGCTGCGCGTTGCGCTGGTTTGTTACGCTGCGGGATTGCTCTATGCGCTGGTCGCGCTGACCCGCACCTCTGAAATTCTCAGTAAAGTGGCGCTCCATGCCTCTTACCTCGGCATGGTGTTTCATCTCGTCTCGCTGACGGAAGCGGTGGTGCAGACCGGCCAGCTCGCTTCGGCCTCGGTGCACAACGCGGAGTCGCTGCTGGCTTTCCTGATTATGGTTGTTTTTATGCTCGCCTATCTGGTGTACAAGACAACCACCCCGGGCATCGTGGTTTTTCCTCTGGTTTTTTTGCTGACTTTCGTGGCTTCCACCGGGCAGCAACCGCTTGTCTTTACCGCGGACGTGGTGAAGAAGGGGTGGCTGCCGGTGCATATCCTGATGATCTTCACCGGATACGCGGCGCTGTTTCTCAGCTTTGGCGCCAGCATTCTGTACCTGATGCAGGAACGCGCTTTGAAATCCAAGAGTGCGAGTGGATTGTTCTCGCGGCTGCCCGCGCTTCAGGTGATTGACGACATCGGCTACCGCTCGCTGATGCTTGGATTCCCCTTTATGACGCTGGGGCTGGTCGCGGGCTCTATCGTTGCCGAATCCACTTACGGACGGGTTGATTTCTTCGATCCTAAAATCCTGCTCTCGGTTCTGATGTGGGCCGTGTACTTGCTGATGGTGTTCATGCGCCTGAGTGCCGGATGGCGCGGCCGCCGCGCCGCCCTGCTTGCCAGCATGGCCTTCGTTGCGGCCATCGTGGCCTGGATCGCCAACTACTTCAGCGGAATGCACAGGTTTATCGCGTCATGAGATTCCAGCTTATCGGCGTCAATCACAAGACCGCGCCGGTCGAGGTGAGGGAGCGCCTGGCCATTCCCGAATCGCGCTTGCCGGAGGCCTGCAAGCGACTGGCCGAGCATCCTGCCGTCGCTGAGGGCATGATTGTTTCGACCTGCAACCGCGTCGAATTCATCGCCAACATGAAGAATGGTACGGGCGACCTGCGGGAATTTCTGCGCGAGTATTTCGAAGCCGATCTTAGCCAGTTTGAAAGTCACCTCTACGAATTTCGCGAGGATGAAGCCATCCGCCATGTCTTTCGCGTTGCCGCCAGTCTTGATTCCATGGTCGTCGGTGAGCCCCAGATTCTAGGACAGGTTAAGGAAGCCTACGCCACCGCCCGCGCGGTGGGAGCGGTGCGCTCGCAACTGGATCAGTTGCTTACCCGGGCGTTTGCCGTGGCCAAGCGCGTCCGCACCGAAACCGCGGTGGGATCGTCGTCGGTTTCGATCGCTTCGGTAGCCGTTGAACTGGCGGAGAAGATTTTCGGAAGCTTGAACGGCAAGAGCGTTTACCTGGTGGGTGCGGGGAAGATGTGCGAACTCGCCGCACGGCATCTGCTGGCGCACGGCGCCGCCTCTCTGTTTGTGGCGAACCGTACCTACGACCGGGCGATTCGCTTAGCGCAAAAGTTCGACGGGCAGGCAATCGAGTTCAGCCGGCTCTATGACACCTGCGAGCGCGCTGACATTGTGATTACTTCGACCGGATCGCCCCACTTCATCTTCCGGCGCGAACACGGCGAAAAGCTCATGGCGCGGCGCAAGAATAAGCCCATGTTCTTTATCGATATCGCCGTTCCCCGCGACGTCGATCCGGAGATGAACAAGCTCGATGGCATTTTTGTCTATGACATCGACGATCTGCAGCAGGCGGTCACTTCGCACGTCGCCGACCGCAAGAAGGAAGCGGAAAAGGCGGAGGCGATCGTCAACGGCGAGGTCGAAAAGTTCCACGCACGCCTGCAGACCCTCGACGTGGTTCCCACCATCGTCAGCTTGCAGGACCACTTGGAAACCATTCGCCAGGCCGAGATTGATCGGGTTCGCGGCCGCCTCGGCTCCATGACCACCGACCAGGAACTTGCGGTCGAAGCACTGACTCGCGGCATCGTGAACAAGATCATGCACACCCCCATCAGTACCCTGAAAACCGCTGCGCGCGATCCGGAATCGACCACGGTCATCGAGCTGGTGCGGCGGCTTTTCAACCTGCATAAGGAAGACGAAGACAAGGAAACTGCCGCCTCTTCGAAGTCCACCCGCGGGAAGGGAAGCGAAAACTGATGGCCCGCTTGCGTATCGGCTCCCGCGGCTCGCAACTCGCGCTCTGGCAGGCTCATCACATCTCCGATCTGCTTCGCGCCCAGGGCCATACCGTGGAGCTCGAGATCATCAAGACCACCGGCGATAAAATCACCGACGTGGCGCTGGCGAAAGTCGGCACCAAGGGCATGTTTACCAAGGAAATCGAAGAGGCCCTGGTCGAAAACCGTGTCGACCTCGCGGTGCACAGCCTGAAAGATTTGCCGACGGAATTGGCCGCCGATTTCGAAATCGCCGCCATTACCACCCGGGAGAATCCGCGCGACGTTTTTTGTTCCGTAAAGTTCGCGAGCATCGAAGCGCTGCCGCGGCAGGCGAACGTGGGCACCAGCAGCTTGCGCCGCCAGGCCCAGTTGAAAGCTCTGCGTCCGGATTTGCAGATTCACCCGCTCCGGGGCAATGTGGATACTCGCCTGCGCAAGCTTGAATCCGGCGACTACGATGCCATCATTCTGGCCGCCGCGGGACTGAACCGTCTGGGCAAAACGCAGCTGGTCCGGCAGGTCATTCCAGCGGAAGTGATGACCCCTGCCGCGGGGCAGGGCGCTCTGGGAATCGAAATTCGCAATGGCGATGCGGCAACGCGGGCGCTGCTGGCGTTTCTCGATGATAGTGCCGCACGCGCTACCACTACCTGCGAGCGCGCCCTGCTTAACAAGCTCGGCGGCGGCTGCCAGGTTCCCATCGGAGCCTTCGCCGAAGTTATGGGCGGACGTATTCGGCTGAACGCGCTCGTCGCGCATCCTGACGGAACCAAAGTTCTGCGCGAAACTCGCGAGGGCGACGATCCCGTACGTTTGGGCGAAGCAGTCGGCGAAACTCTTCTTCGTCAGGGCGGCGATGTTATTCTCGAAGAAGTGTACGGCGAAGGCTTTGCGTTGCCGCAGCAACCTTAGAAGACTGCCTAATTGAAATTTGTCATATTTAAGGTTTGTCATCCTGAGCGAAGCGAAGGACCTGCTGTTCGTGGCCGCAGAGGTAAACGGCAGCGCCGGCTGTGTAATTGGAGAGAGGGGGCCGACTTCAAATGAAGAGCTCACGGAGAGTGAAGGTGTATTTTCAGCTTGAGCCCGACGAGCATGGGTATCCTCCCACGAACTCCGAGTTCCTGTGGTGCCTTCCGACGAAACGCGGATCGTATATCGTGGACAACATCCCGTTCTTCGCACGCGACATCAGCTTGGGAGACGAGATTTCGGCGGAGAAGGTCGATAGA
>CAVQHM010000010.1:0-129975 GCA_963712295.1 uncultured Acidobacteriaceae bacterium
CGTGTTGCGTTTCGTCGGGCGTGCAATCGAAGCAGCTACTGCAATCCCGATCGCGGGCGTGGATGCAACCCGAATATGGGGTGGCCTCCGGCTGATCGACGGATCGGCAGTCGGGTTCTGGTCGCCCCTCGCCATTCTGGCAGCTTTGGCAGTCCTGGCGTTGCTCTCCTATGCGATTCAGCGCGCGGGCGGGGCCGAGTCCAGGTCCGTGCCGGTCTGGTACTGCGGAGAAGAGCACGCTCCGGCCCTGGTCCGCTACCCCGCCAGCAGCCTCTATCTGCCCTTCAAACATGCGTTCCAGGGAATCTATCCCAGCGGAAGAGTCCACGTGCCGAGATTCCCCGCTTCCCTTCGCCGCGCGCTCGATTTTGACCAATGGCTGTATACGCCGACAGTCAAAGCGATTGACCGAACCGCGGACCGCGTAAGCAGAACGCACGTCGGCACTCCGCAAATCTATCTTTTGTGGATCGTCATCGGGGCCATCGTGGTGACTGGAATCTTGCTGTGGGTGAGGAGTTGAGGAGACCGGTATGAGTACCATAGATCAGGCGACCGTTGCGCGGGTGAAAAAAGTAGTCGCCGAACGAAGCGACCATGCTCTCCTGTCAGCGACCCAACCTCACGCCGACACCCTCCGGTTTGTGATCGAGAAAGCGGCGATGCGGTCCGTCGTCGTGGCGCTCGTCAACAACTTCCAAGCGCGCTTCCTGATTTCGGTAGGGACGGATAAGAGACCCTTAACCGGAGATTTCGCGATTCTGCATCTGTTCTCGCTCGACCGTGAGCATCTCTATGTTCTCGTTGAATCTCCCGTGTCGGAAAAAGACCCGAAAATTGAGTCCATCACCGAGGTCATCCCGGGAGCCAATTGGGCAGAGCGCGAATTCCAAGACGCGATTGGCGTGCATCCCGATGGGCATCCGGATCCACGCCGCCTGCTTTTGGCAGACGACTGGCCGGAAGGCGTATTTCCGCTGCGAAAGGATTTTCCTTACAACTACCAGCCTCCGCGTGCTGAGAATGTACGCCCACAAATGCGCGAGCCCCCTGCAGGGGCGAGCGTGATGCCGATCGGGCCTTTCTTTCCGGTTCTCGAGGAACCTGCCTACTGGCGCATGTTTGTTGAAGGGGAGACGGTTGTGGGATGCGATACCCGTATCTTTTACAACCATCGGGGAATTGAAAAGCTCGGCGATAGCGTTTTGACCTACAACGAGATCCCCTATCTGGCCGAGAGAATATGCGGGATTTGCGGCTTCATTCATTCCACCTGCTATTGCCAGGCGGTCGAAAAGGCTGCCGGCATCGAGGTGCCGCGCCGGGCCAGATATATCCGAACAATCATGCTGGAGCTGGAACGTATCCACTCCCACCTGCTCTGGCTGGGTATTGCGGGGCACATCATCGGCTTCGAGACGGTGCTCATGCAGACTTGGCGGATTCGTGAGCCGGTCATGTGGCTTTGTGAAGAAATCTCCGGCAACCGCAAGACGTACGGAATGAATACAATCGGCGGGTTGCGGCGCGATCTCCCCAACGAGATCAAGCCCAAGCTCCTCGAGACGCTTGCCGAGGTAGAAAAAGAAAGCATAGCGGTTCGCAATGCGGTCGTTGGCGATACAACGTTGCAAGCCAGGACCAAGGGAGTCGGAGGGTTGACGAAGGAATGGGCAAAGCAGGTCTGTGTGGTCGGCCCGCCTGCCCGAGCTTCCGGGGTAGCCATCGATGCGCGGATCGATCACCCCTATGCGGCGTATGACGAGCTGCCCCCGCGCATCGCCACGGAAGAAGCGGGGGATACATGGGCGCGCGTGCTGGTGCGAGTCGCCGAGTTGCTGGAATCAATTCGCCTGGTGCGCGAGGCTCTCTCCGCCATCCCTCCAGGTCCCATTTGCGCGGAGATAAAAGAGGAGATACCGCCGGGTCGAGTCGGGGTATCGGTGGTGGAGGCGCCGCGGGGCGAGGCAATCCACTTTGTGCTGACCGGCGGTGATAACCGGCCGTATCGGTGGAGAGTGCGCGCCCCCACTTATCCGAATCTCCAAGCCATGCCGGCGATGGTGGCGGGTGCCAACATCGCGGACGTGCCCATTACGCTAGGGAGCCTCGACCCTTGCTTCTCGTGCACCGAGCGCCTCGAGACGGTCGATCGAACCACAAACGAAGTCAGGGTTTATTCCCGCGCTGAACTTCTGGAGATATCCAGAAAAAGGACGCACGGCGGAGGGGTGCGATGACAGCCTGGCTCATCAAGATATTCTTGCTCTGCTTGCTGAACGCGGCGGCCGCTTTGTTTCTGTCTCCCGCTTTTCGAAGGCATCATGCGCAAGCTGCGTGCCGCGCTCCATTCTCGAATTGGGCCCCCGATCACGCAACCCTATTGGGATCTCCTCAAGCTCCTGGGCAAGGAGGATCTCGGAAGCACGGGCGGAGTGGTCTATGCGGGCATGCCGGCAATCACGCTTGGTTCGGTGCTGCTTCTTGCTGCGCTGGTCCCCATGGGAGCCGCCGCACCGCTTGCCTTTGCGGGTGATTTGATCGTGGTGCTCTATGTCGCGACGATGAGCAGCGTGCTGATCATGCTGGTGGGTTTCGCCAGCGCCAGCCCGTATGCTTCCATTGGGAGCTCGCGCGAAATGATGATGCTTTTGTCTGTCGAGCCCGTCCTGGCCATCGCTCTCTCCGCGGCTGCGTTCAAGGCCAAGACCCTGGCGCTAGGTGGCATTGTCAACTGGCAGGTGCAGAATGGACCGAGCATCAGCATGGCGATCGGGGGCGTGGCATTCTTCCTTGCTCTCCAGGCCGTGGTAGGGAAATTGCCATTCGACATTGCGGAGGCCGACCAGGAAATCATGGGAGGCCCTCTGGTGGAGCAAAGCGGCCCGCGCCTGGCGCTCCTCCGATGGGCGATATGGGCCAAGCAGCTCGTGCTCGCATTTTTGCTGGTGGAGGTGTTCTTTCCTTGGCCGCACTTTGGAACTTACCTGGTTGACTTGGTCGCAACGACCGTGAAAGTGCTCGTCGTTCTGGTACTGGTGTCGGTGATTGATGTCGTAAATCCAAGGCTCCGCATCGATCAAGCCATGGGTTATTTCATGCGGGTCGGGGTTTCGTCTCTAGCTGCCCTGGCCTTTGCAGTGATTGGAAAGTAGCGGGAGGTTGAGGTGTTTCTGAGCAAGCTGCGAGAAGCGCTGATTTGCTTGAAAGCGGGGCGTGTCACCCTCGGATACCCTTTTGCATCCCACGAGCCGAAGCCGGGGTTCCGCGGCAAGATCGCGATCGACGCCGATCTATGCTTCGGATGCGGCGGATGCGCCAATGTCTGCCCGGCCAACGTGATTGTGGTGTCGGACGCCGAACAGCACATGAGGACACTCGAGTTTTACTGGCGCAGGTGTACGTATTGTGGCAAGTGCGAAGAAGTCTGTCCCGAAAAAGCCATCCGCCTCAGCCAGCAATTCGAAACTGCCACGAACGCAGCTGAGGACATGTACATGCGGCTGGAGGTTTTCATGGGTCCATGCCAGAGGTGCGGCAGGTGCTTCCCGCCTCCAACCGTGCTTGAGCAGATGATGAAAACTGGTTTCAGGGAGGGCTTGCGAGGAGGGAGAGCATGAACCCGGAAGCCTTACACACCGGTGTGATCGAGACTCTGAGCCTGACCTTGGTGATCACGTCCGTGGCTGCGGTTGAGATGCGGAGACTTAAGTTTTCGATTGTCGCTTACCTCTGCCAGGCACTCCTGATTGTGGGGCTGCTTCTGAGTTTTGCTTCGGTCAATAAGTCTTTGTACTGGTGGGCTGCTGTGGCCCTTCTCACCAAGGCCGTCCTAACCCCTTGGTTCCTTTTCCGGGCGATCCGTGGTGTGGATGACCGCGAATTGAAGCCGGTGATTGGTTTTGGTCCCTCGGTCGTGATTGTCGCGTTGCTGATGATGACCTTCTTCCGTCTCACCCACGGCAAAGTCGCACTTCTGGCGCCGACCGAATTGGGACAACTTGGAGTATTTCGAACGAACCTGGCGGTAGCGTCCACGGTTTTTGCATTGGGCTTGTACGCTGTGCTAACGCGTCGGGATGCGATCAAAACGGTGATCGGGCTCTGCCTGCTTGAGAACGGAGTCCACCTGAGTTTGGTGAGCTTGGCTCCCGGTTTGCCGGAGACTGCCCTTTTCGGGGTTGCGACGGAAGTGGTTGTGACGGTTTTCCTGCTCTTGTACGTTATCGGTGGGGTCCGGCAGGTGTTCGGCTCGACGGATACGTTCATGCTGCGAGAACTAAAGTGGTGAGCAAGACCTAACGGTTCGTCCGGAGGACGTTGATATGCCCGGAGAAGCCTTGACAGAGACATCGGTCCTGCCTGCGGCTGTATTCCTCTTGCCGGTGTTGGCAGGCGTGATTGTGATCTCGGCAACGCGTACCAGCCGAGCTCTTCAGCAATGGATAACGGTTTTGACGATGGCGCTGGTCACCGGCTTCGGTGCCTGGATGGCGTACCGGATCCTGGGGAATGTGGTGCTCACAACCTGGAACCGTGAACTCCGTGTCGATGCCCTGAGTGCCCTGATGGTCGTCATCATCGGAGGGATCGGACTGCTCGCCTCGGTTTATTCCGTGCGATACATCGAGAAGCACATGGTTGAAGGTCCTGCCGCTCGCCGCACCAGCACATTCTATGGCCTTCTGTTGTGGTTTCTTGGAACCATGCTGTGGGGATGCGTAACCAACAACGTGATCATGCTCTACGTGGCGATAGAAGCCACCACACTTACCTCAGGTCTACTGGTGGCCTTCTATTGGGATCGCCGCGCGCTGGAGGCCGGCTACAAGTACCTGATGCTGCTGACCATTGGAATTACCTTCGCTTTGTTCGGATGCGTTTTGCTTTACGTCAGCGCGGCTGCCACAAACCAACTCAATGGAGGGAGCGCCCTGCTGATTAGCGACATCCGGCGCGTGGTTCAGTTTATTCCAGGCAGCACCGCAGCCATTACCATCGCGTTTCTCTTAATCGGATTTGGGACCAAGGCAGGGATTGCGCCGTTTCACCCCTGGCTCCCTGACGCGCACGCAGAAGCGCCGACGCCGATCAGCGTGCTGTTATCGGGTGTGATGATAAAAATGTCACTCTATGCCCTTGCCCGCACGGTGAGCATATTTTATCCGGCTTGGCCTCAGGTCACGATTTTCATCGTAGCCCTAGGTACTTTTACGATGCTGCTCGGCATTATTTTGGCTTTGACCCAAAACGACCTCAAGCGCCTGCTCGCCTATTCATCGGTAAGCCAGATGGGCTATGTGCTGGTTGGAATCGGACTTGGAACTTACCTGGGATGCTATGGCGGCCTTTATCATCTGCTTAACCACGCGCTCTGCAAATCCCTCCTGTTTATGTGCGTAGGCGCGGTGATGTATGCCACTGGTGCCCGGAGAATATCCGAGCTCGGGGGGCTTAGAAGTCAGATGCCTATCACGAGCGCGTGCTACTTCCTGGGCGCGTTAGCCTTGGCCGGTTTCCCTCCGCTCAACGGGTTCTGGAGTAAGTTGACGGTCTATCTGGCCCTTGCCAGGGCTGGACTGTGGTGGGCCGCGGGCATTGCCATCCTGGCGAGTATTCTGACCATGGTTGTGATGGTTCGCGCGGGGTATAGAGTGTTTTGGGGCAATCTACCTACAGGCAGCGCTTTCTCGCCCAACCTGAAGGAAGTACCAGCGCAGATGTTTGTTCCTATGATCATATTGGCGGCCATATGTGTCTTACTCGGGATTTACCCCCAGGCGCCATACCCTCTCCTGGACCGCGCGGCGGGGGTTTTAGCAACGCTGGGAAGGTAAGTGGAAGCTGAGGTGGCACCATGTTCCGAAATCTGTGCAGAAAGGCGTTTGGCAAATCGCTTTGGGTATACCACGCAAATACCGGCGCATGCAATGGATGCGATATCGAAGTCATCAACGTTCTCACTCCGTATTATGATGCCGAGCGCTTCGGAATTAAGCTCGTAGGGTCTCCCCGGCACGCAGATGTGCTTCTGATATGCGGTCCTGTCACCAGACAAGTTGCACCGGCACTAAGGAGATTGGTGGAGGCTGTGCCCAATCCCAAGCTCACGTTCGCGATCGGTTCCTGTGCAACGGGAGGGGGTTGCTGGTTTGATACTTACAACGTGTTAGGAGGCGCCGACAAGGTGATTCCCGTCGATTTCTATGTCCCGGGTTGTCCGCCTCGACCGGAAGCCATTCTTTACGGAGTGGCTCTTGCATTGGGCTTGGTCCCGAAGAAGGTGGGTGAGCAAAGGCTGAGCCAAGAAACGCTCGAGGAACTGGCGCACGGTAAGTCGATCGTCGTGGGGAAACGCCCTGGGACGGCGCCTTGAAGGTTGGACCGCTCGTGTGCCTACTGGCGTAGAGTGCGTGGCAATCAGCCAGACCAGGCCGGGTAACTGCGACTCGCCCGTGAATCGCACGCGGCGTGACGAATGTGGAAAGGGGGACTGTTATGGAGGGTCTAGAACGTTTTCTGGCTGAGAGCGTGTTCTTCAAGGGGATGAAAAAGGAATATCTGGAACTGCTGGCGGGATGTGCATCCAACGTGCGTTTTGAAGCCGGCGAGTTCATCCTCCGCGAGGGCCAGCAGGCCAACGCATGCTACCTGATTCGGCAGGGCAAGGTGGCGATTGAGGTTCATGCGCCGAAGCGGGGTCCCATCACCATTCAGACCCTGGGCGATGGCGAGGTCCTGGGGTGGTCCTGGCTGGTTCGGCCGTACCACTGGCATTTCGACGCGCGGGCCGTGGAGTTGACACGCGCCATAGCGCTGGATGGAGAATGCCTGCGCCAGAAGTCCGAGAGCGACTGTTGCCTCGGCTACGAACTCCTGAAGAGGTTCATGGAGGTCATGGTTGAACGCCTCCAGGCAGCTCGGTTCCTACGGGTCAACATATACGATATGTAGACTCGATCGCCGGCTGCACGTACGACTTATTTTGGACCGAAGGTGGTTTTCCGCGGGCAACAGCACGAATTCTCTCCGTTGTAGTGTCCTGGCGCATCGATGAAAAAGACTTGGCTTCCCCTCCGCTCCTCTCTCTGGAGCATCAGAACCAGAGTTCTGTGATTTCCGTAGTGTCCATTTAGTGTCCGGTCGGCAGGGTTCTTCTACCCCGCCCTGAGAATAACCTGTCCTACTCACCCCAGTTTACTGTCCATTTACTGTCTATGAACCAAGCCCGCACGGAGGCACTTTGGGAGACCAGCGAGAATGGCCGTCGTGCTGCATGTGACGGCGGAAGGAGGGTCACGTTTGTGGCACGGTTTTGCTGGTCAAGGGGGACTGTGTTTTCAAGAGGGGAGCGGGTCGAAACCCGAACCCTACTCTGTCGAGGTGTCGAGGGCCAGATTTTGTCAGTGAGCGATATCGGGAGTGGGTGTTGAAAAAGTAAGTGTCAGAGGAAGCACACGGTTGACAAGTGAACAATAGAGTACCTCTGTTCATCGACTAGGATGGTGTGCGACTGTGTTGTGCGCTCTTGATTGATCAGTCTGCCCTAATTTTACTATTCCTGTCCCACCGCCTTCTCCAGATCATCCGCGGCTTTGCCTATTGCTGCCGCGACATTTTCCAGCACTTGGCCAACTAGGGGAACCTGGGCATCAGCTTCCTTCCATTTTTCCTGATCCATGTATTCACGAACGGCCGCAATCGGCTTCGCCCCGTAACCGGTGTAGGCGCCGGGAGCATAGACCTGATGCTTGAACCACGGGCGTTCCGGTAAACCTTTCTCGGTAAGAAACGTTCTCTGAATCTGCATGAGTTCGGCGTTCAGAGCCGCGGCGGTCTGGACCGGCAAGTCGGTTCCTCCAGTCTGCCATTTGGCAAACGCCGACTGGTAACGGTCCGCGCTCTTCTTGATTGCCTCAACTCCGTTCTTCAGCGGCGCAAAGTTCATGAACGGTGGAACCGGCTTGGCGGGAGGAGGGACATAGGTTTTGCGCGGGTCGGCCGTGGCCGTGAACACGCCTTCTGTCAGTTCCAGATTGCGCTCGGTGATTTCCTCCTGCTTGTCTTTGAGCAGCTTCTCCAACTCCTTCACGTATCGTCCGATGGTCTCCGCCTCGGCGTTGTACTCATAGGGAATCACGTCGGCATCCGCCAGCCGCATGACCGCGGTTCCGCCAGTCTGTGCGAGCGCGCGACCGTAAGCGAAGTCCGTATCTACAAACTTGGTGTACCAGTAGAAATCGTCGTAGATGGAGTGATACGCATCGGCATCATTCTCACCGCCGTAACCGATGTTGAGAGTTGAGATGCCCGCATGGTCTATAAATGGCGCATAGTCCGAACCATCTCCCAGCGCCCCGATTTGCACGTCGTTGCTTTTTCTGATCTCGACACGTTCCTCGGCATTTGGTGCCCGGGCAATTCGCTGTAGACGTGCTCGTTGTTGGACTGAAATTTGTTTCTCCGGATCTTGAATGTCGTGAGTTACATCGTTGATGAGGTGTTGCAGGTCATGCGTACCACCGGCGCGGAAAAATCCTCTGCCATTGCTATCGGAATTAATGTAAGCGACTGCATGCTTCTGCAGTTCGTCGCGATGAGTTTCGACCCATTCGGTCGAACCCAGCAGCCCGGGTTCTTCGCCGTCCCAGGCACAGAGGATGATGGTCCGCTTCGGATTCCATCCTTGCTTATGGAGATCGCCGAGCACGCGGGCTTCTTCTAAGACCGTTACCATGCCCGAGATTGGGTCATCGGCGCCATTGACCCAGGCATCGTAGTGATTGCCGCGGATCACCCACTGCTCGGGCGTATCGGCTCCGCGCATGGTGGCGATGACGTCGTTGACCGGCTTCAGGTCCCAGTTCGACGCTACCTTCAGATGAACTTTCGCGGGCCCGGGGCCGACGTGATAGGTGATGGGCAAGGCTCCTCGCCATGCCTCCGGCGCAACCGGTCCCTGCAGGGCCGTAAGCAGCGGCAGGGCATCGCCCCAGGAAATCGGCAGCACAGGAATCTTGGTGATGGTTTTCGCGTCTTTGATATCGAGCCGCTTAGCGTCGGCCGTGGCGCCAACTCCGGGCGTCAGAGGATCACCGGGATAGTCCGTGTCCATGACGCTGCCGCGTTGCACGCCTTCTCGCGGGCGCCATCCACCCCTGGGATAGTCGTCACCGTTGAAGAAGCCATCGTCCTTGGGATCGGAGTAAATGATGCAACCGATCGCCTGACGCTCAGCGGCAACTTTGGGCTTGATGCCGCGCCAGCCTTCGCCGTAGCGCGCGATTACGATGGCGCCCTTGACGGAAATCCCCAGACGGTCGAGTTGCTCGTAATCTTCACGGTTGCCATAGTTCACATACACCAGCGGGGCGGTCACGTCTCCGTCGATGGAGTAGGCGTTATAGGTCGGCAACTGCTCGGCGACTTGATTGGAGGTCGGATCGCCAGCGACCGCCGGCTCTTGCAGCTTGGCTCGGAACTTGGTCGGCTCGATCATTTCGACGATGCGCTCTTTGGGCGTCGGGAAAAGCACCTGGAAGGTTTCAATGTGGGCGTCAAATCCCCATTCTTTGAACTTGGAGAGGATCCAGTCCGCATTGTCTTTGTCGTAGGGAGAACCCACGTGGTGCGGACGCGCAGTCAAACGCTGCATGTTCTGACGCAAATTGTCGGGGACGATACCGGCCTGAAGTTTCTTCTCCCAGTCGCGCTCCGTCTGGGAGGATTGCGACGAGTAGCCGGCCAGACGGGAAGTATCGGCAGGCGGGGTCTGTGCCGACTGCGCAAAGGTGAGATGAGCGGCGCTGGTCATGATTATAATCATTGTGACCAATGCGACGCAGGCGACAAAAGAACGTCGTGAAGTCATGAAAACCTCCTCGGGCAGTCACTTTCTTGCCGGGATTGATCGCGGTTAATCGCTGAACTAGCAACTGAATAGCCTGACTTCTATTCCAGGTAGTGGCTCCGCAGCGTGGTGCGCAGCATCGTAGGCGCGCCTCGCGGGTCGCGCCTGCGACTATCGGATTTCGGCTCTCAGGTCCTTACCAGATAATTTTTGCTCCCAATTGAATGTGGCGCGAGCCGCCGGAACCGACGACCGGGTTGGCCGCAGCGACGTCCGGGGTCGCGGTGGCAAGACCAAGGCTGCTCGGAGATGAAAGGTCACCGCTAAGGGAAGCAAAATTTGCATGGTTCGCAGCGTTGAACATCTCGCCCCGGACTTGCAACCGGACTTTCTCACCGAAGCGCCAGATCTTGCTGATCGAAGCATCCCAATTCACAAAACCAGGTCCCCGGAATATGTTTCGCCCCATATTGCCGAACGTGCCGACCGCCATGGGGTAAATTACCGTTCCATTCTCTGCATAGCAGTTGCCGGCAATTCCCAGCGACTCTTGCAGAGCCGGAGTATTCGCCACCGCCAGACAGACCGGATCACTGGAGCTGAAAGACGGGATTGGCGCCGTTGCCGACCATTTCAGATTCGAAGGATCACCTTTAATGTTCCAGCGTTCATTGCTGGCGTTGTTGCCTTCTCCGGTCAGAGACAAATCGTTGTAATCATCGTAGAGCAATCTCGGCTCTCCCGTTTGCCACTGCAGGATGCTCGTTACCTGCCAACCCTCCAACATCTGTCCCCATGCCTTGCGTGAAGGCAAATCATACGTCGCCGAGAACGTGAACCGGTGCCGGATGTCATAATCTCCGTTCCCCTTCTCCGCGTGAAGGTCCAAACTGTTCTGCGGGATGTAGCCGGAGGCTATGTTGTTCGTGGTTCCGGCGACATCAATCGCGTGCCCCCAGGTGTATCCGCCGAGCAAGTACAGCCCCTTGCTATAACGGTGAGTCAATGTGACCTGAAGGCTCTCGTATGCAGACGTTGACTCATTGCTCAGGAAATTCAGGTACGCGATGTACGGATAACAGGGAGATCCGGCTCCGACGGTGCAATTGGTCAACGGCCGAGCCGCCGTCTCGCAACCTGTAATATCCGCGTTGTAGTAGCCGCCCTGGTTCGCAACGCACTGCGCTGAAAGAGCTTGGTTGGGCTGGTTCAGATCGGTTGTGCTGTACAGGTTGTGCCCCTGGTTCGCGACGTACGCGATCTGCAGTAACGTTCCGGGTATGATCTCCTGTTGCAGATTCACGTTCCAGTTGAGCACAAAAGGAGTCTTCAGCTTCTGATCGACGCCAAAGAAGTTACACGGGCTGTCCCCCGTGCACGACGCCAGCGTCGAATTATTAACCGGGAAGATGCTTCCCTGCGCCGGATCAGTACTCCAATCGATCAGATCGGTCTGATTGCCATTGCCGGGACTGACCAGGAAGGACGTCATGGTCCCAGTACCGCCCGGAATCAGCGCACTCGGATTCAAGTTCAGCCCGCCGCCGTTAAACGCAAATGTGCGTATAGAGGGTTGGACATAAATCATGCCAAATCCGGCACGCAGGATGGTCTTGCCAGTTCCAAAAACATCAAACGCGGCACCGAGCCGGGGTGAAAAATTCGTCCAATTGGTCTGGTACGGCTCGCTTATGCCGTAGCCCACCTGCAACACTCCCTGTGATGGGACATAGTTCGCCAGTTGGTCGTGGGAATCCTTGATGGGACGGGTGACGTCATAACGGAGACCGAGGTTTAGCGTCACACGGCGGGTAGCGCGAAAATCATCCTGCACAAAAAGTCCGAAGGATTTCTGGCTTAGGTCACGCGCAGGATTGCCAAGCAGAAGACGCCAGGCCCGGACATTGCCGGTTAGAAAATCATCCAGGTAGTGGAAGTCAATGCGGCCTCGCCCATATCCCGCCCGGTAGTAGTCCACGCCCCCATTGCTGAAGTCACCGCCAAACCGGAGCGCGTGCTTCCCGACCGTATAAGAAACCGTGTCGGAGTAGTTCTCGGTGTGGCTCGGTGAGGTCTGGAGGGGCCAACTCGAGTTCCCGCCCAAGTAATCGAAGTAGGAAGTGCTCGGGTTAATGCGCGGGAATCCGAACAGACGCGGATCGGTAATCCCTGTGTTCAAGCCGTAGTTTGTGGGGTTGACATTGGCGTCGACGGGCGCAATGGTTTCGTTGAACCGGTTATAGCTGAAACGGACCACATTCACCAGCCTCGAGTTCGGCGTCCACGTCCAGTCTACTCCGAAAACCTGCGTGGTCGGAGCAGTATGCGATAGCCATTGCTCACGAAGTGGAGCCGCGTCTTCTTCCGTCTGGGTCGCATTCGCATAGATAAACCTGCCGGTAAGAACCTGGTGTTCATTCAAGTGGTAGTCGCTCTTGAACACAAGATTGTCGGAGCGATTCAGGTTGTTGAAATTGAAGTTGATGATCGTCGGATCATTTTGGCTCGCCGTGTAACCCGGATTGTTCGGAAAATATTTGATCAGGTTATAACTCAATTGGCTGCAGCCGGCAGGTACGGGATTCGTGTTGCACCCGGTGTCATTTTCGGCATCCACAATGCTGGAGTATGGATCGCCTGCCGGATTGTCGGGAGTCGCCAGCGATGTCGTTACCGGAGCAAAAACATCGTACGGATTTCCCACCTTCGAGCGAACCCCTTCGTAGTTGGCAAAGTAAAACCATTTGTTCTTCAAAAGCGGCCCACCGATGGAAGCGCCAAACTGATGAAGCAGAAGAGCTGCCACCGGTTGTGGACTGGGATTGAAATAGTTGCGCGCATCGACGGCCGCATTCCGAGTGAAGTAATACGCGGTTCCGTGAATCTGATCGGTGCCTGACTTGATGCCGATGTTCACCACCACGCCGGGCTTTTCTCCGAAATCAGCCTGCGGTTGTTCCTGCGTGTTGAATTCCTGAATGGCATCAAGCGGCAGCGAACTGGCGGGCGTTCCCTGAATGCCGGCGTCGTTCACCACCGTCTCGCCGTAATAGGCATCGTTGTCCGTGGCTCCGTCGATAACAAAGTTGTTGTCGTCGGGACGAAGGCCGTTCGAAGTCACCGAGTGAAACCCTCCGCCGGGTTCGCGCTGCACGCCGGGATGGAGCGCCAGCAGGTTCTGGAAGTCTCGCCCCTGGAGCGGGAGCTCATTGATTGCTTTGTTGGCTAGCACACCGTTGAGCGTGCTGGTCGTGTCGTCCACCAGCGGCGCCTCCTCTTTCACTTCGAGCACTTCCGTGGCAGCGCCCGGCTGCAGCCGAAAATCTAATTTAAGATCGTTGCCGACTTCGACCTGGACGCGCTCTCGCACTACCTTGCGAAAGTTGGGGGCGTCGACAGAGATGGAGTAAATTCCGGGTTCGATGCCGGGGGCAACATAATCTCCCGAGCTATTCGTAGTAAGAACTCTGCTGACCTGTGTTCCGAGATTCTCGATGGTTACCTTGGCCCCGACGATGATTGCGCCGCTGGAATCGAAAACTTGCCCCGAAATGCGCCCCTGCGTCTGGGCCATCAGCGACAGTTCAAACACCAGGAACATAAGAATGACGAGGGCGACTGCACGAATAGCCTTCATAAGAGCTCCTTAATTTTCGATGGTGCATCCTAGACCAGAAACATAAACGGTTTCAGTGAGCTAGCTCACAGGAAGGAACTCAGAGGCCGGCTTCGAGTTCGCCGGCTTCGAGGAGAAAACGCAACTGCTCAGATGTGCTTGCGCACGAAGGAAAGAAATGCGAATGCCTGCTCATGACGTACCTCAGGCTCAGATTGAATGCATCGGAAGTCTCGCAGGGAATACCGACGAAGTCAACCGGCAGAGCGGAAATGTCATACCACATTAGAAATGTCCCCGTCTTGTCCACAATAGAAATGTCCCCTGGGTTGTGGTTTCATGCTGCCCCGGAAAAGAGGGCGCGTGCCTTGGCGGAAAAGCCTTTTCTCCAAGGATGATTCGAAGCTGGAGGAAGGCTCCGCCTTAGGATCGGGGAAGGGGGCGCGGGGGAAGGGGCAGCGCCCCTTCCCTCGCCCAGCGCTATCGAGGCCTTCAACTCGTGGAAGCCCAGACGCTGATTGCGGTAGTGAATGGCAACTTCCCCGGCTTCGTTTTCCCGCACCAGCACGCGACTCTTGGCCGGCGCCCAATGCTGACTCTGCCGTGCCAGTTGCAGCAGTCGATTGTTGTAGCGCACCACCCAGTCCTCACTCACCACTCGTTCCTCCTCCAGCCAGAACACTGCGTCCAGTTGCCGCGCCGTCGGCCGTCGCCGGTGGTAATCGGCTTTGGCCAATGCCGCATGCGCATAACGGCGATTGTGCTCGGCGAGATAGTGCTCGTCCAGATAGGCATTCGCCTGGCCGTAGTTCGCGATCCCGGCCAGCCGCAGTTTCTTCACCAGCCGATCCTGATGCGTGCCATGCGCCCGTTCCACGCGTCCTTTCGCTTGCGGCGAACTGGCCGCGATGATCCGGATGCCCAGCTTCGCGCACATCCGCCCAAACTGCGTTACCGCCGGTTCTCCACGCTCCCGCTCTTCGGCATTCGGCGGCCGCACGTACACGTTCTTCCAGTCTGTGTACAACGCCTGCGGCACTCCGTAGCGCTCGATCCAGCGCCGCAATACTCCTGCCGCCGCCCAGATCGTTTCCTCCTCCGAGAAACACCCCAGCGCCTTCGTCGTCGCGTCATCGACCATGTGCATCAGACAGCCGCGGGGCCCGCGCTCTTCCAGCCACTCATGAAAGCTGCCGTCCAACTGCACTAACTCGCCAAAGTGCGCCTTCGCTTCTCGCCGCTGCCGATACGGTTTCCGCCGCCGCTGTCTCGGCCACAGCCCCGCCTCTTTCCGCCACCGCCGCAGCGTCTCGGCCTGCACTTCGAGTCCGTCATCGCTGGCCAAGTGCTCGGCCGCCAACGTCGGCCCGAAATCCTCGTAGCGGGCTTGCACCTGTTGCAGCACCGCCGCTCGGAACTTCGCTGGGTAGGCCCGGTTCGACACTCGCCCGCAGTTCCCATGCTGCAACGCTTTCGCTCCTCCCGCCCGATACCGCGCCCAGATCCGCTTGCTCTGCCGATAACTCAACTCCAACAACTCCGCCGCTTCGCGCAAGCGCAAACTCCGCGCCTTCACCCGGCTCATCACCTCGACCCGACTCAACTCTCTCCTGCTCAATCCCGTTCTCCCCAATCTTCGTTCCTCCTCGCCGAAGGAACTCTAAAAGGGGACACTTCTAATGTGGTCGCAGGGGGACACTTTTAATGTGGTTCAACACCGGCAGAGCGGAAATGTCGGTTTTTCCCAGCACGCGATAGATCATGCGAAGGTCAATCAATAGACGTAGTGGCCGGCCTGCGTGCTATCAATTTTTCCTTCTTCAACCGAGAGAGAATAAGCTGTTCCGCCGTCGCCTGTCCACGAGGTGAGGTCAAAGTGCCCGCCGGTCGGAACTCTATAAACGCTGATTTTTTGAAAAGTGAGCGGCTCACCGTTTTTGCAAGTCTCGGGCGGGTGCGTGGGCCGAAGAAAGTACGCGCCTCTCCCGCTTCCCAAGACGGTTCCTTTGCCATCGGGCTCAACCAGCACCGCCGACTTTTCGTCAATTGCAACTTCGCGCGGAGACTGCGACCACCCGTCTTGCATAATGCGGGCGAGGAAGCCCAGAGTTCGGCCCATGCGGTCGCGCTTGGCGAAGTGGGAATCGGTCAGCAGATTCTCCAGATGCGGAATCTTGAGAAATCCGCGAACCAAGGTTACGCGCTCGGTGTAAGGATTGAGCAGAACAGCGGGGGACACGAGGGCGCTGCCGTCAGGCGGGTCTCCGAGAGCGCCGTAGACAAATTCGCCCAGCACGGCGAGGCCGGCACTGGTACCGCCGATCGGCTTGCCCTCGGCGAGACCGGCATTGATCGCGTCCTGAACCGGTGTGTCTTTCCAAGCGCGGATGTAGTTAGCCTGATCGCCCCCTGCAATAAATATGACTTCTGCCTGGCGGATGATTTCGGCCACGGCTGGATCCTGTGCGGCCTGACGATCGGAAAGAATGAGCGTGGCCACCGAATTCAGCTTGCACAATCCGTCGATGTAGGGGTTGTAGGCGTCGCTCTCGCTTGCACGCAGGATGAGGAAGTCGCCGCCGTTGCCCTTCTGGCAAAGCCAACGAAAGGCCTCGTCCAGATCGCTGCCGCCACCCATCATGGCAACTCCGGCCGAGGGCTTGGTCTGGAGGTTGTTCTTGTTCCCGATGCGAAAGTATTGATAGGAACCGCCATGAGCGAGACTCGCCGCGAGCAATAAGGTCAGTACGAGAAAGGATCGTTGAAAGCTGTTCATCGCCCGACAACTATATCGCAAGCTCGTTTTCAGCAGCAATACACTGGGTTCTCTCCGTAGTGCCGGGATCGTCCTGGTCAGCAAGGATGCTGTGCGGTTGTGTTCGCAAAATCACTTTCATGCTAACCACCCGTTCGCCAGAGACTCTTATTGCTGAGCGATCCACGCTGCGGGAGTAAGGTCTGGGACGCGACGGATTGGTAGATCGGCGAGTCCGGGAAGAACCGCGGCCAGATAGTTACGCACTGGGAGTTTCAATCTGCGGCAGCTTTCCACGACTGAGAAGATCGCCGCAACCTTAGGTCCCGCCCGCAGACTGCCGATGTGTATCCAGTTCTTTCGATTATGTACAAGTGCACATAATAGAAATTACGCGCAGTCCGCGATTTATGTGCAGTCTGTAGACCAAGGATGCGTCCCGACGGGGTACTGGCACCTGCGAACTGCGCATAATTAGGTTAGAGCCCCTGGAGAAAACGGAGCATTCGATCGGGTGGTTGGTAGCGGATCGGCTTCGTGGTTGGCGGTTGCATAGCCTTTAGCGCCGCTTCCTTCATCTTTAGATCGGCTTCTATATAGATGTGGGTCGTGGCTGGACTTTCATGACCAAGCCAGAGAGCAACGACTGTGATATCAACGCCAGATTGCAGCAAGTGCATTGCGGTCGTGTGCCGGAAGGTATGTGGCGAGACACGTTTACGGGTGAGGCTCACGCACCGACCCCTAGCGGCTTGCACGGCCCGTCGCAGGCGATCGGTCACCGCCGACCGCGTCAGCGGGCCACCCGATGACGCGGGAAACAAGGGGTGATCCTGCGCCCGCTCGATCTGCATAAGCCAGCGCCGGAGCCGAAGCGCGGTTGCAGGCCAGATCGGCACGGCACGGTCCTTGCGTCCTTTGCCATGAAGCCGAATGCTGGGACTAGCACCCAGTGCGAGATCGGCAATCTTGATGTTGATGGCCTCAGACACGCGAGCGCCTGTGTTGTAGAGTGTGGCCAGGAGAGCTTGGTCGCGTTGTCCGGTCCGGGTGGCAGGATCGGGAGCGCTGATTATCGCTTGCACTTCTTCGCGCGACAGGAATCCGACCAAAGGCCTGCTGTGACGCTTCATCGGAATTGCGAGTGCGCGTTGGATAGTGGCCAACGACTGCGGGTCCTTGAGCGCAGCAAAACGCAAGAAGGAGCGGATCGCCGCTAATCGAGCGTTCCGGCTGCGAATGGAGTTCTTCCGGACTTTCTCGAGATGATCCAAGAACGCTAGTACGAGAGGAGCATCGAGATCAGCGAGTACCAAGCGGTCCGTCGGCTTGTTCCGGTGTTCCTGGGCAAACCCGAACAGCAGACGGAAACAATCGCGATAGGCCGCCACAGTTTGGGGACTGGAGTTCCGCTGGCGAATCAGACGATCGAGAAAGAACTCCTGTACCAGCTTCGCAAAATGGGTTTGCGGAGTGTTCTTCATCGGCATCCCTCCGAGGAGAAACGGGAGAAGCGGTCGGAGGCGATACCCATCAGCTCCGGGATGGCGGTGACGTACCAATACGTGTCGGAAACCTTCGCGTGGCCGACATAAGTCGCGATGGCATCAGCAACATGATCAAGTCGGTTCTCTTGCTGGCCGCGCAACAACGCGCGGCAGATGAAGGTGTGGCGCAGATCATGGATTCGTGGTTGTGGATGTCCGCCACGCGCAACCCAGCCTAACTGTCGACGCAAAATATCGAAGGTGTGGTGAACCGTTCTTGAGGGAACAGACAGGCCGCCGCTGGTGAGGAAGAACGCTTTGACGCTGCGTTGCCGAGATATTGCGGCGCAGGCTTCCGCGTATCGTGACAAGGCCTCGATTGTGCTGGAATGAAGTGGTACTAACCGCGATTTCTTGAACTTAGTCTCGCGTACCATAAGGGTTGACGTTACCCGCAGTTGGTGTTTCAACCACGAACCATCAACAACTTCCAGCGCCACCCGTGCCACGAAGTTGTTGTAATCACTGTTTATCTTTGCCCTGAAAAGGCTGGCGTCGGCGGTTCAACTCCGTCCCTGGCCACCATCATTCTAAAGGACTTAGCCAACGTCCGGTCACCAGAAACAGAGAAAATCACCCACGGTCGATCACCCACGCCTACTGGATGAACCGTTGAGCAGTTTCCTCGTTCAGACCCATGGCGTCGATCATCTTTGCCTGAGCCTCCATGCGCTTGTCCACGCGCGAGTGCGCGTAACGTGGGAACTCGATAGTACGCAGTTTCGTGCGGGGCCGCTTGGTTGAATACCTAGCCATGCATGCTTGTAACCCTTAGAATGAACACGTTTCTTGAGTTTGCCAGAGAAATCGCGCGGCGCCCGATTGTCTGGCTCTCTGAGTTGATGCGAATACTTGATTTCAATTTGGCGCTCAGCGTGTGAAGAAGTTGCGAAAACGGTGCCAGATGCGCGCCAATCTCGGGAGTTTCGGGTGACGCCTATGAAGAAACTCGGTGCCTTTCTCTTTTTCCTTTGTTGCCTGACCCGTTCGACTTTTCCGCAGGCCACCTCAACCTTTTCGACTGATCCTTACAAGCCGGTTCTGGACCGGTTGCGATCGCTAACAACTTTGGAGCTGCCCAAATGGCGCTGTCACCGTGATGTGCCGCATCCCGAAGATATTGCCTTGGACGACAGCGATTGGCAGTCGGTTAAGGTTCGGGAAGAATGGAAAACTGCACCCCGCGTACTGCGACGCTGGATCGAGATTCCCGACAAACTGAGTGGCTATTCGACGGCCGATTCGCGCGTCACGCTGAACCTGGTGCTTCGGAGCGATGATGCGCTGGGGGTGACGGTCTTTTCGAATGGCGGCGTCGTCTTTCGCGGTGACGAAGATATGCAGCAGCCGATCTTGCTCGCGGAGAATGTGCAACCCGGCCAAAAGTTCCTGGTCGCCGTCCGCGCCGTGTCTGGAAGCGTGCCAACACAGATTTACGAGAGCTCGTTAACGATCACGCCCCCCGCGAACCGGCCCAGTCCATCAGGGCTTCGGATGGAGGTCCTTTCGGCCGAGCCGATGATTGCGGCCTACGAGGAAGGCAAAGCTCTCCGCCAGCAACAACTCGAGGCTGCGGTGCGCGCGATTGACTTTTCCGCACTTGATCGCGGGGACCAGGAGGGATTCGATCGTTCGCTGAGTGATGCGCAATCGAAGCTAGCACTGCTCAAGCCCTGGTTACAGCAATTCACAATCCACGCGGTCGGGAACTCCCACATTGACATGGCGTGGCTTTGGCCCTGGACCGAAACGGTCGAGGTCGTCCGCAACACCTTCCAAAGCGTTCTCGACCTGATGCGCGAGTATCCCGACTTCAAGTTCACAATGTCGTCCGCGCGCACCTACGAGTGGATCGAAGAAAAATATCCGGATATGTTTAAGCAGATCGCGGACCGCGTCCGCGAAGGGCGATGGGAGGTCATCGGCGGGATGTGGGTCGAACCTGACTTGAATATGCCCGACGGTGAATCCCTCACGCGCCAGATTCTGATCGGGAAACGCTATTTTCACAGCCGGTTTGGCGTGGATGTGAAGATTGGATGGAACCCGGACTCATTCGGTTACAACTGGCAACTCCCGCAAATCTACAAGAAATCTGGCATCGACTACTTTGTCACTCAGAAGCTGCTTTGGGCTCATGAATTCACCACATTTCCTTACAAACTTTTCTGGTGGCAAGCCCCGGACGGCAGCCGGCTTCTCACTTATTTTCCCCGCGACTACGCAGCCAGCATCGAGGGACCGAGCATGGCTAAAGACCTCTCGGTGTGGGCTCCCTCGATTTACGGGCCCGAAGTAAGCCCCGCGCCAGAGATTCTTCACCTCTACGGCGTCGGCGACCATGGCGGCGGGCCAACGCGCCAGATGCTCGACAACGCGCGCGAGTTGATGTCCCAAAACACGGTTTACCCGCGGCTGGAACTCGGCTCTGCGTTGGGTTTCTTCAACGATCTTGAGAAGAAGCTGCCGCGCCTGAACGTCCCCTCGTGGAACGGCGAATTGTATTTTCAATATCACCGCGGAGTGTTCACCACGCAGGCGAAAACCAAGCAACGCATCCGGCGCAGCGAGGAGACGATGCTGGACGCCGAGAAGTTCGCGTCACTCGCTCTGCTCGATGGCCGCGCCTATCCGCAAGGCGAACTGAATTTCGCCTGGAAGCGTCTGCTCTTCGACGAGTTCCATGACATCCTGCCGGGCTCGGGTATTGCCGTGAACTACCTGGAAGCGCGTCGCAATCTCAGTGAGGTTCGACGAACAGCCGATGAAGCGATTTACAACTCACTGAATGAGATCGTAGCCCATATCAACACTGAGGGCGCCGGAGTTCCGCTCATCGTATTCAACTCGCTATCGTGGCCACGCTCGGAAGTGGTCGAATTGGAAGCGCAGTTGCCTGGCCCGGCGAAACACATTGCGGTGTCGGACGCGGCGGGAAAAACAGTGGAGGCAGAGTTGTTGAACATTGATTCTGCCACGCACCGCGCTCGATTCCTTCTTCTCGCGGAGACTCCGAGTGTGGGTTACAACACGTACTTCGTTCGCGGAGCCGGCAGTGAGACTTCGGCGCGTTCTACGTTGAGGGCCACATCAAAAACGCTCGAGAACGAGTTCCTTCGCGTCGAGATCGACTCCCAAACCGGATGTATGACTAGCCTCTTCGATAAACGCAATCACAAAGAAGCACTGGCTCCTTCCGAGACAGACACTGGCGGGCCGAAAGACCGAATCTGCGGCAACCTGCTGCAGGCATTTGTGGACAAACCGAAGAAATGGGATGCATGGAACATCGACGCTGATTTTGAAAAACAGCATTGGGATCTTGACCGAGCCGATGATGTCCAACTTGTCGAAAACGGTCCCTTGCGTGCCGCGATCCGCATCAAGAAGCACTTTCAGAATTCAACATTCATTCAGGACGTAATGCTCAGTCCTCATGTTCCGCGGGTCGATGTCAAGATGCAAGTCGAGTGGCACGAGAAGCACATTCTCTTGAAGGTCGCCTTTCCGTTGAGCGCCCACAGTCCCAAGGCGACGTTCGAAATTCCCTACGGCTCCGTGGAGAGGCCCACGACTCGCAACACGCCGGCCGAGCAGGCACAATTCGAGGTTCCCGCCATTCGCTGGGCCGATATTTCCGACGATACGCAGGGGTTCAGTTTGCTGAACAACTGCAAGTACGGATATGACGCCAAAAGCAACGTGTTGAGGCTCTCGCTACTGCGTTCCCCGGAATGGCCCGACCCGCACGCCGATGAAGGCCATCACGAGTTCACGTACTCCTTATATCCTCACTCTGCAACGTGGCGCGAAGCATTGACGATAAGGCAGGGCTACAACTTGAACTACGGGTTGTTCTCCATGTCCGCCGAAAAGCATGCAGGAGTTTTGCCAACGGAACATTCATTTGTCGAGATCAAACCCGAGAACGTCGTGCTGACTGCAATAAAGAAGGCCGAAGACGACGATGCGCTAATTCTTCGTTTCTTCGAGTGGGCGGGTAAGGACACAGATGTTCAAATTCAGCTTCCGCCGGGCGCGCAGAGCGCACAGGACGCAGACCTGATGGAACACCCGTTTGCCGATCTCGCGGTGAAGAACGGTTTGGTTACAGTCCATGCCAAGCCGTATGAGATCAAGACGGTCAAAGTCAGGTTCGATCTGCCGCCGAGTTCACAACTACCCGGAGTCGCAAACTGAAAAACGTCAGGATGGGCAATTTGGTGGGCGCCCACCAAGGAACGATGGAAGTATCGCTTTATGCCCAGAGCAATGGTGCCCAACCTAACCCTTACAGATTGTTGAGCGCCGCAAATGCGCGATTACGAGTAGATTAATGGTTCGGCTCGGCGGCACGACGGTCGGAAATCCAGGCGTAAACCCGTTCTGCGGGGTCAGGTGGGTTGCGTAGTGAGAAGTCGGTAAGTTCAGAAACCAGGGCTGGAGGTGGAAATGGCTCAAACGGGGCTTGTCGGAGCGAAATCCGGTGGCTACAAAACAATCGTCTACGTCATCTGCTCGGTCGCTGCGCTGGGCGGATTGTTGTTCGGCCTCGACCAAGGATTTATCGCCAACTCACTCGAAACGATCCAGCGGCACTATCACTTCGGTGTCCAGGGTGGAGAACGCTACTCGTCCATCCTGGCAACCGGCGGCATCGTCGGCGCGCTGCTTTCTGGCCTGTTCGCACGCTTCCTCGGGCGCAAGCGGAGTCTGCTTTTCGCCGGCTTCATCTTCACCGCGGCCTCAGCGTTCTCGGCTCTGCTCCCGCCGCTGCCGGTGCTCTCCGCCTGCCGCTTCGGCCTCGGCTTCGGGGTCGGGGTCGCGTCCTTCATCGTTCCCCTTTTCTTGTCCGAAACGGCCCCAGCATCCATCCGTGGCTCGATGGGTACGCTCTTTCAGCTGATGATTACCATCGGCATATTCCTGATCTCGCTGACCAACGTCGTGATCGCCCGAGCCTTCGTGAAACCTGCCACTTCCCTGCCGCTCATGTTCCTGACGATCACGCTGTTCGCAGCGCTAATGTTCCTTGGCGGCTTCATGCTCCCCGAGAGCCCGCGCTGGCTGATGCTTAAGGGGCGGAGGGAGGCGGCGGCCGCCGTCCTGCGCCGGACGCTGAATACACAGGACGAGATCGACCTCGAGATCGAGGAGATCGAGCAGGCGCTGCACGGACCGCAGGGCGCGGGTGTTGGGATCGTCCTGCGCGGCTACTTCATGAAGGTGCTAGCGGTGGGCGTGCTTTTGCAGGTTTTTCAGCAGCTTGTTGGCATCAACATGATGATCTACTACTCACCAACGATTTTCGGTTACGCGGGCATAAAGGGAGTGCTCGCGGCGATGACTGTCCCGACCGTAAACATGCTCTTCACTTTCCCAGCGATCCGCCTGGTCGAGAAGTGGGGACGCAAGAAGCTGCTCTACGTGGGCGCGATAACAATGTTCGTCACCATGATCGCCGCAGGTGTCGCTTTCGAGGCGGTTGGCTCGGTCTCCGACCCCGCAATGATCGGTGGCACCCCGAAGGCAGTGCTGCTCGCGGCGGCCATCCTCTACATCTTTGGCTTTGCGGTTTCGTGGGGGCCGGTCGTCTGGCTCGTGTGTTCTGAAATCTTCCCGCTCGAAGGCCGCGAAATCGGGATGACGATCACGACCATGGTCAACTGGACCTTTGCCGGTCTCGTAATGGCGAACGCCCTCTCCTTTATGCAAGCGCATGGGAACGCGTCGATCTTCTATGTTTTCGCAGGCTTCTGCGCGCTCGCGGTCGCGTTCGTAGCTCTGTTTGTGCCTGAGACGAAGGGGATCACTCTCGAAGAGATGGAGTTCAACCTCAAAAATGGCGTGCGGCTCCGCGACCTTGGCGATCGCGTAACAGGACAGGCCAAGCCGGGGGCGACACCTAGACCGGTGCAGAATTAGCGGAAAAGAAAGAGTTGGCCAGAAACGGGCTTCGAGGAACTCAAGTGTGGGTCAGCATCCGTTGGACACCGCACTTTCCCGAAGCCGACTTCTGGCCCCGGAATAACTCCAATTAGTCGTGAAGATCTGATGCAGTCACTTTACGTCAACTACCGTCTGGTAGGTCATATTGGTTTGGACATTTACTTTTTCAGCATGATCTAGCCGGGTTTTGAGAACCGCAGGATTGGCCCACTCCACGTCCCAGCCGTCGATTGCCAGGATCCGATATTGCCCGGGCAGCACATCAGGTAGCGTGAAAGTGCCGTCGCTGTCGCTTTGATCACGCCGGAAGAGTGGGAGATTGGTTTCTGGATGCTCAGGAACCAGGACAATCATAGCGCCTGGGAATGGCTTGCCGTTGCGCAGAGCGGTTCCATTAATCTTGGACAAAGTGCGAGACAATTCGATGTTCAACTGGATTGGCATGGAGCCGGTAATTTGAATACTCTGCCCCACAACCTTTGCTCCGGTCGCCGCCAGACTGCTGATGATGGAATACTGGCCGCTCACCGCAAAAACAGAATAGTTTCCAGGCAGCAGGAGATCCGGGTCAAAACTGAACTCGCCATTCTCCGCGATTTGCGCGTCCCGCATCTCGTTCGTCTGGCTGTTCCAAAGCCGGACAAACGCTTGCGGTTTCAGGCTCAGTCCGCCATCCATTCGAATGGTCCCACGGATGGGAGAAGGCGCCGAAGGAGCATTTGCATCAAGATCCAGATCGACAGCGACATTGACGACTGTCGAACGCATCGAGTCTTCCGCTCCGTACGACTGTATATCGAGCACATATTTGCCTGGAGGGATACCTGTGAGTTCAACGGAATCACCGGCCACAGTTTGCCCTTGCGAAGGCGGATTGATCTGGGTGCCGAACACATTCTGTTTGAGGCTCGCTGCCCTAGGCTGCTCGGGATTGTCATTGAGGTGATTGATCCGGACACGAAGAGCGGGAACCGCCGTCAAAGCGAAGTCGGCAGTGAATTCTTCGCCTTCATTCAGCACAATCTGTTGTGCCGATGCGGAATCAACGACTCCTGGATAGTACGTGGTGGGATAAACCACATCAAAGAGAGTTCGCTCCGCCTGAGACAGGCTTCCTTCCGCTTGACGCTGCCGAGCGACTGAGCCAAACCAAGGTTCGGCAGAAACAACTACGAAGTACCAGCCGGATTCGAGATGAGCAAGGCGATAATGTCCGCGATCATCTGCAACTGTCTGAGTTATGAGGAAAATTTGCCTAAGTCCAGCGCTGGCATCGGCGCGAAACAGGTAGATTGTGGCATTCGTCACCGGTTCATTTTCTTCGTCGATAATCGCGCCCGTTATCGAGGCATCAGGACGAAACCGGAAAACCAGGTTGTCGGAGATGAGCCCCTGGCCCACAGCGACAGCGCTGGCGTAGATGCCGTGCTCCTCGTAACCCTGTTTTCTGAAACCATTTCTTTGCCCTGCCAGCAAATACTTTCCCGCCTCCATACCGGTGAAAGTGAACGCGCCGTCATCCGCCGTGAGCACTCTCTGCAAAGTTACGTCAAGTTGCTCGGCCTTGGCGATCAAGACCTCGACATGCGCCAGAGGCTGACCGGTCACCGCGTTGACCGCCTTTCCGCTGATGCGAAAGTTGGTTGGCGCGACTTGGGCAAGCGGTCGGGCCCCGACCGCAAGAACAAGGAATAGGGGCAAGATAATCCGGCGTGGCATGCTCTACCTGCTTATGGGGGAGAGATTGAGATTGACGCTTGCAGTCCCATGCGGTTGCAAGCTGATGTGGACGGCCCTGGAGAGATATGGGTTTAGCACTTCGGGGTTCGCGTATTCCAGTTGGTCAGCATGGTCGAAGGCCAGAAGCGAGTAGTCGCCTGGGGACACTCCCTGGAATTGAAACCTGCCTTGCATGGCTGGGACCGCCTTTATAAGATTTCGATGGCTACGCGGTTGTACCAGCAATACGGTCACGGGTTCCGGCTGGTCGGCCTCCGCTACCGTTCCGATTACGGTGGCCGCGTCACCCTGCAACGTGACTTCAATTGGTGCGGGCTGAACGCCAGCCGTAACCGCGAGGTCGTCGCTTAAAAGGTCCACGCCCCCAGAACGGGCAGACTTCACCCACCACGGGCCTGCGGTATTGATCTCAAGCGTGTACACACCTGGTTCGACGTTCTGAATTCCACCGGATGGGGCCCTCCACCAGTTGTTGGATCGCAGAAAGGGCGTGGTCGACACCAATTGGAGGGTCATGCCGGGTATGAATTGGCCTTGGTCCGGTTGTGAAGCTCCGCCGGCCGGGTCCGTTCGAATTGCGACCTCGATGGATGCTGCAGGAGCCAGCCCAACATGAACATCCGGGCTATCGGAACCGATCACAACCGATGCGCCGAAGGTCGACAGCAACACTCCATTCGCGGTAGAGCCGCTAACGCTATAGGAGCCCGCAGGAAGTTTGCACTGGAACTTCCCGTCCTGCGTGGGCACGGACTGGGTGAAGTCGTAACTCTCTGCAGACTTTCTCGTAAAAGTGAGCGGGGAGGAAAGGCTTTCGGGTGTGCTTACCACGCCGGATATTTGATAGATCGGCTCAGCCGTGAGCGTGAAGTTGGCTTCCAGTTGCTGGCCCGCGCGCAATTCGAGGGGCGCCGCTGCGCTAAAGCCCGCGACTCCAGGATAAAAGACTTTGGCGTAAACCTGCTCTCTGGCATTCGGAACGCCCGATTGGCCTAACGTAGTTTCCAGACTTTGGTCGACCTCAACGTAGTAGGTAGCTGCGGGCAGATTGGCGAGGCGGAAATCTCCACGTTCGTCAGTCTGTGCCTGGAAGGGGAAGGGCGATCCGAACCGTGCCTGCCGGCCCCCTAGGTTCTGCCTGCTGATCACACGTACTTGAAAACCCTCAAGCGGCTGCTCATCGCGGGTAGTCACGCGTCCTACAATGGCGCCTCCCGGGACCATTCTCAGAACCACTGGAGGCGGATCGGGAGCGACCTGTAGAGTGGTTACCCGGTTGGCGTTCGGCTCACTGAAGAAACCGGGTTTAGTTATTCCGACGAAGACGCGGCCCTCCGCCACCCCATCGAATTCAAAATGTCCGCTGTTGTCAGTGAGTGTTGCGCGATCTGCCTGCCCCGAGATGGTCACTGCAGCTCGACGGATCGGCTCCCCTGTCGCGGAGTTGACGACCGTCCCGGCCACTTTGTAGCCGGAAACGTCCGGCTTCGAACCTGCAGTAGGGGCAGGCGAATCGGGCTCCTGAGTGTATCCCCGCTGCGCGAGGCTGTGGGTCAGCAGCAGCATGAGAGCTAGTCCCACCAAACAGGAGTGAAGCCGCCGGAAATGACGATCGCCAGGACTCATGAGTTCGAGCATCTGCGGTCGCTCTGCGCGCAAAGGCGTGACAAAGCTTAATGGTTACAGACTCCGGCATGACCTACTAGGTTCCCAAGGTCATCCATATGGGATCTGTAGTCTTTCAAAGTCCCAATAGAGCGCCCACAAGGCTTGCTAGAAGCGAGGGGGCTGAGCACGAAGCCTTTGCGGCTGCGCTGAGCCTGTGGCCGAGAAGACACTCGCGTCGGGCGCTGCCCTCCTACGATGCCGGGAAGATGTCATACACATAGTCATGTGCGGCCAAGACGGTTTGGTTCAGGGTGCGGGCCGTAACCCGCTTGACGATTTCTTCGCGGGAGAGATCGAAGATCGCCTCCAGTAGCCTGCGCGCGCTCCTGTTTCTCCGACTGCGCCACGACGAAGAGTACGCGGGCGCTGTGCTGGATGTAGCGGGGCGAAAGCAGCTGCCGTTTCAAGAGATCCATGATGATGGGCGCTTTGGCGCGGTCGAAGCGGCCTGGATCGCCACGGCGGTCCAGTTCGGCGAAGAACTCCGCTGTCCATTCGTTGTGACAGTCCCAGACCTTCTCGAACAGTTCCCCGGTGAAGCGGGTTCCGGCCTTGACCTCGGAGGAACTCGCAGCCAGTACCACCCCATCCTCGGTGAGCTTCGTCCGCTGCAGGTAGCCGTTCTTAGTGATGACGGCTTGGTGATGGACAAGGGCCCACAGCCAGGACACATCGATCCGATAAGTGGCGAGGTCATTCATGAACCGCAGCTTCAGTTCGTAGTCGTCGATCGCCGCCGCAAAGTTGCCATTGAGGATCTGGAAACCGTAGTTTGCCGCCATGTAGAACGCGTGCTGGATGTGTTCAATGGTGACCTCACCCTTTGGGACTCCGTAGATGGAGTCCCAAAGTTCTTGCGTGAAGAGTTTCTCCGGCGTGTCCAGCATGGTCTTAGTGATGACCGAGGGCGTGATCTTGCCTTGCGGGTTTAATAAGCCACGCGATTGCAGCAGGAGCCGCTCCGCGTCCGCCAGACCACTGGCGACGGTGGGCACCGTCTGGCCTTTCACGTCCGCCATCTCTCGCGGTGCATCGATGACGGACTGAAGCTGCTCAACCGGGGTCCGCAAGGGTGCATTGCCGGCAGCCACATAAGCTGTTTCTGGGCTGGCGACCCAGCTTTGACGGTAGGCATCATAGAGCCGTCCCTTCACTCGTCCGGTTAGAACGTCTTCCAAGGTAGGCGGTTGACCAGCGGGCAGCGGCTCCTCAGGCACCAACATGAGACCCAGCAGGCGCTCTCGCAGCTTGTCGATGACGATCGCACGCAAAGCGAGTGCGTTATACCTCGAGCGGCCATAGAGATCGCTCGCTTGATAGATCATGACCGCCGCCATCCCGCCGATGGGCGCGCCCTGACTTAGTTCGCCATCCTTCATGCCGGCCATGAGCATCATCAGGGCGTTGTATCGCTGATAGGCAATCATGTTCGGGGATGCCATGCCGATGGTCTGCGGATCCGGAAAAACGCCCTGCGGATCGTCTTTCCAGATCTCGATGAGGCTGCCCAAATAGTCCCAGCGGCCGACGTTGGTCCCCAGCAGCCTGCGCCTCAACACCCAGGCGATGGCTGGCAAGAACCGGCCTGCATTTCCCTCCTCATAGAGCATCTTGATCTTGATGGTGCCGGGCTTGACACCAATCATTCCTTCCAGCCGCGTCAGAAGTTTCTCCACGATGAGGGCTTCCTGAGGAGTCTGAAGCTTTGGGATGTAGTAATAGACGCCGGTGCCGGCGCGTTTGAGAGACTCATAGTTGTTCAGGGTCCAGAGGACGGCGATGGGAATCATCGCAGGCACCGGTCGCCCTTCGACGCGAATGTGGTCGTAGCGCACGTGGATGCCGGGAGGGCGGCCAAACCGGGTCGGCCACTGCGCGGGTGGCCGGTCGATCTTGTACGCGCGCTTCTTGCCCTTCTTCACGACCTCATAGGGGCGACCGTCCCAGCGGCCTTCGAAAATCTCTTTGGCGTTCTGCATGGCCGCAAACACTCCCACCGGCTGACTGGTGGGAGTGCCATCGGGCTGGAAGTGAGGGGGGGAAGCATCTTCAAAGTCCGGCATATTCATTGGCGCCGGGCTATTCAAGGCGTTGAAGGCCATATCCAGCGGATGCCACGGCCCGGTGAGTTCCAAGCCGGGATTGGACAACGGGTGGGCATCTTTTGGAATGGGTACATCATCGTTGAGGCGCCAGCGCCACTCAGTGTCTCGACCGAGGAAGTTATCAATCAGGCCTTGGACGATGTGGCGAAATGTCCAAAATTGCCCGCTCACCGGATCCTCAAACTTGTTGTCCCACTTCGGCCAGTCATATTTCTCGCGAACCGGCGCGAGGGATTGCAGCAGCGCCCGGCGCGCGGCCAAGGCCGCGCTAATATGGGGGTTCAACTCCTGGGTAAGCGTGGCAATCGTCTGTTCGACATTGACCTCTCGGCCGTTTACCTTCTTGGTCCCGAAGATGTCCGGGAATTTCTGCAGAATGTCTTCACGGATTACGGCTGTCATGGCCTCGGCCCTCCTCGGTGTTTCCCGCGGGTAATTGCCACAGACGATTCAGCGCTCCAGCAGAGACTGTGCCGACAAGCCTCGAATGGAAGCATCCACTAATTCTACGATGTGAACCACCGTCAGTCCGCTGCCGCTAGCCCTGAGCCCGCTTTGCAACTGAAGTAAGCAGCCGGGATTCCCCGACGCGACAATATCCGGATTCGTGGCCAGCACGTTCCGCACCTTGCGTTCTCCGAGTTCCCTGGCGGGGCCGGGTCGCACCAGGTTGTAGATTCCAGCAGAACCACAGCATAGAGCCGCCTCGGCGGGTTCCACAATTTGCAGTCCGGGGATCTTGCCCAGCACGGCGCGCGGCTGGGTTCGCACCGCCTGCGCATGTTGCAGGTGGCACGAGTCGTGGTAGGCGACTTTGAGAGGAATGGGATGGCGGGCGGCTCGCGGTTCCAGTTGAGCCAAAACTTCCGAGATGTCGCGGCACTTGGCGGAGAATGCCTTGGCACGCTCGGCGTACCGGGTATCCTCGCGCAACAGGTAGCCGTAATCTTTCAGGTTCGATCCGCAGCCGGCGGCGTTGCTAACCACCTTGTCCACCTGCGCCCTTTCGAAAGCTTCGATGGTGCGCCGCGCGTAGTCGAGGGCTTCCTTCTCTTCACCCGCATGGATCATGAGTGCGCCGCAGCAGCGCTGGTCCTTGGGAATGACGACCTCGCAGCCTTCCGCGGCCAAGACCCGGGCCGTGGCGGCATTCACTTCGGGGAAGAAGACGCTCTGCACACATCCCACCAACAGCCCGACGCGCAAGCGCCGTTCGCCCTGCGCCTCGACGCGTTCCGGGAGCGCGCCGCCGTTGGTAGTCGTCTTCCTCGACAGCGACGGCATCAGGGTTTCCATTGCCCCCAGGCTTGCCGGAAATAGCTTGAGCAGTCCGCTTCGGCGCACGAGCGACTGCAGTCCTGAGCGCTGGTAGATTCGCATGGGCCCCAGCAGCCGGCGCAGCCGTTCCGGCCGCGGGAAAAGATCAAAGATCATTCGGCGCAGGACCCGGTCGGCCGTCGGGCGGGGGTAATTGCGCTCGATCTGGGCGCGGGTGGCTTCGATCAGTTTGTCGTACTGCACCCCCGAGGGACACGCCGTCAGGCAGGCCATGCAGCCGAGACAGTTGTCCATGTGGTTGACGAACGTCGGATCGAGCTGGACCTGCCCGTTTTCTTGCAGGCCGAGTTTCATCAGGTAGATGCGGCCACGCGGCGAGTCCATCTCTTCGCCCCAAAGTGCGTAGGTCGGACAAGTGGCCAGACAAAAGCCGCAGTGCACACACTTATCGATCAGGTCGGTCGAAGGAGGATGGTGCGGGTCGAAAGCTCCGCGTTGAGGCTGGGGATTGGGGACATCGGGTTCGGCCATCAGATTCCCCCTATGAACCGGCCGGGATTCAGCACCCCCGCGGGGTCGAATTGTGCCTTGATACTTTTCATCACTGGCAAGGCATCGCCGGGGCTTCCCCAAATGTCGAGCTTCGATTTCACCTCCGAAGGGCAGCGCAGAACAACCAGTGAACCGCCATGGGATTCCAGGCCCTGCCGGAGTTCCATAATCGCGCTCGGAAAAACATCAGGAGCGGCTCCGTCTCCCTCCAGGCGGAGACATCCGGCTCCCACCGCTTGCGCCACCAGTCGCCAGCGCAAATGCGCGTGCTCAGCCACTCCCCTCACTTTGGCGAAAAAAGTCTTCATACTCGCGGGCAGCAACGTAAACTTGCAGACGACGGACGGTTCGTGCCCATCCCAAAGCACGGCGGGCGCATTCCAAACATCTCGCTGCGCTTCGATCTGACGACAGCCGGCGGCGAGCCGCACGGCCTGATCTACTTGTGCGTCGCAGCCGGCGGCGGTCCCTTCAAAACGGAGATCGATCTCGGGTAGCGAGGTATCTGCGGCACAAACTTGCAAGCCGGTAGGAACCAGCGCCGAATCCGAAATTGCGAGAACCAGGGCATTCATGGCTGTGTTGTCCGGGGCGGAGAAACTCAAGGTTCGGCTTTCACGCGGGATCGGGTGCAGACGGAAAATCGCTTGGGTGATGACTCCTAACGTGCCGAACGAACCCGTAGCCAGCTTAGGCAAGTCATAGCCGGCGACGTTTTTCACCACCTTGCCGCCGCTCCTGGCGAGCGTGCCATCGGCCAAAGCTAAGGTGATTCCGATGATCAAATCACGCAACGAGCCGAAACGAATCCGGAGAGCGCCGCTGTCATTCGTGGCCAGAATCCCTCCGATCGTGGCTTTGTCGGGCCAAAGCGGATCGAGCGCCAGGCGCTGGCCGTGTTCCGCCAGAGTTTGCTGCAATTGCCGCAGCGTGCAACCGGCTTCGGCGGTGGCTGTCATGTCGCCCGAGGCATGTTCCACGACGCGGTTCAGGCGCAGGGTGGAAACAATCAGATCGCCGCCGCGGGGAGGATTTCCCCAATCCATCTTGGTCGCGCCGCCGCGCGGGATCACCTTCAACCCCGCTGCGCTTGCGGTCTTCAGCACACGAGCGATCTCATCCGGACTGCCGGGTTCGATGACCATCTGCGGCGGAACGCCGTCCACGAAGTCATCCGGGGTGGCAGCGCGCAGGTGCTCGGCGCCGACGATGGCGCGCAGGTCGCTCCACGCGGCTTCAACGCCAGCGACAGAAGCTCCCGAAGATGAGCGCGTTTCCATACCCTAGAAGAACTGTGCCACTCCTGCGGTTTCCAGCGGATGCGGTTGGTACGGTCCCGTCCTTTCAGCGCACAAGCGCGTACGAGGAAAGACCTTGCCGGGATTCGAAAGCTGTTGCGGATCAAAAGCGCAACGCACCAGTTGCATGGTCTCCAGATCAGGCTCGGAGAACATTTCCCCCATCATCATCTTTTTTTCCTCGCCCACGCCGTGTTCTCCGGTGATGGAGCCGCCGCATTGCTATGCAGAGCCGCAGGATGTTTACTGAGAGTTCGTACGCGCGTTCTTCCTGACCGGGGATGCGGACGTCGTAGAGCACCAGGGGATGCAGGTTGCCGTCGCCCGCGTGGAATACGTTCGCTACGCGCAGGCCCGCGGCAGCGCCCATTTTCTCGATTTCGCTCAGCACTTTGGGGAGCGCGGTACGCGGGATGACGCCATCCTGCACGAGGTAGTTTGGCGAGATGCGTCCCATGGCGGCGAAAGCCGCCTTTCGGCCCTTCCAAACAATTGCGCGCTCCGCTTCCGACTGGGCGACGCGAATCTCCCACGCGCCGCATTGCGTGCAGATCTCACCGACCTGTTCCATCAAGTGTTCGACTTCGGCGGCCGGGCCGTCGAGTTCCACCAGCAGCAGTCCGCCGCAATCCGGATATCCGGCGTGCACCGAAGCTTCGGACGCCTGGATGGCGAGATTGTCCATCATCTCGATGGCGGCGGGCAGCATGCCCGCGGCAATGATTCCGCTCACCGCAGCGCCCGCTTCGTTGGTGGAATTAAAGGCGGCCAGCAGCGTCTGGATGACTTCGGGCTTCTTCACGATACGCAGCACCACTTTGGTTGCGATGCCCAGCGTGCCTTCCGATCCGACAAAAACTCCGAGCAGATCGTATCCCGGGCGGTCAACGGCACGGCTTCCAAGATGGACGATGGATCCGTCGGTGAGGACCACCTCGAGGCCGAGTACGTGCGTGGTGGTGAATCCGTATTTCAGACAATGGGCGCCGCCCGAGTTCTCCGCCACGTTGCCGCCGATGCTGCACACCGATTGTGAGGACGGGTCGGGAGCATAGAAGAATCCGTGTGGAGCAACCCGCTGCGTGACCTCGGCGTTAATCACACCCGGCTCGACCACCACACGCGCATTCGGGATATCAACTTCCAGGATGCGGTTCATGCGCGCCAGACTGATGACAATGCCACCTTCGATCGGCAGCGCGCCACCACTCAATCCCGTGCCCGAACCCCGAGCCACAAAAGGGATCTTTTCGCGACTACAAATGCGGGCGATGGCCTGTACTTCCGCGGTGGACTTAGGCAGCAGAACCGCCAGAGGCAGAACGCGAAGGTTAGTCAGCCCGTCGCATTCATAGGTGTGCAGTTGGCTGGGTTCGGTAATCAGACCCCGGCCAACGACGGCGCGGAACTGATCGAGGATACGCGCTTCCATGGGGTGCTCACTCGGGAGCTGTCGGCCTGGTTCCCACGCCCAAGCCACAGCAGGCCGGCTGGAATGTTACACCAAGAAGCAGGCTGCGCGAAGGCAAGTTTCTCCGCGCAGCCGGCCCTTCATTTCACGAACGTCAGTCCGTGCGGTACCAGGGTAGGCACCACGTAGGCGTAGGTCATCACGATGATGCCGACGATCGCGGCCAGGGCAATCGAATGCCAAATCACGAATTTGAAAATAACGCCTTCGTTTCCGACTTGGTTGGTGGCGGCGGTCGCCACCACGATCGATTGTGCGTCCACCATCTTGCCCATGACGCCGCCCGCGCTGTTGGCCGCGCACATCAAGATGGGATCCAGGTGGAGCTGTTGCGCGGTAATCCGTTGCAGGCTGCCAAACAAGGCGTTCGACGACGTGTCGCTGCCGGTCAGCGCCACGCCCAGCCAGCCGAGGAACGTTCCGAAGAATGGGAAAAACCACCCGCTGCGAGTGAAAGCCAGTCCCAAGACGGCGTCCATCCCCGAGTAGCGCGTGATGAATCCCAGACCGAGCATAAAAGAGATGGCCATCACCGCGAACCTCATGCGATGAAGGGTGTGAAAAAAGGTCTTGAGCAACCGGCCCGGTCCCATGCCCAACAGCACTCCCGCCACGATGGCAGCGAAAAAGCATCCCGTGCCAGTGGCCGTGAGCCAGTTGAAGTCGTACTTGGCTGCCTCCGGAGTGGGCTTGGCCACGACCGGCGCCGCGCGCGTGACGGCATTATGGAGATAGGGAACGGACCATATGGGTGTGGTCGCCTTGTTCATGGGAGTCTTGATGGAGGGAAGGCCCCAGATCAGTACGAACACGGAGAGGACAGCAAAGGGCATCCATGCTACCGCAATCTGCCCTCCGGTGTAACGAACAGGACCCGGTTCAGGAGCAGGGACCATATCCTTCTTTTCCCACTCTTCGCCGATGGCGTCATCGACAACACCCGCAGGAGAGAGCGGGTGGGTGGGCCCGGGATAGTGCGGTTTCGGGTCTGGAGCCGTACTGGCCGCCGCCGCCAGCCGATCCGCTTCGCGTTCGTCTTCAAACCGCCAGATATGTTTGGGCTGCCAGAAGCGGAGGAAGATGAGCGTCACCACCAGTGAAACCACGCCGGAGGCAATGTCCACCAGATTACTGTCCACATGGTTCGACCAGAAGTACTGGGTCGCCGCAAACGAGATTCCCACTACCAGAATCGCCGGCAAAACCTCGAAGGTCTCGGACCAGCTCACCATGGCGCGCACCAGCCAGAACGGAACGAGGATGGCGGTGAAAGGCAGGATCCGCCCGATCATCGCGTTTAGGTCTGATTCAGGCAGTGCCGTGACCAGCGCCAAAGTGTGCACCGGAGTGCCAATGGCGCCCCATGCGACGGGGGCCGTATTTGCGATCAGGTTTAGGGCTGCGGCGTGAAAGGGCTTGAATCCCAGGCCGATCATGAAGGCGCCTGCTATTGCAACCGGAGCGCCAAAGCCCGCCGCTCCTTCAATGAAAGCGCCGAAGCAGAAGGCCACCAGCAGCAGTTGCAGTCGGCGGTCGGCGGTGATGCTGGCAACCGAGTACTTCATGATCTCGAACTTGCCCGTTTCGACTGAAATGTCGTAGAGATAGACCGCGGCTACGACAATCCAGGCGATCTTGAGCAGCCCGAATCCCACCCCATAGACAAAACTCATGCCCGCCAGCTGCGCCGGCATGTGGAAGATGAACATGGCTGCGAGCAGTGCGGTGAGCGCTCCTGCGAGGGCTGATAAGTGCGGCTTCACTCGCAGTCCCGCCAGAAGAGTCAGCAGCACAATAATTGGCAGCCCCGCAATGAGGGTCGAGAGCTGCCAGTGACCGAGTGGATCGTAGACTTGCGTCCAAGGCATCGTTTTCCTCCTGTGGAATCCAGAAAAAGTGACGACGTACGGAATGATTCCGTTTGTGGCCGCAAGCCCACGCAGGAGGCGCCCGAGTCTCCAGCTCTTTGCGAGCGAACACGCACTCGCGTGCGGAGGCTAAAAGTCGCCGCTCTTTTTTGCGGCCTTTAGGACGGAGGAATCCTGCCCCAGAGCCCAAGCTAAGTCAAGCTGAAACGAAAAGGAGGTTTTAAATGAAAGCGAGCCGGGCGTACAATGCCGTCTGCCCGGGGGACTCAAAATAAAAATCCCGTCTCAAGCGATGACCTGCGTATTGTAAACACCATTCATGGTGACGAGGATTCGATGCCCAAAGTAGGTCTCTTTATACCGTGCTACGTCGATCAGATGTACCCCGAAGTCGGGCTTGCGACTTTGCGAGTGCTGCGACGTCTGGGCGTCGATGTCGACTTTCCCGAGGAGCAGACATGCTGCGGCCAGCCCATGGCGAACTCGGGTTGTGCGGAATATGCGCGGCCGCTGGCAGAGAGATTTCTCAAGATCTTCGGCAAATATGAACACGTGGTGGCGCCTTCAGGAAGTTGTGTGTCGATGGTGCGCAATCACTACGCGCAATGGCTGGAGGGGAAGCCTGACTTCGACCACCTGCGCAAGAGCACGTTCGAACTCTGCGAATACCTAGTGGACATCGCCCGGGTCGTCAAGGTTGACGGTGACTTCCCCCGCAAAGTGGGACTACATATGAGCTGTCACGGTCTGAGAGAGCTGCGGCTCGGGAACTCCTCAGAGCTCATGGTGAAACCCTTCAACAAAGTACGACTCCTTCTCGCCCAATTGCGGGGCATCGAACTGGTCGAACTCACCCGGCCCGACGAGTGTTGCGGTTTCGGCGGCACCTTTGCCGTGAACGAGGAGGCAGTCTCTTGCCTCATGGGACGGGACCGGATCGCCGACCATGAGAAAGCGGGGGCAGAGATCATTGCCGGCTTTGACACGTCGTGCCTTATGCATCTTGACGGCCTAATCCGCCGCGAGAACAAGCCTCTGCGCGTAATGCACGTTGCGGAAATCCTGGAGCGCGCGAGGCTCTCATGATCGGACATGCCGAGAAAGCCGCGCCTTTTGCTGCCAATGAGCCGCGCGCGCACTGGCACGATCAGGCACTGTGGTTCGTGCGGCTGAAGCGCGATCGCCAGGCCGACAGCATTCCGGAATGGGAAGCTCTGCGGGATGCCGCTGCTGCCATCAAGGCGCATACCTTGTCCCGAATCGCCGACTATCTGGAGGAGTTCGAGCGCAACGCGCGCAGCAACGGTATCCAGGTCCATTGGGCGCTCGATGCTGCGGAGCACAACTCTATCGTGCATCGGATCCTCGCCGACCGCGGCATCACCCGCCTCGTCAAATCAAAGTCGATGCTGACCGAGGAATGTCACCTCAACCCCTACCTGGAGGCGCAGGGCATTGAAGTGACGGACACAGATCTCGGCGAGCGCATTGTGCAGCTTCGCCACGAACCACCCAGCCACATCGTGCTCCCGGCGATTCACTTGAAGAAAGAGGAAATCGGCGAGCTCTTCCATAAAGAACTCGGGACCGCAAAAGATGCCTCCGACCCGAAGTACCTCACCGAGGCGGCGCGGTCGCATCTGCGGCAGAAGTTCATGGCGGCACAGGCGGGCCTCACCGGCGTCAACTTCGCGATCGCCGAGACCGGCGGCTTCGTCGTCTGCACCAACGAAGGCAACGCCGACATGGGAACGAGCCTGCCCCCGGTACACATCGCCTGTATGGGGATCGAGAAAATCGTACCCCGGGCTAAGGATCTCGCCATCTTCCTCCGGTTGCTCGCCCGCAGCGCGACGGGGCAGCCGGTGACCACTTACACCACACATTTTCACGGCCCACTTTCAACGCCCGGCGGCGAACTGCATGTGGTCATTGTCGACAACGGCCGCAGCGCGATCCTGGGTCAGGAGACTTTTCGCCGTTCGCTCTCCTGCATCCGCTGCGGCGCCTGTATGAACACCTGCCCAGTGTTCCGGCGCTCAGGCGGTTACAGCTATGGCTACACCGTCCCGGGTCCGATCGGTTCGTTACTAGCCCCGCTGCGCGACTCCCGCAAGTTCGGCAGCCTGCCGTTTGCTTCGAGCCTGTGTGGTTCCTGCTCCGACGTTTGCCCGGTAAAGATCGATCTGCACCACGAACTCTATGCCTTCCGCCAAGAGCTGGTCCGACAGAAAGTAGTGCCGCTTTACAAGCGCCTCGGCATGGCCGTAATGAGCGCCGTTCTGGCGAGGCCGTGGGCCTACCGGCTCGCAGGCAGGCTCATGCGCTGGATTCTGCCGCGGCTCCCTCGGGCCTTCGTGTATGGTCCTTGGAACCCGTGGGGGCGCCAGCGCGAGCTGCCGCCGATGCCGCGAGAGAGCTTTCGTGACCTTCTTAAGAAGGAGTCGAAGTGAACAGCCGGGACGCCATCCTCGCCTCCTTGCGCCGCAACGCACCTCCAGAGTCGCCGCTGCCGGAAGCACCGACTGCCATTACCTATGCCGACCCCGAGCGACAGTTCGCCGAAGCGTTCGGCTCCGTGGGCGGCAAATTCGTTCGCGTCACAAGCCTCGCGGAGGTCAACACCGAGCTGGGGAAATTCGAGTCATACACCCAGGCGCACAAGATCGCCTCCCTTATCCCGAATGTAGGCAGGGCCAATGTTGATCTCGCCGCCCTAAGGGATCCGCACGAACTCGAGGGGATCGATCTCGCCATCGTCGCGGGCGAGTTCGGCGTCGCGGAGAACGGTGCCGTGTGGGTGCCGGGAAGCGCCCTCGGTCCGCATCGGGCGATCTTCGTGGTGGCCCAGCACCTTGTGTTGATCGTGCCGGTCGGCCAGATTGTTCATAACATGCAGCAGGCTTATGATCGCATTCGTCTCGAGCGCCCCGGCTTTGGCATTTTCATCTCCGGGCCATCCAAAACCGCCGACATCGAGCAGGCACTTGTTATCGGAGCGCACGGCGCCCGCAGCTGTTCCCTTTTCCTGGTTGGCTCGCTAGCAAGATGACGCGATCCAGCAGTTCTAGTTGGAACTGTGCTTCAAGGGTGAAGTCAGACTGCGGCGTAACGGGTCGGAGTCGTGTCGAATCAGACGGCTTCATGGAAAGACAAAGTCGTGATCATTACGGGTGGTGACCGACAACGAACTTCACACCGCTGTGAGGATGCAGATGTTCCATGCGAGCGTCATCTGTAACAGCACCTCGAACTGTTCACGGCCATGGTCGGAATAAGCCATGGCATAGCGTCACCTTCACAGCCTTTGAAAGAGACCCCGGTCGACAGAGGCGGAATCCTTTCACGATCTCCAGGCATCGGAATTCGAGATGAAGCACCCATGCAGCGAAGTACTAGTCAGGACTGGAGCGTCATTGGCAACATGTGCGACGAAGTCGCGCCCGTGGGTGCTTGCAGCGGTGCGAACACGAAAGCCGGGCGCTAACCCTCACGTTAGTCGGCTGGCTCGAAGAGTTTGGCCAGGCTTGGAGTTTGCTGCTTAATCTCGTCCCGGGTCAGCTCCGCATTTTTTTGATATTCAGCCTCTTTGCCCTTCTCGTAATTGAAGACGATCCCCGCCGCGCCGATGGTCTTCCGGACTGATCCTGCAGGACCAATTCGACTTCATAGTGGTCGCCTTTTTTGTTGACCTCGAGATTCGGCTTGCCGGTTTCGATGACGCGCAGATCGTCCTCGTCCGCCTTCTTACCGAGCCTGCCGATGTTCGAAGCGATGATCACATTGTCGGTCTTGCCTGGGGGCGTAACGTGCAGGGCCATGATCACAACGTTCTTGTGTTTGGCCAGGGTTTCATCCACCAGCTTCTGGGCGTAAATCTTCTTCGCATCCTGGCCGGAAGCGGCGAGCGCGCCTCCGATAATCAGAAACAGCATCGTGACAAAAATCGTTCTTTCCGAGCGTGACATTTTGTTCTCCTCAACAACGGTTGACGACAGCGTTCCCTGCGGCACTGTTCATGCGCTACCAGATGAACTTCAGAGCAAATTGCATCTGCCGCGAAAAGGTGGCCGTGGGCGCGGCCAGCACTCCGGCGGTGGTGGTGTTAAGCGCCCCAGCGACATTGAAAATTTGACGGGCCGCGGGGGGCGGCGGATTGAAGTTTGCGTGATTGAAGATGTTAAAAATCTCCCAGCGGAATTGCACATTGAAAGTCTCTGAGATGCGATGGATGGGACTGTTCTTAAAGAGGGAGAAATCGAAATCCCTGAGCCCGGGGCCGATCACCGAATTGCGTCCTGAGTTCCCCAGCAGGTTGGCGCAGGTTCCCGTGACCGAACTAAATGGCTGGCACTGCGCGGCAATGTCGGGGGTCGCCAGCGGGAGGCCGAAGCAATTCAGGTTGAGATATCCCAGATGGTTATCCTTGAAATTGGAGTTGACCGGATTGCACCCGGCCACACGGTCTGGAAATGCATAAAGATCGGCAGCTTTAAGACCCAGCGGATCGCCACCGATGGTGGGCGTGAAGGGCAGGCCGCTCGTCACCGTCAGAATTTCGCCCAGTTGCCAACCGGATGTTGCAAATTTTGCCACGCCGTTCCACGAAGTTGGGGTGGGCAAATTCCAGATCGCGCTGATTACACCAACGTGTCGCACATCGAAGTCAGAGAGCCCGCGGCGCAGCCGCTGATCAAAGAAGGGCAAGCTCGACACGGAATTTCCAAACGTGTCGCCGGCGATTCCTGAAGAGCTGGTATCGATACTCTTCGCAAAGGTGTAGGAGCCTTGCACCTGAAAACCATGACTTAGGCGCTTGATGGCTTGAACTTCCAGGCCGTGATATGTGGAAACAGCGTTCCACGTGTTCGCGCTCACTTGCCCGCCAAGAGCGGGAAAGAGCCGGGATCCCGAGCCCGCAGTCATGGGCCAGAGATAGCCTTCCGCGCTTTTTGCGATGGGCTATAATCGTTGATGTCGTCGTTGTGTTCCGGCAGATGGACCCCGTGCGAGCCAACATAGGCCACCGTGGTCGTGAAGGTGGGGAAGAACTCGTGCTGGATGTTCAACGTCCACTGCTGGACGTAACTGCGCCGTGGATTCTGGTCGAGGTACCCATAACGCAACGTGCTCACAGTGAGGTTAGGAAAACCTCCGGTGGGAAAGCAGTGAACTCCGGACGCGTTGCAGGCTTGTGGCCCGGAGGTCGGGAAGGTGTAGCTTCCAGCCTCGGTATAGGGCGCGGAGAGCAGCGTCAAGAGCTCAAATTGATAGGGTAGAGGCAACACATCGTAAATTCCGTAAGCTCCGCGCACTGAGGTTTTTCCTTTGCCCGTCGGGTCCCACGCAAAACCTACGCGCGGGGCGAAGTTCCGGAGAGTTGGATTTGAAAAGTAGGGCGAACCCAGGTGGGGGGCAGTATCCGTAAACTGCACCAGAGTTGACAACTGATTCGCCGTCTCGGTCGGCACCGTCGCCATTTCGTAGCGCAGGCCAAGATTCAAAGTGAGGTTGGGACGGAACTTATAGTCATCTTGAACATACCCGCCAAAAAGCGTCTGCCGCAGGTCGCGCGGAGTATGGGATGAACTAAGCAATGAAGAATAGTTAGTCGGCTGGTTCGTGAGGAATTGCGCCAAGCCGCCAAACACGTAAAAACCTTGGGGACTGGCGCCCCGCGTGAACTGATTCGACTGAATGCGCTCCACCGATACGCCCAGCTTTATCGAGTGCTTCCCTTGGGTCCAATTGAGATCGTCGTAAAACTGAAACGAATTGTAGTGAAAGCGATATTCCGCGATGGCGCCGAGGCCGCCTGAGAATTGCGTGACTCCGGAGCCAACCGTGATGATGCCCGCGGGTTCACCGGGATTGAAACCAAAAGCCGTGTCTGCCGCCGCGGGATTGATTGGGCTTAGGGTGGTGAACGCGATGACCACGTTGCGGTTGAAGCCGAAGCGTGCCGTGTTCAGGAGAGTCGGCGAAAAGATGTGGGATTCCTCGAGGGCCAACGTGTGCCGGCGCGACTTGTTGCCGACGTTCTTGATGTCATAGGCGTCCGGATTGGTCATTGAGCCTCGGTCAAACACGTAGGTTCCGAAAAGACTGTCGGAGTTCGAGATTTTGTGGTCGACTCTCGTCGTGACGAAGTCCTCACTGGTGATCTGCTTTGAAACAAAGTTATAAATACCGGTGTCGCCGTTCACCGCCCCATTAGGGAGAGGAAACAGGCAACTGGATGGCGAGCAGGCCAGGAAGGGCGCCACGAGGGGGTCCACCGTGACATTGCCGCCGACCAGTTGGCCGGCGCGAGCATTGACCGAGGGAACGGTGACCGAATTGGTGGTATTCAGACTCTGGCGCAAGCCTTCGTAATCCGCGAAGAAGAATGTATGGTTTTTGAAGATTGGCCCGCTCGCCGAGCCGCCGAATTGGTTTCGCTTGAAGGGAGGAATGGTCGCTTTGTCGAAAAAATTCCGCGCGTCAAGCGCGCTGTTTCGCAGGAACTCGTACGCCGACCCGTGGAAAGAATTCGCGCCGGAACGTGAGGCGGCGTTCACGGCACCGCCGGATGTCCGTCCGTACTCGGCGGGCGCATTGCTCGTGACCACGGAGAATTCCTGAACTGCGTCAACCCCCAGGACGGCACCGGTAATGCTTCCGGGTGCACCCGAGCTGTAGTCGTTGATGTTTACGCCGTCCAGGCGGTATTCGTTTCCCTGCGGACGATTCCCACTGATAGTTTCGTCGCTGCCCAGCCCGCGGTTGGGCCGGTCGTTGCTGACACCCAGCGTTTTTTGTGTGCGCACTTGAGCGACGCCCGGTTCGAGTAAGGTCAGTGAGGTCCAGTCGCGCCCGTTCAAGGGCAATTCGACGACGGTGTGCGAGTCCACCACATTCCCCACCGAGGACGAGACCAGTTGGACGTCGGAAATCTGGGACCCTATAACGGCCACCTCCTCGCTCGCCTGCCCGATCTTTAGCGGGATATTGATCTGCCGGTTCTCCCCAACCGTCAGAACCACATCGCTTTCAACCGCGGAGGAGAATCCCGTCGCCTCCACGCGAACCTGGTAACTCCCGGGGACAAGGTTGGGCGCCACGAAGAATCCTTGTTCATTCGTCGCCATGCTGCGTTCGACGCCGGTGCCCATGTTCTTGATGGTCACCTTGGCATTACCCACTGCCGCGCCGCTCGGGTCCGTCACGGCGCCGAGAATGGTCCCTCCGGCCTCCTGGGCATGAACGGAGACAGAGGCAATCGAAACGAGTATCAGGACGAGGGTCGGCAGCAGGACCGCGAAGCGACTCTGGGATCTTCGGCTTACGTTTGCGATAAGCATAGTGTCCTCCGGTTTGGAATGCTTCTGGCGCCCTATCTCGCGCTGCCCTCGGCGCCGAACCGCTCTCGCAAGATGCACAAGTGCGGACGGCCCATTACGCGCTTAGTGAAATGAAATTGTCCTGAACGCAACATAAAAAGTTATTCATGAGCGCAAGAAAGTGCCGCCGCGAGCCCTATCTGAATGAATTTTCATGTCGAGTTCAGGACGGGTTCACGTGGAAACGATATACAGGATTTCAAAGAAACGGAGGACTGACCAAAATGACGCTGCGACTCTCCGTGCTCGCCATGGCTTGCGCTGTTGCGTTCACGCTTCTATTCGCCACAACCGCGCCCAACCCGCCCCTCACTCTTATCCGGACCGTGGACCTGCCTGGCATTGAGGGGGATCTCGATCACCTGTCTCTGGATTCCGCCCACGCGCGGCTGCTGGTGACCGCGGAGGATAACGGCACGGTACGAGTGATTGACTTGAACCAATTCAAACTTGCCCGGACCGTCGGCGGATTTAAGACTCCGCATTCGATCTTAGATCTGCCACAAGCGCACACCCTCTTTATTACCGACGGTTCGGATGCCGTGCAGGTACGCGACCGTACCACATTTGGAGTGGTGAAACGAATCCCCACCACGCCCGGGGCCGACTCGATTGGGTTCGACGAGCGGCGCGGCCTGTTGTATACCGTCACCGGCGGAAAAGATGTGGACATGCAGAAATCGTTTCTCTCGGTCATTGATGTGAACCAGGCTAAGCTCATTCGGGAGATCCCGATTGAAGCGGCTCATGTCGAAGCCATGGCACTGGAGCATTCTGGCCCGAAGCTGTTCATCAACGTCACGGACAAGAATTATCTCGCAATACTAGCCATGCTACCGGTAGCCGCGATCGACCGATGGACCATCAAGGAGGCTCAGCAAAACGCACCGATCGCCTTCGATGAAGAGCACCAACGACTGTACGTAGTCTGCCGCCAGCCCGGCATGCTGGTTGTGCTCGATTCCAACTCCGGAAAAACGATTGCCAGTTTCCCGACGGGCTCGCACGCCGACGAAGTGATCTACGACTCGATTCATCGCCGAGTCTACGTGCTGGCCGGAGAAGGCAAGGTGTATATCTACCAGGCGATCGACGCAAATCACATTGAGCCGCTCGCTGCCGTTCCAAGTGCTCCAGGAGCCAAGACCGGCCTGCTCTCCCCCGATGGCACCCGACTGTACGTTTCGGTGTCACCCGGCGAGGGTAAAACGGGGGCGAAGGTGCTGGTGTTTGGCGTCAGCTAGAGTTCGCCTGACGGCAGGAGGCCTTCCCGTTTCCCGCAATTGAGGCGACAATTGAGGGGCTTGGCGGGCAACCGTTTTCGCCCCGGCGCAGGGTGGGCGAGGACGGAAGGGGGATACGTGAGAATCCTGGTCGTCGAGGACGAACCCAAATTTTCAGACTTGATACAGCGGGGCCTCACGTCCGAGCGGTATGCCGTCGATGTCGCCGCCAACGGCGCCAGCGGCCTTGAGTTGGCAACCACCTATCACTACGACCTGATCATCCTGGACCTGATGCTGCCTCTGGTGGATGGCAGTCAAGTTTTGCGTCATATTCGCGCACGCAACACTCAGGTTCCAGTTCTCGTGCTCACTGCTCGTGACGCTATGTCCGACAAGGTCAGACATCTCGAATTGGGCGCCGATGACTATCTCACCAAGCCCTTTGCGTTTGAGGAACTGCTGGCCCGGACCAAAGCCTTGCTCCGGCGGGGGCCGGTGAACCGCGCCAACTCTGTCCACGTGGGCGACCTGGAGCTGGATCGGCTTACGCAGCAGGTCAAACGCGCGGGGCATCGCATTGAGCTGACCTCCAAAGAGTACGCGCTCCTGGAATACCTGATGGTCAACGCGGGACGGGTCCTGTCGCGCGACATGATCATCGAGCATGTGTGGAATCGCGGCTTCGATGGCATCACGAACATCGTCGACGTGTATGTTCGTCACCTCAGAAGCAAGATCGACAGCAGTCACAACCTTCGCCTGATTCGAACCGTGCGCGGTGTGGGCTACACGGTATCCGCAGGGGAGGAACCATGACGTTGCGCTCCCTGCGGCTGCGGTTGAGCGTCTGGTATGCAGGCATGATGGTGCTCTGTCTGACCGTGGCGGGTGCTTCCGTCTATCTAGGATTGGAGCGCTATCTGGAGTGGTCGCTGCGGAAGGAATTGGGCGATCAGGCGCGTACGATTGGAGAAAATCTGCTGCGCCAGGTCGGAACCCAGGGCGAGCACTGGGTCATTGCCGAAGTGGACGATTATGCGCCGGAGATCAATGGACGTTTCATCCGCGTTGTCCGTCCCGACGGCAGCGTGATGTATCAATCCGGCCCTCCACGCGACGAATCTTTCGATCCAGCAGACATACCGGCAAACGCAAAGGATCAGGCTCCCGGCACCCTGGTGGGGGCAACGCACGGCGGGATGAAATCCGTGGTCTTGGAACGCTACGCTGTGCGCGCAGAGGGCGGCACCTACCGGGTGGAAACCGGAGCGCCGTAGCCGGCGTGGACGAACGGGTGCTGCATGAGGTGGCGATCATCGTTCCTCGATTGGTATGCCGGTGGTAGTGGTGGCGGCGGCAATCGGTGGCGCTTTCATCGTACGGCATGGCCTCTCGCCGATTCAGGCCATCACTCAGCAGGCGGAGGGCATCAGCTCTCGAACCTTTGGCGAGCGTCTGCCGGTACCGAGAACCGGAGACGAAATCGAGAGTCTTGCGATTTCGCTGAACCGGATGATATCTCGACTGGAGGAGGCCTTCGAACATATCAACCACTTCACTGCCGACGTGTCGCACGAATTGCGTACGCCGTTGGCCATTTTGCGAGGGGAACTGGAAGGCGTCGCGCGCCGCCGCGGCCTGCCTCCCGATCTCTTGGATACTGTGGGCAGCGCTCTGGAAGAAGTCCAACGCTTGACTCGGATTATCGATCATCTCCTCTTGATCTCTCGCCTCGATGCCGGCGAGGTTCTTCCAAAGGCATTCGTCAATATGGCGAGTTGTACCCGCCTAGAGGGGCGGCTCCTGGCCGAAGAGAAGTCCATCACCATCGCCGAGCACCTTCAGCCCCATGCATGGGTCGAGGGCGATCGCTTGCGCCTGCAGCAGTTGATTGTCAATCTGCTCGACAACGCCATCAAATACACGCGGGAAGATGGCTGCGTCGTGGTCACCGTCAACGCGGGAACACACGCTCGCGTCACCGTGGAGGACAATGGAGTAGGCATTCCCTCCGACTCGGTTCCTCATGTCTTTGACTGCTTCTATCGCGCGGATAAGGCTCGCGCTCGCGACACCGGAGGTGCGGGGCTTGGCTTGCGATTGCCAAGGCCATCTGCGCCGCTCATGGCGGCAGCATTAGCGTTACCAGTACGGAAGGTTCTGGGAGCGTGTTTACCGTTGAGCTGCCGCTGGCATCGTCCGCCGAGACCGCAACTGCGGCGAGCGCCGCCCCGGTCCTGCGCACCATTTCCGAAACGAGTAAGTGATAGGGCGACGAGGCCGCTCCTTGACCTCGCGGAGCGGCGGGACGTCCGGTGATGATCGGTCTCTAGCTCCTTGATATTTCGCCGACAGGAATTGTTCCGGCATCATGGCTGTCATAGGCATCTCCTCTGATTTCGTCAACGCCCCCGCACCCGTGTAGGAAGGCCGGTTGAACATGGGAACTGCGCACCAACCTGTGCGCTTAATCACAGACAGAATCTTTTGGGCGGTCTACTGTTCAGATGGGTATCTGTCTCTTCCGCTCTCTAAGGCGTTGCAGGTGCCCTCCAGGTACGATCCAGCACGACGGCCATTGCGCCGTAGAGGAGGTTCCCATGCCTCTCGATTCACTGGAACTACGTACTTCTCTCCAACGAGTGCTTGTCGGACTGATTTTGATTCTGGTTCCGCTCACCGTGTTCGGCTTCTATGTAGCGTTGCAGGGAGACAGCCAGATTCGCCAGATGGCCGGCGAAAATGTCCGTTCCGTGACCCGCAGTGCGGCTGAACACACCTCCCAATTCATCGCAGGGCACGTGCGGGACGTGAGCGTGATCGCGAACAACCCCAGTGTCGTTCAAGCAGTTGTTTCCGCGAACCATCAATACGAGCGACTTTCCGACGACGCCGTGATGAGCAAGCTCGAAGCCACCGAACAGAAATGGAACAACTCGGAAGGCGATGCCTTGGCGAAGAACATCCTCACCTCCGATTTGGCGCGCCAACTGCGTCGCCTGCGGGAGCTGAACCCGAGCTTGTTGAAAGTAACGGTTGCAGATGCGAGCGGCGCCACCGTGGCAGCGACGGATAAGCCCGTCCGCTACTTTCAGACGGATCGCGGGTACTGGGGGAGGCTGTATTCCCAAGGACACGGCGCGATCGACGTGGCCGATGTGCGCTATGACGAACTGAACCGGCTGCCCTTCCTAAGCATCGCTTACCCCATTTTGCAGGAAAGCACAGGCAGGTTCATCGGCGCGGTCACTGCTCTGGTCGATGTTTCGCCGCTGTTTGCGCAACTGAACCGGCAGCAGATCGGACGTAGTGGGCGACTGTTCCTGGTGCGCGAGGATGGAACCGTGATCCAGGCAAACGGCGTAACCCCATCGATGAAGATCCACTCCGAAGAATACAGCGCGATCCGTGACTCTCTCGGAAACCTGCGGGGTCGCGAAACCGGATATCTTTTCACCACGTTTTCCAAGGGCGAGAAATATCTCGTTGGGTTCGCCGACGCCGGATTGAAGGACGCGTTCCCCAACCTTCCGTGGATCGTCGTGGCCAGTCAGGAGGAGCGTGAGATCACGGGTCCCATCCGAAATGTGGCTGGTTTCGCGCTCTTCGTCATGATTCTGTCGCTGTTGATGCTGAGTTTGCTCGCCGCGTACGTGTTTCTGCATCGCGTACAGAAAATCGAGGATATTGAAACGCCGCCGGAAGAAAAGCCGCGGCCCCAAGCTGCGTGACAACGCGCGGGTTTGGGCCCGCGCGATGGTCACGGGTCCGAGATCGAGCTGATGGGCTATTTCGGAGAGCTTTAGGTAACTTCCGGAAGAGACAAGGTCTATGGAAAGCTGAGGTCGCACGATGGAGTTCTTTTGCAAAACCTGCGGCAAGCGAAAGGGTGATGCCAAAGGCTGGCTGCTGGGCTTCGAGGGCTCAAGAAAACCAGCCATGAAATACACCATTAACCTGCGCGCGAAGTGGGATGAGCAGCGTGCCAGTGAACGGAATGCCGTCCATTTCTGTTCTGCCGAATGCCAGAACAAATATGTGTCGGCAAGTTACGGAGACGACACCTGGGCAATCTAGGTATCGCTGGCCCGTGGAGTTGCGCTGGATTTCGGGCCAGCGGAACACAGCGGCGTAATGAAGGAAGATAGGGGACGATTGGCGCAGTAGGAAAGTGCAAGCCAGAGATCGGCAAATTGTCCGCTACCCAACCGTCGCGGGAGGTTGGTCATGAGGCTGGAGCACAGGAGATCAGGGGGTAGCCATTTCCACGCCCATCCGTTCCACACCCTGTTTGTGCTTGTCGCAGGCTTCGTCTTGGTCGTCTTGGCCGTGTTGATTCTGACCGTGCCGGCGAAGTAGGGACGGATCGTTCCCCGGTTTGCGCCGGAACACATGCATGGGTGACACGCGTCACGGCATACGAGGCAACCTCTGCCCAGAATGGAAAGTGTGGAAGTGTGTCCTGTGCCCCTGCACAGGAGGGTTCATAACGGCTCGCCCAAGCCTGTGCCGCTCGCGACAAAAGGCCGAGCGATGCTCCTTCACCGCAACATTCGAAGGAGGGTACTATGAAGTCTCCAAGGGCAGCGAAACTCGAGTCTGATCAACCCGTGGTGTTGCTAAAACCATCCAATCCTGCAGACCTCCAACGGAAAGTGCAGAAAGTGCAGCTTGCGATTTCGCAGCGTGCACATGAGTTGTTCGAAGCTCGTGGCCAGGAGCATGGTCACGATCGGGAAGACTGGTTCCGAGCGGAATCTGAGCTGCTCTGTCCGGTATCGGTTTCCTTGTCAGAATCCAAAGACCGGGTCAGTGTTTGCGCTAACGTCGCCGGCTTTGAGCAGACCGAACTTGAAGTTAGCATCGAGCCGAGTCGCATCTCGATCCTCGGTGAGAAGAAGACGAGTGGGGCAAAAGCCAAGGACGAAACCATCGGGCGGACTAGCGCGGTTCCCGACCAAATCCTGGAAGTCGTCGACCTTGCAACGGAGGTGATACCGGAGCGCGCAGTCGTCCAATGGCAGGGGGGAGTGCTGAAATTTGAGCTCCCCACAGCTGCCCAGAACAAGATCGAAACTGCCGCTTGAGTGGAGGATTCAAGGTGTCTGAGAGACGGACGTGCCCAAATCGGCCTCCGGACGTTTTGGACTGCTGGATATAAGGAGCGCTGGATTTTGGAGCAGGCAGAGTACTGCCTGAGTGCCGGGAGGTGCGCATGGCAGCGTTGGCGAACTTTCTATTCAGGGAAACGGATTCAGTGGCGAGCGCCGAGTTCCTGGGGGCGCTCCTGGAAGACTACCCGAACCGGGATTTTCAGGTTCGGCTGTGGGACGGCGCCACCTGGGGAGCGGTACAGCAACCGCGCTTCACGTTGGAGCTCAAGCATCCAGGAGCCTTGCGTGCGATGTTTTCCTGCCCCAGCGAACTCACGTTGGGAGAAGCTTACATCTACGATGACTTCGACATCGAGGGCGACATCGAAGCGGTCTTCCAGTTGGCGGATTCCATGCTTGGGCAAGAACGCAACCTGGGGAAGACTTTTGATCTTGCTAAACGACTGCAGAAGTTGCCGGTAAGCAACCGCGCTCATAAGGACCGGCGACCAGCCAATTTCAGCGGATCCCTTCATTCTCGAGATCGTGACCGGCAAGCCGTCAGCTATCACTACAATCTTCCGGCCGAGTTCTACGCGCTGTGGCTCGATCGGCACATGGTTTACTCCTGCGCTTACTTCGCCACACCGGAGGAAGATCTGGATTCGGCGCAGGAGAGGAAGCTGGATTACATCTGCAGAAAACTGCGGCTCTGCCGTGGCCAGCGTCTTTTGGACATTGGTTGCGGTTGGGGTGGATTGATCATGCACGCCGCTGCCCACTATGGCGTGGAAGCGGTAGGAATCACGCTGAGTGCGCCGCAGGCGGAACTAACCCGACAACGGCTGCGCGAATTGGGGTTGAATGACCGCTGTCGCGTAGAGGTTGCAGATTACCGTGACCTCGACCATGATCAGCTATACGACAAGATTGTCAGTGTGGGGATGTTCGAGCACGTGGGAGAGGCACTTCTGCCAGAATACTTCAACCGAGCGTACGAGCTATTGCGGCCGGGTGGAGTATTTCTGAACCATGGGATTGCCTATTCCGCCACCTACCACCGGCGGGGCCCGTCTTTTTGCGACCGCTATGTGTTTCCCGATGGCGAGATGGTCCCGATCAGTACCACCCTTCGAGCAGCGGAACTGAGTGGCTTTGAGGTCCGGGACGTTGAGAGTTTGCGCGAGCACTATGAATTAACGCTGCACCACTGGGTCCGGCGTCTGGAAGCCCATGCCGAGCAGGCACGTGGAATCTCGGATGATACAACTTACCGGATATGGCGCCTCTACATGGCCGGCTCCGCTCACGCATTCCGCACGGAGCGATTGAACGTGTATCAGACACTCCTCGCTAAGCCAGGACAAGGCAGCAGTGGTTTGCCGCTGACGCGGGAAGATTGGTATCGCGTCTAAGAAACCATCGATCCGATCATAGACCCCGATCTCGCCATGGGTCTCACACGATCGGCAGAGGTCCTCCCCGCTTCAGCTCCTCCGGCGGCTCTCCCCGTATCAGGCCTTCCAGCATGTGCATGAGGTCGAGACTTCTCTGGTAGTAATGCTCAGCCAGGTACTTCTCAATGACCAATCCCATTTGCGGATTGGCGTCCACGATCCGCTCCAGGGCCGTTTTGCCGAGAGTCATGATCTTGCAGTCGGTGACACACTGGGCCGTCACCATATAGGTTTCCCCCAACAGCACGCTCGCCCCGATCATCGTACCGGGACCCACTTCTTCGATGACAATGCCGTGACCCGCTGGAGTGGGAGCGCGGAGTACGACTTCCCCTTCGAGTAAAACGTACGCACGGGCGGCGGGCTGTCCTTTGCGGTAGACGATTGCGCCGGCTTTGTATTGTTCGGTGCTGGCGTAATTACTGAGGAAATCGATCTCCTCGGGTCGGAGATAGCTGAAGACCTTGGTTGCTTTCAGAGTCGCGGTTGTCATAACTTCTCCTTTACGTTCATGAAAGTGTTAAGCACGAGGGGCGCTCCTCATGCGAGTGGAGAGTCCGCTATTCTTCAAAGCAGGGGCCACCATCGTGACCATGCTTCTGGTGATCCTTGATGGTGCGACTCAGCCGGGAATACGCAGCCTGCAGGGAGCGTCTTTCCTGCTCAGTCAGGTACGGATTCTCGAGCGCCGTAAGAATGTCATCGAATTCCGCTTCCAGTTCCTCAAGCTCTGCACAGAGCATACGACCTCCGTTCCCTCCTCACGGAGCTGACTGCCCAATGAACTCGGCGCGGGCGTTCGGCTGCTCTGATCGAGGATCAGTCGCCGACTACGCAACGGCTCTCGCCATGAGTTCTTTTTTTCCCAAACCTAGAATGTTGTGCTTCTTCCCTACTTTCTTGAAACCCTCGATGGCGGCGTCCAGATGGTGTTTATCGTGAGCCGCCGACAGTTGCGTGCGAATCCGGGCTTGCCCTTTCGGCACGACCGGAAAGAAGAACCCAACGGCGTACACGCCCTCGTCAAAGAGATCGCGGGCAAAGTCTTGCGCCAGTTTGGCGTCGTAGAGCATGACCGGCACAATCGGGGTATCCCCTTCCTTCAGGTCGAAACCAGCGTCTTTGAGCAAGCCGCGCCAATACCTGGCATTCCATTCCAGTTTGTCGCGACGATCGGTGGAGGCGCTGATCAAGTCCAGAACCTTGATCGCACCCGCTACGATCACGGGCGCGACGGCATTCGAAAACAGGTAAGGACGCGCTCGCTGCCGGCACATCTCGACCAGTTCGCGACGGCCGCTGACGCAGCCTCCGGAAGCACCGCCCAACGCCTTCCCCAGCGTCGTGGTAATGACATCGATCTTGCCGAACACGCCGCAGTGCTCGTGCGTCCCACGTCCGGTTTTGCCCATAAAGCCGGTGGCGTGCGAGTCATCCACGAACACCATGGCGTTGTACTTCTCGGCCAGGGCGACGAGGTCAGCCAGCTTGGCGGTATCGCCATCCATCGAGAACACGCCGTCCGTAATCACTATGCGCGACCGCTTGTCCTGGTGTTCTTGCAGCTTCTCCGCAAGATGCCCCATATCGGAGTGCTTGTAGGTGTCTTGCATCGCCTTGCACAGACGCATTCCATCCACGATGGAGGCGTGAACGAGCCGGTCGGCGATCATGACATCCTGCTCATTCAGGCAGGCCTCGAAGAAGCCGGCATTTGCGTCCATGCAGGAGGGGAACAGCAAGGTATCCTCGGTACCGAGGAACGCGGTCAGGCGATTCTCTAACTCGCGGTGGATATCCTGCGTACCACAGATAAAACGCACTGAGGACATGCCGTAGCCCCGTGCGTCCAAGCCTGCGTGCGCCGCGGCGATGACCTCGGGATGGCTGGAGAGTCCGAGGTAGTTGTTGGCGCAAACATTGATGCACTTCCTGATTGCCGAGCCAACCGGGAACTCCACCTCAATTTCCGAGGACTGCGGCGAGTGGATATACCTTTCCTCTTTGAACAGGCCTGCGTTTTTGATTCCCTCGACATCGGTCTGATAGCGGTGGCGAACTGCATCGGCAAACGCCATGACGCGCCTCGCGTAATAGGATTTTCTTCAGTAGGTGCCCAAGCCAAACCGGGTCCGGCGGCGGGCACACCCTAGCCCTTGATGACTTCAGCCTTCTGGAAACGTCGCACCAGTCCGGCGATACGCTCGACCGTATCGAAAGCTTCGGGGGTGGCGCATTCGTCGGGAATGTCAATCGAGTACCTTTTCTCCAGAAAGCGAAGCAGAGACACCATGGAAAACGAATCCACAATGCCACCGGAAATCAGTGGCGTTGTCTCGGTGATGGTTCGGTCGTCCCCTTCTTCCAGGTATTCCCGCACGATGTAATCGCGAACTACTTGCGTGATTTCGTCCATAACGGGCCTCAGCTTAGTCGTCCATGATGGTGGAAAGATCGCCCACGGGCTCATGGAACTCCTTGCAGCGTAGGATGCGGCGCACGATTTTGCCGCTGCGCGTCTTAGGCAACGAGTCGACGAACTCGATTTCCTGGGGCATGGCCAGCGGCGACAACCGCTTGCGAATATGGTTCATGATTTCCAGTTCCAGGTCGTCGGATGGTTGAAAACCTTGCTTTACAGTCACGTACGCTTTCACAACTTCCATGTTGACAGGGTCAGGTTTAGCAACGGCGGCAGACTCAGCGACGGCCGGACATCCCAGCAGGGCCGATTCGACTTCGAAGGGGCCGACCAGGTGCCCGCCGGTGTTGATGACGTCGTCATCGCGTCCCATGAACCAGAAATAGCCATCCGTGTCGATGGAGGCGCGGTCGCCACAGAGGTACCATCCATTCCTGAACTTGGCCTGGTATCCGGCGGCATTGTTCCAATAACCGCGAATCTGCGACGGCCAGCCCGGGCGCAGGGCAATCAGACCTGCGTTGGCCGGTTCGTAGGTCTTTGGATCCAGCACGGTTGCGGTGATTCCCGGAAACGGCTTGCCCATCGAGCCGGGTTTGATTTCCATTCCGGGAAAATTCGCAATTACGATGCAGCCGGTTTCGGTCTGCCAGAACGTGTCGTGGAACGGTTTCCCGAAGACTTCTCTCGACCAGATGACGGCCTCGGGGTTGAGCGGCTCGCCCACACTGGCTAGATGCCGCAAGCTGGAGAGATCATGCTTGCGGATGATTTCCGCTCCCTCCTTCATGAGCAGGCGGATCGCAGTCGGCGCCGAATACCAGACGGTAACGTGGTACTTCTCGATGAACTCGTACCATTTCTCCGCGTTGAAACCGGAGTCCAGAACCGCTTGTGTAACCCCGTTCGCCCAGGGACCGATGATGCCGTAGGATGTGCCGGTGACCCAGCCCGGGTCGGCGTTGCACCAGTAAATGTCGTCCGGCTGAAAATCGAGGACCCATTTCGCGGTGAGATACTGCGAAACGATCGAGTAGTGAACGTGCTGCGCACCCTTAGGCTGGCCCGTGGTGCCAGAGGTGTAGTGCAGAACCGATGGAGATTCCGCCTTCGTCGGATAGGTGGGGAAGTCTTCGACGGGCGGCGCCTGTTCCATCGCGAAGGCAGTCTCGCGTTCCTGGAGAGACGCCTGGGGCGCATCCACCACGATGAAGTGCCGCAAGTTCGGGAGTTGCTCCCGGATCTTGCGGACCTTAAGGAGATGTTTCTTCTGGGTAATGATCGCTGCCGTCCCGGCGTCTTTGAGCCGGACACACAGAGATTCGTCTCCGAAAGCCGAAAACAGCGGCTGGGCCACCGCGCCCATCTTCAGAATGCCCAGAAATCCGACGTACAACTCGGGCACCCGGTCTAAAAAGAGGCATACCCGCTCGCCGGGGAGAATTCCCAGGCCGGCCAGGAAATGGGCGATGGTGTTGGAGTAGACACGAAGATCGTTGTAGGTGAAGCGCTTCTGGTTGCCCTGATAGTCTTCCCAGAGCAGCGCCAGCTTCTCGGCCATCCCCAGCTGGCACAGGCGGTCGCTACACATCCAACCGATGTTGATCACATCGCCCGGCCGATAGCCTAGCTCGCGCTCAGCGATCACCCAGTTGAAATTCGCGTTGAGTTGCTTGTATGAGGGCCGAACACTCATGGGCTTGTCCCCTCCTGGTGTCCGTCCGGCAACTTTCTGGTTCACCACCAAGCCAGCTGCTTACTTGGAAACGGCCGCAACGGAGTAAACAAATCCAGTTTGACCGTACTCCTGTCCAGGTCGGCGCGCAGTGACCCCCGTCAATCATGGCTGTGACGCGGCGATCCAGGCCCTCCCCCTTCTACTCTGACTGTTGTTGACGCCATCACGTGGGAAGCGCACAGATTGCGCTCGGCCCCAGCGGGCCATAACAAGTGATCTTGGTCACAGAAAGCGGAAGGCGCTTGGCAGAACATGGGGTGGGCAGCGCCGCGCGCTCAGAACGCGCCGCGGGTTTGGTGCGCGCCGCGCCGATTCACTGCGCGGAGAGGCAAGGAGTACGAGGTGCGACTTAAGCCGACAAGGTGGCGCTGGCTCTCGCAGATTATTTTCTTCTCCCTGTTCTTGTTCCTTCTGCTGCGCACGGAGTTTCGCGGATCGCTGCACGCCGGCGGGAATGCGATCCGGCTTCCCTATCCGGTGCAGTTGTTTTTCCAATTTGATCCGCTGGTAATGCTGTCGAATGCTCTCTCCAGCCGCGCCCTGTACCGCGGCCTGTTGTGGAGCCTGGCCGTTCTGCTTCCGACCATGTTGCTCGGGCGCTTCTTCTGCGGCTGGATTTGTCCACTGGGCTCGATTCATCACTTCTTCAGCAGCCTGAAATCCGAGCGCAAACGTGGAAAGCAACTGATTGAATCGAACCGCTACAAGCGCTGGCAGACGACGAAGTACTACCTCTTAGTCGCGGCCTTAATCGCCGCCGTACTGGGCACGGGGGTCGTCGGATGGCTGGATCCCTTCTCGTTGCTGGTGCGCTCGCTGGGCCTGTCCATCCTGCCCGGTGTGAACTATGCCGTGGGCGCTGGCCTGCGCATGCTCGAACACAGCCGTTGGGGGAATGGGCTGGAAGGCAACGTGCTGAACTTCCTTCTCGGAGGGTGGCTGCTCAACTTCAAACAACCGTACTTCCGCCAGGGTATTTGGCTCGGCATCATCTTCATCTTTCTTCTGGCGTTGAATTTTCGCGTGACCCGTTTCTGGTGCCGGGCACTCTGCCCACTGGGCGCGCTGCTCGGCATCGTTTCGCGCTGGTCGATTCTGGGACTGGTCAAGAGCCCAGAGCACTGCGAGGACTGCAATCGCTGCCTGTTGCGCTGTCAGGGCGGCGATGATCCGATCGGCGGAGTTCCGTGGCGTCAGCCGGAGTGTCATCTCTGTCTGAATTGTGTGGACGAGTGTCCGGAGCACGGCCTGCAGTTCAAGTTCTTCCCCGCTCAAAAGTCTATCGGCGTGAACCTGCAGAGACGCAAGGTGCTCACCGGATTGGCGGCAGGAGCAGCCGTGGTTCCCCTGTTGCGAAGCACGCCCGGATTCGCCGTCGAGCGCCAGGAGCGGTTGCTGCGTCCTCCGGGCGCATTGGACGAAGGGGACTTTCTGTCCCGCTGCATACGGTGTGGCGAGTGCATGAAAGTCTGTCCCAACAACGCGCTTCATCCTGCGTTGAACGAGGCGGGGCTGGAAGGTCTCTGGACGCCGGTCATGGTGCCGCGGATTGGCTACTGCGAGAGCAGTTGCGTGCTGTGCTCCCAGGTTTGTCCGACCGGCGCAATCTGGGAGATCACGGCGAAAGAAAAGGGCTGGGAGGCGCGGGTCACGAGCGACGCCAAACCCATCAGCCTGGGAACAGCGTTCTTGGATCGCGGACGATGTTTGCCGTGGGCGATGGCAACCCCGTGCATTGTGTGCGAGGAGTGGTGTCCGACATCGCCCAAGGCCATCTATTTGCAACCCGCTGAAGTCGCCGATGCGGAGGGCCATCTGCACTCGGTCAAACAACCGTTTGTCGATCCGCATCGCTGCGTGGGTTGCGGGGCCTGCGAGTACGCCTGCCCGGTTCAGGATCGCCCGGCAGTTTACGTGACCAGCGTAGGCGAGAGCCGATCGCGAACCAACCAGATTCTGCTGAACCGGGGCAAAGACAAAGACAAGGAAAGGCCGAGATGAAGGCCCGCGAAGCGCTGTTGATCATGCTCGGTGTCGCGCTGCTGTTGAACGCCGGATGCAAACGTCAGGCGGGAACTGCGCCATCCCTTTTCCCCGCGTCCAATCAGGTCGCGGGCTGGGCGAAGACCGGAGATACACGGACCTTCGAGGCCGCCGACCTCTGGAAGTACATTGACGGCGAGGCGGAACGATACTTGAAAGCCGGGGTGCAGCGAGTGTCTACGACCGACTACAAGTTCCAGAACCAGGTCGAAGCGACAGCAGACATCTATGCCATGGGAAACGCGGAAAGCGCCGAGACGATCCTTGAATCGGAGCCGGCTGTCGATGCGAAACCGATTCAACTGGGAGACGCCGCGCGCTTGTCCAGCCAGAGCCTGGTCTTCCGCAAGGGAGCTTACCTGGTGCGAATCGTTGCCTTTGAGGAATCGCCGGAAACACAGCAGGCACTTCTGCAACTAGGGCGCGGCATCGAACCGAGGCTTGCCCGCTGACGATCGGCAGAAGTGCTGTTCGTCACTGAAAAGTCAGACGGATTGCGGTATAGGTACCTTAAGGACTTTCGGAGCTGGCCCTGGGTTCACCGGAGAACCCTTATGAGCGCAACGCGCAGCACCAGTCGGCGGGATTTTCTTAGGAAGTGCCTCACCGGCGCTGCGGTCCTGGGCGCAAGCGGCAGGGTGGAACTGCTCGTATCGGCAGAACAACAACAACAGCAACAAGGAGCGGCGCTCGCGAAGTCCAGGGTTGTGGTCGCGCACGACGCTGCGCTGCGCGGCACCGGCGCCACGGTCGATTCGCACCGGATGCTGAGCCTCCTGGATCGCTCCATGCAGGCTCTTCTCGATCGCGATAATCCGATTGAAACGTGGAAGAAGCTGGTCCATCCGGGCGAGACAGTGGGACTGAAAGTCAATGCGCTTGGAGGACGCGGACTCTCCAGCAACCTTCAGCTCGTCGAAGCCATTTGCGAGCGGTTGCAGGAGGCCGGAATCAAGGCGAACGATATCGTGGTCTGGGACCGCGACAGCGACGAAATGGAACGCGTTGGATTTCATGTTGTGACGGGCGGAAACCGCGTGCAATGCTTTGGCACCGATCGCGTCGATTACGAACCCGAGCTGGCCATGTATGGCAGCGTGGGCAGCCGGTTGTCGAAGATCCTGACGCAACGCTGCCATGTCCTGATCAATGTCCCGGTGCTGAAAGACCATGACGGCGCCGGCGTAACCATGGCCTTGAAGAACATGTATGGCGTGATTCATAACCCGAACAAGTACCACCCCAACGGCTGCAATCCGTACATCGCGGACTTGAACATGCTGCCGGAAATCAGGTCGAAGATGCGGTTGACCATCTGCGACGCGACCACGGCCTGCTTCGAAGGCGGGCCGGGATACAAGCCGGAATACAGTTGGAAAAACAATGCCCTGATCGTTTCGCAAGACCCCGTCGCGCTCGATTACACCGGCTGGCAAATCATCGAGCGCAAGCGAGCCGGAAAAGGATTGAAGACGCTGGAAGGCGATAAAAGAGCGCCACACTACATCGCGACCGCCGCCGATGCCCAGCATCGACTGGGCACAAACGATCCGCGGAGAATAGCGGTTGTTGAGGTATAGCAGCCTGTGGTGAAGATACGTTTCGTATCAGGGCACGCCTTCAGGCGTGCCGCAGGGGCCGCGTTATGAAGGCGCCTTCAGGCGCTGGGGCCGGCGATTAGACGTGCACCACGGGTTGATAGGGTGCGTGATTGAGGATACAGCATGGCACGTGAACTCGATCGCCGTTCGTTCCTGCAGGGTGCTCTGGCATCGGGAGCAGCTCTCGGCGTCTGCGAGTTTGCCCAGTTCCCTGTCGCGACCCAGGCGTGGGCAGGTCCGCAAAAGCAGGACGATTCGCGATTCACCGTCGAGGCGAAGTTCTACCAGAAACTTCCAAACAAGAAGATCCAGTGCAAGCTGTGTCCGCGCGAATGCACCGTGGGAGACCGGGAACGCGGTTATTGTGGTGTGCGGGAGAATCGCGGAGGAACCTACTACACGCTGGTGCACTCGCGAGTGTGCGCCGCGCACATTGATCCCATCGAGAAGAAGCCGCTGTTCCACTACCTGCCCGGGACGCTGGCTTTCTCGTTGGCCACGGCAGGCTGCAACGTCAACTGCAAATTTTGCCAGAACTGGGACATCTCCCAGGTGCGCCCGGAGCAGGTTCCTGCCGACTACGCGCCCCCGAAATTGGTTGCCGAGCTGGCCAAACAGAATAGCTGTCCCACGATTGCCTACACCTACAGCGAGCCGGTGATCTTCAGCGAGTATCTGATGGATACGGCCGATGCCGGGCACGAAGCCGGCGTCCGCAGCGTGGTCGTGTCGAATGGCTACATACAAGAGGAGGCGCTGAAGACGGCGTACGGAAAGATGGACGCGGTCAAGATCGACCTGAAAGCGTTCACCGAGTCGTACTACAAAGATGTTGTCGTGGGTGAGTTGAAACCGGTGTTGGACTCGCTGGTCACCTTGCGGAAGATGAACAAGTGGACTGAAATCGTGTACCTGGTGGTGCCGGCGATGAACGACAGCGATACCGAATTCCGCGGCTTGGCGCGTTGGATCAAGACCAACCTGGGCGTGGATGTGCCGGTACATTTCACGCAATTTCATCCGCAATACCTGTTGAAGAACCTGCCCATCACGCCGGTGCCCACGCTGGAGCGTGCCAAGGCGATTGCCGACGCCGAAGGGCTGCACTATGTCTACATCGGCAATGTGCCGGGACATCCTGCGCAAAATACCTACTGCCCGAAGTGCCGCCGCATGTTGGTGGAACGCGTCGGGTTCACGGCGAGTCAGATGCTGATCCGCAAGGGCAGTTGCCCATTCTGCGGGCAGCCGATCCCTGGCATTTGGCACGCATGAGAACGCGAGAGGAGGTTTCGCGTATGAATATCTCGCATACGAACATAAAGATGCGCTCTAAAGTCTGTTGGCTGGTGGCTTTGCTGACCGCGATTCTGGCAATTGCGGCGGTGCGGCACGTTCGCGCCGCTGACCCTCCAAAAGTGAGGCCAGCCGGTGTCGCCGGCGGCTTCTATCCGGCCGACCCAAAAACGCTTGCGGCGATGATCGATGACATGTTGGCGCACGCGTCTCCGCCGCCGATCAACGACCCGATCCTCGCTGTGGTTGCGCCTCACGCCGGCTATCAGTTCTCCGGCCCCGTCGCTGCCTACACCTACGCGGCGCTGAAAGGGCGTAAGTTTTCGCGCGTGGTCGTGATTGCGCCGTCGCATTACGAGGCCTTTGATTTCACGTCTGTCTATGACGGCGACGCGTACGCGACGCCGCTGGGGACAGTCCCGGTAGACAAGGCGTTTGCAAAACAACTCGTGCAGATGAGTCCAACCATCAAATTCTCCAGCCAGGGGCACACTCCCACGAAAGAGGGCGCTGAGCATGCCCTTGAGGTGGAGTTGCCGTGGTTGCAGCGGGTGCTGGGCGACTTCGAACTCGTGCCCGTTGTCATGGGAGACCAGAGTTATGAAAATAGCCGCGCGCTGGGCGTGGCTCTGGCGAAGCTAATCCAGGGCAAAGATAAGAATAAGGACACGCTGATCGTGGCCAGTTCCGATCTGTCGCACTATCACCCCTACGACGAAGCGGTGAAGATCGACCATAAAACGCTGGGTGCGCTGCAGGCCTGGGACTATTTCAGCATGTCGCGGAATTTCGAGGCGCGGATCTGGGAAGCCTGTGGCGGCGCGCCCATCGTAGCAGCCATGATTGCCGCCGAACGCATGGGAGCGAATCAAGCCGTGGTGCTCAAGTACGCCAATTCGGGCGACATTACCGGCGATCACTCGCGCGTGGTCGGATACAGCGCCGACGTCTTTCTGAAAACTCCAAGCGGAAAAACGGTAGGGCAGCAATTCTCGCTGACTGGTCACGAGCAAAAGGAACTGCTCGCGCTGGCTCGCAAGTCGGTAGAGTACGCAGTACGCGAAGGAAAGCCGTATGAACCAACCGCCAGCGCAAGCGAAGTGCTGAATCAGGAGCGCGGCGCGTTCGTGACCCTGCGTAAATCCGGAGAACTGCGAGGGTGCATCGGCTATACCTCCGCGGTGAAACCTCTCTACATAACCGTGCGCGATACGGCCACATTCGCCGCGCTGCGCGATACCCGATTCGAGCCGGTAGCAGCCTCGGAGTTGCCGCAAATCGATTATGAAGTCTCCGTGCTGTCGCCTCTTCGGCGCGTACTCGACATTCGGCAGATCAAGGTTGGCCAGCACGGTTTGCTGATGAAGAACGGCGCGTACGAGGGCCTTTTGCTTCCGCAGGTGCCGGTGGACGAACGATGGGATCGCCAGAGGTTCCTGGAAGAAACCTGCGCCAAGGCGGGCATGCGCTCCGGTTGCTGGAAGGATGACAACACAGACATCTTCATGTTTACCGCGGTGGTATTCGGCGAAAAGAGACCGCAAGCGCTCACGCCCGAGACCTCTCTGCCTCCAGGCTTGCCCGCACGGCCAGGAGGGTTGGCGCCAGGTTTACCGCCGCACTGAGCCATGCTGTTTTCCAAAAACCAAACACCGGGATGAGGTAACTGCTCAACAAAAGAGCGCCGGCGCATCCGCCCAGCAGATCGATGGCATAGAGCGTACCCAACCGTGATCGGCCGCCGCGATCATCGTTATAAAGGTAGATCTCCGTCGCGATAGGAAATTGATAGCCTCCCAGCATTCCGCAGAGAGCAGCCAACGCAGGAAAAACAAACTGCGCCGCTAGCCAGGTTGTCGCCATCCCAGAAATCTTCGACAGCAGGCTTACCACAAATATCAGTGCAGGAGCGGAAAGGGCGAGCAGGAATTGGGTGGTTGCGATGGTGCGGCAGGGTGGACGATCACTGGAACGAATGCGTCGGATGCCCAGCCAACTTCCGAAGGCTATGCCTGCCATGCACATGGCAATGAGGATCGCGAGTTGGTGGTAAACGTAACCGTAGACGGACTGGAATGCCAGCAGCAGAAAAATCTGCAGAGCCATCAGCGTAAATCCGGTCGCAGCCATCGAGCATGCTGCAGCAGAACGGGCGCGTTTTTCGCGAGCGGGCACGTACGCCAGAAGAACCGCTGCAAATAGTAAGACAACCAGGACCGCATCGATGACGCTGGTGAAATCAATGTGCGCGGCGGCCCGGAACCAGCGGGAATAGCCCAGCTTGAACTGCGTGCTCCAGAGCACAACGTCGAAGTAATAGGCAATCGGCTCGAAATCGCGATTCACGGGCGTCGAGGCGAGCGGCCGCAATTGCTCGCGAACCTGCTCCATGCGATCGGGCATCATGCGGAAGGGGATGAAGTATTCCCGAACATACTGTGTCTTCAGATTCCGTTGCTGCAATCTTCCAATCAGCGTTTGGGGATTGTCGGTCAGAACATCGGGCCGCGTAGCGGCGAAGAAGTGAATGGTTTCGCCGGGCACGGCGACCACGTAAGGGAAGACTTGGCGCAGGGTGTGGTAAATGCAGCGCAGGAATTCCGCCAGGTCGGGGCTGATGTAGTCCTCCGACGAGCGCAGCTGCAGGGCGAGCAGTCCGCCGGACGCAAGGCGATCGCGAGCGGAACGAAAGAACTCGGCCGTGTAGAACCGGTTCAACTGCGCGGTCTGCGGGTCGGGCACATTCAGAATGATTACGTCGAATGTGCCGCCGGCCGTCTTGAGATGGTGTCGGCCGTCTTCGTAGTGGATGTGCACACGCGGATCCGAGACAACCGGAGCGGATTGCGCGGGGAAGAACTGCCGCGCCACGTCGATGAACGCGGGATCCAGCTCCACATAGTCGATACGCTCGACCGTAGGATGCTTCAGCGCCTCGGCGATGCTGCCGTTCACGCCGCCGCCGATCATTAGAAGATGCCTCGGCGCCGGATGCTCCAGCAGCGCGTAGTGAACCGCCTCTTCGGCGGCGTTCTGGTCCGGGGCGCTGGCCAGGATCACGCCGTTGTCATAAATGCTGCGGATCTTGCCGGTTTCATTGCCAGTTTCGCTGCCAGTTTCAATGACCGCCAGGTTGCCGTAAATCGAGTCGCGAGATCCCACCAGGCGGAATCCCCGCCACTGGCGCGCCTGCGCCGATCTATCCGACACCGGAGCGACATAGATAAGGAGAACGACTGTAACGAGAACGACCGCGAAAGCCGCGGCTGCCACGGTGGCGGCCCCAAGCTGCTTGCGGCTCATTCGAAACAACAAGATTGCCGCCATGCATACATTCATGACAGCGACGACGGTCACGATCTGGAAGGACCCAAGAAAGCGCAGCAACACAATGCTGGCCAGGATTCCTCCGACTCCGGAACCAGCGGCTTCCAGCAAGTAAGCCGAGCTGGTAGCGACGCGCGCCGAGACAGCGCACTCCTGTTCGTACATCCGGGTCGCGGCCACGAAAAGCGACCCTGCGACTACGCAAAACAGGCTCAGACATGCCAGGGATGTAAGCAGCATCGGCACGGGACCAACCAGTTCGCCCGGCACGGTCTGAAAAAAAGATCTGGAGGCGCGCAATGTCCAGATCGTCGGCAGCAGGCTGGCGCCGAGCAGGCATTCGAGCGCGGCGACCGCCCGGCGAGCGTCGTTCCCGCCCAGTCGAAAACCGCTGCTTAGGCCACTGCCGGCGGCGGTCCAGAAGAGCCAGGTGGCTAACATGATTCCCAGCGAAATCTCGTTCCCGTTGAAGACGACGATGAGCTCCCGCATGAGGACAATCTGGCCGATGACGGCGCTGAATCCGATCAGCGTCAGAGCCGCCCTTACGTCGAACGTCGGCTGCTTCGCACACGGCATCGTGATGGACTGCATAGCTGCGCCACCAGAACGAGATTAGAATTCAGTTGTCGGGCAAAAGCAAAGAGGTCAATACAACATGCCGCCGGCCGAAGGCACCATACTCAACCGCCGCGAAGCGTTAATCAAACTCCTCCGCGTGGGAGGAATCGCTGCCGGAACCGCGGGCCTCGGATACTGGCTGAGCGAACGCAACGAGCGGCCCAAGCGCGCGCTGGCCATGAATGCCAAGCGCAGTCACACCGTGGCGAACGACGCGGCTTTGCCCGAGATGGCGGTCATCCAGGGAGACGATCCCGAACAACTGGCGCGGACGGCCATCGAAGAACTGGGCGGCATCCATCGCTTCGTCTCCCGCGCCGATGTCGTGTTGGTGAAGCCGAACATCGGCTGGGACCGCGCTCCAGAACAGGCGGCCAACACGAATCCGAAGATTGTCGCCGAGATCGTCCGGCAGTGCTGGAACGCAGGGGCAAAGCGGGTGATCGTGACCGACGTGAGCTGTAACGACCCGCGCCGTTGTTTTCAGAGGTCGGGTATTGCCGAGGCGGCGCGGAGTGTAGGCGCCGAAGTGATCCTGCCCGATCCCTCCCGATTCAAAGATGTCGATCTGCAGGGTGAGGTGCTGCGGGACTGGCCGGTTTTCGATCCCTTCCTGAATGCCGACAAGATCATCAACGTACCCATCGCCAAACACCACAGCCTGACCGGCACAACTCTGGGGATGAAGAACTGGTACGGCATCCTGGGTGGACCACGCCATCAATTGCACCAGAAGATCCACGAAAGTCTGGTCGACCTCGCTGACTTCATTCGCCCGACTCTTACCATCATCGATTGCTATCGCGTGCTCATCCGGAACGGCCCGATTGGAGGCAGTCTCGACGATGTCGTGCTCAAGAAGACGCTGGTCGCGGGAACCGATCCGGTGGCGCTCGACGCTTACGTAGCGAAGGCCTACTGGAATTTGGAAATCTCTTCTCTGCCCTACCTGAGAATGGCGTACCAGCGCGGTTTGGGAACCTACGAGTTCGAGAAGATCCGCACACGCGTAAGAAGCAGTGCATGAGGAAGGAAGGTGGAGCGTTAGCAACTCCCCGTCCAGCGCGCCTGAAATGCGACTCCCCGGCTTGGGATTCACGAAGAACAGGTGCGGAGCTCAGCCCCACCGGAAATCTTTCCCGGTGTTAGCGAGACAATTCGTGGCGCCAGTTCCCTACTGCACGGGCCGCGAGCTGAGGATCTCCTCAATCTTCTCCAGCATTTTGTTGAGGTCGGCGGGCTTCTCGAAATAGCCGGCCGGAGCGGGCACCTGCCGCCGGGTTCCGATGAAGTGCTTGAACTCATGCGCGATACCGGTCAGCATGATCACGGGAATGTGCTTCGTCTGGGCGTCTTCGTAGAGATCGCGATACATACGCACTCCGGTGTCCTTGGGCATTACGATGTCGAGCACGATCAGGTCGGGCAGTTCCGCCTTCGCCTTGGTGATTCCCTGCTTGCCGTCGTTCGCGCTGATCACGTCAAAGCCGTGATCCTGCAGAAAATTTGCTACGTACGCCACGACATCGGGTTCATCATCGACCACCAATATCTTCTTTCCAGATCTTCTTACAGACTCTGCGGTCATATTGATCCTCATTTCCCTCGAATAGCGTCCAATGCACGTTTTAAAGTTTCCTCGTCGGCGCCCGCCAGCGCTTCGGACAACTGGCTGCGAAGTTGGCCAGCGCTGGGTGGTTTGGAAGCCGGAGTTTCCACCCCCAGCAACTTGCGCACCGCCGAGACATAGGAGTCCGGGCTCACCGGCTTTTCCAGATAGATGCCCGGACCCGACATGGTCATTTCTTCAAAATCGGCGCGGCCTAGCTGGTCCCGGGCGTGACCCGTGACGATCAGCACCGGGATCTTGGCCAGGTGTTTGTCTTTCTGCAGATCGTGATAGCAGCGCGCGCCAGAATGGCGAGGCATGATCAGATCGAGCGAGATCAGGTCGGGCGGATTGCGCCGCGCGATTTCGAGCGCATCCAGTCCATCCGCCGCCGTCGCCACTTCGAAGCCCGCGTCTTCCAGCGCCATGCTCAGATAGGCGCGCACGTCGGCCTCGTCATCCACCACCAGGATTCGTTTGCGATGTTCCTTGCTCATACTTGCTCCTGTATCTGGGCCGCGGCGCGGGCACAGCCTTCGGCGATCATCTGCAGCCGCCGCCGTGGCAGCCGGATGCGGAAGATTGCGCCCTCGTCCGGTGCCGATTCCGCTTCAACCCGGCCCCCGTGTTCTTGAACAATCTTGCGCGTCGTCAACAATCCCAGCCCTGTTCCTTTGTTGCCTTTGGTCGTGAAGAATGTGGTGAAGACTTTGCCCTTCACCTCCCAGTCCATGCCGCCGCCGTTGTCGGTGACCTCGAACACCAGTTCATCATCCCGCTGGGAGGTGCGCAAGACTACCTTCCCTTTTCCGTCTGCGCGCATGGTAGCGGAGTCAATCGCGTTCGAGAGCAAGTTGGTCAGGCAGCTCTCGATTCCTTTGGCGTCGAGCGGTGCGATGGCCACGTCGGCCCCGAGTTCCGCTGATAGCTCCACTCCCTGCAGACGAGCAGCGTCCTTGTAAAGTGCGACGATATCTTTCGCCAGCGTGTTGGGATCGAGCGGCTGAAGGTCGGGAGCGCGCCCTTTGGCAAAGCTTAGAAAGTCCTTGACCAGGGTCGTCGTCTTCTCGAAATTACGCTGCAGCATCTCCCAGCCGTTCTGGATGCGAGTGGCCTCGGCGCGCCGCAGTCCGGTGTCGACCATGTACATGCCGCCTTCCAGTCCCATCAGCAGGTTCTTGATGGTGTGCGCCAGTCCGGCAACGGTTTGGCCGACTGCGGCCATGCGTTCGGCATCCAGCTTGTCCTGCTCCATTCGCTTGAGGGCGCTCAGGTCAACAATGAATGCCGCCCGCCCCAGTTCCTTGTGACCGCTGCGCAGCGGGACCGCCGACAACCGCACGGGCACCTGGTGTTGCTGCGCGGTTTGAAGAGAGGCATCGTCCAATTCGAGCACTTCACTCTGCTGCGCTTCCAGAGTAAAAAATTCCGCCGGCAGCATTCGCTTCAACCAATCGCCGGTAGGGAGTTGGCGAGGCACCCATTCCAGAAGGGTTCGCGCCGCCTGATTCATCATCTTGGTATTGCCGCGTGGGTCGATGGCGATAATCGCGTTCGGAGCATTGCGGATCAGCCGGTGATAGAAGTCGCGGGTCTCGCGCAGCTCCGACTCCAGCATATGGGTATGGGTGATGTCGACCGCCATCCCCACGACGCGTTCCACCCCATGTTCTCCGCGCGCCAGGGTCGTACTGGTGACGACGTAGTGAGAAGGCGAGCCGTCTTTATGCACGCCGACTTGTTGCGCGGTATGTTGTTCGCCGTCTTCGAACGTCAAAGCCGCCGGGCACTCTTCGCAGCGGGCATCGCGACGCTTGCAAACCGAGTAGCAGAATTCACCGCCCGGTTCCCCGAACGCCTTCCGGAACTTCTGGTTGGCGCGGATGATGTGGAAGTCCCGATCCAACACAAAAACAAAACAGGGAACACGCTCGAAGAGCTGATCGTACTCCTGCTGCCAGCGGCGCGTTTCCGTCAGATCGGACGCCATCGCCATGATGTAGCGAACCTTGCCCTCGGCATCCTTGATCGGGGTCAGGTGGACGGCGTACTTGCAAGGCCGTTCATGCCGGTCGATTCCCGATTCGTCGACCACATGCACCAGGCCGTCGCGCTGGGCCGCGCGCGCTTTGCAGCGGCGGCACGGTTTGGTCTCGCGCTTGAAGACCTCGTAGCACTTGCGGGCGCGCCAGTCGCCAAAATACTCGCCGAAATTGCGATTCGCCGCCACCACGTTCGACTCCATGTCCATGATCGCAATGGCAAACGGCAGCTGCTCGAAAAGCGCCTGCTGCGCCATTGCTTCGACGGCGAGTTTGGTTGCCTTGGGCATATCTATTGTCCAACCGGAGGCAGCACCGGACTGCCGGCGCTCGCCCCCCGGCGCCGCAGATCAATGTCGCGCGCGTCCAGGATCTCCCGGCTTTCTTTGTGGCACCACGCGCATTGCACCATCTCCGGCTTCTTCTTTTCCGCCGCCTTCTTCGTGTGACACCCAATACAAGTTCGGTGCATCGCGTCCACATAGCTGACGGTGTGATACGTCTTCACTTCGATCGCGGCCTTAGCGGGCACAAGGTCCTTGTGGCAGTGGTCGCAGCGAACTGCGTTGCTGGCCGTACGCACCTGGCCACGCGTGTGACACTGATAGCAGGCGATATTTCCGCCGGCGGGCGAGGCATGCCAATCGTGGCGGAAACCGTCCACCGCTTGATACATGTCGCGGTGGCAACTCGCGCACGCCGAATTCTCATCGTGCGGCAGGTTCATGTGGTGGCACAGCACGCACGATGCCTTGTCTCCTTCGCGCTTCACGTGCTCCGCGTGTTTGAAGGCCACGCCAAAGCCGTCGAGGTTCCCGTCAATCCAAAGCACCTCGCCGCCCCGCGCCCGATGCACGGCAACCGGCTCCAAACCTCGGCTCTGCGCCCGCTGCGCGGTCAGGAAACCGAAGCCGAGCGCGGCCGCAAGAATCACTGCCAGCGAATACACGGTCCGCGACGCGACCGCGGGAACCCCTAACCAGGTCGTGCCCACCCTGTCGAACTCAGGCGCATGCAGTGGATCCGCGGCGGGATCGGCGGGCCGCTCTTCCCATACGTGGAAGCGCTCCATGGCAAACAAGAACAGCAGCGCCGCCCCGGAAACGATCCCGAGGCTGATGCTGACCTCCGTCCATGACGGCACGTAGAACCCGCCTCCGGCCCGCACGTGTGCCAACCCGCCCGTATCGATGCGGTTGAACACCACTCCGAAGACTCCCATCGTTGCCACCGTCCACTGCCCCCCGGTGCTGTGACGGACCCGCGGAATGGAGAGCAGCACCAGCGGGACCAGTGCCATGACGCAAATCTCGAACCAGAAAAGATAAGTGTGAAACCCTGCTTCAATCAGACGGTGTGCCTGGTGGCGCACGGCCAAGTCTCCGAAGCGTACGGCCAGATACAGCAGCAAGACCCAGCGCGCCGCGCCCGCGAATGGCGCCAACACTTCGGTTTCCGGCTTACGACGATAGAGGAACGCGGTGAGGTGGCTCTCGAAAGTCACCATCATCATGCCCAGTACGATCGCCGACACCAGGAACATGATTGGCAGGATCGGTGAGTACCAGAGCGGATGCAGCCGGTAAGGCATGATCAGAAACAGTGAGCCCAGCGAGGACTGGTGCAGCGTCGAAAGGCCGATACCGGCAAGAACCAGCGGCAGCCTGAACCGCACCAGCACCGCCCGCACCTTTGCCAACCGCGGAAACTCTTCTGCCGGGACGGGAAAGAACTCCAGCGTCAGGACGGTCAGATACAGCATCACGCACCAGCCCACTTCAAACAGCGCCGAGTGCGGATTCCAGTAGACCATCATGTGCCAGATATTCCATGGCAGGCCCAGGTCGAACAGCAGGCTGAAGGCAACCGCTGCGTAGCCGAGGAACGCCGTCAACACCGCCGGCCGCACAATGGCGTGGAGCCGTTCCAGCCTGAAGATGTAGACCACCGCGGTGACGATGAATCCGCCGGCCGCCATCGCCACGCCGCCCATCACGTCGAAGCCGACCCACAGTCCCCAGGCGTTGGCGTCGCCGAGGTTCGTCGTTGCGCCCAACCCAAACAGGAAGCGCGCCGCGGCCACCGAAAGCGCCAGACCGACGCCGAGCCATAGTACGAGCTTAAATTTCCGGACTCTGTCCATCCGAGTTCTCTTTCTGGAGCTTGATTCGCCGACCGATGATCCAATTCACGCTGCCCATGATGGCTAACACGCCGCAGAAGGTGTAGGGCACCGCGCCCATGGCCGCGGCAGTCTTTTCCGGCAATGGATCCGAAGGGATGGCGTGCCCATCGGTCAAGAACGATAGGTCGACGTTCGAGATATAGAGCACCGAAGAGCCGTGAGCTTCGGTCTCTCCCCAAACCTTATTAAGGTAGAGATCCGGCTTTTCCGCGATGCGCCGGTGCGCTTCGGCGAGCAGCGCGTCCCGGTCCCCGAAGATCGTCGCCTTACTCGGGCAGATCTCGGTGCACGCGGGCTGTTGACCGTTGCTGATGCGCTCGTAGCAGAGGATGCACTTGCGCACGTAAGGCACCGCCGCATCCCACTCGTACCGGGGAATGCCGTAGGGGCAGGCCATCATGCAGTAACGGCATCCCATGCACTTGGCGGCGTCATAGACAACCGCGCCGATTGCGGTCTTGTGCATCGCGCCCACCGGACACGCGGATACGCACGCCGGCTCCAGACAATGCCGGCATTGCTTGCGGACATGCGCCTGCGCCGGGCCGCTCACGATCGCAGTCCAGTTGCGCGAGGTCAGTCCGTCGCCCGCATCCCAGCGGCGAGGCACATCGGCCGTCTGATGATTGGTTTTCTTGCAGGCCATCACGCATTGTTCGCAGCCGATGCACTTGGTGACGTCGGTGAGAATGGCAGCTCTCATTGAGCAGTCACCTCCTGTTTGGTAAGCGGGACTTCCACCCGCGCCGTAGTCGTCTTCGCCACCGCAGGAGCGGGAACGTGGCCAGCCTTGGTCAGTCGCGCCTTCGGAAGCCAACTCGGACAATCGGCATAACCTAGCGTGGCGGCGACCCGGTCTCCGGCACCGGGCGGAAACTTCCAGGCGACGGCAGTAACGATTTGCGACAGCGGAGTAAGCACGCAGTGTGCGATCTTGGTAAACGGAATCAGCAGCAGGATCAGAGCCGCCGCGTACACATGCAGCAGCATCAGCGCCTGGTAGGTCTTCGCGGAAAGCGCCGCATGGGAACAGGCAAAGCCCGTGGCGAAAGGAACCAGCAACAGCAGCGGCCAGAAATATTCCTGCGGACGGCTGATGCTGCGCGCGGCGGCCGACGTCGCTCGTCCCAGTAACAGTCCTGCGCCCGCCACCAACACGACGATCGTCAGCACATCCGTCAGAGTCTGCGGCATCGCCTTCCAGGCGAATCCGACCGAGCGCCGCCACAGCAGCACGTGAGCCGCGGCGAACAGCGGAACCAGCAGCAGTCCCACATGAAACAGCATCGAGAGCGTGCTGTACATGGGCCGGCTGCGCCACAGCCGTCCCACTGGGAACAGCCAGTGGAAGGTCTGCCGCCGAACCTCTTTCCAGTTGACGATGCGGTCCCAGCTTTTCCGGTAGGCCTCGACGATGCCGACCAGGGTCAGCAACACGATGCGCCCGAGGCCCAGCACCATGAGCGAGAACGCCACGGCGAACAGCGGTCCACGTCCGAATTGAATCCAAGCGTCCACGACATCTCCCTCAGTCCATTACTCTCAATCCATCGCTCTCACTCGAAGACGATCGCTTTGTACAGCAAATCGTGCAGTCCCACGATCTGGCAGTCGATCTCGTTGTCTTCCATGAGTTCCCTCAGCTGCTTCTTGCAGTTGGCGCAAGGCGCCACGCAGTACTTCGCGCCCGTCGCTTTGATCTGTTCCGCTTTGGCGCGGCCGCCGACCGTCGTGCGGTAAGGACGAATCTCGTCGATTGACACCGTGCCGCTGCCTCCGCCGCAGCAGATGTTCTTGCGCCCATTCGGAGTCATCTCGACGAAATTGCTGCAGAACGCCTTGAGCAGTTCGCGCGGTTGCTCGACGATCCATCCCGGCCGCGCGATGTTGCACGGATCGTGGTACGTAACCGTCTCGGTGATGGTGTTGGGCTTGAGTTTCAGCCGTCCCTGCTTCCAAGCCTGGTGCGTGTACTCCATGATATTCACGACCGGGATGGCCGATCGTCCGCCACAGAATGCAGGATAGAAATACTTGGCCACCCGCGAGGCATGACCGCACTCGCCCATGAGAAGCTTTTTCACCTTCAGGCGTTCCGCTTCGGCGCGAATCTTCTCGAGGACATGCTCGAGCACATGATCGGAATAGAAAAGCCCGTAGTTGATGCCGTCGAAGTAGCCCGTTCCGATGGTCCAACTGTCGCCGGTGGCGCGAAACACGGCGGCGTTCCCCATCAGCGTGTCGGCCTCCATGATGTAGTCGGACACGGCTGGCAGAAACAGGTACTCGGCGCCCTCCTGGTCGACGGGGAAAGGAACGTCGATGCCAAGCTGCTCCTTCATCTCCTCGCTCAGGAACTCCAGGCTGTCGAGCAGCGCGGGCACGGGGACGGCGGAAGTGTTGCCGGTCTTCCCGATCAATTGCTCGCGCGTGCTGACCACGAGCGCGCGCGGCGCAATGCCGATCTCGGAAAGAATGTAGCGCGTGAGATGGGTAATCAGGGCATGATCGACGCCCATGGGGCATTCGAAATGGCAGCGGCGGCAAGCGGTGCAGTCATAGTAGGTCGCCGCCATCTCCTGGACTTTCTCATCCGTCAATCCCGGATCGCCCAGCAGTCGTCCCCGCAGCACTCCCGACATGGTGAAATGGCGCCGGTAGACCGAGAGCAGCAACTCCGACCGGTAGCAGGGCACGTCGTGCGCATCGCCGGTCGCCTCATAGACCTGGCACGCCACACTGCAGCGGGCGCATTTGGCGCTGATGCGGATGTAGTGATCGAGCGCCACCCGATAGTTGGTGTGCTTCAGGATGGCGGCAAAGGCCTCCAGAAAACGCCGGGGCCGATCTTCCCCCTGGAAATCTTCAACGTGATACCGAACCGGAAGACGCTGCCGCTCAATGACTTCGGCCTTTCTCGAACTGGCGAACGCCTTCTCCCTCTGCTCAGCGCTTATAGGTTGCACAGGAATTCCTGGTGAAAACGGCAAAGCCCGGAACGCTGGTACGGGGCGTTCGGGCTATGCGCTTTCTGTTTTGTCGGAGCGTTTGTCGATACTGCGATACAGGTTTGCATGGCGTGTTCCGCTACCCGTCGCCGCGTTTTGCAGGGTGCGAAAGGTATCTAGATGTAATTTGCATCTATATGCTATCATCAAATGAGTGTGAGTGCAACCCATATGACGAAACGTGGGCGCCGTCATCACGAGCGGGACTCCCGGAAACGGACCCCGAGTTCAGAACTTGCCAGCAGATCGGCCGGTTACGCCTGGACCGCCATCGTGGGCCCATCGTGGCCGATGTATATTAGGCTCGGGCTTGGATTTTCTGAGGAGTTGTAGATAGATCGTCGAGGAGGAGACAATCACTCTTCCGGACCGTGCGAGGATGAAAATGAGTATCCCAACCAAAAGAAAATTGGTTCGTGACGATCGTAACCGTTGCCGCCACCATGCTTATCCATGCTCGTGCGCCATGGGTCATCTTTCCCGCTTCGTGGAACCGGTCGTATTGCTCATCCTCAAGGAAAAGGGACACGCCCATGGCTATGACTTGTCCGCCAACCTCGTCAACTACGCTTTCACCGACTCCGAGATCGAACGGGCGGCGCTCTACCGAGTGCTTCGCCGGTTGGAACGCTTCGCCTACGTCACCTCGGGATGGAAGATCGCTGCCAACGGACCGGCCCGCCGTGTCTACTCGCTGACCCCCAAGGGCGAGGCCCATCTGCGGGAATGGGCAACCGTGCTCGACAAAGTCGCAACCTCCATGACGCGCTATGTGAAGCGCGTCACCGAACTCGATAGCCACGCTCACTAGGCGCGCGACTCAGCCCCGGAGGGGCGACCGAGCTTAGCCCAGCGCTTCAGCGCTGGGTAAAGTGGAAGAAGTAACTCAAGTCCCGGAGGGACGGTCGAGTTTTCCCTCAAACCTGCGGGCGACATGCCTGAAGCTGAAGACATGTCCAAGTACGGGTCTCGCTCGCACAACGCCCTGCCCCAGTAAACCACGCCCATCCAAACCTCCTCCCTGCCAGCCCTTCGCGCGAAGGCGACCCGCAATACTTAATGAAACTGGCGGCACGGACGATAGGGTCTCAGTAGGGAGATCGAACAGGACTTCCCGAGCCGTGAAACCACACCCGCGGCCCACAGGAAATCCCCAACCCGGAAAGGAACGGCAGCGTGAGCGACAGCGACATTGTGCAAGATTTTCTCGCCGAAAGCCGCGAGAACCTCGATCGGCTGGACCGGGAACTGGTGGGCCTGGAAAAAAATCCCCATGATCGTGACACGCTGGCAAGCGTGTTTCGCACCATTCACACCATCAAGGGCACCTGCGGATTTCTGGGTTTCAATAAGTTGGAAAAGGTTACCCATGTGGGCGAGAGCCTGCTGGCTCGGCTCCGGGACGGGCAAATGACCCTTGGCCCGGAACATACCACGGCGTTGCTCGACATGGTGGATACGGTCCGCCAGATGCTCAAAGAGATTCAATCGACGGGCCAGGATGGCACGGTCGAATATCCGGAGTTGCTGGAAACCCTGACGCGGCTGCTGCCCGACCGGGGCGCAAGCAAACCGGAAGGAACGCCCGCGGCGGCAGCACGCCCGGCAGATCCGGCTTCGGCGCCAGCGTCGGCGCCGGGAACCGAGATGGCTTCCGCAAGTTCGGAAGACATCGTTGTGTCTCCAGCTCTGATATCCGCGACAACATCGAAGAAACCCGTGCGAAAGAAAGCGTCCAAAGCTGCCGAGGTCGCGCCGGCCGAAGGGCGGAAGGTGGCCGCCAAGCAGGACGACGTTCTCGCGGTCCAGCAGATCCCCGAATCGCATTCTCACGACAGCGCGCCCGAGACCATCCGTGTCGGGGTCAACGTCTTGGACGAGCTCATGACCCTGGTCGGGGAGTTGGTGCTGGCGCGCAACCAGCTACTGCAAATCGCGAATTCGGCGGAAGACACCAACCTGCAGGCCGTCTCCCAGCGCATGAACCTGATCGCCACCGAATTGCAAGAGGAGGTCATGAAGACCCGGCTCCAGCCCATTGGAAACATCTGGTGCCAGTTTCCCCGCACCGTGCGCGACGTGGCGCTCGGTTGCGGCAAGGAAGTGAACATCGAGATGGAGGGCAAAGAAACCGAGCTCGACAAAACCATCATCGAGGCGATCAAGGACCCCCTCACCCATCTGGTACGCAACTCCGTCGACCATGGCATCGAACTTCCCGCCGACCGCATAAAAGCAGGCAAGGATCGAGCCGGACGCCTGATTCTGCGGGCCTTTCATGAAGGCGGGCAGGTCAATATCGAGATCACGGACGATGGCGCCGGATTAAACCTGGAGCGTATCCGGCAAAAGGCGGTGGAACGCGGAATGGTCACCGCCGAACATGCCGCACACATGACGGAGCGGGAGATTTTCAAAATGATTTTTCTTCCCGGATTCTCCACCGCGGAAAAAGTGACCAAGGTGTCGGGCCGCGGCGTGGGCATGGATGTGGTGAAGACGAATGTGGAGAGAATTGGCGGCAGCGTCGACGTGCAATCCGTCGCCGGCCAGGGCACCACGGTTCGAGTGAAGATTCCGCTGACCTTGGCCATCATCCCGGCGTTGGTGGTAACCAGCGGCGGCGATCGCTATGCCATTCCCCAGGTAAGCCTGGTCGAACTGGTGCGGGTCGAGGCGGAAGCGGTCGCCAAGAGCATCGAATCGGTCCACGGCGCGCCCGTCTATCGCCTGCGCGGACGCCTCCTCCCTCTGGTCTACCTCAACCGGGAGTTGAACACCGGAGGCGTCGCGAGGGAGGCGGCTGGGCACACCTCCACAGAATCCTGTTCCAAATGGGAGACGCTGGACTTCTCCCAAGCCCGAGTCAAGCACCAGCATTGGTTGGGACGGTTACGAGAAGTGCTGGACAACAAAACCGTCTTGACTGCACAACAGGCTGGTTCTCACACCGAATGCGCTTTGGGAAAGTGGCTCTATTCCGTCGGCCTCAAGAGCTACTCCAACCTCCCCGAGATTCACTTGGTCGAAAGAGCCCACACCGAGTTCCATGACTTGGTGGCCAAGATTTTGAGTCTCAAAGAACAGGACCACCCAGCCGAAGCGGAGCAAGCATTCCAGCAGTTGGGTCCGCTATCCAGCAAAATCGTCGCCCTGCTGACGGAACTGGAAAGGAAGGTTCTCTACAGCCAGAGCGTGAACATTGTGGTACTGCAGGCCGATGACCGGCAATTCGGCTTGGTGGTAGACGAGATCAACGACACCGAAGAAATCGTGGTGAAGCCGTTGCGCAAACAGCTCAAGACGGTGAAAACCTTTGCCGGGTCGAGCATCATGGGCGATGGCAAGGTAGCCCTCATCCTGGACGTGCTCGGCCTGGCGCAGCGCGCCAACGTGGTCACCGAAACTCGGGACCGCGCCCTGGCCGACAAAGTCGCGGAAGTGGCCGGGACGGCGATCGACGAACAAACCTTCCTGCTCTTCGCGGGCCCAGGCGATTCCCGCATGGCTATACCCCTCAGCACGCTGGCGCGGCTGGAGGAGTTCCCGGTGGCCCAGGTAGAAATGTCGGGCAACCAGTGGGTGGCGCAGTATCGCGGTAAGATCCTGCCCCTGATTCGTCTCAATGTCGTGCTGGAAGAACGTCGCCATCGGCAGCGCGCCCTGGAAACCCCGCCCGCGCCAGGCTCGCCGCCGATCCAGGTGTTGGTGCTGAATCACGACGGACGCAGCTTCGGGCTGGTGGTGGAACGGATTCTGGATATTGTCGAGGACCACGCCGACGTCAGGTCGGCGGCGACACGGCCGTCCGTGCTCTATTCCGTGGTGATCGGCAACCGGGTCACGGAATTGCTCGATGTCCCGGCCATTCTGCGCAGCGCGAATGCGATCGCTCCCCCGCCCAGCTTGGCGGCGAGAGCAGCGGGGGCTGGGAGCTAAGCCATGGCAAATACTTCGCAGTTTTGCACTTTCTATCTCGACAAGCTGCTGTTCGGCGTGGAATTGAAAGGCGTTCAGGAAGTCATCCGTTCGCTCGACATGACCAGGGTTCCCCTGGCGCCCAAGGTGGTCAGCGGCCTCATCAACCTGCGCGGCCAAATTGTCACCGCCGTCGATCTGCGGCGGCGCCTGGAACTGGAGCCGCGGCCGCCGGGCATGCTGGCGATGAATGTGGTGGTGCGGTCCGAAGATGGCGCCGTCAGTCTGCTGGTCGACGAAATCGGCGATGTGGTCGAAGTCGAGGAAGACACCTTCGAACCGCCGCCGGAAACTTTGCGCGGCTCGGTCCGAACCATGATCTTCGGTGTCCACAAACTGAACGACCGGCTCATGCACGTGCTCGACATCGAAAGGGCGTGCGAGATGACGGATGGGGCGGAAAGCGCGGCAGCTGGGAGATAGCGGCTCGGCTTCAACCAGCAGGCGCGGTATTGGTCGCGCCCGCGTGCTTCGCTGGCAATGGGTTGAGTGGTTCTTGAATTCGGAAAGCTGGGGAGAACAATATGAAACTGACACTTGGGAAAAAACTGGGACTGGGCTTTGGCGTGATCCTCGCCTTGATGGTCCTCAGCACCGTGATGACCTATTGGAAGGTGGCCAACAACAAGCAAAGCCAGGACAACGTATTCAGCCTGAGTTTCCCGTCGGTTGAAACCGCTACCAGTTTACAGAGGGATCTGAATCAGGCGGCCAGCAAGGGACGCCAGGCGATCCTCGCTGGAACCGAACCAGCCAAAAGGGAAGCTGCGAAGAAGCTCTCCGATGACGCCTGGGGCGAGATCGACAAGGACGTTGCCCGCCTGGACGAATTGGCGCCCCACTGGACCCTCCCGGAGAACCGGGACCGGCTGGCCGAGATCAAGAAGGCCATACCCTCGTTCCGCGAAGTGCAGGATGCGGAAATCAATCATGCCGCCAGCGGCGAACGGGATGCGGTTATGAAAGCGGGGAATCGGTATTCGGAAAAAGCCATACCGATCAACAACGGGATCAAGAAATCCCTGGATGACATGGCCAACGCGTTCGACAAGCTGCTGCAGCAGGACCACGAAGAACTGAATTCGGCGACCCGCGCGCTGACCTGGATCTTGATGCTGACTACGCTGGCGGCTTTGGGCGTCGGCATCTTCGTGGCCATCTTCCTGAGCCGCAGCATTTCGGGCTCGACCCAATCCGTGCTGTTCCAGGCGGAAGCCATCGCGGCGGGTGACTTGACCCATGACGACCTGAAAATCCGCAGCCGGGACGAACTCGGCGACCTGACCACAGCCATCAACAAGATGAGTGGCAGCTTGAAACGCATGATCGTCGCCATCACGGAAAATGCGGTTCAGGTAGCCAGCGCCAGCGAGGAACTCAATACCACCAGCCAGCAGATCACCGCCAACTCCGAGGAAACCTCGGCCCAGGCCGACGTGGTTTCGAAGGCCGCTGAGACGGTCAGCCAGAACCTCCAGACCGTTGCCACCGGCGCCGAAGAGATGGGCGCCAGCATCAAGGAGATCGCAAAAAACGCGACCGAAGCTGCCCGGGTCGCAACGGCCGCCGTCAAAGTGGCCGAAACCACCACGACGACGGTGTCCAAACTGGGCGATTCTTCGACTGAGATTGGCCAGGTCATCAAGGTCATCACTTCCATTGCCCAACAGACCAACCTGCTCGCGCTGAATGCCACCATTGAAGCCGCGCGCGCTGGCGAAGCGGGCAAAGGCTTTGCCGTGGTCGCCAATGAAGTGAAAGAACTGGCCAAGGAAACGGCCAAAGCCACCGAGGACATCAGCCGCAAGATTGAAGCCATCCAGACGGACACCAAGGCAGCGGTCGACGCCATTGCATCGATCTCGGGAGTGATCAACCAGATCAACGAAATCTCGGGCACGATTGCCACAGCCGTGGAGGAACAGAACGCGACCACCAACGAAATGTCGCGCAACGTCAGCGAAGCGGCGCACGGCAGCGGCGAAATCACCAGCAACATCGCAGGGGTGGCCGAGGCGGCGCAGGGAACCACGCACGGGGCCAACGATACCCAAAAAGCGTCGCAGCAGCTGGTGGAGACGTCCACACAACTTCGCCGGCTGGTCGAGCAATTCAAGATCAGAGCCAGCGAAAACGGCCGCGGGACCGGAGTGGCAGCGACTCATGCGCAGAGCAGGACGGCCCATGCCGGCTCGTAAGAATCTCTCAGCCGGGGCTGATGGCAGCGAAAGCAAGCCGCGCCTCGGCCACATTCCGCTGATGCTCGCTGCTAAAGGGATCGACAGTATGACGGAGCCCTCGGATTTCTAATCGTCGGATCGCGGTGATCAGAATAGCGTCCTCTAAAGCCAGTCCGATTCTGGCCGAAGGTATTTCTAAGGACTCAACCATGTCTCTCAAAACGAAATTCCGGGGAATGACTGCCGTATCTGCAGCCGGGCTGCTGGCCGTGGCCAGCTTTTGGATTCAGGGCCAACACTCCACCGTGCTTTCGGACAGGAAACAAAAGACCAAGAACCTGGTCGAGGTACCCTACTCGGTCATGGAAAAGCAATATCAATTGGAAGCAGAGGGAAAGATCAGCCGCGAAGAGGCTCAACGGCGCGCGCTCGACGTCATTCGGCCCATGCGTTACGAGGGGAACGACTATTTCTGGATCAATGACGAGCATCCGACGATGATCATGCATCCCATCAAGCCCGAACTGAATGGAAAGGATCTGACGTCGTTCAAGGACCCTAACGGAAAGGCGGTGTTTGTCGAATTCGTCAGCGCGGCGCAGGCGCCCAACGGAGGCTACGTCTACTATCTATGGCCTAAACCGGGAAAAGACAAGCCTGTAAATAAGCTTTCGTTCGTCAAGCGATTCGCCCCATGGGGGTGGGTGATTGGGACAGGGATCTACATCGATGATGTCGATGCCGCCTGGCGAGAAAGCGCACTGAAGGCCGGAGGGCTTGCCCTGGCTTGCCTGATTCCTCTGCTGGCAGTGTCGATCGCCACCTCGCGTTCGATCATTCTGCGTTTGCGCGACATGGTGGACCGGGTCAAGGACGTGGCCGAGGGAGAGGGGAATCTGACCAAGAGGATCGATATTACCTCCGATGACGAAATTGGGGAACTGGCGAGGTGGTTCAACGTTTTCATGGACCGGTTGCAAGAGATGATCCGGGCCATCACGGAAAGTGCGGTGCAGGTCGCCAGCGCCAGCGAGGAACTGAATACCACCAGCCAGCAGATCACCGCCAACTCCGAGGAAACCTCGGCCCAGGCCGACGTGGTTTCCAAGGCCGCTGAGGCGGTCAACCAGAACCTCCAGACGGTCGCTAGCGGAGCGGAAGAAATGGGCGCCAGCATCAAGGAAATCGCCAAGAATGCGACCGAAGCCGCCAGGGTCGCCACCGCCGCCGTCAAAGTGGCCGACACCACTACCGCGACCGTGTCCAAGCTCGGCGAGTCCTCCACCGAGATTGGTCAAGTTATTAAGGTCATCACCTCGATTGCCCAGCAGACCAACCTCCTGGCGCTCAATGCCACCATTGAAGCGGCGCGCGCCGGCGAAGCCGGCAAAGGCTTTGCCGTGGTCGCCAATGAAGTCAAAGAGTTGGCCAAGGAAACCGCCAAGGCCACCGAGGACATCAGCCGCAAGATCGAAGCCATCCAGACCGACACCAAGGCAGCGGTGGAGGCGATCACATCGATCAGCACGGTGATCAACCAGATCAACGATATCTCCAGCACCATCGCCACGGCGGTGGAGGAGCAGAACGCGACCACCAACGAAATGTCGCGCAACGTCAGCGAAGCGGCGCACGGCAGCGGCGAGATCACCAGCAACGTTGCGGGGGTCGCGGAGGCGGCGCAGGGCACAACGCGCGGCGCTACCGATACCCAGAAGGCATCGCAACAGTTGGTGGAGACCGCCACACAACTTCGCCACTTGGTCGAGCAATTCAAGATCGGCGCCAGTGACAATGGTCGCGGCAAAGTCGCGGCAATGGCTCCCGAGCAGAGCCGGGCCGCCTGTGCCGGCAGCTAGAGCCTTGTCACCCTTGCGGTAAGGCCCGGACGGGTTTTGGGTAGGGCACGGCTTTAGCCGTGCCGCCAGAAGCCGCTAAAGATGTGGGCTTTAGCCCCTGAGGGACGATCGGCGGCGAGGCGTACACGAACTGTGAGAACACCATAGGCTCCGCGCACCTTCTGGCTGCGGCTGGTTGGCCCGGCTGCCTCGATCGTGAAAGAAATGGACAGACGCGATTGGCTATGAATCCAATTCGTATTCTCGTGGTCGACGATTCGGTGGTGACTCGCAAAGTGCTCTCGGATACCCTGACGGGAGACCCTGCGCTGGAGGTGGTGGGCACGGCCAGCGACGGGCATATTGCCCTGGCCAAGATTCCACTGCTCAAGCCCGATCTCATCACACTGGACATCGAGATGCCGGTAATGGATGGCCTGGAAACGCTGGCGGCGATCCGCAAGTTCTATTCCCGGTTGCCGGTGATCATGTTCAGCGCGCTCACCGAGCGCGGGGCGTCGGCAACCCTCGATGCGCTGGCACTGGGGGCGTCCGACTATGCTGCCAAACCGAGCAACAGCAATCCCACGGATACCGTCGAGTACGTTCGCTTCGAACTGATTCCCAAGATCAAGGCGTTGTGCGGGATCGCTCCGCAGGATGTCCCACACTTGCCTCCGCCGCGGTCGGCACCGAAGGTTCGAGATCGCGCCACCGCGCGCATCGATGTCGTGGCGATCGGCGCATCGACCGGCGGTCCGAACGCCCTGATCGAGGTCCTGCCGAAGATTCCCAATGACTTTCCCGTCCCCATTGTGGTGGTGCAGCACATGCCGCCGATTTTTACCCGCCAACTGGCCGAGCGGCTATCTCACCGCTCCGCCATTCCCGTGGAAGAGGGCAGCCCCGGCGCCATTCTCTACCCCGGACATGCCTGGATCGCACCGGGAGATTTCCATATGAAGGTGACCCGCAGGGGGGCGAACTGGCGGTTGAACATGGATCAGGGCCCGCGAGTGAACTCCTGCCGTCCGGCGGTTGATGTGTTGTTTCGTTCGGTGGTGCTGGCTTACGGCGCCAACGTTCTCGGAGTGGTGATGACCGGCATGGGCACCGATGGCGTGCTCGGTGCGCAAGAGATTCGCGATGCGGGCGGAGATGTCATTGTCCAGGACCGGGCCTCGGCTGTGGTTTGGGGAATGCCGGGCGCGGTCCACACCCTGGGAATCTCGGATGGCGCCTATCCTCTCGATCGCTTAGCGGCGGAGATCACGCGCCGTGTCCGCCACAACCGGGGCGCGGTTGCGGCCGGGAGCGGTTTCTCCCGGGAGCTTCCCGCAAAATGACCACCAGCCTCCAACCTTTCCCGCCGCGCCTCTCTCCGAAAAAGGACTGTGACGTGGTCGACCCGGTGCACCAGCAAATCCGCGACCTGATCTACAAGGTTTCGGGCATCTATAAAGCCGACGACAAACTCTACCTGCTGACGGACGCCTGCGGGCGGCGCATGAAACTGACGGGCACGCGAACGCCACGCGAGTATTGGGACCGTCTCACCGCCTCCTCGAACCGGGACGCGGAACTCCGCGAACTCCTCAACGAAATCACCATCGGAGAGACTTGCCTGTTCCGGAGCCAGCCGCAGATCGACGCGCTGCGGAAAGTAATCCTCCCGGAACTCATCGCGGAACGGACCAAACAGATCACCAAGCGGCTTCGCATCTGGAGCGCGGGCTGTTCCACCGGGGAAGAGTCCTATACGCTGGCCATGAGCATGCTTGAGGAAAGCGAGCGTTTACTCAAAGGCTGGACGATCGAGATTCTCGCCACCGACCTGAACGACCATTCCATCGAAACCGCCAAAGCGGGCGTTTATGGGGACTACGCGCTGCGCAACACCACCGACTTCTACAAGCGGAAATATTTCACCGTGGTCGATGAGAAGAAACTGCAGGTGCGGCCGGAGGTGAAAAAGCTGGTCGCCTTCAGCCGCATGAACCTGCAGGACGACTCCAGGATGCTGTTCATGAAAGGCATGGATGTGATTTTCTGCTGCAACGTGTTGATCTATTTTGATGGCACTTCGAAGTCGAAGGTAATCAACCATTTTTTCAGCAACCTTAATTTTGGCGGCTACTTCTTTCTTGGAACCTCGGAATCGCTGATGAGACTGAACGACCAGTTTCACCTCGTCCATTTTCCGGGAACGATCGCGTACTGGAAACCCTCTCTCAGCAGTGGAAAACTATGAACCCATCCCCCACGGTAACGATGACGGCAACGACGGCGGCAACGATTCGTGATCGCGTGCGGCGAATCAAAACCATGCCCGCCATCCCGGCGGTCTTTTTGCCCCTGCTCAAGTTGTTGGCAAAAGATGAAGTGGATGTGGAAGAGGTAGTTCGTCTGGTCTCCTACGACAGCGCCATTGCCGCCCAGTGCCTGCGCGTGGCCAGTTCACCGTTGTTCGCCATGGCCCAGCCCCCCAAGTCCATTAAGGGAGCAGTGATGAGTCTGGGCCTGCGCCGGGTGGAAACGATTATTCTTACCTGTTGCCTCGGGCAGGCATTTCCGGCCAAGAAGTGGGTGCTCGATCCGATTGTGTTCTGGCGGCATTCGCTGGGGTGTGCCATGGTGTGCCGGAAGATCGCCGAAAAGCTAGCCGGCGCCGATCGGGAGAAGGCCTACACCGCGGGCCTGATGCATGACCTTGGCTTCATGGTGAACTGCCTGGTTTTCTCCAAGGAATTCGCCCCGGTGATGGAGCGCGCCTGCCAGGAGGGGATTCCACTTCGCGAGGTGGAACAGGCCACACTGGGGTTCACGCATTGCGAAACCGGGCGCGCCCTGGCCGAAAAATGGGAACTCGCCGACGACATCGTTGAGGTAATCAGCCATCATCATGTCATCGAGAACAGCCAAAAGGCGCAGCCGCTCGTGGCCCTGGTGCACTTGAGCGATCTTCTGTGCCGCATGCGAGGCATGGGCTATGGATACTATGAGCGCCACAAGGTAGATTTGATGGCCGATCCCGCGTGGGCCATCCTCAAGAGGGAATACCACGACCTCGAAGGCGTGGACCTGGTGCGCTTTACTTTTGAACTGGATGAAGCGGTCGAGACAATTCACACCCTCGTGTCCATGATATTCGGGTCGACGCCCACGCCCCCCGGAACCATCTCCCCCTGAAAAACTCTGCCGGTGAAGGATCAGCCTTCGTATCAGGGTGTCGCTTCAGCGATACCGTAAGGCTCGAATCAGATGCCCCTTTAGGGGCTGCGATGCAAAGAGCTGGTCTCATAAATGGTTTTGGGAAGGGCACGGCTTCAGCTGTGCCGCCCAGAGCCAATAAACACGCGGGCTTTAGCCCCTGAGGGATGTGCCTTCCGGGTTGAAGGCATTTATGAAACCAGCTCGATCTAACCGCCGGCAATGGCCCCCAGAATGACCAACGGTTCCGCCCCTGACGCGACCGCCTCCGGCAGCGGCGCGTCCGGTGGTTCATGGGACAGATCCTCCTCGCAGGCGAAGAACCGCAGAAACGGCCGGCGCTCCAGCGTGACGTGGTCGCGAATCGTCCCCCGCAGCATCGGATAGCGCACCTCGAGCGCGTCGAGCACCGAGCGCTGCGTAACCGGACCCTCGACCTCGAGCGTCACCTCGCTGCCGGCGTGCGCCAGGGTTCGCAGATGTTGCGGAAGCATAACTCGTATCATGTCTGTGCGCTCACGCCAGCGTCTGTACCTCAACCGACAGCACCGCCGGAAGATCGCGGACGATCGGAGCCCAGCTGTCCCCCGCATCGGCCGACACGTACACCTGCCCGCCGGTCGTTCCGAAATAGATGCCGCACTTATCCAAAGTGTCGACCGCCATGGCGTCGCGCAAAACATCAACATAGCAGTTGCTCTGCGGCAGGCCTTTGGTGAGCGCTTCCCACTCGTTGCCGCCGGTGCGGCTGCGATACACCCGCAGCTTCCCTTCGTGCACATAGTGCTCGCCATCGCTCTTGATCGGAACGACGTAGATAGTCTCCGGCTCGTGCGCGTGCACGTCAATCACGAAGCCAAAGTCGGTCGGCAGGTTCCCGCTGACTTTGGTCCAGTTATCGCCGGCGTCGTCCGAGCGCATCACGTGCCAGTGCTTCTGCATGAACAGCACTCCCGGCCGCTTCGGGTTCATCGCAATGTGGTGTACGCAGTGGCCAACCTCGGCCGTCGGGTTGGGAATGTATTGCGAGTAGAGTCCGCGATTGATCGGCTTCCAGGTCTTGCCCCCATCATCGGTGCGAAACGCGCCCGCCGCTGAAATGGCAATCCATATCCGCTGGGTTTCCGGAGTACGAGAGCTCGGGTCGAGAATGATCGTATGCAGGCACATGCCGCCCGCGCCCGGCTGCCACTTGGGACCGGTGCCATGGCCCCGCAATCCGGAGAGCTCTTTCCAGTTCTTTCCACCATCGGTCGACCGGAACATGGCGGCATCCTCCACGCCTGCGTAAACCGTGTCGGGATCGGTGAGGGATGGCTCAAGATGCCACACCCGCTTGAACTCCCAGGGATGCTGCGTGCCATCGTAAAACTGGTGTGTGGTGAGCGGTTTGCCGGTTTCGGCCGACACGTCATAGACGAACTTGTTGCTCTCGCCTTTGGGCGTTCCGTCCGGAGTGGTGGTCGCCTCGCCCGGAGGCGTGCCCGGCTGGTGCCAGGTCTTGCCGCCGTCATCGGAGCGTTGAATGATCTGCCCAAACCATCCGCTGGTCTGCGAGGCGTAGATGCGATTGGGATCCACGGGCGATCCTTTCAGGTGATACATCTCCCAGCCCGCGAAGTGCGGGCCGCTCACCTCCCATTTCTCGCGCTTGCCGTCCGACTCCAGAATGAATGCGCCCTTGCGTGTACCGACGAGCACCCGGACCTGACTCATGTCGCGCTCCTTTTGCCCAAGATTTCGACCGCTTCTTTTTTTATAGTCATGACTCGCCGAGACAAACTTCAGTGCTCATCGGTGGGAGTAGCCTTCCCGTCCGACCACTTGCACACCGAAATGATGAACTCGGGGATCGGCCCATTCTCTCGCGTTGTGGTGTGCCCCTACATGACCCCGTGCGGATCCGGCGTTCCATCCGACCACCAGCCCGCCGGAACCATGAATACGTCGATTGGTTCCGGAGCGCCCCTGAACTGTGGATTCAGCATGACGGGAGACTTGGGCAGATCTGCACCCCAAACGGCGCCGTCCATGAGTGGAGTGTAAAACATCAGGTGAGCCATCCAGTGGTGGTGCCCGTCATCGGTAAGGTACTGTTCTTTCGACATCATGTAGCTCATGGCTCCAGGCTCCAGGGGCGGCAGTTCTTGCTTCATGAACGTTTTGATGCCGGCGATGATCTGCGCTTTGGATTGACCGGCCAATACCATCTCCGTTCTTTTATACGTCATCGGCAGGATGGAGCGGGCAGCCGGCGGATTGAAGCAGACCGGACCTCGAATTTTAGGGTTCCAAAAATTAGCGGCATCATCACCATTGATTGGGCCCATCCACCCTCGCTCCACGGCGCATACGAAACCATTCTTGCCTTTGACTGCTGTTTCGTAGCCATGCCGTCCGAGGACCAAGACCTCGGCATCGCTTGATATGGCCGCAGGAGCCGCACTCCGCGCCAGGGCGATCTCAGCATTTCGATCCGCCATCAGGTATTGGTCGAGCGGGGCCATGCTCGGATACGGTGCTTTGGCGTCCTGTGCTTGTGCTGGCCACCACGCGCCCAGCATGACAACCAGCACCAAAGCTCCCCATGCGATTGCCGCAGCCGTCTGGCTTTGGATGGATATCGATCGCTCCCAAGATCGGGGATTCTGCTTACCTTTACGTGTGCCGTACAGAGCTCGCGCTACGCTCATACCGTATTCCCTTCTTGTCGCTCCCTGCCGATTTTCATTCACCGCGATAGGCGCGTCTCAGCCCTTCGATGTCGATCTTGGTCATCTTCATCATGGCTTGAAAGACCCGTTGCGATTTCGCCGGATCTTTGTCTTGCATCAGTTCCATCAAAGCGTCGGGGACGATCTGCCACGACACGCCAAATTTGTCGACCAGCCAGGCGCATTGCACTTCCCTTCCGCCCGAGGTCAGCTTGCTCCAAAGATCGTCCACTTCCGCTTGCGTCTTGCAATGCACGAATAGGGAAATAGCGGGCGTGAACTTGTATTCCGGCCCGCCATTCAGCGCCATGAATTCCTGCCCCTCGAGTTGGAAGGTCACCAACATCACAGACCCTTTCGGTCCCGGCCCCGCTTCGCCGTAACGGGCAATGTTCAGGATTTTCGAGTCCTTGAAAATGGAAGTGTAGAAGTTGGCCGCCTCTTCGGCCTGGCCATCGAACCACAAGAAGGGAGTAATTTTCTGCACCGTGTTCTCCTCTTACTGCACCGAACCTTGGTCACGCTAAGTGTGAGCCTGCGCCGCGGAACCAACGTGCGCGCCGCGTCGCAGGCTCGATTGCTATCTAGTGTCGTTGCTTCTTCAGCTCTACGCGGCCTTTTGCGTCTGGCCACGCATTTGCGTCATGAACTCGCGCATTTTAGCGATGTGACCGGGCGAGCGCTTCTCCGTCCAGGCCTCAAAGCGTTCCGCGGCCTTTTCCAGATGCGCGAGGAACTGCTTATTGGCCCATTGTTTTCGTCCTTCGGCGATAGTTGGCTTGATCCGCTCCCAGACACCGAAGAATTCACCGGTGGTTTCGAAGAACAGATCCTCGTGAAGCAGACCGTAGTTCAGCAAAGCGCAGGTCTGTTCCCAATAGCTGACCACCATCATGAAGTTGGTGCCGCCTTCTGTCCCGGGCGCGGCGACTCGCATCGCGTCGTTCCAGTTGTCTGCGAAATAGCTCTTAAAGAACCAGTCGCGGGCCTGCCGAAGCCGGGCCTCGCGGCGCTGTTCAAAAACCTGCAGGTGGAGTTGAGCTTGTTCGTGGGTGGGTTTTTCCATTTCCATTTCTCCTTTTTTGGTTGTGAATTGAATGTGTGGAGTTTCACCCCTGCTGCTTCTCGTTTCGTATATAGACGGTCAGGCCACTCGAAAGTCGCATACCATCCCACACTAGTCCGAATCGCCGATCGTGTTTTCTCCCGATTGTCATCCTGTTGTTCGCCGTGAAATGCAGATCCTTCGCATGACCAATCTGGCAGACTGTTAGGCCGCCTTTTGGACCGCCTTTTCGCAGTTAATCATCCACGGAATGCCGAATCGGTCCGTAAGCATCCCGAACCGCACCGCCCAGAAGGTCTCCCCGATCGGCATCGTCGCCACTCCTTTGTCCGCCAAGGCATGGAATATGCGCTCCGCCTCAGCCGGGTCGTTGACGCTGACGTTTACGGAGAAGCCCTGCGGCTTCTGCTGTTGATCCGGAGGCGGCGCTGCCCATCAGCAACTGGCCGCCAAGGTTGAGGCGGGCGTGAATGATTTTGCTGCGCCATTCCGCCGGCACATGATCGGCGGCTGGCGTGCCTTCGTGGGTCATCATGGCTTCAATCTTGCCGCCGAGAAGCTTCGCATAGAACTTGAATGCCTCTTCGCATTGCCCATCGAAGAAGAGATAGGGATTCATTTGCGTTTGCACAAGACACTCCTTTGTTATTTCGTTATTGAACAACCCCACTGTATGTGAGATTATCCATAGATCACTTGCAATATGCAAGTGGAAATCTCGGGTTCTGAAAAAATAGTGAAAACAGCCAAAAACAAACGCCGGTCGGAGTGTCCGTTGAACGCATCGGTCGAGATGCTGGGCGACCGCTGGTCGCTCCTGATCATCCGAGATATGATGCTGCGGGGCTGGCAAACGTTCAAAGAGTTTCTGGAGGGTTACGAAGGCATTGCGACCAACATCCTGGCCGATCGCCTGCGGAAGCTGGTCGCCAATGGAATCCTGACCACGGACCGGGACCCATCGGACGGAAGAAGGCTGATCTACTCGCTGACCGCGAAAGGAATCGATCTCGCCCCGGTGCTCACCGAGATGGTGCTATGGGCAGCCGCCCACGAAGATACCGGCAATCAACCCCTAGTCCGACAAATGCGCAAGGACAAAGAGAAATTCATGGCGGAAGTGCGCGAACGCTGGGCCCAATCTAAGTGATTTGTCATCCTGAGCGAAGCGAAGGACCTGCTTTTCGCGGCGGAGTGGAGATCCTTCGCTCATAGTGGGGCGGCGGGCGTCTTTACCAACGCAGCCCCACCGTGATCGGCACAACGATGGTCTGACCGTCGCTCTGATAAGCGCGATGGTAGCGGTATTCAAGGTAGAGTTTGGAATTATGAAGATGGTTCAGACGGTACGTGACTCCGCCGCCGTAGTTGAAGCCGCCGGCAATCTTGGACTTAGAGGACATTCTTTGCACGTTTAGCTCACCCCCGGGAATGTTGTCAACCCAGGTCAGGTCCCACCATCTCCACGCAGGCTGGTAGCCTGTGGGCCCGACGGTCTGGCTGGGTACTGAAACGCTGCGGTCATAGAAACCGACGCCAAAAATCCCGTATGCGCCCAATTTGCCATAGTGGCGGGGCACGGTGACGATGCCGTCCAGGCTTATCGACTGCATATTTCCGCTTTGGTGTGTCAGGACTCGCGGACCGGATCACGCTGGGCCTGAAGCCGAGGTCGTAGTGCATGTATTCGGCATCCACGCCGAACATGCGGCTGAAGTTCACGCCGGCTCCCGCCACCTCAAAATAAGAATTCCCGACATAGCTGGCGACGTCGTGGCGGCCAATGCCCAGTCCGCCCCCGGCGGTAAAGTTAAAACGATTGAAATCTGATTGTGCCGAAGCCGAAACGATGAGCCCGCAAAAGGTAAGTAAAAACAGTATCCGATTCCTCAATCTCGATCTCCTATTTCCTGGAACCACCCTGCTACAACCATTTATCTGCCACCATTACTGCCTTTCAGCTTGGATGCGCTTTTCGGTAGAGACGCGGCTCGCCGCGTCTCCGCTCGCGCCGCCAGTGTCTCCAAGTTGCAACCGGAGACGGGGCAAGCCTCGTCTCTACAGCTTTAGTGTCCGGGCAGGGTTATTGTCCGGCCGCCGTCCGGTTCCCGCGGTGAATCTTCCCGTAAAAAACCGGCCAATACTCGCGGAGCATGTTTCCACCCACTCGCGTTGCCAAATCCAACCCATAGCGGAGAAACGTGTCTCCGACGCTGCGGTTCCGTTCCGGCCAATAGACGTTCGCCAGTCCCTCGGCCAGCAGCGGCCCGCCCAGCCCAGACCAGTTTACGACGTCGCGTCCATCGTCGTTGCGCGTCACGAAAATGCGCTCGCCCGAATACTTCATGGCGTGGCCCAAGCCCGGTTTGATCTCCGGATAAAAACGTGGATCCTGGTGCAGCGCGGACGCCAGCACAAACGTCCCGAAAAAATTGCTGGACGCCTGGCGCGCCATCGACGACCCGAATCGTTTCGTGTATCCGTCCCATCCCTGCCCGCGCCCGGTGGGAGAGTTTTCCAGTTGACCGAACGATGAACCCACGGCCGCCCAGGTCAACGTGTGCACGGAGAGGCTGTTGTCCACAAACAGCTCAAGCTTGCGGCCCGTTGAAAGCGGCTCCGTGTTCGAAGCGATGTCGGGGAAAACGATGGACTTCTTCTCCAGCAGATTGTACAAGGCCACAGGCCGGATCTTCGAAAGTTCGCTCTGAGCCGGTGAATTGCTCTCCTGGGGTTTGGGCGTTTCCTGGGCCCGCGAAACCGTGGTCAAAGCGATCGCCAACGCTCCGAAACAAAGCAACGCGCACAGCGGCGCTCGCGGGCAGATCGTCAGATCGGGTCGGGGTGCGGTTCCGGCAATGCCCAATCTCGTTCCCAACCCCATCGCTAGAGATTACTCAATCGAGGTGCCCGGCGGCAAACGGAGCGCAGCAGGTTAGACAACGTCTCCGGAACGTGCCGCCAGATACTCCAGCAGTTCACCGACGTTCAGGCCCGAGTCGAGCAGGTAAATCATCTCATCCGTCGTGACTCCGGCCTGCGCCCCCAACTCCACCACTTTGGCGACCGCGCGCTGCAGCGTTTCTTCCTGGGCAGCGGTGAGCGGTTGGGCTTGGCTATGGCTTATGCCTCCAAGCGAATGCTGTTCGGTCGCCATTCGAGAACTCCACGTCTTGCGCGGTTGCTGGTTGGGTCCCCTGCCGCTCACGGTTCCCAAAACCAGAATCCGGCACTTCCCGCACCGACTTGCGCCTATGATCCACCATCCAACCGGTCCGCGCTGTGATGACGCTTACGCATAAGTGTGATGGAAGGAACACGTCCGCAAGCCGTTTCTCCAATCATGACAGACGGCGATTCATATCAGGGCATCGCTTACAGGCGGCGGAAAAACTCAAGGTTCGCATCAGGGCATCGCTTTAGCGATGCCGATGTCTGCACAATTCTGGACGCGCCTTTCAGGCGCTGCTGCGACGCTGACCCGGAATGCGCTGGCCATCGCTAAAGCGATAACCTGATACGAACCCCTTTTGTTTACAGGGATTGCTAGGGCTTCCCCATCAATTCCAGAATCGCCGCCATCTCCACTTCGATTCCGGTCTTGAGGCTGGGTTCGCGATCGGGCGCGAAGTAAGGAGAATGCGGCCCGGGAATCTTCGCTCCCGTCTTCATTGCCTCCGCATATTTCTCCGGGTTGACCGCGCCCAATTCAAGCATCACGCTTGGAATTCCCGCATAGCGATATTCGGCAAAATCATCGCTCGCCATGATCGGGCTCCCGAGGACAACATCTGCATCTCCCATGACCTGCTTCAGACGGTCGGCCAGGCGATTGGTAGTCTGAGGATCGTTGTACACGGCGCCGACCCCTTCATAGGTTTCGATCAGCGGCTTTTTCGGAGCGCCCGCCGCCGCGGCTTCCGCGTCCGCGATCCGCTCGATCGACGCCAGCAGGTGCTTGCGCACCTCATCCTTGTAAGACCGCACCGTCAACTGCATCAGCACTTCGTCGGGAATGATGTTGTTCTTGGTGCCGCCGTGGATCGAGCCCACGGTAATCACGGCTGGGTCTCGCGGATCAATCTCGCGCGACACAATCGTCTGCCAGCTTACGATGGTTCGAGCCGCGATCACGATCGGATCGACCGTCTGCTGCGGTGCGGAGCCGTGTCCGCCGACACCGTACACCGTAACGTTCACAGAATCGGCATTCGCCGCGCTGAAGCCCGGCGTGTAACCGACTTTCCCGGCCGGAAGCCCACTGCTGTCATGTACCGCAAAAGCGAAGTCGGGCTTGGGGAAGCGCGTGAACAGGCCATCCTTCATCATGGCCTTGGCGCCGCCGATGCGCTCTTCGGCAGGCTGTCCGACATAGATAAAGGTTCCGTGCCAGCGGTCTTTATTCTGTACCAGCAAGGCCGCGGTTCCGATGCCAACTGCCATGTGCAGATCGTGGCCGCACGCGTGCATCACCGGCACTTCGACGCCGCGGTCATCATGCGTGGTAACGCGGCTGGCATAGGCGAGGCCCGTTTTTTCCGGCACCGGCAAGGCATCGAGTTCGGCGCGCAACATGACCACAGGGCCCGGGCCGTTCTTGAAGACGCCGACCACGCCGTTGCCGCCCACTCCGGTGGTCACGTCATATCCGAGTTTGCGAAGCTGGCCGGCGATCTTGGCCGCGGTCTTCTCCTCGTGATACGACAGTTCGGGGTTTCGGTGCAGGTCGAGATAGAGCCCTTCAACCTGAGGATAGACCGCATCGATCTGAGTGGAAGCGACGCGCCAGGGCTCGGCAGCCCACGACGCAGCAGAAAACGCGACGAGGAGAAGCAGAAGACGTTTCATATTTTTTCCGTGTACGGCATTAGACCATAACGGGGACACGAAGGAAATCACGACGTCCCTTCGTCTACCTTCTTATGATTTCGTGGCTGGCAGCGATACAACGTAGCTCGGTTCTCAATATGCCTGCGCAAGCAGACATGAGATGCTCAATGGATAGAGCGATGACCATTCAGGAAAACGTTCCACTGGCGCCGCGAACCACTCTGCAGGTGGGAGGAGCGGCACGCTACTTTGCCGAACCGCGAAGAGAAGACGAAGTCCGCGAGGCCGCGCAGTTCGCGAAGGCCCGCGATCTACCGCTGTTTGTGCTGGGCGGAGGAAGCAACCTTGTCATCGCCGATTCAGGCTGGCCGGGGCTGGTGCTGAAGATCGCAATCGGCGGCATCGCCAGCCCACGCGCGAACGACGCGCCGGGCAACGCCGTGCTCTTCAGCGTGGGTGCCGGCGTCAACTGGGACGATTTTGTCGCACAAGCCGTCGTGCAGAATTGCGCGGGCGTCGAGTGCCTGAGCGGCATTCCGGGAAGCGTCGGAGGCACTCCCGTGCAAAACGTCGGCGCCTATGGCCAGGAGGTGGCCGACACGATTGAATCCGTGCGCGCGCTCGACTTGAAACAAGACCGCGTTGTGGTATTGCCCAAACCGGCATGCCGATTCCGTTATCGATCGAGCATCTTCAACGGCACGGAACGTGGTCGATACATCATCCTGAAGGTGAACTACCGCTTGCAGCGCGGCGGCGCTCCGAGCCTGAAGTACGCCGATTTGCAAAAGCACTTTGCCGAAAAGCTTGTCCCCAAGAAAATGCCGCCGTCGCTAGCCGAAACCCGCGAGGCCGTGCGCGCCATCCGGCGTACCAAAGGCATGCTGCTTGTCCCCGGAGACGAAGATTGCCGCAGCGCCGGATCGTTCTTCAAGAATCCCGTGCTCGACGAGGAGCAGTTCCAAGACCTGGCCGCGCGAGCCGCTTCGAAGCAGCTCGAGATTCCCAGCTATCCCGCCCTCGACGCGCAACGCAAAGTTTCCGCCGCCTGGTTGGTCGAACACTCCGGGTTCTCCAAAGGGTACGCTGCTGGAGCAGCCGGCATCTCGCACAAGCATGCGCTCGCGCTAATCAACCGCGGAGACGCGAAAGCACGCGATATTGTCGAACTGAAAGATAAGATCCAGCGCGCCGTGCAGGAAGCGTGGGGAGTTCTGCTGGAACCGGAACCGGTGTTCGTAGGATTTTAAGCTGCGGCCATGTGGCGCGGACACTCTTGTCCGCGGCCGTTGCGGTTGCCCTTGCTTTTGCTCTTACCTCTTCTAGGGATTCCTAGCCGTTCCATCCTCGGACGTTCCATGCGCTGCACGCTTTCGCGGACAAGAGTGTCCGCGCTACACAACCCACTCCGAGGGCTGTCCCTGCGTGAGTCCTCTGTCGCGGCGCAGAAAATGGCGGCGCATCCCGGAGCGACGGTTCCCCCATGCCGGCCCAGCGGTGTCCGTTACCGCAGGATACGCCTGCTAGATTCATCGGCCAGTTCGCGCGCTCGCTTGAAAATCTTTCGGAACATCTCTTTGGTCAGCTTGCCCGTCTGCGTGTTCTGATTCGAGGGGTGATAGGACGCCAAGAGGACGCGTCCATCGGGCAGAACGTATTCGGCGCCGTGGCGGAATTCATACTCCCGCTTCCGGGCAATCAGCTCTCGGCGCATCAAGAAGTTGAGATAGGCTTCGAATCCGATTCTTCCCAGCGCGACGACGACCCGCAGATCCTTCAACCCTTCCAGTTCGCGTTCCAGAAAGGGAGCGCACCGGGCCAGTTCCTCGGGCCGAGGTTTGTTATCCGGCGGCGCGCAGCGGGCAGCGGCGGTGATATATAGGCCCGTGAGCGCTTGCCCATCGTCGCGGGCGGTCGCCGTGGGCAGAAGGGCGAACCCGGTTTCGTGCAGCACCGGGTACAGGAAGTTGCCCGAAGAGTCTCCGGTAAACATGCGGCCCGTGCGATTGGAGCCGTGGGCCCCGGGAGCAAGTCCGAGCACGAGCACGCGGGCATGGGGATCGCCAAAGCCGGGAACGGGCTTGCCCCAGTACTCGCTGTCGCGGTAAGCGCGGCGCTTGTCGCGGGCGATCTGCTCGCGATACGCGACCAGCCGCGGACAGCGCGTGCAGGCGACGACTTCGGCGTTCAGAACTCTAAGCCAGTTGGGGGCGCCCATGTTGTAATTTGCGATTGGTAATTGGTAATTTGCGATTTGAAACCCAACCGGTCCGAAATTACCAATTACAAATTACCAGATTACAAATTGTTTGGCGCGCGCAGCGTCTTGACTAGTTCCATGACTATGGTTAATATTATGGTCATATCAGAAGACGGCTGGCGCGCTTGGGAGGTAACGCCATGAACGAAATTTCCATTTCAGAATTTAAAGCCAAATGTCTGGGCTTGATTGCAGAGGTCCAGAAGACACGCCAGCCCATACGCATCACGCGTCACGGAAAACCCGTGGCCGAAGTGATTGCGGCCGGCCCCAACCGCACCCGCAAGTTTGTGGGCGCCGGCTTGGGCACGGGAAAGATTGTCGGAGACATCGTATCGCCGGTCATCGATTTTGGCGAGATGGAGGTTTACCGCCGGTGAATCTTCTTCTGGACACCCATATCTGGCTGTGGAGCCAATTGCAACCGAAGAAACTGGGACGGCGGGTTACGGCCGAGCTCTCGAATACCGCCAACGAACTATGGCTCTCGCCCGTGAGTGTTTGGGAGGCCCTTGCCCTGATGCAGAAAGGCCGCGTACGTGTCGAGAATCCTTATGGCTGGGCTAAGCGATTCACCGAACAACTGCGAGAAGCGCCGCTGACCAGCGAGATTGTTATGGAAGGATTGGCGCTTGCCCTTCCCCATGCCGATCCGGCGGATCGTTTTTTGGCGGCAACGGCCAAGGTGCTGGATCTGACGTTAGTTACGGCGGATCGCAATCTGTTGGATTTGACCGGGATCGCGACTCTTCCCAACCGTTAGGCCGGGCCCTTCAGCGGAAAGAACCGGCCTGCCTCAGGACATCCCCTTCCGCCGTTTGACGTTGCTCTTCGGAAGTCTTTACACTCAAACAGCGTCACTAAGCGTCGCAGCCGGGCAATTTCCTGCCGGCTCGGCTGCCGCTGCTGCATTGGAAAGGCATTTGTGAGCCCCACTGAAACCAAAGAAAGTGCTGGCAAGGAAAGCACCACCAAACGCGAGATTCAGGTTGAGGTTCCGGTCGCCGAGGTTAACCGTCAGACCGATACCCTGATCCAGAAATATCAGAAGGTGGCGCGCATTCCCGGCTTCCGGCGCGGCCACGTTCCGGCGTCGATTATTCGTCAGCGTTTCTCGGAAGAAATCAAGACCGACATGGTCGAGGCCCTGGTTCCGCGCTTCTTCCGGCAGGAGGCTGAGCGATTGAGCCTGCATCCCGTATCGCAGCCGCGGGTGACCGACCTGCACCTCCACGATGGCGAGCCGTTGCGCTTCAAAGCCGCTTTTGAGGTGCTGCCGGAAATCAAGCTGGAAGGCTACAAAGAGCTGCGCGCCGATAAACCGGAAATCGCCGTCTCCGAGGCGGATGTTGAGCAGGCTCTCGCCGATCTGCGCGAGCGTCATGCCAGTTTCAATCCGGTCGAGGGCCGCCCCTTAGCCGATGGCGATTTCGCCCAGGTCTCGCTCGATGGCAACCCCAAGGCCGAGGCCAAGCCCGGCGAAGGCCAGCCCGTGCACATGGATGAAGTGCTGGTCGAAATCGCGGGCAAGAACACCATGCCCGAATTCACCGAACACCTGCGCGGTTCCAGCGCCGGAGACGAGCGCACGTTCGACGTAAGTTATCCCGACGATACCCAGGACAAGCGTCTGGCTGGCAAAACGTTTGCCTACACCGTCAAGGTGCAGTCGATCAAACAGAAGAGTCTGCCCGAGTTGAACGACGACTTCGCCAAGCAACTGGGCGAGTTCCAGACGGTCGACGATCTGCGCAAGGCAGTTCGCGAGCAGATGGAATCCGAGCGCAAGCACGAAGCCGAACACGCCGCCAAAGAAAAGTTGGTAGGCGAACTGATTCAGCGCAACGATTTTGAGGTTCCCGATTCCTTGATCGAGCAGCAGATTGACATTCGCATCGAGCGGGGACTGCGCGCGCTGGCGGCCCAGGGCCTGACCGCCGAGCAGATGAAGAAACTGGATTTGAGCCGTCTGCGCGGCGCGCAACGCGAGCAGGCGATTCACGATGTAAAGGCCGCCCTGCTGCTCGAAAGGGTGGCGGAGGAAGAGAACATTCAGGTCGGCGAGGAAGAGTTCGATCGGGAACTGGAATCGCTGGCACGACAATCCAAACAGACGTCCGAAGCCGTACGCGCTCGTTTGACACGGGATGGGGGCCTCGATAGGATACGAACCAGAATCCGCAACGAGAAGACCCTCGAATTTCTGTATCACCAGTCCGCGTAATGATACGTATGATGCGGACCATTTCGATCCTCCCCAGTGCCGGCAAGAGCGACCTCGGGGCAGGAGTGTGGAAAGGGTGAATGATGCTGGTACCGATGGTAATCGAGTCGACGGGCCGCGGCGAACGGGCCTATGACATTTATTCCCGGCTGCTCCGCGACAACATCATCTTTATTGGCACGCCGATTGACGACAATATCGCCAACCTGGTGATCGCCCAGATGCTGTTCCTGGCCCAGGAAGACCCGGAGAAAGACATCCAGCTCTACATCAACTCGCCGGGCGGGTCGATCACGGCCGGCATGGCGATCTACGACACCATGCAGTACGTGAAGAACGACGTGACCACCATCTGCATCGGCCAGGCGGCGTCGATGGCGGCGCTGCTGCTTTCCGCCGGCCAGGCCAAGAAACGCTTGGCGTTGCCCAATTCCCGCATCCTCATCCACCAGCCTTCGATGGGCGGACTCTCCGGGCAGGCGACCGATATTGACATTCATGCCCGCGAGATTTTGCGCATGCGCGAGATTACTAATCAGTTACTGGCCAAGCACAGCGGCCAAAAGCTGGATAAAGTGGAAAAGGACGTGGAACGCGACTTCATCATGAATTCGCAGCAGGCTAAGGAATACGGAATCATCGACGATATCATCTATAAGACCAGATAGAGGGTATGATCGGCAGTTCGTGAAGCAGTGTAGAGACGCGGCGAGTGCCCCATCCTAACGTCGCGTTTTTTGCGACGTTAGGGTGGGTCAGACGCTAGGGCGGAACCAACTAAGGAGTCAGGCCGGTGAAGACGAAATCGGGATCGGATGAGATGTTGCGCTGTTCGTTCTGCCATAAGGCGCAGGACGCGGTGGCCAAACTAATCTCGTCGCCGAGCGACTACCCCCGCGCCTACATCTGCGACGAGTGCGTGGCGGTGTGCAACTCGATTCTCGAAGACGACCGCACCGCGACGCCCGCGGCGGCGGTTCCGAACCAACTGCCGAAGCCGCAGGAAGTCAAGACGTTCCTCGACGAGTACGTGATCGGACAAGAGCAGACCAAGAAGAAACTGGCCGTCGCCGTCTATAACCATTACAAGCGCATCTACATGAACCGCCAGCGCACCGGCGACGGCGTGGAACTGACCAAGTCGAACATCCTGCTGATCGGGCCGACCGGCACGGGCAAGACGCTGCTGGCGCAAACCCTCGCCCGCATGCTCGATGTGCCGTTCGCCATCGTCGACGCGACCACGCTGACCGAGGCCGGTTACGTGGGCGAGGACGTCGAGAACATCATCCTGAAGCTTCTGCAATCCGCCGAAGGCGACGTGAGCCGCACCCAGACTGGCATCATCTATATTGACGAAATCGACAAGATCGGGCGTAAGGACGAGAACCCCTCAATCACGCGCGACGTATCGGGCGAGGGCGTACAGCAGGCGCTGCTCAAGATTCTGGAAGGCACGATCGCGAACGTTCCGCCACAGGGTGGGCGCAAGCATCCGCACCAGGAATTCACGCCTGTCGATACCACCAACATCCTCTTCATCTGCGGCGGCGCCTTTGTGGGCCTGGAGAAAATCATCGGTCGCCGCATTGGCAAGAAGGCTCTAGGCTTCCGCCTGGGTGAAGATACGGAAACCGAGGCGGGCCTGGCCGCGCTACGTAGCTTTGAGCTCGTGTCGGAAGCGCAGCCGGAAGATTTGATCAAGTTTGGGCTGATCCCCGAATTTGTCGGCCGCCTCCCAGTGATGGGCGTATTGCAACAACTCGACGAAAACGCGCTGGTGGAAATCCTGACGCGCCCGAAAAACGCGATCGTGAAGCAGTACCAGCGCCTGTTCGAGTTTGAGAATGTGCGGCTGAAGTTCAGCGACGACGCCAACCGCGCCATTGCCCGCCAGGCCATGGCGCGCAAAGTGGGCGCTCGCGGCTTGCGCATGATTTTGGAAGAACTCATGCTCGAACTGATGTATAGTCTGCCCAGCCAGAAGAAAGTCAAGGAATTTGAAGTGACTCGCGAGATGGTGGAGAAGCGGAACGTCTCGCTGTCCATGATCGAGAAAGCGGCAAGCTAAGAACGAACGTGGGTGCCCCATCCAATCGTCGCGCCTTTTGCGACGATTGGGTGGGACTGAAGACCAGCTAAACCGGGACCAAAGACGGGAGACCGAGTTGTCGAACCCTAAGGAAAAGTTCGAGAGCAAGAAATTGCCCATGATGCCCATTCGGGACGTGGTCATCTTCCCCTACATGATGACCCCGTTCGTGGTGGGCCGGGAGTCGAGCGTGCGCGCGCTCGAAGAAGCTCTGGCCAGCGATAAGAAGATCTTTCTTGCCACCCAGCACGACGCCTCGATCGACGAGCCCAAGGCCGGGGACATTTTCCAGGTCGGCACCATCGTCAATATCGTGCAGAGCCTGAAGCTGCCAGACGGAAATATTAAAGTCTTGGTTGAAGGCATCGAGCGCGGCAAGATCCTGCAGGTGGTCGAAACCGAAGGCTACTTGCAGGCCACAGTCCGAGTCGCCCGCTACGCCACCGAGACGACGGCGCCCATCGAAGCGGGCATGCAGCGCGTTACCGGCTTGTTCGAGCAATATGTAAAGCTGTGCCAGTCGCTGAACTACGAAACCATGATAGCGGCCGTGCGCATGGAAGATCCGGCCAAACTGACCGACACCATCGCCGCCAACCTGCAACTGGCCATCGAAGAAAAGCAGAGCCTGCTCGAGATTTTCGATCCCGCGGAACGATTGAGCCGAATCGGCGACGTCCTCGACGTGGAAATCGAAAAGCTCAACATGGACCGCACCATCCAGTCGCGCGTCAAGCGGCAGATGGAAAAAGCGCAGAAAGAGTATTACCTCAACGAGAAGATCAAGGCCATCCAGAAAGAACTGGGACGCGGCGAAAAAAACGAATTCGACGAACTGAAAAAGAAAGTCGAATCCGCAGGCATGCCGGCGGAAGTTCGCGAGAAGGCGATCCAGGAACTGAAAAAGCTGGAAGCCATGCCGCCCATGTCGGCGGAGTCAACCGTTTCCCGCAACTATCTCGATTGGCTGCTGGCGGTGCCATGGAAGAAGCGGTCGAAGGAAATCCGCAACATCACACGGGCTGAGAAAACTCTGAACGAAGATCATTATGGCCTGGAGAAAATCAAGGAACGCATCCTGGAATTTCTCGCCGTCCGCCAGTTGGTGAAAAATCCCAAGGGCTCGATTCTCTGTTTCGTCGGACCCCCCGGCGTGGGCAAGACTTCGCTCGGCATGTCGATCGCCAAGGCGACCGGCCGCAAGTTCGTGCGCATGTCGCTGGGCGGAGTGCGCGATGAAGCGGAAATCCGCGGCCATCGCCGCACCTACATCGGCGCTCTTCCCGGCCAGATCATTCAGATGATGAAAAAGGCCGGCACCAAGAATCCGGTCTTCATGCTCGACGAAGTCGACAAAATGTCGATGGACTTCCGCGGCGATCCCTCGGCGGCGCTGCTCGAAGTGCTCGATCCGGAACAGAACTTCATGTTCGTCGACCACTACCTCGACGTCGAGTATGACTTGTCCCAAGTGTTCTTCATCGCCACCGCGAACGTGATTCATACCGTTCCGCCCGCCTTGCAGGACCGCATGGAAGTGCTGCGCCTGCATGGTTACACGGAACCGGAAAAAGTCGAAATCGCGAAGCAGTTCCTGGTCAAGAAGCAGATGGCGCAAGCGGGCCTGACGGAAAAGAACGTGCAATTCTCCGACGACACCATCCGGAAGATCATTCGTGGCTACACTCGCGAAGCCGGGGTGCGCAACCTGGAGCGCGAAATCGGCAACATCTGCCGCAAAGTCGCCCGCAAGGTGGTAAAAGAAGGCGCGGATTTCGCCGCCGCGATCCAACCGGAAAACACTGGCGACTACCTCGGCGTGCTGAAGTTCCGCGACACCCTGGCGCACGAAAAGAGCGAAGTCGGCCTGGTGACGGGCCTGGCCTGGACCGAAGTGGGCGGCTCGATTCTAAGCACCGAGGCCTCGGCGGTCGACGGCAAAGGCAAGCTCACGTTAACCGGCCAACTGGGTGAGGTGATGCAGGAATCGGCGCAGGCTGCCATGTCCTACATTCGCTCGCGAGCGGCTCGGCTCGGACTGCCACGCGACTTCTACCGCAACCTCGACATTCATGTGCACGTTCCTGAAGGAGCGATCCCCAAAGATGGCCCCTCCGCCGGCATCACCATCGCGACCGCTCTGGCCAGCGCGCTCAGCAAGATTCCAGTGCGCCGCGATATCGCCATGACCGGTGAGATCACGCTGCGCGGCAAGGTGCTGCCCATCGGCGGACTGAAAGAAAAACTGCTCGCCGCCCATCGCGCCGGATTGTTCGAAGTGATTCTGCCGCAGGAAAACGAAAAAGATGTAGCCGAGGTCCCGGAGAACCTCCGCACCGCGATGAAATTGCACTTCGTCGACAACATGGATCAGGTGCTGGCTGTCGCGCTGGAAGGCCCGCTGCCACAGATGCCGTCAGAGGCCGAGACCATGGCGCCCATCGCGACGCCGCCCGCCCCGGAGATTCCCACGGCCAGACAGTAGACTGGAAGGGAGAAGGGAGAACCGCCATGCAAGTCAACCTACCCCCCGACCTTGAAACGTTAGTCAACAAACTCCTTGCCAGCGGCGGGTATACCAGCGTCGAAGACGTCTTCCGCCGTGCTCTTGAAGCTCAGGACGCCGAGGAAAGCTGGACCGACGAGGAACGGCGGGCGTTGACGGCCCATATCGAAGAGGGTTTTTTGCAGGCTGAGCGCGGCGAGCTGATTGACGGCGCTCAGGCCCGCCGTGAAATTCAGACGATGAAAGACAACTGGCATCAAGAGCGTCGGTCCAAGCCGCGCGCCTAAGCCGCGTCTAAACAATGAGCGTCTACGCTCTCACTCCCCTCGCCAAAGCCGATATCTTCGACATCTGGTCCTACATCGCCGACAACAGCAACTCCGAAGAAACCGCCAACCGTGTCGAACAGGCGATCTATGATGCCTGTGCGTTTGTCGCCGAGGCTCCCATGCGCGGCCATTCCCGTTCCGACCTCACCAGCCGCCCGGTGCGTTTCTGGACGCTCACCCGATATCCCAACTACACGTTGTTTACCGACCCGAGACATCTCCCATTCAGGTTGTCGCCGTTCTGCACGGGAAAAGAAATATACGGCGTGTCCTGAAACGGAGCCAGTGATCCCCAGCGACTGTTTGACTGGCTTGATTTTGGGGGCCCAGAACTTCAGCGCTGCGGTATCTGCCTAGAAACTTCATGTAGGAGACCCGGGAGACCATTGGGATGCCGGTTAAGTTGACACCTCACATGCCTGAGAGCAAAATGGCTTACTGTCTCACGGGCTCCTAGTTCCACGTTGAGGAGTCACCCCATGAAAATGAAAAACGCTAGACTGATCACTTGGACTGCGATCGGCATCTGCCTGCTGCTTGGAACCCAGGCTTGGAGCCCAGGGGCGAACCCGCAGGGCGCAACCAGCGCCAATCTCGTCGGAACCTGGGTGCTGGTCTCGGAGACGGCGCATCAGGGCGACAAGACGACACAACCGCTCGGCCCCAGCCCACAGGGCATGATGATGTTCGATCGCGGTGGACGATTCATAATGTTCATCGCGCGGCCTGGCATTCCGAAGTTCGCAGCCGGCAAGCGAGACGCTGGAACCGCGGAGGAGAACCACGCCGTACTGGCTGGCTTGCTCGCCTTCTTCGGGACGTATTCGGTGAACGAGGCCGACCAGGTCCTAATCCTGCGTCCCGAGGCCAGCACGTTTCCTAATTGGATCGGAACTGATCAGAAGCGGTACCTCAAGTTCGCTGGCGATCAACAGATATGGACCAACCGGACACCGGCGATCGGGGCCGAAGTTGTCGAAGTGGTGTGGAAACGCGCTCCATAAGCAGTGCGACACTCAAAGTGTTCCCACCCTTCGCAAGATCGTGCGGGACGGGGAAGCCTGGCATTCCCGATGCGAACCATGAAAGCGGGGCTAGAATAAGCTCATGGAGCCGGAATCTGGCAGCCGCTCTGGATTCAGCCTGCGGGGATCGGCTGGCTTAATTGTCGCGGTCGTTGTCGTAGCGGTTTTGCTGATCGCGCTGCCGGCGTATCGCTGGTTCTTTCTGATCAGCGTTCTCATCGGATTGGTCATCGCAGGCGGACTTGCGCTCTGGCATAAACTGCATCCGATCGAAGAAGAGGAGGTCGAGCCCAAGCGTCCGCTTGGACTTTAGCGCTTCACGGCCCCTAAAGGCGTCCGAATCCGGAGCACTTTCGGCATCGCTAAAGCGATGCCCTGATACAAACCTTGAGTTTTTCCGCCAGCTTGACAGCCAACTTATTTTCCCGCGGCGCTTGCCATGCGCGACCCAAACACTAGACACTGTCTGCATGCGGATTTTGGCGCGATTCATGCTGTCTGCGAGCGACTTAACGCACTTCCCTGCCCCTAGCTTGCCGGAGATCGCTTTTCTCGGACGATCCAACGTCGGCAAATCGAGCGTGATCAATGCGCTGGTCGGCAAGAAACTGGCCCGCACCAGCAACACTCCCGGACGCACGCGCAGCATTAACTTTTATGAAGTCCGCAGAGCGGGACAACCAAAGCCCGAGTTGCTTTTCACCGACCTGCCAGGATACGGCTACGCCAAGGTCTCGCGCAAAATCTCCGGCGACTGGGCGCGGTTTGTAGATCCCTATCTCCACCAACGCTCGAGCCTGGCGCTGTGCCTGGCGCTGGTCGATTCGAACATTGCACCCCAGGATAGCGATGGCCAGTTGCTGGAATTCCTGGCGTCCAAAGGACGGCCGCATATCATCGTGGCCACCAAGTGCGACCGGCTGTCGGGTAACCAGTTACGACAGGCGATGGACGCGCTCGGCAAAGCCTATGCTGGAGTGCCGATGGTGGCGTTTTCGGCCAAAACCGGAGCCGGGAAAGAAGAGCTGTGGAGCCGGATTCTCGCGTCGTTCCCGCAATCCTCGGCGTTCTAAAGTTTTCCTGCAAATCGTCCGATCCAACCCATGAGCAGCACTATGCCGGAGGCATTGTGGACCCGCATATCCGTCCCGAACAACCTGGCCTGTCGACGGACTTAAATAAGAGCGACGACGCGGTGAACTATCTGCGCCGGCTAAAAGGAACCGTCGCGGAAGGCTTGCCCTCCGGTGCGGCGCCGCGAGGCGACGGCAAAGCGGGAGTTGCGACGATGGGTCCCGGGTTCAAAGACCGGCGGCAAAGCCCCAGGCTCCGTTGTTCGGGCAGCGTGGAGTTTCGAGTCCGGGACAGCGACGTGCGCATGTGGGGAACTCTCACCGACATCAGCCTGCACGGGTGCTACGTGGAAATGAACGCCACGTTTCCCATCGATACGAAAGTGGATCTGGTAATGAAGTCGTTCGGCATCCGGATTCATACCCTGGGCAGGGTGCGCGCCACCTACCCATCGCTCGGCATGGGCATCTGCTTTGCGGAGATCGAACCCGGCGAACAGATGCAACTGAAGCAACTGCTCGCCGCACTTTCTGGACGCAGCACGATCTATACGGCCAAGTCGACGGAGGAAAGTGGCATAAAGGAAACCCTGGCGTCGGCCGACCCGAGAACCATTCTCGGCGAGATTACGGGGTTCTTTCAAAACAACCAGTTGCTCTCGCGCGCCGAGTTTTACCAGATCGCCAAACGGGCTCGCCGGCCCTGAATCCTCAACCTCCGGGATTTAGCGGCAAGGCGAACCGTTTGGCGGGCTCCGGAACCGACATTACTCTGGTGACGGCGGCGGCCGTGCGCGGTAGCCTACCCATCCGTTATCATCAAAAGTCTATGGCCAAGTATCTCGTGACCGGCGCTGCCGGCTTCATCGGATCCTCCCTGGTACGCGCCCTGTTGGAGCGCGGCGACGAAGTCAGGGGCGTCGACAACTTCTCCACCGGCAGACGTGAGAACCTGACCGAAGTATTCGACCGGATCGACTTTTGCGAAGCCGACATTCTCGATCTCGAGGCCATGCACAAGGCGTGCGCGGGCGTCGATTACGTGCTGCACCAGGCTGCCATTCCGTCGGTCCCGAAATCGGTGTTGGACCCTCTGGGCAGCAACCGCGTCAATGTCGACGGCACGGTCAACGTGCTGGTGGCGGCGCGCGATGCGAAAGTGAAGCGGGTCGTGTATGCCGCCTCATCCTCGGCGTATGGGGATACTCCGACCCTTCCAAAGCACGAAGCCATGACCCCCAACCCGATCTCGCCCTACGCCGTCGCCAAGCTGGCCAGCGAGTTTTACATGGTGTCGTTCTACCGCTGCTATGGACTGGAAACGGTCTGCCTGCGCTACTTCAACATCTTTGGGCCGCGGCAAGAACCTTCTTCGCCCTATTCCGGCGTGCTCGCAAAATTCAGCATGCAGATGCTCGCTCGGGAACAGCCCACGATTTTTGGGGATGGCGAAACCAGCCGCGATTTCACTTACATTGACAACGCGGTGTCGGCGAATCTGCTGGCTTGCTCGGCTCCAGGAGCGGAGTGCGCCGGACGAGTTTTTAACTGCGCCACCGGCCGGCGGATCACGCTGAATGAAACGTTCGCCGCATTGAAAGAACTGACGGGCTACAAGGGCAGCGTCCAGTATGGTCGGGAGCGCAGTGGCGACATTAAACATTCTCTGGCGGATATCACGCAGGCGCAAAAGCATTTGGGATACAAGGTTCTGGTGGACTTTGAAGACGGCCTGCGCCGCACGGTGGAGTGGTACAAGAGCTGTCAGGTCTCAGCCGTCAGCGGTCAGTGAAAACGTGCACGGGCCGAAAGCTTGCGTGGGTGTGGGATGGCGGCCGGATTATGACGCCGGACGCTGCCCATCCGCCACGGGATCGGATTTCCGCTTCGCGGACCTTTCCCAAGCAATGAGTTCGTCCAGGTCATAGCGGAACGGGCCATAGGCGCGGAACCGGTCCTCGTCAAACAGCCGCTTGGCGCCGCAGCTCAAGCAAACCTGATAGGAACATCCCTGCGCTCGGATCGGCCAGCTCATACGGCGGTGCCAGCAGCCTCGGAAGGCCACCACGGCCGCTCCAGCCAGGCTGGTGGCGACGACTCCGGGCCACCACCAGGTGGACTTCTTGAGTTCTACGGTGCTTTCCCGCTCGACTGCGTCGGTCATTAATAGTGTCATTCGTCGTCACACATCGGTCGTCACATCTCCGGGCCTTTTTGGGGCGCTTGTTCTTGGCACTTCTTCTTCACCATAGGACGAATCGCGGCTGAGGGCAAAATCTGAAGGGTCGTAGCTGGAGACATTGCCGACTCCGGCAAGGGATCGGTGGGTAACCAAAGCCGCAATCGGACGTGTACCAACGGACATTGCGGTACCCACCTAAAGACTATTACGCTGGAAGTTGAAGTTGTGCCCGTCGTTCCTGGGTGAGAGCGCCGCGGGGCGCACACCTATGGCTTGGACTGGTTGAGCCCGTCGAACCAAGACCGGCAATGAGCCATTCCACGAGCCATGGATACGATGAAGACACGATGAAGTAATGGCTCTTTTTTTGTCCTGACCGCGCGAGCATGAGTGCCAATCCAACTCGAGTTGACTGGGAACAAGAGACGGCGGCCGATCCCGGCTCACCACTGCAGGAAGGCAACCGCGTTCTTGAATCGATTGCGCGGCAGGAAGCTCTGCGGGCGCTGCTTGCCTTCTCGGACCTCCACGAGCAGATACGGAAGCGGCGCGCGGTTGCGGGGCGCGCCTCGGATCGCGACTTGTTTGAGACCGAACGCTTCATCCTGGACGAAGTGCTGCAATTGATCACGGACCGCGCCCAGGCCATCACCCAGGCCGACGGCGTCGTGGTCGTGCTCGCGGAACGAACGTCGTCAGGAAGATCGGCGGCAACGCAATCGAAGACGGAAGCTCCGGAAATGGTGTGCCGGGCCGCAGCCGGCCCGCTCGCCGTTGCCCGCGGCGTTCACTGGATCGGCGAATCCGCGTTTCTGCGGGACTGCCTGGAATCGGGACGTATTCTTCGTTGCGACGATTGTGAAACCGACGCTCGCATCGAACAGGACTTCGCGCGCGCGATTGGAGCTCGCTCTACCGTCCTGGTTCCGCTCGGTGGGCGCTGCGGGCAAACGGGTGTGCTGCAGGCGTTTTCCACCACAGCCCGGGCTTTCACGGATCATGACGTTCGCTGCTTCGATCTGTTCTCGGAACTGGTTCTTTCCGCGCTCAAACCCGAGGATCAGGATCGGCGCATTCACTGGCTGTCGGATGTGGCGGACGAAGTTCTGCGGACGAAACCGGCCGCGGCAATGCCGGCGGTGGCTGAGGCGGCGGTCGAGGGCAAAGCGGACTTCTCAAATTCCCTTGAACCCGTAGTGCCCGTCCTTCGGGAGCCGGAGCCAGCATATTCCCAGACCCGGAACGGCACGGCTGGAACCGTGCCCTGCGCAAAACTTTCTACTGAAATCAGCTCTACCACCGACGCAGTGACGGAGCTTACTCCGGCGGCCGCAGCGCCGCAGACTCCACCTGCAGAGCTTCCAGTTTCAGAACAAGTTCCAGAACTCGCGGAGCTGGCGCTGCCGGCTGCTATTTCCGCGGACCTTGGCGCAGCTGACCGAGTCTGGCGTTGCGGACGAGCCGCTTGAAACCTTAGCCGAGATCAAAGAACTGGCGCCTCCGGCGCCGCCTGAGATCCTGTCGTTTCCGCGCGAACTTTCTCTTCCCGGCAGTTCGCGGCCGGGATTGAGATTCGTAATGGGTGCGGCGGCCGTGGTCGCGTTGTTTTCGGCGGGCGCGTGGTGGGGCATGCAGGTTCATGAGAAGACGACGTCCGCAAAAGACGAAGCCGCTAACACTGCACCTCACGAAGATCGGTAACCGCACCGCCGGCGCCGCCGGCGGATGTCTTGTCTCCCGTACTCTCCGACAATCTGATGAATCCGTCGACGCTCGCGTCCGATGCCGCGCCCCTCGCCGCGGTGGCGGAAGACAAGCTGGCGGCGCTGCCGAAAATCACGGGAGTGCGGCACTGGTCTTCGTCCATGGGAAGCACGGTGGTCATCGACATGGAAGACCCAGTGCCCTACGAAGTGCATCGGCTGATGTCGCCGGAGCGGATTTACTTCGATCTGCACGATACGGCTCTGTCGCACGATCTGGACGGAAAGACGATGGACGTTGGCGACGCTTCCCTGAGTCGTGTGCGGATCGCGCAGCCCGTCGCCGGCGTGACGCGAATCGTACTCGACACCAAAGACGGATCGAACTTCTCCGTCAGCATGGAGTCGAACCCTTATCGCCTGGTGGTGGAGCTGCGCGGCAGCGAGAAGACTCTGGCGGCGAACCGGGCTTTCGGGAACGGCAGAGTCGTATGACGGCAAACCAGACCTTGGCGCCGGTGAACCCGGTCGCGGTGAAAGCGGCTCCAGTAGCGGCGTTAGGGGTACAGATCGGCGAACGGCCTCTCGCGGCGAGGACGGGGAAATTCAGGATCGTGCTGGACGCCGGGCACGGCGGGTGGGACTTGGGAACGGTGGGACGGCAGGGATTGCTGGAAAAAGACCTGGTGCTCGACGTGACTCAGCGGCTCGGCAAGTTGCTGCAAGCGCGATTGGGGTCGGAAGTAATGTTCACACGGACGGGCGACACCTACCTGTCTCTCGATCAGCGCGCCGATTTCGCCAACCAGGCACAAGCCGATTTGTTCGTCTCGGTTCACGCCAACTACAGCAATTCGGCGACGGCGCGAGGGGTTGAGACCTATTACACGAACCTGTTTTCGGCTCCGGGGTCGCGGGAGGTTGACACGCATGACAATGGGAGTTCCGCGAAGGTGACGCCGGCAGCGCTCTCGGCCGAAGGATTGCATGAAAAGATTGAGGAGTCGCGCCGTCTGGCGGCGAGCGTGCAGCGTGCTCTCTATGCCAAGGTGTCGGCGAGCGGACCGGACATTCGCAACCGCGGCATCAAGGATTCGACTTTTGCGGTACTGACCGGCACGACCATGCCCGCGATCCTAACCGAGATTTCTTTTGTGAGCAGTCCCACGGACGAGCGCAACCTGCAGAGCGCAACCTACCGCCAGCAAATCGCCGAGGCGCTTTACAAGGGCATTGCTGGCTACGAGCAATCGTCGCCGCACGCGAAAGTCGCCCAACTGCAAACGGGCGCGGCGCGGCGGTAAGGCCACGCCTCGTGGAGCGACGGGCGTCTCGCCCGTCCGCGCGGGACGGGCCCAAAGCGGGGACGCCCGGCTCTCCACAAAACAACCGCACTCGGCAGAATTCTCACCAGGTGTAGTGCGCCGTATAGTTGATTGTCTTCTCTCCGTTCGGAGCGATGGTTACCGGAAACTCGATAGTGTGCGCGTCGGTCTTCTTATAGTCGGCGGAACTCGACGCGATATCCCAGGTCAGCGCGCGATACAGATGTTCGACGACGCGGATGTCCACTGCTTCTTTCTTGTGATTGCGGACTTTGATTTCGAACGATTCGGTGGCCGTACTCTTGCCCATGTCGACCAGGTAGTTGGTGCGGCGGCGCTCTCCGGCCAGGTCGAACGCGTTGCCGGTATAGATGCGGACGGTCTCGTCGCGGGGCGTATGGTCGATGACGTTTTCGCCGGTGAATTCGATCTGGCCGTCGTCGTTGCGGCGGTAGAAACGGACGCGGCCCTTGGGTAGCGGCATGCCGAGATGATTCGCCTGCGCGTTGACGAACTCGCGCATCACCCAAATCTTGGGATTGGATTCGGTGCCGTAGGAATGATCGTTGCGGAAGTTGTCCCAACCCCATCCGTTGTAACGGTTGGCGTCGATCTTGACGCCGTCGTAGATGTAGAGCTGCTTCGTGCCCACACCCGCGGCGCGGATGAATTCCACTTGCTTGGTTTCGCGATCGCGCAGCGTCGTCCTGCGTTCGAGCGTGTAGAGGTGATATTCGTCGAAGGTTTTCTCGGTAACTGGCGGCCCGCTATTGCGGCGGCCCCGTTTACAACTTCCATCTGGGCATAAAGCTCCAGCCTCTCATGCTCCCGGCTGAATCTTATTCACATCGCCGGCCATGAGTTTGATGCGCGCGTTCTCGAAGGTCTTGCCGGTCTGGTTGTCCATCGTGACCCAGCCGACGATGTCGACCTGGTCGCCTTTTTCGGGAGCTACGATGTTGTAGTCGGCTTGCCAACTCATGCCGCCGGTAACGTAGGAAAATTCGGCGGGAAATTTTCCGGCTTTGTCGGTGGCAAGCATCCACTCCAGGCGCGGCTTCAGGATGGTGTCATCGGTGAGACTGGGGAACACGGGCGTGCCGGGAAGACTGAAGCGCAACTGGCCGTTGACCTCGATGACCGGATTCTCCGAGGCGCCCGCCATCTGGGCCTGGTAGTACTGCTGGCCGTAGCGATTCATCGCGAAATAGTTGTGCGGCGCATATCCGCTGCGGATGACTTTGCCTTTGACGATTTGCCCGTTCTCCGGCGTCCAACCTCGAAGTCGATGCGTCTTGCCTTCGTAGAGCGAGAGCAGCATTGGCTCAGAGACGGGGTCGGCGCGATAGTTCTGCTCCAGCACCTGCACGGCGTGCTTGCCGGTGGGATCGCGCAGAACAACGGAGTCGGGCTCCAGGTGCATGGTGATGTCATTCACGTTGACCTGGTTTTCGCCGGACTTCAGGTCCAGCGGGAGATCCTGCCGCACGACTGCGAAATCCTGGTTATAGATGGTGAGTGACGGTTGCGGCGTTTGCGCAAAGAGACTGCCGCAGAAAAAGAAAATGCAGACGAAGCGAGCGATCATCAAGCTGAACCTCCATGGAACTGCCGATCAGGCTCTTGCTGCCTTGGAAGCCGCGGGCGCGCCTTGGGTTGGCCGGCCTCGGCCTCGGGCTACATCGAGTGGAACGCCGGGGCGAACTGAATCTTGCGGGACCTGAGTTTGCTTGTGTGGTGACGGGGCTTCGCCCCGTCCACGCGGGGCATCGCCCAGCTTCCACGCAACCAATCTAGTTCGTGCCCGTCACGCCGCCATACTTCGTCAGCCACTTCAGTTCTTCCCGCACTTTGATCTTTCCGTGCCAGGGATTCTTCGCGAGCCCGTGTCCCTCGCCGGGAAAAATCAGCAGGTCACTCGGAACATTCAGCTCGTGCAGAGCGCGATCGAGCAGGTAGTCCTCGAGCACCGCAACCCGAATATCGTCCGCCCCGCCAACCATGTGGGTCGGCGTGCGGACTTTGTTGATCTGGAAAATCGCGCCTTCGCTGCGATAGCGATCGGGGGCTTCCCAGGCAGCCCGCCGAGGAAATAGGCGTCGTCGAAGCCCGTGTCGTCGTTGCCCCAGTTGGCGACGTGCTCCACCGCGCCGGCGCCGGTGACGGCGGCCTTGAAGCGAGTGGTCTGCGTGATCAGCCAGTTCGTCATGTAACCGCCGTAGCTGTAGCCGCCAACGGCCAAGCGGTTCGCGTCGGCAATCCCGTCTTTCACCAGCGCATCGACGCCCGTCAAAATATCTTTTCCGGGGCGGGAAACAATCTCAGGCACAATCTGCAGCGCGAACTTGTCTCCGTAGCCGGTCGAGCCGCGATAGTTCGGCTCGAACACCAGCCAGCCGGCGGTTGCGGCCAGGCGATCCCACTGATACCAATCCGCCTCGAAGTGGTTGCCATCGGCATCCTGCGGACCGCCATGGATGAACACAAACATGGGCAGATTCTTCGCCTCAAACTTTCCCGGCGGATACATCAGCATGCCTTCCACGGGCGTGCCGTCGTCGGAGGTCCAGCGATAGGGCTTGGCCTGGGGCAGGTCGCGCTCGGTAAACAGCTTGTTGAACGAAGTGATGGGCCGCGCCTGCGCCAGTTTGTCGGGGCCATCGGCGATGTAAACTTCCGTGGGCCGCTCGGTTGCCGAGTACACAAACGCAATGCGCGGAGATTGCAGCGATGCGGCGGGAATCTCGTACGTTCCGGGCCATCCCTCGCGCTTCACGATGGCGGCTTTCGGATTGGCCTGCGATGCAACTGCATCTCGGTTCCGATGCGGCAGGCACACAGCACCGAGCCGTCGGGCAGCGGCGTGTAAGCACGACTTCGCCCGGGTAGTCGGCAAACCAGCGCTGGACTTCCCCTTTCTCTGCGTGGCGTCCGGTCGACCCAATAGAGGCGCGGCTGCGGATCTTCATACTTTCGTTCCAGCGATCCCAGGTTGACCTGAAAGAACAGATGGCGATTATCCGGAGCCCATTCCAGATTCAGTTCCACGGCCTCGTTGTGGGTCAGGCGGATGGGCGTGGCTGAGCGGAATCGTTGGAAGGTTCACAAGGTAGATTTCGATGTCTTCGACCTTCTCCTGACGCTCGGACACCGAATGTCACAAAAGCCAAGCGGCTGCCGTCGCGTGAAATGGCGATTTGCTCCACGCGCAGAGGCGTGCGCGCAATCGCGACCGCGCCGGGCGTGGCCCGGATTCCTTCTCGGTGTCGGAAGTTCTTTCGAGCCCAGGGCGGCGTGGCGAGCCAGCGCTTCGTCGAGCCCGATGCGGAAAATCACATCGCCGCGCTCATCGCCACGATAGCGGATCACGTCTTTCCAATCTTTCTTGTGCTCGTCGTTCTGCTGTTTGGTCCAGGGCTGGCGGGTGGCAAAGTAGATCGCCTTCGAGTCGCGAGACCAGGCAAAAGCGTGGACTTCGTCGTCGCCGGAAGTGATGGCAAAGGCCTCGCCGCCGCTGGGCGAAATCAGAAACAGCTGGGCGACTTCTTTTTCTTTGCCTCTTTTCCTTTGCCGTCTTCCGCATCGGCATCTTTGCCCTCGGGGCTTTGCGCTCCGAGAGGAACGCGATCCACTGGCCGTCGGGCGACCATTGCGGCGAGCTGTCATGCCCGGACTGCGTCAACTGCATCAGACTGCCGCTGGCGGTGCGGTAGAGCCAGAGTTCTTTGCGGAAGATCTGCTGCTCCCAGTCGGCTTTCTCCGTTGCGATAACGACCGAGTTGCCGTCGGGCGAAACTTTACCGCGGTGAAGCTGACCGAGTTGAAGAATTCGTCGAGCGTGAGCTTGGGTTTGCATTTGGCCGTGGCGAAAGCATCGAAGCGGACACGAGGGAGACAAACAGCATTGTTCGTTGCATAGATCGTGTCGTAACACTCATTCTCGGTAGAACTGCGCTTGCCGCGTGTCCCTTCGTGGCGAGGGACGGGCAAGTCTCGTTTTTAAGGGGAAGCCTCACGGTGCGGTGGGTTGTGCGTTGCGCAGCGCCTCTTCCAGCGTCTGATTGCTCGGGACGTTTGCTCCACTACGCGCCAGCCATCATCGTAGCCACGAAATCCAACGGTCGAACGATAATGCACTCCGCCGTCATAGAGCGCGGCGCCCACCGGATTCATCGAAACCCAACGCCAGGTAAACTCCACGTCGGCAAAATTGCCGGCCTTGCTGATTCCGGAAATGCTCAGCAGTTCGCGACGCGCCACATGGATCCCCATAGGGCCGATCCCGGGCAAGGTGTCGGAATCAGAGGGCGAAACATCGACTCCAAGCGGCGAGAGAAACACGTCCCAGCAGGGCGGAGGGTCAACTCCCGCGGGACACTTCTCCTCGGTGCCAATAATCCATCCGCGGCGCTGCAGCACCATGGAGTCGGGAGAACTGAAATCCTTGTTGGAAACAATGCCGGTCTTGAGCCAGAAAACTTGCGGCGCTTTGAAAGCGTCCGAGGCGGAGATAAGGTCGGTGGCCAGACGGCGCGTCAGGAAATCGCGCGGAGAGCAGCCGGGGCGCAGACAAGCAAGGCCGCCGGCAGCAAGGTTTTTGCAGTGCGCATCAAGATATGGTTTGATAGGATTTTAACAGAACTCGTAAAAAAAACTCGAAGGTGCGATCGAAAATCTGCGAGTGCGGCCCTCAGAGCCTAAAGCCCTCGTGACTTGTGAGCAGTACGGCACGGCTGAAGCCGTGCCCTTCCCTAAACCTACTCTCGTAAGTTGATCCTTGATGTATTGTGAGGATTCTAACCAATTGCGCGCGTTGCGGGGCAGAAAAGGCCGGGCGGCAATCTGTCCATCAAATCGTTTGGACCAGCGGCCGGGAAGCGTCTGGCAGGCGGGACAAGCGCCTTGCGGAGTCGAGCTTGTATTCTTCGATCGAGTATCCGTAACGCCGGATCAGCAGTTCGCCACAGTGGTGGCAGTGCGTGTCTTCAAGATCATCCACATATCCGGGAAGGTTGCCGGCATAAATGTAGCGCAGTCCCGCTTCGCGCCCAATCGCCGCCGCGCGCAGCAGATCTTCGGGACGGGTATCGTCCGGCGAGGTCATCTTGTAGTCCTGGTGAAACGCGGTGACGTGCCAGGGGATGTCGGGGGAAACACTGGCCAGAAACGCGGTCAGACTTCGCAATTCGTCGTCGCCGTCGTTGAAGCCGGGAATGAGCAGGGTCACGATCTCCAGCCAGATGCCCATTGGTGCAGGCTGCGGATGGTGTCGAGGATCGGCTGCAGGCGTCCGCCCAGCTGGCGATAGTGACGATCGTCGAAGCTCTTGAGGTCCACTTTGTAGAGATCGATCCAGGGACGAAGATATTCCAGCACCTGCGGCGTGCCGTTGCCGTTCGAAACGAACGCGGTGAGCAGGCCAGCCTGCCGGGCCTGGCGGAAGACGGCGACCGCCCACTCGCTGGTGATCAGCGGCTCGTTATAGGTGCTGACCACAACTCTTGCGCCTTGGGCTACGGCATCCTTGACCAGCCGGTCGGGATCGGCCTCGAGCGGCGGCGAGACGGCGTCCGGATCGCGCAGCGCCTGCGACGTTACCCAGTTCTGGCAATACGAGCAGTGCAGATCGCAGCCCAGCATTCCGAAGCTGTAGGCGAGGGCTCCGGGATAGGCATGGAAAAACGGCTTCTTCTCGATCGGATCGCACTGCACTCCGGCGACGTAGCCCTACGGGACGTAGAGCGTGCCACCGCGGTTGAAGCGGACTTTGCAGACGCCGGGTTGTCCCTCGGGGATCGGGCAGCAGTGGCCGCAGGCATAGCAGCGCACGCGATTGCGATCCAGCTTTTCCCAGAGCGCGTGGTCGCCTTCGCGGACACGCTCGTTCACAATGTCGCGCAGCGTGGCCATGTGTCTATTGTACGGCTGTTTGAGGAGAACGGGTTATGAAGGCGGTTCTTAACCACAGAGGACACAGGGATTCACGGGAGAGACTCCACGGGGTGAAACGAAACTCACGCCACCGTGCCGGCTAAATTGCCTCAATTCTTAGCGGAGTTGTGCTGGCGGAGCCAGATTTCGGCTTGCTGGCGGGCGGCGGCGACCTGCGCGCGGGTCATTTGAGAGCCAAGCCTTCGAGTCGAGATTTGCTGTTCTCGTCTCCCTCGGCGAGCGCCATCCCGGACCAGAAGTAAGCTTGGGACAGATCTTGGGGAACTCCACGCCCCGCCCAGTAGTAGGCGCCCAGAGTAGCCTGCGCGGCAACATGGCCTTGTTCGGCGGCGCGCAGGAACCACTGCATGGCCTGCGTGTCATCTTGCGGCACGCCATCACCGTTATGGTAGCGGACGCCCATCTGCCATTGCGCGTCCGCATCTCCCGCCTCGGCGAGCTTGCGCAAGTCTGCGGGCGAAACTGGCGTTGGGCGGCCGCGCGCTGGCCACGTTGATCTGTCACGCTTTGCCCTGAGACCGTAGACGCCGCCTCGACTAAGACGGCTGCGACGCTTGCGCTGAGGAGCCATGCTTCTCGATCATGGGGCCGACCAATAGCCAAGAGCCATCGCCACGACCGCAATCGCCAATCCGAGCAGTGCGAGATTGAACCGCTGAGACCGCGCTGCGGGCGCGGGTTCGGGCAGCTCCTGAACTTGTGCCGGCGATTTCTCCGAAACCTGCTGCGAGATGATCGCCGACTTCCGGCTCCTCGCAACGGCTTTGAGACTGGGTGTTCTCCGGCTGGGTTTTGGGAATCATTTCCACCAGTCGTTCGAAAATGGTCTCATGGGCCTTGGTGAAGCCGTGTGGATGCGGAGAGAAAACCTCCAGCAGGCCGACCACTCGAAATCGGAAACAATGGGAGCGGCCATGAGCGAGCCGATGCCCAGCGCGCGACAGACTTCCGGATCGACCCGCGAATCGTTTTCCGTATCGTCGCACGAGACGAGAAGACCACTGCGAACACATTCTCCGGACAGCCCGTGCTTCACATCCACGGGGGCTCCCAGGGGCGGGGCTGGTTCTCCGGCGCGCGCGCGGCAGACATCTTTTCATCCGTGAGAAACGCCAGGGCGGCGCCGCTGGCTCCAGTGAGACTCAGGGCGCGCTCGGTGACGAGCTGCAAAACGGCGTCGAAGTCGTCCCGATCTCGCGGACCTCGCGGCGAACCGCTTCCACCGCAGAGAGCAGTCCGCTTCGTCGGGTATCGGAACAGCATGGCGAGGCTTCGCGGGCGGCACCAGTTCGGTGATTCTTCCGCCTCGCGTCGCGCGAGTTGTTCGGTGCGAGCCGCGTGGTTGGAGCAGGCGATCAGCAGGTTGGCAAAGAGCCATTCTTTCAGAATTTGCCGGGAACTCTCGGGAAGGGCGGAGAAACGGATGCCTCCGCGGCCCGAGTCATCGCTCCAGATCACCTGGCCGCTGCCATGAATGAGCTTTTGGTTTCCGGCAGATCGAGGCAAAGGGTTACGGCGCGGTTCATTTCCAGCCGCTCGACTGGTTTGGACGGCAAAGCCCTCTTCGTGCAGGTCGAGCAATTCGCTCAAGTCCACTACCATGCCGGTCTGCGGGCCATTGAAACTGGCGTAAACCGGAGAGTGGAGTTTCTGACGAACGCAGCGGCGGCGCTCTCCGTGCGAGACCCCGCGACTGGATCCGGCAATCGGAGAATGCTCTGATCCATATTGGCCTCCATATTAACTCAGGGATGGCAAGGAAGGGAGCAATATCCAGCGGAAGGACGGACGCTCCGGCGGCCAAGCGGGGGAAGTCTTGGGCACAGCCTCAAGCCGCCACGAAAACAAGGATCGGACAGCTGCCAGCGCTGCGCTCACCCGAGACAGCCGGGGAGGCAGTCTCTGGGGTCTGTTGGACAGTCCCGCGAAAACTTAGAGGTTCGCGGCCAGAAACGGGCATTCGCCTTGCGCGGCCGGAACCAGGACCTCAGGCATGGTCAAGACTCGATCGAGTGCGTCCGCCAGGGTAACGGGAAATTCGGAAGTCAGGAGGTTGACATCCAACTGCAGATCGCGTTGGCTGTAGATGCGGTAACCACGAGCGAGCCGCGGCGACGGTTCGAAGTGGTCACCAGGTCGAGCGTCAGTTTCCACGAGGGCTGGCTGGAAATCGCCACCATGTGCGGGAACTTGCTCCAGTGAAAGGGGCGGCTGGTTTCGCCGGACGGCGGTTGATCCCGGGAAGCGACTTGAGGTGCAGTTCGAAAGCATCAAAATCGTTGTTCTCGAAGGCCGCGACCAGGATGCTGCGCACCTGATCGAAATCGCCGGCCACTTTGAGTTCCTCGATCGCGCGGCGTACGGAAAGATTGTTGATCACGATCTGGCGCTGCTCGATGGTGCGCTGCGCCACTCGCCGCAGTTCGCCAAACTCCAGGTAGTTCAGATGCTGGACTCCCAGCCAGATGCCGGTGCCCACCACCGCCAGCACCAGTCCCAGGGTGCTTCCCGTCGGCCAAAGCAGGAACAGGCTGAGCATGGCAAACACGGCGGAGACGGCATAGAGAACGATGACCACCTGGCGATGCGAAAAGCCCATCTGCAGCAGTTTGTGGTGGATATGCTCGCGATCGGCGGTGAAAATCGGGCGCCCGCTGATCAGGCGCCGCATGATGGAGAGCAGCGTTTCCAGAATCGGCAATCCGAACGAAACGACTGGGATGGCGACGGCCACGAACGTCGGCGCTTTCTGCGCTCCTGCCAGAGCCAGCGCGCTGAGCATGAAACCGATGAACAGGCTGCCCGAATCGCCCAGGAAAATCGTGGCCGGATTGAAGTTGAAGCGAAGAAATCCCAGGATCGCGCCGGCCAGGGTCACGCTCATCAGGGAGCCCAGCCAGGAATGGTCGACCAGCGCGACGATAAAAAACACCATGGTCGAAAACAAGGCCGATCCAGCGGCCAAACCATCCAGGCCATCGATCAGATTAAACGCGTTGGTGATCGCGACCACCCAGAGCACGGTGAGGGGCAATCCGACGAACCAGGGCAGCGAATGGGGGCCGAAGATCACCGGCAGATCGAGAATGCGCATTCCGCCGGCGAACAGCATGGCGGCAGCGATCGCCTGCACGGCAAATTTCAAATACGGGCCTGCGCCGTGGAGATCGTCGTAGATGCCGAGACAAAAAATCAGGCAGGCCGGAACATAGATGCGGAGAAGGGTGGTGGGAGCGAGTCCAGCGAGCAGGCGGGGAAATATGAGCGAGAGCGCCAGCCAGAGGCTCAGACTGACCGAGAAAGCCAGGAAAATCGCGACGCCCCCCAGCCGGGGAAGAGGGGATTGATGGACATGGCGCCCGTCTTGCGGCAGGGAAACCCAGCCTCGGCGCGTTGCCAAGTCTCGCACTTGACGCGTAGCCACAAACGACACAGCCAGCGAGAACGCAAATAACCCAAAGAACAGGAGCGTCAAATTCCGACTTCCCTTCCGGCTGAAACACCCGGCATCTCAGGCCAGTCGCTGCAGGGACTTCATCGTCAATCTTCCAGAACGGTGCTTCTCCTATGGCGCGTGAAGAATTAAATGTTTGAATTTCTGGAACTATACATCTCGTGGCCGCTGACGGGCAACTGTTTCGGCGCATTTCTCTGATTAACTGTTGATGGCTCCCGAGCTGTGAAGCAGAGCGTCAAGGCCGATTTTACTGGGTGGCGTGTGTTAAACTCGACGCACGCATCAACTCAGGAGTCTTGGTATGTCAGGGCGGAATCGCCGCTTCCTATTGCGAAGTGGTGCGTGTCGTTTGCGGTTTGTGCAGCCTCCATCTTCTGGCCCAGACACCGGCCACGGGGGATGCGCCGCAGCCGCACCTGCGCACGAAACCGCTGCACCCGCAATCGTCCCGTCTCCTGGCCAATTCCAATGTGAAGCTGGGCGTCGGCGATCTGATCGAAATCAGTGTGTTCGGAGTGCCCGATCTCTCCACCAAGACGCGCATCAGCGGCTCCGGAGATGTTTATCTTCCGCTGATTGATTATGTTCACGTCGCCGACCTGACCACCGATGAAGCGCAGGAGTTGATCCAAAAGCGGCTGGAGGATGGAGGCTTTGTCCGCGGCCCGCACGTCTCCATTTTCGTGAACGAATCCGCCTCGCAAGCCATCACGATGGTGGGAGAAGTCGATCATCCCGGGCCCTACCCTGCGATTGGCGAGCGCCGACTTTTCGACTTGATCTCGGCGGCGGGAGGATTCACCGAGCAGGCGGGCCGCAACGTCACCATCGACCATCGCGGAGATCCCGGTCAGAAGGTTGAGCTTCAGCTGTCGTCACAATCTGGCGGAAGATACCCAAAACAACGTGGATGTCTTCCGGGAGACACGATCATCGTTTCGCGCGCAGGCATCGTTTATGTGGTGGGGGACGTGCAGCGTCCCAGCGGGTTTCTGATTCGAGGACAACTCCCTCAGCGTTCTCAAAGCGCTGGCGCTGGCCGGCGGGGGTACCCGCACCTCTGCCTTGAACAAAACCAGGATCCTCCGCCAGACGCCGAACGGGCTTCAGGAAATACCCATCCGCCTCAAGAAGATCCTTTATGCCAAGGCACCGGATGTGGCTCTGGTGAAAGGCGACATATTGTTCGTACCCGGAAGCGCGGCCAAGGCTGCGGCCTATCGCACTGCGGACGCAGCCGTGACGTTATCCACCACCTTGGCGGTCATTGGGGTCACGACTTTCTAGGTCGCGGGCACTGCCTTCAGCTTCTGGCCTGGCTTGCTGGGGGCTTCCGAAGCCGGGTAGGTTATGTCCGCGCGGCCCGTTGCATCTTGTGTTCTCGCCTTAGTGGTTGCGCTGCAATCCCCGGAGCGGTTCAAGCACGCTGATGTAGTCCCGCGCGGTTTTTTCGCGAGAAAATCTGTTGACGATGTATTGCCGGCCGCTGGTTCCCATTTGCCGTCTGCGCGCGGGGTCTTCCGCCAGGTCGTGGATCGCCTGCACCAGCGCTCCACTGTTCTCGGGTTCCACGAAAACGCCCGCGTCCGCTTCTTCCACAATCTGGCGGGCCTGCCCGTCGACCGCAACAATGACCGGCCGCTCGCACGCCATGTATTCGAGTAGCTTCGTGGGAATCACCGTCTTGAACAACTCGGTCTTTTTCAGCATGACCAGGCAGAGGTCGGCTGCGGAAACATAGGCGGGAATTCGTTCCCGCGGCTGTTGGCCAAGGAATCGAATGTTGTCGAGCCCGCGCGCGGCGGCGAGTTCCACGATGCGATCTTTTTCCGCCCCTTCCCCAATCAGTAAGAACATTGCGTTCGGGCAGCGTGGTCCGCAGCGCTTCGGCCGCGGCAATCAACGTCTCCAGTCCATGCGCATTGCCCATCGTACCGATGTAGCAAATCAGGAAACGATCTTCGAGCGTGCAGTTCGGCTTTCGCACCTCCGCCGCTGCCGGGTCGAGGCGGAAGAGATCGGTCTCCACTCCATTCTCGACAATGGAAATCTTTTCCGCGGGAACGTTCCAGTGCCGGACCAGATGGTCTTGAAGGCTGGCGACACGACCACGATGCGGTCGGCGCGACGGTAAAGGAATCCGGCGATTGCGCTCAGCGTGCGATGGAGCAAGGTTCCTTCGCCGGCCGCGCCGACGGCCGCGAGCGATTCCGGCCAAAGATCGCGCACTTCGAAGACGAAAGGGACGCGCTTCCAGAACGCGAGCCACCATCCGGCGAGCGCACACAGCAATTGCGGAGACGTGGCAATGACTACATCCGGCTTATGCAGAGCCAAGCCGCTGACTGCCGCCGAGACACAAAACGACGCGTAATTGCGAATTCTTTCGTGCGCTTTTCGGTTGGGCAGCGGCCAGAGCCAAGTGCGCACGACGCGCACTCCATCGACAGTTTCTGTATAGCGAAGGTGGCGCAATCGCGAGCGCCACTCCTCGGGTACGACGCCGGTCGGATGGTTCGGGAATCCGGTGAGGACAGTCACTTCATGCCCCATCCGCGCCCAATGCCGCGACAACTCGGCGGCGCGCGCGGCGGGCGCTCCCATTTCAGGCGGAAAATATTGCGAGACGTAGAGAATTTTCACGATGAATCTACGAGCAATCAGTAGTGCAGCAATTTGAAAACGCTTTTCTCGACCAGCGCACGGGTTCGATTGCTTCGCCGATGCGCGTAACCTTCCCAGCGCTCGGCAACCGCCGCAAAGCGAGCGTCGCCCGTCAGCCTGGACATCACGCGTAACTGTACGATATGCAAGCGATGATAGAACGGGCTCGCCAGCATTTTCAGGCGCGTTCCGGATTGTTCATAGAGCGACCAGTATCCGGTATCGAAGCGGGCCAGATTGCTGAGCAGAGTCTCGATGCCGCGATCGAAAATTTCCTTCGCTGAAGTATCCCTGCGCGCCAGCCAGAAATCGAACACGCCCCACAGAGCCCACATGAATCCGTTCAAAATGTGGGTCGGCGGATCGACGAGATACTCTTCGATCCACAGGTTCTTTTCGTTATTTTCAGATACGTCTTCAAACAGTACGCCACCTTCCGCCATGGGCCGTGTTAGCGCGACGAATGCCTTCTCGGCCGCATGCTGATACTTCTCGTTTTCGGTATGAGCATGCGCGCGCAGAAGAAGTGAAACGCCCTGTCCCTGCGCGAGTCCCGAATACCAGGGCGCTTTGAGCGTGTCACGATAGTCCCAGTCAAAATGATGGTTCCAAACCCACAGCCCGTGTGCGTTCTGTTCCAGGTTGGCGGTGAGCCAATCGGCAGCCTTGAGCGTTTTCTGCCAGCGAGCATCGTCCGGGTCTCGCAGAAACGGTTGTAGTTTGCGAGCCCCCACTGTGCAATCGCGATCGGGTTGTATTGCAGGCCAATCGCTCCGTGGTAGTCGAGCATGGGAATGCCGGCGGCATCGTAATGGCCGGCGTAGTCCGCCTTCTCGCGAAACAGCATGTAGTACTCGCCGAGCGCGATCTGCGGCAGCGCGCGGATTGATCTCCGGCGTCTCATGCCAGAACGTCAACTGGCTTCGTCCGGAACCTAGGTAGGCGGGGAAGATGCGCCGGTAGTAACTGCCAACGTCGTGGCGAGGGTCATGCCGCTTCAACTTCCCAGAGCGTGGTGACCAGATCGTCGGTCTCGACGGCGATGGTCGTCGCTGCCAGATAATTGGTGGAGTTCTCGCCGTCGGGCAGGAAAGCGTTGCCGTACTGGAAATAGCGCATCGGCAACTTGTCTTTCTTCCAGCGAGCCAGCACCTGCCAGTTCGTTCCGTCTCTCGGAGCCCGGCGAGATGCACTTCACGGCCGGCGTTCACAGCACTGGGTTCGATCATCGTCGAAAAGAACATCGCCTCGCCCACTTGGCAACCGTAGATGGAAGAACTGGCGAGGTCTGCCGACCTGCTCGACGTTCCCTGCTCGATCGATGCCGACAGAACATGGTTCTTCTCGGAGGGCGTGTCGGTGGAAAGATACAACCCGTTTTGCGTTGGAATCGCAGCCACGGCCCGGGCTTGCTGGTTCCCTGCGAGCACCGACTTCCACCGAGCCCAGATCACACGAGGCACGCAGCACTTTGCATTCGGCGCCTTCGTCGCCAGTCAGTATCCAAAGGCAATCGCCCCAGCGGTCGTACACAATGTTGTGGACGTGCCGTATGCTCCCCGCGGGAAACGTGTAGGCAACCTGCCACGAACGGCCTCGATCGGTTGAAACATAGATGTGAACTTCCGCGCGCTCGCGATTGTCGAAATACTCGCCCCAGTAGATTCTTCCCGAGGGAACGGCGGTAACGTGCAGCGGCCGTGTGCCGCGCTGGACCTGATGCGTAACATGAAACTCCTCGCTTCCGGAGTCCGGGTTACGAGCGCGCCCGGAACCGCGCCCACCATCGTCTGGTTGTTTGTTTGACCGTCGAGAATGGCCAGCGCGTGAAAGCCGTCGCGCATCAAGCGATAAGCTCAGCGCGCTGCGCGACGTGAGGTTCCTCCACCAGACTGGACGAAAGCGCGCGACCGCCTCCCACTCCGCGCTCTCGCCGATTTGTGGGCGAACGTGCAGGCGAACGATTTGATATCCGCGGCACCCGTAGAGAACATCGCCGCTCCACGCGAGCACTCGGATGCCGCGCCAGGCAGCGACTTTCCGAAGCTTTAGAGCGGAGGATGCGGCCGCCGCAACTGGGGTCTCAGCCATGCCGGATGACGTCAGTTCTTGGATTTGTTCTCGGCCTTGCACGCGAAAAAAGGGCCGATGGCCAGCACATCCATTTTGGTGCGCTGGAAACAATCGATCGCCTCCTGCGGCGTGCACACGATCGGCTCATTCTCGTTGAAGCTCGTGTTCAGGATCACCGGAGATCCCGGTTTTCCTGCCAAACGTCTGGATCAGATCGTAGTAGAGCGGGTTCTCTTCCCGCGTCACGGTCTGCAATCGCCCGGTGTTGTCGACGTGGTTCACGGCGCACAGGCTCTTCCGCTTCTCCGGTCGAATCTTGTACACGTGAAGCATGTAGGGCGACGGATGATCGTGCTCGAAATACTCATGCTGCGCGTCGGCCAGAATCGCGGGCGCAAAGGGACGAAACCACTCGCGGTGTTTGATGCGGGCGTTCAACACGTCCTTCATGTCGGGCAGGCCCGGATGGGTCACGATCGAGCGATTGCCGAGCGCGCGCGGCCCCCACTCCATGCGTCCCTGAAACCATCCCACCACGTTGCCCTGCACCATCTGATCGGACACAGCGTTGAGCAATGGCCCGCGATCCAGTCGCTGATACTTTACGCCCGCACTTTTCAAGGACGATTCAATTTGCGCTTCGGAGAACTCCGGCCCGAGGTAGGCATGATTCATCTGCGCTTCGCCGGTGCGCGGCTGTTTCAGCACCGAGTGATAGGTGTGCAGCGCGGCGCCAATCGCCAGGCCTTCATCGCCGGCCGCCGGCTGAATCCAGGTGCGCCGGAATGGCGTTCGGGAAAATATTTTGCCGTTGGCCACGCTGTTGAGCGCGCAGCCTCCCGCCAGGGCAAGATTTTCATCGGGAACGCGCTGGTGCAGCTCGTTCATCAGATGAAAGAAGACTTCCTCGAAACAATACTGCATGGCATACGCCAGATCCATATCCCGCTGCGTGATTTCGGCGTACGGCTCGCGGGGGGCGCCGAAAAGCTTCTCCATTTTGTCGGAGAAATGCCGCGCCAGGCGCACCGTTCCATCGGGCAGCACCTGCATTCCCTGACTGCTCCCCAGCGGTTTGAAGTAACTCATGTTGAGCTGAAAGTTGCCGTTCTTGAGCCCGACAATTTTCCGAATCTCGTCGACGTAGATATCTTTTCCATACGGCGCCAGCCCCATGACTTTGCCTTCATCGCCATATTTTCTGTAGCCGATGAAATCGCAGATCATGGTGTAGAAGGTGCCGAGCGAATGCGGCAGAAACACGCGGTCGAGCACCTGGATTTCGGGGCCCTCGCAGCGCGCCATCATGGTGGAAACAAAATCTCCCGAACCGTCGTAGCTGAAGCCCGCCGCCTTTTCCCACGGCGAACAGTAGTACGAACTGGCGATGTGCGCGAGGTGGTGCTCCAGATGATGCTCCTGAAACTTCAGCGTGGAAGCATCCACATCGAGCGCCTGCGCCAGCAGCGAACGCACGTCGCGCATCGCCTCTTTGCGCTGCCGCATTTTGATAAAATTCAGGACCTTCGCGGGATTGGCCAGCGCATATTGCACTTTCTTGGCGAGGTTGGCGTCGCTGTCCTGCCCCACGGCGACGTGCTGCACGTCGGTGATCTTCGCGCCCGCCGCATCCAGACACGCTTTCACCGCCAGTGCAGGAAAGCCGCCGTAATGTTTGTGCCGGTTCAGCCGCTCTTCGGCCACGGCAAAGAGAATCTTTCCATCGTCGACGATCGCCGCCGAAGCGTCGGCATGAAACATATTCAGGCCCAGAATCAACATTTACGGCTCGTTCCCTTCTGTGTCCTTCTTGTAATTCCTGGCGGCTGCCGCAGATCGGTACCACCGAAAACCGTTCCGTAGAGACGGGGCTTGCCCCGTCTCATGCCGCGGAAGGAGACGCGGCAAGCCGCGTCTCTACGGGAAATTATTGCGGCAACTTTCCCTGCAAGGCCGACGCCACGAACTCGCTCAGGTCGACCGTCAGAGGCTGCCCGGTCTGGCACGAATTCTGCAGTCGCAGGGTCGCGAGCGTCGAGCCCACGATTTGTTCGAACGGAATCGGCGGCGGCGTCTTGCCCCGAAGCGCATCCACGAATGCCTGCATCTCCGCTTTGTGGCCCTTGTCTTGTCCCCAGCGCGCGCGTGTGATTTGTTTGCGTCCGTTGCGCACCAGTTCGAGCCGCCGAAAATCTTCGAGGATCGCGACCGATCCGCCGCCGAATACTTCCACGCGCTCCTTCGAAGCCGATTTGTCGCCGTTGGCAAGATAGCTGATCGTGCCGAGCGTGCCATTCGCAAACTTGAGCGACGCGACAACGTTATCCATGCTGTACTGCCCGGGATTGCCCACGGTCTGCGCTTGCACTTCGACGGGACACGCGCCCGCGAGAAAGCAGAGGAAGTCCACAAAATGGCAGACCTCGCCGAGAATGCGTCCGCCTCCCTGCTCGGGATCGTTTACCCAATGATCGGCGGGGATATAACCTGCATTCACGCGATAGTGGATGGCGAGCGGTTCGTGGATTTCCGACAAAAACTGTTTTAGCTGAACGGCCATGGGCGCGAATCGACGATTGAAGCCGACCATGAGGAGCGGAGCATTGCTTGCCGTCGACTACTCGGCCATGCAACACGCACCAGCGCCGCCAGTTCGTCTTCATTCAGGCACAGCGGCTTTTCGCAGAAGACCGCTTTCCCCGCGCGCAGGGCGGCGAGCGCCTGGCTGGCGTGAAGGTTATGGCGAGTGGCGATCAGCACCGCGTTGATTTTTGGATCCTGCAGGAGATCAGTTTCTGAATTCGAACAGTAGGAGAATCCAAATTTCTCCGCCGCGTTCCGGCTGCGCGGGCCGGTTGCATTGCAGACGCCGATGAAAGAAACGCCCGGGATCGCCTTCAGCGCGGGCAGGAGCGTGTTCTGCGCGAAACTTCCGGCGCCCAGCACGCCTAGGCCGACGGAACCTGACGAGGTTGCGATGGCGGCTCACCGAAATCTTCTCCTGATAGATTCGGAGTGATTCCAGATTCGGCGCCCGCGTACGTGATCAGCGCGGCCAGAAAAGGCTCGCCGGTGCTGCCCGTAATCAGGTCATAGGCGCGCGTCGCCTGCTCCATCGGAAACCGGTGCGTGATCAGCGACGGCAGGTTCAGTTTGCCGTCCGCGATGAATTGCAGAAAGGCTTCCAGGTTGCGCGTTTCCGTCCAGCGCACTTGTCCAATCGGATAATCGCGCCCTTTCTGCTCATACGCGGCGTCATAGCGGCCGGGACCATAGGAGCGCGAAATTCGGAAATCCAATTCCTTTTCGTAATAAAGTTTGCGCTGCAGATCCATGCCGACGGTTCCCACGGCAACCACGATAGCGCGATCGCGGGCCAGTTCCGCGGCCAGGTTCACTGGCTCGCTGCTTGCAGTCTCCGCCGTGATCAGCACCGAGTCCACGCCGCGGCCACCCGTCTTCTGGAAGCACAGATCGCGGAATTCTCGCGCGCTGGTGCATGCGGCTTCGGCTCCGCTCCCGATCGCGAGATCGGCCGCTGCCGCAGCAGATCCATGCCAAACACGCGGCAGCCTGCGGCTTTCAGCAATTGAACCGTGATTTGCCCGAGCAGGCCCAGGCCGATCACCGCGACCGTGTCGCCCAGCGCGACTTCTGCGGTTCGAATGCCGTGCAGGCAAATCGCGCCCACCGTTCCGAAAGGTCTCGAGGCTGCCTCTTCGTAGGTCACTCTGTAGGAAGACTTGCGACGCGCTCTCGCTGCTCTCGGGAATCTTCGCAAGCAGCAGGCGCGGCACGCAGGCAAACTCGGCATGAACCGCATATCCCGCGCCCGCGCAGGCTACGCGATCGCCCACGTTGATGTCGGCGACGCCATCGCCCACCGCAACTACCTCTCCGGCGCTGCTGTAGCCCACCGATTGCGGCTGATCCAGACGGGAGCGCACGGTCTGCAGCGTGGAAGCCAAGCCATCTCGCTGCAACTTGGCCATCACGTCGCGCACCAGGTCGGGACGAGCCTTCGCCTTCGCCAGCAGACTCTTGCCGGCAAATTCCGCGGACGCGCGCTCGGTGCCCGCCGACACCAGCGACGCTGCCACTCGGACCAGCACGCAGCCCGGCAACAGTTGCGGAGCCGGAACCTCGGCGATCTGTAACTCACCCGTGCGCGCGTCTTGTAAGAGTTGCTTCATGCGATAGTTACTTGAGGCGCGCCGATCTGCCGTTCGGCGAACGATTTCGCGCCGCCATCGAGAAACAATTGCATCCAGATTTCCAGCGTCAGCAGTTGCCAGATTTGCATCGACCAGTCTTCCGCACCCCGGCGGTGCTCGTCAATGTAGCTGCGCACCACTTCCGGACGAAACAAACCTCGGCGCTTGACTTGAGATTCCGAAAGAAGGTCGTCCACCATGGGGCGCAAATCGTGCGCCAGCCAGTAGTCTACGGGCGCCGCGAAACCCGCTTTCGGCTGCCGCATGACCTCGTCTGGCAGCATACTACGCATGGCTTCGCGGAAGATGTGCTTGGTCACGGGACGCCATTTCCCTTTCAGCTTCCACTCTGGCTTGACGTTCCAGGCAACGAATTCGGCGAGTTCGCGGTCCAGGAACGGCACCCTCACTTCGACCGACGACGCCATGCTCATCTTGTCGTTGTAAGTCAGATTGAGTGTGGGCATGAAGATCTTAGTATCCAGATAGAGCATCTGGTTGAGAAAGTCCGCGTGCCGCACTCGGTCGAACGCCGCCAGATGCTGGCCGCCAGCATCAGGATTGCCGCTTGCCGGTTGCTGACGATTCTAGAGCATATAAGGCGGCCTTCTGCTGCGCATCCAGATACGTGCAGTTTCTGATGAAACCTTCCTGTGGGCTGAGCGCCGCGCTGCGCGCCATCTTCTTCGCCAGACGCACGGATCCTTTCATGCGCGTTCCGCGCAGAGACGGCAAGGCCAGCAGAGCGCGCTCCGCGGCGGCGCGCGCGAAGCCCGGGATGCGCCGATATTCTTCGGCCCACGCGTGAGCCACATGCTTGCGGTATCCCGCAAACAGTTCATCGCCGCCCACTCCCGACAAGAGCACAGTCGCCTGTTTGCGCGCCTCGCGGCACACCAGATACGCCGCGATGATGGCCGGATCGGCCGTGGGCTCGTCCATGTGCCAGGTCAGACTCGGCAACAGACCGACCACATCGGGCTCGACCACGATCTCATGGTGCTCGCAGCCCAGCTTGCGCGCGAGGCGCTGCGGAACGCCGGGATCGTCAAGCGCCGTTTCGCCGACACGATATTTTTCGGGAAACGTAATCGTGTAAGTCCGCACGGGCTGCTTTCTCGCCGTGGCCGCCACCATGGCCGCAACTATGCTCGACGAATCGAGGCCCGCGCTCAGAAAGGCGCCAATCGGAACATCGCTCACCATCTGTTGCTCGACCGAAGCGCAGAAGCGCTCGCGGATCTCCTGCGCCACATCCGCTTCCGTCCGTTCGAAGCGATGGTCGGCCGGCGGGAACGTCAAGTCCCAGTACTGCTCGATCTTGAACTCGCCGTGCTTGCCAGAGCGCGTAGTGGCCGGCGGGAAGCTTGCGGATTCCCTCGAACATGGTCAGCGGATCGGGCACCCAGAGGAAAGTGAGGTACTGGTCGAGCGCCTCCAGGTTCATGGCCGCTTCGATTCCCGGCACTTCGAGCAGCGCCTTGACCTCGGACGCGAACGCTAGTTTTCCAGCGCGCTCCGAGTAATAGAGCGGCTTGATTCCGAAATGATCGCGCGCCAGAAACAGCTTTGGCGAAGCGCCGCGCAAGTCGCAGATCGCGAGGGCAAACATGCCATTCAGGCGGTTCAGGCAGTCTTTGAAGCGGTCGGGACCATATTCTTCGTAGAGATGAACGATGGCTTCCGTGTCGGTGTGCGAACGAAAGCAATGGCCCTTCGCTTCGAGTTCGCGGCGCAGGTCGGCGAAGTTGTAGATCTCGCCGTTGTAGGTGATCCACACCGTGCCATCTTCGTTCGACATGGGCATGTGGCCATCGGCGGAGAGGTCGAGAATCGCGAGGCGGCGGCTGCCCAGTCCGATGTATCCGCCATCGGGGAAACGCCGCTCCCAGAGCCCGGAGTCGTCGGGACCGCGGTGCGTCTGCACGTTCGTCATGCGGACGAGCGTCTCCCGGTCGCCGCAATTCACGAGGCCGCTGATGCCGCACATGGCCTCAGTTCCTCCCCGTCTTTGGTTCGCGCTTCAGCTCGTAGATTTTCGCTTTGGAATGGAACATCTGCACCGCTTGAAACGCGCAGTAGATCAGCCCGGGCACGCCATCGAGAAATCCGAGACGAACCATATAGCGATACAGGAAGAGCAGAACTGGAGAACCCGGCAAGCGATAGAGATTCCGCTTGAGCCATCGCCGGCGCTGCGCCTGAGTGCCAAACAAATCGGCGCTCACCTCTTCAGGAATTAGCGGCGCCTTCGGGCTGCAGCAGCACGCGCGCTTCCCAGTTCGAGTACTCATTGTGCTTCAGGATGTAGCGCGACAAGGAATCGACATTGT
>CAVQHM010000011.1:0-129317 GCA_963712295.1 uncultured Acidobacteriaceae bacterium
GATGGACCAGCGCATTGTGCAACTCCGCGGTGGGTCCATCCACCACCACGTGTTCGTGGATTTCGATGTCGGCCATGGAGGCATCCTGATCCTTCAGGCGGCATTCAAAACGGCCTCGCCCTTTGCGGAAGAGCGACAGCTTCCAGAAACTTGCATCGCAATGCCGCAAGACTCGCCCGAGAAAATACATTTGCAGGCGAATGGAATATCCGTTCACCGCTGGGGTTTTGCAGCGCACGCCGAATTTCTTCGACGAGTTCCGGCGTCAGGACTTCATCCGCGTCGAGTAGCAAAATCCAGTCGTAAGCTAGCGGCAGCGTATCCATGGCCCACTGGCGCTTCTTCGGCCAGCCTCCTGCATAATGAAACTGGACGACCTTCGCGCCATGCGACTGAGCGATCTCAACCGTGTCGTCGGTGCTCTGGGAATCGATGACATACACCTCACCGACGCCGGCGAGCGACTCCAGACAGCGCGGCAGGTTGCGGGCCTCGTTACGGGCCGGAACGATCACACTTACGGGCAGCACCGGCGGGGCGGCGTTCGAGTGCGACACTTCAGTCTCTGATTTTGTTTCGATCAAGCTCATTCTGCCGGCAGGTAGTTAGGTTCCACTATGTTAGCTGAACTCAGGGCATTCTTGAACGCAAGAACGTTTCCCGCGCAGCACCGCTTCGCGGCTTTGCCTTCACAGGTTCTGCTCGCACCAACGCCTCAACACGAACAGGGACCACGGACGCGACCATGAAGTCTCGCCCGCAAGAAAGCGGTTCCACACTTCTCGTACGGCGCTGGCGGCGATCGAAGTCTGATCCCAATCACTCTTCAGCAGCGCGTCTTCGATCACCGGCTTCATCTCGCCTCGCAGCCAGCGCTCAAACGGCAATGTAAATCCGCGCTTGGGACGATGCACAATCTCTCTTGGCAACTCGACACCGAGACTCGCCAGCAGCAGGCTCTTCGGCAAATCTCCTTTTAATTTCTTATCGCCCGGAATGCGGAAGCAGGCCTCGACCAGCGTGCGATCGAGAAAGGGCACGCGCAATTCGAGACCATGGGCCATGCTCATGAAATCGGAATCCCGAAGCAGCGTGTTGCGCATGTAGCAATGCGATTCCAGATAGGAAACGCGATTGACGGAATCAAGAGTCGAACTTTGCGCGATGGACTGCTGCAACATGCTTGCGAGAGAGCGCTCTGAATCTTCACAATCCGCACTGAGCAGCGCCTCGCGCTCCGCCGCGCCAAACAGCGTACGCATCAAGAAATATGGATGGATGATGGAATCAGTACCTGCAGCGAGTTGGGCCAGCTTGCGGCTGCGATCGCCTTTGCCTGCAAACAGCGCGACGGAAGCGGCAAGCGGCCGCTGCGCGATTTTCGGCAATCGCCCAAATCGTTTCGCAAAGGCTTCCATCCTTGGCACGCGGTGAAAATTCGAGTAGCCGGCGAACATCTCATCGGCGCCCAAACCCGTCAATGCAACTTTCATTCCGGCGGCCCGCGTTTTAGCGGACACCAGATACGTATTGATGCCGTCAATCGTCGGCTGGTCCATGGCGCAGAGCGCTTCCGGCAACACTGCCAGCGTGTCTTGCTGCGACACGGGTATCTCATGATGTTCGGCACCAAAGCGGCGGGCGACTTCCCGCGAATACTGCCCTTCGTTGAACTCCTCTTCCTGGAATACCAGCGAGAAGGTGTTCGCGCGCACGCCATTGTGGCTGAGGACGGCGACAAGAGCGCTGGAATCGATTCCGCCCGAAAGAAACACTCCGACGGGCACGTCGCTTACCAGGTGGGAGAGCACGGCGTCGCGCAAGATCGCAGGCAGTCGATCTACCGCCGCGATCCCATTCTCGGAACGTGGTTTCGATCGTCTCTCGAGCGAGACTGCAGCGGATTCCAGTATTCGCGGCTGCTCACTGATCCGTTTTCTACCGTGAGAATATGGCCCGGCGGAACGGCCTTCACTCCTTCGACGATCGTCCACGGTTCGTAGACGGAACCGAAGGCCAGGTAGCTCAAGACCCCGGTGGAATCAGCCTTTCGCGGCACGAGTCCCGTCCGCAAAAGCGTTCGGACCTCCGAAGCAAAAACAAAAGTCTGGTCCGACTGGTGGTAGTACAGCGGCTTGATTCCCATGGGATCGCGCGCCAAGAGCAGCCGCTTTCGGGGCGCGTCCCAGAGGGCGAACGCAAACATGCCGCCGAAACGAGTCAGACAAGATTCTCCCCACACACGATAAGCAGCCAGGATTACTTCCGTATCGGAATGACTTCGGAACTCGGCGCCGGCGGCTTCGAGTTCGTTGCGAAGTTCGCGGAAATTGTAGATCTCGCCGTTGAAGACGATCCAGTTGCCAGTGACTGGGATCCTGCATGGGCTGATGCCCAAGCGGCGAAAGATCGAGGATCGCCAATCGGCGGTGCCCCAAACCGATTTCCAGCCTCTCCGGTCGGGATTCCTTAAGCAGCACGGTTCCGGAATCATCGGGCCCGCGGTGCGCGAGCGAAGCGGTGGCTTGCTCCAGAACTGCGGGAGGGATCGGGGTTCTACGCGCCAGGATGCCAACGATGCCGCACATCGGAAATGTTTGCTCGCTTCCTTGCTTGCCGAAATGAAATGCGGGCTACTTAAATGCCTCGACGTATAAGGAATGGGGCAAATCCGTCGAGTCTCCCGGTTCATACGGAGGCACGCTGGTCGCATACAAACGGCTCTTCCCTTCCGCGGATTTCTCGACCTCCCGGAAGCCCGCTTCGCGAAGCACCTCGACGAGATAACTGAAATCGAACGCGGTGCGGTGTTGTCCATCGCAGAACACGAAATTCGAAAACCTGCCGCCCAGCGAATCGAAATGCCGCGGAAAAGAATCGTCGAACCACTCGCTGCGCGCCTGAGTATACGCTGCGATCGCGCTCTCCAGGCTCGGAACGATGAGCCGGATGCCGCCGCCGTTTTTCAACACCCGCGCACATTCCCGAAGCAGACGCTTGAGCTCATCCGGATAAAAGTGCTCGAACATGTGGGTGGAATAGATCGAGTCCACCGAATTCGAAGGGAATGGGAGTCCGTTTCTGACATCCAGCCAAAGGTCAATCTTGTTAAAAGGATTGCCGTCGATATTGAGGAATCCGGGCAGGTATTTAGGACCACAACCCAGATGAAGATGCCGCGCGCCGTTCCGAGGGCCTGGGCTCATCACATACCGGCGCAGGAGATAATTCGGGACCGTGGCCTTGGCAATGCCCCAAAACACGATGTCTTTATACCGCTGGTGAAGCAACCCATCCTCCGGTAACGGCGACCGCCATGAGTGACCGCCATTATAAAGCAGCGGGTTGAACCATCTTTGTGACGGGCCGAACCCACATACAGCCCTCAGGCGATGGCTTGGCGGTAAATTTTGACCAACTGTTGCGCCTGATGCGACAGCGTCAACTTGTCGAGGATGGTCTGGCGTGCGGCCGTTCCGATCCGCGCGCACAGTTCGGGCGACGCGAGTAAAGCGGAAAGCCCCTGCTCAAGCTGTGCGAGTCCATCCACGGGGATAAGCCAGCCATTCCTGCCATGCTCAATCAACTCCTCGATTCCCTGCCCGCGGCAGCCAATCACCGGCTTGCCGCATGACATAGCTTCCAGGTACACGCATCCCAAGCCCTCGTTGCCGCTGGGCAATACGAAAACAGAGCAGCGACGCATGGCCTCGGCCACCTCGAACCGGCTCTTACGGCCGGCAAAATGAACTTGCCGTTCGAGGCCCAGGTCGCGCGCCAGGGTTTCAAACTGGGCGCGATCCGGCCCTTCTCCGATGATGCGGCAGCGAAGATTGGGAAAGGAAGGCTTGAGATTTCCGAGCGCTCGCAAAACCAGTTCGTGGCCTTTGCTGCGCAGCAAGTTGCCGACGATCAGAATCTCCGGATCGAGCTTTCCCACCGCGGCGACATTCGGTGAAAAGAAGCTCGGATTTACACCGTTGTACACGACGGTGCTGCTGGTCTCCGGCGGCGTTCCGGTCTTTAGAATTAGAATTTTCTGCACTTTTCCGCTGATGCAGATTACGGTCCGGGCTGCATGGTAGACATCCACTGAAACCTTCCGCCGCCAGGCCGCCGGACGTCCGCTTAGAAAACACGTGTTGAATACATCAAGGCCGTGGAGCGTAATCACGAAGGGAATATTCAAACGCCTGGAAAGCAGCGCGGCCGCGTGGCCGCAGGGCAGGGCCGCGTGAGCATGAATCACATCAATCGGCTTCGCGCCGTGCAGCTTCCGGACTCGCCCGAGGAGGCGGGTGTAAAGCAGTTTCCCCGCGCTGGAGAGCCCGATGTTTCCGGGAACTTGCGGATATCGCACCCATTCTGCCGCGGCGGTTGAACTCGGACGCCTTCGAGGGTAGTAAATTGGGGATACGGCGATCACGCTGGAATCGACCCCGAACCGCTTAAGCTGCTCGATGGGCTCGGCGATGAAGCAACCGTTGACTTCATTTTGATCTGACGGAAAAAACGGGGTGAGCGTCAAAACGTGCAGCGCGGATTCCATCCCCACGGCTTGGGACATTAGTTTCGCCCACTTTCGGACCGCACCAATCCCTCGGCGAGAACCACGAGGCGTTCCACATGCTCGCTCCAACTGAAGTCGCGCGCCCGCTGCAAGCCATGGAGCGAGAGCGTTTCCGCCAGCTCCGGCGACTTCTGAATTTCCAGGACCCGTTCCGCCAGCGCATCGGGCGAGAAACGGGGGAAGTAGATTCCCGCATCTCCGCAGATTTCACGATGCACGGGCAAATCCGAGGCCACCACGGGTAATCCGCTCGACATCGACTCGATCAGCGGATGAGCAAAGGATTCGGCATAAGCCGGGGTTACGTAGATGTGGCACGCACGATAGAGGTGATGAAGCGAGCGATAGGGAATGGCTCCGAGCTCCACGATCTGGCCGTTTGCTTGAAGATCGTGGGCGAGCGATGCCGCAGGCTCGGCTCGATAGGTCCCCGGATTGTCGCTGGAATTCAGGCGGCAGGTAAGAAACAGTTTCACTTTCTTTCCCGCAAGACGACTGCTCAAGATGGGCAGGGCCCGGAATAATGTCTCGAAATTCCGGTAATAATTGTAGTGGCTCACAAAGAGCAGGCGGAGAGCGTCTTTCGCTTGCTCAAGCTGAGCTTTCGCCGCCGATGGCAATGGCGTTCCATCGCCGGTAAACGCATCCTGGTCAAATCCATGGTGCACGGCGAGGACCTTCTTGCCACTCCACTGGCTAAGTTCCAGGGCAAACGCTTCACTTGGGGCAACGGTGATGTCGGCGCAACTTATGGATCGGCGTGCCAGCCAGCCCTTGACCAAAGTGTCGGCCCAAATCGCGTAGTCTCCCCGAGCGCGAACGTCGCGGAGGAAATCCCCGGACGTATAAAGCGAGTTACGGGACAGGAGTATTTGAGGGATGGGAGAGTTCCAGAGGGCAAAGTTGCCGGCGGAAATCAAGACTTGCGCTCCGCTTCGCCGGATCAGATTCGGCAGCACGGTTTGCTCATGGACGAAGCGCCGGAACGCTCCGGAGGTTTCCGAGTTTTCTGCAAAAGAAATATTGGGCAACTCCCCAAATTCCCGGCGCATTGCCGAATTCAATAGAACCGTGGTTTCCGTATCGGTTCTGCGCGCGAGATGGGGGATCACATTGCGCAGATAGGTAAGGCCACCGCCGGCACTGGCGGCGAGGCCGTTGATAAACAATCTGATCATCGGTTGGGCACGACGGCTCCAAAATCGGCTGGCGACCGGCGGGAAGTTCTGAAAACCACGACGGTCCCGGGGACGTTCACCGCATCAGGAATAAGATCCGGGAGCAGGAATACACAGAACCAAAAATAGACACAGAGATAATAACCCACGGCAAAGAGCCAATCTTCGAAGGTGGCGTGAGCCAGACCCGCGATCACCACCATGGCCAGCGGAATCGAGTAATGGCGCGGGTCGCGGGCTCGGCGCATCCAGACGCAGACTTTCCAAACGTTCGACAGCGTCAACCCCAGGAGCACAACGAAGGGCACTCCGCCCAACAGACCCACCCACTCCGCGATGGTGATGTAACTGCTGCCGTGCTCGCGATCCGTCGTGGCCTCGGAACTAACCGTTCCAAGAGACCCCGGATCCACTGCCGTGCCCGTTGGACTCGTGCCATAACCCGTTCCAAACAGCGGATGCTCTTTGATGATGGCGATCGATTTTTCCCAAGGGGTTAGCCGCGAACCCATCACGCCTGCTTCCTTGTGTCCCTTGTAGAGCACGGCGTCCTTCACGTCCCCCAGCTTCGTTTCTAATTTTCCGGGAGCGAGCACGCCCGTCACGGCAACCACGACCAGCAGCAGCGCCGCCGTCTTCACCAGTAATTTGTACTGCTGCAGGCAAACACAAAAGACAAGGGTAACGAGCGCGACCGAAGCCATCCCCGCACGCGCCATGCTGAAACTAACCAGGTAAGCGCAAAGCAGCAGGGCGGCCAGCCGGCGTAATTTCACCCCGGGGACATCGCTGGTGAACCATCCCCACAGCAGGATGGGGAACGCTCCAACGCTCATCGACGCGCCGAGGGAGTTGGGATTACCCCAAATACTTTCGCCCAGACCGAAATAGCAGATGGCCGTGACATAAACTGCGATCTCACTCCCCCAAAGCAGACCGTGGAAAAAGCGGCCTTCGCGGCCGAGAACAGCCAAGCGGGCTCCCGACGCGCAATATAGAAAAAGCAGCAACAGGCTCGAAGCCTTGAGCGACGCCATCTGTAGAAACGGAGAAACAGTGGCCGAGACAAAGGCGGTGCAGATGCAGAATAAAGCGACGAGATGCAACGAGCCGAAAGGTCTCCGGGGAGCGTTCATCCAGGCGATGAAGCCCACCGCTGCCCCCGCGGCCAGCACCACCCAGCGTGCGGACATCCAAGCGCCTTGCATGGGGACACGCAGGCCGGCCCAGACAAATGCGATCATCAGCAGAACAAAAAAACGCCGATCATATTTCCAGAGACAGGCGACGATTATCTCCAGCAGTACGATTCCGCCCAGGAAGGTAATGTTGCCGAAGTAGTACAAGTGGGAATAGACGAAATAGATTGCCAGGATCGAGCCCAGCCCGATGGCCAGCCATTGCAGCGGTTTCACGGAATTCATCGGGCCCTCGCAGCGGCAGAGGCCGGAGCAAAGACGGCGGCCGCAGCCAGACCATCGGCGCATGCTTCCGGCGAGTAGTTTCGAATTCGCTCGGAACAGCGCGCGGCCATCCGTTGCTTGAGTTCCGGTTGCCGCAGCAGAGAATCGATCGCCGCGCTGAGTTTCTGCGGATCGCGGGGAGGCACGACGTAACCATTCCAGCCATCTTCGACCAAGTCGGCGGAACATCCCGCAACACTGCTCACGATAATTGGAAGGCCGCACGCCATCGCTTCATTCACCACCAGGCCCCAGGTGTCGCTGTGCGTCGGCAGAACCAAGGTTTCCGCGAGCGCATAGAGGCCGGCCAGATCTTCCCGCTGCGCGAATCCCGGAAAACAAACGGCTCCCGGGCTGATGTGTTTCGCCTGTCGCGCGAGTTCCTCCTGGCAAACACCATCACCCGCAAACACCAAGCCCACCTCGGATCGCAACCCGCTCTCTAGTTTGGCATAGGCTTCCAGCAGATCAAAAATGCCTTTTTCCGGTACCAGACGCCCCACAAAAAGAATAAACCGCGAGGGTAGCTTGAATTGCTCTCGAAATTCGGTTGCCCGGGCCCTCGTGGCCTCGGCCTGGGTTGCAAAGAAACGGTTATCGACGGCGTTCGGCGCGGTCAAAATGCTTGCGGCCGGCGACCCCAGCGATCGGAGATAGTCGAAGGAAGCTTTTCCTGGCACCACAAATCGGTTACAGTGCCTCACGAAATAGGCCTTCAGGCGTTCGACCCATGCGCGTCCGCGGCGCGCGTCCCGTCCGTTGCTCTCCGACCACAAAACGAATTCAACCTGGTGGCGGCGCGCCCACAGCAGGGCTTCCCAGGAGGCAGCGTAGTTGTATCCGCCACAAATCACAACCTGCGGCCTCACCTTGTTTAACGCGGACCACAACCCCCGGTTCATGAGGAAACCGCTCTTCCCGGCGCGCCACCGCCAGGAGGGCAGAACCTGATGCGAAAAACGGATTTCGTTCCTGTAGACGCGCCATTGCCGAAGTGTTTCATCCGTCTCTGCCAAGAAAATTACGTGGAGATCCAGCCCCGCTCGTCGCGCCAGAACGTTGAAAACGGGGATGCGGTAGGGAGAAATGATCTCCGTAAGGATTACCAGCCGCCTGCTCATCGTCGATCTTCCCCGCGATGCCGCTTCAGCCAGCGGCGTCATTGGCAGGCCGCCCAGTTCCATATTCTCACCCCTGGCCACCGCCCGTCAGCGTCGAGCGATACCAGGCAACAAAATTCCGCAGACCTTGCTCCATGGACGTCTTCGGGGAATACCCCAGCAGGCGTTTTGCTTTGTCGATATTCGCCCAAGTGATGGGAACGTCTCCTGGTTGATCGGGCAGCCGTTCCTGCAGCGCTTTTTTTCCGGTTGCCGTCTCCAGTAACGCAATCAACTCTGCCAGGCGTACTGGGTGGGAGTTCCCCAAATTGAAGATTTCGAAGGGCAGCGTCGATTGCGGCACATAGTCGAGAGAGGCAACTACTCCGGCCACGGTATCGTCAACGTAGGTGTAGTCGCGCCCCATCGAGCCATCGCCGTAAACCGGGATCGGCTTCCCAGACTCGATGAGTGCGAGTGAACTTGTGGATCGCCAGATCGGGCCTTTGCCGCGGACCGTAGACGGTAAAGAACCTCAGGCAAAGGATCGTCAAACCATACAAGTGCGCGTAGGTGTAGCACATCAACTCGGCCGCAAGTTTCGTTGCCGCGTAGGGCGAGATGGGGCGAGTCTTGAGGTCGTCTTCGCAAAAAGGAACGGAGTTGGATATGCCGTACACGGAACTCGACGAGCCAAAAATCACGCGCTGCACTTTGAACTCGCGGGCAATTTCCAGAAGGTTCACGGTCCCCGCGACGTTTACACTTTCGTACAAGGCAGGCTGCGCAATCGAAGGGCGCACGCCGGCGCGCGCGGCGAGATGAATCACGATTTCAGGCTGGACGCGCTCGGCAATCTTTCGCAGCGCGCCGATATCCCGCACATCCGCTTCGAAGAAATCGTAGTTTCCCGTGCTGAGAATTTCCTGTAGGTTGAGCCGCTTGCGGCTGGGTGCGTAGAAATCATCGAGGTTGTCCACGATGGCCAATTTCGTCCCGCGGCGAAGCAGCGCCTCGGCCACGTGGGATCCAATGAAACCCGCGCCGCCCGTCAGTAAAATCCGCTTCGGATTTAATCCCACTCGATCACGCCCCGATTTCGCGAAGTACGGAAAAAGAACAGAGAAATCGATTCTAGCGCACCGCCACCACGAAGTAGTTGCTGGCAAACTGATTCCCCCGGTAAACCTTGCCCGCCAGCAGCCCAGCCAAATTGTTCAAGGGGCAGACGGTCCACCGGAGCAAGCGTTGCAGCCAGGGCCAAGGCCCGGTGAGTAACTGCAGGTACACGTTGACTACCAGAAAAATGCTGGGAACCGTTCCCGCCTCGCCCCTGACATTCACGCTATGAAAATCGCGCAAGATCCATTCCAGGCCCTGGGGCATGTACCTCCAGTAATCGCCGGGCGACCCGTGCTGCGGGAAGATGGACGGAACACTCAGCAACAGCGTGCCGCCAGGTTTCAGCACTCGCCGGATTTCGCCGATCACGGCAATCGGGTCGGGAATATGCTCGAGAACCTGAGTGGCCAGGACAACATCCATCGACGCATCGGAAAACGGCATGATGCGAGCATCGCCGACCACATCCACGGAGTACGCGGGCGCAACGTCGAGCACATAATGATGGGCTACACGGCCGGCGAAAAAGCAAGCGTATGGTTTTCCCTTCCCGCCCACATCTAAAAGGCTTTGTGTCGGCGGCAGTTTCGACGCCTGCTCTGCGATCAATTCGGCCCGGCGTCGACAGTCTAGATAGGTAAAGTCTCGCAGCGAGGGCCGGACCAAGTCCATACCACTGTTCATGGGTTCGGTCATCGATTGACGAACATTCGATTGACGGACATTCGACCGCTGAATTTCGTTCGACTCCGTGTTGGGCGTCATGCAAAACCCTCGACTTCCCTTTTCAGCAGATTACGGCCAATGCCGGCCCAAGCGACCGCATAAGCCCCGCATCCCAAGCCGATCAAGACCAATGGTGGCAGGTGCCTGGGAAGCGCCACCCACAAAACAGCGCCCATGAACAGACTGGAGATCACGGCGACTCTTAGCAGCGGACTCATCGCGGCAGCGCGCACCTCCGGCGGGCAGAGCAAGAATGCGCACGACGCAACCCCCACCTCGCCCAGCACAAAGGCCACAGAGGCGCCGGCAATACCGAACCAGGGCGGCAGGATCAGATTAAGAACTACGGCAGTGACAGCTCCGGCCAGCGTGGAAAGGAAATATGCGCGATGACGGCCCATGGCGTAAAGAATGGTTCCCGCGAACAGGGCCGCGGCTGGCGCCGTAATCACGTACGGGGAGGCCCACTGAAAAGCGCGCACCGCCTGCGGAAACTGAGCGCCCAGCAGCCAGGGGACAACCACGGGCGCGGTTATAATGCCGCCCACCGTCAACGGAACGCCGAACCAAACCAGGATGGAAGCTGCGATCCGGGTAAGCCGGGGAAGCCTCTCGGCGGAATTTGCGTGCAAGGCCATTCGCGGCATCAAAACGCTCTGGGGAACCGAGAGAAAGTTCCGCAGCACATCGGCCAATCGCGCAGCGGCGGCGTATAAGCCCAGGGCGTGTTCACCGAGATACCATCGAACCGCGATGTGCCCGCTGCGATGGTAGAGATTGGACATCAGGGAAGACCCCGCATAATGCAGGCTCGGCGCGAGAATCACGGCCCAGCGGCGCGGGGCGATGGAAAACCGGAAGCGATACCCCTCCCGCCAGAGGAACGTCCAGGCAATCAGGCTGGTCAAGAGCGAAGAACCGACAATTCCGACGGGAACCCAGATCACGTCCTTAGGAGATCGCACCCTGGTGAAGATGACGGCAGCATAAAGACATTGCTGCAGGATCGAAACGAACGATTGCACATGGAACAATTCCATCGAAGACAACAGATAGTCCAGCGACAGACTATTGGTTAACACCGAGGCCACTCCGTACCCAGCAAGAAGAACGCGGACATCCTGCCGGACTTCAAGCCTGGCAACCACCAGAACTGCAACCGCGGCAACTCCACTCGCCAGAACGCGAAGCACTAAGACATCGGAAACGGTCTCAAACGCGGCCTGACGCCGAGCCGCCACTTGCTGGGCGGCATAACTCGTAAGCCCTGGGTTCGCTACGAGTCCCGTGAAGCCACACACCGCGACCACATAACTCCACAGCCCATAGATATCGACACCGAGGCGCCGCACCAGGAACGGAAAGGTGGCGGCTGTAAGTATGCTGCCCACAATGCGGGCAGTAGTGACTGAGAGGACGAACCCTCCGTAACGCACTAGATACTTAGGAACGCTCAATCACTCATCCTATATTCAACTTAGTTCAGAACCGCCCGGTGGCAACGACGGGAAAGAACCAGCCAGCGAAACAACGAGTTGCTGTGATCGAAGCCCGCCAAATGCTGACGGAAAAGTTCTCTCGCCGGCAATGGGTTCAGCAGGTGTCTGAGTTCTCCCAACCCTTCGTCCAGGCTCCTTTGCATTTCTTCCTTCAGTTCACCACGAAGCCAATTGCACAGCGGAGGAGTGAATCCGCGTTTTTGCCGCCAGCGAATTTCCGGAGGAACCCAGGGCGGCAGCGCATCCCTCAGAACTGCCTTGCCCATGCCCGCTCGAAAGTGATATTGGAGCGGCAAGCTGGCCGCGAATTGCATCAGGTCCGGATTCAGGAAGGGGGCGCGGCATTCGAGCGAGGCGCGCATACTGGCGCGATCGACCTTGACCATAATCTGTTCCGGCAAATAGGAGGATGCCGTCGCTTCGAAAGCAGAGAGCGGATATGGAAGACGCGCGTGTTCCAACGCACGTACCTCAAGCTCTTGCAATCCGCGCTCCGCAGCGCCGCGATGATCCGGCAGGAAATACGATGCGACCGCATTTCGCCGGCCAGCGGGATGCAACAGCTCCCAATCGTTCTTCGACAAGAAGCCCAGCAATCCGATCCCCCTCCAGCCCTTGCCCCAGAGACGCAGCAGGCCTCTGGCTGCGGCGTTTGCCAAAGCGGCTCGCCGCACGTCATGCCAACGATAATAGCCAAACATCTCCGTATATCCGCCAAAACACTCGTCGCCCCCGTCGCCGGAGAGCATCACTTTGCAGACTTGGCGCGCGGCGCGGCAAACCGCAAACGTCGGAAACATCGAGACATCGCCAAAGGGCTCATCGTAGTGATCGATCAGTTCATCGAAGATCGCGAGAAGATCGCCCGATGAGAAATGGACTTCGTGGTGATCCGTTCCCAGGTGCTCGGCGACCTGACGCGCGTAAGGCGATTCGTCTAACTGCTGGTCGTCAAATGAGGCGCAGAAGGTACTGAATTTGGCTGCCGGCTGTAAGTCACGAATCGCGCTTGCGATGTAAGTCGAGTCCACGCCACCGGAGAGAAATGCTCCGACCGGCACATCACTCCTGAGTCGCAAGGCGAACGGATTCCAAAATGCGTGCGCGGACGCTCTCAATGGCATCTTCCCGGCTCGGAGGTTTTGTTCCATTCGGCTCAATTCTCGGCTGCCAATAGTGCCACGTTCGCAGCCCCGCGCCCGGCGCCAGTAACAGCGCCTCACCCGCCATGAGTTTGCGCACCCCTTGAAAATGGGTCCGCGGCGCCGGCACGTATCCGACAGCCAGAAACTGCGCGATGGCCGCCACATCGAGGCGATTGTCCAGGCCGGGAAAGGAGAGCAACGCCTTCATCTCGGAAGCGAATGCCAGGCCTTTGCCTTCACTCGAGAGGCGCGTAATACAAGGGCTTCTCGCCGAAGCGATCGCGGGCGAGGAATAGTCGCTCGTTCTTCTCGTCCAAAATGGCGAAGGCAAACATGCCATCCAGATCGTCGAGCAGCGAGGGGCCCTTCTCTTCGTAGAGATGCGCCAGCACTTCGGTGTCGCTTTGGGTGCGAAAGCGATGCCCCTTGGCAATCAATCTTTCGCGGATCTCAACATAGTTATAGATCTCGCCATTCAGGATCACCCAAATGGTTTCATCTTCATTGGCAATCGGCTGCGCGCCGCCTTCCAGATCGATGATGGCAAGGCGGGAGTGGCCAAGCAGGCAGCGTCCGCCCAAGCGTGCGAGACACGCACTCCCGTCGGGGCCACGGTGCCGTAGAAGGCGGCTCGCTTCTTCCGACCACATCCGGTATTGCCCGACCCCGCCTTCGACGTCGTAGACTCCATAGATTCCGCACATTAATTTCGTTTACGACGTTTGCCGGCCGCCTCCGCAAACACGCGCTCCCACTCTCGCGCAACTTTGTCCCAGTCGAATTGCAAGGCATGACGAGCGGCCGCGGCAGACATCTTGCGCCGCAAGTCTTCGTCCGACAACAACACACGCAGTTTTTGAGAGAGTTCGATGTCCGATTTTACCAAGTACCCCGTTTCACCGTTCAGAACATAGTCTGGTCGATATTTCTCCATGGCGAGCGCTGGCAGTCCGCAGGCTGCGGCCTGTCCCAGAACCTGCGGATGACCTTCTACCACGCTGGGGAAAAAGAATAGATCAGCTTTTTGCATTTCCTCGGCCAACCCTGGCTGCGAGAGATGGCCAACGAAGGTGACGTTATGACAGCCCAACTCGTTCACCAGAGATCGGCACTTCTGTTCCTCTTCGCCCTTCCCCACGAGCCGAAATTCAACCGAGGGCCAATTCGCGGCCTCGCGAATGACGACATCCACTCTCTTCCGGGCCTGGAATGAACCGGCATAAAGGACCGTGAGCTTTGAGCCAGTCCTGCGAGGCTCCGCCAGTGGATGGAACAACTCCCGTTCAATCCCGCTGTGAATCGCGCCGGTCAAAACCCCGAAGCGCTCTTGGACGGTTTGTGCGACATATCGCGAGTTCCCGAAAACCAGGTCGGCCTCGCGAATGGATCGCGCCATTGTCGGCCCGACCGCGATCTCGTCAAGGGCCATCGCGACATAGGTGACGAGAGCAACCCGAAGGCCCAGGGAACGCCTGAAAAACAGGAACAGCGCATCCAGAGGCCCCTGGCGCGGAAAAAAGTAGACGTCGATTTTCGAGAACAGCAGGCGAGTGAGCCATCGTGCCGTATTTCCGTGCCGGGACCAGCGCCAAATTTCGGTGTTTTCGCGAGCAAGAATCCGCGGATCAGGCGCGCCGTCGCCCAGCAGCACGACCCTGAACCGATCCGCCGGAAGACGGCTTACGATTTCTTTCGCGGTCAGGTTCTGCGCGTTCGTGTTCGCTTCATCGGCGAACGACGGAGTGAATATCGTAATCATGAAGACTCTTGTGGTTACGCCCTCGGCCGGCCACCCGCGAGCACTGATCTGCCGGAAACTGGTCTCCCGGAAATCGGTTTCAAACCGCCCGCCGGCGGCTGGCAGAGAACTTCCGACAGCGCCTCCGGAGAAATCGGCTGCACCAACCGGCGTGCCGTGTCCGCGGCGGGCATGCTTTCGCGCAAAAGATCTGGAATGCGCAGCAGGTCCGCCGGAGCTTCCAACATCCGACCCACGCCGAAGCGGACATATTGGGGAGCATACCCGGTGCAAGCGTGGCGCAACCATCCGCACAGGAAAACGGGGACTCCGGCCGATGCGCATTCGAAAGCCACGGTCGACTCGACCGTCACCGCGCACCAGGTCTGCCGCAGAATCTCGCCCGACAGCGGTGCATCGGTCATGCTGACCAAGTTGCGGTCGTCCTCGCTCAAGATACGTTTCACCAATCTGCGCCGCTGCCGGACACTCTCGAAAGGATGCAGTTTCAAAACCACGGTCTTGCCCGACCGGCGGGCCGCCGAACAGAGGCGTGGCAACAGGTCGCGATAAATTGCCTCCACCCGCCAGAAATCCGACTCAAACGGCTCGGTGAAAAAGGTAATCGCGGGAGCGCGCTCGCGGGCTTGTCCCGTCTCCTCGGCGGCGGGAGACGCGGTAAGCCGCGGCTCTACAGGAGCCGCCGCTCCGACCCGAATTTGGCCGGGCTCGAGTCCGCAGATGCGTTCCAGGTAGTCACGCTCCATTTCGCCTTTTGCCAGGTAATTCGAAAATCGCGGATTCTTGAAGGCCATGCGGCAATCGAGCGCTCCATGATGGCACGCCACTGCCGGAATTCCCCGCAGCCTGGCCAGCAGCAAAGGAATGCGCGTGTACGGATTGGTATCGTCGGCGCACAGGCAGGCCGCCACCACGCGCGTCTCAAAGACTCGCGTCCAGGCATCGCGAACCGCCAGCCCCCAACGCAACCAACGCCGCCCCTTTTTCAAGATCTCGAGATGAACCGGCAACCGGAACGCCGGATGTTCCTGCAGCGATTGCTCGAGTTGTTTCCAGCCACCCTCAAGTTTCCGCAGTTCATCTTCGTCGCAGCTTTTGGCTGCGAACCCCGCCAGACCTACCGTCTCCACATTTGCCGGAACGGGCGAGACGGCCGCAGACTCGCGGGCGAGCACCAGGAGAAATTTCCGCTCGGGCAAGATTCTGCAATAGCTGAATGCGGTTCTCGTCACATTCGAATAGGCCGTCGGAAGCAGCACCAGCGGCTCCGATAGCGATTTCGACGATTGGGCCGGCGCCAGCTTTCTTCGCCAGCGGTAGTGCGGATCGTACTTGTCATACACCACCTGCCGCAACTGCTCAAACGTCAGATTCGCCACCGCGCTGCCGCGCCGCAGAACGCTGCGCGCCAGGCGCTTTCGCAATCCGCCGTGCAGCACTTGCAGCGAGATTCCCAACTGAACTCGCAAAGCTTCCGCCATAAGCGATGGCCGGCTCACCACCAGCGTGCGGCATCCGTGGAGTTTTTCGGCCAGCCGAAGCGCGAGCCGCACGTCCTGCAATTCCGGCTGCAGCAGCAGACTGATCACGTCCCACCAATCGATGCCAAAGCGATCCACAACGCGTCCCATGCCGGGCGCAAGCAAGTGACGCCAGATCCGCAGATCCTCCACTTCGACGGCCAGATCGAAAATGCTGAAGACCGGACAGCCCAGGGCGGCGCTCTGTTCGTCATAAAAAGACTTCGGGGCGCGTCCCAGGTCGATTACGGAATCCCAATGCCGGCGGGTCCACGAACCGTGGAAGTTGTCGCCGGGATGTAGGAGGAAAACTTGCATAAGAGCAGGTGTCAGGTCTTAGGTCTTAGGTCTTAGGTCTTAGGTCTTAGGTCCTAGGTCTTAGGTCTTAGGTCTTAGGTCTTAGGTGTCAGGTCTTAGGTCTTAGGGGTTTGCCTTTCCTAAGACCTAAGACCTAACACCTAAGACCTATTTCTCCCCGCCACCAACTCCCAACTCAGCGGCGTTCCCCGCTCCACATCGCAGGCTGCGCGTTTCCCTAGAACTTCGTTGAGGTGCCTGGGGTGCAATCCGTCGGCTGGGCGAATCGACCGCACGTTCTGTTTTGTAAAGAACTCTCCCTTCTTTATATCTTCGACCACAAACAGGGAACGTCGAAACTTGCGGCTGCCGGCTTCGCGGGGTCCCGAGGCGAATTGCACCGTGCCAAGCGCTTCTTCAGCGGTGCGCACCGCATCCACCATCGCCTTGAATTCCTGCGGTTCGAGTGAGAACGCTCCGTCGGGGCCGCCATCCGCGCGCCGCAGACACAGATGTTTCTCAATGATGCAGGCTCCCAGCGCCACCGCGGCGACTGGAACCGCAATGCCCATGGTGTGATCGGAGAGTCCCACGGGACAACCGAAGCGGCGCGCCAGTTCCGGGATGGTGAGCAGGTTCGCTTCCTCCGGCGGCGCCGGGTAGGCGCTGGTACACTTCAAGAGCGCAATCTGCGCCGGTCCATTGCCGGGCGCGGCCCCGCGCGCCGCTTCGATCGCTTCGGAGATTTCGTCTTCGCTCGCCATGCCCGTCGACATCATCAGCGGCTTCCCGGTGCGAGCCATCTTCTGGATCAGGCCGATATCGACCAGTTCACACGACGCCACCTTGTGCGCCGGAACATTCATCTGTTCGAGAAAGTCGACGGCGCTATCGTCGAACGCACTCGAAAATAAGTCCATCCCCAATTCGTTTGCGATCTTTTTCAGCTTCGGCTGCCACTCCCAGGGCGTAAATGCCTCCTGGTAGAGGTCGTGAAGAATGCGGCCATCCCACAGCGTGCCGCCCGTAATCCGAAAACACTCTTTGTTGCTGCGCAGCGTGATCGTGTCGGCGGTGTAGGTCTGGAGCTTGACCGCATCCGCGCCGGCGTCCTTGGCAGCGCGAACAATCCGCACCGCCTGATCGAAGTTCTGATTGTGGTTGGCGGAAAGTTCGGCAACGATGTAACACGGCGCATCCGGTCCGATCGTCCGGTCGCCGATGCGGAATCGAGGTTCCATCAGAGGCCCACCTTTTCGTTCAGATGCAGCGCAGCTTCGGATGGAGCGAATGGTCTGCGACGTCCACTCCGAATGATCGCCAAGGCATTCTCTCCTTCGTTGAACAGCAGGTCGAGGGTGCTGGCATGCGCCTGGAATGGAGGAAAGAGCTGGCGGTACGTAGGGTGCTCATAATGTTGGAAGACCACATCGACGCCCCGGCCGGTCAGGATGGGCAACTCGCTCAGCAGATAATCGGCGGATCCCAGCGGCGAAACGTAGGTTGTCGCTCCTGACAAATTACAGATCTCCGCCAGCAGATCGGTCCGCTTGCCCTGAGCGGCAAGTTCTGAAGACCGGACGATTGGTGTCTTGATCCCCAACTCCTCCGCCAACCAGCGGAGCAGGCCAATGGTCAGTTCGGCAAGGCGAAGGCCCGACGATGCCGACCGCAGCAATTCACTCAGCGCCGGGAAATATTCGTCGAAAAACGGAGCGCGACGATAATTCAACTCCACGGCACGCAAGTGATCGCGCCAAAAATCCGCTTCCCGAATTTCCACATCCACGATGTGCTGGGTGAGCCGCCCCCGGAATACGACAGGCACGGTGAGCCAGAGCAGCCCGGTCGGAGTCTTGATCCGGTTTCGCTGCTGCCACGACTGCTTCTCAAACTGCACCGTGTCGAGCAGCACAAACTTATCCACCTGGTCGAGCAGATCGAAATAGCCGAGCCATGGCAGATAGGTCGGCTGCGCAATCGCGATCTTCACGGCGCGCTCCGGAACTGCGTGCGCCGCTGTATCGCCAATCGTCGAGATCGACACTTGCAACGAGGAGACGTCTTTGCCCCCCCATATGGCCGCGAGCCGGGGCCGCAGGGCTTCCCACTCTTCCTTCAGGATCGCGAGATAAACGACGTCATGGAACGCGCCTCGTTTCCATATGTGTTTCCGGAATACTCCCTCCTGCACAAACCCGAAACGACGATGCATTAAAATCACGCCCCGATTAAACGACAAAACCGGGCAGCAGAGTTTCTCAAACTTCAACTCGTCAAATACGTAATTCAACACCGCGTATTCGACGTGGTTGCCCACGTTCTTGCCTCGCACATTGGGACTTGCGACGTAAAAAGCCCAGTGGCATTGTCGATTCACCGGGTCGATTTCGTCCAGATTGGCCACTCCAACATCTTCACCGTCGCAGACAATGATCCAATACTTGCAGGTGGGGTCTTTGAGAACACGGGAAAACCAGGCTGCGTGTTCTTCGGGGCCGATCACATGGTCGGTGAACATATAGTCGGCCACCTTCGGCAGATTGCGCCATAGGCGGATCGTCTCCATGTCCTCCGGACGGACGTCCCGTAGTGAAACCACGATTTCTCCTTGAATCTACGAATTATCTTCGCCCATTAGAACCGAAAGGACTCGGGCCGCTCCTCCGCCGTCCACCAATGTGCGTGCGGTTCGCGAGAGAGATTGCCGTTCCGAGGCCGAATTCGCAAGGCGGGTAATCAGTTGCGCCATCTCGTCGACCGCGAATCGCGATCCGCCTGCTACCAGTCTCGCGGCTCCGGCCGCGTGCAAGGCCTTGGCGTTGGCGATCTGATTCTCCGCGACTGCCACCAGAACTGCCGGAAGGCCGAGAGCACAGTATTCCCAACAGGCAGTTCCAGCCGCCGAAATCGCAAGATCGGCCCAGGAAATCAGTTCCTGCATGTTCGTCACATTGCTCAGAATGCGACAACGGTGCCTGGACTTGGCAACCGCTCCGGCAATGGACGCGAGGTGCGGATTACTTCCTCCGGCGACGACGGTCACATCCAAATTCTCGATGGCAACCTGTTCGATCGCCTCCATGGCTCGGCAGGTAACGTTGTCGGGGTCACTTCCGCCCATGCTCACGAGAAGCTTGCGGCCGATGGGTGAAATTTCCCGGGGGGCGGCCGCAGAAACAAATTCGCGCCGTAAGAGCGCATATCTCGTCCCGAGAAGAAGCCTCGTGTGTTTTTCCCGGTTCTGGTAAAGACACTCCTGGGCATGAATGTTATCGTTCAGCACGACGTCGGCCGCATAGGTCCCAGAGCGCCCGTTGTCATCGATCAACACAACGTTGAGTCTTTCATTCTTCAGAGTTCGCTGATAACCCGACCCAAACTCGTAGCCGTCCACGATTACCCACGCTGGACCATGGGTTCGAGCCAGCGCGACGAGTTGCTCGCCGTCGAATTCACTTCCCACTACCCCGTAAATTCGAACCAGCCCGACGCTTTCGCCGCGGAGGCGTTCCTCAATCGCCGGTGTCGACTCGGCCATCACGAACGTCACGCACCCGCCCGCGTCCTGCCAGGCCTGCGCCAGCGCCAAACAGCGCATCACATGCCCAGTCCCGATCGCGACCGACGCATCGGCGCGGATCAAAAGCATCTCCTCGCTAAGGTTGTTCATTGTCGCCTGGGGCCTTGATCATAAACCAACGGATGAAATCGCACTGTAATCTCGCCGCACAACGATCCATCTGCCGCATTTAGGTAAAACGGTATGACAAAGGCATGCAATTCGGAGTTGTCCTTCTCAGTTCCCGCCTGTCTCTTGCTTTCTTGGCGAATCCGCTCTCTGAGATAATTGTTCATGAACATTCGAGATCGCGAACCCTCGCAGCAGTACTCCGATAATCCGACTCAGTTCTCTGGATTTCGCGTCATTGAGGACGCAATTTATGGTTTCCGCAGATTAGATCCCATCCCTCCGGAGGCGCAGATTTCGGAATTCTACGAGAGCCGCTACTACGACCTTATTCGCAAGGGAAACCGTGTACCCGAGCTACGGCGGTTGATGGAGGGTGGCAACATCGCCGCGGAGGAACTCCGATGGTTGCGAGATGGACCTTACACAGACATCATGAGCATTCTTAGCAAGGTAGCGCCGGGTCGGAGATTGCTGGAAGTGGGCTGCGGTACCGGTCATTTCTTAGCGTTCGCAAACGAGCTAGGTTTTAGCTGCGAAGGTACTGAACCTTCCGTCGAAGCAGCGCAGCGAGCCGCATCAACGGGTCTTTCGGTTCACAACATGACGCTCGAAAAGTTCACCGGGCGGTTTCCCTCGTCAAATTTCGATGTTGTCGTGATGATGAACGTCCTCGAACATGTCCCCGATGCAGTCAAGACGGTGCAACTGTGTGGACAAGTACTCGGCCCGGGGGGAATCCTATGCATCCGTGTGCCTAACGACTTTAGTGAAATGCAAATGGCAGCCAAAGAAAAACTCTGCACCGACTCGTGGTGGATCGCCGTACCGGACCACATCAACTATTTCAACTTCGAATCTCTCATGCACCTGCTTGATCGTCTTGGGTTCGAGACCATTTGTGCTCAAGGCGATTTTCCTATGGAAATGTTCCTTTTAATGGGCGACAACTACGTGGGTAATTCGCAGGTTGGAGGTGCGTGCCACGCGCGCCGGGTACAGTTTGAGCTGGGACTTCCCGTAGACTTGCGGCGAAAGATCTACTCTGCCCTTGGGAAAGTCGGTGTAGGACGCAATTGCCTCGTGTTTGGAAAGAAAGTCCTTCCATGAACGTCCTTCGGTTTGAACTCGTTCTTCCACCGCCGGGGTCGACTCCGCCATAGCATAGACACACGTTCCGCCTGCGTCCTGCCATGCCTGCGCCAGCGCCAAACAGCGCATTACGTGTCCAGTCCAGATCGCGACTGACGCATCGGCGCGGATCAAAAGCGCGCCTGGTTTCATCGACTCTCGTATGTCTCCATAAACCTCGTTCTCTCCTCATCCGCGGCGCCGAAAAAGGCTTGGGCGCGACGAGGCGGACCTAGCTAGCTTCCTATTTTCTACGCAAAAGGAAAATCGAGTCCACATTGTCGTTTTCCAGATAATTCAGTTTCTGCTCCGCGACCAGTTCCAGATCGGGGAAGCTCTCCGTGTAGAGCCGCGCATAATCGGCCTTCCAGAGAAGCTCCGAGTGACCCCGATACGGAATTTCAGTCATCTGCTGTGAATGGTATTCAAATCCCCAAATCCAACTTTTCGCACAACGATAGATCTCATTCATAGCGACGGGAAGATCCTGGGGAGCAATATGGATCAGAAGTCCCGAGGTGAAAACCAAGTCGAAGCTCGCGTCGGGAAAAGGGATTTTGAGTGCGGAGCCTTCCGTCACTCTCGCCCATGGAACCCGGGACTGAGCCTTCTTTACGATTTCTTCCTGAATCTCAATTCCGTTGAGGTTCTCAAATCCCATCTCGTGGAGAAGGATCAACTGGTTCCCGAGGTTACACCCGACTTCGAGGATCGATGCTGATCGGGGAATATCCGCCAAAAAGCGCTGGTTAAGCGCCGTTCGGGTGATCCCGTAGTAGCGCTGATACAAATTGTCGAGGTCTGCCGGGCTATACAGATTTCGTTCACTATATTGGCTGCCGAATTCTCCTCGCCACATCTCAATTTGCTTTGTTTCGGGAAAATTCGTGGTCTCAGATGGCTCGCGCATTGTGATTCTCCATTTTCGAGTACGTAGTTGGCCCGCAGAACAGGCACGTATCATTTCTAACCTTCGCGCAGAGCCTTCTGACGCACATGGGAATTCAGAGCGGCGAGTTCGGGTTGGGCTTCCATGAGGTCCAGCACCTCGATCCAGCGGATGGTATCACGGTTCCCAAAGTGCTTATAAACCGCGCGCAGCAGTTCCAAATCCTCGGCCGTGTCCAGAGTCCAACGATACTGGCTGCGATCCACTTCCCCGGCGATCGAGATCACTTTGAACAATTCAGGGTTCTGGTAGAAGTAGGGCGTAACGTGTGCGCGTTGATAATCTTCTTTGGCAGCGCTCCAGGCGCGCGCCAGGGCGTCCGCGGTAAAGACTTCAACATCCAAGCCACGCGGGTAAGTCCGGACCAAGGAATTGCTCGCGTAGTCGGCTTTCTGGTCGAGACGGGAGCGAATGGCGGCATCAATCAGTTCGGGATCGATCAGGGGGCAATCCGCCGTGATCCGAACCACCGCGTCGGCTGCAAATTTTTGCGCGGCGCGGTAGTACCGATCGAGGACGTCCGCCTCGTCACCGCGGAAACAGGCTACCTTCAGATGTTCGCACTCGCGGGCGATCGCATCGTCGGCGGCAAGGACCGACGTGGCCACGACGACCTCATCCAGCAGTGTCGCGCGCCGCGTGCGATTCACGACCCTCGCCAGAACCGTTTCGCCGCCCAGGTCCTTGAGCACCTTCCCCGGCAGACGCGTGCTGCCCATGCGTGCCTGGATAATGGCAACGACCCTCATGCGTGTTCCCGCCTGATGCCAAACCTGGATTGCCGAATGCACATACGGCCGCTACTCCCCTCCTGGATCTCATGCCTTTCTGTAGTGGTCAACGACCTTGGTCACGGCGTGAATCACGTCCTGCACATCCTGCGGCGTCATCGAGTGGAACATCGGCAGACTGATCAGCCGCTCATAAGCGTTTTCGGCCACTGGATAACTTTCTTTGGACTTGAACGCTCGCGATAGTACGGATGTTGATGCACCGGAATGTAGTGAACATTCACGCCGATATTCTCGGCCCGGAGCGCGCGAAAAATCTCTGCTCGCCCCGCGGAAAGCGTTCCCAGGTTGAGCCGGATGGGATATAAGTGCCACGCCGGATGGACGTCCGTCGCGCACCGCGGGAACCAAGATTGCGGACAAATCCCGGAAGGCCGACGCGTACTGCGCCGCAATTTCCCGGCGCCGTGCGAGGTTCGCATCCAGCTTTTCCAGTTGCGAGAGTCCCAGCGCGCAGGCAATATCGGTCAACCTGTAATTGAAACCCAGCAGACACCATCTCGTAAAACCACTGCCCGGCTTCCTGCCGCTCGCGCGCTTCGCTGCTGATGCCGTGATTGCGAAAGCGCCGCAGCGTCTCGGCCAGGCGCGCATCGTTGGTCGAAACCATGCCGCCTTCCCCGGTAGTGAGGTGCTTCACGGGATGAAAGCTGAACACGGTCATGTCGGCAATGCCGCCGACGCGCTTCCCCCGGTATTCCGCGCCCAGCGCATGGCAAGCGTCTTCGATCAGCAACGGGCGTTGGCCTTGCGGGGCTTGCGCGTTCGCCAACTGCCCCAGTTCATCCAGCGCAGCGGGATGTCCGGCATAATCGACGGCGATGATGGCTTTGGTGCGCGCGGAAACTTTCTTGGAAACTTCCCCCGGATCGAGGTTCAGCGTGTCGGGCGAGACGTCGGCGAACACCGGCGTTGCGCCCTGGTACAAGATGCAGTTGGCGGTCGCGCAGAACGTCATCGGCGTAGTGATGGCCTCGTCGCCAGGCCCCAGTCCCGCGGCAAATGCCGCACCGTGCAACGCGGCCGTACCCGAACTGAAGCTGACCGCGTGCCGCGCGCCGACCCACGCGGCAAACCGCTCTTCGAACTCGGCGATTTTCGGTCCCGTGGTCAGCCAGTCCGACTTCAAAACTTCAACCACCGCTTGGATATCGGCGTCATCGAGGCTCTGCCGCCCGTACGGCAAGAATCTTTCGCGCACGGGCACACCCCCGTGAATCGCGAGCGTTTCCAGTTTTGTGGGTGAGGCAGTCATGTCAGACAGATCGTGCTAGGCGGAACTCGGAACCGCCTCCGCGGCGCTCGTTTCAGGAGCCACCAGGCCTTCCAGTTCACGCCGCGTGAGCCAGCGTTCGTTCGTGTCACTCGAATAGCGAAAACCTTCCGGCAGCGGCTTGGCATTCATCCAGTTTTCCGATTTCCACCAGGGATGCGACGGCTGAATCACGTACATGTCCTCGGCCTCGAGCGTGTGCCGCGACTCGTCTTCCGAGACCAGCACCTCGTGCAGCTTCTCTCCGGGACGAATGCCGATGGTCTCCACCTGGCATCCGGGGGCGATGGTCTCCGCCAGGTCGAGCAGCCTCATGCTGGGAATCTTGGGAACGAAAATCTCGCCGCCGTGCATCTGCTCGAGGCAACGAATCACAAACTTCACGCCCTGTTCCAATGTCAGCCAGAATCGGGTCATGCGCGGATCGGTGATGGTGATCTTCCCGCGCCGGCGCTGCTCCAGAAAAATCGGGATCACGCTGCCCCGGCTGCCCACCACGTTCCCGTAGCGCGCGCAGCTGAAGCGCGTATTTTTCGCGCCCGCATAGGCATTCGCCTGGACAAACACTTTTTCCGCGCACAGCTTGGTAGCGCCGTACAGATTGATGGGATTCACCGCCTTGTCGGTCGAGAGCGCTAGAATGCGGCGCACGCCTTGATCGATGGCCGCATCAATCACGTTGCGGGCGCCCATGATGTTGGTCTGGATCGCTTCGAACGGGTTGTACTCGCAAGCCGGCACCTGCTTGAGTGCCGCGGCGTGCACCACCACCGTCACCCCGGCGAGCGCCCGCTTCAAGCGCTCGACGTCGCGCACGTCCCCGATGAAATACCGCATGCTGCGGATGATCGAAGCCCGACGCCCTCATTTCATGCTGCTTCAACTCGTCCCGGCTGAACACCACCAGCCTTTGCGGCTGGTAGTCGCGCAGCATGATCTCCACGAACTTCTTGCCGAACGATCCGGTTCCACCTGTTACCAGTATCGATTCCTGCGACCAGTTCACCATCCCTGTCCCTTCGAAACCTTCTGTTACGCACCGAAGAAGAAAGTATAGCTGACAACCATCAAGGGAAAAGCAGGTTAGTGGCTGGAGCCGCCCTCGGCGATTTGCAGATCGAGGGCTACGCGTTCGCCATTGATGAGGACGGTTCCCGCGTCCAGAAGCTGCTGGCCGGTGCAATCGTATTTCTCGTAGCAGCGCAGAGAGGTAAGCGGAAGGAAAAATTCCACGGCTTCGGATACGGCGGGCGCCGACTTGCCGGCGAGGTGGATGTTCGTGCTGAAGCCGATCCCATCAAAATCTTTCGAATCCTTGAAATACGACATCAGGGGACGGACGAGGTGGGCAACGTGGTCATCGAACGCCGTGGCTGCCAGCTTATACCGCGATCCCGCGGCAGACTCTGGCAACGTGGAATTCAGCGAGAGCTCAAGATAGATTCCCTGCCGAAAGGCCACGAATTTCGGTGGCGCATAGGCGACGAAGTGGGCTTGCGGCTCCAGTTCTTTCACAATCGAATCAACCCACGGCTGATTGGAAAGCTGCACTGCCGCCAGCGCCTGCGCCGAGGTATCTCGGGGCGGTGGAGGCGGCGGTTCTTTCGGTTTCACCGGGATCGAAGGAGCGGGCGTGGTGCCCGGCGGCGATCCGCTTCCTCCTGTATCCGATTGGGTATTGGCGGAAGTGTCATCGGGGTGATCATCCGCAACCTTCGGGGGCACCGCATCGTTCAGCCAGATGGAGATGGGCTGCGCATTGAGAAAGACCTGCCCCTGCAAGAGCGCCGACTGCTGCGCGGTCTCATCCTTGGCGGCCACCAGTTTGAGAGCGCCGTTCCTTGGCAGATAGACCATCAGGTTTTCCGGACGCTCCATGGAAACTCCCATCACTTTTCCCATGATGTGATGCGAAATCTCCACCGCGTACCCTTGCACATGCTGGTTGTTCTGAAAGCGCGGAACCGCGGCTTTCAGGATCGGCATCACCACATTGAGAAACGTGCTCCGCGCCCGCTGTTCGGGATTGATTTTTTGCGCGGAGTACGCGGCATAATAGTTGCCCGTGATCGCGAGCACAGTCTTGCCGCTATAGGTGTCAAAGCGAATGGACGCTTGATCGGCGACCTGTTGCTGCGCTTCGTCCAAGTCGAGCTTGCGGCTGAGGTAGAACGGATAATCGAAATGGGTTGAGAGAATGTCCGCTCCGGCCTGCCCCAGGTCGTCCATGTATTGCTGCTGCAGGGCCCGCAAGGCGGGGTCTTTGATTTCTACCGGCGATACCACTTGAGCAAGCGCGGCGCTAGTCACGATCAGGCTGAGAAAGATCAGACCAAGTACACATCGAACAAGGCCCAGCCCACCGGCCCTACTTTTGTGCATAGACCATTCCGGCAGCATGATAGGGAGGATCGGAGATCATGCGGATGTAGGAAATCAACGCCTCGATGTCGGCCTTGCTGAGAGTATAGCTGTACGGGGGCATCAGCGCAGATTTGTTCAGCGCCGGCCCGCCGTGACTGATGATGGCGGTCAGGTCGGCATCGCTCATCTTGTTGAGTGTGTCGCCTTCGGTGAACGGATGCGGCTTGACCTCAAGATTGTCGTAATTAGAAACCCGCTCCGGCGTTGACTCCGGATTGTGACAGCGGGCGCAATACTTGTTGTCGAGTTGAGAGCCAAGCTGCTCTTGATATCCGAGCGCAATTTCTTCAATCTTCAGTTCGACTGACTTCTGAGCTTTCGTGGATGTGTGCGCGATAAGTTGGTATCGGCCTGCCATGCTGCCCAAAGCTACGTTCGTACTCAGTTGTCCGCTGGAGTCGGTCAGGCCGCTTGCCGGATCAAAGCTTACGCCTGCAGGCCCGCTGAATTCGACCAGTGCTCCGGTGACGGCGTTCCCTTGGTCGTCATTGACCTGCACAACCAGAGGCTGAGCGAGCACCATGCCAGTCGCACCGATCTGCTTGCCCCCACTCGACTCTACCAGCGCGGCGCCAAAGCCGGTGGGCTTTAGAACGGAGGCCGTTCCTGGCTTGCGCGCGCACCCTCCGCTTACCAGGGCGAGGGAGACTACGAAGAGTGCCCGCCAGTGTCTGAACGATCTTGCACCTGACTTTGGGTGGCGCAGCGCTTCAGCGCTGCGGTAACTGCCTTGCTCTGGGTCCGGCTTTAGCCGCTGAGGTCGCACGTTCTGCTCGGGAACAGCCCTAGTCATTTCTTCGCCCCCTGCTTGCTGGAGCCCTTCTGCGTCATGAGGAATGCCGTCAGCGCACGGGCATCTTCGTCATTCATCTGGCGGTTCGGCTCGATCGTGCCGGGCCGCATGACCTGCGCATTCTTCAGCCAGTGGTAAATCCACGCGGCATTCAGGCGCGAGCCGACTTGCGTTAGGGTCGGTCCGATGTAGCCTTTGTCGACCTTGGTATCGACGATGTGGCAACCCTGGCAGGCATACTTGGAATAGAAAAGTTGCTTCCCTTGCTCTACCTGTGCGGGCGGATAGCCGCTGGCCGGCATCGAATCGCGGTCGAATGCCGGAGTCTGATAAACGGTCATGATGTAGTCGGTCAGTTCCTTCGCGTCATCATCGGAGATGTTGAACTTTGGCATGCGGCGAATCAGCGCCGGACGCAGCGTGCCGGGGTTCTTCAAGAACGCCTGCAACCACGGGCGCTGCACCGAACTGCCTTCCCAGGTCAGGTCGGGAGCCAGATCGCCGCCGCGTCCATTGATAGCGTGGCAAGTGAAGCAAGCCATATCGGCCATGAGTTTTCCAGCCTTGCCCGCGGGCTGATAATTCGAAGGCGGCGTCGCCGGCACGGTCAAGGCCAGCGGCAAATCGTGCGCCCGATCGGTGAGCGCGAGCAGTGCCGTCGTTAGAGCATCAACCTGCGCGGGGGCTAAACTGAACTGCGGCATCTTCAGCGCCGATCCAAACGACCGTGGTTGCCGGATCTTGGCCGCAATGTAGTCCGGGATGGCGTGTGTCATCCCCGGCAGGAAAATAATTTGTGTGAGCGGCTTGCTCCCGATGCGAGTCAATTCCGGAGCAAAGTTATCCGGCTTCTTGATTCCGTTGATCAGGTGACAGGAAGCGCAGCCGTACTCGGTGACCAGAAGCTTGCCATGCGCAATCTGCTCGGGCGTAGCGGCGTCGAGATGCACATTGGCCAGCAGATCGGAATCCGCCTTGTTTCCGAGGAAGGCAGTCAGTAGCGAAAGTTGCGGATCGCTGAAACGGTAGTGGGGCATGGCCGTTTCCGGATCGTAGACACGCGGGTTGTGCAACCACGCCCGCAACCACTCAGGTTTGACTTTGGTGCCGACGCGGGTGAGTTCCGGGCCAATGTCGCCGCCCACTACGTTCCCGGCGGCGTTCTGCACGGCATGGCAGGAGGCGCAGAAGGACTCGCCGTACAGGCTGGCCCCCGCCGTAGGATCGGATGCCTTCTCATTCTTAGGTACTGGCGCCGTGTCCCCGGTGAGCGGCGTGCTGCTCGCGATCAGGAAAGCCGAAATATCGCGCGCGTCCGGATCGCTCAACTTGAAATTCGGCATCGTCGCGGTAACGGCGTAAGCCTGCGGGTCCTTCAACCACGCATAAATCCACTCCCGCGTGGTCTTGTCGGCAACGTGCTGAAGCGAGGGCGGATCGTCGGTCGGCTGGATGGCGCTGCCGTCGGGCAGTTTGATGGTGTGACAGTGCACGCAGCCATATCGTCCCAGCAAATTACGGCCCAGGTTCAGTTGCGGTGTGCCGGTCAGCGGAGCGCGGTGACATTGTCCGCAGGAAGACTGGACGTAGCGTGCGGGCAGGATCGGCTGCTCCCAAGCCAGGGTGCTGCTGTGGGCTTCTTCGACGGTGGTCGCCGGACCCTGCCCACGGTGACACATCACGCAGCCGAACTGGTCAAGCGTATGCGGAATTGCCGGATGGCGGCGGTACGGCTGGGTGCTGACGTCGGCGAGACTGGTCTCTTTCAAACCGGCGTGACAGGTGGTGCAGCGATCGACAACTCCCAGTTGCGGAATCCAGATCTGCTGGATGCCGTCGTGGAAATGGCGTTGCAGGGTTACTGCCTCTCCTCGGCCCCGAATCAGCGCCAGATATTTATTCTGGTAATGGCGCCATTCGCTGAAGTGATTCTTGGCGGGTGCGATGGCCAGCGCAATCAACAGTAAGAGGCTGACCACGCCAAACGCGCGCACCGGATGACCGAACAACGTCTGCCACAGGGAGGACAACGTGTTCTTTGGTGACTGCGGGGATGATTGCAATTAGCTCCTCCAGGGCAACACCCAGGACCAACCCGGGCCGCGGAAGAATGTGCCAACCGCCGTGAGCACGGCCAGTTCGAACAGAAACCAGGTCATGATCCAGAATGAAAGTGGTCTGCCAGCCAGATAACGCCGGAAGGCCGAAGTCGACTGCGGAGAACTTTGCGCCGCCAGCGCCATGAACCCGACGACGATCAGGGTTGGTACCAGCGCTACGTACACATCGAACCACAACAGGAACACCGAGAGAACGGCGGCGACCACATAGAAAATAAGGACACGGCGCTTGCGGTCTTTCAGGAACACGCCTTCGGCCTCGATGTTGATGTTGAAATACGGAATCACGATCAGCGCCATCACCACCAAACCCGGAACCAACACACCCGCGACCACGGGCGGAAAGTAGTGCAGCATTTCCTGCAATCCGAGGAAGTACCAGGGCGCCTTGGCGGGATTGGGCGTGTGCGAGGCATCGGCAATACCTTCGAGCGGAGCGTTAAAGAGAAGCGCCATGCCCACCAGCGCGATCGTCAACACTTCGATCGCGACGAGGGCGCGGAACAGGACTTCCGGATAGGTCTGCACCTGTTCTTCGTCCGCAACCTTGACCTGCGCCGACGTTCGCCGGGTGACAAAGACCACCCGGGTCGGCGACTTGCGCGCATGCGAGTCCATGCCGGCGATGAAGTCTTTCGGATTGGGCGTCTTCTCAGTCATGGGCTATTGCCCTCCCTTCACCGCCGCCGGAACCGCTTGTGCCGCCAAAGTCTTGGGCTCGCTTTGGTGGCTGTAGAGCCCGCCGTCTTTGCGAATCCGCCAGAAATGCACCGCGACGAAAAGGATCGCGACCAACGGCAGAATCATGCAGTGCAACACGTAAAAGCGCAGCAGAGCATTGGCGTTCACCAGATTGCCGCCGAGCATCAGGAAGTGAATCTTGTTGCCCATTACCGGCACGGCGGCAGCGATGTTCGAGCCTACCGTAATCGCCCAAAAAGCCAACTGATCCCAAGGCAGCAGGTATCCCGTGTAACTGAGGAACAGCGTGACCAGCAGCAGGATGACTCCGATCACCCAATTGAACTCGCGCGGCGCCCGATACGCGCCACGGTAAAACACCTTGAACATGTGCGCGAAGACCAGGAAGACCATCGCATGTGCCGACCAGCGATGTAGGTTGCGTAGGAACAGACCCGAGGAAACTACAAACTGCAGATCCTTGGTGTCGGCATAAGCCTGTGGCACCGAGGGATGGTAATAAAACATCAGGGGAATGCCAGTGGCTACCAGGATGAGAAAGGTTCCGAAGGTCAGCGTGCCCAGATACCAGGTTGCACTGAAACTGAGCATGCGGGTCCGCACCTTGGTGGAGAACAGGTGCAGGAACACATTCTGCTGTACCGCCAGCGCCCGGTGCAGCGTGCTCGATCCGGTCCCGCTGCGGAATACCGACCGCCAGACTCGCGTGCCGCGCAACTCCTCGAAATAGTTCGCAATATTGCTCGCGATTGTTTTCGCCACCTTCACACCCTCAAGAACTCTTTCATGGGTTCGATTGGTTTGGAACGATCCACCAACAGATCTCCGTCATCACTAAGCGTAACTTCCAGCCATGGCAGCGGCTTGGGCGCGGGGCCTTCGATTTTCTCTCCGGGAACGTGCCCGGGATCCCGAACATAAAATTTGCTGCCATGACAAGGACAAGCGATGATCCCATGCTCCCCTAACTCAGGCTTCCACGCGGTCAGGCAGCCGAGGTGGGTGCAGACGGCGCTCAGCGCAAAGAAGCCTTTCTCGGTGCGGACCAGATAGATTCCGGAGTTCACGTCGAGCGTCACCGAATCCACCGCATAACTTTCCGGCTTGCCGGCGTTGACGATGGGAGAGGGCTCGTACAGAACATTTGGCGAGAGGAACTGATAGGAGAACGCCGCCGTGCCGGCCGCGGCGATACCCAACGATCCCAACCCCAGCTTCACGAAAAAAGCGCGGCGGTCGAACTCGGCGCTGCTTCCCGCATCGCGTTCCGCGGGTGTGTTCTTTTCTTCTTCTGCCATTGGTTTCCTCGAACGCTTTACTTCGGAGTTCCAGCCGCAACCGGCGATTTGGGCCGGAACGGGCCATCAATCGATTCAATCGAAATCAATCCGGTGCGCTCGGCCGACACCAGGTTGTATGACTCCATGGTGATGGTACCGACCGGACAACGCATGGCGCAGAGCCCGCAGCGAATACAGCGAGTCTCGTCTTTCAGCATGGCGGAACCGGTCACGATGCCGAGTTCGTCGGCGGCCACTTCGTCGAGTTCCACACCGAACAATCCCTGGTGCTCGCGAATCTGCTGCACAGTATCGGGCTCGAACTGAATGCGATCCAGCGAGACCAGCGAGAGGCAGTTCTCCGGGCACACATCCACGCATCCGCCGCACAGGATGCACATGCTGCCATCTTCGGGGACGCCTTCAAAGATCGTGTTCACCCAGCAGTGCAGGCAGCGCTGAGCTTCCTCCATCGCGGACTGAGCGTCGTAACCAACTTCGACTTCGGTCACTCCGGTGCGGCGCTCCAGCGGCAGCATCGGGATGGGCTGACGAGCCAGATCCAACAGCTCCAGCGGCATGCTGTGGCGCTTGAAGATCTCGACTTCGACAATCGGTTCGGGATGCTTCTGGCCTCGCAGGAATTCATCAATCCCGACTGCGGCGCGCTTGCCGTCGGCCACGCTGTCGATGATCAACCGCGGACCGAACACGCAGTCGCCGCCGGCAAATATGCCGCTCGCCGAGGTCATCAGGGTTTGCGGATTCACCGCGATCAGTCCTCGGGGAGACAGTTCCACGCCGTCGCTGGGCTTTAGAAAGTCCAGATTCGGCGCCTGGCCGACGGCCATGATGATGGTGTCGCACTCCAGTTGCGTTTCACTGCCATCGAAGAACGCAGGATTGAAGCGCCGATTCTGATCGAAGACCCACTTGGTCTTCAGCGTCTCGAGCGCCACGACCTTGCCGTCTTTGCCGATCATGCGCTTGGGGCCGAGGCCGGGATGCATGACGATGCCTTCGGTTTCGGCCTCTTCAATTTCTTCCAGAGCCGCCGGCATTTCTTCGCGCTTTTCCAGGCAGACGAGATGCACTTCCTGCGCGCCCAGGCGAAGGGCGGAGAGAGACACGTCCACCATTTCTTTCGTGGCCACGGCACTTACACTCTCGAGCGACGGCTCCAGATCTTCGACTCCGGCAACATGCTGCCGGACTACTTCGCGGGCCGCCGAACGCGCCACGTCCATGGCCACGTTGCCGCCGCCGATCACAATGACCTTCTTGCCGATGGTGAACTTGTAGCCTAGATTCACGTTGAGCAGGAAATCAATGCCCTTGTAAACGCCGTCCAGGTCGACGCCGGGAATGGTGAGATCGCGGCTGCGATGCGCGCCCACGGCGACCAGCACCGCATCGAAGCCCTGGTGGCGCAGGTCGGAAACCGTGAAGTCGCGTCCCGCCGCCTGATTCAGCTTGAGAGTAATGTCGCCGGTCGCAAGAATTTCCCGCACTTGCGCTTCCACCACGTCACGAGGCAATCGGTATTCGGGGATGCCCAGGTAAAGCATCCCGCCGGCCACGGGAGCAGCTTCAAAAATCGTGACCGAGTAGCCCATGAGCGCGAGATCATGGGCCGCCGATAATCCCACAGGCCCGCCGCCGACCACGGCGACTTTGAAGGGCAGCCGGTTCTGGCCGCGTCCCGCATTGATGTCGACCGGACGCTTCGATTCCGGGCCGTGGCGCTCCGTCAGAAAACGTTTGAGAGCCCGTATGGCGATGGGGCGATCGATGTCGCCACGGCGGCAGGCAGTTTCGCAGGGATGCGCACAAACTCGGCCGCAGATGCTGGCCAGCGGGTTGGGATCGCGGGCAAACTTGTACGCTTCCTCAAATCGCCCTTCCGCAATCAGGGCGACGTAGCGGCCCGCGTTGGTGTGGGCCGGACAAGCCATCATGCAGGGAAAGTTTGTGTTCAACCAATCCCTGTCAACTTTTTTGTCTTTGAACCGCTTCAGCAAGACGGCAATCCCCAGGGCACTCGTGTGACGGAAAGCATTCTACTGCGGTGACGGCGCGATTGTCAGTGGAGAGCCGGGCGTCCCCGCCCGGCAGGACGGGCGAGACGCCCGTCTCTCCACTAAGGAAATATGGGCGGAGACGGCCGCCCGCTCCCTTTTCCCTATTTGCTCAAGGTGAAGTCCGCTTTGCTGTCGCCCGCCACCGTCACCGGCTTGGTCTGGTTTTTGGCGCCTTCATGCCAGGCGGTTACTTTGTAACTGCCGTCGGGAACGTTTTCGATCTTGTATTCTCCCGACTTGTCGGTTTTCGCGAAGTAGGGAGTGGGGGAGACGACGATATAGCCAGACATCTCCGGGTGGACATTACAGAGCAACGGCACTGCGCCCGGATTGTCGAACTTGAACGGACGCTTTTCGCCCTGCGGCCAAGTGCCCAGGTTGTGAGTAAGTTTCTTGTTGCCGCCGACGGAAGGCCAGAACACGTTGTGGGCCACCTTGTCGCTGTTCAGGAATTCAACCGTCGTGCCCTGCTCCACCACCATCAGGTGCGGTTCGAACATCAGACCCTTCTGGTCCATGACCGGCTTTGCGGTTGGCGCCGGGAAAGCCTTCCCGGCAATCGCTTCGACGTAAACCGCCGACTCACCTGAAACGCCGGAAACTTTTCCGCTGATTGAGCCCGCGCTGGCTGCCAGGCTCATCATCGCTACTGCAAGCATCACCATCATGATAGTGCGCTTCATTATTTTTTCTCTCCTCATTTTCTTGGCAAGATCGTTCGTTGTAAGAAGTCCCGGCCCCTAGTAGACGAATTCTAAAGCACCGGTGGCCGTGTTCGTACGGATCGCGCTCAAGGGCTTTCCAGTTGTTGGATCGTACGTAAGAGCTTGCTTCGGACGAACCGCATACTCAAACGACGCCTTGATGTTAGCGTGAATCAGGAATTGTACGCCGGGCGTGACGCGGTTGCGCGTGCTCCCCACCGGCGAGAAGTAATTCCCGGAGGCCGCCTGATTCAGAAAATCGGCCGTGGACTGGACGCGGTCATAGCGCAGGATCGTCATCATCCAGGGCAGCGCAAGATAGTCGGCTTCAAGGAAGCCGCCGTTAAAGTTGGCGGCGGGGCCCGTAATAAATCCAGTGGGATCGGCGGGGTCGTTTAACAAAAGATCATGATCGTGGCCGTACATAAACAGACCGAACAAATTGAACGTCCGGTAGTTGAAGCTGAAGTCCCCGCCGACGCGGTAAAAAGGCTCGCGCGCCGTCAGCAGGGTGCCTGCCGTTCCGCCATTGAAGCGCTGCACCGAGCGACCCTCGTAATAGAACGTGCCCAAGGTCAGATAAGTGTGGTCACGCGGCCCGCTGGCTCCGGCCGCCTGAATATCGTGGCGGCTCGCCGGGTCCTTCTCCAGGTTGAAGCGGTAAGAGAGCCGGGCGTAGATATCTTTGTAGTTGGCGTCAGAGAAGAAGCCCCCGGGCGAGGAAACATTGGAGGGCGACGCGCTGGTCCCGCTGGTGTTCTGGTTCACCACGGCCACCGAATAGTGGTAGCCGCCATACTGATGGCCCCCGCTGAATTCGATTCCCTGGACGGCATCCTGCATCGAGTACAGGTTGTTCACGTTCTGACCACCGGAACCGATGTTCGCCTGGGTGTAGATATCGTAAGGACTGATATTGATCGACCGGGCCTGCGTGAACGGCAAGTCTGGCTCGAACTGGCCAACCCGAACGGTGAAGGCATCGGTCGGCAACTTGAGGAAGCGTCCAAGGTTGACGAAGCGCAGATAACCGTCGCCGAGAGCGCCGTTCGCGTTCTGACCGGAGACGCTCAGATCGTCATCCACCCAGAAAGCGATGTCGCTGCCAAAGTTTCCCGCCATGAAGATGCTGAAGTACCCTGGTTCAAAGTCGGTGCGCGGAATCGTTGGCGGTTGCACCGACCCGGGCGCCCCGGAAGGTTGGTAAAAGTTGTTGGCATTGCCGCTGGTGTATTGAAAGAACTGGTTGTAGCGCAGCCCGATTGGAGGCAGCCCGGGAATCGTCCCTGGAAAGACCACGTGCGGCCACAATTCCTTCTGCGCCGGCGCTCCCAGCATTACAACGGGGACCTTGATAAAGTCTTCATCGCCTTTCGGAAACTTAAAGCCGGCGTCCTTGAAGGCCTTGCCAAAATCGTTGAGCTTGGGAAAGTCGATGTGGCAAGTTGTGCACGACGTGCCATACTGGCGCGAGAAAGCCGGGATAGCATAGCTGCTTCCGGTCAGCAGTACGACAGTGAGAACGAGAGTCAACAGCGGGGACAGCCGGCGCGGCATATCCATTGGATCGCCTCCTTGGCGGTAGCAGTTCTGGCTCATTCGCTTCAATTCTTAAGGACCCAGGTTGACGGGTATTATCTGGGACAGAAGTCACAACTCGCAGCGTTCAATATCACGTGCGCGTGTGATTGCAATCACACCCTGGTCGTCCTGAGATCACCTTACGAAGCGAGAGTAGAGGTATTGTCAGGCGGGCGTAAACAAATCGTCAAGAGATCGCAAGCGGTCAAGACGAGTCGTTAAGATCCTGCTCGCTCAAAATGCGCTTCGATTTCTTCCAGCGTCTTCCCCTTCGTTTCCGGTAAAAACACCGCAGCGGTGATGAAGTAAATTACGGTGCAGGCGGCAAAACCAAAAAACATCGCCGCGTAACCATGCTTGCCAACCGTCGGAAGAAATATGGCGGCGATGGTGGTCGAAACCGCCTGGTTGATCAGCAGCGCGATGCTCATGCCGTTGGAGCGAATCCGGGTCGGCATCAACTCCGACAGCGCCAGCCACACACAGACTCCGGGGCCGATCGCGAAAAACGCCATGAATACGAACAGCGTGATCGCGACCAGCATTCCACTGCGCGGGCTGGGAAGCGGGGTGATCAGCGCGTTGTCGATTCTGAGCGGGGCCTGGCGCGCGGCATCGAGATTGCCAAAGGGATTTGAAAAGAACGCCACCACTTTGTTGGCAGGCACCGAACTCTCCCGCGTGATCTGGATCGGGGTCGCGGCGTCGTCGTCGGAGCGCGCCGCCTTGGTTGCGGCGCGAAAGTCCCCATACGAATAGATGACGACCAAGGACGTCGGACGGTGGCCGATTTGCTGGGTGGCGTCACCCGTTGTGCTGAGCGATGTGCCGAGCAACGTTTCCGCCAGTTTCTGGTTATAGGTGAGCGTGACTTTCTGATCCGCCGTTACCATAGCCTGAACCGGACCGCGGGAATCCACACGCAGCCGTTCCGTCTTGCGGAAGAGCAGGCCCGTCGAAACCAGCGACAAAATAATCCCGGCGGTTCCCACCGACAGCAGAAATTTGCGTCCCTTGCGGTCGACCAGCAGGACACCACCAATCGTCATCAGAAAATTCACGATGGTGAAAAGAACGTAGCCCCAATGCGCCTGAACATCGGATAGGCCGCTCTGCAAAAGAATGTTCGTGTTGTAGCCGATGATGGAGTTGATGCCGGTGGCCTGGTTGCACGCGAGAATGACACAAGCCAGCACAAACGGAATGACATACTTGCGGCGCAAGAGCGAATCCTTGACCTTGGCCCCAGTTGAGAATTTCGCTTTTTCAGCCGCGGTGACCTGTTCCATCTCCGCCAGCTCAACATCGGCTTGTTCTTTGGTGCGAGAGCGCAGAAGCGCGGAGTGGGCGGCGTCCCGTTTTCCGCGCAGAAACAGCCAGCGCGGAGACTCGGACACCATGAAGCTGCCGATCACGAACAAAATGCCAGGAGGCAGCGAAACCCAGAAAATACTGCGCCAGGCGGTGTCTTTGAACGCGAAGAGCCGCGCGGGATCGGCCAGCCGGGCCACCTCTTCGACGCGAAAGCTGAAGTACATTCCCACGATGGCTGCGGTCACAATGCCCAGCGTCAGCAGCCATTGGAAAATTCCCGTCCCCTTGCCGCGGCTCGCCGCCGCCAGGCACTCCGCCAGATACAACGGGACCACGACGCCGATCAGGCCGGCACTGATGCCCTGTAACAAGCGGCCTAGCACCAGGGACTCATAGCCATGCGAGAGCGCAATGATGGGAATGCTGCAGACGAACAGCACTCCGCTCACGATCATCAGAGGCTTGCGGCCCATCCAGTCGGCCAGTGCGCCGGCAAACAAGGTCGAGATCACGCTGCCGAGAAGCACTGCCGCGACCACGATGGAAAGCTGGCCGGCATTCAAACCGGAGGTAGCCTCGAGATACGGCAGGGCCCCGGCAATAATGCCGACGTCCACGCCGTAGAGGAGTCCGCCAAGTCCCGCTACTAGCAGCAGGAAGCGGTTGTAGCCAGATTTTTCGTCTTGCGCCACGGCGGCAGTCCTTTCGGCTTTACCGGCAGCAGATGAGCATCAAATTGTTGCCTGGGCGATGGTCAACCGACAACGTTCTGGATTTGCGCCCCTCTCGGCTCCTGAGAGTTCTACGCGCGTGCTTGTTCGAGATGTTTCAGCGTCGGCAACCTCCGAACGGATTTCCCAATCTTCTTCTGCGCGACGCGTAAATCAAAGAGACTTTGTAGGTTCAGCCAGAATTCCGCGGTTGTGCCGAAGAAGTGAGCGAGGCGCAGAGCGGTATCGCCAGTGATGGCGCGCCTTCCATTCAGAATTTCCGTCACACGGTTAGTCGGAACATCGAGTTGCCGCGCCAGTTCCGCGGCGCTCATGCCCAGCTCTTTCAGTTCTTCGGCCAGATGTTCGCCCGGGTATATCGCGATAAGTGCCATGACGTTCCTCCTAATGGTAATCGACAATCTCCACGTTCGATGGGCCGGGTGTTGCTTCAAGCGGCTATGGGTCCAGATAATGGAGGGCAGGAACCTCCCGCAACCACAGCGCCGCGGTTTCAGGGGTAATGTCCCGCTGCGGCATGGCCAGCATCTCGTACCCAACCATGAACTTCTTGATCGTCGCCGAGCGCAGCAAGGGTGGATAAAAATGCGCGTGCAAGTGAAATTCAGGATAGGCCCCGCCGTCGGTGGGCCGCTGATGAAAACCCATGGTGTATGGAAACGATGTGCGAAACAGATTGTCGTAACGAATGGTGGCCTGCCGGAGTATTTCGGCCAGAGCGGTGCGCTCCTCGTCATTCAGTTCATCGAGAGCGGACACACATCTCCGGCTGACCAGCAGAGTCTCAAAGGGCCAGATCGCCCAGAACGGCACCAGCACTACGAAATGGTCGTTGGCGCATACCAGCCGTTCCTGTTTCTCCAGTTCCAGCTTCAGGTAATCGTTCAGTAGCGTGGTGTTGTGCGATTGCCGGTATTCTCGAAAGGCGGCGAGTTCCTTCGCCAGTTCGTTGGGCAGAGTTTCGTTGGCCCAGATCTGCCCGTGCGGATGGGGATTGCTGCATCCCATCATCGCCCCGCGATTTTCGAAGATCTGTACCGCCCGGATGTGCGGATCGTTCCCGAGTTCCGAAAATTCTCGCACCCATGCATCGACGACATGGCGCAGTTCGGAGACGCTCATACGGGCCATCGCGAGGTCGTGCCGCGGTGAGAAGCACACCACCCGGCAGCGTCCGGCCTCGCTACGGGCAACAAGGAGCCCTTCCTCCTGTGTTTCATCGACGGGCGTATCTGGCTTCATCGCCGCAAAATCATTGTCAAAAACAAACGTCCCGGTGTACGCGAGGTTCTTCGCTCCTGCGGCGCGCGCATTGCCCGGGCAAAGATAGCAGTTGGGGTCGTAAGTTGCCGGAGCTTCCGGCGGGACGGATTCAACCTGTCCTTGCCAGGGCCTCTGGGTGCGATGCGGCGACACCAGCACCCATTCCCGGGTCAGCGGATTGAAGCGGCGATGCGACTGCGAGACGAGGTCAGAGAAATTCATGATGTCATTGAGGCATTGAGACTTCAGCTTTCAGCCTTTAGCTTTTAGCTCTTAGCTAGAAGCCAAGAGCTAAAGGCTAAGGGCTGATTCAATGCCTTCCGTATCCATCAGGATGCGCGCGGTGCCACTGCCACGCGCTTTCCACAATGGTTTTCAAATCCGGGAATTTTGGCTGCCAGCTCAGGTCGCGGCGAATTTTTTCCGAGCTGGCAATCAGCACGGCTGGATCTCCGGCGCGGCGCGGCGATTCGATCACCGGGATCGGATGCCCGGTCACCTTCCGCGCCACTTCGACTACCTGGCGCACGCTGAAGCCCTCACCGTTGCCCAGGTTGTAGATGAGCGGACTGGAATTCTCCCGCGCACCCTCCAACGCTTCGAGGGCCAACAGGTGCGCGTGCGCCAGATCGCCGACGTGGATGTAATCGCGGACGCAAGTGCCGTCGGGCGTTGGGTAGTCGGCGCCGAAGATGTTCACGTGTTCGGCGCGGCCGAGCGCGACTTCGAGGATTCGGGGAATGAGATGCGTCTCGGGCTGGTGCGCCTCGCCTTGGCCGGGACCGGACGCGCCCGCGGCATTGAAGTATCGCAGGCTGGCATAGCGCAGGCCGTGAATCCGATGGAACCACGCCAGCATGCGCTCGACCAGCAGCTTCGATTCGCCGTAGGCATTGGTTGGACGAAGGGGATCGTCCTCCGCAATCGGAGTGCGCTCGGGATTGCCATACAGCGCCGCGGTCGACGAAAAAACGAAATGCTTGACCCTCGCCGCAAGCATCGCTTCGAGCAAAGTCAGTGCATTCGCGGTGTTGTTGCGGAAGAAATCTTCGGGAGCCTTCATCGACTCGCCCGCTTCGATCAGCGCCGCAAAATGCATGACGGCATCAATCGCGCGTAACCGGAACACCTGGTCAAGGTGATTGCGATCGGCCAACTCGCCCACGATCAGTTCAGCGTTTTTCGGTACTGCCTCGCGATGGCCGCGACTCAGGTTATCGAAGACGACAACCTGGTGCCCTGCCTGCAACAGCTCCTCGGCAACCACGCTGCCGATATAACCCGCTCCCCCTGTAACTAGAACCTTCATTCGTTTCGGGCCCATTTCTTGAACTGCTTCACACGCGGCTTTCTCATGCTAACCTGCTAACCCCGTCGGCAGCGGCGCAAATGTAAATCTCCGGCTGGCGGCCGGTCGAACGCTCATAGCCTTCCCGCACCGTGCGCTGGAACGCTTCGACGCAATCGGTTTGGACTAGCGCGATGGTACAACCGCCAAATCCGCCTCCGGTCATTCGCGTACCGTAAACGCCTTCCGCTTGCCCGGCGAGTTCCACCATTATGTCGAGTTCGGAACAACTCACTTCAAAGTCGTCGCGCAGGCTGCGATGCGATTCCAGCATCAGGTTCCCGAACGCCGGCAAGTCGCCGCGTTCCAGCGCCGCCGCGGCCTTGAGCACGCGAGCATTTTCGCCGATTACGTGACGGCAGCGCCGCACAACGACCTCGGGAAGTTCGTGCCCGTACCTTTCCAGATCTTCCGGCGTCACGTCCCGCAATGCCCGCGCATGCGGCAGATGCTTCGACAGAGCGCGCACACCCGCCTCGCATTCGGCGCGGCGCTGGTTGTATTCACCTTTGGCGATGCTGTGTTTGACCATCGTGTTACAGATGGCAATGGCCACCTCGTCAGGCAGCGGCAACTTTCGATATTCAAGCGAGCGGCAGTCGAGCAGCAACGCCTGACCGCGTCTCCCGTGGCTGGCGACAAACTGATCCATGATGCCGCAGCGCGCGCCGACAAACTCGTTTTCCGCTTGCAGGCAGAGCCGCGCGAGCTGGGTTCGGTCGATTGTACTTGGACCGCCCAGATCGAGCAGTGCGTAGCCGACCGCTACTTCAATCGAAGCGGAAGAGCTCAATCCCGCACCCTGGGGCACGTTCCCATCCACCAACAGGTTCACTCCACCGAGCTTCTTGCCGGAACGGACCAGCATTTTCACAACGCCGACGACGTAATCGCTCCAGTGCCCCTCGCCCTCCGCCGGCAAACGATCGAGATCGAACTCGACTTGCTCGGAATAATTTTCGGAATGAATCACGAGTTTGCGGTCAGGACGTGGCGCAACCGCGGCTCGGGTAGAGAAACCGATCGCTGCCGGCATGACGAAGCCGTCGTTGTAATCGGTGTGTTCACCGATTAGATTGACTCGTCCCGGAGCCTGGTAAATGCGGGGAGACTCCCCAAAGAGCTGGACAAATCTCTTCGCCAATGCAGGAAGATCATGTTCGAAGTCTGGATTTCGTGTTCTGCATGAGGATTTGCCGCAAGCCCAGATCCTAAATTGGTCGATCGGGATCAGCAAAGAAGAAAACGTCCCGGAGGAACATCCGGGACGCTTTTTCGTTTCGGATTTGCAAGAACCGTCAGTGCGAAACGGCGGCGAACAGCGGCGAGTGCATCAACGACTGGAACTTCTGGTCGTCGCTTTTGAAGTGGACTTGCACGTTCGAGCTGTCGGAATCAACCGTAGTGGCATCAATGGCCGGTCTTTTCGATCGGGCTGGCATTGAGCTTCTTGTAGAGCATTCCGGCCTTGACGATCGTGGACAGCGTCGCCGCGGTCATGGAGTCGGACGTGAGAACACTCAAATCGAAATTCACTCCGCTCTCGAAGTTCATGGTGTAGCGGGAAGCCAGAATGCGCTTCTTGATGGTCTCGTAGTCGGCAACTTTGGCGGCATCGCCCATCGCCGAGAACATCATGGCCTGGGTTCCCTTCTGGTCGAGAATGCTCCACACCGCCGAACCATCGACCGCCGACATCTGGTCCGTCATCACCGAATTGGAATCGAGCGAAGGGCGCTTGCCATCGCGGGTATCGAGCGCGCTGTGCAACGACTCCGGAGTGCCGAAGGCCAGCGTGTTGTCGTCCAGAAAGGTCATCACTAGACCATTGTTCATCGGGTAAATGACGGCGGTACCGTATTTGGCGCCCGCGATCTTCTGGAGCTTCATCTTCTTGAGAACGGCTTTGGCGGAGAACGATCCCGCTGCGATGCCAATCGTTTGAATGCCCTTCTTCTCGGTGCGGAACGAGGCGAAGTTGAGCTGCTCGAGATCGTGGTCGGCGTCAATGCCAATGCCTTTTAGCGCGGTCTCGAGGTCCTTCAGGTTGTCGGGCAGCACTTGCGCCTTGAGCGCCTGCGCGGTGGGCGAATCCTTGAGCGCGCGGTAGTCGACGCCGATCAGTTGCTGAAGTTCAGAAGGCACCATGGAACGCGCCGACGATGCGATCGGCATGGCGAAGCCAGCCGTGGCACACAAGAAGCAAAACCGCGAAAAACAAATTCTTCATAGAACTCCTCGGAAATGAACGCCTCAAAACATGGTTCTGAAACTGGTTCGCAAAACATGTTGGCAAGCGGGTCTGCATCGTTTAGATGCAAGCCGCGAACCCTACGTTGGTGAACTTGGGCGACTTTAGTTGCTCTCCGTTTATTTTAGTCCTTAAACTGGAGGCGAGGACCGTAACTAAAGTGCTTCCGCCCCCCATGGTGTTGGAACGCTTGAATCGCAGGGCTTTGCGTGGAAAACGGAGGGGACCAGGCCTGGCCAGACAGGCCGGATCTGATCCGGGAATTACGGGCTAGAGCCCGACAATAAACTTGCGGTTCGGAAGTGCCGATAGTCCCTGGATATGGGATGCTTTCGCGCACGCAAGAGCCTGCTCGGCCTGGGGCTTCTGGCACTTTCCTTTGGCTTTGATCGGTGCGTTGCCCAGGCGCAATCCGATCAGGACGTCATGTCATTGAACATTGAGGATCTGGCGCGTGTGAAGGTGTACAGCGCTTCGCGCCACGATGAGGAGGCCCGGGATGCGCCGGCCTCCGTCAGCGTCATCACGGCTGAGGATATTCGGCTCTACGGATGGCGCACGTTGGGAGAAGTTCTCGGCAGCCTGCGCGGTTTTTACACTTCCTACGATCGCAACTACACCTATCTTGGCGTGCGAGGATTTCTACGGCCCGGCGACTACAACTCCCGCATTCTGCTGCTCATCGACGGCCACCGCCTCAACGACAACGTCTATGGCAGCGCAGAGATCGGCACCGAATTCCCGCTTGACCTGGACTTGATTGACCACATCGAAGTCGTGCGCGGTCCTGGCTCTTCGCTTTTTGGGACGAACGCAGTGTTTGGTGTGATCAACATTATCACGCGCCGTCCGGCGGCCCGATCCGCCGTGGAGACTTCCGGAGACATTTCGTCTTTTCTCAGCCGCACCGGGCGGATCACCGCACAGGCGACCAGGGACCGCTGGTCCGGGCTTCTCTCCGGCACTTTGTACGAGAGCGCGGGACCATCCAGGCTTTTCTTCCCCGAATTTGCCGCGCCTGCGACCAATGGGGGGTTCGCCGACAACCTCGATGGAGATCGCTACGCGCAGATCTTCTCGGATTTGCAGTATGGAAATCTTCGCGTGGAGGGCCTGTACTCAAGCCGGCGGAAGATTGTTCCCACGGCTGCTTACAACACCAATTTTGACGATCCCGGAACCCGCACCACCGACAATTACATGTACCTTGACGCCGACTACACGCGCAGCCTCAGTGCGAAGACGGATCTGGATGTGCGGGCATTCTATGACCACTACAGCTACTACGGGACCTACGCCTACGGGGGGATCGATCCCGCCGGCCGTTACCTGAATTTCGACAGCGCCGTATCAGACTGGAGTGGTGTCGACGTAACCCTCGACCGCCAGATGGGACAGCATCGTCTCACGGTGGGCGCCGACTATGAGTACAGCTTTCGCGTCGATCAGAAGAATTACTACACCGGGCAGCCGCCCGTGCTGAACGATCATCGGACACCCTGGCAGGTCGCAATCTACGGGGAAGCCGAATTCAAACTGGGGCACCATTTCACCCTGCATGGAGGCGGGCGCTTTGATTACTTCAATGCCTATGGTGGCGCGCTGAGTCCGCGCGCGGCCCTGGTGTACTCCCCCAACGCTCGAACCGCGTTGAAGTACATCTATGGCCGCGCCTTCCGCACGCCGAATGCCTACGAGAGCTATTACCAGGACGGCATGACCCAGGAGCGGCCTCTCCATCCCTTGCAGAAGGAGAACATACAGTCGCATGAACTGGTGTTCGAACGCGACTTGAAGCCGTGGATCGGCACGACCGTCGATGGGTACTACAACAATCTCGACCACCTTATCGATTGGGTGACGGATCCAGCCAACAATATGACCCATAGCGTCAACATCGGCCATGACCGGGGAAGGGGGCTGGAATTCGAGTTGCATGCCAAGCGGGCATCGGGCTTAGAGGCGCGCGCCAGCTATGCTCTGGCCGATGCTTACGACAAGATCAACCTGCAACGACTCAACAATTCGCCGCTGCACCAGGCCAAGCTCAACGCCCTGCTTCCCGTCACCCGGCATGGCTTTGTGGGGCTGGAGTCGGTCTATACCAGTGCCCAACAGAGTTATCAGGGGACGCGGGTTCCTCCCTGGTTCTTGACCAACCTTACCCTTTCCAGCAAGCCGTTGTGGGGAGGTTGGGAGTTTTCTGCCAGTTGCTACAACGCGTTCGATCGCCGCTGGTTTAGCCCCATGCAACTCAATGCCGCACAGGCAGCCATTCAACAGGATGGCCGCACCTACCGCTTCAAGATTTCCTACCGGCTGGCGAGAGAGCGGAATACGCCATGAACCGGGCCCGATCTTCGCTCGGACTCAACCTGACTTGGGCCCTCGGCCTGGTGGTGCTCGTGCCGGCGATTTGCTTGCCGCAATCGCAGGACGAACGGGCCGTCCGGGCGGCGTACGTTTTCAATCTGACCAAGTTTGTGGAGTGGCCGGCAGAAAAGAACGAACTGCGCATCGGTTTTTTCGGGAGCAGTGAGACCGGCGAGTTCTTGCGGAAGATGCTGGACGGCCGCACCAGCGAGTTACGGCAAATCCACATGGTTCTGTTTCCCTCCGATGACGAGCTGCAGAACTGCAGCATAGTCTATATCGCCGATTCGCAGAAGAAGAAGGTCCGTGCCACGCTGGACAAGTTGGGATACAGGAACATCGTCACGGTGGGAGAAACGGACTGGTTTGCGCAGGATGGAGGGATGGTCGGCCTGGTCAAAGTCGGCGAGCAGATCCAGATGCAGGTGAACCTGGAAGCGACTCAACGTGCCGGAGTGAAGATCGGCTCGCATCTGCTCAATCTGGCGGTGATCGTACGGTCTGGCCCCGTACTCGCATCCGAGGGCCTAGAGCGCAAAGTGGTGCAGCGCGACGATCCCGAGTATCCCGCCATTGCCGCGAGGATGTCCCTGCATGGGACGGTGAAACTCAAAGTCCGGATCGCACCGGATGGGACGGTCCGCAGCGCGGAATGCGTTGGCGGCCACCCGCTACTGGCGGAATCCGCGCTGAAGGCGGTAAGGAAATGGCGATATGAGGTCAAGCCCAAGGAGTCGACCCAGATCGTCGACGTGAATTTCTGAGAAGCGTCCGATGGAGGCTTCTATGCGGCGCTCCAGACGTCCTGCCGTCAGGGGCTGAAGCCCGCATTCTTATTAGTCCTAAGTGCCGCGGTTCCCGAAGCCGTCTATGAGAACAGTGCTAGCTTTTCAGCACTGCTGCCCGCTCTCGCGTCTCACTCACGAACCCCTCATCCTTGAGAGAATCAAGGTTGACCTCGACGTTCGCGAGCGCGCCTTCGAGGGCGGCTATTGCCAGAGCGATGGCGGTCGTGAGATCGGACTTCATGTTGGGGTTGGTGATCGGCTTCAGACTGGTGGCAATCTCCGCCACCTCGACTACCTTAAGGAATAGGGCTTGCGTGGTTTGCTTCTCAGGTAGCCATAGTTCTCGACGGGCAACCCTACCGCATGAGAAGTGTCGATATTCACATAAACCTCGCCGAGTAGCCCCGCCGTGTTCGTTTCAGCGATCGAATCTTTTGGAATCCTAAGGTCATAAGTTGTGGCCAGAACCATCTCGACCTCCGCCGGGCAATTCCTGTCCTGCGGATGTGCTCGGACGCCATGGACGGTCCCCACATTTACCCCAGCAATCTGGACCGGAGCGCCGGCACGAAGCCCTCCGGCATCATCAAAGCAGGACTTGAGATCCTGACGGAAGTAACGCAATCGGTTAAGCAGCAGACTGCCGAAAGCGGCCACTCCGACGGCTATGATCAGTGCGAGGACGACCTTTCGGATCATACCTAGCCTTTCAGCGCCGCTGCGCGCTTCCGCGTGTCCTTGACGAACCCCTCATCCTTCAGTGAATCAAGGTTGATCTCGACGTTCGCGAGCGCGCCTTCGAGCGCGGCTTTTGCCAGCGCGATTGCGGTCGTCAGGTCGGACTTCATGTTGGGATTGGTGATCGGCTTCAAGCTTCTCGGCGATCTGCGCCACTTCGACTACTTTTTCGGCGACGCCGAGAGGAACGCTGGTCGCCTGCTTCAGAGCGGCGTTGATCGCGGCGTCGCCGTCGGCGGATTCCTTCGCCGCCTTGTAGGCCTTCATGACCAGGTTGTAGGACTCGGCGTCGGCGTCGATCGCGGCCTTGAGTTCTTCGCGAAGCTGGCTGAGCCGCGCGATGGCTTCGCTGAGTTGCGTTTCGTATTGCAGATAGGCTTTCTTGCCGCGCGACATGGACGCCACCATGTTCGCAAGTCCCGCAGCCATGGCTCCGCTGGCGGCGGCGGCGCTGCCTCCTCCGGGAGTCGCGGTGGGCGCGGCCAGTTGCTCGATGAACGGCTCGACGCCGGCGCGCAGGCCGCCGACGGCCATCTTGCCGCCCATCACCGCGGCCAGGCGGTTTTCCAGGATCAGCGAGGAATCGAAATTTTCGACTTGCAGAAACCATTCCGCGGCCTGCTCCAGCGCTTTCTTCGGAATCAGTCCGACGATCTCGCTTGAAACCGGGATGACGCCGTAGCGGGCGGCTTCGCGCTTCACGAACTCGAACACGCGATGGATCGGAGTCTGCTCGAAGTCGGTCAGGTTCATCGAAACCTGGGCCATGCCGCGCACCAGGAATCCCGCGCCCTTGACGAAGCGCAGGCCGCCGGTCGAAAAGCGCACGGCCTTGGCGATCTTTTTGGCGATGTCGACATCGGGCGTATTCAGGAAGACGTTGTAGGCAATCAGAAACTTGCGCGCGCCCACGACGGTTGCGCCGGCGGTGGGATGCACGCGCGGCTCGCCGAAATCGGGCTTGCGCGCGGGGTTGGTGGCGATGTCGGCGCGGATGCCTTCGAACTGGCCGCGGCGAATGTTCTCCAGGTTCTGGCGTTCGGGCGTGGCCGCGGCGGCTTCGTAAAGATAGACCGGGAATCTGGAAGCGCTTCCAGATCTCCGCGCCCACGTGGCGCGCCATGGCTACGCAGTCTTCGATCGTCACGCCGTCAATGGGGATAAAAGGAATGACATCGGCCGCGCCCATGCGCGGGTGCGCGCCCTGGTGCTTGGTGAGGTCGATCAGCTCGGCGGCCTTGCCTACTCCGCGAATGGCGGCTTCCTGAATGGCTTCGCGCTCGCCGACCAGGGTGATGACGCAGCGGTTGTGGTCGGCATCCATCTCGCGGTCGAGGAGATAGACGCCGGGGATTTTCATGGCTTCGACAATGGCATCGACTTTGGCCTGGTCGCGGCCTTCGGAAAAATTAGGAACACATTCAACCAGAGTATTGGGCATGGGAGAAGGATAAAGGGCGGTGGTTGGGTGAGGCAACCGCGGAGCATAAGAGTAGTGCCCTGAAATCGGCTCTATTCCCGGTCGGTGCAGGCCGCACGTCATGCCGATGTATCATGCGAAATATGACGCGCAAGTTGACTTCATCTCACGCGCCGATGATCGGCGTCTTTGATTCCGGCGTGGGCGGCCTCACCGTACTGCGTGCGCTTGTCGATCGCATCCCCGACGCCAGCTACCTGTACTTTGGCGACACGGCGCGCCTTCCTTACGGATCGAAGTCAGCGGCCACGGTGGCGCACTACGCAGTTGGAGCGGTGCGCTATTTGCAGGATCAGGGAGCGGAGTTGCTGGTGATCGCCTGCAACACGGCCACCGCGCTGGCGCTCGACCAGATCAAAGCGGCGGCGGGAGTGGAAGTGATCGGCGTGGTCGAACCGGGAGCGGAAGCGGCGGCGGCGGCCAGCCGGAAACGGAATGTGGTCGTGATCGGCACCGACGCGACCATCAGCAGCCATGCCTACCGGCGCGCGCTTGAGGCCCGCAAGGTCGCGGTGCGGGAGAAGGCTTGTCCTCTGTTTGTGCCGCTGGTCGAAGAAGGGTGGGTGGAGCATCCGGTAACCGAGCAGGTGGCGAAGATTTATTTGGCGGAAGCGTTTTCGGACAACGCGCATGATGCGGACGTGCTGGTGCTTGGCTGCACCCACTATCCGCTGATCAAGCCCCTGTTGCGGCGAGTGGCGCCGGAGCACGTCGCCATCGTGGACTCGGCCGAATCGACGGCGCTGGACGTGGCGCGTCAACTGCGGATCGAATCACTGTCGTCTTCAGCAGAAAGCCAGCGAAAAGGCGTTCCCCAGCTCAAGTTCTTTGCGACCGATTCGGCGGAGAAATTCAGGAAGATGGGAACGCGGTTCCTGGGGCTTGCGGTGGAAGATGTGGTGCATGTGGATTTGAAGGAATAGGCAGGGGCGTTGCTTTCAATTTGTCATTCTATCATTTGTCTTCCCTAATTTGTCATTTCTTTAAAGCAATTTGTCATCCTGAACGAAACGACGCGGGTAATACCCCCAATAGCCACCAGCGGCGTTAATCAGTGCCTTTCGCTTCCGAGCGCGCCGGCCATGATTGAGGAGCCAACCTGCGCTTCGGGGCCAGTTCGATACTGTCGCTACTGTTTCTGAGTCCTTGGCCGGAAATCTTGGCTAGCCACTGGGCCGCTTCCTGGCAATCTCGGGGGAGACCTTTGTTGTTTGAATTGGTAATCGCCCAGTTATGCTGCGCCTCGGGCAGTCTACGGCCAGCAGCTTCGCAATAGAGCTGGGCTGCTTGTGCTAGGTCGCGCGGAACACCCAAGCCATGTTCATAGAGGTAGCCTAGATTGTTCAAGGCCGGCGGGTAGCCGTGTTCTGATGCGGTGCGATTCCACTTTAGCGATTCCGCCAAGTCCTGAGGACGTCCAATCCCGTGTTCATACATCCAGGCAAGCCTGACTTGAGAGTACAGATTACCCTGCTTAGCAGCCTCGAGGTACAGTTCCGCTGCCTTGTCAGGGTCGCGCGGCAAACCCAAGCCCTCCAAGTAAAGCGTCGCCAGGTTCGCCTCGGCACGTGGGTTGTGCCGGACGGCCGCTTTTAAAAACCAGTGAGCCGCCTCGGCATAGTCTCGCTGCAGGCCTCCTTCGCCGTCGAAGTACATGACGCCGAGGTTGGTCTGGCCCGCGGCATCGCCTTCGGCGGCGGCCCGCAAATACCACCTCACCGCTGCCGTTTTGTCCCGCGCCACACCCCTACCTTCAGCATACAAGTTGCCCAGATGGGTTTGAGCCACAACGCTCCCGGCGTCGGCGGCTTTCCCGTACCAGTGAGCCGCCTCGGCGAAGTCCTGTGCGACTCCGTCGCCAGATTCAAAAGCCAGTCCCAACATGAACTGGGCGTTGATGTCTCCTTTGGAGGCACGCTTCAGGAGACCGGACAGGTTCGGAAGACTGGCTGCCCTCGACCGACCAAACGAGAACAGCATGACCACAAGCACGCACAGCGGGGCCCACCTACGCATTCTTCACCTCAATCGGGATGAATAATCCGAAAAGATGAAATCGACAGCTCCGCCCTGCAGTACTATCGTTCGCTTGCTAGAAATAAATGGGTCTAACGGATGAGATGTGACTGATCGTGACTAATTGAGTGTGACAATATCGCGAGGACGGAGCGGTGTCAACGAAAATTTGGAGCGCAAATAGTTGTGTTCGAATGATGATTTCGTAATCGTTTCCGCCCCGACCAAGTGAATTTCTCCGGATGCCCCGCGTCGATGCGGCATTCGATGGCGTGTCCGCGATGCGCCACCGGCCCCGGCAACACGTCGCAGAGTTTCTCTCCGGCGACGACCATGATTCGGCTCTTGACCAGGTCCCGCACGATGACAAATCGGTGGGGATGACAAATCGTTCAGGATGACAACGCAGCGATGCGCTCCCCTCACAAAAGCTGCTAAACAAAAACGGCCGCATTCCTCGCGGCCGTTTCCTGGGCTCCCAAACTTTTTCGCTACTGCCAGCTTCAGTACAAACGGAATTCGACTTCGATGTTGACTGCTACCGAAACCGGCTTGCCATCTTTTTTGCCGGGTTCGAAGCGCCAGGTCTTTACGGCTTCAATCGCCTTCTCGTCCAGTCCCAAGCCCAGGGTTCGGGAAACGCGGATGTCTCGCGTCCTGCCATCCGGCCCCACGATCACGTACAGAACGCACGTCCCTTGATATTTTGCCTTCCGGGCTTCCTCGGAATATTCCGGGTCGGGATCGTAGATCTTGCGGGGAGCCGTGACTCCGCCGCCAACATGAAATACTCCACCCCCGGTGCCGCCGCCGCTGCCTGGGCCGTATCCGGGCCCTGATCCGGAACCAACGCCACCGCCACTGCCGGTGCCAATGCCGCCGCCGTAGCCCGTTCCATTCGAGGGCACCGACGGCAGGCGCGACAGCGGGTCGCCCAGGTCGGGCATATTCGGCTGCTGCAGGTGAATATCGGGAGGAACCACGATGGTCGGGGCGACCGCCAGCTTCGGTTGGGGGTTGCGCACGACGGCCAGGGGCGGAGTGATCTGCTGCATCGACTGCTTGGGCAGACGGCCTTGCGATGCCTGTAGTTTGTCGCGATCTCCACCACCACCGCCGCCGCCGCTCATGGTCTTCGAAGGCGGCAGAGGGGGAATATCCCCGGGCGCAATCAGCACGACGGTTTCATTGGGCTTGGCGACCGCGATGATTCTCCGGCCCAGGTAGGTACCAGCGATGATGGCCGCCAGGGCCAACACGTGGATGACGGTGGAACCAGCGACCCCGCGCCCCTTGTAGTTGTAGAAGCCCCAGATGTCGCGCACCGGGATCGGCTTCGAGGTCAGGACCAGCGGAGGCAGTTTCTTGGGAAAGAAGAATTCGTCAATGTTGCGGAACAGGGATCTCCAGATCGGTTCGTCCAGAGTCTGATTTCTCAAGAGAAGGTTCAGTTCGGGCTCTGGACCCAACGCTGGTGGATTCTGCGGTGTTTCTAGTTCTGGCATAGTTTCCCGAGCACTAACCCCAAGGGCTTCGGTGAGGCGTTCGGTGCTTTAGATGCGTGAGCGCTCCTCGAAGATAGCAAAGACGTCTGCAAAAAGATCGCTTGGGTAAAACGGACGACCCTGCCCGCGCCAACGTTTCCCAGTTCGTTAGATGCGTGCAGGCTGCAATCTGCTAAAAATTGTACACGTTTTTTGGCGAGGGGAGAGGGTACTTTTCAAATTCCATCCCCGTGCCACTAACCAAATAGACAATGTCCTTCCGCGCTCCCTATATAATGAAAAGATTCAATCAGTTGGGAGAATCTTGCTAGTGCCGACGGACCTGAAATCCACCATCAATTTGCCCAAAACCGGCTTCCCCATGAAGGCAGGGCTGCCCCAGAATGAGCCCAAAATTCTGGCTCGATGGGAGGAGCAGCGGATCTACGACCGCATCCGGGAGGTCCGCAAGGGGGCGCCGACCTATGTGCTCCACGATGGACCGCCCTACGCCAACGGGCCCATCCATCTGGGGACGGCGATGAATAAATGCCTGAAGGACTTCATCGTCAAGTCGAAGAACATGGCCGGTTTCGATTCGCCCTACGTTCCGGGCTGGGACTGCCACGGGCTGCCCATCGAAATTAAGGTCGACCAGATGCTCGGCGGCAAGAAGCTGCAGATGGCCGCGGTCGACGTGCGCAACGAGTGCCGCAAGTACGCGGAAAAGTTTCTCGACCTGCAGCGCTCGCAGTTCAAGCGTATCGGCGTGTTCGGCCGGTTCGACCGGCCCTATTCCACCATGACCCCGCAGTACGAAGCGGCGGTGCTCGACATTCTGTATCGCTTTCTGGAGAACGACTTCGTCTACAAGGGATTGCGTTCGGTCTACTGGTGCGTGTTTGACGAGACGGCATTGGCGGAGGCCGAGGTCGAATACGAGAATCACACCAGCCCTACGGTGTGGGTGAAGTATCCGTTTGCGGGCGACCCGGCTTCGCTCGATCCGGCGCTGAAGGGCAAGAAAGTTTTCACCATCATCTGGACGACCACCCCCTGGACGCTGCCGGCGTCGATGGCGGTGGCGTTCCATCCGGACGAAGAATACGTGGCGCTCGAAGCGGGCAACGATGTGTACGTTGTCGCCGCCAGGCTCGCGTCCGTGACCCAAGAGAAAACTGGACTGCAATCGGCGCGCGAGATCGCCCGCTTCCCTGGCCGCAAGCTAGAATATGCCGAGTTCCGGCATCCCTTCCTCGACCGCAAGGTTCTGGGCGTGCTGGCCGACTACGTCACCATGGATACTGGCACCGGCGTAGTCCATACGGCTCCCGCCCACGGCGCCGAAGACTTCGTCACCGGCCAGAGGTACAAGATCGATCCCACCTGCAACGTGGATAAAGCGGGGATTCTGCGCCACGGACTGCCGGAATACGAAGGCAAGCGCGTTTTCGATGCCAACGCTCCCATTGTCGAACTGTTGAAGACGCGCGGGGTGCTGATGCACTCCGAGAACATGGAGCACTCCTATCCTCATTGCTGGCGGTGTCACAACCCGGTGATCTTCCGCGCGACCGAGCAGTGGTTCATCGGCATGGATACGCCCATGAAGGGAAGGTCGTCGAACGGCGGAGAAACACAGGGCGAAACCATGCGCAGCCGCACGCTGGCGGAGATCGCCAAGGTGAAGTGGGATCCGGCCTGGGGCGAAGACCGCATCTCGAATATGATCGCCACGCGGCCCGACTGGTGCATCTCACGGCAACGCGTTTGGGGCGTGCCCATCGCCGTGTTTTTGTGCGACGACTGCGGCAAGCCGGTGAACGATCCGCAGATCCATCGGAAGGTAATGCAGTTCGTCGCGAAGAACGGCGCCGATGCCTGGTACACACCCGAGGCCGACGCGATTCTTGCGTCCGGCCACAAGTGCGTCCACTGCGGCGGCGCCAAGTTCAAAAAAGAAACTGACATTCTCGACGTGTGGTTCGAGTCGGGGTCGAGCCACGCTGCGGTGCTTGGGCACGAGCCTAACCTGCCTTGGCCCGCCGATCTTTATCTGGAAGGCGGCGACCAGCATCGCGGATGGTTCCATTCCTCGCTGCTCTGCGCCATGGGGTACCGAGGCAGCGCTCCCTATCGCATGGTGGCAACCAGCGGATGGACGCTCGATGAGCAAGGCCGCGCCCAGTCGAAGTCGCTCGGCAACACGGTCGATCCGGTCGAGATCGCCGACACGCTGGGCGGCGAAATCGTGCGCCTGTGGGTGGCTTCGGTCGACTTCCGCGAGGATGTCGCTTGCTCGCCGCAGATCATGCAGCGGGTCGCCGGAATCTATCGCGACATTCGCAACACCTTCCGCTTCATTCTCGGAAACCTTGATGGATTCGATCCCGCGAAAGATGCGGTCGCGTTCGACGAGTTGCAGGCGATTGATCAATACATGCTGCGGCAGGCAGTGGAAGTGTCGGCGGAGGTGCAGGGCTCGTACGACGAATTCGCCTTCCATAAGATCTATCACCGCATCAATAATTTCTGCGGCGTGGAGCTGAGCGCTTTTTACTTCGACGTATTGAAGGACCGGCTCTACACTTCGGCGCGCAAATCCGTGCCGCGGCGAGCGGCGCAAACGGCGATCTGGCGTATCGGCGAAGCGCTGGTGCGGCTGCTGGCTCCGATCATGAGCTTTACCTGCGAAGAAGTCTGGCAATATTTGCCGCCGGTCGCGGGGAGGCTGGAGAGCGTGCATCTGACGACTTTCCCGAAGGCGGCAGACGTGCTGGGCACTGGCGAAGCTGCGATCGCGGCCGATCCGAAACAAGCGGAAGACTGGAAGGTAGTGCGCGCCGTGCGCGAAACGGTGCTGAAGGCGCTAGAAGAGGCGCGCAACCAGAAGCTGATCGGAGGCAATCTGCAGGCGCAGGTTACTCTGACCGCGGTTGATCCGGTGTTCTCTGTGCTGGAGCGCTTTAAGAACGACCTGCGCTACTTCTTTATTGTGTCGGCGGTCGAAGTCAACAAGGGATCGGGGAATGGAGACGCGCCGGTTGTGGTCGCGGTTGGCAAGGCTGCGGGAGAAAAATGCGAGCGCTGTTGGAATTTTTCGACTCGCGTGGGTGAAGACAAGAACTATCCGACGGTGTGCGAGCGTTGCAGCGCCGTGCTCCAAGAAATTGACCGGGCGTGACCGCGACTTCCGCAAACGCGATAAGCTATAGATGTCTACGGTGAAAGCCCGGTACCAGCGCTGATGTCACCCTTCATGAATTGTCATCCTGAGCGAAGCGAAGGACCTGCTGTCTTGTCAGGCATGAGGCAGCAGGTCCTTCGCTTCGCTCAGGATGACAACTTAACCTTATGCCGCGAATTTGTTGGACGCGACACAAGCGAGGAATATCAAAAGTTTCCCCGTTCATGCGCAAATATCATTTCCTGATCGCGTTTTTCGTCATTGCTCTCGATCGCGCCACCAAGTGGACGATCGCTCACCGGCTTTCGCTGCACGACAGCGTTCCCGTCATTCCTGGATTTTTTCGCATCATCCACGCCGAAAACCCGGGCGCCGCGTTCGGGATTTTTGCGGATTCGCCGTCGCAATGGAAAGTCGGGCTGCTGATTGCGTTTTCCATCATTGCGCTCCTGATCGTCTCGCTGCTGCTCTGGAAAAACAGCCACAGCCTGACATCGACCGGAATCGGCCTGTCGTTGATTCTGGGTGGCGCGGTGGGCAATTTGTGGGACCGCCTCGTCAGCCGGCACGTTGTGGATTTTCTGCTCTTCTATATTGGCCCACACCAATGGCCGGCCTTCAATGTGGCCGATAGCGCGATTGTGGTGGGAGCGGGGTTGCTGGTGTTTGAGATCTTGTTTACCAAGTCGCCCAGCCACCAGTCGGCTTAGGTTCAGGTGTTTTACTAGGCCTGCACCAGCCGTACACGCGCTTTCTTCGAAGCCCGCGCCAAGTCCTCGTCTAAGGTCGCAAGTGGCAGGCCGCTATCCAGAGCCAGATCGAGGTAAGCCGCATCGTACGCGGTTAAGCCGTGCTCGCGACTGAGGCGCTGGATCCTGCCAAAAACAACCCCCGCGGGAAATTGTTCCAGCACGATGGGGAGCGTTGCCAGGTCGTCGAGGAAGCTGCGCACCAACTCTTTGGAAATGCGCTTGCGTTTTTCTCCCACCAGCAAGGCGTTCAGGACCTCGTGCGGCCAGAATGAGGGTGCAACGGCAGTGTCGCCTTGCTTGAACATGCCGGCGACACGCTGCGCCGTGGCGGCATTCTCATCGGGGAAACACCAGGTCAGGACGACGGAAGCGTCGAGGACAAAGCGGCTCATCGGCGTCCCTCATTGATCAAGTCCTTGATTTTGAGTCCGCGCAAAGAGAGCCGGTGGCGGTGGCCGAAGCTTGCCAGCCGTTCCACCGCATCCGCGGCGGAAGCGCCCTGGACCGACATGCGCTTCTTCAGAAGCGCGCCGAGCAGCCGCGAGACGCTGGTATCGTGGCGCGCGGCCTCGATTCGGGCCCACTGGGCCACGTCTTCTTCCAGGGTTACGGTTACGTTGCGCAAACGGCGAGTGGATGACACGAATATAGTGTAACACGAACATCGTGTTATAACGAGAGAATTCGAAAATCGTCGGGGAAGGGTTGCCGCTGCCGAGTCGCGGGGCTTTGCCCCGCCGGACAGCCGAGGACGGCTGTCCCTACGCAACCGCGCTACGGCGTCCCGTACAGTTGCCGGTAGACGCTCGCATTTCGCAGGATGGCTTGCACGTATTCGCGGGTTTCGGTGAAGGGGATGGACTCGACGAACTCTTGCGCATCGCGGTAGTGGCCCTGTCCCAGCCAGTCGGCTACGCGGTCGGTGCCGGCGTTGTAGGCGGCCAGGGCGTACTCGAACTGTCCGTTGTACTTGTCGACCATGTCTTTAAAGTAGCGCGTGCCGAGTTGGAGGTTCACGGCCGGCGTGTAGAGTTGCGGCGCGCTGTATCCCTTGAGCTTGACTTGCCTGGCTACGGTTCTGCCGGTCTTGGGCAGGAGCTGCATCAGGCCTACGGCGTTGGCTCGGGAAAGAGCTAACGCGTTGAACTCAGACTCCTGCCGGATGAGCGACGCTACCAGATAAGGATCGAGGCCGTTGAGCAGCGAATACTTGCGCAGGTCGGTCCAATAGGCTTTGGGGAAAAGCGCTTCCCAGTAGGGACGGGGCAGGTCGGGAAGGTCGACGGCGAAATAGTTCGGCGTCGAGTGCTTCATGATTTCGATGCCGCGATCGTAACGCCCAATGTCCTGATAGACGCGCGCCATCTCAGGCGGCGCCCAGGTTCCTCCCTCTTGACTTGCGGCGGCCTGCAATTCGCGTACCGCCATGTCGGCGAGGGCGCCGTTGGAGAGCAGGCGTGCGCGTTCTACGCGCAGGTTGTCGTCGGGAGGATCGGTGGGGGTAATTTTCACCGCGGTGGACAGCGGAGAAATGTGGTCGAGCAAGGCGTAGTGCGGCGCGTCTTCTTTCGGCGCGTCATCCGCTCCATGCAAGCCTTTCAAGCGCTGGCGGCCGAGTTCCGCGTAATAGTAGTTGCGAAAGCGGTCGGAGAGTTTCTGGTAGAACGCCCGCGCCATCGCGGGGTTGCCTTCTTCTTCGGCGACACGCGCGCGCCAGTAGAGCGCGTTGGGAACTTCCGCGGAATCAGGATAGAGCGCGATTTGGTTCTCGAAACCTTGGCGGGCCTCCTCGATTCGGAGTTGCCGGAAGGCCAGCCATGTGGCCTTCCAGTGGGCGGAAGAGGCGTGCCCGCCATTCGGAAAGCGCTCCTGCAATTCGCGGAAGTAGTCGATGGCCCGATCGTAGTCGCGCTTCAGCAGGTTCGTGTTTCCGGCCGAAAGCAGCGCTTGCTCCAGCCACGGACTCGCCGGACCAAATCGGCGCAACTCGTTGAGCGTGTGTTCGACTGCCTCTTCATCGCTGGTGGAACGCTGGGTCTCGCTGAGCAAGTAGAGACGTTCGGCTTCGGCGTCTCCGGTTTGCGCTCCCATGGCGGTCAGAATCTGGCGGGCTTCGCGACTGCCGCCGCTTTTTTCGAGGGCTCCGGCAAGAGCCAGTTGGACCTGCGGACGGTCCGCGGGGCTAACCTCGTTTACGAGTTCGCGGTAATCGTGGGCCGCATCGGCATAGTGCTTGGCCTTGAACAGCAGATCGGCGCGGGTGCGGCGCTCGGCGACGGAACCGGAGATGCCTAGCTTGCGCAGCTCCGTTCCCGCCGCATCGGCCTCGAGGCTATTGGGAAGGTTGAAGTGCACGTTGCGGAAAGCGATTGCCGCCTTCTCTTTGTCGCTCGCCGCCTCATAGGCGCGCCCGATGGCAAGTTCCACATCGCTGCGCACGGGGGCACGGTCTTTTTCCAGCAGAGCGGCTGCCTCCTGGGCGCGGCCTTCCTCCAGCAAGGCATTGGCATAGACGAGGTGGGCGTCGCGGATCAGAAGGGAATCGGGAAAGTTCTTGCTGAAATCGGCCAGCGTGGAGAGCGCCTCGGCATTGTGCGCAGTTTTCAGGTAGGCTTCGCCGAGGTGATAGGCAACGTAGTCTCCCAGTTCGCTGGCGCCGGCCTTCGCCCGGTTGAACGGGTCGATGGCTTTGCCGTAGTCGTGATCGAGGGTGCGGGCGTAGCCCACTACCAGCCAGGCTAATGCTCCGGCATCTTCTTTCGCGTGGCGGCGGGCGTAGGCCTCGACTCCGGCGTAGGCGGTGGGAGTGCGGTTCTGCAACAACTGCTGCGCCATGGGACGAAGATTGGCGGAGGCGACAAAGGCCTGCCGGACGCGGCGCACGCGAGGAGAGATGGTTTTGCGCTTCTTCTTGTTCTTCGCACCGGCGGAAGCGGCGGTCTTCTTCTTGACGGACGGGTTCCTGGCTGGCGTGCTTTTGGTTGAAGTGGGTTGGGACGCCACGCTTTTCGACGCTGTGCTCTGGGCGGGTGCGCTGGCAGCGGGAGACGGGGCAAGCTCCGTCTCTACAGAAGATTTGGACTGGGCGACTGCGGGCGGCAAAACGCCGAGCCAGACCGAGGGAGAAAATCCTAACGAAAAAATTCCAGCGAAAACCAGAACTGCAAAACGGCGCACTCAAACCCTACCTACTGCCGAAAGTTGGCACCCATGATGGATACATCGTCTTCTGCGAGACTTCGTATTATTTCATGTTGAAAGTAATTGCCGGAAGCGGCAACGGTATTCCCGTAACGCTTTTGGTACGTGGCACGGCTTTTCTCGATCGCATCTTTCAGACGGTCGTAGAGATCTTGATGTTTCCGGCCTTCGGCCACCTTGGCCTGATTATAGAGTTTGATTTCGTCGGCCAGCAGGCGGGCAAAACGCTGCGCCTTGCGATGGACTTCCTGATCTTCGGTCGAGGCCGAGGTGGAGGAAACCGGCATCGCGCCGGGTGTGGCTTCCGTGGCGGCGTGACCGATGGGGAGCGGCTCGGCCGGTGCAGATTCCACGGCGGAGCTGGCAATGGACGCCGCCGCTGCCATGGCGTGGCCAGGCGTATGCGAGGCGAAGGGATCGTTGAAAGCGGGTACCGGGTGCGTCGGAGATGGTTGTGGCTGCGCCTCGCCGGTTGGGACGCCGTGACTGTCTGCGCGCGTCGCCGGCGATTCCTTGTGCGCTTGCTTGCGAAGCGAGTTGACCTCGAGCCAGGCGCTGGTGGAAAGCACGAGCAGTTCGAGCGCGCCGGCATCGAGCGCGCCGGCGGCCTCGGTTCCGCTGTCGGCGTAAACCAGGGCGGCAACTTTCTCTTTCAGGATCAAAGGGAGAATCCGGCCTTCGCCGCTGGCCGGGGTTCCGACTACCTGCAGAAAACGCGCGTCGAGGTCAGCAACCGGAACACTCGCCACTGCACAGTCTCCGATGACACGGCCGATCGCACGCGTGACCGCAGGAGCGTTCTCGTCGAGAGCGAAATCCTTCACCGCATCGTCGTGGGCAAAGCCGCGTCCCTGCCAACCGGTGGCGTGGTTGCCCTTGACGACAAAGAGCGCGACTCGGGCGGCATAACGACAGCTGGTATCGAGCAAGGCGCGCAGAATCTCCCGTTGGGAGGCGCCCATCTGGATTTCGGCCACGGCACGCGCCAAATCGGCCGGAGCGGAGGCGGCATCGGAAATGGCGGGCTCGGCGGGTGCGGGCGCGGCTGCGATCTCTTCCATGACCCGGCGGACAATCTCGGTGCGCAGTTGGGCTGCGTGGCTGTCGAGAACCTGGCCGACGACCCGCTCCACGATTGGCTCAATCGAACTTGGCTCAATCCGACCGCGCTCCTTCATGCGTCCTCCGGGCATGCGTACTCCGAGGTAAACCTGTTGGGGGAAAAAGGGAGCAGCCCTCTAACCCTTGATTATAAGGCCGCTTACAGGCGTTCTCGGGACACCTTGGTACCTGACCGCCAGTACCCAACTGCCAGTTCCAGTAGCCCGCGACCGCGCTCGGGTGTTTCTTCTGGATACCGAATATTGCATACAGGCACTTTGAAGTACAATAGCATTTCGAGAATCGGTCGTGGTGTCGGAAAAATCTGCATCAAGTTACAAATGAGTACCATCCAACCCAACATAGAGCCGGTCAGCGAAGAGATGTTGCTGGTGCGGCGGGCCAAGCGCGGCGACGATCAAGCGTTTGAAGAATTAGTACGGCGCTACGATCGCAACGTTTTCCGCATAGCGCAGCACATTACGCAGAATCGCGAGGACGCGGAAGATGTAGTGCAGGAGGCGTTCCTCAAGGCGTATGGGAACCTGGCGAAGTTCCAGGAACAGTCCAAGTTTTATACCTGGCTGGTGCGGATTGCGGTCAACGAAGCGCTGATGAAGTTGCGCCGGAGAAAACCGGAACGCACGGTTTCTCTCGACGAAGAAGTCAAGACCGAAGACGACTCGCTGCCCCGCGAGGTTGCGGATTGGAGCCCCAATCCTGAGCAGATGTACAACCAGGCTCAGTTGCGGGACATTCTGACTCGAACCATTCAAGGGCTGCCGTCGGGCTTCCGGACGGTGTTCGTGCTCCGCGACGTGGAAGGTCTCTCGACCGAAGAGACGGCCCAGGCGCTGGAGTTGAGCATCCCGGCGGTAAAGTCGCGATTGCTGCGGGCGCGCCTGCAATTGCGCGAGCGGCTCAGCCGCTACTTTCAGAAACGGGCGAGTGGAGATGGCGACCAGTGAAGTGTTCTGAGTTTCTTGACGAGCTGACCAACTATCTCGATGGCGTGCTCGACGCCCGGACCAAGTCCGAACTCGACGACCATCTGGCGTGGTGCCATAACTGCTACGTCGTCTGCGATACCACTCGCAAGACCATCGAAATCTATCGCGACTCGGAGCTCTACGAGTTGCCCGAGGACCTGCGCACGCGGCTCCGGTCGGCCATCATGAGTAAGTGCTCGGCGCACAAAAACAAGAAATCCGAGCCGCCCAGCCGTTGAACGATTCCCATTAGGTATTACGCTTAGGCATTCGGCCGAAGAATGAGCGCAAGAGTTCGGCGGTCCCTCCGGTACTTGAGTTTTTCCTTCCACTCTTTCCCTGAAGTGCTGGGCTAAGTTTGGTGGCCATTCCGGCGCTTGTGAATATCCGCAAGTGCTTGATTCCGGCGCATCTATGGGGAAGTACCTGCGGAGCTACTCGTTGTCAGAACCTTTTCCGGACAAAAGGAATCTAAGTACTTAAAGCTCGTTCTGGATGTTGAGGCGAAGGGGACGAGCGGGTTTTGTCGCTCTTTAGTTGTGTGGGCTCTGTGGAGGTCACCCGATGATTTCGAAATTGATGGACGCCATGTTCGGTTGCCGGCACGCTCGGTACAGTTTTCCCATCACGGTACGCGCCGGTTCGCGCCGCACTCCCCAGGCTCAGCGGACGGGCACTTATGTGGCCTGCCTGGACTGCGGCAAGGAATTTCGCTACGACTGGCATGAAATGAGGATCGTCGGATCGCGGTCGAAAGAATTCGCGCACTCCATGGTTACGAAGCACGCCACGAAAGAAGCCGCGTGACGGTCGCAGGATAAGACCCGCTCTTCCCCCAAGGGCCGTTTGCGGCGTTTCGCGGCAAAAAGTGAACATCCCTCCCTAGCTTCCCCCAGTTTCTGCGCCGCGTTGTTTTACCGGTTTTTGCTGGCCTTCGGTCTGCTTCGAAATTTCACTACCTCCCCGCCTCGAAGGAGCGCATAATGGAGCCGGCGCCGACCCGCGAAGCTTGCTTCGGCAGTCCTTCAGAAGCGTTCCCGCTAGCGGTTCGGACGGGAGGTGTCTGTGCCTCTTTCCATGCTTCGGGAATTCCTGGATCGTAACCGCATTCAATACCTGGTGATCTCGCACTCGGTGGCTTACACAGCCCAGGGGATTGCCGCTCTCACCCACACACCCGGAAAAGAGCTGGCGAAGACCGTCATGGTCATGGTGGATGGACGCCTCGCCATGGCGGTGGTGCCGGCTTCGCTCCGCGTCGATTTGTACCGGCTGAAAAAATATCTCGGGGTAGACTCGGTGGAACTGGCCAGCGAGCACGAATTTCGCGACCGTTTCCCCGACTGCGAAACCGGGTCCATGCCACCCTTCGGCAATCTCTACGGCATGGATGTTTTCGCGGACCAGAGTCTGGCCGAGGACAAGGAAATCGCCTTCAACGCGGGTTCGCACCGGGAACTGGTGCGCATGAAGTTTGCCGATTTCCGCGACTTGGTGAAACCGGCAATCATCCCGTTGGCGGCGGGCAAAGCCCACACGTACGCGGCTTGAGTGCTGCGGCGAGCGGGACTCTTCCCGGCTGAAGCGGCTGCCGTCTGGTGCTCGCGGCGTCTTCTCGAAATCTGCGCGCGTAGCCGTCCAGAGAGCGGTTGAGGGATAAATCTGTCCAGCCTTGTTTTTTTCATACAATCTTCACGAATCGCTGTGTTAGATTTGCCCCTTAATCCAAAATTTCCTGGAGGCAAATGAATTGGGCAAGGACATGGTCCCCAAGAAGATCTTCTTCACCAAAGGCGTGGGGAAACACCGGGAGCGCCTCACCTCATTCGAACTCGCCTTGCGCGACGCGGGCATCGCGGCGCAAAACCTGGTGCGCGTCTCTTCCATCTTTCCGCCCAACTGCAAACTAATCCCACGCGCGCAGGGACTCACCTATCTGTCGCCCGGAGAAGTCGTATTTGCCGTGGTTGCCGAAAACTCGACCCATGAGCCGCACCGCCTGCTGGCTTCTTCGATTGGCGTCGCCATTCCTGCCGATCGCAATACCTATGGATATCTGAGCGAGCACCACTCGTTCGGTGAAACCGAAGACGCTGCCGGAGATTATGCCGAAGAACTCGCCGCCGAAATGCTGGCCACGACTCTGAACGTGGAGTTTGATTCGGACCGATCCTGGGACGAGAAGAAAGAGATCTATCGCATCTCGAACAAGATCGTCAGGACGGCCAACGTGACGCAGTCGGCGGTAGGAGATAAACGCGGCCTGTGGACCACAGTGATCGCCTCGGCCGTGCTCATCTTCGACTGATTGTGCTGGAAGGATTACCCGTGTTTTGCTGCAGTCATCGTTGGTATACCTCGCTTCGGTGACGGATGCGGGTCACCTCCACCAGCAATTTTGCGTTGTCGATGGTGTACACCACTCGGTAGTCGCCTACGCGGATGCGCCACTCGCGGTCCCCACCTTGCAGCTTCTTGCAGCCCGGCGGGCGGGCATTGGAGGCGAGATCTTCCAAACGCGGAACGATGCGCGCGATCAATTGACCGGACAGTTTCTTGAGCTCCTTCTCCGCGCTTGACGTCAAGACGACGTCGTAGCTAGCCACGGAGCTTTCCGCCCTTGATGAGGTCGGCCTTCACCTTAGCGAGCGGAATGCGCTTTTCGTGCCGCCGCGACCGGGACATCAGCACATCTTCGATGTCCTCCCAGAGCGCCCTGTGCTTCTTGAGGTCGATTACGGCCGCCGTCCTGCGACCCGCTTCGTCGGTGATGAACTGAATTCCGGTCATGGGCACCGATTCTCCTTACGGTCGTGTGGAACCTGCCCTCACCCTAATTTCGACGGCCCGCGCTGTCAACCGGTATAACCACAAACTTCTCGCGCCTGGGACCGCGTCTCTACTTCGCGATCTGCTTAATCGTCTTTTTCGCGGCTGGCTTCTTCTTCAGCCGCTCCAGCACGGCGGCCACGATCAGCGGCAGACCGACCGTGGCATCAACGAAAACTTCTCCAAACTTCCCACCTTCGGCCGGAGGCACGAACTTGCCCCACGACACCGCCTCGCTGTAGGGACTGCCCGAAAGCCCGCCCCAGTAGACCGGCTCTGGACAGATACGCAGTCCGTAGTGATAGCGTTTCAGCGGCAGGTCTTCTCCGCCCCGGCGATGGCGCAATTCGATAAACGGCCCGAACTGCTGCGACCAGTTGCGCGGAACGCCTCCGCCGATGGTGAAGATTCCCAGGCGCTTCTGGCTGAGCAGGGTCGCGGCGAAGTGCTCCAGATCTTGGAACGGATCGAAGCGGAAGCGCGCCTTCCCTTCCTTGTCGCGTTCGCGGTTGGTCAACGCGAAATCGAGGCCGAGTTCGGAATCGGAGAATGCAGGAACAAATACCGGAACACTCTTCTCGTAGGCGGACTTCAGAATGCCGCGCTGTCCTTTGGCATGCTTGGCTAGATGCGCTCCAATCGCGCGGTTCAGCTTATACGAGCACATCACTTCGTCCGCGTCCCAGCCGCCGAACACCGCGGCCATCACGCGCTCCACGTCGTCGAGATTCTGCTCGGGTTCGAGCGTGTCATAGACGCGGTTGTATCCGGCTTCGTAAAGTTCCTCGTCACTGAGGTCGGGATTGTGGCGAAAATGAGCGCGGCCGGTCGCTTCCACCAGGCCATGCGCCATCAGCGCGCCGGTCGAGACGATCGCGTTCACGATGCCGCGATCAATCAATTCGGCAATCACCAGTCCCTGCTTGGCCACGGTCATCGCGCCGGCGAGGGTCATGACGACAAAGCAGTCCTGGTCACGTGCCATGGCCTCGAGCACGTCGGCGGCTTCGCCGAGCTGGCGGCCGGTAAACGCCGTCCTGGACATGGCGCGCACCAGGTCGTCAATCGATTGAATCTTGCCGGGATCGAGCGGTTCGAGCGGAATCAGACGGTCGGCGACCGGATCGTGCAGCTTGCGGTCGATGCCCGCGCCTTCGTGATGATGACCGTGCTTCGCGACACTTTTGTGCTTCAAGGAAGAGCCTCCGATAAAAAGAATGATTCTGACCGAAGAAACAATTTACTAGAAGTGAGAGAATCGCGGCGAACTGCTTTCGCTCCGCGTCGAGCACTTTGGTATTCTAGAGCGCGATTACACATCCCTAGAGACGCGGCTTGCCGCGTCTCCCCAGGTTGGAGAAGAGTGCGAGAAAAATTCACCGTCGCCCTGATCCAGATGTCGTGCGGCCCCGAGCCGGCCGACAATCTGGCCAAAGCGCTTGACCGCGTTGCAGAAGCGGCACGCAAGGGCGCGGACGTAGTCTGCCTGCCCGAGCTCTTCCAGACGCAGTATTTCTGCCAGCGCGAAGACGCCGCCTTGTTCGATCTCGCGGAGCCGATCCCCGGAGTCACCACGGAGAAGCTCGCCGCTGCGGCTCGGAAGAATAAAGTCGTGCTGATCGCATCGCTGTTCGAAAAGCGCGCTCCTGGCCTCTATCACAACACGGCTGCGATTTTCGATTCGGACGGCGCGCTCGGCGGCATCTATCGCAAGATGCACATTCCCGACGATCCGCTCTACTACGAAAAGTTTTATTTCACGCCCGGAGATCTCGGCTTCAAGGCTTTCGATACCTCCGCCGGAAAACTCGGCACGCTCGTCTGCTGGGACCAGTGGTATCCGGAAGGCGCGCGGCTCACGGCATTACAGGGAGCGAGCATTCTGTTTTATCCCACGGCGATTGGATGGCATCCCGCCGAGAAGGCCGAATTCGGCGAAGCGCAACATGATGCCTGGCGCACCATCCAGCGGGCGCACGCGATTGCGAACGGAGTTTATGTCGGCGTGGTGAATCGCGTCGGATTCGAGACCGGCAACATTCGCGGCAATTCCGCGCCGGGCAAAGGCCTCGAATTCTGGGGGGGATCATTTTTCTGCGATCCCTTCGGGCGCGTGCTCGCGGAAGCTTCGCACGACAAGGAAGAAATTTTGCTCGGCGAAGTGGACTTGCGTCACCTGGAAGACGTTCGGCGCAACTGGCCTTTTCTGCGCGACCGCCGCATCGACAGCTACGCTGCCATCACCAGCCGAATGTTGGACGAAAAATGACGGACGACAAATGAGACTCTTGCTGTTTGTCATAGGTGTCATCCTGAGCTGCGCAGAAACTTCACGAAGTGAAGTTTCTGCGGAGTCGAAGGACCCCTACTATTCCCACCCTGTGCGGCCACATTCCATCGGCGGAGCAACACAAAAATGACTCCTCGGTCCTCCACTTCAAAGTCAAGACTTCCTGCCGCCAAGGGCTACCGTATGCCCGCCGAATGGGAACGGCACGAGTCCACGTGGCTCGCCTGGCCGCATCTCAAGGGCGATTGGCCGGGCAAGTTCGAGCCGATTCCGTGGGTGTATGCGGAGATCGTCCGCAACCTGGCGCGGCATGAACGGGTGGACCTGATCGTCAACAGCGAGCGGGCCGAGAAGAAAGCCCGGGCCGTGCTGGAGCAGGCCGACGCGCTCTCCGACAACGTTTGCTTTCACCGCTGGCGCACGGACCGGGTATGGACCCGCGATTCCGGCTGCATCTTCCTGACACCGCCCGCCGATCACGCCGATTCCGGACTGCTTGCGCTGCACTTTCAGTTCAACGGCTGGGCGAAGTATTCGAATTACAAGCTCGATGAAAAGCTTGGCGCGCGCATGGCCAAGGCCGCCGGCGCGCGCGTGGTACGGCCGGTTTTCGTGGATCCTTTCCATGAAGACCACCGCGTCGTTCTGGAGGGTGGAGCGATTGACGTCAACGGCTGCGGCACTGTGATCACTACCGAAGAATGCTTGCTCTCGACCACCCAGCAGCGCAACCCGCCCATGGACCGCGCGGCCTATGAACAATTGTTCGCCGACTATTTTGGCGCGCCGTCCGTGATCTGGCTCGAAAGCGGCATCGTGGGCGACGACACGCACGGCCACGTCGATGACATCACCCGCTTCGTCGCTCCGAATACCGTGGTCACGATGGTCGAGCCGAATGAGCAGAGCGAGAACTACGCGCCGCTGTATGCGAACCTGGGCCGCCTGCGGAACGCTCGCACCGCCGATGGAGAGAAACTTGAGATCGTCGAGATTCCCATGCCGCATCCGGTGGTGTTCGAGGGACGGCGGTTGCCCGCCAGCTACGCCAATTTTTATATCGCGAATGGCGCGGTGCTGGCGCCGGTCTTCAACGATCCCAATGATCGCATTGCGCTCAACACGTTTGCGGAACTGTTTCCGGCACGCGAAATTGTGCCTATCTATTGCGGCGATCTGATCTGGGGATTTGGCGCGCTGCACTGCATGACGCAGCAGCAACCAGCGAATACGTAGGGACAGCCGCCCTCGGCTGTCCGTTGAGGTGACGTCTCGCCACGGTCTTGAGCAGCGCGAAGTGGGCGAGTTTCGCTCGCCTGGACCGCCGAGGGCGGCTGTCCCTACGTCATATACATTGGGCATCATTTGATGCTATAATTCGTGCCTAGGAATTCCCATGAGAACAACCATCGCGCTGGATGATGACCTGGTACGAATCGCGCAGGAGTTTACCGGGGTTGCGGAAAAGACGGCGCTGATTCGTGAAGCCCTCAAAGCCCTGATCGAACGGGAAAGCGCTCGCAGGTTGGCGTCCCTGGGAGGCGCCATGCCGGGATTGAAGAATATTCCGCGGCGCAGGGCGGCGGCGAATTGATTCTCGCCGATACCTCGGTTTGGATCGACACTTCCGTTCGGGCGACCAAGAACTGCGCAAGCGGCTGAGCCGGGGGCAAATTGTGATCCATCCCTTCATCATTGCGGAACTGGCCCTTGGATCCCTGAAAGAGCGCACCAAGACGCTTGCCCTGCTGGACTTATTACCGCACGTGCGAGTGGCGCAGTTGAGCGAAATTCGAACCTTGATTGAGGCCCGTCGTTTGTACGGCCTCGGCATCGGTCTGACCGACGCACACCTGATTGCTTCGGTTCTTATCAATCCGCCCACGCTTTTGTGGACAAGAGATAAGCAACTCCGCAAGGTCGCCGAAGCTCTCGGCATTCACGCCAGCCTGCCTTAAAAACGGAATCCAGTGTCATCCTGAGCGAAGCGAAGGACCTGCTGTCTCTTGCACCTGCAAGAAAACAGGTCCTTCGCTTCGCTCAGGATGACAACCTTAAAGGCGACACATCTCCTCCACCTTCATCATTTACACTCATACCCGTGAACGCCGAGATCATCGCCGTCGGGTCTGAGCTGCTCACTCCCCATCGCCAGGACACCAACTCGCTCTACCTCACCGAAAAATTGAATGACCTGGGCGTTGAAGTGCGCTTCAAGTGCATTGTGGGCGACGACGCCGAAGGACTGACTGCGGCCGCCAAACTCGCCATGCGGCGTTCGGACATCATCATCTTTAGTGGCGGGCTCGGCCCCACCGAAGACGATCTGACGCGCGAAGCGGTGGCCGACGGGCTGGGGTTGAAGGTGCAACGCGATCCGGCAGTCCTCGCGAAGCTTGAGGAGCGGTTCGCCAAGCGCGGCATGAAAATGTCGGCCAACAATGCCAAGCAGGCCGACATCCTGACCAGCGCCACGGTGATGCCGAATCCAGTCGGCACCGCGCCCGGCCAGTGGATCGCCGGAAAGTACGACGGGCAGGAGCGCCTGCTGATGCTGCTCCCCGGGCCTCCGCACGAACTGAAGGCGCTGTTTGAGGCGGAATGCATTCCGCGGCTGCGCGCCCGAATTCCGCCTCAGCACATCGCCACTCGCACTCTCAAAATGGCGATGATGCCGGAATCGCAAGTGGATGCGCGGGTCGCGCCGATCTACAAAACTTATACCGACGTGCAGACGACGATCCTGGCGGGCGCAGGCGAGATTCAGTTGCAACTGCGCTGCCGCAAGGATTCGCAGGCGGAGGCCGAAGCGCGCGTCGCGGAGCTCGCCGAAAAGATTGAAGACGAACTCGGCGACGCCATCTTCTCGCGCAAAGGGGAAACCATCGAGCAGATTGTCAGCTACCTGCTGCAGATGCGCGGCATGACGCTGGCCGTGGCCGAATCCTGCACCGGCGGCTTGCTGGCCGAACGCATCACTTCGCTCAGCGGCAGCTCGCGTTATTTTCTTGGCGGCGCAGTCGTGTACTCGAACGCGCTGAAAACACAGTTTGCGAATGTTCCCAAGGCGATGATTGACCGGCACGGAGCGGTGAGCCGCGAAGTGGCGGCGGCGATGGCGGAAGGCATCCGGAAGCGTTGCGTGGCGAGCTACGGCATCGGAATTACCGGCGTCGCCGGCCCGAGTGGTGGAACCGAGCAGAAGCCGGTGGGTCTGGTCTACATTGCGCTTGCAGGCGAGGAGGGCACGCAGGTGGTCGAGCGTAATTTCCCCGGCGATCGCAACCGCATCCGCCAATTCTCAACGCAGCAGGCGCTGGAGATGATCCGCAGAGCGCTGTTGTAAGGTCGTTACCTAACAGATGCGAATATTCATCGGCATCGATCTGGACCCTGAAGTCCGCGGGCGAATCTCGCGCTTCCTCGAAGGCGTGCAGGGCTTTGCGGCCGATGCGCGCTGGGTGCATCCGGAGTCGTTGCATATCACGTTGAAGTTCATCGGAGAACAAACGCCGGAGCGGGTGGAGGCCATTGCCGAACGTTTGCGGCGGGTCAAGGGCGGCGAGTTCGAAATTCGCTCCGGCGGCTATGGATTCTTCCCTACGGCGAAGGCTGCGCGCGTATTCTGGATCGGGATTCACGCCGGACCGCAACTCGCCGAACTGGCTGGGAGCATCGACGTGGCTACCGCCGAACTCGGCATTCCGCGCGAGGACCGGCCTTACAGTCCACATCTGACTCTGGCGCGCGCCGGCGCCGGGAGAAGTTCGGGTTCGCCGAAATGGCGCAGAGGCGACGCGCCGAACGCAACGTTTGCCGTACTCGAAAAGCGGCTGGCCGCGATGGGCGAGCTTGATTTCGGGACAATGACGGCACACGAGTTTATTCTTTACCAGAGCCAGCTTTCACCGAAGGGATCGAAGTACACGAAGCTGCAACGGTTTCCGCTGAAGACGTGAGTGTAGCGCCGGCATCTTGCCGGCTGTCCCGAGGGCGCTACAATCGACTGCATTCTGCTGATTGACCAGATGAACACATACGCGTACCTCATCGCCGCCGCCGTCGGCTACGTGCTGGGATCCATCCCTTTTGGTTATCTGCTGGTGCGGATTCTCAAGGGCGAGGACGTACGCGCGACCGGCAGTGGCAATATCGGCGCTACGAACGTGGCCCGCACGTCGCCCGGGCTTGGAGCTGCAACTCTGCTGCTGGATGCCGCCAAAGGTCTGGCGGCGGTTCTGGTGGCGCGGGAACTGTTCAGCGGACCGCATCAAGCGCTCATCATGACCACGGCGGCGTGCTTTGCCGTACTTGGCCATTTGTTCCCGGTCTGGCTCAAGTTCGGCGGCGGCAAGGGCGTCGCTACCACCTTCGGAGCGTTTATTCTGCTCACCCCGAAATCTATTTTGTGCATGGTGGTGGTGTTTTTGATCCTGGTGGCAGCGTTCCGCTACGTCTCGCTTGGGTCGGTCGCGGTGGCAGCAGCCTTTCCGGTGCTGGCGTGGGGGCTCCACGAATACGCGGACTCGCGGCAAGTTGTTTTGATCGCCATGGTTTCGGCACTTGTGATCTGGAAACACCGCCGAAACATCGGCCGTCTCGCCGCCGGAACGGAAGCAAAGTTGGGCAAAAAGGCAGAAACAAAGTCCGGAACGAAGTCCGGAACTCTAGGAGCAACCCGCGGATGAGCCGCATTGCCATCATCGGAGCAGGCGCCTGGGGCACAGGACTGGCAATCGTCCTCGGACGCAGAGGGACGCGCGATTTGCGGCACGAGATCCGGCTCTGGGCCAACGAACCCGAAGTTTGCGAGAGCATCGCAAGCAGCCGGGTCAACGAGCGCTTCCTGCCTGGCTTTAAGCTGCCCGAATCGATAGCGGCGACCGGCGACCTGAACACCGCCCTCGACGCGGCGCAGATTGTCGTCAGCGTGATGCCGTCGCAGCATTGTCGAGCTCTGTTCGAACGGATGGTGCCGGCGCTCCGCCCGGAGATGCTTTTCGTCAGTTGCACCAAAGGACTCGAAGCCGGGACTCTGCTGCGCATGACGGAAGTGATTAGCGATGTCTTGCGCAGCCGCAAGTTCACTGCCCGCGTGGCGGCGCTGAGCGGGCCGTCATTTGCCAAGGAGGTGGCGCGCGGCGATCCGACCGCGGTAACCGTGGCGTCGGTCGACGGAGAAGTGACGCGCGCGGTGCAGCAGGCGTTCAACGATTCCCGCTTTCGCGTTTACACCAACGACGACGTGATCGGAGTGGAGTTAGGCGGCGCGCTCAAGAACATCATCGCCATCGCCGCCGGCGTCTGCGATGGTCTGGGCCTTGGCCATAACTCGGTCGCGGCGCTGATCACGCGGGGGCTCGCCGAAGTGGCGCGCCTGGTCGTAGCTTGCGGTGGCCGCCTCGATACCATGGCTGGACTCGCCGGACTGGGCGACCTGGTTCTCACCTGCACTGGAGATCTCTCGCGCAACCGCAGCGTCGGCGTGGAACTGGGCAAGGGCCGTAAACTGCCTGACATCATTGGCGGCATGCGTGGGGCCGTCGCGGAGGGCGTTTTCACCACCAAAGCGGCGGTAGGTTTGGCGCGCCAGAAGCGCGTTGAGATGCCGATCACCGAGCAGATGTTCGCCATCCTCGAAAACGGCAAGGCGCCGCAGCAGGCCATCGAAGAACTGATGATGCGTGCGGCGCGGTCGGAAATTTATTGAGGGCGGGCGGCACACTCATTGACCTGGTCGTGAGTGCAAACACCCTCTCGGGAGGTATTTCAAGCCCCAATCGGTGGGGTATCATGGGCCGCAGTATCGTGGGCCGAAAATGAAAAACACCGCCGTCTTGCTTCTCAGTACACCGATGCCGCTCGCCCGCAAAGGCGTGGTGGCGGCCATCTCCGAGTTCCTGGTGGCGCACAACGGGAGCCTCTTGCACAGCGACGATCATCTGGACAGTGGCCGTGACTTGTTTCTGTCGAGGCTGGAATGGGACCTCGATGGGTTCGATATTCCCGTCTCGGACTTCGATCGCTACTTCAAGCCGTTGGCCGAACCTTTCCACATCAAGTACCACCTGGCGTTGACGGACTACCGCCCCAAGATCGCCATCCTGGTTTCCGCCTATCAACACTGTCTGGCTGACCTGCTGTTTCGGCACAGCACCGGCGAGTTGGCGTGCGACATCGTTATGATCATCAGCAATCACCCGACCGCCAAGCCGATGGCCGACTTTTATCGCGTCCCCTTCCATCTGCTGACTCACCCCAAAGACAAGCGCGAGTCCGAGCGCGAAATGCTGGAGTTACTCGGGCAGAACGTGGACCTGGTCGTGCTCGCGCGCTACATGCAAATTCTCGGACCGCATTTCGTCGCCCAGTATCTGTTGCGGATGATCAATATCCACCATTCTTTTCTGCCTGCTTTCATTGGGGCGAAACCCTATCATCAAGCCTTCGAACGCGGCGTGAAGTTGATCGGGGCTACCAGCCATTACGTCACCGCCACCCTGGACGAAGGACCGATCATCGAGCAAGACGTGGTGCGCGTTTCCCATCGCGACACGGTCGAGGACATGGTGGGCAAGGGTCGCGACTTGGAGAAGGTCGTGCTCTCGCGCGCCGTTCGCTGGCATCTGGAAAACCGCATCCTGGTCTACCAGAATAAGACCGTCGTGTTCGTTTAGAAACCGAATTTTAAGGCATCGCCAGCGGCTCCGATGGCGGCCAGGCGAAGTCGGTGTACACTCGTTGGCTCAAGAAGGGAGATTCCGGAGGATCCGCGCATGAAAATCAGAGTTTCGCTTCTCGTCCTCGTATCGCTTGCAGTTTGGGCTTTGGATCTCGCGGTTGCGCAAAATGAGCGCAACCCCGCGGCGGCCAAAGTTCTTGCCCTTGAGAAGAAATGGAATGACGTTTATAAGCGAGGGGATATCGCGGCCATGGATTCTCTGCTGGCGGACGATTTCATCATCACCGTTGAGGATGGAAGCACGTACAGCAAACCTGGATACATCGCGCACAATGGAGACTCCGCCGTACATGTGGAGATTTCCGAAATGCCGGATCTGCAAGTTCGGATGCACGGCAATACCGCGGTGGTCACGGGTGCATACCACGAGAAGGGCACCGAGAAGGGTAAACCTTACGAATACCGCGATCGTTTCACCGACGTTTGGATGAACCTCAACGGCAGGTGGCAAGTGATCGCATCGCACTACAGCCTTCGCGCCAACCAGTAATGGGAAACACAAAGGAAGCGCGTTTGCCTTAGCCGGCTGCGGAAAGACTCGAGGTTGCACTTGATTTTGGGTGGAGCAGCGCTTCAGCGCTGCATCACTGGCGTGTTTCATCAACGGCTTTAGCCGCTGAGGGCCGCTGCCGCATGGAGGGCGACTTTTCCGCAGCCTGTTAGACGAGTGACGCGCCTTCGATAACTAAATGCTTTGAGCATGCCGCCCGAGCGTAGAGTCGAGCCATGAGGCCCTTGGGCCCGATGCGGCGAAAACGCATACCGACTGGTGCTCTTTCAGGTCGCTCTTGGCGCGTTCCATCTCGACGTTCTTGTAGGCCGCAAGCTCCGTGCTGACGCGATAATACGCAGCGAAACGGGCCGCGATGTAGCTGCGGCGTCTAGATTCAAAAGCTCGCTCCAGCTCGTCACACATTGGACAATCCATACCTATACCTCCAGTCGATGCATGCGTGGGGGGGCAAGGTGGCCCCTCTAACGCTACCGGTTGAGGATCTCGCGCTCGGCGTGGAGCCAGTCCTGTTCTTCTTGGCCGGGTTCACGACCACGGCCTTCATACAACTCATAGGCCCGTTCTCTAATCCTGTCTTGTGAGGGGACGGAGTCTGGCATCCTCGCTCCCTTGGCGGGAGAGCTTTTCGGGCCAACGACGATCTTGGGCTGCGGTTGTTTTTGAGTCTTGAGACTGCTCATGGGGGAACCCTTCTGGGTGGTCGGAACTAAGGGGGGCTTACTTCAGATGAGCTGACTTAGTCCAGGGGACCTGAAAGAGGAGGAAAAGTGCTCACTCAATCTTAACCCTACGCTGAATCGTCAGGCTTGTCCAATTTGAAAGGAGTTGTTGCGGCGATTCTCGATCTAGATTCTTGTTGGCGAAATATCGCGTTTACGCTGATTGCCCCGGTCAGGAGCGTAAAGCCTGGTGTGTCAACCATCAGCTTGCCTCCTTCTGCCGGGTGTACACTGTGCATCTCCGGCCGTTCGAAGCTCACGCAAACTATGACGCCACCCGCACCTCGTTTGCGCGTCCGGTTGTATTTATGGCTCGATCGCTGGCTCCAGCGATGGATGCGGCTGCTCGGCATACTGCACGAGGGCTTCTGGCTCGGCTGTCTCGACCCCGAAGATCTGACCGCCACAACGATCCGAAGCTTTCAGCAGAGTCGCCTGTACAGCGGCCGGGAACACAACCAGTCTGGTCTTTTCCCCTGGGAGCGGGAGACCATCGACCGCTTCTTCCGGCCAGGCTCAAGAATTCTGGTCGCCGCTTGCGGCGGTGGCCGGGAACTTATCGCCCTCCACAGCCTTGGGTTCCAGGCGGATGGCTTTGATTGCACTCCACGCCTCGTCGAGGCCAGCCAACGGCTCCTGCAGGAGCTCGGCGTCTCCTCCAACGTCACGCTCTGTCCGCCGAATGACGTGCCACGGGAATTGACGCCGCACGACGGCCTCATCGTTGGGTGGACAGCGTACATGCAAGTCCCCGGGAGCGCACGCCGCATCGCATTTCTTCGAAAGCTCCGCGCCTCGGTACCTCCCGAGGCCCCCATACTCGTCTCGTTCTGGGTCAGAGAGGGAGAGTCGGCGGATGAGGGCAGAGTCTTCCGGCTCGCGAAGTGGATTCGATCTCTACGAGGCCGGCGCGCGGAGCCCTTGGAACCCGGCGACCACGTGACCAACCGCGGTTATCACCACTGTTTCGCCAAAGAAGAGATCGAAGCGGAGTTCAAGGCAAGCGGATTCCGGATGTGCCACTACTCCCAGGCGGACCACCCTTACGCGGTGGGGGTAGCGGAGTAGGACGACGTCAGTACGCGCAGAAAAAATGCCAGCCACGCCGAGGCTAGCATTGCTCTTGTGTAGAGACGGGGCTTGCCCCGTCTCCGCTGGCGGCATCCTGGATGCGGCGGGAGACGCGGCAAGCCGCGTCTCTACAGGAGATCGGTTCTAGTTGCTGAGCACTTTCTCGCGCTCTTCGGCATCCTGGAGTTGCTGGTGCTCCGACTTCGGCAGCGCGAACTCCAGCACCTCGTCGATGGTTTTCACATAGTGGGTCGTCAATCCCAGCAGTTGCTCGGGCGTCAGGTCTTCCTCGACGTTGGTTTTGTTGTCGGCGGGCAGGATCACGTCACGCACCCCGGCGCGTTTCGCGGCCAGCACTTTTTCCTTGATGCCGCCCACCGGCAGCACGTTTCCGCTCAGCGTGATTTCGCCCGTCATTGCCGTCAGCGGACGCACCTGCTTGCCCGACAGCAACGAAACTAGCGCCGTGACGATAGTGACGCCCGCCGAAGGACCGTCCTTCGGGATCGCTCCCGCCGGCACGTGAATGTGGATGTCGTGGTTGGCGAAGAATTCTTCGTCGATGCCCAACTGCTTCGCGTTCGAACGTACCCAGCTCAACCCCGCTTGCATCGACTCGCGCATCACGTCTTGAATCTGGCCGGTGATGGTCAGCCCGCCTTTGCCTTTCATCTGGTTGGCTTCGACGAATAACACGTCGCCGCCCGAAGGCGTCCACGCTAAACCAACGACCACGCCGGCGCGTTTCGTGCGCTCGGCAATTTCGCCTTCGCTGCGGATCTTGATGCCGCCCAGGAACCCTTGCACGACCTCCTGGGTGATCACCAACTTTTCGGTCTTCCCTTCCGCGATGCGGCGTGCCTGCTTACGGCAGATGGTGCCGATGGTGCGTTCCAGGTTGCGTACTCCCGCCTCGCGCGTGTAGTGACGAATAATGTGGCCAACGATCTCTTCCGAAAATTCAATCTGCTCGGCCGTGATTCCGTTTTCCTCGATCTGGCGCGGGATCAGGTACTGGAACGCAATGTGAATTTTTTCTTCCTCGGTGTAGCCCTGCAATTCGATAATCTCCATGCGGTCGCGCAAGGGCTCGGCGATGGGATCAAGCATGTTCGCCGTGGTGATGAACAAAACTTTGGAAAGATCGAAGGTCACGTCCAGATAGTTGTCGCGGAAGGTTGCGTTCTGCTCGGGATCGAGCGCTTCCAGCAACGCCGAAGCAGGATCGCCGCGGAAGTCGCGACCGACTTTGTCGATTTCGTCGAGCATGAAGACCGGGTCTTTGGTCTCCGCGCGGCGAATGCCTTGAATGATCTGTCCCGGCAAGGCGCCGATGTAAGTGCGCCGGTGGCCACGAATTTCGGCCTCGTCGTGCACTCCGCCGAGCGAAAGGCGCGTGAACTTGCGTCCCAGCGCGCGCGCGATGGATTTGCCGAGCGAAGTTTTGCCCACGCCTGGAGGCCCGACGAAACACAGAATCGGGCCTTTCATGCTGGGCTTCAACCGCCGCACCGAAAGGTAGTCGAGGATGCGGTCTTTCACTTTCTGCAAGTCGTAGTGGTCGGTGTCGAGAATCTCTTTCGCCTTCGGGATTTCAATCTCTCCCCCCGAAGTCTTCGCCCAGGGGAGGATCGCCAGCCACTCAATATAGTTCCGCGTGACCGAATAATCCGCCGCCATCGGCGACATGCGCGCCAGCCGGCCCAGTTCCTTGAGCGCTTCTTTCTTCACATCATCGGGCATGCCCGCTGATTCGATTTTTTGCTTCAGGTCTTCGGTGTCGCGCTGGCCTTCGTCCTGCTCGCCCAGTTCTTTTTGGATCGCCTTCATCTGCTCGCGCAAGTAGTACTCGCGCTGCGTCTGTTGCACACGATCCTGCACTTCCGACTGGATCTTGTTGCGCAGTTGCTGGACTTCCAGTTCCTTGGCGAGGTGGTGATTGATCTTTTCCAGGCGCACCCTGACGTCAGTCGTCTCCAGCGCCTCCTGCTTATCCGCGGTTGACAGTGACGGCAGCGACGAGGCGATAAAGTCCACCAGCCGTCCCGGCTCTTCGATGTTCATCGCCACCGTCGAAAGCTCGTCCGAGAGCGTTGGCGAACCGGCCACGATCTGCTGGAACAAGGTCAGAACATTGCGCTGCAGCGCTTCAATCTCGGAATCCTTGGGCGGAATCGTCTCCGGAATGGTGGTCACCTGCGCGCGCATGAAGGGCGAGAGTTGCGCGAAATCGGCCAGGCGTACCCGCTCCAGTCCCTCGGCAAAAACGAACAGGCTCTGGTTGGGCATCTTCACGACTTTATGCACCACCGCCAGCGTTCCGATGCCGTACAGATCGGACGGCTGCGGCGAGTCCACGCGCGCCTCGCGCTGCGCCACGACCACGATGGTCTTGTCCTCGCCCAGCGAGTTGATCAGTTGCACCGAACTTTCCCGCCCCACCGTCAGCGGCAGCACCGCATGGGGGAACAGGACTGTGTCGCGCACCGGCAAAATGGGTAGCGACCGCTCAGTCGTTTCGAAGGACGTGTGCTCGGAAGAATTAAGATTGCTCATGCTTTTCCCTTGAGTGACTTGCACTCAACTTTGGATGAACCAAACTCGAAAAAAGATGCGGACTACGAGCTAGGTTGTTGAACTATAGACCTTTTTTCGCCTTTTGCAAGACACAAAAGGGTTTCAGCCCCCCACTGGGTCTGGTCCTTCCGAGGGACGTGCTCGCTGCCGCGCTCCCGGCCGAAATCAACGCTGCAGCGTTCCCTGCCTCCAGCTAAAAGACGTGCTTCTGATCCTCGCCTTTGAACACCAGCTCTTGCAGAACTCGCTGGTTGGCTGCATTCAAGACGTAGATCGTCTGACTCTCACTGGCCTTCGCGCTCAGAGGAACCAGCGTGCACTTCGCGCGCACCTCCGCCGGCTTCTTCGTCCCCAACTGCCGGAACACCATGATGTGGTTCGCGCCCTCCATTACATGACGGATCTCATAGTTCCCCTTTGGCAACAGCGTGTCGGCCACCCGCACGTCCTCGGAAAACTTGACCTGATACGTGTCCGCAATCGCCAACTTGTTCTCGGCGGCAGCAACCGCGCCCAGTATGAAGATGCACATCACGATAACAATCCCAGCAAACATGCGACGCATATAAGCCCTCCTAGGCTCCGGGCCAGAACGGCCCAGATTCAGGCTAGAACGAAGGCGCGGTTCCCGCTGTGCAGTGCCTCACACGGGGTTGTGACGAAAGCCAGTACCCAGTAGCCAGTACACAGTACCCAGTAAACCCCTTTTGCCTAAGTCGGCACCTGGTACCTAGTGCTGGGGTCGGCGCGATCGGCTCCTGCATTTTTGCCACCGGGTACTGGGTACTAGGTACTGGGTACTGGGTACTGATTTACGCTTCCGGATAAATTCCCAGCACCTTCACCAGTTCCGCCACCTCGCCCAGGTGCCGCAGGGCATTGCGCGAGGCTTCATCGTCGCCGCGCAGCAGGTCCACAAAAAACACGTATTCCCACGGACGCCCGCGCATGGGCCGCGACTCGATCTTGCTCAAGCTGATGTCGCGCAGCGCGAACACGCTGAGCGCCTTGAACAACGCGCCCGGAATGTTCTTCACGCTGAAGGCCAGCGAAGTCTTATCCGCCCCGCGCGCCGCCCGCGGCTTGCCCCGGCGAATCAGAAAGAAACGCGTAAAGTTCTTCTTGTCATCCTCGATTCCGGCCTTGAGAATCTTCCCCGCATACACTTCGGCGGCCCGCCGGCTGGCGATCCCCGCCGCGTCGCGCAAGCCCTCCGCCACCACGTGTTTCACGCTTCCCGCCGTGTCGTAGAAGGGCACTGGCTCCAGCGCCGGATATTTCGCGAACAGATCGCGGCACTGATCGAGCGCTACGGGATGCGAGAACACGCGCCGCACATCTCGAAGCTTCGCGCCGGGCGGCGCAATCAGATTGTGCACGATGCGCAGGCGAAACTCGCGCACGATGTGCACGTCGCGTCCCAGCAATAAGTCGAAATGCTCGGCGACCGAACCGGCCAGCGAGTTTTCGATGGGGATGACCGCGCCGTCCACCGTTCCTCGCGTGACTCGGTCGAAGACCTCCAGCGACCGCGCACACGGCACCACCGTTGCCCGCGGCAACATCGCCTCAGCCGCTTCGTGGCTGAAAGATCCGAGTTCTCCCTGGATCGCAATTCTCATGAAGGCGTTTTCCTCTTCATTGGTTTGGGCGGCTCGCGGCCCCTAAAGGGGCGTCTGATTTTGAGAAATTTTCGGCATCGCTAAAGCGATGCCCTGATACGAACCTTAATTCTTTCGGCAGCTCGTGCGAACCGTAATTCTCTTGCGGCCCGGCGGAATGCCGGCGCGCAACTCATCGCACTACAGGCCGCGCCAGTTCCTTCGTCATCACCAAAGCGTCCAGCTGGTTCGAATAGTACCCCGCAACCGTCTTTTCCACGAAATACCCTTTCTGTTTGTAGAAACGAATCGCGGGTTCATTATTCACCGGCGTCTCCAGCGCCACCGCGACCGCGCCTGCTCGCAGCAACTGCTCTTCCGCAGCTTGCAGCAAGGCCGAGCCGACGCCCGATCGCCGCGCCCCGGCGACCACATCGATGGTGATGATGTGTCCACGCGCGCGACGCGTCTCCGCCACGATGAAACCCAGAATTCCGCAGTCGGCAACCGCGGCCGGGGCGCCGCCATTGCCCTCCCCGCCTCCGCCTTCGGCCACCAGAGTAAACGACCCTGGCCGGCGTATATAGAACGCCATTTCGGGTTTCGAGTATGCCAATTGCGGATCGAAGCACGCCTGGTCAATCCGCCACAGCGTTTCAAAATCGGCTTTCTGGAATTGCCGGATGCGAAAAGACACGCCGCCATTGTAGCGGGTGAGCGGCGGAAGGGCGGGGAGAAAGAGCGTCGGGTCTCATAATCTCCGCCCGAGATCCCGGGCGCAGGCCGCCCACTCATTCGCAACAAGTTCTCAGTTCTCAGTCGGAACCGGCTGGATCTCAGGTTTTACTGAGAACTGACAACTGAGAACTGAGAACTCTTTTTCCCGCGACGCGCCCTACGGCCTCGCCCTTACGCGGTGCGCAAACCCAGGGAATACGCGGTGTCCGAGCCCGGCGACCTGGTCGAAGTCGACACCTTGGAAGTGCGTCCCATTCCCGGCGTGGTCTTCAAACAGTTCACTGCTCGCGATGTGGTTTCCCGCTGGGATGTGCTGCAGGCACACACCCGCGCCACCGCCCAAACCGCGACCGAGTTCCTCGACACCTTGCAACACCGCATGCCGTTTCCCATTCGAGCGGTGCAGGTCGATGGCGGCTCCGAGTTCGCCGCCGAGTTCGAACAGGCCTGCCAGCAGCGCGGCCTCCATCTGTTCGTCTTGCCGCCACGTTCTCCCAAACTCAACGGCGCCGTCGAACGCGCCAACCGCACCCACACCGAGGAGTTTTACCACGTTACCGCCTGCTCGCTGGAGATGAAAAAACTCAACCGCGAACTCCACCACTGGGAAAAGATCTACAATACCGTCCGCCCTCATCAGGCCCTGGGCTATCTAACCCCGCTCCAGTTCCTCAGGCTGAACTCATCTCAACGGAAGGAATGAAAGTGTCACCCATCTACTGGACGAGTACAACCACTTGCGCAGCCGCACCAATTAGAAGTACGATTTCTGCCAAGAGGCTCTGTGGGGCGTTTCATTCTCATCGACGTGGCCGTGGCGCTCGCCCTCTTCTTCTTCTGGTATGGCTGGTTTGTCCGTTACAACCGGCGCCGCGCCGCTGACGTGCTGCAGTGGGTGCAGGCGGCATGCCTGGGAAAAGGACGCATCGTAGATCTCCGATGGCAGGCCAGCAGCTCGCGGCTGAAGGCCACTCTGCATCTTTCCTCGCGCTGGTTTGAGGATGCCCGCCTCACCATTCGCCTGTTGCCCCGCCCGCTCCCGGTGCTGTGGGCCCTGAGCCGCTGGCAACAGCAGGAGGAAACGCTCACCTTCGAGGCCGACATGGGATTTCCCCCGGGCTTCCGTCTCGACGTCATTCGTCATCGCTGGTCGGGCCACAGCGGAGCGAAAAGCTCGACGCGCCCCTGGATCCTCCACCGCCCCGGCCCCGTCATTCTTACCACTAAGGAAGACTGGCCGGCAGAACTCAGCCCGGTGGTCAATGCGCTGGCCTCGTGGCGCGACAAGGATTTCGTGGGCGTCCGCTTCAACTCCGCCTCGCCGCACTTCACCGCCACGGTGGCGCTCGAAAACCTCTCCGATCAGAAATCGGCAGCGGCGTTACTCGGCCTTTTCCGGGAACTGGCCGCCAGTTCGTCGGCCAAACAACACTAGAACCTTGACTTGAATTGCGTCATACGATGGAGCGACGGGCATTTCACCCGTGTTTGTGTGGTGGTGGGGCTCCGCCCCGCTGGAGTCTGTGTCATAGCTTGAGTCTGATCGAAAAAGTGGAGTGCGCGATGCACCAGCCGCGAAGCGGCGGCATTTATTAGCCCAGCGCGTAAGCGCTGGGAAGGCTGCAGTGGGTAGATCACGAATCCCGGAGGGATGACACGTCCCTATGACACAGACTCCGCTGGGACGGGGCAAAGCCCCGTCACCACATGGGCGGTCATCCCCGGCTTCTAATTCCACGCTCTTGCGGGTCCCCCACAATCACCCAACGTGGCGCCCCGCCCACGATCGCGCCGATGAGCAGCGCTCCCAGCAAGGTATAGCCTCCCTCAATCCACAGCAGATCGGGCGCGACGCGCGACGACGCCACCGCCGCCGCTACTGCGAAAATCGCCGCGAATATAGCCAGCCAAAGCGCGGCCGCCACTTCGACGCCGTGGATCAACGTACGCGAACCCAGCCACCGCAGCAATCCCGCGACGCCGTAGGCGAACAATATGCACGCACCCACACTCAGCAGATGCGGCGCCAACATCCGCGCCAACGCCAGCGTCTGCGACTTACTCAATCCGAGCGCCATGGTCCATCGCGGCCGGAACAGATATTGGGAGTGCCAAGCCATGCCCAGCACCCACGCCGCCGCGCCCGCCAGCAGCACGGGCAAATGCACGACTCTTCGCGTTCGCCACGAAACCTGGTTCAACGAAACCTGGTTCAAGGAAGGCGCGGGCTTGGCCTCGACCGCATCGGGAATGCACTCCTGTCCGCAATCGGCGCGCTCCGGCCAGCGCGTGCAATCGGCCAGCCGCAGTTTCGGCGGGCCAGCCAATCCGCTCCACGCCGCCCGCAAGGCGTTGAACCGCACCGACACCGGCGCCTGCGTCTCCGGACAATTCACCGTCCGCCCCTCGCGATACGTGTGGAAGATCCGTTCGCCCCAAAGCACCGGCAGCAACAGGATCAGACAAGCTCCAAACAGGAAGAGGAACAACCCGAACAGCAGCAGCATAACGTGCCTCCTTTCCTGGCACGAAGGATTCGTGCCGGGCGGAAGGCATCCGACGAGCGTCGAATGCTGCGATCAGCGTATTCGGCGCGCGACCCGCGCGCTGTGATCATCATCACCCCAGCGCGTGACGCGCGCCCACGGGACCCGGCCCACTTCAGATGAGGCCCTTGCGAACTTTCTGAAGGAAATCCTCGGCATCCGCGCGGGCCTTCTCCATCATCGTCGAATTGCTGGCGTGTTCGAATTCCATTTCATGAAGTACAAGGTCGGCAGCAACCTTCGGTGTATATCCTCGCTTTATGAACATCCGGGCACGCTCGACGAAAGGAACGGCGGTGTCCAGTTTTGTTTCCGGTTCCGCGGCAAAAAAACTGGTTCCGGCCTCGCACGTGTGTTCGCGAAACTTCGCAGCGGCCAGGCGGTCGTAAGCGCCCTTAGCCTCTTCTCCAGTAAGCAGCGTGGGGACGGGGAATTTCCAGCGACATTTGGAGCAGGCCCAGCCCTTGGCCTCGCCCCCGATCCAGATCAACGCGCGCTCCATATCGGCAACCCGAACAAATGTTACCGCAAGGAAACCCGCCACGAAATAGCGCAGGGGCTGTCATCGCCCCGGTTCGCTCGCTCGATTCGCGCGCAAAAAACGGTGGCCTCAGCAATCACATCGCGTGCTTCTTATCTTCTAACACTTTCCTATACCTAATCCCGACCTGTTTGACGTCTTGTTCAGTGTACTTAGTGGGATCGAACGTTCTTAGGGTCAGCTTTTGCGCGCTTCCCTCTGGGTACACCCACGCGACAAAGATTTTGTCTGGTCGATCTTGAAAAATGATCGTTATGAGCGTGCCGCCAAAGGTATTTCCGTCCCGCGAGAGAACCACGAACTTGCTACGGTAATAGTCCGAACCCCATCCCTTCAGCAGACTAAACTCGTCTTCCTTTCCGGTTTTCCCGTGCAGGTATTCGTCAAACAGCGTTCTCAGATAACGAACGTCGGGATTCGTGTAGACGAGGTAGTACTTTTGCAGTTGCTCAGGCGTGAAGTTGGCCTCGCCAGACGGTATCGTGGACGAGGGGGGATTCGAGGTCGTCGGATTTGCTGCTTGCTGTCCGAAATCGAACGGAGCGACCAGAACCAGAACAATAACAGTCGTCACCCAGTAGCGCATGTTTCACTCCTTTCCGTGCACAACTAGAATGATAACCGACGAAAATAGGCGTGGGAGCCGACGTTGTCACGGGATCAACTCCACTCAGAACCCCGAAATTCCGCGCGTAGGTTTAGCGGTCGTACATCTCGTAGTGCGTGGAACACGGCTCCAGTTCAAGCAGGAAATCCTTGTCGAAGTCGTAGTATTTCGCCACCCTAATGTCGTCGCCGGCGAAGGCGCGGATCGCCTCCTCGGACTCCCAGAACGTGACCATCAGGAAATGTGCGGTGTTGCCCTCGATACGGCGCAGCGCGTAAGCGCCCTGGTTGCCGGGAGTCGCGCGGTAATCCGGGAGGGCAACCGTCCGCATCAGGTTCAGGTATTCGTCGCTCTTGGCTGCCGGGGTTGCGCCATGCCAGATTCGCGTAACCATGTCGAACTCCGTTCTTGTCGTTGAGTGTCCGGGGAGCCTTCTCTTCCGCTCCCGCTGTCCGTGGGCCACGCAAGCCGGCCGGCGCGTTCCCTACTCCGGTTGCGCCACAAACCGATAGCCCACTCCGCGCACCGTCTGCAGGTGTTTGGGCTGCGATGGATCCTCTTCAATGTACCGCCTGAGCCGCACCACAAAATTATCGATGGCGCGGGTATCGGTATCTTCGCGCAATCCCCACACATCTTCCAAAATCGCTTTGCGCGACACCACGCGGCCTTCGCAGCGCACCAGATAGCGCAGCAACTCCGCCTCCATCACCGTCAGATGGATCGTATTTCCCAGCGTGCGCAGTTCCAGTTCCGCGAAGTCGATCGACTTGCCGCAAAAACTGAAGCTGTCGCCGCCAGATTCCCGCTCGCCCACGCGCGCCGTCCCCGTCGTCCCACGACCAGCCGGACGGGCGTCTTTGGCCTGGTCGTCTTTCATCTTCATTCCAGCGCTTTTCATCCACCCACTGCGCCGCAACAGGCTCTCCAGGCGCGCCATCAGAATCGCCAGTTCGAACGGCTTCGGGAGGTAATCATCCGCCCCGGAAGCGAATCCTTGCAGCACATCTTCGGGACGCCCGCGAGCCGTCAACATCAGAATCGGCACATAGTTCTTCTTCTCGCGGAGCAAGGCCGCAACATCGAATCCGCTCTTCCCGGGCAGCATCACGTCGAGCACGACCGCGTCGAAGCGTTCCCGCTTTTCAACCAGCCTCTCCAGAGCCGTCTCGCCGTCCCCCGCAACTTCCACGGCGTGCCCTTCGGCTTGCAGGTTGAAGCGCAGACCCTGCGCCAGATGCGCCTCATCTTCCACCACCAGCACCCGGCTCATGCTTCCGTCACTTTCCGCGGCAATTCCAGGGTCACGGTCGTTCCCTTCCCTGTCCCTTCGCTCTGGGCGAATACCCGGCCGCCGTGGTTGCGCGCAATCGAGCGCACGATGAACAATCCGAGTCCTGTGCCCTTCATGCGCGGACGTCCGCGCTGGCGAACGCGGTAGAAACGTTTAAAAACGCGCTTGAGCTCATTCTGCGGAATGCCGACGCCCTGGTCGCGCACCCGGAGCACGACCTTCTGCTCATCAGGAATCTTCAACTCCACGGCGATGTGTACGCCGCCAGGCGAGTACTTTACGGCGTTGTCGAGCAGGTTGGTGACGGCCGTGTGCAATTCGTCGGGGTCCCCCAACACACGCGCGCTGCCGGGCTCGGGCAAACTGTCCCGGTAGTCGAGATCCTGAGGCGGCAGATGATGACGCGTGCGCGCCAGTTCCACGCACTCACGGACAAGGGCATTGAAATCGACCGGCAAGCGCTGGGCCTTGTTTTTCTTATGGCTGGCGGCGCCGGCTTTCAGCACCTGTTCCACCGTACCCATGAGGCGCTCGGTGTCGACCAGCATCGATTGGTAAAACTCGCGGCGCTGACTCTCGTCCACTTCCCGCTGCTGCAGCGTTTCCAGATAGAGACGGATGGAGGCAATCGGAGTCTTGAGTTCGTGAGTCACGGCATTGATGAAGCTGTCGTGCTGCTCGTTGCGCCGGATTTCGCGCACCAGAAAGATCGTGTTCAGAACGAGGCCGGTGATGATGGCGCCGAAGAAGATGATGCCGAGAAAAACTCGGATGCCTTCGCGCCAGTTGAGGATGATCCAGCCGCTGCCCACGGCAAAGGCCACGGCGGCAAGGCAGACGCCGAAGGTCAGGAAGAACGCGATCGCTTTGCGCCGGCTCGAGATCCGCACAGCAAGATTGTAGCGCGGCAGGTGACAGGTCTCAGGTCTCAGGTCTCAGGTGTAGGGGGCCGGAGACGGGGATTGAGCAAAAGTGTGGGAGTCTTATGCAAAGGAACTGCGCACACGAAAGGTCGGCGGTTTGCCCGCAGGTTCCTAAGTGCTTGAACATTCAAGGGACTGGAGGTGAGCTGGCGCGAGTTGCGGATGGCACTGCGTTTGCTATACACCATTATGTCACTATACATAATTATCTTTATAGACTTACTAGGTATTCATGAGCGCGGAACCCGCAGTTCTGGAATACGCCGAACCGAAACGCCCCCTAGCGATCCCCTCCCAGCGGACGAAAAAAGAAGACAATGCTCGCCTCCCTCGCCGAGCCGTTGACTTTGGATGGCGCTTCCACGCCAAGCCCATTCGATTGCTTCCGGACTCTTCCTTGTCGCTGTTTCCCGTTCGCCAACGCGCCCCCGCAGCGTTGCTCACCCAGTATTGCGCCGATGGCAATTCGTTGACCTCCTGCCTGCAGTGCGGCGCCTGCACCGTGAACTGCCACCTTGCCGAAACCGACGGACTGCTGTTTCCCCGCCGCCAGATGTCACTTCTCCAGCTCGGCGAAGTGGACAAACTGCTGGTGGATCCGGCAGTCTGGCTCTGTTTCAATTGTGCGGACTGTACATCGGGTTGTCCGGCGAAAGCTGGACCGGGGCGGATCATGGCGGCAATTCGCCGCCTCGCCGTGGAGCGCTATTCCGTGCCTCGTGGCTGGGGCCGGTGGGCAAATCAACCGCGAGGTTTTCTGAGCATGCTGCTGGCGGCGATCGCACTGCTGCTGGCGGTAATCGCGGCCGGCGGGTCATTCTCGCCGCAGGTCAGCCCGGTACGTTATGCCAGCATGCTCCCGCATTTTATTGTGAATTTGTTTTTTGGCGCGGTTGCGGGCGTGGTGATGATCGCTGCCGCGATCGGCGCCGCTCGCGCATGGAGGGCGTTCACTGGCGAAGCGCTCGGGATGGCCCGCGTTGGCCGCCTCCTCCGCTCTGTTACCTCCGTCGCTCGCCAGATCGCAACCCACCAACAGTTTTCCGAGTGCCGGCAATTCCCCTTAAGCCGATGGGCGCATGTCTCGCTGTCTTACGGCTTCCTGACGCTGCTGGCGCTGGCGGGCGTGGCGGCGGTGCGCATCGCGGTTCACGCTCCCTATCCTCTTCCGGCTTTCCACCCGCTCAAAATTGCAGGCAATCTTGCCGCCGCGCTGATGATCGGCGGGAGTCTGTACTTCTGGGTTCAGCGGCAGCGCGAATCGCGCAAGAGCGGCTCCAACTCCAATTCGAATTGCGGCTCCAGTTCATGGTTTGACTGGGCGTTGCTCGTAGAACTTCTGCTGGTGGGCACGACCGGCGTGCTGGCCGAAGTCTTTCGCTACGCCAATATCGCGGCGCTCGCCTATCCGACCTACTTTTTGCATTTGGTTTTCGTTTTCGTTTTGCTGGCGGGTGCAGCGCATTCCAAACTCGCGCATGTGTTCTACCGAACGGTGGCGCTTACGGCAGAGGAGTACCAGGCAGCGGAGTCAGCGCCCGGCCTGGAGCCGGAGAGGGTGGCAGCATGAAGGGCAACGGTTCGGCAACTCAAATTGTTCCTCTCGCCGCCCTGCTTTCGAAAAAGCCCGAAGAACTTGAAACCATCACCGATGACGAACTGGTGGCCGGCTATCAATCCCTGCGGGATCAGGAAGACGGCGCCCGCGGGTCATATCCGAACATCGGCTGTCTCTATGGAAGCGCGTTGGAACGAGAGAAAGACCGGCGCGAAATCCGCGCGCAGGCGGAGAGCTCGGATGCCGAGATGCATGCATGGTATGACCGAGCCCGAAACGAGCCCTGCACATTGTGGCTGAAGAACCATCGGGTTGCCAAGCACGCCTTGGAGACCTGCATCGCCTGTGGCGTGTGCACTTCCGAATGCCCGGCGGCGCACTACTTTGCCGAATACAATCCCCGCACGATTGTCGATGCAGCTCTGTCTGAAGACGAAGAGCGCCTGATTGAACTTTTGAAATCCGATGTTCTCTGGTACTGCGGGCAGTGCGGTTCGTGCATACCGAAGTGCCCCCGCGAGAACAACCTGATGGGACTGGTCTCTTCCCTGCGCTTCCTGGCGCAATTAAAGGGATACCACCTGTCGAGCGTTCGCGGGCGGCAGCAATATGCGATGAGGCATCTGTGCGGCGGGAACCTGTGGAATCGCGGCTTCTCGCTGTACTTCCGGAATATCACCCCTGAAGGCCACCCGGATTTCGGCCCGCGCTACGCAAGATATCAGTCCGAGGCGGAGGGTCAGATGATTCGGCTAGGCGCCAGCCCGGATCGGCCAGGGCATTTTGGCGGACGCAAACTCTCACCCCAGACGCTTACGGAATTTCGTTCATGCCTGGTCTCCGGTGGAACCATGGTGCTGTGGAATCAGCTGGAGAACCACGCCAGCGAAGATGCGAAGAAAAGCGGCGTCTCGATTGAGGAATATCACAACCGGGTTCACCGGGAAGGATAGGGCAAAGAAGAACAGAGATGGCGACCGCGACGATGGCACCGGAGAAGATCAAAGAAATTCCGGAGAATAACTTCTTCCTGACGCCGAGCTGCATTCTCGGCGCCGTCAACCCGGGGACGGAAGCGCTGATCGGCCGTATCTACGATTTGCTGGGACTGCACTGGAGAGCGGCGGGAGATTCGCCGGAATCGCAATGCACCTGCTGCACCGGCTTTTCGTCGCACGGGGATCTGATTTCGATTGAGAGCACGCTGCTGGTAACCGCGCGCCTGTGGTCCGTAGCGGCGGAGATGGGCCTGGAGAACATAACCACCGCTTGCGTAACTTCGTACGCGATTCACAACGAATGCCTGGAAATGTACGAGCGCGAACCGGAATTGGAGGAGCGCGTGGACGCGTTGGCTGCGGCAAGCCTGCGGCCGGCGGCTGCGGATTCCCCGGCATGTGGTGCACGGCAGCGACATCCTCTATCGCTATCGCGGGGCGCTGGCCGAGAAGCTGCGATACCGGTTGGTCGATCACAAGACTGGACACGCTTTGCGCATCGTGGATCACGTTGGATGTCACTATGCCAAGGTTTTCCCGGAGAAGGCCATTGGTGGCTCCGAGTCCTGTGACGTGCTTACCGGACCGATTCGCTCTTGGGGAGGCGAGACCGTGGACTACCCGGAACGGCGCCACTGCTGTGGCATGGGGTTCCGGCAGTGCGCGATTCGGCCCAATCGCGGCTACACCATGGCCTGCGTGCTGAAAAAGCTCGAGAGCATGGAGCCGTGGAAGCCCGATGCGATCCTCACCAATTGCCCCGGTTGCAACCTCTTCCTCGACAAAGAGCAGTGGGCCATCCTGCAGCTGACTGGAGTCGATTACAACGTCCCAACCCTCTCTTACAGCGAACTGGCGGGCTTGTTGCTGGGCTGGGATCCGTACGACGTGGTTGGGCATCCAGTCTCACACCGTGCCGGTGGAACCTCTGCTCGACAAGATTGGGATTCCCTACGACAAGTCCAAAGAATGGTTACCCAAGGAATGGTTAACCGAAGAACGTTTGACCCAGGAGAAAGTTGAGGTCGCTTGGAACAACGAAACAACGATATGACGAAACCCGTGTGCATCGTCGGAGGCGGAGTTACGGGCATGCAAGTGGCGCTGGTGCTCGGTACGCTCGGCGTCCCTTCCTTGCTGGTAGAAAAGTCGCCGGCTCTGGGCGGGCGCGTTCCGCTGCTCTCCAAGACTTTTCCGTTCTTCAACAACGATGGATTCAACGATGGAAAGGAATTCACCGATGCGCTGGAACGGGAACTGCGCGCGGCGCTGCTGTCGGAAGTTCGCCTGAATACCACGGTCGACCGCGTCGACGGGGATTTTCCCGACTTCAGAATTCAACTGAACGATGGAAGTTTGGTCGACGCCAGTTCGATCGTGGTCGCCACCGGCTTCACACCCTTCGATCCCACCAGCCTGAAAGAGTACGGATACGGCAAGTATCCCAACGTCGTGACCGCTACCGAATTGGAGTGGATGTTGAATGCGCGCGGCCCCACCGGCGGCAGGCTCGTGCGGCGCGACGGTAAGCCGGCGGAGAGGCTGGCGATAGTGTTCTGCGTCGGTTCGCGCAACCGGCGGATCGGGGCGCCCTTTTGCTCACGCATTTGCTGCTCCTACAGCACCAAGCAGGCCAGCACCGTCATGGAGCGGAATCCTCGCGCCGTCGTCGTTTGCTTCTACATGGACGTCCGCACCTACGACCGCGGGTTCGAGGAGATGTATTCCCTGGCACAGGAGCGAGGAGTCCGATACGTTCGCGGACGCGTCTCCCAGTGCAAGCAACTGGCGGATGGGTCGATCTCGGTGCGCGCCGAAAACACCCTGCTCTCGCGCCCATTTTCGGGAGAGTTCGACCTGGTCTCTCTCTCCACCGGAATGCGGCCTTGCGAAAACGCCAACGAATTGGCGCGCATTCTCGGCATCAGCTGCGGGCCGGATGGGTTCTTCCTTTCGCGGGAGTGGTTCCGCCATCCGCACGATGCCACGCGCGACGGCGTGTTCCTTGCCGGCTGCGCTACCGGGATGAAACCGATCCGGAACTGCATGATCGATGGCGCGGCCGTGGCCGCCAGAGTAGCCGCGACACTGCGCGAAACCGGATCGCCGTTATTCGGCCGTAACCGCGCGACGGCAACCGGACTGCAGCCGGCCGCCGGAGAGTTTAGCACTTTGTCAGAACCTAAAACGCACGATTCACTTTCATGAACGTAAAAGGAGAAATCATGTCAACTACCACTCTGAAATCAAACCACATCTTCAGCTACCTCAAACCGGAGGAGATCGATTTCCTCAGTGACTACGCGACCACCGAGCAATTCAAGGCGGGAGCGATCGTTTACCGCAAGGGACAGCCGGCATCGCGTGCTTACGTCCTGCTGGAAGGGGAAGTCTTGCTGCGCGTGCCCTCGCAGACCGGCCAGGACCTGATCGTGGAACAGGCGAGTTCGGGCACGATGATTGGCGCGAGCGTGCTGCTGGGAGAGACCTATATGGTGACCGCCCAGTGTCTTACCGACTGCACGATCATGAACATCGGCAAAACGCCCTTGGAGCGGATCGTGGCAGCGAATCCGCAAATGGGACTCGTCATTGAGAAGTACTTGGCGGAAATGTACTACCAGAGAAGCATCGACCTCATGCACAAGCTGGAAGCCTTGATACGGGATGTGCCGCCGGAGACAGAGTGGGAACGGCGACCCGTGGCCATCGCGTGAGAGCAGATGGTGAAGAGCAGGTCTTAGGTCTTAGGTCTTAGGTCTTAGGTCTCAGGTCTTAGGTCTTAGGTCTCAGGAAAGGCTCTCGACGGCGGCCAACGCGGCCGATTCGAGAGCCTTTCCTGAGACCTAAGACCTAAGACCTGAGACCTGCTTTTCTAGTCGTTCCCCGCAGCCGCCGCCAGTACTGCTGCCGCCTTCACATCCCCCATCAATGCCGGCTTCGGCGGCAGGTTATCGAGCGTGACTTTATACACGTGCCTCGCCAGTCCGAGTTTTTTGAGCGCCCAGATGCCGTACCAGTTCATGTCGACTTCGTACCACCGCAATCCATGACGAGCCGAAACCGGATGCGCATGATGATTGTTGTGCCAGCCTTCACCAAAAGTGAAGATGGCCACTAGGAAATTGTTGGTCGAGAGATCTTTGGTCGCAAAGCGCCGCGATCCCCAGATGTGGGTAACCGAGTTCACCATCCAGGTGGCATGCAGTCCGACCACCACCCGCGCAAACACCCCCCACAAGAGCCAGGGCAATCCGCCAATCGCGAGCAAGATGACGCCCACGATAATGTTTGCGGTGTAGTGATACTTGGTCAGCCAGACGTGAACTTTATCTTTGGTCAGGTCGGGGACGTAACGCGCCAGGGTGGTGGTGTCATGATGCATCGACTTGCCCATCAGGATCCATCCCATGTGCGACCACCACTTGCCGTCGATGGGCGAGTGCGGATCGCCCAACTCATCCGAATACTGATGATGAATGCGGTGCGTCGCCACCCAGAATATCGGCCCGCCTTCGAGCGCCAGGGTCGCGCACCAGGTCAGGAAGTACTCCACCCACTTTGGCGTCTTGTATCCACGATGGGTGAGCAGCCGGTGATAGCTCATGCCGATTCCCAGGCTGCCCGAAACCCACCACAAGAAACAGGCGACGAAGAATGCTTTCCAGGTAAAGAAAAATAAGGCCGCAATTGCCCCCGCATGAAACAGGCCCATGGCAATCGCCGTAACCCAGTTGAATCCATCCCGGCTCGCCCGGTCTTTGCGGCTGGTGGCTTCTCCCGCGGCGCTCATGGCTTGGCCCATAGCTTCGCTCATGGTCTCGCGCACTGTCTGACTCATTGTTTTTTCTCCCCACACCCGTTCTGCTGAAGTCTGTGTCAGAACAATAGCAAGAGTCGAGGCATGCGTCGTGTAATACTTCTGTAATCCTCGCTGGTTAAAGGGGTTACGGGCGTAATCCGTTCCAAAAAGGATCGCGTCATCTGACCATCGGGTCATCGGGTCATCGAAAGTCAAAGCCTTTGAACTTAGATGGCCCGATGGCCCGATCACCGGATCACCCGATCCCTGTCCGATCCTTTTCGTGCACGTGCACGTTCGCGCCTAGTGGAGTATCTTTAGCAGTTCGATCAATGTTTGCGAACAGGAGGTGTGCGTTGAAAAAGAAATGGGAGCAGAAGAAGGCAAGAAGAGAAACCTTGAAGGCAGCTCTACTTGTCGCGCTCGCGTTGTTCTTTTTTGTGTTCGTGTTATGGGCGCAGAAGGACCAGCCTCCCGCCAAAGCGCCCGCCCCCGAAGCCAAGGCCTCGCCCGATGATTCGGGCCGGGTAAATCCGGTCAAGCCGACCCAGGAATCGCTCAACAAGGGCAAGAAAGTGTACGTGATCGACTGCGCGATGTGTCATGGCGACAAAGGCGACGGCAAGGGCGACATGGCGTCGGACATCAAGAACGTCACCGACTTCACCAATCCCGACGCGTTGAAAAACCGCACTGACGGCGACCTGTTCCACACCATCCGCCATGGCAAGGGCGACATGCCCCCCGAAGGCGACCGCGCCAAAGATGAGGAAATCTGGAATCTGGTGAACTACGTCCGCGCGTTCGCCAAGAAGTAGGAAGAGCGAGACGTTAAGGGTCGTGGGGGGACGGGCGTCTCGCCCGTCCGCGTAGGGACAGCCGCCCCCGGCTGTCCAAGCCGAGCAAAGCTCGGCAGCCGTCGGCGGTCGGAACAGCTCTAATCCAATTCGCTACACCTGATTACCGGTCTTCAAAACTCAAACGCCACTCCCGCCGTTGGCGTGATCGGCATCCCCTGTTCGGTAATGATGGTATTGCTTCCGCCGTTCTCAACGAATCGCGGGTTGTAATGATTTGTTAGATTCAGCATCTCTCCATACAGCGCCAGCTTCCACCGCGCGTAGGCCCAGTCCTTTTCTACACGCAGATCCAGACGCTGATAGTCGCCCAGCCGAGTCGCATCCCAGCCGACGAACCGCGGCGGATTCTTGGTGATATCGACATATCCGCTGGGTATCGGAAACCCGGAGCCGTAAAGGAATTTCCCGCTGAGGTGAACCGACGGGCTCAATCGATAGCTGGCAAACGCATTCAGAGTGTGCAGTTGATCCTCGAGAGTGGGGTATTCCGGGCTCAAAATGGTAATGAAAGGACCGCCGGACTGAGCCTGGTAGCCAAAGAAACTGTTCTCGCGCGCGTGCGTGTAGGTGTACCCGATCCACCCAGACAGACGATTGGCGCTCCGGCTCTGCAGAACGAACTGCACACCACGCGAATAGTTCGTCCCCAGGCTGTGGAAGCCGAACCGCGGAAACTCCGGCAAACAACCGCCGCTGGCAAACTGCCTCTGGTTCTGTCGGTCGAAAAATGTGGCTCGGATGCGCGTACCCTCCCCGATGCGGTGCTCGACGCCAGCGCTGAAATGGTTCGCGGTCTGCAAATACTCTCCATTTGGCGCGCATTGCTCGCCTGACACCCAAATATACGGAGAAGCGGGAAACTGAAACTGGTTGTAGCGCCCGACTCCAAACTGCATTGTGGTCGAATGGCTCACCGGCAACGACGCAGACAATTGTGGCGAGACGGGGTGAACCTCAAATTGACTGGCCGTGTCGACCCGCACACTCCCGACGAGGTGCAAACGATTGCCGAAAAAACTGGATGCCTGCTGCACATATCCGTCGTTTCGCCAGCCTGAATTCAGAGAAACGAAGGACGCAGTCGGGCTGCCCGAAGCATTCCCGAAACCGCTGTTTACATAGCGTGTGGTCCATCCGCTCTCCAGCACCTGATCCTTGCGCCAGGCCCAAACTAAATTGCTCCCTGCTACCCATTCGCGGTCGCGGTAGTCGTTTATTACGTTATTGTTCAAGTCCCACTCCTTGAGAGGAGCCGACAGGTAAGCGAAACGGGTTTCGAGGAGCAGATGCGGGTTTAGCGTCCAGTGCCACCCTAGACGCCCCAACATGAGATCGTTCGTTCCCCGCTTGAACTCGCCAGCCTGCAGTTGGTTAGGAGGGTGAACCAAGTCTGCCAGTGTGTGCCCGCCCAACCCGTAAAAGGTCAACGTCTGGGCGGGCGTCAAATCGTAGCGTAGCTTCAGATCCGCGTCGTAGAACGAAATATCGGTGAAGGTGTCGTTCAGCCGGTTGCGCAACAGATAGCCAAGATAACTCTTCCGCGCCGAGGCCAGCCATGAACCTCGCCGCTTGCGCCCAAGCTGTCCTTCTCCGAGCAACTCGGTATCGGCGAGGCCGATCGAAACTCGGAAGATCGGCGCGGTGCGGCTGCCGTCGCGCGTCTGAATATCGAGTGCGGCCCCAACCGCATCCCCGTACTTCTCCGGATAGGCCGCTGGCAACAACTTGACGTCTCCAATGGTCTCACTGGTCAAAAGGCTCAATGTGGCGCCTTGCGCGACATCGGAAATGCCGTGAAACGGTTGGGCAATCAGTATCCCGTCAATGTAGGTGCTCACATCTTCATACGGAGTGCCCATCACCGAAAGCTGCGCGAAGAAATCGTTGTTGCCAGCCGCCGAAACTCCTGGCAATGCCTGAATCGCGCGGAAAGGATCATCCGCCAGCACCATCGACGTTTCGCGCAGCTCCGTACTGGTCAGGTTCATCTCGTTGATCGCCGGCGAATCCGGTCCCTGGAAAATGTCGCTTTTCACTTCGACTTTTTCCGTGCGGCGAACGTTGTCAGGAACCAGCGTGATGTCGAATTCCTTGGCCGCTTCGTCAGCCGCGAGCGAGAACGCAACCGTGATGAGCCGGTACCCCACCGCATTGAGACGCAGAGTGTAAGGGCCGGGAGCAAGTCCTTCGATCACGAAGCTGCCGTCGTTCGTGGTGACGGCCGAGGCGACGGGATCGCGTTGCCCTTCGACAAGTACCGCGACCTGCACCCTCGCCAGTGGTTCTCCCCCATCAACGCTTACGACCTTGCCCCGGATTTCAGCGGCGTGGAGATCGGCGGCGCGAAGTAACGTCGAGGAGAACAAGATCGAAGACAAAAAAACGCACAGAAAGAATATGAACGCGGCCAGACGATCATGCATTGCGTCCTCATTGGAGCGGGCCAGGGCCGTCACGCAGCCCATAGCCCTTAAGAACGCCTGAAGTCAGAAAACTTGTATGATGGCGGCGACTAAAGCGACTTAGACGTTCCGCCTTAGTCTACTTCGACGCAGCCTTCACTTCTACACCCGCCCATTTCTCCAGCAAAGTCAGCGTCGACGCGTAATCCAGATCCGCCTGCCCTTCCTCGGCCGCGACGTCGTAGACCTCTTCCACCGCTTCGAGTCCCGGCAACCGCACGCGCGATTCCTTGGCCGCTTCGAGCGCCAGGCGAATATCTTTCAGCATCAGCCGCAGCGGAAAATTAGGTGAAAATCGCGCTTCAGAATGAACGGAGCTTTATAGTCCACCACTCCCGATCGCACCATCGAAGCCTGCACCAGCGGCAACAGCTTTTCCACGTCCACGCCCAGCTTGGCGGCCAGCGTGAGCGCTTCGGCGAAGCCTTCATAAATAAGCGCAATCTGCAGATTCATGACCAGCTTCGTGGCCTGTCCCTTGCTGGTTTCGCCCATGTGGAACACCTGCTTGCCCATCGCCTGAAAAAGCGGCTGCAAGCGGGCGAGCGCGGCGTCGTCTCCGCCCGCCATAAAAATCAGGCTGCCCGCTTCAGCGGCGATCTTCGAGCCGGTCATCGGAGCGTCCACATAGTCGACGCCCCGCGCCTTCACGCGCTCGGCAAAACGCCGCGTGGCGGACGGAGAAATCGTGCTCGAGTCCGCAATAATCATGCCGGGGGCCAGCGCTGGCTCCGGCCGCCCACGCCAAAGAGCACGGCCTCGACAGCCTTCGTGTCGGAGACGCACATCCACACCACTTCCGCGCCCGCCGCCGCGTCCGCGGGAGAAGCCGCGCTGCGCGCGCCTTCCACGTCCTTACCGCCAGTCCGATTCCATACCGCGACCTCGTGTCCGGCTTTGACCAGGTTCGCGGCCATCGACCGTCCCATAATTCCCAAGCCAAAAAAAGCGACGCGCATCGGCGTTGATTCCTCCCGCGACTCAGCCCCTGAACGGGCGTTTGATTTTCGAACGACTTGCGGTATCACTAAAGTCATACCCTGATACGAAACTTGAGTTTACTGGCAAAGTCGCAGTCAAGGAAAACACAATTCTTGACGCGGGAAAACCCGAAAGGCGATCCGAAGAAATTGGTCTCCCCTGCGTCGATACCCCTCACAGGAGCATCAAAATAGACTGGAGAGTTACGAAAACAAAGCCGATAATCTGTGAATAGTCCGCGTTCTTCAGCGAGCTGGTCGAACGAATGCTAAAGTCGTCATTGAAAAATTCCGCGCTGCGCAAGCGAGCCAGTCAGTTCACGCGCCTGGTGCGGCGTTCCGCGGTCACACCCCGCACCGGCAAGACTCACAAACCGCAACTGGTTTCGAACGGCGAATTGGGCGTCACCTTCATCGGACACTCCAGCTTTTTTCTGCAAATCGGCGGAGAGAACGTCGTCATCGATCCCAACTTCGCGCGCTGGCTTTTCGTTCTCAAGCGTCTGCGCCAGCCGGGATTGAACCTGCGCGACCTGCCTGCCGTGGATGTGGTGCTGGTAACGCACGCGCACTTCGATCACCTGCATCGCCAGTCGCTGCGCACCATCGCGCGCCAAACCCGCCGCCAAACCGGGACCGCGCCGACGCTGGTCGTCCCGCATCACTTGTTCGACCTCGTCGACGATCTCGGCTTCGGAAAAATCGTCGAACTCGAATGGTGGAACACTTATCGCCACGGCGCGCTCGACATCACGCACGTACCCTCGCGCCACTGGGGAGCGCGCGTCATCAAAGATTCGCACCGCGGCTATGGCGGATACGTGCTGCGCGGCGGCAAACACTCCGTCTACCACGCCGGAGACACCGCCTACTTCGCCGGCTTTCGCGAGATCGGACGCCGCTTGTCGCCCGAACTCGCGCTGCTGCCCATCGGCGCCTACAATCCGCCGCAGTTCCGCAACGTCCACACCAGCCCCGCCGACGCTACCCAGGCCTTTCTCGACCTGAAGGCCCGCTGGATGGTACCGATGCATTACGGAACGTTCCGCCTCTCGCACGAGCCCCTCGAAGAGCCTCTCCAGTTACTGGAACGCGAGGCGCGGAAAGCCGGCGTGAAAGACAAAGTGGCCATGCTCGAAGAAGGCATCACCCGCTTCTTCTGAAACATCGCCGGCGCACAACTTGCTTGTATTACCATAGAATCCACGCGAGGGTTTCGATGAAATTTGGCGTCATTATTTTCCCCGGTTCAAACTGCGATCACGATGCGTTCTGGACGGCTAAGCAGGTGGCGAAGCAGGAGGCGACGCTGCTGTGGCACGACTCGCACGACCTCGAAAATTGCGATGTGGTGATTGTGCCCGGAGGCTTCGCGTACGGCGACTATCTGCGCACCGGCGCAATTGCCAAGTTCTCGCCAGTGATGGAATCCGTCCGCAAGTTCGCGGCTGGGGGAGGGTTGGTGCTCGGCATTTGTAACGGCTTCCAGATATTGTGTGAGTCGGGATTGCTGCCCGGAGCGCTGATGCGCAACATCGGCTTGAAATACGTCTGCAAGCCAGTGCAGGTGAGAGTGGAAAACAACGAGACGCCGTTTACCAACACCTGCCGCCAGGGCGAAGTGCTCACCATCCCCATCGGGCACATGGAAGGCAATTATTTTTGCGATGAGACGACACTCGCCGAATTGAAGCGCGACAACCGCATCGTGTTCCGCTACGCAAACCCGCAAGGCGAAATCACGCCGGAAGCGAATCCCAACGGCTCGCTCGAAAATATAGCCGGCATCTGCAGCCCCGGGCGCAACGTGCTCGGCATGATGCCCCATCCCGAACGCGCCGCCGAACCCGAACTCGGCGGCATCGATGGCTGCAAGATTTTCGAGTCGTTGGTGGGAGCGATGGCGGCGCGATAGCTCTCAGTTCGCCGTTCTCAGTTCTGAGTTATCAACTCTCAAAACTGCACTTATGAGGTCGACGCGGCTCGATCTTCCTCAATGATCGCATTCGCCTCGAATCGAGAATCGTCAACCGGGTTTTTCTGAGAACTAAGAACCAGGAACTGAGAACTGCTCTAGTACGCCCAGCGCAGCAACGTGGCTCCAGCGTGAATCCCGCGCCCACCGCCGCCAGCAGCACCAGATTCCCTTCTTCAATCGCCTTCCTGGCGCGCGGTTTCCATGGCCAGCGGAATCGTTCCCGCGGTGGTGTTGCCGTAGTGCTCGATATTGATGATCACCTTCTCGGGGCATCTTCAGCCGATCGGCAGTCGCGGTAATGATGCGCTGGTTCGCCTGGTGCGAGATGAAGCAATCGATATCGTTGCCGGTCAGATTGTTTTTGGCCAGTATGGTTCCGTCATCTCCGCCATCTTCCTTACCGCATACTTGAAAACATTCTTGCCGTCCTGATGGACGTAGTGCATCTTCTTGTCGACGGTTTCGTGCGACGAGGGGTTCAGGCTTCCGCCACCTGGCATGTAGAGAGACTGCCCGCCCATGCCATCGATCTGTGCGAAAGGTCGATTACGCCAAAGCGTCCTGATTCTCCGCCGGCTCCAGCAAAACCGCGCCCGCTCCATCGCCAAAGATGACGCAGATCGCGCGGTCGGTGTAGTCGATAATCGACGAGATCACGTCGGCACCAATCACCAGCACTTTCTTGTACTGCCCCGACTCAACGAACTGCACGCCCGTTTTCAGGGCGTACAGAAATGCCGAACAACCCGCGGAAACATCGAATCCCCAGGTATTCGCGATGCCCAATTTATGCTGCACCAGACAGGCGGTGGAGGGAAACATCATGTCCGGAGTAACCGTGCCTACCACGATCAGATCGCGTCTGCAAATCGAAGGGATGCGATTCCAGCAGGTTCTTCACGGCGGCGACCGCCAGGTCGCTGGTCCAACTCCCTTGTCGACGAGATGACGTTCGCGGATTCCGACGCGCTCCATGATCCATTCATTGGTGGTATCGACCATCTTTTCGAGATCGGCGTTGGTGAGAAGGCGGGGCGGAACGTAGGTGCCGAGAGCGCTGATCTTAACGCGCTGAAGCTGGTTCAATGAGGTCTCCTGGAATAAAAGTGCGCTGCAAGGGAACTGACTATTTTCAACGATGACGGAAGAATGTAAAACAAGGTGTCAGGTCTCAGGTCTTAGGTCTTAGGAAAACCTGCAACCACGATGGAGTGGAATGATTCTGCTTTTCCTAAGACCTAAGACCTAACACCTAAGACCTGCTCTACCTCAGGCGCGCGGCCAGTTCGCCGAACAACGGCAATTCAAAGCGCTCGCCTTGCCATGCCTTGAGCGACAGAACGATCCACAGGAACAACATGGCCAGCGAAGCCAGAATTCCGAATAGAAGAAAAAACATGGCGGCCGCGACATTCGAAAGCAAGAGCGCGGCTATGGTCAAAACGAAAAACACTCCCCAGAGCAACACGCTTTGCCAGGCATGAAAGCGGACAAAGCGCTGCTTGCGAAATGCCGGAAGAAACAAAATCACCGCGCCCGCGACGAACGTAAGATAGGCGAGAGCCGCAACCGCCCGGTCCGCCGGAGGAAGCGGCGCCATCGACCATCCGCATCCCGGACAGAACGCGGCGTTCGCCGGCATCGCCGTCCCGCAATGCGGACACTTCGCCGACGCCTGCGCCGGATTGGGGGCGATTCTCCGGGCTATTTCCGGAAATATTTCCCGGATTATTCGACGGACTAGACAATTCGGCGTCCATTCGTCTTCTTGCGGCAGGGCTCGCAAACGCCATAAATCTGGAACGTATGGCGGGTGGTGACGTAGTGGTGTTTGCGTCCAATCTCGTGTTCGATTTCTCCGACTTTCTCCGAAAAAAATTCGACCGAAGCGCCGCACTCGGTGCACACCATGTGGTGATGACTGCGGCGGTTGTACTGGTGTTCGTAGCGCGCGATGCCGTCGTGAAAGGCGACTTCACTGGCCAGGCCGCAACCCGCCAGAAGCTTCAGCGTCCGGTAGACGGTGGTGAAGCCAATGCGCGGGTCGGTTTTCTTGACCAGCCGATGCAATTCGTCGGTCGAAAGATGTTCGCGGGTTTCCAGGAAAGTCCGCAGAATGGCGTTGCGCTGTTCAGTCTGCTTCAGGCCGACGCGGCGAAGATGCTGCAGGAAAATTTCTTCCGCTTCGCGGATGTTCTCGCGCGAGATGGATGGCCGATCGTCGATTCGTTTCTGCAGCATGATGGGCGGCGCGGAAACCGATAATAGTGCGCACCGAAGGATCGCAAACATGATACTGGGGGAGCGCGGCTTACGCCAACCGACTTCCCCCGCTGCGGCCTGTCAGGGTTCGTTGTCTTGATCGTCGATAGCGTGTTTATCGGGCAGCATCCGTTGATGCAGGATGCGGGAAACCAAAATGCTAGCACGCTCCTGGCGGTAGAACACAACGTGCTTGCCGTGCTCGAGACGGCGCAAGCCAGGGCGAACGTCGTCACAGAGCCGGCCTAGCGCCGGATTGCCGGCAAGCATCCGGCAACAGGCCTCAAGCTCGCCAAGGTAACGGGCAGTTTGGGCGCTGCCCCAGGTGCGAAGGGTGTAATCGCCGATGCTCAGCAAATCGGCCTCGGCGCGGCGCGAAAATCGAAACGCGGCCACGGCTAGCGCGACGCGGGAAGCTTGATGGCCTTACGGACGCGCCCGAAGACGTTGCCTCGGGCAATGCCGCTGGCGTCGCCTTCGTCAATCGCCGCCCGCAGCGCGGCGAGTTTCGCCTCGTACTGCTGTTCTTCGCGCTCCAAAGTCCGCAACCCGGCGCGCACAACCTCGCTGGCATTTTCGTAACGCCCACTCTTAACCTTTGTGGCTACGAAGCGGTCAAGATCGTTGGTCAAATTGACGTTGCGGGTGGGCATAGCGGCGACCCTTTCATGAATGTGAATTGCAGGTTCATCGTAACATGATTGGCAAAGATTGCCAATTGCCAAGGAAAAAACGCGAAGTGTGGGGAACCCGGCACCCGGCGATCATAAAGCGAAAACCCTACATCAAAAGGGTGGTACAATCCCCCTGAAAAATCATGACGTGGTTCTTCGACGCGGTTCCCTATCTTCTCGCTGGCGGCGCGATCCTTCTGGGCGCCTTCGAGATAGTGAAAGACTGGAAGGAGTACAAGACCGCTTGGCTGAGAATGTCGGTCTCGGTGGTCTTTATAATAGTCGCCGCGCTTTCCATAGCAAGCCTCCAACACGACAACCATGAGAAGAAGAACGCCAGGAACAAAGCAGACAGTGACATGAAGGCCTTGCAAAGCAAGGCCGATGCAGCCACCCAGGCCCAAGCAGAAAATACGAAAATGTATCTCGAGTCATTCACTAAGATGTCAGGCCAGATAAGCGACCTGAAAGCCGAGGTTAAAACGGAGGCTCTCCAAAAGAGGCTCGCTGCGGTGCAGGCAGAGCTTCTCAAAACACAAAAGGAGATGGAACCAGGACCGAAGGCCGAACTGACTTTTACGTTCGCACCTTACCCCAACCCGACCCCTCCTAAGGTCCCACTCTTGTGAAGGAAGTGACCGTGCCGCTGAACAGCGAGGGCAGCGTCCACGTCGAATTCGCCATCTTGAACATGACGGCGGTCGATGCCATAGATAATGTGATCAATCTTATAATCTGCGACCGGTGCAAGTACGCCAGAGAACCGGTAGGCTTCTCTAAGCTGCCTGGGTTTAGCGAAGCGACGCGTTTCCTTGGTGTTACCATTCACGCAAAGGAAGCATTTCAGACCACCAGCCTCGACATAATTCCTCCGGCCGGGACCGAGAATATAGAAGTGGGGTTCACGTACCGCTGCCACGCCTGTGTTCTTCACCTCGGCGTGAACCCCAACACGGCCGGAATCATTCACATCGTGAGGCCCTGAGCCTACGATAAGTTTGATGGCCAGCCTCCTAGCCGTCCTTATTCACGACTCACCCGTGAACAAAAACTGATAGTAGTATTCGGTCGCCCGGCATGACCACCTCGTCATGCGCTTGTCACCAACACCACCGCCCCCGTTGGCCCCACGCTTACGCCCAACGGAATTCGATCGGCATCTGGACATCGGGGTGCATGCTTTTATGCACGGGGCAGGTCATGGCGACATTGATGAGCTTTTGGCGCTGCGCTTCGCCGAGCGATAGGGGAACGTCAATGGTCACCGCCAAAGTGCCTATCCGCCGGACCGGTTTGGCCGCCATTTCCTTGCGCACGACAACTTTCGTGCCGGTCAAGTCGATCTGCATCGATTGCGCGGCGATGCCCATCATGGTCAAAATGCACGTGCCCAGAGCGGTTGCCACAAGATCGGTGGGGGAGAAACTTTCTCCCTTGCCATGATTATCTTTTGGGGCATCGGTGGCGAGCACGGTGCTGGACGGCTGGTGGGTTGCCAGGCAACGCAGTTCTCCGTTATAGACGATGTCAATCTCAACCATTTTCGTTCTCCATTTTCGTTCTCCCAGCGAATCGATCCTTATAGTTCTAAATTATGAGCTACCTCATGTTGTTATATCGGGTATGCAGCGGCTGCACAATTGCGCGCACCTCCACACATTTGCAAAGAACGCGAACGTGTGGGGCACCCGTCGTGAGAACTCGGCCGTCCCTCCGGGACTTGAGTCAATTCTCCCGCTTTACCCAGCGCTGAAGAGGCTGTTACGAAACTCGTGCCGCCCGCTAAAGCGGACTCGGTTTGTTCCGCTTTCCCCCTCCCGGCACTTCCGTGCCGGGCTTTCCCATTCCGCCGCTTCGCGGCTGGAGCATTGTGTGCTCACTCGTTACGACTACCACCGAGTTTCGTAACAACCGCTGAAGCGCTGGGCTAAGTTCGGTCGCCCCTCCGGGGCTGCATTCTCCTGAGCTCGTCGCACCCGTCGGAGGGCGTGGTTGTCACCGGCACCACGCATCCCTACAATCTTTGAGTAATGTCTGCTACTGCCACCCTGCCTGAGGTTCGCCGGCGGAATCCCGCGCTCCGAGTTCTCTACTACGCCGTTTGCCTGGTGTTGGCGGCAATGATCGTTGCTATCTGGTGGTTTTACTGGATCGCTCATTCTGCCCTGCCGCAACTCGACGGCAAGTCTCCGTGCCGGGGATTTCTTCCAAGGTGCGTGTGGTGCGCGATGGGCAGGGGGTTCCGACGATTGAGGCGGCTACGCTTGAAGATTTGTTTTTTGCGCAGGGATACGTCACCGCGCAGGACCGGTTGTGGCAGATGGACATCCTGCGGCGCGCCGCTGCCGGAGAACTTTCGGAAGTGATCGGCGAAGCGACAGTGAAGATGGACCGCGAGCAGCGGATTCTGGGGCTGCGGATCGCGGCCGAAGCGGCGGAGAAGAACCTCTCCGCGCGCGACCGGGCTTACTTTGACGCTTACGCCCGCGGCGTGAATGCGTTTCTCGAATCGCATCGCGACCGGCTTTCGCTCGAATTCCGGCTGCTGTGCGGGCAAACCAATGTGCTCGCTCTATTGCGCTGCCCAACCAGGAAGTATCAGCCGCGGCCGTGGACGGTGACCGATTCCGTGCTGGTGGGCGCGCGCATGGTGCAGGATTTGAATCACTACAAGAATCCTCCGGCGCTGACGCGCGAAAAGATTCTGGCGAAGCTGGGGCCGGAACTCACCGCGGACCTGTACGTGAATTCTTCCTGGCGGGATCGTCCTCCTGGCGATGTGCGGCGGCTGGAAGAGGAACCTGGGGTCAACGGCAGCGACGAAGAGGAGGACGACGAGGAAGAGGTCGATCCGGAAGGCGGAGGGCGGATGATTTCCGGGCTGGCCCAAGTTGTCATCCTGAGCGAAGCGAAGGACCTGTTCTCTCTGGCACTGACACGAAAGCAGGTCCTTCGCTTCGCTCAGGATGACAATACTTTCTCTTCTGCGCACGCTTCCGATGCGCAAGTTTCCGAGTTCACTTCTGTGTTGCCTTACGCGCTGTCCTCTAGTTTCATTCCGGAAGAGGAGGATTCGCTCCGCCCCGGATCGAATAACTGGGTGGTTTCCGGTCAGCATACGGTTTCGGGGAAGCCGCTGCTCTCGAACGATATGCACCTTGACCACCAGATGCCGAACCTGTGGTTTGCGGCGCATTTGAGGACGGCTGGCGGCGGCTTCGACGTCGCGGGCGTCACGCTGCCTGGAATTCCGTTTGTCATTGTGGGCCACAACCAGCGCATCGGCTGGGGCTTCACCAACGTGGGGCCGACGGTGGAAGACGACTTCATCGAGGAGTTCAATGCCGAGGGGCAGTACAAAACGCCCGCGGGATGGGTCGAGCCGCAGCATCGGCGGGAGACGATCCACGTCAAAGGCAAGCCGGACGTGACGCTCGACGTGGTGACTACGCGCCACGGACCGGTCATTACTGAATTGCTCCCGGGGAGACGCGCAAGATTGCTCTGCGATGGACGTTGCAGGATGGCATGGGGCAGGTCTTTTTCGACGTGAACTCGGCGCAGAATTGGGATGAGTTTCGTAAGGCGTTCTCGGCTTTTGGAGCGCCGGGGCAAAACGTGATGTACGCCGATGTGGACGGCCACATCGGTTATCAGGCGACGGGGCGGATTCCGATTCGCGCGGCGGGCGATGGCAGCTTGCCCGTCAGCGGGAGCGACGATGCGCACGAGTGGAAGGGGTGGATTCCTTTCGACGAGATGCCGCATGTTTACGATCCGGCGTCGGGAATTCTGGCGTCGGCCAATGGGCGCATCGCTCCCAATGGCTACAAATATTCGATCAGCACGGAATGGGATGCGCCGTGGCGAACGGATCGCATCTACCGGGTGCTCGAATCGGGCAAGAAGTTTGCTCCGGCGGATATGCTGGCGCTGCAACTCGATGTGTCGTCGACGTACGACCGGTTCTGCGCCGACAAATTCGTGTATGCGGTCGATCATGCCGCGACGGCTTCGGAGCGGGCGAAGCGGGCCGCCGACATTCTGCGCGACTGGGATGGGCGGATGTCGGCGGATTCGGCGGCGCCTACGATTGAGACGAAGGCGCGTCTGGAATTGGCGCGGTTGCTGCTGGAGCCGAAGCTGGGTGCGGCGGCTAGTTCAAACTCGGCTTCCAACGCGGCTTCCGGCGCGCTGAGTTGGAAGAGCTACCGGTGGGCGATGTCGTCGGTCTGGCTGGAGAACGTGCTCACCAAGCAGCCGGCGCGCTGGCTGCCGCCGGGATATTCGGATTACGGGAGCCTGCTGACGGCGGCGGTGGAGAACGCGGTAAAGCTGACACGAAGCGGCTCGCAAAATTCCTCTGGCTTTGCTGCGAACGTCCCTTCCGACCTCAGCCGATGGAAATGGGGAGAAAATCATGCCGTTGAAATCGAACATCCCGTGCTCAGCCAGCTTCCGTTGATTGGGCGCTTCACGGGGCCGGGATTGCGTCGGTTGAGCGGGAGCGCGTTCACGGTGAGAGCGGCGAGCGGGGAGCTGGGGCCTTCCGAAAGGCTGACGTGGAATTTTGCGAACTTTGACGCCAGCACGCTGAACCTGGTGACGGGAGAAAGCGGAATCTTCCTTAGTCCGCATTACATGGATCAGTGGGCCGCGTGGTACGGAGGCTCGACTTTCGCGTTTCCGTTCTCACCGGCCGCGGTCGACCAACACCGGGCGCATGAGATGACGCTCGAGCCGCGGTAGGATGGAGGTTTTAGTAGAACTTGTTTCATCTTCTTTAATTGCTTCTGGAGGAGACGGGCGATGGCAACTCATAACTGTGAGAATTGCGGGTTTCGAGCGAAGTACGATAGCGCTCCCAAGTCTTTTTTGGGGCGGCTTTGGAGATGGCACGCGAACTGGTGTCCGGGATGGAAGGCGTACATCACATCGCTGCCTGGCGATGAGAGGATTCGACTCGCCGAAAAATACGGTCTTAAGAAGTACAGCGGAAGCTCTTGCGCATAGTTAGACACGCTCTGACAGAAAGACGTTGTCATCCTGAGCAAAGCGAAGGACCTGCTTCCTTCTCGATGCAAGAGACAGCGGGTCCTTCGCTTCGCTCAGGATGACAAACTAATTCATTCTTTCTTTCTAGAAGTCGACGGCCTTGACGTCGAAGAAACTGCCGACGAGGCCGTTGATATGACCGGGGTCATTCGGATCGTTCGGGTTGTTCTCCAAGGCGTCGAGGGTGACGTCGTAGATGAAAAGCGATCCACCCTGGGGGACACCCTGGCCCTGGATCACATACGCGACGGTTCGCTTGGCGATGGGCTGGATGCCGGTCACGTCTCCGTTCTGAGGTGGAATTAAGACGCCACCGGGCGGAACGCTCCCCACGGCGGCGGGCAGCGTGTTGTAGATGGAAAGGCAACCGCGGGTCTCCGTGGTGGTGGAGATCTCGGTGCAAGTGCGAGCGCCGATAAAGAGCTGTCCGTTGGCGGCCATCGCCATGCGGTTGTGATAGCCGTCGGTGATGACGATCGGTGCGCTATTGATAACCTGCATTTTGTTGAGGTCGAAGGCCGCAAGCATGCCGCAGTAGGTTGCCTGCGTGGTCGTGGTCCCTGCGGAGCAAAGCAGCGAAGGCCCTCCTGCGGCGGAGAACGGCGTGCCCGCGATATACATGGTCTGACCAACGATCAGGAATGTGCTGCCGGCACACTGTGTTGTTTGAGTGTTGTCGACGGTGCAGATTGGGATGGCGTTGCCGACGGGAGTGTTATCCGTCAGATCGAGCTGCTGTAGGCTGGCCTGCGTTCCGCCGCACTCAGCGCCGCAATTCAATACGTAGGCGGTACTGTCGTCGCTGCTGAAGAAGGCCGCGACGGGACGGTCGAAACCGCCGACGCTGGTTACCGCATTCCCAGTCGCAATCAGCGAGGTGTTGATCACCGCCACCGCATCGGAGTTATCGCTGAAGCCAAGAAGCCGGCTGCCGCCGTTGTTGATCGAGAGATAGTGAACCGCGGGAACGTCGGCCACTCCGGTTATGCTGCCGCTGCCCAGCAGGATGGCCTCCACTATCCCCTGAGGCTGTCCGATTACCTTCGCGGTGGGCACGGCGATATAGGCCGTGGAGCTGTCGGGCGAAACCACGAAGCTCTCCGTCATGCCCGGCAACGTCAGGTGAGAAGGAGCGGCTTCGGCAGCGTTGTTGACGATGCTGAACTGGTTGTCGGAGAATTGCGTGCCGTCACCACTGAACACCAGAGTCTGGGCCCGGTTGGGCGTGAGCACCATCATCACCGGAGTGTTGCCGACGGAAATCGGGGAGGTGGTGGCACGCACATCGATGTCCGCGTCGACGATATACACGCCCGCGACTCCGCTCCCCGAACTCACGTTATTGGTGACGAAGGCGCGATTTTTGATGCCGCTGGTGGTGGTGGTGCTGGAGGGACCGCCGCCGCAGCTCAACCACATCCCACTCGCGGGCAGCAGGAAGAACAGAAGAATCAGGGCTTTTCTCAAACCTGGGACTCCAACCTTGTGCCGGATAATTGCTTGGATGCAAGAATAAGGATTATAGCAAAGGAAGAAATCGCGCTGCGCGCAGCAGCGGAGAAAACCGGGGCGCTCGTCTACATGAGATCGGAGGGCTTGAGCCTCCGCCTTGCGCCGTGGCGGATGTGGAGCACTTCAACTCGCTTTTGTTTCTCGAGGACACGGTATATCACGCGATAAATATGAGGCTTGTGGCCGTAAAGTAAGTGTCTCAGCTTGTCTTTCCCACGCGTCAGTGGACAGCGATTCGGCCGCTCTTCCAGACTGAGGATGGCCTCTTTGATCCCCAGATACCATTCCATGGCAGCAGGCGAATAGTCGGCGTTGATCTGCCTGTACAACAGCGCCAGGTCACCCTCGGCATGTGGAGTGATCTTAACGACGTATGCCATGCTTGGCTTCAAACTCGGCGAAAAACTCTCGAGCTGGCCGTGTTCTTCCCGCTTTCACATCCTCCAGACCCTGACGGATGCCTTTCTCCTCATCCGCCATAGCGGCACGGTCGAGCAAGCGCTGATAGGCTTCGGCGTCCTGCACGACCGCCGCTGCCTTCCCATTCACCGTAAGCACCACGGGGCGCTTGCTCTTCTTGAGCTGTTTCATGAAGTCGCCGGACTGGCGGCGGAACGTGGTCAGCGATTGGATGTCTTTGGTGATGTCAAGCATGGGCGCGCTCCGATTGAAAGCACCTTATTAGGTGCTACCAGAATACACCCTTGCGCAAGAAAAGCTCGCCGGAAATACTCGGCATCAGTCTGCCGGCATATTTTATGCTGCGCGTAAGCGTTGGACGCTGCAGACAAAATGCATAGGTCCTTCGCTTCGCTCAGGATGACTAGCTTAACTTATGGATGACAAGCTTAACTTATGGCAGAAACTTGTGGGACACGGCACTAGGTTCTGGCGGGTTTGACGGCGCCAAACAGGAGCGCTGCGGCAAGCAATCCCAGCGCTGCGACCGTGGTCGGCGTGGAGTAGTCCGGCGCGGGCATTGCACAGTCCGAGCACGGGACATCGATACTGACTGGCCTTTCCCCGGCATGTTGTTGCGCAACTTTTTCCGCTTCCCGATATTTTTTCTGAGCTTTGAGAAGTTCGATGCTGGATTCAACCGATCGCCAGTTGGACGCCACCGCTTCTTTGACCGCCGTGCAGGTGGCGCAACTCGAAGCCGCCTTTTCGTATCGGCTCCTGACCAAGGTCGAAAGATATAGCAGATAACCAGCCGCGGCCAGCGCAACCATCAGCACGAGTATCGCCGCAGTCTTTGTCAGGTTCATGACCGGAGAATTATCGCACGCCGAGCAAGGATTGGGGCCAGGTGAGCCCGGCCGGCGAATGCAATTCCGCTTTGCGGATGCGCGGACTTCGCTGCATCTTGTATCCTCAAGCAAATGCCTCAGAACTTCATTCAACGTCTGAAACAATCGCCGGTGCTCTGCGACGGAGCCATGGGGACGCTCCTCTATGCCAAGGGCATTTTTATTAACCGCTGCTATGACGAGTTGAATCTGTCGCAGCCGGAGCTGATCCGCGGCGTCCACCACGATTACCTGCAGGCCGGGGCGGAGATTGTCGAAACCAACACGTTCGGCGGCAACAGCTTCCGCCTGGCACGGCACAGCCTGGCGGATCGGGTGCGCGATATCAACGTGGCGGGCGCTCACGTGGCTCGGGAAGCGGCCAAGAGCTTCGATGCCTGGGTCGCGGGATCGATGGGCCCGCTGGGCGTTCGTATTGAACCGCTGGGCAAAACTTCGTTTGAGGAGGCGCGCGCGGCGTTTCGCGAGCAGGCCGCAGCCCTGATCGAAGGCGGCGTGGATTTGCTGATGCTGGAAACCTTCGGCTACGTCGAAGAGTTGCACCAGGCCGTGCTGGCCTGCCGGGACGCGAATGCGAAGCTTCCCGTCGTTCTTCCCATCGTGGCCCAGGTCACGATTGACGAAGACGGGAATTGTCTGGATGGCTCCGACCCCGAGGCCTTTGCCGCGCGCCTGGCGGAATGGAACGTCGACGTACTCGGCATCAACTGCAGCGTGGGACCGGTGGCAATGCTGGATGCGATCGAGCGGGTGCGAGCGGTGACTTCCCTGCCCCTAGCCGCGCAGCCGAACGCGGGCATGCCGCGCTCGGTCGAAGGAAGGAATATCTATCTCTGTTCGCCGGAATACATGGCGAGCTACACGCGAAAATTCGTGGCGGCCGGCGTGCAGTTGATCGGCGGATGCTGCGGCACCACGCCCGATCATATCCGCGCCATGAAGTCGGCGTTGCGAGTGAGAGAAGCGCGCGGCAGGACCGCGGTTACCGAGGCGATTCATTCCGGCGCCGCACCTTCGGCTCCGGCCACCGTTCCCCTGGCTGAGCGCTCGCGCCTGGGCGCAAAGATTGCCGCCGGCGAATTTGTGACCATGGTCGAGATCGTGCCGCCCAAGGGAATCGACATTCGTAAAGAGGTCGAGGGGGCAAAGTTCGTCAAATCGGTTGGCGTGGACGCGGTGAATGTTCCGGACAGCCCGCGAGCTTCGGCGCGCATGAGCAACCAGGCGTTGTCGCTGCTCCTGCAACAGGCGGTCGGGATTGAAGCCATCCTGCACTACACCTGCCGCGATCGGAACGTGCTCGGCATCCAATCCGACCTGCTGGGAGCGGCGGCCACCGGAATCCGCAACCTGATCTGCATCACCGGCGACCCGCCGAAGATGGGGAACTATCCCGATGCCACGGCGGTGTTCGACGTGGATGCCATCGGACTGGTGAATATCGTCCACAACCTGAACCGGGCACTCGACCTGGGGGGCAACCCGATCGGGGCGGGGACCAGCTTCGTGATCGGGGTGGGGGCGAACCCGGGCCTGCCCAACCTGGACGAAGAGATCCGGCGCTTCGAATACAAAGTGCAAGCGGGGGCGGAATACGTGGTGACCCAGCCGGTGTTCGACCTCAGCCTGCTGGAGAATTTCCTGAAACGAATCGAGCACTGCCGAATTCCCGTGATTGCCGGAATCTGGCCGCTGGTCAGTGTGCGCAACGCGGAGTTCATGAAGAACGAGCTGCGGGTCTCGGTGCCGGATGAAATCCTGAACCGGATGAGCCGGGCCACCAGTCCGGAGGCGGCGCGCGAGGAAGGCGTGGCCATCGCCCGCGAAATGCTGGCGGCGGTGCGCGCGAGGGTACAGGGTGCGCAGATCAGCGCTCCGCAGGGCCGATATGCCTCCGCCGTGGACGTTCTGGAGGCCCTCGGCTCGAAGCGGCCGGCCTCCGTGTAGATCTGGGAACCCAGTGCCCAACAAATTATCCGAATTAAAACATTTCGCTGGACATTTTGCACCGGAATCGGCATTACAATAGAGGCAGGAGCAAGTGGATTGGTAAAGTTTGAAGAGTGCCTCGAGCGTCTGGAGAAGATTGTTCAGGAACTGGAAAAAGGGGAGGTTCCTCTAGAGAAGTCTCTGACGCTATTTGAAGAAGGCATGCAACTTTCCGCAACCTGCAGGAAGCAGTTGGAGGAAGCGGAAGGAAAAGTCGAGATTCTGTTAAAACAGAACGGAAAGCTGCAAACTGAACCGTTCGAGCCCCCGACCGAGAAAGCGTTGCGCAAGTAACGCTGTCGCGCTCGGAACTGATAACGCCTGTGGTAGCAGATTGCTGTCGCAGCCAAGGCCACCGCGCAAACGCGGCAACGTCAGGGGGATCTATGGAACCACTGTGTGTAGTCCTCTTCCAGAATGACCCCAGAACTGCGCAAACTCTGGCGGTCAAACTATCGCAGCACTTTGACTCTGTCCATTTGGCTCGCACGTACCAGGAAGTCTGTCCCACGGTTGCCCGGCATCGCGCCGAAGCGGTGGTGCTGGATCTGGAAACTTCGGGACCGTGCGAGGTCGAGCATTTGCATCGTGAGTTCCCCAAGCTCTGCATCGTGGGCACCCACCGGCTCGCGGACGACAAACTATGGACCGAAGCGCTGAATCTGGGCGCGTCCGACATCTGTGAACCACGCAACGATGACGTAGTGAGCTCCTTGTTGCGCGGGATCATGAACCGTACGGCCGCCTGATCGTTTGGATGATGTAGAGACGGGGCTTGCCCCGTCTCTACGGAATGAAGACGGGAATAGAAACTTGGCTTAAGAAGGACGCCTGCGCGCGTCCTTTTTCATTTCGGCGAAGCGCGCTTGTTATACTGCGAAGTCATGCTGAAACAAGTGCTGGAGCAGGGACGCGAAGCGGCCGACGCCGCGCTCGAACAACTCTTGCCGCCCGCCGCCCAGCATCCAACCTCCATCCATCAGGCCATGCGGCACAGCGTGTTTGCCGGCGGAAAGCGCCTGCGGCCGATCCTGTGCATGGAAGCGGGACGCATGATCGGAGCGCCATCGTTTGCTGGCTCGTTGCCCGCCGGCATCGAGCACGTGGGTGCGGCGCTTGAAATGCTCCACACCTATTCCCTGATTCACGACGACTTGCCCGCGCTCGATAACGACGACTTGCGGCGCGGACGTCCCACCTGCCACAAAGCTTTCGGCGAGGCCATCGCCATTCTCGCCGGAGACGCCTTGCAAACCCAAGCTTACGAGGTGCTGGCGCAGATCGCGTGCCCTGCCGAGGCGCGCGTCGCCATCATCCGGGAAGTCGCCCATGCCACCGGCACCATCGACGGCATGATCGGCGGCCAGGTCGTCGACCTCGAAGCCGAGCACAAGAAGCCCGACCTCGCCACCCTCGAATACATTCACCGCTCGAAGACTGCGGCCCTCATCACCGCGAGCGTGGTCAGCGGAGGCTTATACGCTGGCGCAACCGATGGCGATATCGTCCGCCTCCGAACCTATGGGCAGTCGATTGGCCTGGCGTTCCAGATTGTGGACGATGTGCTCGACGTGACCCAGACCTCCGAACAACTGGGCAAGACCGCGGGTAAAGACATGGCCGCCGAGAAGACAACCTATCCGGCGTTATTCGGAATCGAGGAATCGAACCGCAAGGCGGGCGCGCTGGTCGATCAGGCATGCGCGGAACTTAACGAATACGGCTCAGCCGCGTCCACTCTGAAGGAACTTGCACACTACCTTGTCGATCGCAAGAAGTAATTGGGCCGAAAGTGCCGGCTTAGAGCATTTCTCCCAATGTGTAGAGTGTCGGCCCTCAGCGGCTGAAGCCGGAACCCCTTGGAGCTCAGGGCGGCACGGCTGAAGCCGTGCCCTTCCCGTTCTTGCCCTCCCTCTACAGCAAATCGAGAAATGCCCTAGATTTCCAGAACTACAGGCAGCTGCCGAGCTGCGCTCGGCTTGGACGGGCGAGGGCCCCCGTCCCCACACGGTCAAAACCCTTGAATCTACCCCCCTCTGGCGGTAGAGTGAATACGCTCTCGCCTTCTCCCGCCTTCCTTATTCCTCACCGGCAATTTGCGCGTAATAGCTGCAGTATGTGTGCAACTAAAGGCGGTGTGTCGATGGGGCCCACTATATGTGGTGTTTTATTACTTGACCCGTCCCCGTGTTCGCCGTTAGAGTTGGTCAAAAGCGGGGATGACATTCCTGGGTCTTGGGGAAGGCATCCTACGATGCGACCGGCGAGGAACCTTGGTGGTTAACAGCCAGTTCCCCGCGATTTGCAGCGCAACTCCAGCCAGCGCAAACCGAGTCCGCGGATCAACCTTTCCGCCTACGAAGGAGTCATTTTGCTCAAACTCAAGAAGCTGCAAATCCTGGGGTTCAAGTCGTTCTGCGATCGCACCGAGCTGAAGTTCCATGGCGAAGGCATCGCCGCCATCATCGGGCCAAACGGCTGCGGCAAGTCGAACATCGCCGACGCCATCTCCTGGGTGCTCGGCGAGCAGTCGGCCAAGACGCTGCGCGGCTCGCGCATGGAAGACGTGATCTTCTCCGGCACGCGCGACCGCAATCCCACCGGAATGGCGGAAGTGTCCCTGACTTTGATCGATCCCGAAGTTTACGCTGGGCCGGACACGAATGCGCCCACCGAGATTGAGATTCAAGACGAACTTCCTACCGAAGAAGACTGGGATGAAGCCGAGGTCCGCGCCCAGTCTGCCGCGGAAACGGAGCGCGCCGTCGAGGAAGCGCAGCCGGGGAAAACCGAAGAGGTTGAGGGCGAAGTTGCGGTCGCTGCCCCGGCCGCCGAAGCACCCGCGAACGAATCGTCTGCTCATGCCGCCGCCGTCGCAGTGACGACGACCGGGCCACTGGTAGTTCTTAAGATCCGGCGGCGCAAATTCAATCAGCAGCAACACCACGCCGGAGAGATTTCGGTGACGCGACGCCTGTTCCGCAGCGGCGACAGCGAATACCTGCTGAATGGAAAACTGTGCCGCTTGCGCGACATCCAGGAACTGTTCATGGGGACGGGCCTGGGGCCGGAATCGTACGCGCTCATCGAGCAGGGGCGCATCGGACAGATTCTGAGCAGCCGTCCCACCGACCGCCGCAACATTATTGAAGAAGCGGCGGGCATTACGAAATTTAAAACCCGGAAGCGTCTGGCGGAGGCGCGCCTGGAAGACGCAAAAACCAATCTCAACCGCGTCAACGACATCTTCGAAGAAGTCACGCGGCAGATGAACTCGCTCAAGCGCCAGGCCAGCAAGGCCGAGCGCTACGCCAGACTGCGCGACGAAATGCGCGCCAAACTGCGGATCGTGCTCGCCAGCAAGTTCACCCAGATGGACCAGGAAAGCGTGGCGCTCGATGCCCAGCTTCATCAACTGGGCGAGGAGATCCGCCAGCAATCCGAGAGCGTGCAACAGTCCGAAGCCGAGCACTCTGAGCGCACCGAGCGGGGATACGCGATCGAGACCGAGACGCGGCAAAATCGCGAGCGGCTCAACCAGATCGCGATTGAAGGCGATCGTGGGAAGGCGCGCATCCGCACCAACGAAGAGCGCGCGGCGGAACTGATGGTGCGCACCGCCTCCGCGGAAGCAGAGCTTGCGCAGGCCCAAAATCGGCTCACGGCGCTCGAGGAAGAACTGAACGGCCACCAGCAAGTGCTGGACTCAGCGGCTGCGGATCTGGCGGCGGCCCAGCAGGAGCTTGCCCTCAGCCAGCAGGAAACGGCCTGCGCCGCCACCAATCTTGCGCTGCTCGAACAGGAGCAGGAATCGCATCGTGCGGCCATTCTGGAGGCAGTCGGCGGAGCGTCCAATCTTCGCAATCAACTCACGCAGTCCGAAGAGCGGTTGGCAGGCATCGGCCGCGAGGAGCAGCGTCTGCGGGCTGAGATTTCGACCGCTTCGTCGCAAGCGGAGACTTTCGGCGGACAACGCGGCCAGATTGCGCTCGAATTCGACAGCGTTTCGCAGCGAGCCAGCGGCCTCGCCACCGAGATCGCCAACCTGCGTGAGACGCTCGAGACCAAGCGATCGGCGGAGAGTGACACCAAGAAGCACCTCGACTCCATTCGCTCCGAATTCGCCACCGCGCTCGGCAAGAAGGGATCGCTTGAAGCGGTCATCGCCGAGCACGGCTACTCCACCGAGTCGGTGCGGCGGCTGTTTCAATCGGGCGCTCTGCAGGGAGGCAACGCTCCCGCCGGCGTGCTCGCCGATTTTCTCGAAGTCGAGCCGCGCTACGAGCGCGTGGTCGAAGACTTCCTGCGCGACGAACTGAACTTCGTCGTGGTCAAGTCGTGGGACGCGGCCGACGAAGGCCTCCGCCTGCTGCGCACCGGCGTCGACGGGCGCGCCACGTTCCTGGTGCATCCGGAAGACTCGCAGGCGAAGTTCTCGTTTGTCGCGGATGAGAGCCATCACTACTCTCCGCTTAACGACACGGTGCTGCCGCTGAAGAACTCGATTCGCGTGCTCAACGGATTCGGCAAATCGCTCGAAGTCATTCTGCCGAAGCTAGGAAATGGCTACATCGTGCCCGATCCCGCGGTGGCGCGCGAACTCGCGCTTTCCAGCCCGGACGCGTTCTTCCTCTCCCAGTCCGGAGAATGCTTCCACAACGTGACCGTGACGGGCGGCAAGCAGCGCAGCGAGGGGCCGCTCTCCATGAAGCGCGAGTTGCGCGACGTGTTGCGTCTGCTCGAAGAGTTGGAGCGGGCTCTGCGCGAGAAGGAAATGCTCGCGCTCACTTTGGGGCGCGAAATCAAGGAGCACGCTTCCCTGCTCGATCGCCTGGAAGAAGAGAAGCGCGAAGCCGAGAAGCAGGCGATGACCTCCGGACATCTGCTCAAGCAATTGGACGGCGAGATGACGCGGGTACGCGAGCGGATCGCCATCAGCGGGCGCGAACTGCAACGGCTGGCCGCGGAACGGCAGGAGCAGGAAAGCTTGATCGCATCGCGGCAAGCGGAGCACGCCGCAGTCGAGCAAGCGCGGGCGCAATTTGAACTGCAGCTCGCCGCCGGGCAAGACCGCCTCGCCGCTCTCCGCGGCCAGCGCGACGCCGCCGCTGAAACGACATCGCAGCGGGCCGCGCGCGTCGCCACTCTCGAAGAACGCCACCGTTCGGCCACGACGCTGCTGCAGCGCATCGAAACGCTGGTTTTCGAAATGCGGGAGCGGGCCGGCGTTTTGCAGGCACAAATGGAATCGGCGAGCGCCGAAATCGCACAACGGCAAAACGAGAACGTACAACTGGCCGAGCAACTGGTGCAGTTCGAAGCCGAGCGCAACGCTGGAGAAGCCCGCGAAGGCCTACTGCAACTCGAATCCGAGCAAGTGCGGGCGCGACTCGCCGAAATTGACGAACTCCTCCGCACCACGCGCCAGCAGCTCGATCTCGCTCGCGACCGCCGCGGCGACCTATCGGCCACAGCCGCCAAGCTGCAATCCGATCTGCAACACCTGGCCGACACCTGCCTGAACGAACTCGGAATGGAACGCGCCATCCTGATGGCCGAGGCTGTGTCCGACAAGCCGATTCCGATGCTCACCGGCGATGAACTCGCCGCCGAAGATCAGGCCCACCGTGAAATGCGTGCCCGCCTCGACGCCATGGGCCCGGTCAACATGATGGCTCTCGAAGAGTACAAGGAAACAGCCGAGCGCCACCAGTTCCTCGCAACCCAGCGGAAAGATCTGATGGAGGCGATCGAAAACACCGCCGCCACCATTCGCGAAATCGACCAAGTCTCGCGGCAGAAATTTGAAGAAGCGTTCAACAAGATTAACGAGAACTTCCAGGCCACGTTCCGCAAGCTGTTCGGCGGCGGACACGGCTTTATGCGGCTGACCGACCTGGAGAACAGCGCGGAGAGCGGCATTGACGTGGTGGCCTCGCCTCCGGGAAAGAAACTGCAGAACGTGCTGCTGCTCTCCGGCGGCGAAAAGGCGCTCACCGCGCTCGCGCTGCTGGTCGGCATCTTCCAGTACACGCCCAGCCCGTTCTGCATTCTCGACGAAGTCGATGCCCCGCTCGACGAATCGAACATCGCACGCTTCACCGAACTGGTGCGCGAGATGAGCGTGCAGACGCAGTTCATCCTGATCACGCACAGCAAACGGACCATGAGCATCGCGCCCGTGCTCTACGGCGTGACCATGCAGGAGCCTGGGGTTTCGAAGCTGGTATCGGTGCGGTTCGGGGCTGCGTGAGGGCAGTTAGGTTGTAGCCTCTGAAGTGCCACAGAGAATTAGGGGACGACATCGTTGAAGCGATGGGCAGCGTGACGGGCTCACATCGTTGAGCGGACAATCAAGAGGCTTTTTCATCGTGGCGCAAGTGGGGCCGGTTTGTAGCTTGCCACACGTCAAAGCCTGGGTTTCAAAGACGCGCTCATAGCGGAAAGCTGGTTTTTGGTAGGCTTTTTGCTCGCTGGATGACCCTGCGAATTTTCCTGCTTTTCTAAACGAGGTTCCCGCTCCTGACTCATATTCACGGAAGTTTACCCTACCGGACACATTTTCGGTCCCGTCCCGCGGGTTGATTTTTTCACGCCGTTAATTCTTTCCCGCAGCACGCTTGACGAACTCAGCATTCCTTGGTTGTATTTCGCGAAACGCCAAATCTTCGCTAAATCTTTTTTTCCAGAGGCTTCCTCAGTTTTTCCACATCGTGGCCTCTCGAAAACCAGCCATGGACAGGGCTTTTCGCTTACACTGGAACTGTCAACTCTTTTCGCTGCACCGTCCGGCGGCGCAACCCACCGGGTGTGATTGAAATCGTTGACAAATTTCCCGCGACAATTAGAATACGCAAAGTTTTTTCCCGGTGAATTTATCCATGAGCCCCGAAATTCTAGATTCCGTTCTGCTGCGAACGGACTACCCCGAATTGAAACTGCGCGCCAGCGGCAAAGTCCGCGACGTCTACAACCTTGACCAGGACCACCTGCTGTTCGTGGCCACCGACCGCCTTTCGGCGTTTGACTACATTCTGGCAACCGGCATCCCGAACAAGGGCCGGATCCTGACCCAGATCTCGCTGTTCTGGTTCGACTTCCTCAAGGACATCGTCCCCAATCACGTCGTCACGGCCGATGTAAATCGCTATCCCGCGGCAATTCGCAAGCATGCCGACGAACTCCGCGGCCGCTCCATGGTGGTGATGCGGGCCGAGATGTGCCCGGTCGAGTGCGTCGCGCGCGGCTACCTTTCCGGTTCCGGATGGAAGGAGTACCAGGAGACGGGCACGGTCTGCGGCATCAAACTTCCTCCCGGTTTGAAAGAATCCGACCAGTTGCCGGAGCCCCTGTTCGCGCCGGCCACCAAGGCCAGCACCGGACACGACATCAACATTTCCTTCGAAGAAATGTGCCAGCGGGTCGATCCCGAATTGAGCCGCCAACTGCGCGACATCACGTTGCGAATCTACAAGAAAGCCGCGGATTATGCGCGGCAGCGCGGCATCATCATCGCCGACACCAAGTTTGAATTTGGACAGACCGCCCAGGGCATCACCCTGGCGGATGAAGTGCTCACACCGGATTCCTCGCGCTTCTGGCCGGCCGACACCTATCAACCGGGCAAGGCGCAGGATTCCTACGACAAGCAGTATGTACGGGACTACCTCGAAGAAATTCGCTGGAACAAGCAACCACCCGCGCCCGCCCTCCCCCAAGAAGTTGCGCGGCGCACCAGCGAAAAGTACCTCGAGGCGTATCGTCAGTTGACGGGACGCGAGTTGGAGATTTAGCCCGCGTGCGCTCGGATGGTTGAGCTTCGTCTTGAATCATGAGCATCGCGGATTGGATCATCCTCGGATTTCTGGTGTTTTCCGTGATCGGGGCAGCCAGCGAAGGCTTTTTTCATGAAGCCTTCCGGTTGGCTGGCTTGGTCGTGGGATACCTGCTGGCCGCCTGGCAGTATCGTCGTGTGGCGGACTGGTTCGCGCCCCATTTGAAGTCGCCGTGGTTAGGCGAGATCGCCGGGTTCCTGATCGTGTTTTTCGCGGTCCTGATCGTTGCCGGCCTGGCCGGACGGATCGCGCGCTGGGCAATGAAGAAGGCCGGTCTCAGTACGATTGACCGGATTTTGGGAGCGGTCCTGGGTTTGTTGCGAGGCGTCCTGGTAGTGGCGATTGTGCTCACCGCCATGGCCGCTTTTGCGCCGGCTGCGAAGTGGCTGGCGGGATCGCAGTTGGCTCCATATTTCCTGGTAGGCGGAAGGGCAGTGATCTGGCTCGCACCGTCAGAATTGCGCCATCGCTTTTACCAGGGCTTGGATTATATGCGGCTGGAGCATTCGACAACCGAGAAGACTCAATCGCCGTCCTCCGGACAGTCCAAGTAGCGTTTGTCAGAATTCGTCAGGGATTCATAGGCTGCAAAGGTGCGGAAATGAGGCAAGGTGAAAGATCAATTGGAAGCACTCATACTTCAGATGTACAAAAGCAACATCCTCTACTCCGAAGCGGTTCGTGAGTTTAAGAAACGCTTTATCATGACCGTGCTCGAGGAAAACCGCGGCAACCAGTGCAAGGCAGCGCGGCAATTAGGCATGCACCGGAACACGCTGAGCCGGACTATGCAAGAGCTGAAGATCGATGTGCGTCCGTTGCGCGCCGGCGCCAAGCGCCCGCCGCGGAGCGCGCGGCCGGTCCCGGTGGAGAGAAGACTGGTGCGGTAGGGGTCAGGTCTTAGGTCCCCAGGTCTTAGGAAAACCGCAAGGCTCCAAGGTCTGGGAAGAAACAATAAAAGGGCGGCCCAATCCGGGCCGCCCTTCTTTGTTCGAGACTCTTACCAGCAAGCTTTTCCTAAGACCTAAGACCTAACACCTGAGACCTGCCTCTCAGTGTGCAGCGGGCTTCTTGTGGACAGGCGGCTTCGGCTTCGGCAGCGATTTCACCAGCAATGCCCCCTGGTTCATGGTCATCACAAACGGCTTCGCCACGTAGGAAACCGGCGTTCCTTCGAACTGGAAGTCCGTATCCTCCTTCGGCATCTGCTTTGCGGGGATCGCGGCCGACATGGTCAGATCGATGTCGGCGCGCTTGGCTTCCACATCGTCCTCACTGCCAGCCAACATCAGTTTGGTTGCGGTTTTGCTTGTGGCGTCGATGCTGATGATATGGGCCGCCATCTGCAACGGTTTCCCTTTGAGTACGGCCCACACCCTCTCCGCGTCTTCGGGCGTGCCTTCGGAAAGAACCAACTGCCACTCCGCGAAGCTCATCTCCTCAATCTTCTTGCTCTTGATCAGGGCAGCCGCTTGCTCAGCAGGAGTCGGCGGCACGTACTTCGTGATGGTGAAGCCAGCCGGAGGCAGCGGGGTGGTGGCTGTCTTCGCCAGCAGATCGCTCCATCCTTCTTCGCTGCCATGGTACTTGTTGTACCTGCTCAAGCCGAACTTCGCGATCGCAGCCTTGCCCGCACCCTGCGCCAGATTGGACGCGCGCGCGATGAAGAAAAGTCCGTCCACGTCGTTTTCCGCCGGTCCAACCTCGAGATAGGCGCGCCCCAGATCATAAACGTTGAGCAGGTTCGCCGGATCCGCTTCGACGGCGGCCCGCAGATACTTCACGGCCTTGGTGTAGTCGTTCCCCTTGGCCTGGGCGGTTGACTGGAAAGCGCTGACCCCGACCGCGCCGTTGAAGATGGTCGCGGCTCCATCTTTCAGTTTCTGAAAATCCGGGGCCGACATGCCATCCGGCTTCGGAACCGTGGGCAGGCACTGCATCCCTTTTTCGCCAAGCTGGCCCGCCTCCGCATAGTTCAGTTGCGCGTTCCTGGTGTAGGCCAGCAGCGCCAGCGCCCGGATGTTGCATGGGTTCACCTGCAGAACCTTCTGCCCGGTTTCCAGCATCTTGGTCTGATCGAGCTTCTGCTGGTCGGGCGTTTTCGCCTGACTGAGCGTCTGCTGGTAAGCGCCCATCAAAATCTCCAGCGCGTCTTCCTTCATCACGCTGTTGGGATACTGCGTCAGAAACGCTTCCAGGCCGCTGACCTTGGCCGCGGCGTCGGTTTGCTGCACGGCGCCGACGTAGGCGTTATATTCGGCTGGGTCTTTGATCTCTTTTTTCTGGGGAGCGGCCGGAGTGGCTGTGGGATTCTGCGCCGGCGCAGATTGGGCTGGTGCCGAAGTGGTTTGAGCGACGGCGGTAACCGCGGCTACCAGCAACATCGCGAAAAAAATCTTCTTCATTACTGTGGCTCCTTAATTCATGGGGAAGCTGGAGTTTGATTTCTCGCCCGATTGCATTCGATCTGGTGCCGGGCTTGCACCATGAACCAATCTTTACTCTCTGCAACTCACACTGCAATTCAACTGACTGGTCCCGAGAATCATGCGCCGCCTCGAGACGTACCGCGGCTGAACCATTATTCCGGTGAGCGGATTATAAGGATGGAATCCCGCTAAGGCAAGCGGATTGCTCCATTTACCCCTCCCGAATGTTTAGATGCCCAAATACCCGGCTCTGTCGAAAGGCATCTCACCCTGCATCATTCGGTACACAACCTACCCGATCCAAAATAGAATAGCTTCCTCTCGTATTCTCCTGGGAGGACCGTCTCTTGACGAGCGCTGCATCCAACCCGCCTCTGGCTGGCCAAGTCGCGGTGGTTACCGGCGCGGGACGGGGCATTGGCAGGGCGATCGCCCTGACCCTGGCCGAACTGGGCTCGCACACCGTCCTATGCGGACGCTCGCGCGAAGCCCTCGAACAAACTGCCGCGGCCATCCGGAGCAGTGGCGGTCAGACTTCCGGGAAAGGCGCCGAGAAAAGTACGGTGATCGAATGCGATGTCACCGATCTGCGTTCGGTAGAATCATTGGCCGCGCGCATCGAGCACACCTTCCACCGGCTGGACATTCTCGTCAACAATGCCGGCATCGCCGGCGCCGCAGGACCGCTTCATCAGCTTTCGCCCGGCGATTGGGATCGCGTGATGAACACGAACCTGCGCGGCGTGTATTACTGCATCCGCAGCCTGGCGCCGCTCATGATGAATTCCAAAGGCGGCGGACACATCATCAACATCTCGTCCCTGGCCGGCAAGAACCCTCTGCCCAACGGAGCCGCCTACGCCGCCTCCAAGTGGGGATTGAATGGATTGAGCTACTCGGTGGCCGAGGAATTGCGCGCCCACAACATTCGCGTGTCGGTCATCTGCCCGGGCTCGGTTCACACCGAGTTCAGCCCGCATCCCGGAAAGAATGCCGAGAAGATGCTGCAAGCCGCGGACGTCGCGCACGCGGTCGCCATGATCGTGACCCAGGCCCCGCAATCCTTCGCCAGCGAAATTCTGCTGCGGCCCACGCAGAAGCCGTAACCGAGCTAGCAAACGAAAGTTGTCATCCTGAGCGGAGTCGAAGGACTCCTGCATTATTTCCTGCGGCAAGAAGGCAAAGATCCGGCCTGTGCGTGGGCTTTCTCAGCAGACCGCTTTTACTGAGAACTGACAACTGAGAACTGAGAACTGACCTCAGTCCTTGAACAGATTGTCAAACGCCGCGCGCGCATCGTTGGGACGCGCACTGCCCTTGCTGGAAGTTTCTTTTTCGATCATCACGCGGATGGAATAGAACGAGCAGTCGTTGCGCTTGTCTTTGGGCGAGATTCTGGCGGGAATCGGCTGATTGCATTCGAAGCGGCTGGACGGGTCGAAGTGTTCGCACTGTTTGCAGGCGTGCAGATCGAACCCGCACTTCGGGCACTGCCCGACGGGAGCGGTGAGATTCTGCAGCAGTGCGCCACATTCGGCGCAGCGGGAGACGGTTCTCGTTCCTGGCATGTTGATCGGCCGCGGCCCGAACGTATTCTCTTTTTTCGCGGCTGCCGGCTTCCCCGACTCTCTTTCTTTCTTCGGTCCCGCGCCGGAATCCTGGTATCCGCGTTGCCTATACTTGCGGTCGGACAAAAAACGCCTCCTGAAAAACGCCCTATTCTCCGCCTTTGGCGCGTTCCGCACAAGAGGTTCTTTATGAGTTTCGAGCTGTGGGCTGTGAGCGAACCGGTTGCTCGAAGCTCGCGGCTCGTAGCTCGCGAACTGCTTGCCCCGGCAGCATCGTCTTCACCCACGCGCCGTGAATTGTCTTTCACATATCGGGGTGCTACCATCCGATACACAGAGAGACTGAGGAGGTAGTTATGGCGGATCGTGAAGGCAACGGCTTCTTGTGGTTTCTGGCGGGTCTCGGAGTGGGAGCTGTAGTCGGCGTGCTGTACGCGCCGAAGTCCGGCGATGAAACGCGCGATGCTCTTCGCGCCAAAGCGCAGGAAGGCACCGAGAGGGCGCGTCATCACGCTCGCCGGGCGCGCGAACAGGCGAGCGACTGGGTGGATCGCGGACGCGACGTGCTCAACCAGCAGAAAGAGCAGTTCCGCTCCGCTTACGAGGCAGGCCGTCAGGCCTATCACGAGACGACCGCGACCGGGGCAGAACCGCCCAAGTAATATCGAATAAACTGCTGAACTACTCGACATTGACATCAGCAGATCTCGAGATTTGTATCAGGGTATCGCTTGAGCGATACCGAAGAGTCTTCGAAATCAGAAGCCCCTTTAGGGGCGGGCTGGCGGCAGCCTGCCAGCGCAGCAGGAGCAGCCATGAGTGACACTCTGCTAGGAATTTTTATTGCGGTGACTGCTGTCGCGGTCGTGATCCAGGCGGGAATTCTGGTGGGCCTTTACGTCGCCGTACGCAAGAGCACGGCGAAGATGGAAGCTCTCGCTACCCAAGTCACAGACAAGGCCCTGCCCACGATGGAAACGGTGCAGGCCATGCTGGTGGAAATTCGGCCCAAGCTCGACGTCATGACCGTCAACCTTTCGGAATCAAGCACGCTGGTGCGCAATCAACTCGGGCGCCTCGATGCCACGCTGACCGATGCCCTCGATCGTACGCGGCTGCAAGTCATCCGCGCCGATGAACTGCTGAACCGCACCATGGACAAAGTCGAAGAGACCAGCGATGCCGTCCACAAAACCGTGATCTCTCCGCTGCGCCAGGTCAATGGGCTGATGAGCGCCATCAGCACCGGAGTCGAAGTCTTCCTCGGGCAGAAAAGGCGCCGGCCGAAAAACGGCGCGGGCGTCCCGCAGGACGAAATGTTCATCTAAAAGCGTTTGTGTGGTGACGCGGCTCCGCCCCGTCCAAGCGGGGCAGAGCCCCGCTTCCACACATTATTCTTCGCCGCCGCCCGCCACCCGCTCGCTTCTCACATCGGGCACATAGATGGAGTGGACGTTTTGCTCTGCCGCCAGCTTCTGAAATGCCGCGATGTCCGCATTGCGAACCTGGTCCCAGCGCGCCAGTAATTCGTCGGTCTGCTTTTTCAGCTTGTCGAATTGCTGGTATTGCGCTTCGGTCGGAGCCGAGTCGGCGAAGCCCGCCACGGCCATGGAAAGAAACGCCAGCCTGGTGTCGATTCCCGGCACGTAGGCAAGAGAGTCTTCGCTGGCGCTGATTTTGAAATTGATCAGCGGGTCGCGAACCGCAATCAACTTTGCGTCCAGCGCGCTTGCCCCGTCGAACAGCACTTTCGAGGAATCGCCCGGCGCCAGGCGCTTCTTGAGCCCTTCCAACTGCTCGCGCACGTCCTGGATCTGGTTCACCGCGTCGTGCACGCGGCTCACCTGCTCGCGCAAGTCCATCTCGAGCTTGAACTGTTTTTCCAGATCGCTCTGGGAAGTCGTGACGCGCGGATCAAGCTTCACTTCGAAGGGGGCCGTTGCACTCTTGCCGGCCAAGCGTCAGCCGCACCTGATAGTGGCCCGGCAGCGCCAGGGGCCCGCGCGCGCCGTCGTTGTATTCCCACAAGTAATAATCCGGGACGCGATCCGCCTCTTCGTAATGCAGATCCCACACGAAGCGATTCAAGCCCTCTTCCGGCTTGATCTGCTTCTCGGGCTTTTTGTCGTCGGGATCGAGCGGTTCGTTGAGCGGCGCGGTTTTATTGCTGGAGTACGTGCGGATGACACTGCCCGCGGCGTCCAGGATTTCAATCTTTACTTCCTGCTTCGTTTCCGGCTTTGGGGCCTGCTTGAGGTAGTAATAAATCACCGCGCCATTGGGCGGATTCGTTCCCGCAAAGAACAACTTTGGCGGAGCCTCTCCGGTGTGCACGCGGTACGCCGTCGCGGGCTGGTAGAGATGCATGTCTTCCTCGGCAACCGAATCGGCAAACTGGCGCAGCGGCGAAACGTCATCCAGGATCCAGAACGAGCGCCCGTGCGTCGCCACGACCAGATCGTCGTCCTTAATGACCAGGTCGTGAACCGGCGTCATCGGCAGGTTGATTTGGAGCGAGCGCCAGTGCGCTCCGTCGTCGAACGAGACAAAGACTCCGCGCTCGGTCCCGGCGTAGAGCAGGCCTTTCTTCTTCGGGTCTTCTCGCACAGCGCGCACGAAAGCTCCCTCCGGGATTCCGGTTGTGATCCGGTTCCAGGTCGCTCCGTAATCGCTGGTCTTGTAGATGTAGGGCGCGAGATCGTCATTCTGATGGCGATCAATCGCGACGTACGCCGTGCCGGCGTCGTGCGGAGACGCTTCAATCAGGCTGACGCGGCTCCACTCCGCCAAATCCTTCGGCGTGACGTTGGTCCACTTCTTCCCTTCATCGCGCGTGATCTGAATCAAGCCGTCATCGGTGCCCACCCAGATCAGGCCTTTCGCCAGCGTCGAGGGAGCAATCGAAAACACCGTGTCGTAATACTCAGTGCCGGTATCGTCGACCGTGATCTCGCCGCCCGAAGGCTGCTGTTTCGTTTTGTCGTTGCGCGTCAGGTCGCCGCTGATCGCTTCCCAATGCGTGCCGCCGTCGCTGGTTTTGAAGACGCGCTCGCCCCCGTAGTAGATCGTGTTGGGGTCGTGCGGAGAAGTCACGATGGGCGCGGTCCACTGAAAACGGTGCTCGAGTGCAGCCGCGCCGCGCGCATCGCCCAGCTCCGGCGACACGGCAATGTTCTGGACCTGGTTCGTGCGCCGGTCGAAGCGCGTTAGGTTGCCCTGGTAGTCGCCGGCATACACAATGTTTGGGTCGGCCGGATTGGGCGCAATGTATCCCGCTTCTCCGCCCCCGACCTCATACCAGCTGTCGCGGCCAATCGCGCCGTCATCGCTGCGGCTGGCAATCGCGACGGTGGAATTATCCTGCTGCGAGCCGTAGACGTAGTAAGGCGTCCGCGTGTCGGTGATGACGTGGTAAAACTGCGCGGTCGGCTGGTTGTCTTCGCGCGTCCACGACTTGCCGCCATCCAGGGTGACCGTGACGCCGCCGTCGTCCGAAGCGATCATGCGCTGGGTATTCTTCGGATCGATCCACAGACCGTGATTGTCGCCGTGCGGGACCTTAATTTTATTGAAGTTGCGCCCGCCGTCGGTGGATTTGAAAAACTCCACATCCAACACGTAGAGCGTATTGGCATCCTGGGGATCGGCGATGATGTGCATGTAGTACCACGGGCGCTGCCATAGTCCGTGGCTGCCGTTGACCAGATCCCAGGTATCTCCGCCGTCGTCGGAGCGGTAGAGTCCGCCTTCCTTGGCTTCGATCAGCGCATACACCCGCTCGGAGTTCGCCCCGACCGCCAGCCCGATGCGCCCGTAGGGGCCTTTCGGAAGGCCGTGCTCCTCGAGTCGTTTCCAGGTGGTGCCGCCATCGGTCGAGCGATACACGCCGCTGCCGGGGCCACCACTGGCGAGCGACCACGGAGTGCGGTGCGCTTCCCAGAGCGAGGCAAATAAAATGTTGGGATTTTGCGGATCGAACGCGACATCGATCGCTCCCGTGTTCTCGTCTTTGTACAGAACCTTGTCCCAGGTCTTGCCGCCATCGGTGGTACGGAAAACACCCCGTTCCGTGTTGGGGCCAAAGGGATGGCCGAGCGCGGCGACAAATACAATATCCGCATTGCGCGGATTCACGATGACTCTGCCAATCGCGCGCGAATCCTTCAGGCCAACGCTCTTCCAGGACTTTCCGGCGTCCAGTGATTTCCACACGCCGTCGCCCTGCGAGATGTTTCCGCGAATGCAAGCTTCACCCGTCCCCACATAGACGATATTCGGATCGGACACCGCAACCGCGATACTGCCGATCGAAGGCGCTCCATCCCTGTCAAAAATCGGAGACCAGGTATTCGCGCCGTCGGTCGATTTCCACACGCCGCCACCGGTCGCGCCGAAATAGTAGGTGGTCGGATCGCCGGGAATTCCCGCTGCCGTAAGCGAGCGTCCGCCACGAAACGGGCCGATCGAACGGTACTTCATTCCCCGGAACAGCGGGTCGCCTTCTTTCTTGTCGTCTTTGTCGCCGGCGGCCGCCGATGGCGCGGAAGCGGCGGACGTGGCCTTTTGCGCGGTATCCGAGCTTGCGATTCCGCTTCTTTTGCTGGGAGAAAGCTAGTGCAGTGAGGAATAAGACGAACAAGGCAAGCATGGCGACGCGCACACGCAGTCTTTGGATCATGAAACGGATCATGAATTCATGGGCCCCGAGAAGAGAATTTGGTTTCGCTCCATGGTAATGCCAGGAGCGCGAAACGTACAAACCAGAACCTCGCCACGGGACCGCAGTACCCAGTTGCCAGTACTCAGTTGCCAGCGGGGGGCTGGGTACTGGGTACTGGGTACCGTTTTCCACCACGTACCCGCGTAGTTAACACAACCGGGCGCGAAGTGTTACATCATTCCTACTGTCGCCGCCTAGAATGTTTCAAACATTTCTCCAGATTCTTGTTTGAAACGGAATGGGCTCAGAATGCAGCAGCAGTTCACGTCCAACGAAGTGATCGCCCTGACTGGAATCACCGCCCGCCAGCTGCAATGGTGGGACGAACGGGGCATTGTTGCTCCGGGCCGCCAGGGACACCGCCGTATCTACACCTGGGATGAACTGGTCACCGTGGCGGTGATCTGCCAGCTCCGCCGGCGAGGCTTCTCCCTGCAGCGCATGCGCAAGGTGATCGGGTTCCTGCAACAGGAATTCGGCACCAGCCTGGCCGCCACCGTCGGCGCGTCTTCCGAGTATCACCTTCTGACCGACGGCACTCATCTTTATCTGCGCACCTCGGCGCGGCAGGTCGTCGACCTGCTAAAGAATGCGCGGCAGCCGATGTTCGATATTTGCCTGAGCGACGAAGTCCGCCGGGTGCGAGCGGAAATTCAGTCGCGCAAGAAAGCTGCGGCTTCCGAACGGGTTCGGCCCTTGCGCCGAGCACGAAGGGCGTGACGCAGTGAGCGTAAGAAGAGCGTAAACGGAGGGCGGGGAGGCACATGATGATCGGTGAATTGAGCATTATCAACGAGTGGATTCCCGAGCAGATGGAACCCGGCACCGTGTTCGTGTTGGAGAATGCAGGCGAAGTGGGAGAGAAAGAAGATCCCTATTGGGCGGTGCTCTCCTGCCCTTCGTGCGGCACGCTGGGCTTGATTACGCGCAAACAGATGGCTGGACTGCTGCCCACAATCTGCGGCTCCTCTGTTTGCTCCGCGCAATTCTTTATCAAGGACGAGGAGATCACGCCGCGCAAGCCGTTCTAGGCCCGGAGGGGCGACCTACCTTAGCCCAGCGCTTCAGCGCTGGGAAGAGTGGAAGAAATGACTCAAGTCCCGGAGGAGTCTGTGTCATAGCTTGAGTCCAATCGAAAAAGTGGAGTGCGCGATGCACCAGCCGCGAAGCGTCTGATCGAAAAAGTGGAGTGCGCGATGCACCAGCCGCGAAGCGGCGGCATTCATTAGCCCAGCGCGTAAGCGCTGGGAAGGCTGCAGTGGGTAGATCACGAATCCCGGAGGGATGACACGTCCCTATGACACAGACTCCGGAGGGACGACCGAGTTCTCAAGCGCACTCTACAGCGGGTCGGAGTTGCTGTGGCTGCCGACCGCTGCCGAGCTTCGCTCGGCTGGACGGGCGAGGCGCCCGTCCCC
>CAVQHM010000012.1:0-50139 GCA_963712295.1 uncultured Acidobacteriaceae bacterium
TACTTGCCGATCGGCGTCTCCTGTCCGGCGACCAGGCACCATTGACCGTCGCGCCTCATGAAGACGTCGGTCAGGCGCGTACGGCGGCTCTTGACCTGTCCGGAGTCCCGAACCGTGACCGTGAACTCCGCGTTCGCTAGCGCGGTGTCGCCGTAAATGCGGATGGCAAGATCCGCCGGCTCCATTTCCATCACGATGATCTTGCGCTTAACGTCGCGCAGACTTGCCAGGGCTTCGTCTTTGCTTTCGACTTGGCCGTTATAGCGCGTGTGCAGGTAATCGGGTGCAAGATACTTCGCGTATTCGTCCCAATCGCCCCGAACGATCAGTCCCGCCAGCTTCAATTCCATAGCCTTGATTTCGCCTGCCGCGGCGGGATTCGCGTCGGCGTGGACGCCTGGCTGCTGCGCGGTTAGAGGGGCGCTCACGGCAAGAAAAAACGTGATTATAAATATCTTTCGCATGGACTAGGCTCCGGAATCTCTTCGATCAAGGCGACGGATTGTGTGCGATTCAGGCCTTGGGATCGGGCGTGCCTCGACGGAATCCCTTTGGACTGGCGGTTTTGTAATCTTCGGATTTGCCCCGCGGAATGCTGAGCGTCTGCCATTCGGAAGAACGCAGGTGCTTGGCGAGGAAGACGAGTTGTCCGATGTGCTGCGCGTAGTGAGCGAGCGCGCGGTTAAGCGCTTGCATGACCGTGTGCGGCTCCTGGCGGATGGTCACGATGCGTTGCACGTCTTCGGGCTTAAGCGAGTCGAGGGCGGAAAATACGTGCGACCACGCCTGTTCCCACCAGCGCATCACTTCTTCACGCGTCGTTTTCGCCGAGACCTCAAATTCCTGGTCACGAAAACGGTCCGGCTTCTCGCCGTCGCTGGTTAGGAAGTCGGTAAAGCGTGAGCGCGCGTTGCCGGCTAGGTGCTTGACCAGGGCAGCGACAGAGTTCGATTCCGGGTCGAGCGTCACGAAAAAATCTTTGTCCTCGAGCTGAGCCATGGCCGCTTCGCCCATGCGCTTGTGGCCGCGGAACTGGCGTTTGATCTCTTCGAGGTAGTGAGAGGCGAGGTCAGTCATAGAATCAATTTAGCCCAAGATTTGAACGGTAGTTGGCGTCGGCGGGTCTCAATTCCAACCGGATGCCACCAATTTGCCCGGCTGCGAAGTTATACGCCCAAGCGGCCAATGCTCCAGCAATGAAACCTAGGACTCCATAGAAAACCGGGGCGAGAATAGCGAGGAGGGACATCGCAAGTCCAGAAAAAGAGTTAGAACCACCTCGCAAGACGCTGCCGACTCCTACCAGCAGGATGAACGGCACGATAACCAGCCCAAGGCATCCGTAAATGATACCCATCATCTTGGCGCAGGACCAAACATCGACTGAGCGGATAGAGTACATGATTTTCCTTTCGCGACGACGCACACAATCTACACCACTGCGATGTCGCAGGCGACTCGGAATCCGTAGTCGGCATACTTGAACTCGGGCGGGATGCTGGAGCGCGCCGCGCAGCGCGACATCTTGATGTGGTGTCGCCACGAACCTCCGCGGGAAGCGCGCCGGTCGCCGGTTTCAGGGCCCCGCGGATTGCGCTCGGGCGATACCGCATAGTAGCCGGCCGCGTACCAGTCGCTGCACCACTCGTGCACGTTGTCGCACATGTTGTAGAGGCCGTATGCGTTCGGTTCGGCGCGGCCGACGGGCTCGGGGCCCGTCTTCCAATGACCGGCGCAACGATCGGCGTAGCCGGGCAACGACTGCGGAGGCGCGTCTCCCCAGGGAAACAGCGCGCTTTCGCGGCCTCCGCGAGCCGCGCGCTCCCACTCGGCCTCGGTGGGCAGGCGGAAGCTTTTGCCGATTCGGGCGTTTTTGTCGCACGCATATTTCCCCTCACTGCGCGCAGCTGCCGGGCTTCGCCCGGCTGGACAGCCGAGGGCGGCTGTCCCTACGTGAGCGCTCAGCCACTCGCAGTAGCGAACTGCCTCGTGCCACGATACTCCGACCACCGGCTGTTTGGGATGGTTGAACGCGGGATCGCTCCAGAACGGCGATGGCGGGGAGGTGGTGTCGCACAGGAAACGCGTATAGTCGGCATTGGTGACTTGGTGAGCGGCGAGCAGAAATTCGTCAACCCAGACGCGATGCACCGGCTTTTCGTTGTCTTGTCCGGTGTCGCAGCCCATGAGGAACCATCCGGCGGGGATGCGGACGAGGGCGAATTCAGAGTTGTTGCGACGACAAGCGGCTGCCGAGCCTGCGCTCGGCATGGACCCCGGGCGGGGGCGCCCGTCCCCACACAAGCGGACGCGGGATCGGGAGAGCAGTTCCGTGGATTGGGTCGGATCCATGGTGTCAGAGCGTCCGCAGCGCGCGGACGACATCTTCGATTCTATTCTCCTGAAACAAGCGAATACCGGCGACGCCGGCCGCTCCAGCGCCAAGGCACGATGCGGCGTTCTCCACGTTGACGCCGCCCAGAGCCAGGACTGGGATCTTCGCCCGGCAGGCTTCGCGCAAGGCGGCGAGGCCGGCGGGTTGGGTTCCAGGCGCTTGTCTCTTTCCGAATACCGGAGCGAAAACGGCGAAGTCAACTGCCTCAGATTCGGCGCGGAAGACCTCAGCGGCAGTGTGGCACGACGCGGCGAGTAGAGGGCTGCGAGCTGCGGGCTGCGAGCGGCGAGCGAGCGCTTGCGTCCAGAGGCTTCGCGCTTCGTGGGCGGCAATGTCATCGGAGCGCAGGTGGACGCCGTCGGCGCCGGCGGCAATCGCAATGTCGGAGCGGGAATTGATTAAGAGGCGAGTTCTCAGTTCCCGGTTCTCAGTTCTCAGGTCCTGAATAATATGCACAGCGTGGCGGGCGAGTTGTTCGAGTTCGCGCGTGCTCAGATCTTTTTCGCGAAGCTGGATATAGTCGATGCCGGCATGCGCGGCCTCGGCGACTTTGGCGAGCAGGGCGCGGCGGCGGGCGCTTTCGTCGCCACGAAACTGGCTCCGGTCGGTGATGTAGTAGAGCAGACAGCGGCCCGGCATCAGCTTTCAGCGTACTACGAGGATGGCGTGGCGCGGACACTCTTGTCTGCGAAATCGGCACCGCTGTTGCGAATTCTGGTTTGCCGTGGCCGCGGGCGGAGGCCGAGCCGCGCTCGGCCTGGACGGGCGAGGGCGCCCGTCCCCACACGGGCATTACTGAGGTCCGGCGAACAGTTTCAGATTCTCGGCTTTCCAGCGCATGGCGGCATAAATGCGATTGCGTCCGCTGGGGTGATCGAAAAAGATCAACTCCTCAACGGGGCCGGGATTCATCTTGCGGTATTCGCCGAGATGGATCGCTGCCTGGGCAAAGCCGTCGGGCTGCCGGCTCGTGTTCAGTCCGTACATATCGGCCTCGTATTCCTGTGTGCGCGTGTTGGTGTTATCGACGGGAGTGAAAACGAAACTGAATAGGGATACCAGCAGCACCACCAATGGAACCACCGCCGTGTCGCCCACGCCCCGAATCTTCCACTTCTCGCCCCAGCGTTTGAGCGTCCAGCCGAGCCCATAGTACAAGCAGGCAAACATCAGCACTGTCTCGATCGAGTCAAACATGATGCTCTTGTAGATGTGGTTCATCACGTAGTGGCCCATCTCGTGTCCCATGACCGCCTGGATTTCTTCCGGCGAGCCGCGGCGTAAGAGATTGTCGTTGAGCGTGATGCGCATCGTGTTGGCGAAGCCGCTGACGTTGGCGCTCATCCTCGTCGACTGCTGCGAGGCATCGATCTCGTACACGTCTTGGGCGGGGATTCCGTTGGCCCGCGCCATGCTCAAAATAGGCCCGACAATCTTCGGATCGTCGAGGCGCGTGACCTTGTTGAAAATGGGCCATATGTAGACAGGCCCGATCAGATCGGTGAAAGTCGAGAACAGAATGGTCACGACCGCGCCCCAGATCCACCAGGTTCGCGGTAGGCGGCGGACGACGCCGAACAGCAGCATCACCAACACTCCGCCCAGCGCCAGTCCCACCCCGAGACTCTTCATCTGATCTCCCATCCAGGGGCCAAAAGTTTGCGTGGCCAGTCCGTACTTGTGTTCGCGGAAATACCCTTCGTAAACCGTGAGCGGAAAAATGAGGATGCTGGTGAGAGCGAGATATTGCAGCCAGTACACGAAGGTGTGCACCGGCTTGAAACGAGTGACCCGCTCCGCCAAGTCCCGCATGCGGGCCGACCACCGCAGATTCAGCAACAGCAGCGCGATCGCGGCACCATAGAGAAAGTCCCAAAGAATCAGCCAGTAGCCGCCCTCGAAATAGGCGTTGGAGCGAGCCGTCTTGTCGGCGGGAATCTGCGCCAGATACGCGTTGGTGGCCGCCGTGGCATCGAAGTGCGGCGAGGCCTGTGCCTCGGCGGGAACCTGGATCACGGATGGCATCTGGTTCGCGGCGGTGGGTTGGGCGAGTGCGGACGGTGCGCAGAAAATTGCGCAGAAGAAAATCAGGCAACCGAGCGCTGTTGCCAGGAAGATTCGTGAAAGCATTCTTGTTCGTCTCCGAAAACTACAACGCGAGATTGTATACGGAGACAAGGCGGCCGAGGTTCCGATTGAGTGCAAAGGGCACCGCAACTTTTCCAGAGCACGCGGACGAGGAGTGTCCGCGCCACACGGGCTACGGCCTTGTCTTGGCGATTTCCGGGACGGCCGCCTCGCCTTTGCGCTTGGGTTGTTGCGGGCCGAGGTGGTACCGGGTCAGTCCTTCTTTCAGGAACTCGAAACTTTCTTCCGGCGAATCGGACATCTTGAATAGATTGAGGTCCGGCGCGGAGATCGTGCCGGCATCGACCAGGGCTTCGAAATTGACAATCTTCTTCCAGTACTCGCTGCCGTAAATGACGACGACAATTTTCTTGGCCAGTTTTTCCGTTTGGGCGAGAGTGAGGATTTCAAAAAGTTCGTCGAGCGTGCCAAAGCCTCCGGGAAAGATCACCAACCCCTTGGCGAGATACGCGAACCAGAACTTGCGCATGAAAAAGTAATGGAACTCGAAGTTGAGCGAAGGCGTGATGTAAGGGTTCGGATTCTGTTCGAAGGGCAGGTTGATATTGAGCCCGATGGTCTTTCCTCCCGCTTCGTGGGCGCCAAGATTGGCGGCTTCCATGATGCCCGGTCCGCCGCCCGTGGTCACGACAAAGCGGTGGCGCTTGGCGGGAATCTGGGTGGACCATTCGGTCAGCAGGCGGGCCAGCCGTCGCGCATCTTCGTAGTAGCGAGCCATGTCGACGGCAGCCTCGGCGCGTTTCATGTCTTCGGCTTGCTGGGCAGCGGAGAGCAGAGCGCCATTGCTGCGGACTTCGGTCAGGCCGTTGCTCGCTTTCTCGCGGCTGTGGACGCGAGCGGAGCCGAAGAAGACGACCGTGTCCTGAATCTGCTCGCGGCGGAAGCGCGACAGCGGCTCGCTGTACTCGGACAGTATGCGCAAAATTCTGCCGTCAGGACTGTTGAGAAACGGTTCGTTCTGATAGGCGAGCGGAGCGGCTTTGAGTTTTTGATCGGTCATAGTAAATCAGTCGTTCGTCGTTAGTCGATGGTCGCTCGTCGTTGGCTAACGACTAACGACCATCGACCAACGACTGTTTCATTCTTCCCGGTATTGAATCGCCTCCCAAAATCCGATCCACACATTGAGCACTCCCAGTCCGGTCGCAACGCCGCGCGCGAAGCCGCTGGCTACGATGGCGCGAAGCGTGGGATAGGGGAGGAGCAGAGGGTTGCCGGACCACTCGTCGCGCCAGGGCAGAATCATGAGCATCACCCCAAGCGTCGCGCACAAGAACACGAACAGAAGCACTCCGACCCGGCGGAGCCAAAGACGCGCGGTCGAAGGCGAGGGCCGGGAAACGGGAACCGCCGGGACCGATGCGTTTGCTGGGGATTGCAGTTCCCCGACACCCGTGGCGTCGCTGGCAAAAGGCAGCTTGGGATCGGAGATCTTCGAATCGGAAATCATGCACGCGTCGTTATCAGTAAGGCCGCAATTAACGGCCGTGGGGCGGGCGCGGGATCCGGTTGCATCTCCGGCGCAAATTTCGAACCCACTTTGTGCATTCTACGACTTCAGAGCCTGAATGCGCTCGGCCACGTCGCGATAATCGATATTCGCGCCGTACACGTCGGTGAAATGACGCAGCGCCGCGGGCTTGTCCCGCGCCGTTTCGCAGGCCGACCCCAGTTCGTAGTTGATGGCCAGGCGCGCTTCGTTGTCGAGTCCCGGGATGCCCAGTGCCTTTTCGTACCAGTGGATGGCGGCGTCGGGAACTCCTTTATCGAGGAAGCACTGGGCCAGCCAGGTGTAGGTCTGGACGGGCTGCGAAAATGGCTTGCCGCGATCGATGGCGTTGCAGACTTTCTGCAATTCGGCGATGGCTTCGTCGAGCAGGCCCATCTCGCGGAAGGCGACGCCCAGGTTGTAATGGGTTTCCGGATCGTCATCGCCGGCGATAACTTCTTCCTCCAGTTCCTGTTTCAGCTCCCCAAACATCTCCGAAAGATCGACGCTGTCGGAGGCATGCATGGCTTGGGCTCCGGCTCCTAAGGGGCGTACCGGGGCGGGGCTGTAGCTCATGGTCGGAGGAACGGCAGCGCTGGCCGCGACCCCCGCCGATGCGGCCGTCGCGCGCGCGGCCACGGGGGCAGGAATCTTGCTTTCGACGCTGGCGACAGGCTCGGGTTGCTGCGTTCGCGCCGCGGCTGGCGCTGGCGCCGCTGGCCAGTCCGGCAATGGCTGGATGTCGGGAAGCTGGGTTGCCGGCGCATGGGCCGCGGGCGGCTCCGCGTGCGGGAAAGAATCGCCGAGTGAAGCTTCCAGATCCGCAACCAATGCGGTCAGGTCGCTGGCTTCAGCGTGCGCGGCTTCGGCGTGGGCCGGTTCCGGCGCTAGTTCGGCCGGAGCCTCGGCGTGGATCTCGTGGCGAGACTCTTCGTGCTCGCCGGCCAGCAGATCGGGCGAGGCGGCGGCCTCAGTCTCCAAGGCAACTTCGAAATCCGCCGACTCGTCGGCGCTGATCTCGGTGATTTCCGGTTCGGGCTCGGCCAGCGGCTGGCCGCTTGATTCGAGGGCAGCGCGCAACGGATCGAGTATACGGGCATCGCGGGTCAGGGATTCGAGCTTCTCGATTCCGGCGCGGGCCTGGTCCGTCATGTAGTGCTCGAGATAGAAACGGACTTCCTCGACCGTCTCGGCGATCTCGGGATTGCTGGAAGCATCGGCCTCCGCTGCAACAGCGGCCGGCGGTTCCGCTGCGGCTGGCAGTTCCGGCGCCGGAGCGGTTTCGTCGACGGAAAGAGATTCCTCCCATTCGGAGGAAAGATCGGAGGAGATTTCGGAGGACGGCTCGGAGGAAGGTTCGTGCGCGTCCACCGGCGCATGCAGGGTCGATTCGTGGGTCGATTCAAGGACAGCGAATTCCGGATGCGCGCCAGCGGCACTGTCGGAAATTGCCGGGGCAGCCACCGGCCAGGGCGCGGACGAAGCCGCAGCGGCGGCGTGGGCGGCGGGTGGAACCGCATCCGATGTAGCGAGGGCGGGCGGAGCGATCGCCAACGGGGCGGCAAGCGAGGCAGCGGCCGTCGAGGCCGCGGAGGTTGCCGGAGCAGCTTCCGCGCTCTGCTCGTAGCGCGCGGCCAAGTCTCCATAGCGCACGGCTTCATCCGGGTAGCCCGCATCGTGGTACACACTTTCCAGCGTGCGGCAACAGACGGCGGCTTCGGTAAAGCGTTGGAAGCGGGTGTGGAGCGCGGCCAGGCGCTGGTTCAGGCGCGCGTCGCGCGGGGCCTGCGGCAGAGCGCCCAACAGGGGCACGACCGCCTTATCCGGCAGATTATAAGAAAGGAATAAATCCGCATCGGTGACCGCCGAACGCACGGCGATCGCGACGGCGTCGGGGTAGAACTGATCGATGACCGGGGCTGTCGCTTCCAACTCCTCCACGATCACTGCCCCCTCTTCGGCGGTGATGCCGTTGGCGGGCGATCCTCCCTCCATGCGCTCTACCACCTGCTCATAGTTTTGCAGGTGCACCTGATTCTGGGGCTCTGAGGTGGCCAGCGCCTGGTAGAGATCGCGAGCCCGGGCCAGGTCTCCGTTCTTGACCGAGGCGTGAGCCAAGAGCTCGGAGACTTCATTGATGTGGGTGCTCTCGCCGGCCTTGTTCAGCAGTTGCAACAGCTCTTCGAGCGCGCCCGCATCGTCGCGCACGCGAGAGATCATGGCATGCAGGCTGGCCAGCAGTTTGGCCGAGTCCGTCGCCAGCAGGCGATCGGCATGCCCGGTATAAACCTCAAGCGCCTGGGAATACTGGCCGAGGCGGGCCGAACCTTCCGCCAACAGAAACATCCCCTCGGAATCGTTGTGCACGGTGAGCAACTTCTCGGCGATCGGAGCAGCCTTGGTCAGGTCTCCGATTTGCAGGTACGCCTTCAGCAGATCGCGCAATCCTTCGGGGTGAGAATCCAGGTCGGCCGTCTTTTCCAGGTATTCGATGGCTTTCTTGGGATCGTCGCTTTCGAGGGCCGCCTTCCCACGCAGCAGCAGAACGTGGCTGTTGCTGGGATCGAGTACCAGCATGCGCTTCAGAATGTTTTCGGCTTCGGCGAGCGCTCCCCGCGCGCGGAGCGCTTCCGCAGCCGCGCTGAAAATCTCCCACGCTTCTTTCTTTTTTCCCAGGCGGACGTAAACCTCGGCAAGCTTGACCCGCATGGGTACATTTTCCGGGTCCATTTCGAGGACCTTCTGGAAAAGCCGCACTGCCTGGTCGAGGTCGCCACGCTTCAGGAAGTCTTCGGCGACGTGCAAGTACTGGGCGCGGGCGTCGTTGAACAGCCCCTGCTGGGTGTAGAGTTCCGCCAGTTTCAGAGATCCATCCGCGCTCGGCTGGAGCTTGGTGATCTTCTTGTACATGGCGATGCCCTTAACGGTGAAGCCCTGCGCGGCATAGGCATCGCCCACCGTCTTGAAGCACTCGATGGCTTTGTTGCTGTCGCCGAGACGGGAGTAGAGATCGCCGATGGTGTTGTTGACGGTAAGGTCCTTGGGATCGTTCTTGAGGACCTTTTCGTACTCAGCGATGGCGTTCTGCAGCTTGCCCTGCTGGACAAACTTTTCCGCGGCGCTGAGAGCCTTCTGCTTGTTGAAACCGAAACCAAACGCCATAAGATGTGCGGACTCCAGCCTGTTCCCCGTCGAACGCCCGCCGTTTTGCTCGAGCCATGCCGAACGGGTTCGAACCTCGCCGGGAATTTCCCGGCGAACCCCCGCCAAACGCGCAACTGGGATCGCGGAGTAGCTTCATTGTAAAGCTGGGCGGTTTCCGTTCGATGGTTACCGACGATTACCGGGGTTACCGAAAGACCGTGTACGTCCGGTTTCCGGAAGAGCCCCGATCCCGGCTTCCACAATCGAAGTTTGCGAACTTTGCGGACAAAGGTCTTAAACGCAAAGTACGCCGAGGATTCGCAAAGGTCGCAAAGGAGCAACCGGGCGGATTCAAACTGCGCCGTTACGCGACACTTTCTTCCGTCTATTTGCCTTGTGCCGCAGACTTCGCGGCCGGCACCGAAATCGTGACCGAGTCAGGTTCGGTCCAGAGGGCGGTGCCACTTGTCAGGTCCAGACGATGCATGGTGACCTTGACCTTGCCGCGATCGACTTCCACCTGCAGGTAATGATAGTTCACATCCTTACTCTGGAAGGGATCTCCGGGCGCGCGTTCAATCGGATACGCATGCGCTCCTGCACCGCCCGACACAAAGTAAGTTATGCCTCCATGCTCGTGACGTTCGTAGTTATGCACGTGTCCGGAGAAAACAACAATCCGGGCGCGGAGATTCTGCTGCCGCGCTTCCAGAAGTCTCGCCAGTTCTTGCTCCTTGAAGCGGGCCGAATGTCCTCCACCAAACCTCTTGGCGTCGGACGAACTGGTGTAGGGAGGATGGTGCAGAACGATGAACACGAAGTCCACATCGCCCGGAAGAGGGTCCAGCTTCTGGGTGAGCCATTGCCATTGCGGGCCGGATGTCTCGTCGAGTGAGCTATCCAGCACCAGCATCAGGGTGTTGGCGGCGCGCACGGAATAGTAGAGACTGTTCTTTAGGTCGGGAAACCGCTGGAAGTAGTTGTCCAGGGCAACGTTTTCATTGCCGTGAAGTTCGTGGTTGCCCAGTGCCGGGTAAACCGGGATTTTCTTCTCTCGCCACACCGCGGTTTCGCTATCCCACACCTTCCAGTCGTCCGTGTCATAGCCGTTATAAACGATGTCGCCGCCGAACGAGATAAACGCCGGATTGGAGCGGGCAATTGCTTGTACCAGCGTCTGCCGCACGTCGGGATTCGCTGCTTCCCTGTCCTTGGGATCGTGGAAGCGCGAATCTCCGTAGGCGACGAAGTGGAAGGGCGTGCTTACTTGCAGTTGCAGGTTCACCGGTTCCGCTTGCGACGCGGGCTGTGAGTGCGACCGTGAGCAGGCTATGCAGCCGAGAAAGAGAATAGCGATCGGCAGTTTCTGCAAGAGCTTCATTTGGCGCCCTTTCGTTTGAAGCGGTTCTCGTTATGGTGTAGAGTGCGCAACCTCAGCGGCTAAAGCCGGAACCCGTTGCAGCTCCTAGCGGCACGGCTGAAGCCGTGCCCTACCCGTTCCTGCCTTCCTTATACAGCAAGTCGAGAACTGCTCTAGCGACCGACCACCAGCACTTCAAATTGTCCCGCTTCCGCCGTGGACAGGAACAGTCGATGTGTCTTCGGATCGAGCGCCAAAGTCTTCGCCTTGGGCAACGTCTTTACATTCTCGACCACGGAGTACTTGTCCGGGCTGTCCTGATGAATCACCGTAATCGTGCCTTCTCCATTGGCGTTGAAAATGAGCCGCGAGTCGGCGTCGAAGGCGGTCGCATCCACGTGGTCGCCGATGGGAAGCGTGGTGATTACTTTTCCTGTGTCCGCGTTCATCACCGCCATCACTTTGCTGCGGCAGCCGACGAACAACCGGCGATTCGGCCGGTCCATAGCAATGCTGGAGGGCGAAGCGCACGGAGCAGTCGGCCAGCGCTGCTCGACTTTCAGAGACTTGGCATTGATTTTCAGCACCAGGCTCTCGTCCTCGAGATTATCGTAGACATAGCCAGCCCCGTCGGCCACGGCAAACTCAGGACCGCCGCCCAGATCGACGGTTCCGGCCACTTTTCCATCCGCCGCCTGGATAGCGGTGGCGCTGTTGCTGCCGCCATTAAATGCAAAGACTCGAGACGTGGCGGGATCGTAAATGATGGCGTCGGGCTTCTTGCCGACAGGCACTTCCGAAATCGCCTTCAGCGTCTTCAAATCGAAGATCGTGACCGTGGAAGACTGCCCGTTGCTGATAAATCCCCGTCCCAGTTCAGGAGCGATCGCGATTCCGTGCACGCCAGGAGTCTTTTCGATCTTGCCGATGATCTCGCCCGAATCGACGTCGAGCACTTCGACTTGCGTTCCGTGAGAAACGTAGAGCCGGCGCGCGGATTCATCGACGGTGAGATAGTCCCAGCCGCCTTGGCCGGCGATAGGAATTTTCTTAGTGATGTGATAGCCGCTGGTGGTCTGGGCTGAGGCGGTAGAAAGATTCAAGGACAGGGCAGAGATAAAGACAGAGATCAAGACAAACGAGACTTTCAATGGGCTCCTCCGGAGAATGTGTGCTTGTGCAAATTGTACTGGTTTCTGCCGATGATGTTCCGACGATGACAAAGACAGCGAACCAGGCGGGCCGTTGCCGGCCCGCCCAGCCGCAAACTAGAACCTAACGCGAAGCATGAGTTGCAGTTGCCGTGGCAACCCGGTACCCGTGTTCGGAGACGCGGAGTTGTCATTGTTATTGTTAAAGTTGTTGGTGGTGGTGATGAGGCCCAGGTTTCCGGCCGGTTGAAGCACCCACGCGCTGCCCTGTTGGACGTAATTGAACGCAAGGTTGCTGGTGCTCGGGTCTCCGAGTTGCACGTGGTTGAAGATGTTGAACGCTTGGGCGCCGAACTCCATCTCGACCCGCTCCGTGATTTTGGTGGTTTTCATGAGCGCCAAGTCGACCTGCCATGAATCCAGCGCCCGAATGAGGCCGTTTGGAGCGTCGCCAAAGCGGCTGACGAGTCCGTACGAAGCACCTGTCGGATCGAGCGGCGGCGGGGCGAACGCGGCGGGATTGATCTGAAGGGTGTGTCCGGGCGCTCCTCCGCCCAGCATGATCGGTACTCCGGGAACCAAGTCTGGCCTCTGCGTCGTCTGGTCGTTGCCGTCGGGCAACTGTGTGGGCGAGATGTTCATGGTGATGGTGAGGGGGTGACCGGTGTGCCAGAGACCAATGCTGCTGAGACTCCAGCCGCCGACGATTGTGCCCAAAACACCGCCCTCGTTCAGGTAGGTCTTCCCGGGACCAAATGGGAGTTCATATACGGCATTCGCGGTGAAATTCTGGCGAGTGTCGAAGACGCTGGGCCCAAAATCACAGCGCAGGCAATTGACATTTTCTGGCCCATTCGATTCGCCACCGCCGACCGAGCCATCGTTGATGGAGTGAGACCATGTGTAACGTGTTTGGAAGGACAAACCACGGCTGAAACGGCGTTCCAGACTGAGACCGAGTGCGTTGTAAGTGCTCTGTCCGATATCGGATTTATAGTCCACGGAACCGTAAGGATCCCCGCCGGGATAGTACTGATCGAGTGTACGAGTGCAAGAACCGTCCGCAGCCGGCTTGGTGAGGCAGAAGTTGACTCCACCGCGAGAGAACAGTCTCACGCCGCGTGACCCGATATATTGCGCCGACGCTAAGAAGTTGCCAGGCAACTCGTGGTCGATGGTCAGCCCCCAAGTCTCGACATAAAGGTTGCGGCGCCCGTGGCGCTGCAGGGCGCGAGGCTGCTGTTGAACTCCAACAGCTAAACCGCTCAGGTCTGGGACTGTCTGCTGATAGGCGGGTAAGAGGGGTATGCCCGGCTGACTACTCGGATCTTGAAAGACGTACGCCGTGTACCGGTCGCTCTCCAGGCCAGCATTCAAGTCGTCGTTCTGGGCGGCACCGTGGTAGATGCCAAAACCTGATCGAACGACTGTCTTTCCGTGAAACATGTTCGGAGCCCAAGCAATGCTGACGCGCGGATCGAAGTCCCGGTAGTCGGGGTTATACAAAACGGGATTTTTTGGACACGCGGGGGTGTTGATCGGAGTCGGGTAAGGCCCGTTTCTTGATCCCGATCCCAGGCAGACTCCGTGAAATTCGTTGAGATCGAAAACCGTGGTGCGATTGTCAGCCTCATTCGCTACGCCGTAGTATTCCCAGCGGATTCCCAAGTCGAGAGTTAGGGTTGGGGTAACCTTCCACTCATCCTGAAAATAGGGCATGTAGAAAGTGCGGCGAAACTTGTGGCAGCACCATGGGGCGGTAAAGGAAATTCCGTAAAGGGTAGCGTTCGCGAACGACGTTTCAAAGCTGCCAGAATTGTCGGCGAAAGACAGGTTGTTGTCGGCGGTCTTGCCCTGGTTCAGCCGAACCCGGCGAATCTCCATGCCGGTCTTGAAGGCATGCCGGCCATGCGTCCAAATCAGGTTGTCGATAACTCCGTAGGTCGTTCCGACCTCGATGTCGGCATTGTCGTTGTTAAGCCCGACGAAAGTGTTGCTGCTCACCGCATAGGGAAGAATGCTCGCCTGCGGGTTGTTAAATGGCGCCCGATTGATATAGACCTTGGTTTCGTTGAATAGATTCGTCGCGAATGTGTGCTGCAGCGCCAGCAGGTAGTTCGCCGGATGGTTGATGGTCCGGACCTTGTCCCCGGGAAGACTGGAGCCATTCGGGGAGTCCACCAGGCTGATGTCACGTTGCGCACGCCCATAGAGCAGGGTTTTTTCGCTGATCTTGTGGTCAATTCGCACCAACCAAGTGTCTTCATGGACAGTCGCGGGCGTGGCGGCTGTGACCAGGTCAAGGTTGTTGTTTCCCGGATTGTTCGGATCGGGCGTAGTTGACCCCTGCCACTGGAAGGCAGCGTCCGGATAGGTGAAGAGCGGGGCACAGCCGCTGAGCGTTCCGACGGACTTGCGCCACGGGTAAGCTTGCATGATGGAGCACATCTTCTGCCCAGAGGTATTGAATACATATTGCTGGTACGGTACGGTGAGCAAAATATACTTGAGCGTGGCGTTCGGATCAGGATTCGGTATCGTGCCGCAACAGAAGCCGGAGGGCACGGTGAATTGCTGGGTCGTCGACTGCAACTGGCGAAGTCCCTCATAGTTAATGAAGAAGAAGGTCTTATCCTTGATAATCGGGCCACCGAAAGTCATTCCATACTGTCCCATCCGGAATGGGGGAATGGCCGGGTTCCCGTTCAGGTCGTAATCATTGAAGTTCCGCGCGTCGAAGGCGGAATTCCTTAGAAAGCCGAACACCGAGCCGTGATAGTTGTTCGTGCCCGACTTGGTTTCGATGTCAATTTGGCCACCCGCTTGCGTGCCGTACTCCGCGTCATACAAAGCGCTGTTGACGCGATATTCGGCGATCGCGTCTTGGGAAATTTGCAGACGAGTTTGCGATTTCTGCGCCTGCTCTTGAATTCCCCCCGCATCGACGCCATCAATCTGGAAGTTATTGTCGTCGCGCGCGCGGCCAGCGAAGCGAATCGTGCGCTGATCGCCGCCACCGTCATCCTGTGCGAAGGGGGCAAGCAGCGTGAAGCTGGCCCAGTCCCGCCCGTTGTTGGGAAGATTTTCGATCTGGTCCGCGGCAATCACCGTGGACGCCTCGGCGGAACTGCGCTCCGCCGGGGCCATGGATGCGCTAACGTCCAACCGTTCCGCAAGCGCTCCAACTGGGAGCTTAACGTCGAGCGTGCGCGTCTGTCCGACCTGCAACTCGACATTCTCGACGACCGTGGTCCGGAAACCCGTACTGGAGGTTGTCACCGAGTAGCGGCCAACGGCCAGTCCGGGGAAGCGGTAGTAGCCGTGCGAATTAGTCCGCTGCTCCTCGGTGAGATCCGTATCCACCGCCAGGATTTTCACTTCGGCCCCGACCACGGCGGCTCCGGTCGGATCCGTCGCCGTGCCTTCGAGCACCGCACGGTCGATTTGCGCGGATGCTCCCACGCAGGCAATGGTTAAGAAGAAGAGAGCTAGAAGAGCAGGTTGCGCCAGAGCGAAAATTGACCATGAGTGGGATGAAGAACTTGACCGCATAATAAGTCTCCTGTTTGGGAAGGGCAGTTGATTCGTCCAATATCTTTCGGTGGTTGTTTTGGAGTGACTGGCAATTCTAGGAAGGTGTCGTGAACGCGATATTAAGGAATTGTGAACGCGAGGTTAAGAAAGGCTGATGTTTGCTGGGCCTTGGCTGCATGGCCGGGCGGCAGAAATCCCGCGCCCCAGCCTGCTCGGAAGAAGCTCTTCCATTTTCTACGCTTGGTTTTCTTACTTCCGCCGTCCGGCTTCCGGCTTCACCGCTTTATCGCTTTTCCATCGGCACGAATTCCCGCGTCTCGTGGCCAATCCAGACCTGGCGCGGTCGCGCGATCTTCTGTTCAGGGTCGGTCAACATTTCCTGCCATTGCGAGAGCCAGCCGATGGTGCGCGGAATCGCGAACAGCACCGTGAACATCTCCGGTTTGAAGCCCATCGCCTGGTAGATGATGCCGGAGTAGAAGTCCACGTTGGGGTAAAGTTTGCGCTTCACGAAATATTCGTCTTCGAGTGCGATGCGCTCCAGTTCCAGAGCAATCTCAAGTTTGGCATTCCGTCCGGTAACTTCGAACACCTGGTCGGCGGCCCGCTTGATGATACTGGCGCGGGGATCGTAGTTCTTATAGACCCGGTGCCCGAAGCCCATCAGCCGTCCTTTGCCGTCCTTGATCTTCTTGATGTAGGCGGGGATGTTTTCCTTGGAACCGATCTCGTCCAGCATGTGCAGCACTTCTTCGTTCGCTCCGCCGTGCAAGGGACCGGAAAGAGCGGCGGCGGCAGCGGCCGTGGCCAGGTACGGGTCGCTTTGGGAGCTGCCCACGGCGCGCATGGCGTTGGTGCTGCAGTTCTGCTCGTGGTCGGCGTGCAGAATAAACAGGATGTCGAGCGCCCGCGCAATCACCGGATTGGCCAGATACTTCGGCTCGACCATCTTCCACAGCATGTTCATGAAATTCGCAGGATAGCTGAGGTCGTTGTCAGGATAGATGTAGGGAAACCCGACCATGTGGCGATACGACATGGCCACGATCGAGGGCATCTTGCCGATCAGGCGCTTGATCTGCAGCAGGCGGTTCTCGGGGTCGTGAATGTTCTTCGCATCCGGATACACCGTGGACAGCGCCGCCACCGTGCTCACCAGCATCGCCATGGGGTGCGCGTTGGCGCCGAAGCCTTCCATGAACTTCTTCGTGGCTTCATGGAGCATGGTGTGGTGCGTGATGTCTTCCACCCAACTCTTCAATTGGCTGGCGTTGGGCAGTTCGCCGAATAGAAGCAGGTAGGCAACTTCGAGATAGGTACAGTGTTCGGCGAGAACCTCGATGGGATAGCCGCGGTAGCGCAGGATTCCCCGGTCGCCGTCGATGTAGGTGATCGCGCTCCGGCAGGACGCCGTATTCATGAAGGCGGGGTCGTAGGTCATCAGGCCGAAATCCTCGGGCCCGGTCTTGATCTTGCGCAAATCCATGGCGCGGATTGTCCCGTTTTCAACGGGAAGGGTGTAGTTCTGTCCGGTGCGGTTGTCGGTGATGGTCAAGGTGTCCTGCGGCATCCAAGTCCTCCTGAGAACAATAGCCAGCGAAACAAATAATCATACCTTGGGAGGGATGCCGGAGGCAGTCGACGCCGATGCCTGGCAGGCCTCGGTGTTACTTGGCGCGCGCCAGCACCAGCGTCACATCGTCGGGCTGTTCGTTGTCGCCAATCCAGTCCTCGACCGCGGCGGTGACAATTTCGGTGATGCGCTCGAGCGGCAAATGGCGATTCGAGCGCACCAGTTGGATCAGCCGTTCCTCGCCAAACTCGCCATAATCGTTTTCCGGTTCGGTCACGCCGTCCGTGTAGGCCACCAGCACATCGCCGGGGCGGAGTTCGACCGTCTCCTCCGGAAAACTCAAGTTGTCGAACAGGCCAACCACGGTTCCGCCGCAGTCGAGCAGCCGAGACGATCCATCTTCGGAAATAAGGACGGGCGGCAGATGACCGCCATTTGCGTACGTGAGCCGGCGGGTCGCTCCGTCATAGATTCCTAAGAACAAAGTCGCGTACTTTGCCGCCGGAGTGCTTTCGTAGAGTTGATGGTTGAGCAGCGTCAGCAGCGCCGCTGCAGACACTTCCCGTTCCCTCGCCTCGGGAGCCAGCATCAGCCCCGTTCCCCCGGCCACTGCGATCTCCACCGGTTCTCGCAGCACAGCTACGTCTTCGATACTGTACGCGCGCACCGCCGAGTGGATCGTCGCCATCATCAACGCCGCGGAAATTCCCTTGCCGCTGATGTCGCCCACTGCCAGCATCAGCTTGTCGGAATTCAAGCCCCAGAAAATCGTAGTAGTCTCCGCTCACCGTCCGCGCCGGACGGCAGAACCCGTGTACTTCGAGGCTTTCCAGTTGCGTAATCGACTTGGGATAGAGCTGCGCCTGCACTTCCTGCGCAATCGCCAATTCGCCTTCCAGACGCTGCTTTTCTTTTTGCTCCTGAACCAGCTTCTCGATCGACGTGGTCATCGAGTTGAAGGAGTTGGCCAGGGTTGCCAGTTGGTCGTTCGACTGCACTTTGATGCGGTGGCTGAAGTCGCCGCGGTTGACATGTTTGGTGCCTTCGTAGAGTTGGGCCACGGCCGAGGTGATGCTGCGCGTCAGCTTGGTTCCGACGTACAGCGCCAGCAGCCCATGATCGCGAACACGAATCACGATCGACAGCAGAATGTACTCCATGCCCACTGGCGAGTTTCCGAGCTCTGCAAAAGCCTCGCGTATGAGCACCGAGGGCCGCGTGTGACGCCCGTGAGCGCTCCAGGCCGAAACTGTTCCCCGGTCGCCGAAGCCCAATCCACGACCTGCAAGTTGCGCTCCTAAAAAGGATCTCGGGATCCACGGCGCTGCTCGCGGCAGGAATCGTCCCCGCGGTAAAGAATCGGTTCGAACTGCCGGCCGTCGCGGAAACCGTCTGGCCCGAAGGGCTGTCAGGAGTCGTCCTGTTTGTTCTCCGGTTGCGCGTTGAGGATGGCAGCGGAGGTTTCGGCTGCGAGCAGCGTGATCTCTCCGAGCTTGGCGGCGATGGCTCTGACACAGCGCCTTGTCGAGCGGTTCACTCGAAATCACGCGCAAAGACTCCGGCTCGGCCCCAATCACCGTCGCCGTGCGCAGGTAGAGTGTGCCGTGGTCGCTCGGACGATCTCGCGAAAATCGTCATGCACGAAACGCCGGAGCATCGAAGCCGCCGCGCCTTCCGGACCCGAGCAGTTGGGCTGCGCCTGGTTCCCGTACCATGCGCACACTTGCCGCCGCGCCCATTCCGGCCGCTGCGGCCTTATCCGGGCGACGGCGTCGGCATCGAATTTCTCGCCGTCGGCGCAACCGGTTTGCCAGCTGATGCGCGATCGCCCGGTTGGCAGACTCCATGCTGCGCAGGTGGGTCGTGATCTCCGAAGTTACGACAAAGCTGGCAAACTGCCCGGCAAAAAGATAGAGCGTGATCAGCGAAATGATCACCAGCAGAAAAACCGGAATCACGCCGATAAAAACATAGGTGACGATCAACCGATTCCGCAGCCGCCACAGCAGTTTCGCGCGCAGCCAGCGGAACGCGGCAATCGCAAGCAACACAATCGCCAGCCCGCTGAGAAAAGTTACCCAGCCCCCGAGGCTTGACGACGTCGCCGGACTTACCCCGCGCGTCAATCCCTGCACCGCGACGAGAAGCAGGTCAAGCGCCAGCGCGTAGAGCGCCGCCCATGCGACCCAGCTCTGCGGCCAGAGCCCTTTTTCGCGCAGTCTGCTTTCGAATTCCAGAGAGATCAGTCTCATCCCGTGGCCTGATTTGCCGCCTGCCGATATCGCTCCGGCGTCATATCTCAGGATAGATGTCGAAAAAGGCCGCGAGACTCGTCTTGAGCTGCTTCTCAATCTCGTCTTTGCCACCCTCGAGAATGTGCATGGCGATGCGAGCCTCCTTCCCATTTTTCAGCTTGATCGTGGCCGCGCCCACCTCCGCCACCTCGTCGGAGGGCAGCAGACGCAGACCGTACACCAATGTCAGGTTTGCCATCCCACGATTGTAAGCCAGAGAATGGGAGGCGGAAAATTTCCGGGGAACGGAAGGAATAAATTCAAACTGTCATCCTGCGCGAAGCGAAGGACCCATGCATTCCGCGGCCCAATGCAGAGGTTCTTCGCTTCGCTCGGGATGACAATCTAATGAATGGTGAACGAGATCTATCCCGGCGGCCAGTGCAGCGAGCGCCCGCCGATCAGGTGCACATGCAGATGAAAAACCGATTGCCCCGCGCGCGGACCCACGTTCAGCACCGTGCGGTAGCCATCTTCAATCGACCGCTCGCGAGCGATGCGCGCGGCCGTCAGGTGGCAGCGGCCTACCAGTTCTGCGTCTTCCGCCACTGCTTCCTTCAAGCCCGCAATATGTTTCTTGGGGACGACCAGGACGTGGGTTGGGCCTTGTGGGTTCAGATCTTCAAAGGCAAACGTGTGCTGGTCTTCAAAGACTTTCTTGGATGGCACTTCGCCGCGAATAATCCGGCAGAATAGACAATCCGCCATAAGTAGCTCTCCCCTCGCCTGGGATTACGATCATCCGGCAAGTAATCTCGGAGATAGGTGCTCTATATCTCTGGCAGAAACAATAACACTAACTTAACAACCTGTTGCAACAAATGTTTTCACGGCCGCGCTTCTTCAGTCGAGCCGCACCAGAAACACCGCGCCCTCCGCCGTCTCGGTCTCGTGGGCCAGAGCGGATGCGCGCTGGCGGTCGTCGTCGAGCACTCGCACACGTACCCACCAGACTCCCACCGGACTCTTAAACTTCAGCACTTGGGCCGTCTGGTAGCGCTTCTGCAGAGTGTTCCGCCATTGCAGCCGCCGCTTTCTCCCCGGTAAAGGAGCCGATCTGAACCGCCCAGCGCCCACCCGTATCGAGCGGCGCGGGAGCCTGCATCACCTCCAACCGGACTCTTCGCGGTGCCGGGCAGGTACACATCCAGCGCCTTGGCGGCGGCCAGTGAAAGATCGACGATGCGGCCTTCGACGAATGGGCCGCGATCGGTAATCCGCACCAGCGCCGAATTTCCGGTCTTCAAATTCGTGATGCGCACAATCGAGCCCAGCGGCAAAGTAAGATGCGCCGCCGTCATCGCGTTCATGTCGTAAACTTCGCCGTTCGACCCGCGCCGGTTGTGATACGGAGCGCCGTACCAACTCGCCATTCCGGTTTCTTCAAAGATCGGTTTCGCGCCGGAGGGAATTTCGATCTTCTCGTTCTGGCCCGTAGTTTCACCGGGCGGCGGAGTCACGACTGGTTTCTGTTTTTCCTGCGGGATGGAAGGCGGTGGCGGAACCTGCGCCTGCGGGGGCTTATGCCGACCGCAGCCGCCGAGCAGAGCGCTGCCCAGCAACAGAAGGAATAGAAGACACGGCAGACTGCATGACGGATTGGATAACCATGACCATGCCGCCGGTGGTCGCAACCGGCGCCGCGAGTTCTGAGGCGAGTACCTGGAAGGAAGGCAGTTCAAGATTTCTTGCGCTCGGTTTCCAGAAAGTCCGCGAACTCGGAGAGCTTTCCCGCCGCCGTTCGCAGCGCCTTCGAGGAATGGGTCCGCACCGCTGGCACCACCTCGTCGTTCAGATACGTCACCAGTTCCGCCGTCTCTTTTTCCAGAGTCTCGGCGATGTTTGCTACCGAACGATTGAAGCGCGCGGAAGCTTTTTCCGCCTTGCGGTTGAATTCCGTCATACCCATCCTGCCGGTGCGGTTAACAAGCACGCGTGTCGCGGTCACCAAGCCTTCTTATTATCGTGGGCACTCTCGCAGCGGTCAAATCTGGATAAGTCCGCATGGGCACTTAGCCACCCTCGACGCGCGCAGGGCACGATACAATCGCGCCATGCGTCCGGCTGGAAGTTGGAGAACTGACGGTGCGTCGCCCGCGCTGCCGGCAAATGCCGAGCTGCGCTCGGCTTGGACGGGCGAGGGCGCCCGTCCCCATACGAGCAAGGACCTTGACCATTTCCGGCGGGCGCTGCTCGGCTGGTACGACCAGCATCGCCGCAACCTTCCCTGGCGCAACACTCGCGATCCCTATCGCATCTGGCTCAGCGAAATCATGCTGCAGCAGACGCGCGTAGCGGCCGTCATTGACCACTACAGAATCTTCCTTACGCGTTTCCCGAATGTTCAGGCGCTCGCTGCGGCTACGGAAGACGCTGTGCTCGCCGCCTGGAGCGGTCTCGGCTATTACCGCCGAGCCCGGATGTTATATCAGTGCGCAAAAGAACTTGTGCGGAAGCACGGCGGCCGCTTCCCGCAAACTGCCGAAGCCCTCCAAACTCTCCCCGGCATCGGACGTTACACGGCCGCTGCCATCGCCAGCATTGCGTTTGCCGAGCCCGTGGCCGTGGTCGATGGCAATGTCGAGCGGGTGTTGCAAAGATTGACCGGCATCGATCTCACGACGCCGCAAACCTGGCAACATGCCCAAGCGCTTCTCGCGAGTTCCCGGGCCGGGGATTTCAACCAGGCCATGATGGAACTCGGCGCCACCGTGTGCGTGCCCCGCCAGCCCCGCTGCCCAACCTGTCCGGTCCGGAAATGGTGTGTAACCCAACCCTCCAACTTCAACCAAGGCGCAAACGGCACAATAACAATGGAGGGCCCCGCGTCCCCGCCCGGCGGAACTCTGACCCTAAACTCGAGCCGTCGGATCAAGCAAGAAATCTGGTGCGCGCTAAACCAGCGCAACGGCAGCATCCGGCTCGTCCAGCGCCCGAGAAAATCGCCGCTCATGCCCGGCATGTGGGAACTGCCGCAAATGTCGCAAAAGCGGCGGCCGACGGATGTTCCGGTCGCCTGGCGCACTTTCCGCCATTCCATCACCGTGACCGACTACGCCGTCCATGTGCACAGGGCGCGGACCGCCAAAGGCAAATGGATCCCAGTCGCAAACATTTCCCAGTTCCCGATCACCGGCCTGACGCGGAAAATCCTCAAAGCCGCCGGCATCATCTAAAATCGGAAGGCACGTATGCCGTGGCTCGATCGCCTGTTCGGAGGTTCGAAACGTATGCCTGCATTGCAGGAGGGAAGCAAAGCTCCTGACTTTTCTCTACCCGCCCTTGATGGCGGAAACTTCTCATTGCAAGACGCACTCCACCGCGGACCGGTGTTGGCCGTGTTCTTCAAAGTTTCCTGCCCCGTCTGCCAATATGCGTTTCCGTTTTTCGAACGCCTGCACAAAGCCTACGGTAGCCAGAAAGTCGCCATCGTTGGAGTCTCTCAGGACGATAAGGCAAACACCGCCGCCTTCCTGAAAGAGTACGGCGCATCCTTCCCCACGCTCCTCGACGATCCCGCCGGTTACATGGTCTCGAACGCCTATGGCCTCACCAATGTGCCCTCCTGGTTCTTCATTGGCCAGGATGGCAAAATCAAGATCTCCAGTGTCGGCTGGGTAAGAGCGGACGTGGAAGCTCTGAACCGCGGATTATCCGATGCCAACCATGCCTCGCTGCGGCGCCTATTTCACCCTGCCGACGACGTCCGCGACTTCTGGCCTGGTTGAGGATCCAAGAACTAATCCCGCGGTCGCGGGAGAAGAGCGACGGCCGCCCTCGGTCGTCCCAGGCGAGCGCACAGCCATTCTGAATTCGCGATGCTGTTACCGCGCTGCTTCTGCGCCTACACTTGGGTAACTTTGGACCGTCCCGGACGACGTGCTAGCCTGCTGCTTAGTACCGCAGTTTCAGCAATTTGCAATCAGCGCTAGGACGATGCCTAAGGTCCCGATTTTTCGGTTGCGTACTTCCGAACCACCCAGCCGGCCCGATCTGCAATACTACGGGCCCACGCTCGCGTTCGCCGATTTGCGGCTGGGTGTCGACAACCTCCGCTACGACGTTTTTCTCAGTCCCCGCATCACCGCCGACTTGAGTTTCTATCTCGCCCGTTACATCGCGCGCATCGGCGAGGTGGAATCGCTGTTCAGTCTGGATGCACCCTCCGCTGCACCAGCCAAGTTCCAACGCGCCGTCGAGGCCGCCAAGGGCAAGGCCGGCCCCGCCGACCTGAAAACTCTGCTGGTCTCGATTCATCTCGCCATTCTGAATCGCGCCAAGGCGGAAGCCAATCCATCGATCGATCTGCTCGGCCGCCTCGCCGTCCTCAAGTTCATCCGCACCGAACTGCAGGTCCAGTTCTCGAGAATCCTCGAACAATGCCGCTTGAAGACCAAGTCGCTGGAGGGTGTTCCGCAAGGGAGAATGATGCGGTCCCAGGAACTCGTTTCCTCTTTCCGGGTGCGGAAGAAAATCATCCTCCGCCGCGCCGGGCAGGAAATGTTTCGCCTGCTTCGCGAAATTGAGAAAGAAACCCTGGCCCGCACTCGCCGCTCCTTGCTCGGCGAATTGCCTGCCGACTGCTATCGACTCTTCCTCAATCCGCTCATTCTGACCGAGGATGGACGCGACGACTATCTCTGCGCCGAGCACTATTACATGTTCGGCAACTTCGAAAAAGATCCCGACCGTTTCTCCAGTCTCCGCCAGTTCGCGCTGAACTTTCTGCGCGAACTCGGATATGGAGAAAGCGAGGACGATGAACGTCTGGCGCAGGCGCTCAACGTCCCCGAAAACGCCGCCGCGCTCGTGGGCACCGGCAACGGCGAAGACTTAACCCAGGAAGATCGAAATCGAAAAGACCGCCTCGACCTCTGGACCCGTATGTTGCAGCGCGAAGACGCTCTTCCGCACGTCGTCGCTTCCTATGAAGCCGTGCCGCTGCTCGCCGAATATGCCCCACGGGTTAATCCGCAGCAGATCAAGAACGCCCTGATTTTCCGCGAAGAAGCCGAGCGCGTCGAAAAAATGATTGCCGAAGGCCGCCTCCATTCCGATCGCCTTTTTGCGGCCATCGGACGCGTCGCCTCCTGCCGCAGTTCCGAGCGCAGCCGCTTCGCCGCCCGCCTTCTCCACGACCTGATTTGCTATCACCGCGACCTGCGCGGCCTGGAAACCCTCAGCTCCGGTTTTGACAGCGTCAACCTGGTCAGCGACGAGAAAGTCCGCCAACTCTCCTCGCTCAACGGCATGCTCTACGAGTTTCTGCCCCCCGAGGACCAGAAACCCGCCGAAGATCGTGTGCTTCACCACGTCATCCTGAAGGCCGACGTGCGCGACTCTTCCCGCCTCACGCGCTCGCTGATGGAACAAGGCATGAACGCCGCCTCCTATTTCAGTCTTAATTTTTATGAACCGGTCAATAAGTTGCTGGCGAAATACGGCGCCACCAAGGTCTTCGTCGAAGGTGACGCCATTATTGTGGCGTTGCTCGAGCGCGAAGGCGAAGCCATGGTCAGCGTTGGCCGCACCTGCGTTCTGGCCCGGGAGATTTTGAGCCTGCTCGGCGATTACAACCAACTTTTGCAGCGCGCTGGTCTGCCCCAGATGGAACTTGGCCTGGGCATCGCCTACCAGGATTCGCCTCCGCTCTACCTGATGGATGGCGACCACCGCATCATGATTTCCGACGCGATCAATGAGAGCGACCGTCTCTCTTCCTGTAGCAAGCGCGTCCGCAAGAAACTCGCGCCCGATGCTGGAGTTTTCCAGGTGTACTCGGTCCTGATCGGAGGCGGAGGCAATAAGAAAAACAATGACAGCGCGGAAGTCGGCGCCGAAGAAATGCGCCTCAACTACAACGTAGGAGGGATCTGCTTGAGTGAAGCGGCGTTCCGCAAACTGCGCCAGGAAATCTCGCTTTCTCCCTGGGCGCCAGATCGCAGTGAGTCTGGGTTTAATAGCCCATGGATCGACGACGAGCGCGTGTTTTTCGTCGGCACCGTTCCCATCGCCAATGGAGCGTTTCGCAAGATTGTCATCCGCAAGAACCGCATCGCCCAAGTCGATGTCCGCGATCTATCCATCTTGCGCTGGGCCGACCGCTACTACTATGAGGTTTGCGCGAACCCCGCCGTGTATGCCGCCTTGCCCTTGGAAAAATCGGCTGCGGCCCGAAGCTAGAGAGGTTTCAGAGCGCTACGGCCGGGGCGGACGAATGCGTCCGCCCCTATGCGAGCGGATACAGCAACGCCCACTTTCGAACTCATCCTGCGCTTCCCCTGTTCAGAAACTGCGCCGCACCCGAAAGGGAATCTTGACCACCGCTTCGAGCGCCACGGGCTTCCCCGCTCTTTCCGCGGGCAGGAACTTCCAGCGCGCCAGGGCTTTCACAGCATAGGGGTCCAAACGCTCGTCCGGGCTGTTGAGGACGCGTATGTCGCTCAACCTGCCATCGGCGTGAATGACCGCATAGAGCGTTACGATGCCGTGCACGTTCGAGCGCATCAATTCCAGCGGATAGCCAGGGTCGGATTGTTCAGTGGCGAGCGGCGCCACCAGATATCCTTTTTTCGGTCCTGCGTCGAGTTCCGCAAAGTGGATTTCCCAGCTGCCGCTCGAGGAGTTCAGGTTCGGCATGTTCAGCGTCGTTCCATACAACCGCTTGCCGCCAAAAACCTGCCGGTCCTCCTCGGTGACCTTATCGTCGGAGACCGGAGCCGCAACCCGCGCCCCCGGCCTCGCTCCTGCCGGCGATGTTGAGGACGAAACGCTGGCGACCTCGCGCGGATCGTCCCCGCCGGAATTCGCCGCGCCCACATGCAGCCCAGAAGGGAGCGAGCCGGCATTGCCAACTCTTTGACCTCCGGAGCCCTTCGCGTCCGATTTCGATCCCGTTAGCTCTGGCGTTCCTGAAGCGCCTGGTTTTCCCTGCGGACCCGCGCCGAACTTTCCCCGCCGATTGCCGCCGGGAACCGTCACTGGTCCGGTGGCAGCCACGGGATGAATCCCCAAGGCAATCAGCCGTCCTCCCGCGCTGCCGCCACTGGCGGCCAGGCTTGGCGGAGGGCCGACTGGTTGTACGGCACCAGCAGGCAAATGCCCTTTGCCGCGCGAGCTGAGCGCATGTTGCTCCGTCAGCGTAAGCTGCGGGGCCGGCGCTACCACTTCACTGGGGCCGATGTTTACGAGCCCAATCTTTCCCTGGGCCGATGCCGTCACTTCTGGAGGCGGCGCAATCACGTCCGACTTCATCGCCGCTTGCACTACGCGGTCCGGCGCGAACTGGACGTCGGGCGCGGGCGCGACGACTTGCATCTCGGGAGTGACCAGGCGCGACTGGGCTCGCGTCGCATCCAGCGGAACCGCCGGAACGATGGCCCCAGTAGCGATGATGTTGGGCATGGCCACGTCGTGGTTGAGCTTGAGATCGGGAGGCACGACGATGGTTTGAGACCGGTTGTCGGCTTCTGGCGGAACCGAGAGGATGGGCTGCTTGGCGTAGACGGGATCTGCTTTTTCCATTTTGGCCACGTCGGATGCTCCGGTATCGAGGGGCGGCAGATATTCGTCCGGCGTATAAGTGAGCAGCGACGAGCGGTCAAACGCGGCGCGATCCAGAATCTGACGCTGCCGAATCCAAGCCAGCGAAATCGTATACAAGAGGGCAATTGCTGTCGCGTGCAGCAACACCGATTGCAGGAATCGTCCCCAAGGCAGCTTTTGCTGGACGAAGACATCCCGCCACAGGTCGAATTCGCCGTTGGCGGGCAATTCCGCCGCTGGTTCCCGCAAACCCAGTACCGTCTGAACTCCGCTGCGGAATTCCGGGCTCGCGGGATCGCGTTCCACCAAAAGTTTCAACAGGTCTTTCCCCGTGGATTCCATCTTGCTCCAAAATATTCTCGAGGCGGCGGCTGAAAAATTCAGGTTCTGTGTCGGGGTTTCGGTTACGCGACACCGAAGGTTTTCGAAAACGGATACCCCTTTAGATAGAGTGTGCTGGAAAATTCGTTTTCCGGCAACTCTGGGAAGGGCAGTTTTCTCCTTCTGTTGGGGATCTTACGGAGTCAGATGCTAGGGGATGACGATCCGGCTGCCTGCCTCTTCCGGCGCGGCTAGGGCCGACTGCTTTTCTGGGAACTGGGCGAAGAGGAAATCGATGAGCGCGCGCGACTTCGGACGGCCCGATGTGCGTGCCAGGCCCATGCGCAGGAGGAATACCAGCGCCTTCAGGACGTCGGAGTCCCGCAGCCGGGCGTGGTCCGGTATTTCGTCGATGTGTTGCTGCTCGGCCTGGCGGAATTCCTGGATCATGGTCTCGACTTCGCGAGCGATGCCCTGGTGCGCCAGGTTCGCGGTGGGCGGTTCGTAAATCAGACTAGAGTTCACCAGCGTCTGATAAGTCTTGACGAGCGAACTGACCGAGGTGATCAGGTCGCGATCCAGGAGCGACCGATCAGCGCGTGCGCATTTGCCCAGAGCGAAGCTGAGCCCCAGGATGAAGTGCTGGCGTTCGAGCAGAAACTGTTCGGTGATCTCAACCTCGGGAAACAGGTTCACCAGATCCTTTTCGGCCGGCGGCTGGTGGTGGGTGTTGGCGTGCTCCCGCGCCTGCTGCAGATAAGGACATTCGCTGGGGCAGTCGAGCGTGACCTCGCGCTGCTCACCACAGCACTGCGGGCAGATCTTCCCGTGCACCGCCGGGCAAAACCGCTTCTCTTTTCGTTCGTTACAGATCGCACAAGTCAAAGATCGTTCCTCACGATTCGATTATTTCATGATGCAGCTCCATTGCCGGGACGCCTCAGAATAAATCGAGCTTCGAGCTGCGGGCCGCGAGCTTCGAGCAACCAGGAAGCTGATCGCTCGCAGCCCGTAGCTCGTCGCCCGCAGCCATCTTTTGCACCGTTTTTGATGCAAATCGGAAAAGCTAATGGTTGCCATAAACGATTTCTATTTGTGCGGTTGCGCCGGACGCGTTAGCCTATCCTGTCGTCACCGGTCAGCCAAACGGAATTCTGGGCAAGGCACCAATCAATTCTGAAGGAGACACATGTCAACTGAACTGCGGAATTTTCTTGCGATCCCCTACGACGAACTGGAAGTCATGAATCTAAAGGCGAAGAAGCAGCGCCTGGACCGCGTGGATCCTCACAAAATTCAGGAAGAGCGGTTGAAGTATCTGGCCGAGGAATCGCGCATCAAGGCCGTGACCGTCATGTTCAGCGACCTGGAAGGCCGTCTGCACATGCTCGACTACGACAAGAAATTCCTGCTGAAGAGCTACGACAACCTCACCTTTGACGGTTCGTCGATTCGCGGCTTCACGGCGCAGCGCGAAAGCGACCTGCGGTTGGGCCTGGACTGGGCTGCCTTCTACTGGGGACCGGCGGACGTGTTTGGACCGGGCAAGGTGCTGGTGTTTGGCGAGGTCATCGATAAGAACGGCGAACCCTACACCGCGGACATCCGCAGCATGCTCAAGCTGTTTGCCAACGGATTGCACAAGAAGCACGGCTACACCTGTAATGCCGCCAATGAGATCGAGGGCTTCCTGTTCGCGGGGGAGGATGCCGAGCGCCGCTACCACGAGACGGGCAAGTTTGAGTACGTCAATACGGGAGGCTATTACCACTCTTTGCCGGGCGATCCGCTGCGCTCGTTTATCGATACCGTCGCCGAAGTACAGCGAGCCATGGGCTTTCAGAACGAGAAGGACCATCCCGAGGTCGCGCCTTCGCAGTTCGAGATCAACTACGGGTACGCGGAAGCGGTGGCCGCCGCCGACCACATCCAGCTGTATAAATTGGTCTGCCGCCAGGTGGCGCGCAACATGGGGTTGACCGCGTCATTCCTGCCGAAACCTGTGGTCGGCGTCAACGGCAGCGGCATGCACACCAATGTTTCGGTCAGCCAGAACGGCAAGAACCTTTTCTGGGATCCGAAGGGCGAGGAGAAGCTCAGCAAGTTCGGCTATGAATTCCTCGACCGCATTCTTACGCATGGAAACGATCTTTGCCTGATCTTCAACTCCAGCGTGAACGCGTACCGCCGCCTCGATCCGCACTTCGAGGCGCCGAACCAGCTGAAGGCGTCGGCGGTGGACCGCGGCGCCATGATCCGCATTCCGATCGGCAACGAGCGCAGTATGCGCACAGAGGTGCGCGCCGTAGCGCCCGACGCCAATCCCTACCTGGTGATGTACTCCATTTTCAAGACGGGATTGGAAGGCGAAACCTCCAAGATCAAGAACCTGCGTTCGGCGGAACGCTACCTGCCCGACAATATTTACACGGCGATCGACGACTTCCGCAAAGCCCCATGGACCAGCAAACTCCTCGGGGAAGACGTGAAAGGCCGCTACGCCGACCTGAAGCAGGCATCGGCCGACCGCTGCCCGCGCTTGCTGGGCACGATTGTGAAGCCCGCCGAAGTGCAGTTTCACCACGCGGTCTACAACCAGTATTTGTGGAATATGTTCTAGAAGAATTCCAGTTGATAGTTTGTCATCCTGAACGAACGACCTGCTTTCTTGTCGAGGCCTGAGACAGCAGGTCCTTCGCTTCGCTCAGGATGACAAATCAATAAACAGTTGGCGAGTCTCTAGTGCATCGCGGCTGCATTCGTTAGATCGGAGTTCAGGTATCGGCTCATCGCCAAGTCGATAATGGTGCCGATCGTTTCCGCGTACGAGAGCCCGGCAGCCTTCGCCGCCATGGCAAATTCCTGCCGGCTTGCCAGCCACGGATTCGGATTCGCTTCGATGACGTAGACATCGCCGTTCGGAGCCAGCCGCATGTCGATGCGTCCGTAGTCGCGCAGCTTCAGCGCGCGATAGGCGGCCAGCGCCGTATCGGACAAGCGCTTCGTCGTCTCCTCGTCCAGATTTTCCGCGATCTGCGATTTGGTCAGCTTGTAGGCTTCGGTGTTCTTCTCGAACTTCACATCGTAGCTGGCGATTTTCGGCGTGCCTTCGGGCAAGCGTGAGAGATCTAGCTCGACCATGGGCAAAACCCTTGCCCGTTCGTAGTTGCCAAGAATTCCGGCGTAAATTTCGCGGCCCTCGATGTATTCCTCAATCAGGGCTGGCGAGTCGAATTCATCCTGAATGTACTCGACGCGCTCCATCATCTCCTTGACGTTTTTCACGACCGAGCCGGCATCGATGCCAATCGATCCATCCTCCCACGCCGGTTTGACGATGAGCGGGAAGGAAATGTCGTGCGCATGTTCGATGCGTCCGCGATAAGAAGTCGCGAAGAAGGGAGTCTTGATGTTGTGAAAGGCGAAGATCTTCTTGGCAACCGCTTTGTCTTGCGACATGAAAATGGAATGCGGACCGGCGCCGGTGTAGCGCAATCCCAGCAGATCGACATAGGCGACCACGTTCATCTCCTTCGTGTCATCGCCGTCGAAAGATTCGGTCAGGTTGAAAAGGAGATCGGCATCGCACCGCGAGAGCGAGTGCAAGGACTGCGGGCGCCCGTCGAGCTCGAAGTAGGAGGGTTCGTGTCCCAGCTTCTGTATCGCTTCGAAGATTTCCTCGCGATCGGTTTTCTCTTTCTTAACCTTCTTCACTTTCTTGCGCGGCTTGCGCGCGGGAGCCGCCTCTTCCTTCTCCGCCGCCTTCTCTGCCGCCGCGACCGGATCTTCGTTCCAGACGTCGTACAGCAGCGCGATCTTCAGTTTTGCTCCGGTCATTGTGTCACCTCGGAAAGCATCGCTAGTGCTTCAACTTCGTAGGTCTTAGGTGTTAGGTCTTAGGAAAATCTCTGACCTCAATCGGGATCCGGTCTTCCTAAGACCTAAGACCTAAGACCTAAGACCTGCTCTTCTACGGCTGAATAAATTTTCCTTTCGTCACATAGGTCATCACCAGCGCGGTGGCATAGGCTGTGACTTCGGCCAGATGTTCCGCACTGCGCGTTTTATCGGCGCGCAAGTCGAGTTCGCCGGCGCGCTTTTCGATCGTGTCCATCAACGTTTTGACTAGCGGACGCTGCGCGCCTGTCCACTGCGCTACTTTGTCGATCACCGCCTTGCGATGCTGATGCAGAAATTCTTGCGCCGGCACGGCCGTCTTCTTCCGCTTGGATACGGGAAAGATATCGCGCAAATCCGTATCGGGCGTGAGCTCGGTGACCGCAACTTCTTCCCGCCCACTCGGATGCCCGTCCCGGTGATAGAACTCCGCCACCGTCGTGTCCATGTCATCGACCGTGATGTCGGCCTGGCCGCGCCGCCGCGGCGGGTCGCTCTTCCCCAATTTGCGCGCCAGCCGGTTCAGATACCGCAACTTCTCCATCGCGCCCCAGCCGCGATAGCGCTTGCGCCAATTCGAGCGCGGCGTCAGCCACACCGCGAACGTTTCGGCAAAATCTTCATCGGGATGCTTCTGCGCATACCATCCCGGCAAATGCCGCACATAATCGCGCGAAAACGGCGCGGGCCGGTAAATGTCGTGATAGGGACGGCGGAACGGCCCGAAAATCTTCTTCCATTCGGCCGAATTGTGCAGCTTGTACGCGTAGGTGAACGCGTGTCCGGCCTCATGCCGCAGGTACATCATGATTTCTCTCGCGTCTTCGAGGTCATGCGTTTCTTCTTCCAGCTGCGCCAGCGCCGCATTCGCCAAGTAAAACGGGATGCCGATTATCGGCTCGCCCGACGGGCATCCCCACTCGTCAGTCAAGTAACAGGCGGGGCGAAATTTTGTCAGCCCCTTCGCCTCCAGTTCGCGATAGAGCTGTTCGACGAAGCGCTCCACCGGCGACGCTTCGAGCTTAAGGCCCAGCTCGCGAATCGGGCGGCTCAGAAGTTCCTGGTACGCGGGTTCAGGTTTAGCAATATCGTGCACAAACGCTCGCTTACAAATAGTCTGCAACCGCGCGGGCACACACGGGGAGGGGCAGTGTCACTAGGGTAAACAATAGTCGAGAGCGCTAGTGATTGGGAAGTGACTGGCGTAATGCCCGACCTCGCTGCGGAGCATATTCGGCGACGTCCGAACAAAGGCGCGCTGCGCCCGGCGGGGGCGGACGAATGCGTCCGCCCCTACGCAAGCTTACTGCAGCAGCGTTCCATTCCCATTCGGCTCTTCCGGCGGAATCACCACTGCGGCGGCTACCCGGTCTCCGGGCTCGACGTTCAGCAATCGCACGCCTTGGGCCGAGCGGCCCGATTCGCGAATGAACTTTGACTCGATGCGGATGATCTTGCCGTACTGGCTGATCAACATCACCTCGGATTTCTCACTCACCTGCGAAATACCGACCACTTTGCCGTTGCGGGCCGTGGTCTTGACGTTGATCACGCCCTTGCCGCCGCGATTGGTGAGGCGATACTCATCGGCGGGAGTGCGCTTGCCGTATCCGTTTTCGGTGACGGAGAGAATGAGCGAGCCTTTTTCCGGAACCAGGTCGGCGACTTCGGGCGCAACCTCTTCGTTGCCTTCTTTCGCTACCGCTTGAACCTCCGGTTTGAGCGTGGTGGCCATGCCGACGATGTAGTCCTTCTCAGCAAGGTTCATGCCGCGAACGCCGGTGGCGTTGCGTCCCATGGAGCGCACATCGTTCTCGTCGAAGCGAATTGCCTGTCCGTCATGCGAGGCGAGGAAGACGATCTGGTTGCCGTCGGTCAGCGAGGCGGCGACCAGTTCGTCGCCCTCTTCGATGTTGATGGCGATGATGCCGCGCTGCATCACGTGCGAGAAGTCTTTCACTTCCGTCTTCTTCACTGTGCCGTTGTGGGTGACAAAGAAGACGTATCGATTTTCTTCTTCCAAGTCGCGCACGGCGAGCATGGTGCGCACGGTTTCTCCGGGCTGCAGGCCGACCAAGTTGCCGACGTGCTTTCCTTTGCCGGCGGCGGCGATGTCGGGAATCTCGTACACCTTCAGCCAATACACGCGCCCGGTGTTGGTGAAGATCAGGATGTAAGCGTGGGTCGAGGCGATGAACAGATGCTCGACAAAATCCTCGTCGCGCGTCTTCATTCCGGTGCGCCCGGTGCCGCCGCGGCGCTGCATGCGGTAGGTCGAGATCGGAGTACGCTTCATGTAGCCGGAGTGACTCACCGTGACCGCAACCTGCTCGTCGGCGATCAGGTCTTCGAGCATGATTTCCGCGGCTTCGTCTTCGATGACCGTGCGGCGCGCATCCCCGTAGAGCTTCTTGACCTCTTCCAACTCCTTGATGATGACTTTGCGGAGCTTTGCCTCGGAAGCGAGAATCGATTCGTACTCGGCGATGGCTTCGCGCACCTGCTTCAACTCGTTCGCAATTTCGTCGATCGAGAGCTTGGTCAGGCGGTGCAGTTGCAGTTCGAGGATGGCGTCAGCCTGCTTCGCGGTAAACGGCTTGTCGGCAGGGAGCTTGGGAGCGCGTCCAGTGGTGTTGATCTCGATCTTTTTGCCGCCGAAGTACGCGACCAGATTTTCTCTCGCATCGGCGCGGTTGGCGCTGCCGCGGATAATCGCGATCACGTTATCCAGGTGGTCGAGCGCGGTCAGGTAGCCTTCTAAAATGTGCTCACGATCGCGCGCCTTGTTGAGCAAATAGGAAGTCCGGCGCCGCACCACATCGACGCGATGGTCGATGAAGTGTTTGATCGCCTGAATCAGCCCCAATTCCTTCGGCTGCCCGTTGACCACGGCCAGCAGAATCATGCTGAAGCCTTCTTGCATCGAGGTGTGCTTGAAGAGCTGATTCAGCACGATCTGCGGTTCGGCTCCGCGCTTGAGCTCGATTACGATGCGCATGCCGTCGCGATCGCTCTCGTCGCGAATGTCGGAGATGTCGTCGATGGTCTTGGCGTTGACGAGGTCGGCGATACGCTCGATCAGGCGCGCCTTGTTCACTTGATAGGGAATTTCCGTAACAATGATCGCCTGCTTTTCCTTGGTGACGTTCTCAATCGCGGCGCGGGCGCGCATCATGAAACGGCCGCGGCCGGTTCGGTAAGCTTCGAAGATTCCGGCGCGGCCGTGAATGATCGCCGCGGTCGGAAAGTCCGGTCCCTGCACGAACTTCAGAATTTCCGGCAATTGCGCGTTGGGATTGTTGACCAGGGTGATGGTGGCATCGACGATTTCGGCCAGGTTGTGGGGCGGAATCTTGGTGGCCATGCCCACGGCGATGCCATCGGAGCCATTGACGAGCAAGTTGGGAAAACGCGCGGGTAAAACCGCGGGCTGCGTTTCCGTGCCGTCGTAGTTGGGATAGAAGTCGACCGCTTCCTTGTCCAGATCTTCGAGCAACGCTGTCGAGACTCGCGTTAAACGAGCTTCGGTATATCGATCGGCCGCGGGAGGGTCGCCATCGACCGAGCCGAAGTTGCCTTGGCCGTCGACGAGGGGTGCGCGCATGGCAAAGGGCTGCGCGAGCCGCACCAACGCGTCGTACACGGCTAGGTTGCCGTGCGGATGGTACTTGCCCATGACTTCGCCGACGATGCGGGCGCACTTGCGCGTGGCGCGTCCGGGAGCCAGGCCCATCTGCTGCATGGTGTACAAAATGCGGCGATGCACGGGCTTCAGTCCGTCGCGGACGTCGGGCAGCGCGCGGCCGATAATCACCGACAAGGAATAGTCGAGATACGACCGCTTCATCTCCTCTTCAATGTTGACGGGCTGCAGGTTGAGGGCGCCCGGACCTTGTCCGTCGCCGCCAGGAGGAGGAGTTAAAGGTAGTTCGGGATTCTGATCGTCAGCCATGAAATTCAGTTCTCGGTTCTCAGTTGTCAGTTCTCAGTAAAAGCTCGCGTAGGGACGGACCCTTCGTCCGTCCAAGCGGAAGCGAAGCTCCGCTATTTTTGCAATGGCACAAATCTCGCTAAGTCATTGCATCTACAGACGATTATCTGGATGGCTCTACTCGGGAATTATACCACGATTGGCGTCCCTTTGAGCTGTCTGGAAGCTGACGGCCATAGATGACGAACTCGGCACACCGGGGGTATTCTTGCAGACGCGGTCAATGTGTGCAACGGCGATAGTTGCACCAATTGAGAATTGGGGTGGCAGGCGTCAACGAGTGCACTTCTCACCGTTTCGGATCTCTCGCAACGCTTGCCGGGCGTGCGCTCTGACTGGATAGAACCCGTCAACATCGCCGCCGTCGAGGGCCTTGCCGGGAAATTTGAGTGGATCTGTTTTTGCGACTTGCTCCAACATGGGGACATATTCCTGACGGTCACCGAGGCACGATATTTCCTTAACTGCTTGCGTCCGTATGATCGATGAGGAATCTGCTAACGCTGAGAGAATAAGCTCTCTAATCTTGACCCGGGAATCCGGCTCTTTGTGTTTCTCCAATAGCCCAACACTTACCCGTAACGACGTCTGCCGCGTCCCCTCATCCGGACTTCTTAACAGTTCTAATACCGGCCCTAGAGCCTTATCTCCATACTTCATCAGGCCCTCATCTGCGTCAGGTACGTATATCGCACCAACAAGAGCCGGGATGGCGCGCTCGTCATCGAACTGCGCAACTGTGGCGACAAGTTCCAAATAGAACTTCACTTCAGGAGGATCGTCCTCGTCAGCCGGGTCACCGTCTCCCCCTGGGCAGGCTGAGGGCCTACCGTAATGCTTCAATTTTGGATCACTTCGCGATTGGAGGCGAGCGTTCTCTCCGTTCAGCATCTGGATGAGGCCTCCACGCAAGTGGCCCTTGTCCTGCTCATCAGTCTCATCCGAGGCCAGGAGCTCTTGAGCGCGGCCTAGAGCGCCGATCTGTATCGCACAGTCTCTACTTTGCATGTGTTTTAGAGTGACCGAAACATCGGCGTTAACGGGGTTGCTTGTTTGAGCGACGGCGAAGGTTGCGACAAACGCAAGAGCGCAGAACAATACGTCTTTCCGCATCGGCGGGCCTCTAAAGTGTATTGTGCCAAAAGTCCTCTTGGATTGAACGTGACATTCGTAATGCCGCCCCTACGCTCTGCGCAGCGTCAGCAGCGTGATCTCCGGCGGGACGCCAATCCGCACCGGGAAGCCAAGGGTTCCGAGGCCGCGGTTCACATACAGCGCAGCTTTCTGCGTGCGTGCCGGACCAGCCGTTCCTTTTCATCGGCAGGTGATAAAGTCCGGCAACAAAAGGCGAGATCAGGCGTGCCGGGCTGATGCTGCGATCCACAATCTCAAACTTTACCTGGCCGCCATGCGTGTGTCCCGCAAGGCTAAGTTCGATGCCCAGCTCGGCGGCGCGGTGAAACGAATTCGGATTGTGGGAGAGCAGGAAATTAGGCATGTCGCGACGAATCAGGTGTTCGATTTCCGCAGCATCGGTCCCGGTGCGCTCTCCGCTCACCATGTGGTCGCGCTGATAATCGACGCCGAGCAGATTGAAGCGCCCTCCGTTGTGCTCGACTACCGCGCTCGAGGCGCGCAGCAGTCGCATTCCCTTTTCGCGAAAGAGCCGTTCCGCCTCGTCTTCGACTCCCGCATAAATCTCGTGATTGCCATTGCATCCCCAGACGCCCAGCGGAGCGCGTAGCCGGCTCAACTCGGTGATGCAGACGTCCAGCGGATCGCCTTCGCCGTTGACGAAGTCTCCGGTCACGAAAGAAATGTCAGGCCGCAGATCGTTGGCCATGTCGACGGCGCGGGCAATTTCGCGAGGCGGCATGTAGTCGCCAATGTGGATGTCGCTCAGCTGAGCGATGCGCAGCCCATCCAGTTCCGGCGGAAGATTGGCGACGGGCACATCGACGCGCTCAACGGTGTAGCGCAAGCGCCCGGCGGCAAATCCATAGGTGGCGGCGAGAAATGGAAAGCCTCCGGCGAGAACGGCGGCGTATTGAAAGAATGTCCGCCGCGAAGGACTGAACCCATCCGCAACGGCTCCGGGACGGAGCCGCGCCGCGACATTCGTTACCCACTCGATCGCTCCCACGGATTCGACGGCCAGGAATCCAAAGAATGATGCGCCCAGCCACAAGCGGACAACTGTGGAGAGCGTCTTGCCGATGTTGAAGCTGCCAAAGGTAAGGCGCGAGATGCCGTGCCCGAGCAGCGGATCAAGAAGGGTAGCCAGCAGAGCAGCCGCTAGCGCGATCAATACGGCATGGAGCCCGAAGCGCCAGTAGGCATTCGAGAACGAACCAATCCACGTCCACGCCCGCATAAACCAGAATCGCTGGACGGCGTAGACTGCCAAAAGAAACAGGGCTAAGAAAAGAACTCGGCTAAGTATCAGGGCGAATACTCCAATATTAAGAAGCTGAGGAATTAGATGCGCTGGCGCGCGGGAAGGCTCGACGAAGATTGCGCCCTTCGTACCATGAACCTGCTTACCCTGGATGGTCTGAAGAGGATCGTCCGAATACAGTCTTTATTGTCTCTTCGCTTTCCGAATCCGTCCGCGACCGATCGCCGCGCGGCCCACGCTCGACGGAGGCTTGGGCATCCCTTCCAGCAATTCCTTCAGGACAGTCGCGTTATTCCGCTCCACCATTCGCGACGCATACAGCAACGTGACCCGCCGCTTGCCTTCTGCGAGGTGATGCAACTTTTCCACAGCCGCGGAAGCTTCTTCGCTCACTAACTCTTTGAGATAGCGCTTACGGAACATGCCCCACGCCTCGGGATTCGCATGGAACCACTGCCGCAACTCGTTCGAAGGCGCCAGGTCGCGCAGCCAGAACTTAACTGCAGCGTCTTGTTTCGTCAGCCCGCGCGGCCACAGACGGTCCACCAGCACGCGCACTCCGTCGGACGGAGAAGCCGCCTCGTAAACGCGTTTGACGACCAGGTCCATGCTTTCCGTATTATCCTACCTCTGCGCCCGGTCGTGCAGGCGATGCCGCACTTATCACTATTACGATGACGATTATGAACCTTTGGAACTGGATTTCTCGTTGTCTCCGTGCCTCCGTGGTGGTGCTCACGCTTCTCGCACTCGCCGGATGCGACGTCGAACGCCGCAAGTCCGACGCCGAACTCGGCCTTAACCCGCAACAAGCCCGAGGCCGGAAACTCTATGACGACTATTGCGACCGCTGCCATGAGCCGTATTCGTCGCGCGGCAAGAAGGGTCCCAGCATGAAAGGCGTCTTTAAGCATCAGTATCTGTCCATAAGCGGACTGCCCGCCAACGACGAACGCATGACCGACATCATTAAAAATGGTCGAGCGAAGATGGAAGGCTTCCGCCAGGTTATGACCGACCAGCAGATCCAAGACCTGCTGGCGTATTTGCACACGCTGTAAGAGAGCTTTCAGCTGTCAGCTCTCAGCTCTCAGTTTGAGTCAATCGGGCAAGTTTTTTTGCTGATAGCTGATAGCTGACAGCTGAGAGCTGAACGCTGAAACCAATGTCCACCGCCAACAAATCCGCGCTGTTTCAGAAGCTGCCTTCTACGGACGAACTTCTCCGCCAGCCCGACATGCAGGCGCTGATCGAACGTGAGGGTCATTCCGCCGTCGCCGAAAGTATCCGCGCCGTGCTGGCGCGTCTTCGCCAGCAAATCGGGCAGCAAATCGGCCAGGAAAACGCCGGCGGCCAGCTCGACGAAAAATCCCTGGACCTCGCACTCGGGGGCTTGTCCGCAGCGGTCGAACGTCAACTGCGCCAGTCGTTGAGTTACTCGTTGCAGCCGGTCGTCAACGCCACCGGCGTAATCCTGCACACCAATCTCGGACGCGCGCCGCTGGCTGCCGCAGCGTTCGATCACATTCGCGCCACCGGGAGCGCCTATTCCAATCTCGAATTCGACCTGTCAAAAGGCGAGCGTGGGAAGCGCGACGTCCATGTGGATCGACTGTTCGGCAAGCTGATTGGCGATCTTCTCCCGGACGATGCGCTGCCGAGCTGCGCTCGGCTGGACCCTTCGGCGCCGCTCAGGGCAGGCTCCCGAATGCGTCCGTCCCTACGTGGACCGGGGCAGGCCGTCTCGACCATCGTCGTTAACAACAACGCCGCCGCGGTTCTGCTTGCCTTGAACTCGCTGGCCGAGGGCGGCGAAGTCATCGTCTCGCGCGGAGAGCTGGTCGAAATCGGCGGCTCGTTCCGCATTCCCGACGTGATGTCGAAGTCGAATGCGACGCTGCGTGAAGTGGGCACCACCAACCGCACGCGCATCGCCGATTACGAACGCGCCATCAACGAGCGCACGCGCCTGCTGCTCCGCGTGCATCGTTCCAACTTCGAAATCACCGGCTTTACCGAGCAGCCGGGGCTCGACGAACTGGTCGGCCTCGCGCGCCGCCGCAACCTTCCGCTCATGGAAGACCTGGGCAGCGGCGCGCTGTTCGATCTGCGCTCGGTCGGAATCAACGGCGAACCGGGTGTGCTCGACAGCCTGCGCGCCGGCGTCGACATCGTCACCTACAGCGGCGATAAACTTCTCGGCGGTCCGCAGGCAGGATTGATCAGCGGCCGCGCCGATCTGGTCGCGCGCATGCGCTCGAACTCGCTGTTCCGCGCCCTGCGCGTCGATAAGCTCACCTACGCCGCGCTCGAGGCCACACTGCTCGCCTACGTCAAACGCGACCACGACGCCGTGCCCGTGCTGCGCATGATGCGCCTTTCGAAAGACGAGATTACGCGGCGCGCGGAAAGAGTCGTTTCCAAGGTCGAATCTGGCGCGGCAAAATCCGCGCGCCTTAAGCTGGAACTCCTCGACGGCGAATCCGTAGTTGGCGGCGGCGCCGCGCCATCGGCGGTCTTGCCCACGCGCCTGATCGCGCTGACCCATACCGACCTGAGCGCCGACGAACTCAGCGCCCGGCTCCGCGCCAATACTCCGCCCATCATCGCCCGCGTCGAAGAAGGCCGCGTTCTGCTGGATTTGCGCACCGTATTTCCCGAGCAGGATGGCGTTCTCGTAGAGATGCTGAGTTCCCTATAGGGGATCGAGAGTTGTTGCGGCCACCGGCGGCTGCCGAGCTGTGCTCGGCGGGACGGGCGAGGGCGCCCGTCCCCACACCGGCATGGAACGAGCGTCAGCAAGTACTATATCCTCCATGATTCTCGGCACCGGGGTTGACATCGCCGAAGTCCCTCGCATCCGCGAAAGCATCGAGCGGTTTGGCGACCGCTTTCTTCGCCGCATCTTTACCGAAGGCGAAATCCGTTATTGCGAGCAAAAGGCCACCCGCTTTGAAAGCTATGCCGCGCGCTTCGCCGCCAAGGAAGCCGGAATGAAGGCGCTGGGTACAGGGTGGAGTCGCGGCGTGCGGTGGCGCGATATTGAAGTGGTGCGCCCGAAGGGGCAGCGTCCTACCATTCAATTTCACGGGGAGGCCGCAGCCATCGCGGCTAAGCTTGGCACGAAAAACATCGCGCTCTCGCTCACCCACACGTCCGAGCAGGCCCTGGCCCACGTCATTCTGGAGAATTAATCATCGCGTAGGGGCGGACGCATTCGTCCGCCCGCCGAGCGAAGCTCGGCACTTGTCGCCGACCATGATGGGTACGACCATCTCTCCAACTGGGGCGGACGAATGCGTCCGCCCCTACGTGATTTTGGAGCACCCCCAACCTGCTGATTCAATATAACTTCCGCCCCCCCCGCAACATGCGCAAAGGGTCAGGGTTTATATGGGCGGTACGTAATGAGGCTGGGTTTCTGCTCTTGGGTCAAAATGGCAAAGTTGAAAGAAAGGCGATGAAAATGAGGCGCTCTATCCATTGGGCGGTAATCGGACTTTTGATGTTGTCGGTTTCGGTGTTGTCGCTCTCGACGACGTCGGCGGCGCAAATCGGGGTTGGAATCTCGGTGCGGATCGGCCCGCCCGCGCTGCCGGTTTACGCGCAGCCGATCTGTCCCGGTCCGGGCTATATGTGGACCCCGGGTTATTGGGCATGGAATGACGACGGCGGCTACTACTGGGTTCCCGGCACCTGGGTGGTTGGGCCGGTGGGCATGCTGTGGACTCCGGGCTACTGGGGCTTTGCCGGCGGCTTCTACGCCTGGCACGCTGGCTATTGGGGGCCGCACGTTGGCTTCTACGGCGGGATTAACTACGGCTTCGGCTACGGCGGGGTCGGCTTCGGCGGCGGAGAGTGGCGGGGTGGCCGCTTTTTCTACAACCGCTCGGTGACCAATGTGAACGTGACCAACGTGACCAACGTCTACAACCGGACCGTGGTTGTAAATAACGTGCATACGAGCTTCAACGGCCGGGGCGGAATCGAAGCGCGGCCGACTCGTCAAGAGGAAGCGTACGGGCGCGAATCGCATAGGGCGGCGCTGGCAACGCAATCGCAGCACGAACATGCCGCCAGCCAGAACCGGCAGCTGTTCGCATCGGAGAATCATGGACGTCCGGCAATTGCGGCGACGGGCCGGGCGGGCGAGTTCAATGGAGCGCATGTGCAAAGAGCCAGCACGGCGGGAGAGGCATATCACGCGCCGAACATGCCTCCCCGCGAAGCGCGTGTGCAGTCGCAGAACAATTCTGGCGGCAATCGCGGATTCAACCAGTCAGCCAGGAACCAGCCCGGCAGAAATGGCGGCAGCTTCAACGATCGCGGGGGAGAGCGTCCCGGCAACCGGGAACAGATGTCGCACGGCAGTTCCCGCGACAGGGCCACTCCTGCCCGAACGGAGAGACCGAATCGGGCACCGGCCAGAGGGGAAGCGAAAGGCAACGGCCGCGAGCATCGCTAAGCGGGCGACGTAAACGAACCGTAGGCTCTCAGCCTCCGCTCCAAACACGAGAGGGTGGGAGCCTTTTGTTTTGGTGCATCCCAGGAGCCGGAGAATCTGAGACCCTGAAATTCCGCCGTGTTTGCTATGATGCTCCTGTCGTTTACTGACCAACTTGCCTAGCCAAAAGCAGCTAAAGTGGTCGCAATTGCGCGTGGGACTCACGGTCCTATTCGCCAGCATCACCCTCGCCGTACTGATCTTCGTGATGAGCGGTACCGGCGGATGGTTCACCCGCAAGATCACGCTGCGATCGTATCTCGATAACGCGGAAGGTTTGCGCGAAGGCGCGCCCGTGCGTTTGGCGGGTGTGGACATCGGAAACGTGACGCACATCCGGATCGTGGGCGGCAAGCCGTTAACGCCAGTCGAAGTCACGATGAAGGTCAACACCAAGTACTCTTTCAATCTGCGCAAAGACTCCGTTACCTTGCTGGCCACTGCCGGGGTCCTGGGCGAAACCTACGTGGACGTTGACAGTTTGTCGGCCAAGGGCCCGGAGGCTACTGACGGAGACACGCTGGCGACCCGCAACCAGCCCGATATCCAGGACGTGGTGCGCGCCAGTCAGGGCACGCTGCAGAATATGGACGCGCTGCTCAAGCGACTGGATCACATTGTCGCGTTTATCGAGAGCGGCCAGGGTTCGATCGGCAAGGTCATCTACGATCCGTCTTTGTACGACCGGCTCAACGCGACCGTGATCGAATTCAAAGGATTGATGGATGATATCCAGAGCGGCAAGGGCTCGCTCGGCCCGCTGCTCACCAGCGACGAGGCCTACAAGAAAGCGATTGCCGCCATCGACAAGCTGAACCTGATAGTCGACGACTTGCAGCAGGGGAAAGGGTCGGCCGGCAAAGCGCTCAAAGATCCTGCGCTGTATGACAACGCGAACAAGACGCTGGCGAACGTTCGGCAGTTGACCGACGACATCAATGCCGGCAAGGGCGCGCTCGGCAAGATGACGCACGATGAGGAGTTCGCCGCTCGCCTGCAGACCACCGTGAACAACCTGGCGTCACTGACCGACCGCCTGGAAAAGGGCGAGGGCACGGCGGGGATGCTGCTCAAGGATCCTACGCTTTACAACAACAGTAACCAGATGCTGCTGGAGTCCCGGGAGCTGGTGAAAGCGATCCGCCAGAATCCCAAGAAATATCTGACGATCCACATGAAAATTTTCTAAAGGCAGTCGATGGTCGCCAGTCGTTAGTCGTTCGGGATTCAACGTGGACTTTGAGTGGTAGCTAACGACCAACGACTACCGACCGTCGACCATATTGCTAACGATTCCACGCGACGCTCGTCCGATACGATGGCGGATTGTCTCCGCACGTCCGGCCACTGGCAGTCTTACATCTCGATTCGAGGACCTCATGCGCAATATCTTGAAACTGTTGACCGTCTCCATGATACTTGTGTCGGCTCTGTTTGCCCAGGAAAAGCCTGCCCAACAGAAGCCGGCCCAAGCCGAACCCGAGGCCGCAAAGACGCCGGCCGACGTGCGCTTCTCCGCCGACATGCTCGATAAGAGCATCGATCCCTGCAACGATTTCTACGCCTATGCTTGCAGCAAGTGGCTGGCGCGGAACCCGATTCCCGCCGACCGTTCGTCCTGGGGCCGCTTCAATGAATTGCAGCAGCGCGGCGAATACATCGTGCGCGACATTCTCGAAAAAGCGGCGGTCGACCGGCCGGGCCGCAGCGCCGACGAGCAGAAGATCGGCGACTACTACGCCAGTTGCATGGACGAAACCGCCGTCGAGAGAGCGGGCACCAAGCCCCTGGAGCCCGACTTCGAGAGCATTGCTGCGATCCGGTCAAAAGAGGAACTTCCCAAGGAGATCATTCGCCTGCATCGCGAGGGCACGGGCGCGTTGTTCGACTTCGATTCCGGATCCGACTTCAAGAACGCGAGCCAAATCATCGCTCAGGTCGATCAGGGCGGATTGGGCATGCCCGACCGTGATTACTATTTCAAGGACGACCCCAAGTCGGTCGAGCTGCGGAAGAAGTACGTCGAGCATGTCGCCAAAATGTTTGTGCTCCTGGGCGACGATGAGGCCAAAGCGGCAGCCGAAGCGAAAGTCGTCATGGACATCGAGACCGGGCTAGCGAAAGGCGCGCTCGACCAGACGAGCCGCCGGGATCCGCAGAAGGTCTACCACAAGCTGACGAATGCGGAACTTACCGCGCTGAGCCCGTCCTTCAACTGGAGCACGTACTTCGAAGGTGTGGGCGCGCCCCGGTTCGATTCCCTTAACGTGGCCGAGCCGGAGTTCGTCAAGAACATGCAGGCCGTATTAAGCGCGCACTCGCTCGACGATTGGAAGACGTATTTGCGCTGGCACGCGGTGCACGCCAACGCGTCGGTGCTGCCGGCGGCATTCGTGAACGAGACCTTCGATTTCTTCGGCAAGACGCTGACGGGGACCAAGGAGTTGCGTCCGCGCTGGAAGCGTTGCGTGGGCTACGCGAACCATGACCTCGGCGAGTTGGTCGGCCAGATCTACGTCCAGCAGACGTTCGGCGCTGAAGGCAAGCAGCGCACGCTGGCGCTGGTCGGGGCTCTGGAAAAAGCGCTGGGCGAAGACATCCAAGCCTTGCCCTGGATGGGCGCGGACACCAAGACCCAGGCGCTCGGGAAATTGCAGGCGATCACCAACCGCATCGGCTATCCCGACAAGTGGCGCGACTACTCGACGCTCCAGATCGTGCGCGGCGATGCGCTGGGCAACTCGCTTCGCTCGAACCGGCACGACGTCGAGCGCAGGCTGAACAAGATCGGCAAGCCGCTCGATAAGAGAGATTGGCCGTATCCGCCGATGACCGTGAACGCGAGCTACAACGATAACGAAAACAACATCACGTTTCCCGCCGGGATTTTGCAGCCTCCTTTCTATGACAACCAGGCTGACGACGCGATGAACTTTGGCGCCATCGGCGTCGTAATCGGCCACGAACTCACGCACGGCTTCGACGATGTGGGCAGCCAGTTTGACGCCGACGGCAATCTCCGCGACTGGTGGACCGCGAATGACAAAAAGCAATTCGAGGAGCGCACCAGCTGCATCAAGGATCAATACGGAAGCTTCGTCGCCGTCGACGACCTGAAACTGAACGGCAAGCTCACCCTGGGCGAGAATACGGCGGATAACGGAGGCATGCGCATCGCCTACATGGCGATGCTGAACACGTTTGCCGGCAAGGAACCCGCCCCGGTCGACGGTCTTTCCGCCGAGCAGCGCTTTTTTCTGGGATTCGCCAACGTGTGGTGCGGGGGTTACACCAATGCTTTGTCGCGAATGTTGGTCACCGTCGATCCGCACTCACCACCCAAGAACCGTGTGAACGGGACCATTTCCAATATGCCGGAGTTCCGCCAGGCCTACCACTGCCCAGCAACGGCGCCGATGGTGAATCAGAACGCATGTAGAGTCTGGTAAAGGGCGCAGCAGAGAGAAACTCGGGTACCCCATCCTTGCGCGTTCTGTGCGCAAGGGTGGGATTCAACCAGCCTATCCCTTAATGAGTTCTTCACAGTCCCGCCTGTGCGACGCTGGGATGATTCATCACATTTGGAAGCTCCCCGGACTCCATTTGGGGTACAATTCGCACCCCAGGGGGTGCTATATGCGTTTGCTAACTTGGATTACCGCGTTGATATTCGGGCTGGCGTTGGCCAGCGTGGGTACGATGTCCGCTGCGGCGCAGGATCTCGACGCCGTCAAGGCCGATGCCGCCCATCACAAGGTGGAGTTTGAGAACGACCAGGTGCGCGTCGTGCGCTACGTGATCGCGCCTGGCCATAAGACCGCCAACCACAGTCACCCGGCCAGCGTGAACATTCTGCTGGCCGACCTCAATGCCAAATTCACCACGCCGGACGGCAAGACCACGGAGGTCCATGGCAAAGCCGGAGCCGTAGGCTGGCGGGGCCCCACGACGCATGTGGTAGAGAACATTGGAGACAAGCCCATCGAAGGGATCATGGTCGAGCCGAAGAAGCCGTCCTCGGCGTTGCCCGCTGGCGCAGTGGATGTCGTGACCGCAGATCCCAAGCACAGCAAGGTGGAGTTTGAAAACGACCAGGTGCGCGTCATCCGCTACCACTACGATCCAGGAGAGAAGTCCGCCATGCACGGACATCCGGATAACGTGCAAGTCCTTCTGACCGACACCCAGGCGAATATCACAACCCCCGACGGTAAAACCGCACCAATCAGCGGGAAGGCCGGAGAGGCGCACTGGAGGCAGGCCGGACAGCACTGGGTGCAGAACACGGGCGGCAAGCCGTTTGAGGGCATTCTGGTGGAGATGAAGGGCGCGCCCGGAACAAAGACAACGGGCGAGTGAAGAAGATATTCATTCGCTTAATAGGGACGAACAACTAGCGGACTAACGGCTAGCCACGTCCGCCTGCTCGTGCGCGTGATAGCTTGACCGCACCAGCGGGCCCGATTCAACGTGCCTGAATCCAAATTTCAGCGCCTCTTCTTTCAGCGTGGCGAACTCGGCGGGCGTGTAGTAGCGCGTCATGGGCAAATGATCTTTTGACGGACGCAGATACTGGCCAATGGTCAGAATATCGACGCCGCGCTCGCCCAGGTCGCGGAAAACTTCGATCAGCTCCGCGGTCTCTTCGCCGATTCCAACCATTACGCCGCTCTTGGTAACCATTGCCGGGTCCCACTTCTTGGCGTTCGCCAGCAGATCGAGCGTCCGCTGGTAGCGCGCCCCCGAGCGCACCGCGCGGTAGAGCCGCGGAACGGTTTCGGTGTTGTGGTTGAGGACGTTGGGCTTGGCTTCGAGCACGATGCGCAGCGGCGCTTCCAGTCCCTGAAAGTCGGGAATCAGCACCTCGACGCGGCACTCCGGCACGAGTTCGCGGATCTGGCGGATGGTCTCGGCAAAAATCTTCGCGCCGCCAACGTTATCGTCGTCGCGGTTTACGCTGGTCACCACCGCATGGCGCAGCCCCAGCGTGGCGACGGCTTCGGCCACGCGCCGCGGCTCGTCCCAGTCAATCGGTTCCGGACGCCCTTTAGGCACCGCGCAAAAGCCGCAACGCCGGGTGCAGATATCGCCCAGCAGCATGAAGGTTGCGGTCTTATGGTGCCAGCATTCTCCAATGTTCGGACACTGCGCCGACTCGCACACCGTATGCAGACCGAGGCCGCGCGCCAGCTTCTTCAGGTCGTGGAAGTTGTCGCCCGCCGGAGCCTTCGCTTTGAGCCAGGAGGGCTTGGGGCTGCGGACGACGGGGCCAAGGTCGATCTGGATGAGCTGGGAAGATGCGGACATGGAGAAGCTTGATTTTATCAGTTCACCGGAAACATCGGGGCGGTGGATGGCTCTCTCATTTCAGATGTACCGCCGCCTCCGACCGCTTCGGACCGGCCGATTTTCCGCTGCGGGTCCCAGGCATCGCGTATTTCGGCTTGATCTCGTGGCATCCCGTTTCGCAATACACTCCGCCCGCCGCCGATTCGGGCGTTGGCATGGGAGAGTTCACGGCTAGTTCGCGGTCTGCTTCCAGCTGCCGCTCTACGTCCGGCAATCAGCTTTTGATTCTCCGCGGACGTTAGCCACTTCTTCTTGTTCACCAGATAATCTTCGAGCCGCGCAATCGGGTCGCGCCTCTTCCAATACTCGAACAACGGCTTCGGAACATACTCGGCCGCGTCGTGGATGGCGTGGCCTTTCATGCGCATCATCTTGGCTTCGATCAGCGTTGGCCCTTCGCCGCGGCGGGCGCGCTCGCAGGCTTCGTGGCACGCGTCATAAACCTGGCAGGCGTCGGTGCCATCGACAATCACGCCGGGGATTCCATAGGCAATGGCGCGCTCGGCCAGATCCTTCACGCGGAACTGCATGTCGGCGGGCGTCGAGTATCCCCACAGATTATTTTCGACAATCAGCACCAGGCCAAGATTCTGCACGGCGGCGAAATTCAGGCCTTCATACGTCACGCCGGTGGATTGGCCGCCGTCGCCGATGTAAGTCATGGCCGCAATGTGTCTTGCCCTGCAGCCGCGCGCCCAGCGCCACGCCCGCCAGCACCGGAATCAAATCGCCCAGCGTCGAAATCGGCGAGACCACGTTGCGCTTTTCGATATCGCCAAAGTGCGACGAAGCATCGCGTCCCTTCGTCGGCGATCCGGACTTGGCCATGTACTGCATCATGATGTCGGCGGGCGAAAAGCCGCGCACCAGGAGCGCTCCCTGGTTGCGGATCATCGGGCCCAGCCACTCGTCTTTTTGCAGAGCGTAAGCCGAGGCGCAGGAGCAGGCCTCCTGCCCCAGCCCGAAATAAACGCCGCCGACCACCTTGCCCTGCTTGTAGAGATTTTCGAGCGCCGTTTCCATGCGCCGGTTGAGCAGCATCCAGCGATAGATTTCGATGCACTGCTCGCTGCGACAGATATTTCGATTCGCGAATCGGCGGCGCGGGGGCGGGAGAGATCGCCGCTCTCGACTTCGTAGCGGACTTCGTCGCCGTCTTTCTTTCGTTCTACGACCTGGCGCAGCGTAAAGCTCGGCTTCTCGAGGCGGTAATCGCGAATGGTGTAGCTGCGGAGATCGCCGTTCGGCTCCGGGCTTTTGGCTTTTGGCTTTTGGCTCTTGGCTCTTCCGGGCGCACCGGATTCTGTGCGATTGCGCTTCGCCGCGGGAGTGGTTCTCTTTTTCGCCATGCTCGGTTCGCAAACATGCTAGCGCAGACAGAGCGTCGGCGTCTTGCCAGTCTAGCCCTGTAGAGACGGGGCTTGCCCCGTCTCTGGCAGGGACGCAGACGCGACACGCGCAGACGCGGCAAGCCGCGACTCTACAGGGATGCGCTCAGGCAAGAAACAAATCGTCTTCCCCGTGCAGCCGCCGCAGCTCGTCGGGCGCCTTCATCGGCACCCCCACGCTGTTCCCAAGCAATGCATCGATCGTCTCGACCCAAAGCATCTGGCCCCCAAAGACGCTGCCGAAGTTTCGCGATACCGCCTGCGCTACGTCGTTCAGGTCGAGTTCCCGCCCCAGTTCTTTCGCCATCGACGTCACCGGCTTCGCCGTAATTCCGCAGGGCACAATCAGGTTGAAGTAGCTGAGATCGGTATTCACATTCAGAGCGAAGCCATGCGACGTTACCGAGCGGGAGATGTGGACTCCCATGGCGGCGATCTTTGCTTCGGCGGCGGGGCGAGTCTTCGACTCGCTTGGACGGGCGAGGTCGCCCGTCCCCACACCGGCATCGCTGTTCTCAGCAGTGGTCCACACGCCGGTCAGGCCTGCGACACGCTGGGTTGCGATGCCGAAATCGCCACAAGTGCGAATCAGCACTTCCTCCAATCGCCGCACATAGTCAACGACGCCAAGCGTCTTCCGTTTCGGCAAGGAAAGCGGTGCAGCTTGATTCTCCTGAGAACTGAGAACTGAGAACTGAGAACTTTCGTATCCCCGCAGATCAAATATCGGATACCCCACAATCTGCCCCGGCCCGTGAAAGGTGACGTCGCCGCCGCGATCGCACTCGAAACCTCGACCCGCGCGATCGGCCAGCACCTCGGTCGAAGCCAGCACGTTGGCCGCTTTGGCGTTGCGGCCCAGAGTAATGACGGGCGCGTGCTCAAGCAGCAGCAGCACATCGCCGATCTCGCCCGCCTTGCGCAGATCGACCAGTCGACGCTGCAAGCGCAGCCCTTCGCCATAATCAAGCTGACCGAGTTGGACGACTGAAATCACAGGCTATTGAGATTATCGAAGGCACTGGAAGCCATCTGGCAGACTATTCCAGAGCAAGAGCCATCTTGAGCGCCCGGTCCAATTCCTCAACCTTGAAGCGAGTCAGGGACCCAACGAATCGCGTCAGATGTACCTTGCGGAGACTCACGAGGTTGTCGCACAGGATCCAGCTTTCATGTTTCAAGCCTTCGTCGATACCGACTGAGACTTGGGTTGAGAATCCGTGCCCGCGAGTTAATATCGGCGCGCAAACCACGGTGGGAAACCGGGAATCGATCAGAACCTGACGGCTCACGACCACGAAGCTCCGGTAGAGTTTAGGATCGTCGCCCGGATGATGAACGCGATAAATTTCGCCCCGCCTCATCTCCTTATCTCCGCGGGCTATGCCTCTGGGTCCTGATAGCGAAGAATGTCCTCCACTTCCGCATTGAGTTCATGCGCCGCCTTGTTGATTAGTTCGAGATCCCGCGCTTCCACCTGAGCCCGCGCCTTTTTGCGAAGGTATTGAGCGAGCACGGCTTCGATGAAAGCGGAGCGCGATTGTTTCGACCCGGCAATGCGATCAATCCCGGTTAACACCTCTTTCGACAGTGTGATGGAAGTCTTCTCCTTCATACTCCTATTGTACTACCCAGAAACCGGCCGGAGCGCATGCCAG
>CAVQHM010000013.1:0-126658 GCA_963712295.1 uncultured Acidobacteriaceae bacterium
AATTACGCCGACGGGCAATACCGTCTGGGTGTGCTGTATGAGGTCGGCCGTGGAGTGCCTTTGGATCCGCCAACGGCCCTTCGTTTGTACAAGCTTGCTGCTCGCCAAGGCCATGTTGATGCGCAATTTGATCTGGGCGCCGCTTATGAACAGGGCCGAGGCGTCGCGAAAGACGATATCGCAGCTGGCAAGTGGTATCTACAAGCGGCGCAGCACGGCAAGAAGGAAGCCGAAATGAAAATGGCCGAACTGTACGAGCAGGGTCGGGGAGTCCCGCAGAACTATGCGGAAGCCTTCAAGTGGTACTCGGCGGCGGCAGCGCAGGACGATTCCGAAGCGAAATTCAAGTTGGGACGCCTGTATGAGCAGGGCCTCGGAGTGCCGCAAAGCACCGCCCAAGCGATCCAGTGGTACCGCCAAGCGGTCGAGCAAGGGAATGCTGAAGCTAAGGTAGCGCTTCGTCAGCTCGAAAAGTGATTCGAGGTTCGGAAGGTACAGTGAGAGTCAGGATCTCTGCGCGGCTTTTCCATCGGCGGCCTGTTGCCGCCCGCGAAGCTGACCCTGCGGATGCCGCTTTCCCCCAGGTTTGGTAGACGGATCTTGCTGCGGATATCATCGGGACCTCGGCTTGGAAATCAGCCGCGCAACGCTGGACAGTTGGGCCCTCAAAGTTGGCGAGTTGCTGGACACTTCAACACAGACCCCGCCTGTCGAACAGGTGTGTTGGTCAGACGCTTACGGGTTGAACAGTGGTTGCTTTCGGCTCAAGGCCAGGGATGACCCTTCTAGGGTATGACGACCCGAGGGGTAAGACAACGTGTTCATGTTGTCTCTGTTCACGTTTGTCTGATCGCATTGCGTGGCCGCTGACACGGCAGCCCGAATCCTGAGTCGAAGGGTTCACAAAGTCGTGCCCCTCGCAATCACTATCTTTGCTTTCAGGGCGCACCGATTTCTATGCGATCATGTTGAATGACGCCAGAGCGGATTGCTTTCGCGGGCCGCAGGCCCCACACAGACAGGTTAGAACGACTTGAACGACTGTGAAAACCGAGCCTCCAGGAATTCGCCCAGCTTGGCCGTCGCCCTGAATTGCGGGATTGGATCCAGTTCCTTGAATGCCGAAGTGAACGCGTTGGAGAGACTCCAGATCGTTCTCGGTTGGAACTCCTCGTACTCCGGCTCGAAGTAGAGGTCATGCACGGTGCGGGCTAAGTGTTTCGGGGCTTCGAGTTTGCCTTCGACGAACGCTTCGTAGATGACCACCTTCACCGTGACATCGGTGAGTTCGCTTCGTTGCCACGCCTCCACCTGCTGGCGCATCGGCTCAAAGTTCCGCTGCATTCGATCAACACCAACCGAAATGCAATCGATGAGTGAGAACGACTTCGAGTGCTTCGCGAGCACCGGAGTAAACACGCCTGGGACAATGCTGCCGAATTGAGCCGCCTTCTCACCATGGAGCGTTGGTGGTAGCTGGCTCGTCTCTCTGTACTTGCATCCTCACCCAGGAGGTTTTTCTGCATCTTTATCGTACAGATGTACGTTTTGACCCTGCCAAAGGGGCTGCGTCAGGTCCGAGAAGCGGACGCCTGGCGAGCAATCAGGAGAAACCCTCTGGCCGCGGCATCTTTCTCCACGGCCTCGAGGCGGTTTCGGCCCAACAGGCGCCTGCCAGATTCTATTTCGATCTCACCTAAGGCCAGACGCGCCTCCAGTTGAATCCCAACATAGCCTAGTCAGCGCCGTCATGTTCGATGCCCGGGAATCGTTCTTCTACCCTCTCAATAATGGCCAGACCTTCGCCGCCAATCTGAACACCGACTTGACGCAACAGGCGATCGATGCAAACCACGACCACGCACAGGCCAATCAGCCTCCCACGCAAACACAACTTAGTCAGATTGTGGGCTTCGAACTGGCGCTCAATTCAGCGCAATTGGTGGATTTTGGTGCGGGCACCTTGTCAAAAGGAGCACAGGGAGGAGCGCAATTCCTGTCCACGCAACCGTACTATCCGGGCTTCAATGATTCTTTGGGCGGAGACCCGAACGGAAACAAGTTCACTCCCAATGTCTTCACGATCTACTCAGCTTTCCAGAATTCGTCGAATCCCCAGCGCGCTTCGATTGCCCGCGGCGAGCAGATCTTTAATACTCATCCCCTGACGATCAGCAATGTCCCCGGGCTAGTTACCGGCACGCAGCAGATTAACGGAACCTGCACCACTTGCCACGATACGTTTAACGTCGGCAACCACTCCTTTCCCTTGGCGCTGGATATCGGGACGAGTCGCTCGCTCAGCTACGAGACAGACCCGAACATCCTGGCAGCGCTTGTGCAACTGCAAGCGCCGAACCTTCCGGTATTCCGGTTGGACTGCACGCAAGGGCCGCTGGCAGGCAATACCTACTACACGTCGGGTCCCGGCAAAGCACTGACCACCGGACAGTGCAGCGATATCGGCCGAGGCAAAGGGCTTATCTTGCGAGGTCTGCCGGCGCGTGCCCCGTACTTTCATAACGGAGTTGCGGGCAACCTCCAGCAAGTCGTGAATTTTTATAACCAGCGGTTCCAGATTGGGCTTTCGCAGCAGGAGATGCAGGACCTTATCAATTTCCTGCAAACGCTCTAACCAAGACGAATGTTGTGACGGTTCGCGAAGGCAGTGCGATGGGAAGCATGCGCTGGAAAATGCGCTGCACGAGCGGACGAAGGTTCGTGGGCTGAGTAACGGAGGTGCCGTGGCTGACAAGAAAGCAACCACCATCACGGTTGAAACTGAAACGGTTCTGCTCGTACGGCAAGGCCAGTTCCCGCGGATCCAGTGCAACGGCTGCGGTTTCGAAGTGGAGGCGGTCGCGCTAGACACGCTTGGGGTTCTGACGAACATTCCCGCATCCGCCTTCGAGGAGTATCTGAGCTCAGGACGGTTGCATGTGTCCGAAAGACAGGATGGTTCGCGGCTGGTTTGCGTGAGTTCGTTGTTGGCCTCGTTGATGGACGGGCCGAAGGCCTGAGTTCAAACGTAATTCTTTCAAATGTGAGGTGCACCATGAATCGGAAGCAGCTGGCATTGAGCGCCGTTCCAGTGTTCACCTTCATTCTCGCTCTGGGCTTGGTTCAAGCGCCCGCCCAGCTCAGCGAGCTGTACGCCTTTCAGTTCAACAGTGCAGGAACCGACTTTCCCCACGGCCAACAGCCGGTGTCGGAACTGATCCAGGGCGCCGACGCGAACTATTACACAACCGTCTCTTTTGGCGGATCGGGAACCTGTCCCGGCGGAATTGGTGGCATCACCCAGGGTTGCGGCGGCATCGTCAAAATCACTCCCTCTGGCACGCTCTCCGTGGTCTATAGCTTTCCCTTCGATGCGTCAAACCAGACTGCGCCCAACGGTGTGGACCCTCTGGCCGGGCTGGTCCAGGGTCCGGACGGAAACTTCTACGGCACCACGGGATGGGGTGGAACGAAAGGAAACTGCGCGCTGCCCTTCATAACCAGCGTGGGTTGCGGGACCGTGTTCAAACTCACTCCTGCCGGGAAGCTCACCACGCTGTATTCGTTTTGCGGGATTACCGGCTGCAATACAACGAATGTGGACGGCTGGCTCCCCATGGGCCGCCTGATTTTCGGCAGCGACGGCAACCTCTATGGCACCACGAACCAGGGAGGTCTCTATGCCGGCATGTACAACAGCGGAACGATCTTCAAAATCTCGCGTTCCGGCACCTACAAGATCCTCCACGTATTTTCCGGCAATGCCCATACCGGCGATCGCGCAAATCCGGCCGCCGGTTTGATCCAGGCCTCCGACGGAAACTTCTATGGCACCACCCAAAGCGGCGGAGCGAACGGTTACGGAACGGCATTCAAGATGACTCCTGCCGGAGCCGTCACAGTGCTTCATTCGTTTTCGTCTTCAGACTCGAATGGCGAATTTCCCGAGGGCGCCCTGATCGAAGCCCACGACGGCAACCTCTACGGCACCTGTTACTCCGGAGGCGCCAACAGCGTGGGCACGGTATTCCGTATTTCGAAGTCGGGGAGTTTTCGGAAGATCTACGACTTCGCCAACCTTTCCGGCAACCTTGGTTATGAGCCGAAGGCAGGACTGATTCAAGCCTCCGACGGCAACCTGTACGGGACAACGTATTTCGGTGGCAGCAACTTCGGCGATAGTGGAAGCTCTACCGGTTGACGACATCCGGTGTGGCCAATTTGCTGGCTGATTTCGACGCCAATACCACCGGCTTCGAGCCCGCCGCCGTTCCCCTTCAGGGCAGCGACGGCAACTTCCACCTGACCTTGCCTTACGGTGGAGGCCAGAACGCACAGCAGGTGCAAGACCAAGGAACCATCGACCGGTACACCACCGGTCTCGCTCCGCTGCCGCCGGCCATCGCGGGTTTCTCGCCGTCGAAAGCTGCAGTGGGCGCGAAGGTCACCATCCGAGGTTCCGCGTTCGTGAAAGCCACAACCGTCAGTTTCAACGGGACCCATACGGCATTCACAGTAAAGGCTTCAGGGTTCATCGTCGCGACGGTGCCGGCGGGAGCGACCAGCGGGCCCATTAAGGTGACGACTCCAGCCGGTACGGCAACCAGCACGAAAAGCTTCACCGTGCTGTAGCGGCAGCGGGGACCGATCTGAATGTGCAGGAGCAGTGTTCGAACGGAGGAGGCGTGAAATGAAAAGTGGTGCGTGGAAGTCGAGCGTGGTCATTGTTCTTTTTCTACTGTCCGGCTTGGGGCTGCAGTCTCGCTTCTCTTGCAGAAGGCGATTGATTTTCTAGCGCGATGAGCTTTTGGTAGCGTCTCAGTTTGGAAATCGTTAACCACTAAGGCCACGAAGGTACGCGAAGGAAATGGCTGAGACCAAAACGCCTTCGTGATACTTCGTGGCCTTGGTGGTTCAGGGTTTTCGTGGGCTGCCTTGTGAAACTGAGCCACTACCGAGCTTTTTGGGGTCTTGCTCCTTCGCAGCCAAGGTGGCGAATTCCATCCAGCATTCTCTTGTTTCGCCAGTCATCGGAACTTCCAGACTGTCGGAGAATCAGGACGCTCGACCTGCCACCCTAACCGCTTCTGACCTTCGCTGCCAGGCCTCCACTTGCTTTCGCATCGGCTCAAACTTCCTCTGCATGCGATCGACACCAACGGAATTGCAATCAATCAGCGAGAACGACTTCGAGGGTTTCGCGAGCACGGGACTGAACACCCGAAGAACAATGTTGCCAAACTGGAACCGAAGTTTGTTGCTGACGTGAAAGCAGGCGATCGGAACTGAAGCGTGGTTCTCAGACTCCGGGGGCTATTCGAGACCGACAGCAATTGTCGTTGCTTCGGAAGATCACCTCTAGTGCCGCGCCAGGGACTCAAGTACTGAGAGATGAGCCTCTGGCATCGCACCAGGTGCTCGCATTCCGGCACTATTCGCTTTCATCCAACAATTAAGGATTACGATCGAGCAGAGCGCTGTGCAGCCTTAGGGGGAGCTGGGGCCTACAAAAAGGGTTTACATCCTTCCCTGAATCGGGGAGACGAAGATTCGGTTTCAGCGCTGGCGGGAAGAACAGGTCTTTCCCGTTCCCGGCATGGGCGAACGCTAACCCGGACTACTCCTTCGGTACCGATGGAGGAGTCGGCAACTTCCTGCGCCTCCTGGAAGACTGGAATACGCCGAACCCCACGCTGCATTACGGAGGCTCGCTGGTGAGCCTGTACTACGCAACCTACAGCACCGGGATATTCAAGTGCTGTACTTACTCGGTGTATCAGCCGCCGGACCGTGACTATCTATTCGACGCGGACTTCATCCTGCCAGAAGGTCTGCCGCCCGGGACGCTGATGTTCCGCGACGTAGAGAGCCTGGGCTACCGGCAAATGTTTACGGCACGGAGCGCCACGGATCAATAGGGCCACAAAGCGAGATTCACTCAACCCCGATCCGCAGGGATCGGGGTTTTTGTTGGGCGGAATGCCGCCTACCAGCATTGCTCCCAAGCAGCGTCCCATGAACCAAAGCGCCTTCCTTGTCCACGACCAACCGGAGCGTCTTACTTAGGCGCGATGGTCGTCTTGTGTTTCAATGACAAGTACAGCTCATAATGGGAAGGCATATCTTATGCCGGAAGATAGTAAGGCGGTGAAACTGGTGGTCTTCATGGAGCCTCGGGAGAAGAAGGACTTTGAGGAGCGTGGCACCTTTTTGCTGCAAACCGGAATCAACCGCGGCAGACATCGAGAAGTTCTGCAGAGAGAAGAGGCGCCTACAACACAGCAGATCCTTTAATGGCCGTGCTTCTAATGGCCGTGCTTCGGCTGCACTTGAATCCCTGCCAGTCGGGTGCTGCAATCTATGCGTTTGAGAACCAGAGTAGCCTATCGCCACTTGATTACGCTATCTTGGACCAGACACCTGCATTGCTGGGTTCCATTGATCTGGTCGGCGATGATGACCTCAAACAGATTCTTACTCGGATTGCCAAGTTCTGGGGGAATCATGACCAATACAAGTCAATGATGCACCGCGTTCAAGACCTCAGCCTGTTTCCCACCCGAGCGCCGGCCCAGGGAATTGCACGATTGGACAGACCGTCGAGGGCCACACGGCTACTCTGAAGCGAGGCCGAATCGTCCTCTGAAGTGGCAGGAAGTTGCACAGTGGGGAGTCTGCGATAAAGGCATTGGCGAGGAGCCAGGGGACCGCAATCCAGGAGAAGAAGTAGCCGACTGCTTTAAGCAATAGCTTTCGGTCCGGAGTTTTCATTCGTTTCCGCAGATGTGTTTTCTCTTGCCCTCTGTGCGCTCGGCGCCCTCTGTAGCAAAAGAGTTTCCGCACAGAACTACGTGACAGTGTCCGCCACCAACGTCGCCGATCTCAACTGCGCCAAACTAGCCAGCGGGCAACCTGCTCCACCAACTGGTTGGATTGCACATTGTCATAGGTCCGTCAGAAATCTGTCAAGGGCGGAGCAAAACTAGACCACAGGGGCGGAGTAAAAGTAGACCAGAGGAGGAGGTAGGAGATCAGGGATTGTCGGGGAGGAGGGCGTCTGGAGCGGAGGCCTGCGCCGCCTGAAAGGCGGCGCGTTTAGGCCGGAGCGGAAGACGTCCTCCTCCCCGAGGCGTGTTCGCCGCAGCGGGCAGCGGGCGAAGTCGAGGCGGGGATTTTGGCGGATTAGGAGTTTGGCGTTGAGCCTCGCTTGCGTTTGCTCTGCTTGAGGCGGTAGCTCTCGCCGTTCATCTCCAAGATGTGGACGTGGTGGGTGAGCCGATCCAACAGCGCCCCGGTGAGCCGTTCCGAGCCGAGGACTTCGGGCCATTCCTGAAACGGCAAGTTGCTGGTCACCAGGGTGGAACCTCGTTCGTAGCGTTGGCTGAAGACCTCGAACAACAGTTCCGCGCCCGACTTAGACAGCGGAACGAAACCTAACTCATCGACGATCAGCAGTTCGTAGCTGGCCATCTGCTTCTGATAGCGCAGCAGACGTTTCTCATCTTTGGCTTCCATCAGCTCGTGCACCATTGCGGCGGTGGTGGGAAAGCGCACGCGATGGCCCCTCTGGCAGGCCGACAGTCCGAAGGCCAGCGCGAGGGGAGTCTTTCCGGTGCCGGAGTTGCCCAGCAACAGCACGTTCTCCCGCCGCAGTAAAAACTCGCAGCGCGCCAGTTCCAGCACCAGCGCCTTGTTTAGCGCCGGGATGGCCAGGAACTCGAAGGTGTCCAGGCTCTTGACCACTGGGAAGCGAGCCTGGTGGATGCGGCGTTCACAGGCCCGCCGTTCGCGGTCCAGCAGTTCTTGTTCGGTCAAACGCAGCAGGTAGCGCGGATAGTCCACGCTCGCGGCGGCACACTGCTGCGCCACCTTGTCGTACTCGCGCAGGAACGTCGGCAGCCGCAACTGCTTCAGGTGATGTTCCAGCAGCACCTGTGGAGTGTCCGCCGTAGCTGTGTTGTTCGCCGCTCATCGCGTCACCTCGCTCTGCCAGGGGAGTGGTGACGCCGAAAGGAATGCCATGTAGTCGGCGGCCTGCGTGGTTTGTACGTCGGCCAATGGCAGATGCGGATAGTTCTCCAGGTCCAAGCGCGGCGGACGCCGCTCGATCCGGCACAGCAGCAGATGCTTGACGGCGTCGAAGCTGATGGTGCCCAGATGCAGAGCATCGAGGACGGCCGGTTCGACCTCCTGGACAGAGAATGTCTCCAGCAGGCGCAGCACCTGCACGTACTCCCGCTTGCCGCCCTTGTTCAAGCGCGCTTCCAGCAGCCGCCGCAGACGGGCAAAGCAATCCGGCAACTCCCAGCCGACCAGCGGCGCCGCCTCATCCAGCGCCCGCGTCTTCTGCTCCAGCAATGCGAGATAGTGCAGCGGATCAAAGACCATGTCTTCGCGTTCGTAGCTTCTGCGATGGCGGGCGATCACCTGGCTGCCGCACACGATCATCACTTCGTGCACGTAACCCTTCACCAGTACATCGCGGTGCCCGTACTCGGTGGGCACCGAGTAATCGTTCGTGCGATAGCGCACCAATGAAATGTCGGTCAAATCGCGTGGATTTTCGTGGAGTTTTGACCGAAATCGACACTCGGTGTAGAACCGAATCTCCGCAGTGGTTAGGAGTTGACTATGGCGAACTCGGCTTATCGGTTCAGTCTGGCAAGCGACAGCGTCGCTGGAATAGCAAAGATACTGCAAACCCTGGAATCCAAGGAGCACGCCTTAAAGGCTGGAGAGTTGGCCAAATTGCTCGGCGTGACCCGGCAACACATTTACAAAATGGCAGCCACCAGCGCCATTCCTTCCTTTCGGATAGGTGCGGCGGTGCGATTTGATCCGAAGCAGGTTGCGGAGTGGCTGACGCGGAGGATGCACAGACAGTCACCTCCCCTAGCCTAAGCACGCTTGCTGTTTGACCATCTTTGCAAGCCGATGGCTCCTATTGTCGAATGTTCTGTCAAACTTTTCCGTGCGATCTTCTGCTGGTCAGTCACGACCTTCCAACCGAGACAACAGAGAGTTCCCAAGATCTAACGCCGATTGCGCTTCCTCGGCTTTGAAGTCCTGACCGTGGACTGCTGAATTTAGGACAGCCGATACGGTTCGCAAATCTGCGACCACTTCTGTCGATAGTGCATTCGCGCTCGTGAGGGCTCGTGTCAAGGCCGCAATGCCGACCAATTTCGCCGACAGCCCGCGTTTCTCGGCGATAATCTGCAACGCCCGTTCCAGCCGAATCCGCATGGTCACCAGATTGAACCGGGGCAACTCGCCTGCAAGATCGTGGCTCGTGGGCAATTCGGACTGCAAGCGTTCTGGAAGCGATTCGGTCAATCGGTACTGCGCCACTTCCATCGGCTGACCCGTGTCCCGGAGTGCATACTCAACCACAATTCTGTTCTTCTCCTTGCAGAGAATCAGGCCGATGCTGGGAGTGTCATCAACATGGCGCAAGAGGTCATCCACGGCCGACAAATAGAAATTCATCTTGCCCGCAAATTCGGGCCTGAACTCTTCAATTGTCAGGTCGATCACGACATAGCATCGAAGGCGCAGATGATAAAAAAGCAAATCGAGAAAATAGTCTTGCCCGCCGATTTCCAGATGGTACTGGTTTCCGACGAATGCAAAACCTTTGCCGAGTTCCAAAATTAAGTCGCGCAGATGGTCGATCAGACCTCGTTCCAAATCACGCTCCAGCATCTCTGTGCCGAGCGTCAGGAAATCGAAGTTGTAGGGGTCTTTGAGGAGTTCCTGGGCCAGTTCTGACTAGGGGGCCGGGAGCGTTCGCTGAAAGTTCGTGACTGCACGGCCCTGCCTGCGGTGAAGGTCACCCTCAATTTGATGGACAAGGACGTTCCGCGTCCAGCCCCTCTCGACAGCCTGTCGGATATACCATTCCCGTTCCGCCGGGGCCTTCACCATTTCAAGAATCCGCACATTGTGTCCCCAGGGCAATTGTGCAACGACCTGTTGCACAAATTGCTGTTCGGGGTACGCTTCAGCAAAAGCCCGCATATATTTGAGGTTTCGCGCGCCAAAACCAGTCATGCCCGGAAAGGCTTTGAGGAGGTCATGAGCCAGCCTGTCGACGACCTTTGCTCCCCACCCTTCCGATTGCTGACGGCTAAGAATGTCTCTGCCGATACCCCAATAGAGCAATACGAGTTCCCGATTGACGGATAGAGCGGCGCGCACCTGCGCGCTGCGCACACTGTGGATGCGCCCACTCTGGCCAATCCAAACAGTCCGCGCACACGCGCAATGGAAACGGCTCGAATCCCCGATCCCAAGCTGTGCCGCGTATTGGGAAAGACGCTCGTTGTCGTTGCCAATTGCGGTTACAAGCCGTGAGAAAAGGGGCTAGGGAGCAGGATGCAACACGCTGTGCTTAGAAAGCCTCCGGCCATTGTTGCGCACCGTGGTAGATGGCGAGGATCACGATGCGGTCATGATCGATGGCGTAAGCTGCGATAAAGGGCGTATTCGAGATCACCAGTTGACGAGTACCTGGAACCCGGCCCGATCTTCCCGACATGGGGAAGGTTGTGAGTTGTTGCATGGTGCTGACGATCTGCGACGCGATTCGTTCGGCCACTTCCTCGCTGTTGGATAGAGCGATGGAATCGTGGGCCTGATCGAGTTGCCGGGTCGCCTGCTCGGTCCATTCGATCACTGGCCAGATCATCGGCTCGACAATCGGCGAGCGCGCCCCGTCCTCTTGAGCCGCTTCACGACCTCCGCGTGGCTAACGACGCGGCCTTGGCGCATCTCTTCCAGCCCCTTACGAACCAGCGCGTCCTGGTAGGCGTGCAGCTCGATGTAGTTGGTGATCGCCTCATTGATAAGATAGCTGCGCGAACGGTCCTGCGCGGCGGCCAGCGAATCCAGCGTGTCGATTGTTTCTGCGACGGCGCGAAAGCTGATGGTTTTCTCGGATGCAGCCATAATGCAGAAATAATAACAGATATTACAATATATCACAAGGTATGCAAGATTCCGCGCACCGCGGTCCTGGCGATTCTCATCCGGGGAAGTTCAGTTTCCGTTGGAGAGCGACAAAACGCGGGTTGGAACGCAGGCCGTCGAGCGCGGGTTCCACCTTCAGAAACACGAGGCCATTGGATCGGTCGGCGAAAGCCTTCTCCAGCCAATTCAGCGCTTCTTCCGGTTTCCCCAGACCCGCATACACTAGTGCGAAGTAGTACGGAGAGACGTACTGCCTTTTGGACTCCGAGATCAGGCCGGCAAGCAATTTCTCGGCCTCCGCCTTGTTTCCTGAACGTGCATAAACATTGGCTAAAGCCGAGGTCATCAGCGGAGTTCCGTGGGACAACTCCAATGCCTTGCGCAATTCTGGGATGGCGAGAGCAAAATCCCGCTTCTCGGCGTACGACAAACCGAGCACCAGATGCGGCAGTTCGTAGGATGGATCCATCTCCAGAGTATTGCGAAGTTGTTGAATGGCCCGGTCATACTGGCGCGCCATATAGAACCGCCAGCCCAGGCTGAAATTGATGCTGATGGAGAGGGGATCCAGCTCGCGGGCTTTGTTGATCTGCGCGAAACTATCCTCCGGACGGCCCATCGCCACCAGGTAAAGGGAATATCTCTGGTAGGCGGTGGCATAGCTGGGATTATCCTGAATCGCTTTCGCGAAGCCTGCTGCGGCGCCACCCCAATCCCAATCGTAGTTAAACTTGACCGTGGCGAGCGAGGTTTCCGCTTCCGAGAGTTTCGGGTCGATTTCGAGGGCTCGCAGTGCGGCCGCTTTCGCCTTGGGAGCGGCTTCCGCCGCAGCCATGGTTCCAAAGATCTCGGCGCTGATAATGGCGTAGCAATCGGACAATCCTGCGTAAGCCAGGGCGTACCCCGGATCTTGCTTTGTTGCCTGTTCAAAGTATCCGATGGCCCGGGTCAGGTTCTCATCCGATCTCTTGTTCCAGTAGTAGCGTCCTTTCAGATAATTTTCATACCCTTCCGGCGCAACCGCGGGATTGCTGGCGAGCCGTTCTTGATCCTCCGGCGTCAGGTTGATGCGGATCTCGTTCACAATGGCGGAAGAAACACGATTCTGCAGCGCGAGGATGTCCCCCATCGGACTCTCATAGGTCTCGGCCCACAAGTGACGGTCGGTGGAAACCTGCACCAGTTCGGCGGTGATTCTTACGCGGTCGCCCACGCGTAAGACCGTGCCCTCGAACACGGCATCCACATTCAGTTCGCTGGCGATTTGCGACATGGGCTTGTGCGTGCCTTTGTAAGCCATGGCTGTCGAACGGGAAATCACGCGCAGCGAGCGGATCTTCGCCAGGTTGGCAATCAAGTCGTCGGTCATGCCATCGGCAAAGTACTCCTGGTCTTTGTCTCCCGAGAGATTTTCGATCGGCAGCACGATCAGGGACTTATTTCGCGCCCGGCCAGCTTGGTTCGCATCGGCCCGATTACGGTAAATCAAGCCAGCGCCGACCAGAACCGCCGCGACCAAAATAGCGGCAGCCAGGATCGCAAAACGGGTCGTCGAGAACGGTCGCTCGGAACCTGCTGTTGCTGGCTTGGAAGCAGCCTCCAAGGCGGCCGCGCCGGTCGTTTTCGGCGCAGTTCCTTGGCCGGCAACATCCCCGCCCTCCGGGTCAGAGTCACCGGCGGGTTCTGGAAAGGCGGAACCTACGACCGGCGCAATGAAACGGTATCCGCGTCGAGGGATCGTCTCCACGAAGCGCGGGTTCTCGGATGCATCGCCCAGCACTTCGCGCAGGCGCATGACGGCATTGTTCAGTCCGTGGTCGAAATCGACAAAGGTATCGCCGGGCCAGAGCCGATTGCGCAGTTCTTCGCGTGTGACAATTTCGCCCGGCTTCTCCAGCAGCACGACCAGAACTTGGAAAGGCTGCTCTGGAAGTTTGATACGGAGTCCATGTTTCCGGAGCTCGCAAGCCTTCAGATCGACTTCGAAAACACCGAAATGCAAAATTCTCGCAACCGCCGCAGGGCTACCCATGGGTCAGGGTGGGAGTATAGCTCCGCTGGCGCGCAAGGTCAAAGTTGGAGAGCGAGAGCTCTATCCGCTTTATTTTCAATGACAAGCGTAAGGATGCAGAAATGTTTCCGATTGGACACATCGAGTATTGCGTTAAGCCACAGGTGCAGTGCAGATTGTCGCGGCCAAGAAAGTCCTCTTTCTGCGACGGCGGAAACCCATTTGCAGATTGCGGCACACAGTCACTTCCAAACCATGAAACGAGGGCGACGACCATGATCGAAACAACGATGACCGAAAAGAGATTTGAGACGGCGGTTGGTTGGATGACATGCCTGGCGCTTGCGCTTTGCTTGACCTTGTTCTGGTCGGCGCCAGCCGAAGCCCAGGTGTCCGGTGCCACGATGTCGGGCCTGATCACCGACCCGTCGGGTGCGGGCATCGCGAATGCCAACGTTTCCATCAAGAACACAGGGACTGGGGAAGTGCGCGAAGTGCCGACGAACGGGGACGGCTTTTATTCAGCGCCCAACCTGTTGCCGGGGAACTACGAGGTCACAATAACGGCCGCAGGTTTCAACAAAGTCGTGCAGAAGGGAATTACCCTGACCGTCGGCGCACAACAGGCACTGAATCTCAGCCTGAAAGTCGGACAGGTCACGCAGACCGTCGAGGTGACGGCCGCGCCACCGGAAGTGCAGACGGCTACTTCATCGATCAGTTCGACTGTGGATTCCAGAACCGTCCGGGAGTTGCCCCTGAATGGTCGCGATTGGGCATCGCTCGCAACTCTCTCGGCGGGGGTCACCGAGGTCCCTAATCAAGTGCAGGCCTCGTTCAATGCCAACAAAGGAAACCGTGGGTTCGGCGACCAGTTGACCGATTCCGGCCATCGCCCGAATGAGAATGCCTATCGGCTCAACGGACTTTCGATCAACGATTATTCCAACGCCGCCCCCGGTGGACCTACGGGACTGAATTTGGGCGTCGATGCCGTGCAGGAGTTTTCCGTGATCACCACCGGCTACACCGCAGAGTATGGACGGACCTCGGGCGCGATCATCAATGCGATTACCAAGTCGGGAACGAATCAGTTTCACGGTACGGGATTCTTCTTCGACCGCGATAGCATTTTCGATGCTCGAAATTATTTCGACGGACCGACGATCGCCCCCTTCCGCCGCATTCAGTTTGGAGGAAACGGCGGTGGTCCTATCATTAAAGACAAGACATTTTTCTTTGCCACATACGAGGGGCTGCGCCAAAGCGAGCCCTCTTCGGTGGCGATCAATGTGCCAACTACGGACCAACGGACTTCAGCGGTGTCGGCGATTCAGAAGTATCTTGCGTTGTGGCCCGTAGCCCCCGCCGGCACGCCACTGAATGACTTCGGCACGCAAACCTTCGACACGAACGTGAACGCCATCGCCAACGAAAACAACGTCCTGGGGCGTGTCGACCACAAGATATCCAACAGCGACAGCTTGTGGGGCAGCTACTTCTTCGACTCCGGACCGTTGAAGCAAGGGGATCCGCTGGGGAATACCGTGCACGAGGTGTTCTCGCGCCGGCAGGCCTTCACTATTGAGGAAACACACGTCTTCAGTCCCGCACTGGTGAACACGTTTCGCGCCGGCGTAAGCCGGGCGCTAGGGAAAATCAACGACCCCGTTTCCGGAGATGCTGTCGCTACGGACGCTACGTTGGCGATCGCTCCCGGCGCCAAAGCCACTCCTCAAATTCCGGTGAGCGGCCTGACCACGGCCTACGGCTTGGGAGGATTTAACCGCTTCACGCACAGGTGGACTTCGGGCCAGGTTGCCGATGACGCGTTTCTAACGCATGGTACACATTCCATCAAGTTCGGATTTGCTTTCGAACGCATGCGTTATAACGTCTTGGAGCAGCTGAGTCCGAATGGGAGAATGAACAACTATTCGCTTGCTGATTTTCTCAGCGAGCCGCCCAAACAACTCAATGCGCTCGCCCCGGGGGGCTCGCACGACGTCGCTTTCCGTCAGAGTCTGTTCGCTGGGTACATTCAGGACGACTGGCGTGCGCGCTCGAACGTCACGGTAAACATCGGGTTGCGGTACGAAATGACAACCCGCCCCACCGACGCCAACACTGTCCCCGGATACACCGTCAATGGGTACACGGTGAACGCCGCGGGATTTCAGGAAATCACAACTCTGGCAAACTGCACTCCGGGCACAACCGCCTGCGGGCCGGTTGGCTTAAGCAGTCCCATCACCAGCAATCCCACTACCAAGAATTTCGAACCCCGCATCGGCCTGGAATGGGATCCGTTTCACGACGGCAAGACCGCCGTCCGCGCCGGCTTCGGGTTGTTCGACGTGCTGCCGCTGGCGTATGAATTCGGTTTGAATACGGCAGCTACCGCCCCATTCCAGATCATCGGCGCCGACCCGGCTGCCTTGCTCGGAACCGGCACTCCGGATCCGAACGTGAATTTCAACGAACAGAGCATCCGAAACCGCTTCATCGACACGAACCCCAAGCGCGCCTTGGTCATGAACTGGAACTTCAACATTGAGCGCCAATTCGCCGGTAACTGGACCGCGATCGTCGGCTATGTCGGTTCCCGCTCCGTTCATCTTTCGGCCGCAGCGGACGACATCAACCTGGTTCAGCCCACTTTTGTTAGTGGTGCAGGATTCGTCTTTCCTTGTGACCCCACCGGTCTCTCGCTTCCGAACACATGCGCGAACAATCAAACTGGAACACGCATTGATTCGAACTGGGGAGGCGGCGCGGGCATTCGTCCTGTCCTGTTCGACGGCTCTGCCTCTTACGAGGCGTTTCAGACACAACTCAAGAAAAGCCTCAGCCAGGGGCTTCAGGGGCAGCTCTCTTACACCTTCGGCAAGTGTCGCGACCTGAGTTCGGCTCCTGTGACGGGTGACACGTTCGAGAATTCCATCGCCGTTCCGCTCCTGTTCATCAAGTCAGCAAGGGTAGGCGGATGCGACTACGACATTCGGCATGTGTTCTCGGGAACGTTCATGTGGCAGGTCCCGTCGGTCAAAGGGGCTTCGGGCATGCTGTCAACGCTGACCGGAGGATGGGAACTCGGCACGATTATCAGCGCCACCAGCGGCGCGCCTTTCACCGCTACCGTCGGCGACGGCAACGATCCCCTTGGGACCGGCTTCAACGGCGACTTCTCCATGGATTTCGCCAGCCTCCTTCCTGGTTGCAACCCGACCGGCTCAGGAGTCAACTACATCAATACAAACTGCTTCACGCCCCCAACGGCGCCAGCCACACTTGCGCCGGCAACCGCCACTAATCCCTACGGCTGCGCGCCCGATTCCTTCCTGACCCCGACGCAAAATCCGACGTATGGAGTCTACACAGGGCCACCGCCGCCCAGCGGCATGCAGTTCTGCTCGAACGTGCTCGGGAACACGCGCCGCAACCAGTTTCATGGCCCTCCCCTCACCATGGTGAACTTCTCAATCTTCAAGAACACGCGCGTACCGCGAATCTCGGAGGCCTTCAACATCCAGTTCCGCGCCGAGTTCTTTAACATCCTCAATCACACAAACTTCTTGTCGCCGGGTTTCCTGAATTCGGGTGGCCAAAACAACTCCATCTACGATTTCAACGGGAGCGCTCTAACCACAGCTCTAAACCAGACCTCCACAAGTTCACGGCAAATCCAATTCGGGTTGAAACTGATCTTTTGAAGCTCGACCTGTGGAACCGCAGCAGCCCGGTTGCTGCGGTTCCGCAGGCCTCCCTGTAACCTCTGGGTCGAGCTTTTGTCGCAGTTGCAGAGTTTTGCCGCCAGCGAAGCGGCGCCAAGAATTTCCTTTAACTCGTGGAGGGCGCTGGAATACAGAGACGACCAATCGGGTGGGTGTCGTAACTCATTGATTTAAAAATACTTTACCTCTAAGTCCTTATTTCTCAAAGACCTGGCGGTAACCTCTGGCTAAGTCTTTGATTCCAAAAGACCGCACCAAGAGGGGTCTGCTACCGGACTGACGCTTTCACCCTCCACTTTGCTAGGAAGGCAAACTTGGGAACTGAGAACTGAGGTCTTCGCACTTGCTCCGTGAGGTGCGCAGGCAGGATGGAACAGCTTGGACACGGCAAACATACCGCGTGAGAACCTCATGTCCCGAGACTTCAGTTCGCTCCAATCGCCCGACTGCCGTCCGTTGGTGGATTCTGGCGATCGTCATGGCCATCATGGCAGTCACCGCCCTGAATCGCCTGAACCTCAGCATCGCGGGAAAGTACATCGAAGAAGAATTCTCCTTCAGCACGATTGCCATGGGAGGCGTGTTCAGCGCCTTCCTCTGGGGATATGGGTTGTTTCAGATTCCCTGGGGATATGTCTGCGATCGCTTCGGCCCGCGTCGAACCCTGACCGCATCCATCTTTTGTTTCGCGGTCGGTTCCGGCGCCATGGTTGTTGCGCCCAGGTTCGCGGCAGCCACGGGAGTCAGCGCCCTCGCGATTTTTCAAGTTGTCCGCTTTCTAACCGGAGTCGGAGAGGCGGCGGTTTCTTCCAACGTAACCCGCGTCATTGCCTCCTGGACCGCGGTGCGCGAACGCGGATTCGCCAGCGGATTGCAAGTCTGCGGTCTGGGCCTCGGCGGAACGCTGACTCCCGTTGCCATCGCCTGGACGATGGTGCACTGGGGCTGGCGCGTCTCATTTGCAATTTCCGCCGCGCTCGCCTTCGTTGTCGTCGCGCTTTGGCACTGGTACGCCACCGACTGGCCCGAAGAAAATCCGCGCGTAAACCAGCAAGAGTTGCGCACCATCCACCCCGGATGGGAGAACGGCAACCCCCGTCCACAGCAAGCTGCGACCAAAATTCCCTGGGTCAAGATGCTCACCAGTGTCTCCGTGTGGGCCTTGATTCTGGGCTATGGTTTTCAAGGCTATGCCTTCTACGTCTATTACAACTGGTTCTACTTCTACGCCGTAAAATTGCGCGGACTGGACCTGATGCATGCGGCGGCCTGGACGTCAGCGCCGTTCCTGGCGATGGCGGTGCTGTCTCCAGTCGGCGGATGGTTTTCCGACCGCGTGGCCCGCGTCTCCGATCGTCGCAAGGGACGCTTGGCGGCGGTATGGTTGGGCATGGGCATCGCAGCCCTGTTGTTGTACACGGGCAATCATCTCAGCGTCACCGTCGTGGCCCTGCCCATGATTGCGCTGGCGGCAGGTTTTACCATGTTTGCGGCGGCGAACTTCTGGGCGTCTTGCATCGATCTCGCGCCCGGATATTCCGCATCGCTCTCCGCGCTGATGAACACCGTGGGGAGTATCGGCGGAGTCGTCTCCTCCACCGTCACCGCCTCGATTGCGGTTCATCGAGGCTGGGTGCCGGCGTTGGACGTTGCGGTGTGGGTCACGATCGGGTCGGGACTATTGTTTACAATGGTAAACGCGAATCGCAGTATTGAGGAGAAAGGGAGTGCGTAGCGGGTGATCGACATGAGGCAAATGAGAATTGTGCTACTGGGAATCCTGCTGGCCGTTCCAGCGTACGGCCAGGAACAGCCGCAACCCGCGGCTCCTTCCAATGTCTACGGACAAGTCCAAACGCCGGCCACGACCGCGGATACCAATACCACGCAAGCGCCACTAGTGCTCACGCTGCAGGACGCTCTTAAGCGCGCCAAGGCGAACAGTCCGGAATTTCGGGCGGCTCTGACGGAACTGGGAGTCGCGCATCAGGATACGGTGCAGAGCCGCGCGCAACTGCTGCCCAACGTCAACTACAACATGCAATTTATTTATACGCAGGGGAATTTTGTTTCCAATTCGATTACGGCCCCTTCCACCACCGGGCGCTACATTGGTAACAACGGCGTCCACGAATACATCGCGCAGGGGAATGTGCACCAGGCGCTGTCGCCGGGGATGCTGGCGGATTATCGAAGAGTCGAAGCGGCGGAGGCACTGACGCGCGCCAAGTCGGAGATCGCAACACGCGGCCTGGTTGTCACCATCGTGCAGGCGTACTACGGATACGTTGTCGCCGAGCGCAAGTACGCCACCGCGCAGAAGGCGGCTTCGGAAGCCGACCAGTTTCTCGGCCTTAGCCAGAAACTGCAGAATGGCGGCGAGGTCGCGCGTTCGGACGTGATCAAAGCCCAGATTCAGGATCAGCAGCAACGGCGCGAACTGCAGGATGCTCGTCTGGAAATGAACAAGGCTCGCCTCGATCTGGCCGTCTTGCTGTTTCCAAACTTCGAAGAAAATTTCTCGGTGGTGGATGACTTGCGTCTTCCCGACCCTCTGCCCCCTTTTGTCGAAGTACAGACGGCGGCCACCAAGAACAATCCGGAACTTCGCGTGGCGCTGGCATCTCTGCGGCAAACCGACCAGGAAGTGAAAGTTGCATGGGCGGCCATGCTGCCCTCGGTCGGCTTGGATTATTTTTACGGCATTGACGCCAATCAGTTCGCGGTGCGCGGCCCGGCTCCGGACCATTTTCGCAACCTGGGATACTCGGCGAGCGCGACCCTGCAGTTGCCCATCTGGAACTGGGGATCGGGTTACAGCAAGGTGAAGCAGGCGGACTTGCACCGGCAACAGGCCCATGTCGAGTTGAGCTTCGCGCAACGCAAGCTGCTGGCCGATTTGCGGTCGTTCTATGACGAAACCGAAACGTCGCGCGCACAGCTCGAATCGCTCGCTCAAACCGCGGAACTTGCGTCCGACAGTTTGCGTTTAACGACTTTGCGCTACCAGGCGGGAGAGGCCACGGTGCTGGAAGTAGTGGATGCCCAAAACACCCTGACCATGGCTCGCAATGCATATGATGATGGTCAGGTCCGTTTCCAGGTCGCGCTCGCGAACCTGCAAACCCTGACAGGGAGTTTCTAAAGCGTGTCGGACATATCGATCAGAGGGGAAGGGAGCTGCACCGTTCGGGGACTATGGCAGGCCCGGGGTTGCTGTGGCCACTGGCAGCTGCCGAGTTGCGCTCGGCTTGGACGGGCGAGATCGCCCGTCCCCACACTGGCACTGGTCTCCATCGTTGTTGTTCTTGTATTTGCGCTGGGCTGCTCGGGGGAAAAGGAGACGGAGCCGACGGTCGGCGTGCAGGTGGTTGCGGTGAAGAAGGCGACCATCGAACAGACGGTGGCGTCGGAAGCGATTTTGTTTCCGCTGGCGCAGTCGGCGATTGTTCCGAAGATCAGCGCGCCGGTCCAGGCGTTCTACGTGAATCGCGGCAGCAAGGTTCATGCGGGACAGTTGCTCGCCAAATTGGAAAGCCGCGATTTAGCCGCGGCCGCTCAGGATAATCAGGGCTCCTACGATCAGGCGCAGGCCGCCTATGCGATCGCGACCGCGTCCACTTTGCCGGAAGAGATTCAGAAAGCGCAGGGCGACGCGCAGGCCGCGAAACTGGCGCTGGAGGCGGAACAGAAGCTCTACGACAGCCGTCAGGATCTTTACAAGCAAGGCGCACTGCCACGCAAAGATCTCGATCAAGCTAAAGTCAGTCTCGCCCAGGCGCGCAGCCAGTATGAAATTGCGCAGCACCACGTCGATGCTTTGATGGCCGGGGGCAAGCAGGAGGAAGTCAAGTCCGCCAAGGGACAGTTGCAATCGGCCAAAGGCAAGTATCTGGGCGCCGAGGCGCAATTGAGTTACTCGGAAATCCGCAGTCCGATCAATGGTGTAGTTACCGACCGTCCTTTGTATCCGGGAGAAATGGCGGCGGCGGGAACGCCGCTGCTCACGGTAATGGACACGACTTCGGTGGTGGCGCGTGCCCACATTCCGCAAGAGCAGGCGGCATTGCTGAAGGTGGGCGACAAGGCCACGGTCGTTATTGCGAACCCGGTTCCGAACCCGGTTGCAGGCGCGGCGTCCGACAAGGCTTCCGACGACGACGCGATCGAAGGGAAAGTGACGGTCGTGAGTCCGGCGCTGGACGCGAACAGCACGACGGTCGAAGTCTGGGTGCAAGCGAAAAATCCGAAAGGCCGGTTGCGGCCGGGAACGAGCGTGCGGATTTCCATGCTGGCGCGCTCGGTGCCAAACGCGGTGGTGATTCCGTCGGCCGCCGTGCTCACCGCTCCGGACGGAACGAGTTATGTGATGGTTGCGGGCTCCGACAACAAGGCGCACCAGAAGACGGTGAAAACCGGAATCCGGCAGGGCGAGCAGGTGCAGATTCTCGAGGGCCTGGCCGAAGGCGATCGCGTCGTCGCCTCTGGAGCCTACGGCCTGCCCGACAATACCAAGATTCGCATCGAAGCCGCCGCCGCCCAGTCCGACACGACGGATCACCCATCGGACAGACCATCCGCGGGAAAAGGGACCGAGAAGAATGCCCAGTAACTCGATGGCCGCGACCAACAGGGAATCGCCTTACTGGTTTGCGCGCCACTCCCGCTCCATTCTTGTCTTGATCATCACCCTGGCGTTGGTTGGAATCTACGTCGCCTTCACCATTCCAGTTTCGGTTTTTCCGGACACGAATTTTCCGCGTATTCTGATCGCCGTCGACAACGGCGTGATGCCCATCGACCAGATGATGGTCACGGTCAGCCGCCCGCTCGAAGAAGCCGTGAACAGCGTGCCGGGCCTGCAGCAGGTGCGCTCCATTACCAGCCGCGGATCGGCGGAGATCGATCTGTTCTTCGACTGGAACGTGGATATGTTCCAGACCTTGCAGTATGTGAACGCGGCCCTGGCCAACGCACAACGCGACCTGCCGGCGAGCGCGAAGGTGGAAGCGCATCGCATGACCTTCGCCAGCTTTCCGATTCTCGGCTACAGCCTGACTTCCGACCGGGTTCCGCAGACCGAACTCTGGGAACTGGCCACGTACGAACTCAAGCCTCGCCTGAACCGGCTGGATGGCGTGGCCAGCGTGATTGTGCAAGGCGGCCAGGAGCCGGAGTTTCACATCATTCCCGACCCCGCCCGGCTCTTGCAGGCCAGCGTCACAGTTACCGACTTACTGGACGCGGTACAACGCACCAACCTGATTGACTCTCCCGGCCTGCTTGAACGCAACCACCAACTCTACCTCGGGCTGATCAGCGGACAGGTGCGCGATCCGCAACAGCTTGCGGCGACCGTCGTCAAGACAACCGCGGCCGGCGTGCCGGTGCGGGTGGGCGACGTCGCGAAAGTGGAGCCCGCGGTGCGTCCTCTTTATACAGTGGTGTCGGCGAACGGAAAGCCGGCCGTCCTGCTGAGCATCAACCGGCAGCCGGCGAGCAACACCGTGCAAGTGGCGGACGAGGTGCACGCGGAAGTCGAGAGCCTGCGCAAATCGTTGCCGCCCGGGGTCGAAATACATCCTTATTACGACCAGTCGGACATCGTGAAGCAATCGATCGCGAGCGTTCGCGATGCCATCCTCATCGGACTCATTCTGGCGGCGATTATCCTCGTGATCTTTCTGCGCGACTGGGGTACTTCCATCGTCGCCGGGCTGATGATCCCAGCCACCATCGCGCTGACCTTTATCGCGCTCAAGTTGATGGGCGAGAGTTTCAACCTGATGACGCTCGGCGGTCTGGCCGCGGCCGTCGGTTTGGTGATCGATACCGCCATCGTGGTGGTGGAGAACATCGTGCTGCACCGCGACGCGGGGCAGACACGGCTGCAGGCGATCCACAGCGCGCTTGACGAGATCACCATCCCGCTGATCGGCTCAACCATTACTCCGATTGTGGTTTTCCTGCCGCTGGTTTCGATCGCCGGCGTGACCGGCACGTTCTTCCGCGCCCTGGCCGTCACCATGTCGGTCGCGCTGCTCGCGTCGCTGGCGCTCGCACTTTCCTGGACGCCCGCGCTCAGCCAGTTTCTGATTAAGAGGTCCACCGGCGATCCATCCGCCGTATCGAACAACCAGGAAGACGCCCTGGAGCAGATTGCTCCGGAGCCGGAGGTGGAGTCGATCCGTCGTCTGATGGAAGCCGAAGAAGCTTCGCTGAGCGGCTTTTTCCGCAAGGTGATCAACTTTCACGAGCGTTGGTTGCGCCGCGCCCTGGAGCGGCCACGCTGGCTGGCCGGATTCAGTCTGGCTCTGATCGTGATTGCGTATGGGTGCTACCAGTTTTCGGGTTCCGGTCTTCTGCCGGAGATGGACGAAGGCGGCTTCATTCTCGACTACATCATGCCGGCGGGCAGTTCGTTGGCGGAGACGAATCGTGTGGTGCGGCACATCGAAGAGATGCTGCACGATATTCCCGAGGTCGAGAGCACCTCGCGCCGGACCGGCCTGCAACTGGGACTGGCGGCGGTGACCGAGGCCAACACGGGAGATATCTCGGTGAAGCTGAAGCTGTCTCGCAGCCGCGATATCGAGGATGTCATCGCCGATGTTCGCGCGAAAATCAAGACCGAAGAACCGGCCATCGATGTGGAATTTGTCCAGGTCCTGCAGGACATGATCAGCGATCTGACCGGAGAACCGCAGCCCGTCGAGGTCAAGTTGTTTTCGCAGGATGCGGCGATGCTCGAAGCCTGGGCCCCGAAAGTTGCCGATGCGATCGCCAAAGATAAAGGCGTAGTCGACGTCCTGAATGGAATCGATAACACGATTAGCGGGCCGGCGGTGGTGTTTCAGGTGGACCCGTCGATTGCGGCGCGGGCCGGCTTTAGCCCGGAAGAAGTTGCGACCGACGCGGCCGCCATTCTGGAAGGGGAACCGTCGACGACTCCGGTTGTTACTCATGATCGCACGTACACCGTGCGCGTGCGCTTTCCAGCAGGGAACCGAGCTTCGCTCGAGGCCATGCGCGACACGCTGCTGGTGAGTTCGACGGGCAAAACGGCGACGCTCGGAGCGCTGGCCACGCTGACCGAGCTTCCCGGGCAGACGGAAATCCATCGCGAGAACCTGCTGCGGAATGTGGTGGTCTCGGCGCGGCTGGAAGGCGTCGACCTGGGCACGGGTGTTGCCAGCGTCAAGAAAAGTGTCGACCAGTTGCATCTGCCTTCTTCGATTCGGGTGTTATACGGCGGAACCTACCAGGTGCAGCAAAAATCGTTTCAGGATCTGATCTTCGTGCTCGTGCTGGCGGTAGTGCTGGTCTTCATTGTTTTGCTGTTTGAATTCCGGACGTTTACCGCGCCGCTGGCGATTCTGACGTCGGCGGTGCTCTCGATCTGCGGAGTGTTTCTGGCCCTGTTCATCACCCGCACCACGTTCAACATCTCGTCGTTCATGGGGATGATCATGGTGATTGGCATCGTGGCCAAGAACGGGATTCTGCTGCTCGATGCCGAGCAAAAGTTTCGCGCCGCGGGGCTCTCGCTGGAAGAGTCGGTGATTCAAGCGGGCCGCCGAAGACTGCGGCCGATCGTCATGACCGCGCTCGCCGCGATCGCGGGCATGCTGCCGCTGGCGTTCGCCATGGGCGCGGGCTCGCAGATGTTGAAACCCCTGGCGATTGCCGTGATCGGCGGCATCCTACTGTCGATGATTCTTTCGCTGATCATCACTCCCGCGGTGCACCTGTTCGCCACCCGGCGATTTAGCAGAAGTTCTCAGTCGTCAGTTGTCAGTTCTCAGTAAAACCTGGGAGGATGCGCGAGCGCGACCGCATCTACGAGGAAGTGATGACCCGAGGCTGAAAAAGGCGGCGCCGAAGCCAGCTTCAAGCGATCCCGGGTAGCCGCTCGGACTTCCCAGGGTGATCCGCAGAACAGAGGGCAAGAAATCTTCAGATGTGGCGGGTGCGGGAGACTGGCTTCTCCTGCAGCAGGAGTTCGGTGGCCTGCACTCGCCGGTCGGAGTGAAACCAGCGTTGCACAACGTTGTCGCACAGAAAGTTTGCCAAAGCGAGCAGGCTCATGCCCTCATGGTGCACCATCCACGATCGGACAATCTCACAACGAGGGCCGTGGAAGCGGGTGCGGGAGTTGGTGTAGTCGCCCGCCTCATAAAATCCGTACGGGCCGAACCATCCGAGGGCATCCATGCGATGCAGGTTGGCGAGCGCGGCCTTGCGATCTACATTCAGAGCTAGAAGTGTGGAGTAGGGCGAAACGACCAAGGGGTCCGATCCGCTTTTTTTCTGCGCCAGGGCGGGGACGCCGAACGCTTCGTAGTGATAGTCTCCGGCTTCGTTGCGCTTCGCGCAGGCAGACTCAGAAATGCCCCAGGGAATCCCTTTAGCAGCCGCGTATTCCTGTTGGGATTGCACGGCTGCGACGCTGGCCCGGTCGAGCAAGGTGTTGGGATACGTACGCATCCATATCGACGGCATCAGGTACTCAAACATGGTTCCCGTCCAGGAGAGCAGAACCGGGCGGCCGCGATCGCGCGTGAACGGCCGGTTAAGACGGAACCAGCAATCTTGCGGGACGTCCTCCTTGGTGATCGCAATGAAGACCGCGGTACGCGGCTCGGTGGCCAGCAAGTCGTAACAGTAAGGTTGCAGTTCTTCGGACTTGGCGTCGAAGCCCACTGACATCAGCAGACGCTGCTCATCCAACAAGAACCTAAAGTCCATGGCGTTGGCCAGGGCGCCTGCCTGTTCGCTGATCTCGCGCAGATCCTCGATGAGACGGAGGGCGTTCCGCCGTGCTTCCGGGAGCAGGAGTCTAAGACGCTCGCAGAGCTGTCCTTGCCCATTTCGAACGGATTGCACCGTGTCATCAAGACGCGCCTCGAGCTCTGAAATCAGGTCGGGCAGTTGCCGCAGAAGCACTTCGTCGACGGAACTCGCACCGCTCACCAACTTCTCTCGCAGGGCCGCGAACTCCGGGAGCATCCAGGGCACGTAGGCTCGCACCGTGTCGCGGATGCTCTGGATGCGCATGCGCGCTTGTTCGCGGAACCAGGCAATTTCGGAATCGGAGTCGGACTGTGCTTCAGATTTCTTTTCGTCCAGAACTTCCTCCGGGAAATTCAAGACAGCCGTCAGCCAATCTTCGTCTTCGAACTCCTCTTCGCAGCGCGCCAATACCCGCTTTGGGAGCGCCCGCAATTTGACGAGCGCTCGAAGGTGGTCGAGCAAACCCTCGGCCAGCCCTCCAGTGAGAAGGGGCTGACGCAAGCGATCAAGGCATCCCTGCTGCAGCGTCCATAGAGAGGCGACTAGATTGCCGCTGTCGACCGAAGAAATGAAAAACGGCGGTTTCGGTTCCAGAGTGCGGGTCTCATACCAGTTCATCAGGTGGCCACGATACTTGGGGAGGCGGATCAGGGTGTCCAAGGTCTTCCTGGTCAATTCGACCAGCTCTGGAACCGTGATATAGCCGAGTTCGTTCGCGACCTGCCTTGCATTCAGCAGCAGCCCGATGTTCGTCGGGGATACGCTGGCCGCCACCTTTCGCGGACTGTCCTCAATATTGTCCGGCACCAGCCAGTTGTGTTCCTCGCTGGAGAACTGGGCAAAGTATCTCCAGGTATGCAGGGCGGCTCTGCGAAGAAAGCGAACATCCTTGTGTGCAATCTCGGGCTCCGCTTCGAGCGGACTGCCGTTGAGCCAGAGTGCCAGCAGTTTACTGCACGCCCATAGCCCAAGAATCGGAGCCGCGGCCGGCAAGGATTGCGGGCGCGCCAGCCAAATCAGCAGGCCCAACCCAATGGCAAGAAAAGGCATCCAGTCGATATATCGGTCCACCGGAGTCCGGTGCTTTCCCAATTCCACTTCCGCAGCCGTCTCCCAGTCGAGCAGGCGCTCTCGCGTAACCACGTGGCGCACGAGCGCGCGCACCACCGCGTCCAGCGACAAGAGCGTCTGGTGGGCGAGAAGAGTCAACGTCAGCAAGATCGTGAAGTTGGCGGCCAGGAGGCTGCCGAGAGCTTCACTGGCAATTCGGGCGTCTCGTGCCACCGTCGCACGGATCAGTGCGATGGCAAATTCGACCCAAGCTGGCACAAACAAAATGCAGATCGTGGCGAGGGTCCACAGAAAAGGATGGCCCATCACCAGCCAGCCGAACAAAAGCAATAAGCAAGTCGCCGGTTCGACCAGGCTGCGGCGCAGGTTGTCGAGAATTTTCCAGCGCGAAACCAGCGAGATTGGATTCGAGACTCGCGCGCCTGACTGGTCTCGTACACGATCCGTCAACCATTCCACAATCTGCCAGTCACCGCGAAGCCAGCGGTGTTTGCGGCGGTTGTAGGCGCTGTAATGCGAGGGATAGTCCTCGATCACGACAATGTCGGTGGTCAGTCCGGCACGTGCGTATGCGCCTTCGACCAGGTCATGGCTTAGCAGGGCGTTCCGGGGAAAGCGGCGGTCGAGAACACGCAACAAAGTATCGACTTCGTAAATACCTTTGCCCGCGAACGTGCCTTCGCCATACAGATCCTGATAGACGTCGGAAATCGCGCGCGTGTACGGGTCAAGACCAGTCTCGCCGGCGAAGATGGCCGCCAGTCGCGAGCGCGCGGTGCACTGCACGCTGATGCCGACGCGGGGCTGCAAGATCCCGTATCCAGCCACCACGATATTGTTGACGGGATCGATGATGGCCTGATTCAGAGGATGGGCAATCGCTCCCACCATGCGGTGCGCCGATCCCCGCGGGAGTTCGGTGTCGGTGTCGAGCGTAATCACGAAGCGAACCTTGGGCAGCGTCGAAAGACCACCGACTTTCACTGGGAACCGGTCGTATTGACCGCGGAGCAGTTGGTTCAAATCGAGCAGCTTTCCGCGCTTGCGCTCCCATCCCATCCATCCTCTTTGGCGCGGGTTGTAGACGCGGTGGCGATGAAAAAGGAAGAAAGAGCCAGAATTCTTTCCGGAGTATCTATCGTTCAATTCGCGGATCAGTTTCGCAGCAAGTGCCACCAGCGGATTGTCTTCCGGAGCCGGTTGATGGGAATCGGGCAGATCGGAGACGAGTGCGAAGTGAAGATTGCGATGGTGGTTTCCCAGGAAACGCACTTCCAGATTTTCCACCAGGGAGTGCACCTGTTCTTCATTGAGCAAGAGCGTTGGAATCGCCACCAAGGTCGTGCAATCGTCGGGAATGCCTTCCGAAAAGTCGAGCTTGGGCAGGCTTCCCGCCGGCAGGAGGCTGGTGGTCAAGTAGTTCATCAACTGAACCGCCGCCTGGGAACTTGGCAGCAACAGAATCAGCATCGAAAGCAGAATGAGTGCAGGGGAAGTCCAGGCGGGTGTCAATAGCCACACGGCCCCGGTCATGATGGCAAAAGTCAGGACTCCAATTCCGAAGAAAAGGTATTCATCGGGATGCTTTCGCAACCATGTGCGGAGGCGTTCGCCCAAGGTGGGGTGGTAGCCGACCCTCTGGCAGAGAAGCGTCGTTCCTTCACTCACACCTTCACTCACAAGATAGTAGCCAATGTGGGATTCTCGCAACGCATTCCGCGGGTCGCTGAATTTCTTTTGCTGAGCCTGGCGCGCCAGGGTGAGCGCCTCCTTCGCGACTTCTAATTCGGTTCGATCGGAGCGTTTGGCGATGTTCGCCACCCTTTCGCGATAGACATTTCGGCTCTCAATGTCCATGGCGGCATAGGCGCCCGCAGGATCCTCACGCAGAATCCTGTCGAAGGGGATAAATGCCTCGAGTTCCTCTTTCCAGGACGTTTGCGTTGCGTTCCGCAAGCTCCGAATTTGCGTCGTGACACGCTTACTGGATTTGCTCGCCGGATCGTCCACGAGACACTTGCCCCGGGACGCAATCCGTTCCAGTAAAACCAGTTTCAACGCCGGTACCAGGGCGCCAATCTCATGAAACTCGAGAGGCGTGGTTTCCTCGAAAGCCAGACAAAACGCTTTGAACTTGTTCTTGCAAAAGACATCCTCGGTTTCATCGAAAAAAGCCTCCGCGATGGCCAGCACCCGGGGCACGATTTCGCCTTCGTTGCCTACATGGGGAAGGCGGGTCAGCGGCCCCAGTTCGTCCGCCACCAGGCGCGCGGCCGAGGAAAGCTGTTGTCCGTTGTCGCGGAGCCAGAGCAGATCCTCCGAGCCGGGGGCCTGCGCGAAGGCCGCGTCCACTCCTTCAAATACGTCCTGAAATACTGCCAGGAGCTTTCGGCAACAAGTCGCAAAAGTGTCCGACGAAGATATTTTGGGCAGCCAACCGAGACGCGCGGCTAACTGCATCGCAGCCTCGCGCATGGTTTGAAGCTCTGCCTCCCGAAGCTCCGCTCCTTGAGGCTCCGTCTCCCCATTGTTGCTAGGAGAATGCTTCCGTTCTCTTTCCCAGAGGCTCTCGGTCTGAATCGTGGAACCCATGTCTGATCAATCCATCCTTCGATCTTCGTTCCTCGTTTCTTGCACCTTCACGGTTGCTTGCGCCTTCACCGGTAACTGGCGGCCTGCAACTCGAACATTTCCGCATAGCGGCCGCCGAGATGGGTCAGCGCCTCATGGTCCCCGTCTTCCGCGATGCGTCCCTTCTCGAGCACCACGATTCGATCTGCCATGCGCACGGTCGAGAACCGGTGCGAAATGAACAGGGCCATCTTCCCGGCGGTCAGCTCGGCAAACCGCTGAAAGACTTCATATTCGCTGCGGGCGTCGAGCGCCGCAGTCGGCTCATCCAGGATCAGTATTTGCGCATCACGCAGATAGGCTCGTGCCAGCGCGACTTTTTGCCATTCGCCACCCGACAGATCGACTCCGCCGTCGAAGCGCCTGCCCAGCATCTGCTCGTATCCGGAGGGAAATTTCGCCACCACCTCGTCCGCCATGCTCTTCTGGGCGGACTGCTGCAAGAGCGGCAGGTTCGCAACCTGCTCGATCCGGCCCACGGCGATGTTTTCCCGTGCGGTCATCTCGTAGCGCATATAGTCCTGGAAGATGACACCAATCTCGCGGTAGAGGTCTTCGAGGTTGTACTCGCGCAGATCCACTCCGTCGAGCAACACCTGTCCTTCCAGCGGGTCGTAGAGGCGCGTCAGCAACTTGACGATGGTGGTCTTGCCTTCTCCGTTTTCCCCGATCAGCGCCACCCGTTCGCCGGGCCGCAGATGAAAGTTCAATCCATTTAGAACCAGGCGCGAACTTCCTGGATATCGGAAGGAAACATTCCGGAATTCAAATCCGCGCTGGATGGGACGCGGAGCCGGCAAAGCGTTGGGCTTCGATTCGATGGTGGGACGCATCTCGAAAAATGCAATCAGGTCGGTCAGGAACAAGGCCTGATCGGCAATCGTGGACAGGGTGGAAAAGGTTTGTTGCAGGTTCGAGCTCGCCTCGCGAATGGCATTTGCCAATAAAGTCAGAGTGCCAAAACTGAACACGCCCGTGACCGTCTTCCAAACCGCAAACACGTAGGCGGTGTAGTAGCCCGCGGTGCCGATCGCGGAAAGGGCCGAACCCGCCGTCACTTTTCTGCGCGCCAGGGCAACGTCTTCTTCATAAACCTGGTTCGAAAGCCCCTTAAATCTGTTGGTCAGGAAATCTTTTAGACCAAACAGCTTCAATTCCTTAGCTGCTTCCTTGCTGCCGCCCAGAATGCGCAGGTAATCGAGCTGGCGACGAACGGGAGTCTGGCGAAAATTCTTGGCGTATCCCAGGAATGCAAAGTGAGTTTCTCCCACGAAGGCTGGAATCACACCCACGATCAGCAAGAGCAAAAGCCACGGCGAGAACACCATGATCGAGACCGACAACGTAATCGTCGTAATCGCCTGCTGGATGAGGCGTCCAATGGCCTGGATCATGAACAGCCGGTCGGTAGCCTGAACGCGGGCTCGTTCCAGCCGGTCATAGAACGCAGGATCTTCGTAGGCCGTCAGGTCCAGCGCGGCAGCGTGCTCCATGACGCGAACACTGACGTGGTACGTGTATTTGCCGGCGAGCAGGGCATCGAGGTAGTCGATCGCGCGGTTGAGTACGCCGGCGCTGACGGCGATGGCAAACTCGGCGGCGACCAGCCACCACAGCCTTGCTCCGACAGGTTCATGAGTAGTGAGAATGCGGAAGATCGTATCGATAATGAGCTTGGAGACCCAGAACAACGCCGGCGGAAGCAGAGAAGCGAGAACTCGGGAGATGAGCCCCAGGATGACGACCGTGCGTCCGGACTCCCACACAAACCGCAGGACCGCGGGGACATTGCGGAGCGCAGAGAGTCGCTCCCGCCATCCGTTACGGAACTCCGATTTCCCGGTCATGAAGGAATCCCCAGCACCTGGGAACCGGAGCGGATCGCCCCAGGTATTCGAAACAACGCGGCCCAGGTGTCAGTCGAAGTGGCGGATCACTTAAGTTTAGCCGAATCCATTTCAGGCAAACAATGGTGGCTTCTCGAAGCCATCAAAACGACGCTTGGATGAAACGAACCGCCCTTACGGTTGGCTGAGCGAAGAAAACTCCCGGGAAGGACAACTCTTCCGCAGTTGTCAGTATTTATGGAACCCCGCTCGCTCCATTCCACGCTGCGCTTCCGGGGTTTTCATGAACGTGTCCCAGACAAACCCGGTTCGCAGATTTTCGGCCATCAACAGGACGATGCCCGTGTCGATGCCGATCACGTCGGAATCATACCAGTTCTTGAGGGGATTGAAGGCATTCACGAACCCGTACTTGGTCCAGGCCGACGGGTAACGGTTTCGTATCGTCTTCAAGACATGCATGGTGGCGTCGGGCAGAAACGGCAATGACCCGCCGGCCGCACTCGGAACAATGGTGCCATCGATCGGTCCCGTGGCAGGAGGCCCGCCCCAAGCGACGTAGCCATCGTGCTCGGAATCGGAAGCTGTGATTCCCCACAGGTCCTCGCTGTAATCCGGGAACTGCTTGCCTAATTCCAGACAAAAACGCCGGTGGACCTCCGTGGCAGTCGCGGAATTCTCGAAGTAGTCGGCGTATTTGTCGCGCTTGCCGCGAAAATCAAACCACGCCTGCGAATACTGGTGTACAAAGAGTGGCGCAAACGACCCGATGTAGCGCAGGCCGTCATATTCAAACGTCAAACGCTTCCATGCATTCCAGGTTTCCTGCTTCAGGGGATGGGCCGATGACCCCATGCCGAGCAGATACATCATCATCAATTCGCTATAGTAATCCCAACGTGAGGAAAGAAATCCAACCTCCGGGGTCCACCCGTGGGTGAGCAGCGACGTGTCTTCCGAAAGCCAGGTCCAATCGACGCGGTTGAAGATGAGGTCCGCAAGCTCTGCGACCCCGCGATGTTGGAAGTGCTGGCGGCAGGTCAGAATCCCACAGAGGAGAATCGCCGTATCCACCGAAGACACCTCGGAGTCGAACATGCGCTCCCCCGTTTCGGGGTTGGCGAAGTGGTAGAAAAACCCGCGGTGATTGGGCAACTTCTTCCACAGAAAGCGCAGAGTGGCAAAGAGACGCTCCAGCGCAGCACTGGTCGAGATGAATCCCCGCTGCTCTCCAATGCAGAGAGCGGTTAGACCGAAGCCCGTCGCGGCAATGCTGGAGGCAACGTTCCGAGTCTCGTTGTGGACGTTGCAGCGGTCCTTGACCATCCCTGTTTTCGGGCTGGCCTGTTCCCAGAAAAAGAGAAAACTTGCGTGCTCCAAATCGTTCAAGAACTGATCGTCTTCCGCCGACACAGTCGCCACCCCGGCAGCGCTGCCTGGAGCAGAGGACTGCGCCTCCGTATACCAAGGTGCCAGGAACTCTGCCAAGGGCAGGCAAAGGCTCGTTCCCAGAACCTGACGCAGCATCTGCCGGCGTGAAAGCAGATTCGGTTTGGCATCAGTCATGCGTTTGCGTTTCCGGTGGCCATGGCCTTGGAAAACAAAAAGGGATACAACTCGAATGACATCTACGGGCAAAGCAAAGGATAATTATCTCTGTGTTTACGAAACCCATTTTAGAGATGCACCTGAAGCTACCTCCGGTGCAGCTCCCGTGGAACGTTCCAGACCCAGCGATCATCTTAATCAGTTATCTTAATCGATGCTGCTGGACGCGCGCATGACTCGTTCCCACAAAATCGAGGGTTGGATCGCTGTCATGGTCGGCATCCTGCTCTCTGTCACCATCCTGGCCCTGATCCGCTGGCAGAAACAAAAGCCTATTTCTCTGTGGGGAGCCGTGCTCGTCCAGGATTCGGACCCACGAAACCAGCGGCCGATCGCGGGAGTGGCAATTTCGGCTGGCGATCTCGCTACCTCCGACGTCACGTCTGATTCCTCGGGATTCTTTCTTCTCCGGCTGCGCAAACCAATTCGGAAGGGGCACCCCGTTGTTCTGGTCTTTCGCCACCCGCAGTACCGCCCGCTGTACCTGGACGATGTTGTCGCCAGCAAGCTTTACATCGTCCATCTCGTTCCGCTCTCCAGTAATGGCGCTCCGGCAAATCCGCCGGAAGTGAAAGTGGCCAACGTGCGCGTGAGATATGCGATCAAGGCCAAGACCGACCTGAACGTGGGCAGCGCAGTCAAAACCTTCGTAATTGAGAACAAGGGCAACGTTGCATGCAAGGGTCAGCCGCTCTGCTCACCCGACGGCAAATGGAAGGCGGCCGTTGGTTCGGCCACTTTGGATGCCGGCGCGGGCAATGAATTTCGTAACGCCCGTGCCTCATGCATTGCCGGCCCTTGTCCCTTTACAAGAATTGAGGCCGACCACTTCTCCCAGGGTGGCCAGACCATCACGGCGTCGGCCCGTGACTGGTCCGACACGGCCACTTTTATGTTAGAGGCCGAGGTCTTTCGCCCCATGGTGAGTCAAATGGAACACTGGTCCTATCCTGTCATCTTTGGGGATGGACTCTCCTTCACCCTGCCTTCCGCTGCAGAGAGTGTAAGCATTGAGGCGGACCTTGACGGGCAGACCATCATTTTCCCGCTGGGACCGGAACTTTTCTTGAGTTGGGCCACCTGCGATGCGGGAGTCAATCCCGACACAGGGCGGGTTTACCGCTGCACGCCGAAACCGGGATATCGCTTCCAGTAGTGACCGCGAGGCTGAAGCTGAAGTCGTACTGGACTCGGCGCGGCTCATCGAAGACGGCTTCCAGGTCTTGTCCCACCGCGAAGTTCCGGCTGGTGACGGCGGATCGTCCCTCGGCCAGGCACTGATCGCCGCGCATCGCTCCTGACCGGAAAGCGCTACTTCCATTTCTCCTCGCCTTTCGCGACGCCGCTTTTGGAGTGGAGTGCGACAATTCGCCCTTGCCCGCTTGAAATTTCTCGAAATTTCCTGAAATCTGTCGAATGGGCCGCGCTTCATCCGTCATACGTTCAGGAGCGCAAAGGCGCTCACAATGGTTCCCAAGGAGAAAACGAGATGCAATTCGCCCTGCTGATCTTCGAATCGCCAGAAGCTTTTGCGGCGCGCAATAGCGGCGAAAACGATCCTTACCTCGGTGCGTGGCGGGCGTACTATAAAGCGCTCGTCGAGGCCGGCATATACGTCGGTGGCAGTCCATTGCAACCCCCGGAGACCGGGACCACGGTGCGAACGAAGGATGGGAAGCGGCGCGTGCAGGATGGCCCCTTCGCCGATACCAAGGAGCAACTGGGGGGATTCACAATCCTGGAACTCCCCTCGCTGGACGCGGCGCTCGAATGGGCGGCGCGCTGCCCGGCCGCCTCGATCGGCGCCGTGGAGATCCGCCCCGTTTCACCTGAATACCTGCGCCGGGTTACGGGATGAGTGGAAGCGAACCAGAGAGCACTCACCGGACGATTCACCGAACGATCGAACGGGTGGCGCGCGAGTCCTACGGTCGTCTGGTGGCATACCTTTCCTCGCATACGCGCGACGTGGCCAGCGCGGAGGACGCCCTCAGTAACGCGTTGGTCAAAGCCCTCACCACATGGCCGCAAGACGGCGTGCCGCAAAATCCCGAGGCCTGGCTGCTGACCACGGCGCGCCATTCGCTGATCGACCATGTGCGTCATCAGCAAGTAGCGGAAGCAAGCGAGCCCACGCTCCTGCTGCTCAGAGAGGATTCCAAAGAGATGACGTTGTCGACCGAGTTTCCCGATGAAAGGTTGAAGCTGCTCTTCGTGTGTGCCCACCCGGCGATCGATCCGGCGATGCACACGCCGCTCATGCTCCAGACCGTTCTAGGACTGGACGCCGCGCGCATTGCCGGCGCGTTCCTGGTCTCACCGAAAACAATGGGGCAGCGCCTGGTGCGTGCCAAAACGAAGATCCGCGACGGCGGCATTCCCTTCGAAGTCCCGCAAGAGCGTGAACTGCCGCCGCGCCTCGACGCCGTGCTGGAGGCGATTTATGCCGCATTCGGGATCGGCTGGGATGATATGGCGGGAGTTGACCAGCGCGGACGGGATCTGGCCGAGGAGGCGATCTGGCTCGGGCGCGTCCTTCTGCAGTTGCCGCCCAGCCAGGCAGAGGTTCACGGTCTGCTGGCTCTCATGCTCCACTGCGAAGCCCGCAGAGCGGCGCGGCGAGGGCCGGACGGCCGGTTCGTTCCTCTTTCGGAGCAAGATTCACAGCAGTGGTCTCGGCCCTTGATCGAAGAGGCGGAACGCCATCTCGCCGAGGCGTCGAGTCGTGGTCGCACCGGACGCTTTCAACTCGAGGCCGCGATTCAGTCAGTACATGCCGAACGGGCGCGCAGCGGCCGGACGGAGTGGGCTGCGATCATGCTGTTCTACGAACAGTTGATCCGCATCTCTTCGACGATCGGCACGAGAACTGGATATGCCGCGGCACTAGCCGAAGCCAGGGGACCTGAAGCGGGGCTGGCGGTGCTCGATGGGATCGACCCGGACGATGCCTCCGCGTATCAACCTTACTGGGCGGTTCGCGCCCACCTGTTGCAGCGGCTCGGGAAAACGCCTGAGGCCGCGGATGCTTTCGACCGCGCGATCGGTCTCACCGAGGACCCGGCCGTCAGACAATTCCTGCTTCAAAAGCGCGGCTAGTTGGAATCGTCTGGATTCGCTCTGACGGACAACAGTGACAAGGCCTCGAACGAGTGAGGTCCGTGTAACGTTTTAGCGGGGGCTACAGGGCAGAGCTGAGCCAGTCGTCTTAAATTCCGCAAGCCGCGGCATAAACATGTAGGACAGTTCGGATGTGTTCTTGAATCATGTCTTCGGCATGCGTCGGCAGCCGCCCAGACCTTATCGCCTCGTACTGTGAAGGTAGGTATTGACTGAACAACGTTGGAGGCGCCGGGCAGGCATCAAGGTTGGTGCGAAGTTGGGCCAGTTCTTGCTGGACCTTAGGGTCGCCCCAGTAGTACCGGCAACGGTCGCTGTAACTGTAGATGCGCGCCAGATGTATCTCGTCTTCACTCCCATGGTAGTAGGATCGCCAGTAAACAGGATTGCGCAACATGGCGGCTTCGAGCGCTTCCTGGACTTGCGAAAGACGAACTCCCCTTCGACACGTCAGCAGTTCCCGCTCGATTGCGCCTAAGGCGAAGACAGCCTCCCGGAACGCGAATGTCAGCCATGGCCCCACTTTCAAGATCGCGAAATGGTCTGCCACCATCTGTGCAAGAGCTGCGGGCTTCTGGTAGTCCGTGGAGTGCGCCTCGTAAACGAGAGCAGGAGTCTCCGGCAAGGCGGACGAGAGTGCCATCGCTTTCTGCCGCTCATAGTCGAAAATCACGTTTTCGCCAAACTCCACTCCGGGCTGTACCACCATGCCAATCACCCTTTCCCACGCCGCCGCCACTCTCTGCTCGTTGAAGGCCGCGCGGAAAAGTTCCAAGGTGTCACCCATCTGGTCGGCCCGGGAGACTGCGGGAGGCGCTCCCGGAAACGATTCACCCCCCGGAGGCGGAACTTCGGTGCCGATGACGTAAAGGGGAGGGGAAGAACCTTGCGGCAAATCTTCAAACGCACTTTCGGCAGCACGACAGAGGATGGCGGCTCGTTGCGCGATGGTGCGCGGGTCAGGCCCCGAGGTTGCGTCATCGGCACACGCCATACTCGCATCGAGATGAATCTTCTGGTATCCGGCGAGTACACACCGCCGAACCAGTTCCCGAGCGTTGTGCAGAGCTACATCCCAAGGCTGTTCGCGCCAGGGGTACGGGCCCAGGTGGTCGCCGCCCAGCAGTACGCGGTCGCGGGGAAGTCCACCACGCTGCGCCGCGGAGTAAACAAACTCGGCGAACTGAGATGGAGTTTGTCCGGTGTAACCGCCCAATTGATTTACCTGGCTGGAGGTAGATTCGACGTGCAGCACTGATTCATCTTCAACGGCCTGCTGAACGGCTGCCGCAATGACGCTGGGGTGAGCCGAGCAGATGGCGTACACTCCCACTTTTTCGGAGCGGCGATTGCGCCGGATGATCTGTCGCAGTCGCACGCTTGCGTTTTCGGGTTGAGGTTTCACGGTAGGCGGCGTTAAGCGGGCTTTGGGGGCTGGCCCACCCTTCCTTTTGGTTTTTCTCGCCCCAATTCTAATTGAGGCTGCCCTACCCTTGTGGTCTTGTGTCTCGTCCCGCGACATGCTTTACAGTTTGTCTCGACACATCCTTTACAGTTTTGTTCAACCATCAAGGCTGGGAAGCCAGCGCAATCCCATCACACCACCGGCACACCCTTCCACTTCAATCGGACCAGTTGTTGAAACTCAACTAATCCCCGGACTCAGGCTTTCCTGCCGTTGCTGAGGCGTTCTCGAGGAGCCATCGTCAACGTTTTGTCGCTATCACTACAGCAAGGCGGTGAAGCCGTCGTCTGCGCCGATTCCCGTCTTCGCCCGCCGCGCCGAGGGCAAGACGCCCTCGGGACAGCCGGCAAGATGCCGGCGCTACTCGTCTTCCTCGCCGTAATCATCATGCGGTCACGGTACTAGTTTGCTTTGTCCGCCCGGCGGGCAACATTCCACTCTCCGCTATCCCCCTGCGATTTTTCTTCTTCCTCGTGTAGAAATCGCTCCTCCTTACCCGTCACCCCTATGAGGCGGCTTAGCGATCATGCTTCGCCCCCAGGAGGTGCACGATGTGTCCATTCTGCATGGCAACCATGGGATTAGTTGTCGCCGGCGCGGTTTCTACCGGCGGCTTGGCAGCATTGGCCGTGAAAGTATCTCGCAAGAACCGGACAGGAGAAGTCCTGCCGAACTCAGAAGAAAGGAAAAATCAAAATGTCGACCAGAACGATTGAGAACCCGAATCCCAAGATGAAGACACCCCCGATCGTGTCGCAGCAGGAATGGGAGGCTGCGCGCCAGCAACTCCTCGTGAAGGAGAAGGCCTTGACCCGCGGCCGTGACGCGCTGGCCGCCGAACGCCGGCGGATGCCGTGGATGGCTGTGGACAAGAAGTACGAGTTCGACGGACCCAAGGGCAAGGTAAGCCGCTGAAACGCGGACCACAGTAGTGCCAACTCCCAGATTGTCGGCTAACCGAAAACTATGCGATTGGCGATTGCTGTCGAAACATCGCCTTATCGCTCACGACCGGGTTGAATGAGACTTGCGATCACCGGGCGGGCCTACCCGCGGATGTCGGAATCGGATTCATCGACTTCAATTGGTCTAACTCTGTCAGTACGTTTTTCCAGTCATCATGATCTTTCTTCGTGGCGATCGAAGCCGACAGGTCGGAATAGAAATCGAGAATATTGCCGCGCAGCTCCGGAGTCGTAACATCGAACTTTCGGCTCGACAACTGTCCCAGCAACTTTGCGTAGGTGTCGTCGGTTAGCGAGTATTCCGCTACCTTGGTCGGTTGACCACTATCAAGATCACAATTGGGCAAGACCAGTGTATCCGTGCGCACTTCTTCGAGGAAGGCCCGGTATTGATCAACGGTCGTATTGATGCTCTTGATATACATATCCTCGGTTTGCGGTGTCGGATTATTGAACGCCAACCCTTTAAAGGGACCGATTTTCGGCATGTATCGCAGGAGCGTTGACAAGATCCGCGTGCCCACACCCGGCTTCACGTAGTCCTTTCCCCACTCCTTTTCATAGCTGGAGCGCGAAAGACGATACAGGAACTTCTTTTTCGCGAAGTTCGGCGTTTCGCGCATCAGTTCCTTCTTATGGGTTTGCAGCGCGACTTGGGTCATCCTTGGAATCAGTTCGCTGACTGCGAAACGATACGAACCCACCGCCAGATCCTCATGGGTAAGCACATCTTTCAGTTCCACCCCGTAGACGACGGGGAAGACCCGCTCCAGCAGGGGCTTGGACACTTGGAATCCGATGAAATCGTGGTACTGCTCCGACGCATAACGATTCTTCGCGACCTGCACCGTGTCGAACCCGAACTCGGTTTTCAGGTGCGCCGTCTTGTCTTGCGCATACCGCACTGACTTGCCATACTTCGCTCGCAGCTTCGGATACTCGATCGCGACGGCCTGGTTCACCGCCGGGTGACCCGCGATATCCGACGCATAGTGCGACAGGGCGCCCAGCGCGAAGGCGTACTCGTTGGCATCCTGGCTTTCAAGCAACAGCTCGCGAACGAAATCTCCACTGCGAACGTAGTGCACCAGGTTGCTGAATTCCGTGCTGCCGAACGGGTAATAGCCCAGGTCCTGAATGACGGCGCCTCCATAGGCGTAGGCATGGGCTTCCTTGATCTGATCCTCCGAAAGCCCCGGGTAGCGCTTGAGCAGGAGGGGACGGATCTCGTCGGACCAGAGCAGGTCCACGATTTCCTCGTGGGTCAAAACCGAGTAAGCGAACGAAGCGCCGCTGCCCATGAGCACGATGAGAAGAAATGCCGCCGCGCGGACAGAAAGCAGGCGCCACCCCTTGGCTGTGGCGCCTGGCGATATTGCCGGCTGGCGCATGATTCAAATCCGTCCGAGAACCAGCAGAATGACAACGATGAAAAGGGCCAGTCCCACTCCGCTGGTCGGGCCATAACCCCAACTCCGGCTGTGCGACCACCGTGGCAGGACGCCCAAAAGCGCCAAAATCAAGATCACGATCAATATAGTTCCAAGCATATTGTGCTCCTTGTCATGGATTGATGAGAGCTGCAACCTCTCCCGAGGCTGCACCGGGTAGAACCACTACATCGAGATATCGATTGCTATTCCGACGTTGGGATACCGGCGGTTGAACAGGTAGTAGCCGTTGTCGACGTAGGCGACATAAACGTCGTCGTTGTCATACCAGTCATTCCCCCAGTATTCCGGCCACGGGTCAACGAGACTGATCCAATAGCCCTGATACTGGAAGCGCGGGTACCCACCCACAACCAGAAAGGGCAGCCCGTAGATGCGGAATCCATGGTCCGGCCCAAAGTAGCCACGGAAACGGTCCTCAGGAATGCGGTATCCGTGGTAGCCACCACGTTGCTGCCAGCTGCGATGGTCGGAATCCCAGTGTTGTGACCGATGCTGCTGCCATGCGCTCTGCTGGACGCGTTGCTGTTCCTGCGTGCGCTGGGGGCGTTCATTGCCCCGCTGTTGCTGAGCACGCTGCTCGGTCTGCTTGCTCTCGTTCTTCTGCTGTTGCTGAGCACGCTGCTGGGTCTGCTTGTTCTCGTTCTTCTGCTGCTGCTGAGCACGCTGCTCGGTCTGCTTATTCTCATTCTTCTGTTGTTGCTGAGCACGCTGCTCGGTCTGCTTGTTCTCGTTCTTCTGCTGTTGCTGAGCACGCTGCTTGGTCTGCATGTTCTCGTTCTTCTGTTGTTGCTGAGCACGCTGCTGGGTCTGCTTATTCTCGTTCTTCTGTTGCTGCTGAGCACGCTGCTGGGACTGCTTATTCTCATTCTTCTGTTGCTGCTGGGCATGCTGCTGTGCGGGCTTGGCTGCCTCATGCTTGCTCTGTTGTTCTTGCGGATGGTCTTGCTTTTCGCTCGACTGCTCATGCTGTGCGTACACAGGAGCGGCGCTTGCAAGAAGCAAAGACAGAATGGCGGTGCTGGCGATTCCAATTATTTTCATAAGTATGACCTCCGTTATTGCTGGTTAGCTACGCTTGCTCTTGCGCAAGCTTCCTGTTGACGCCGGCAGTAGTTCAACTATTGCGCCCTCAGGCGGCACCGGATGAGCCGCTATGGGTTGAAGGTGAGCGCAATGTTGATACCGGGATACATTGCGTTGCACAGGTAATACACGCCGTCAATCTCGACCACAAACACGTCTTGCGTGTAGAGCCAGTTGCTGGGCCACGGGTCAACGAATCCGAACCAATAGCCACCGTATTGGAAGCGGTGATTGTCGTAGTCGGCATGGCTGACGCGAAACCGGTGTTGCTCTCCAAAGTTGGCCTTGAAGCGGTCGTCGGGAATGCGGCCACCACGGTTGCCACTGGCGCGCTGCGCCTGTTGTTCAGGCCTAGCCTGCTGTGTATGTTGCTGCGGTTGCTCTGCGCTCTTCTGTTCCTGCCTGGCATTCTTGTCCTGCTGCTGTGCGCTCTTCTCTTCCTGCTTAGTATTCTTGTCCTGCTGCTGCGCGTTTTTCTCTTCCTGCCGGGTATTCTTCTCTTGCTGAGCCGCGGGCTTTTGCTCTTGCCTGGCGGACTTCTCTGGTTGCGCTTTCTTCTCTTCGGGTTTGGCTTTCTGTTCGTCCTGCCCGTGCTGTTCTTGGGCGTACATCGGGGCCGCGGCCACGAGGGTCAAAGACAGAACTGCTGTGCTGATAAATCCAACTAGGTTCATAAGTGTTGCCTCCGTTATCGATTGGTTGCGTTCTGTAACTCTTCTGCAGACTTCCTGTCGTCGCGTTAACCGGGTTGCCTGCACGTTCGCTTGCAGATCGTCATCCCTTTCCAACGTGGATACTGGAAAGAGAATGGAACAGCCCAGTAACGTTCAGGATCCACAGAACTACAGCGATGACCACGACGCCGTTCAAAATTGACTTGATGGAGCCCTGCATGGGGATGAAGCGATTCACCAGCCACAGGAGGACACCCACTACGACGAGAACTTCCAGCATTTGAAGTAAAGGCATGATCTTTGACCTTCCTTGGTTGCGCGGGCTGACCCTCTCATCCGCCTGGAGGTGTTGCCCTAATTGCAAAGTTCGAGACTTGTTAGGGTCGAATCATGTTCCGCCGCGAGGTATCGCGGCGCACACACGATGCAGGATGCCGATTGGCTGGATGTGGTCGCTCACCGCGTTCCGGACAGAACCCAAAGCGACCTAGGAATCAAAGCTGCGAATCAGCGTCCGTAGCTTCCTCTACACACTCAGTGGAACAAGAATGACAGGAGTGGACAATCGTGTCTGAGCAACATAGCTCACATTCGGAGCCTCCGATGGCATTGGCGGTTCCGCGAGTGGATCAAATCAACGCTTTTGGGCATCGAACGCTTTTCAGCGGCGCGTCGGAGCCGCGGACATCATTCGATTGGACGGTACGCATCCGCACCCAGGAATATTCGAACTCCTGCCCACACTTCAGGCACACCTGGTACGTCCGGTTCTTGATGGTAAACACGCCACTCTTGTGGCGGTGACGACATCCGAATGCGAAATGGAGAATCCCGAGCGGAGATTTCACAGATCCTCCGCTCGCTGCCGGCGTTCGCAGCTTCCATTGGCATCCAGCCAAGCTAGCAGAGCGCGCACGCTGGCCCGCGCCAGAGCAATCGCGCAGTCCGCCGCTCCGTAGTAAATATTGATCGTGTCGCCATCGGCATCCATCGTGTATCCGCACGGGAACACGACGTCGTCAACGTCACCGTGGCGTTCGTACGAAGCCTCGGGACCAAAAATCCACGAATCTCCTCGCAGCAGGCATTTTTCCGGACTCTCCAGATCGAAGAGGGCCAAACCCAACCGATAGAGACAGCCTGAAGGCGTGTGCCGTACTCCGTGGTAAAAGACGAGCCATCCTCTGGAGGTTTCGATGGGCGGCGGCGAGAGCCCAATCTTGTTGGCATCCCACCAGGCGCCGCGGCGCGCTTCCAGCATGAGCCTGTGCCGACCCCAATAGCGCAAGTCGGGAGAGTAGGAAATCCACATGTGAGACCCGAGTGCCGTCATGGGACGATGAATCAGCGCCCAACAACCGTCGATTCTCCGAGGCAGAAGCGCGGAGTCTTTGTCGTCCGGCGGCATGATGACACCGTAACGTTCGAAACTTCGGAAGTCCTTGGTCAGAGCCAGAGAAACTCCGGGGCCACCGCGCGAATAGGAAGTGTAAGTCACGGCGTATTGCTGCAGCTCGGGCACGAACGTGATGCGAGGATCTTCGATGCCCCAGATCTCCTCGGGATACTGCTGCGGATTGGGCATCAGTGTAGGTTCGCGATCGATCTGCCACCCATCGACACCGTTTCGAGAACGCGCGGCGCAAAGATGCGACAAACCGCGCCGGTCTTCGATGCGGCATAGGAGCAGCGTGGTTCCATCCGGCAATAGAGTTGCGCCGGCATTGAACACGCTGTTGATGGAGTAAGGCCAATCCTTGCGCGTCAAGATCGGATTGCCGGGATGACGCAGAAGCAGAGATGGGTAGTGCGAGCTTTCTACGTTGATAAGGGTTGTTTCGGGAGCAGTCATGGTAGGTCTTCCAGCCTTTCGGTCGGCCTCTCGGATTTTTGCAGCGAGTGCATTTCCAGCAATGCCATGAGGAACGATAGCGTTGATTCCGCTCCCTGATTCTGATTGGCACGTTCGGGATGTAATCCATCGCGGCAACCGCCGGTGACGGAATCATAGAGAGGAAGTTGCAGATCGTTGTCGCCCAGGAACCAGTTGAAGGCCGACCAGGCTTCGCTGCGCCAGCGGCTGTCGCCCGTGATGCGGTACGCTTCGAGACACGCGGATACCGCGCCGGCAGCCTCAATCGGCTGTTGATCGAAGCGCGCCTTTTCACCACCCTGGTGATAAAAGCCTTGCGACCCGATGGGGACAAAGTGGTGGTTGGTTTCGCAGTGCTGCGCTTTCAGCAGCCAATCCAGCGCCTCGAGGCCGCCGGAGACCATGCGATCGTCCGAAGCAGGCGGAGCCCACCACCAGCATGGCTTGGGGCAGTCTCGCGTTGCCGTAAGCGACGACATCCTCGAACCACTTCCAATCCGGGCGGCGGATGGACTCATACATTTCGAGCAATCGCCGGCCGAGTACGGATCTTATTTTTTGCGCGTCCCGGTCTCCGGGATACGAATTGAGGTATTCCTGAATTCCGAGCAAGGCATAGGCCCCGGCGCGAGGACTATAGAACTCCAGCGCCGCCGGCAGAGAAAATTCGAACAGACGCCCGGCAGCGCTCCTCAATCCCTGATTGTCGGATCGGCCTAGAACCGTTCCCAGGCTCCACAATGCACGCCCGTGGCAGTCTTCCGACCCGGCGGCTTCGTTCCACTGGCGATCGTAGCCGAGAAAGTTTCTGAATCTGCCGTTCGCTGGATTGAACGCATGTTCGAGGAACGACAAGTACCGGCGAGAGAAATCTGGAGCGGCTGAATTCGCCTGGCCGAACCGGTCTTCATGCTATTGCCATTGTCATTGCCATTGCCGAGTTGCTCCAGCAGCACCGTGAGAATCAGGGCGCGAGCATTGTCGTCGGTGGTATAGCCCTCCGCTCGATTCGGGATGGTAAAGATCGCGTGCTGCAGCATTCCGGTGTCGTCGGTCAGCGCGTTCACATGATTCAGTTTCAATTCCGGCAGTTGATCGAGCGCTTTGGGAATAGCGCGCGCCGAGAACTGAACGCGGGGAGTTTCCATGCGGTCGCTGCGAACCCGCGAGAAACTCTCCATGTAACCCTGCGCGACTTTTTTCCAGACCATATCGCGCGCGAACAGGTAGGCGCGTTTACGCATGGCATGGCGGATCGCAGGCGTATTCAGGAGTTCGATTGTCTTGTTTGCGATAGCAGTAGGGTTTTGGAACGGGACCAGCGCACCCCGGCGGTCGTCCAGCAATTCAATCGCGTGCCAGTATGGAGTCGAGATGATCGCCTTGCCGGCTCCGAGCGCATAGGCTAGCGTTCCGGAAACCACCTGCTCCTCGTAGCGATAAGGAGTGATGTAAATATCGGCAGCGCCAATAAACTCGGCCATTTCCTCGGGGCTGACAAAGCGGTCATGGAAGATCACTTGCGACTCCACTCCCACTTCTTTCGCCAAAGCTTGCAAGCTGGCTCGATACTTGTCTCCCTCGCGGCGCAGGATGTGAGGGTGGGTCGCGCCCGCGACAATGTAGGCAACATTCTTGTGTTTGGACAGAATCTGCGGCAACGCTTGAATGACGTTTTCGATTCCCTTGTTCGGCGAGAGCAGGCCGAACGTGAGCAGTACCGCTTTTCCTTCCACGCGAAAGCGGTCCTTGTAGAAATTGGGATCGAGAAAGGGCAGGTCGGGAACGCCGTGCGGCACCATGTCGATCTTGCTGCCGGGCACTTTGAAGATTTCCTGCAAGAACTGGGACGAGAGCTGGCTCATGACAATGAGGCGATCGGAAAGCTCTGCGATCTCCTCCATCACCACGAGCTGGTCGGGATTCGGCTCGCGTAGAACCGTGTGCAGCGTGGTCACCACGGGCATTTTCAAGCCGCGCAGCAGATGCAGGATGTGGCTTCCGGCCGGACCGCCGAAGATTCCATACTCGTGCTGCAGGCACACCATGTCGATGTTGTTGAAGTTCAGGAATTCAGCCGCATCCTGATAGGACTTCACATCGTCCTGGGCGAGCGACCATCTCACTCGCGCGGGATAGTCATATCCTTGTTCAGTGTCGTTCACTGGCAGCGCCAACAATCGAGCTGTTCCGTACTCCGCGGAAATGGCCGCACAGAGGTCGGTGGTGAACGTAGCAATCCCGCATTGCCGCGGAAGATAGTTTCCGATCACCGCGATTCGGCTCGGCAGCGAAGGTCTTGGCTGCGATCTTGGCCGAGCCGCCGAAACCGTTTGTTCCGCGGAGCGTGGGGGACGACTTCCAACGGTCCGTCCGGAAACACGGTGATTGGCAGTGACATTTCTTCCTGATTCCTTGAGTACAAGTATTGAAAGAGGCTGGGTTGACAGATGGCCCCGCCGGATTCCAAGCTGGGTGTCTTGTCGGCCGTGGAACTTGCCTCTCGTTAGTATTCAACGAAAGAGTCCATGAGGACTGGTCAAAATTGACCAGTAATGCCTCCGGTACAGGAGAATCTTTCGTCAGTTGATGTGAGGACCGTGAGCACAATTGACCATCTTGTTGTCGTGGAAGCGTGCATCATGGAGTCATGAAAGCCGAGAAGGAACAAGCACTGGCTGTTCGTTGCCCCACGTGTGGCGCCAAGCCGCGGGAGAAGTGCGAGCTTAGTACGGGCCTGCCCCGCACGGAACCGCATCCAGCCCGGCGCTTGGCGGCCGAGAAAGAGTAACGGGCTCGCTTCATCGTGGCAAAATCTCTATGTTGGAGGAGATGCAGGCCGCCTGGTTTGACAGGCCTGCCTCCCCTCGCTACATCAATGCTCGTCCATTTTCCTGCGAAATACTGTGCAGAATGGATCACTTCAGAAATCCAACCAGAAGGAGTCCGGTGGTCCGGCGTCACAATTCGCGGGAAAGAAACGCGCTTTAGGACTAGAATTGCAGTCGATGGGTTCCTCCGCGCTAGCGAACAAGAAGATCCGCGAATTCAATCCCAATACCTTCCTCGCAACCATTGGCGAGGGCAGGAAGAACCTGACTGTTCGCCAAGAAACAAGGAATCTTCGCGCAGGGGGATACGGCGGACGCGGTCTTTTATATCCAAAAGGGCAAGGTGAAGCTCACCGTCGTCTCCAAGACCGGACGAGAGGCTACCCTTGGCCTGTTCAGTGCCGGAAATTTTTTTGGCGAAGGTGCGCTGGCCGGCCAGGCCCTGCGCATGGGATCTGCCGCGGCCATGACGGATTGTGAAATTCAGCGGATCGACAAGAAAGCGATGATGGCTGCCCTGCACCGCGAACCGGCGTTTTCCGAGCTGTTCGTGGCGTATTTGCTGGCGCGGAATGTCCGCTACGAAGAGGATCTGGTGGACCAGTTGTTCAACTCCAGCGAAAAGCGGCTGGCTCGAATCCTTCTTCTGCTCGCTCATTTCGGCAAGGAAGGCGTGCCCGAGACTGTGGTTCCCAAGATCAGCCAGGAGAGCTTGGCCGAGATGGTCGGCACCACTCGTTCCCGGGTAAGCTTCTTCATGAACCGGTTCCGGAAGCTGGGTTTTGTAGATTACTCCGGTGGCCCGGAAGGCGGGTTGCAGGTCCACAGTTCGCTGCTTAGTGTGGTTCTGCACGACTGAGATCTAATTATGAAAACCTTGCTCTCCGGCAGCTGCTGATTGTTCTCGGCATCGCTGGTCGTGCCATCAACCGACTGAGCATTGCTGGGTGCGCACGGCATTCAAACCGGTCACGCGAGCGTGTCTCGCATTTCAGCTGATCGCGTGGCATTGCTCGACATGCTGGCAACCGCAAAAACTGAGGCACTACGGCGGATCGCGCCACACTCCGCGGCCGCTCACCAGGTTAATCACCAGTACCACCAGCGCAATCACCAGCAGCACATGTATGAGCCCGCCCGCCACGTGCAGGCTGAAACCAAGAAGCCACAGAATCAGAAGCACTACGAAAATTGTCCAGAGCACTATTATCTCCTTAGCGTCTTTGAGTGCACTGAAAGGAAGGGTTCCCGAAAAAAACTCATCTATCTCGTCTGCCGGCGCGAGCGACTTCCCACACTCCAGGCACGATGCCTTCGACCGTGGCGTGATCAACCCGCAAAACGGGCACATTCGTGGAGATGCGAACCGCGCACCGGTGGCGTAAACGAGTAAACAGCTTCGATGACCGATGCCGTGAATCGCCCCAGCCGCCTGCAAAGACGATCGCGGAACCGATAGAGAAAGGGTTGCATCACTGGTTGACCTTTGGTCTTTGAGTTCTTGCAACCCATGCACGGGTGCTCCCGTGATCAGGATCAGGCCGAGACACGCGGAGGGAGATCTCACCTTCCTCCATCTCTGCCCAACTGACGATGACATGCCAGAGCCTATATTCTGAGCAAGATTGCTCACCTTGCGAAGTCGCGGAACAGTTCTGGAAGAACTGGTACCTCGCTTCAAGGTTCTCGAACAATGTGAGCAATGTAGACCAGCTTTCCTTTCCCTGTTGAGCGATCATGACACTTGAGACGAGCACTTCTTCTCTCTCTTTCAGGTTATCTGAGCTAAGTCAGCCCATCTGAAGTCTTCTCCTCTTAGTTCCGCAACCCAAAGGAACAATCTATGAAAAAGATAATGTCTCTTCTGTTGATGAGTTTGATCGGCCTGGTTGGAACTTTCGCCTGGGCGGGCTCCGCTCGGGAAGACTCGGTCGATCGCCTGCAAAAATCGGTGGACGTCCTTCACGCCATCATGGCAACGCCCGACAAAGGCATCCCCGAAGAAGTCTTGACCAGCGCAAAGTGCATCCTCGTCGTGCCCGACCTGATTAAGGGTGGCTTCGTGTTTGGTGGCAAGCACGGACGTGGCGTGGCCACGTGCCGCACGGCAGATGGCTGGAGCGCGCCTGCATTCGTCTCCGTTGGCGGTGGAAGCTGGGGATTGCAGATCGGGATCGAAGACGTCGACCTGGTCATGCTGGTCATGAACGATCGTGGCTTGCAGCATCTGCTTTCCAGCAAGTTCGAACTCACCGGTGAAGGATCGGTTGCGGCCGGCCCGGTGGGCCGTCATGCTTCCGCCGGAACCGACTGGAAGATGAACACCGAATTGCTGACGTACTCGCGCTCAAAAGGCGTGTTCGCCGGCTTAACGCTGGAAGGTGCGGTGGTGGAGCAGGATAACGACTCGACGCGCGCCATTTACGGCAAGCACATGACCTTCCGCAACATTCTTTCGGGCAAGGCAACGACTCCCCGAAGCGCGGACGCGTTCGTGAAGGCGGTGACGACGCAGGCCAACAGGCCACATCGCAGAACTGAAAGAAGACAAGAAGTAAGTTGATGGCAACTGCGTGCAAGACATAATTTCGGCTGACCGAGACCGCTTACAGGTTTCGGTCAGTTTTACATGAAAACCAAGGCCGCCGATACATGAAAATCAGTATGCGCAGATACATTGGCATGCAGATAGCGTGCATGAGTTTTGGCCTTTTCTGATGTTTGCACAGTCATCGGATCTGGTACAAAACCTGGCGGCCTGCAAGGCTGGCCGAGAGACTTGCGATCGCTCCAAGTTGACCCATCGCAAGCGGCCGAAGTGGACGTGACCAGCCGCGAGCGCAATGTTTCCAATTGCAGAAATGGCCTCAACGACTGCGACCGTTCGAAACTTACTGGACCGCAAGCGATTGCATTGGCCGTGGCCGATCACCAGCGTAACGTCTCCGACTGCAAAGACGGCATAGCCTCTTGCTACCTTTCACGATTGACTTAGTCCGAGGCTCATGAAGCTTCAGTGGCCGCACAGCAGCGCAACCTCGCCGACTGTAAGGATAGGCTTGCGTTCCTGCATCCATGCTGACTGACTGATGTGGTGGATGTTGAAGTGGCCGGTTAGGTATGAATTCAATGTTTCGGACTGCAAGAATGGTGTCAGTCTGTGCGATCATTCCAAGCTGACGCTTGCGGAAGCGAACGAAGTAGTTGCGGCGGAGCATAAGCGCAACGCGCAGAATTGTAAGAATGGTTGGGATGAGTGCGACCGTTCTAAGCTCACTCCGTTGGAGGCAGCTTAAACGTATGTTGCAGAACAGCAGCGCAATATCTCCGCTTGTAGGATAGGCGATGAAGTTTGCGACTATGCAAAGCTGACTCCTGCAGAAGCGAAGATGCTGGTCGACGCTGAGTACAAACGTAACTATACGGCTTGCTTGAGCGGCTACGGTTATTGCTGACCTTTCTTAACTACGCCCGCGGAGACTCATTCTGTCCGAACTGAAGTCAATTCACTCACGGTGACGTTCGCCGGAAATCTCTTCGGTGCATAAGACTATGATTCGACGACGGGTTAAAAGCGTGTACCCAGTTCGCTTACGTGACGAAGCAACCTGATGAGTTTGTCTCTGCCTCACCGGCGGTGAGCAATTTTGCTCGGACGAATGCCACCTAGAGCGCTAACGTTGAATTGTACTTCCAGCCGAATCGCCGAGGAGCCGGAAAGTCGCTTGCCGCTTTGTAGGACTGAATTATGGCGAGGCGAACTGCACCAATCCGAGTCGTTTCCTTTTTCCTCTTGGCTGCTTGCGGGGCGTGTTGCCAGAGCGAACGTGTTGACTTGGCTCAGGGGCTACGGTTTGACAGCTCAAACTCACCCGAAGTGCAGCGCCCGGAGACGCGTACGCGGAGATCACTTCCCGATGCTCCGTCTACGGTACAGCCTCCAAAACAAGCACAGAAATTCCAAACGTGCGTCGATGAAGTGCGCTCGCCGTTAGCACTTGACGCGGTTGGCATCAACGCGGGTGTAATGCACGGCACAGAATTGAGACACGTAACTTCCGGACCGCAGCCCAGCTATACTGCTCCGCATAACGCGGTGGTTGCCCAAGAAGAGTTCCACACCTTTTTTGGTAAGTACCTGTATCCGTCGTCGCTCAAGCAGAACCAGCGCTATCACCCTTCCAGCGGCGGCGGCTTTATGGGTCGGGCCACGTACGCCGCTTCGCGCATTTTTATCGTTCGTGACGACTCCGGAAAGGGGAGGTTAAACACCTCGTATCTCCTTGGGGCTTTGACTTCGGTCGCTGTCTCCACTGCTTACCGTCCTTATTGGGCGCGTTCCTCTTCGGCAACGTTCAACAATTATGGTTCGACGATTGGCAGCGACGCGGGGATGAACCTCTTCCATGAGTTTGAGCCTGGCATCCGGCAAATGGTGATGGGCCACACGCCGAAGTTCGCGTCTAGGATCGGAGAGCGCATCACCAACCATCAGACCCCAAGGGAGGTCGTCTCCACTCCGGCAAGATAATGGCTTGTCGGTCAGCCCATTTCACTATCGACTTGGGAGCGCACTCCGCGCGGAACGTTCTGTTCTTGGTGCACACAGGATGCATCGATTCTGGACGGTTGATCGGCGATCCGGAAACTGTGCCGATTGTTGACTAAGCATCGCCTTTACACTAACAATTCGGTAGTGGTGCAGTTTGCAATCCACAGGGCCTAGCCGAGTTTGCCCGTTGGGGGGAGGTGTAGGTATGGCAACGAAGCGTACAAGAGCCGATAAAGCACAGCGGCAGGCTGATGAACTGGAAAGCAAGTCGGAACGCCGTCCGGCACAAGTACCGAAGAAGACAACGCCCGAGGACTTCAGCCAAGCCGCTGCCCGGACCGTCAGAGAGGCTACGAAAAAACGCTAGTTCGTTCGCGCCTCGCTCCCTTCTACTCTGTCAGGGAAAGAATCTTTGTTTTCAAATTGCACCATGACCCAACAATTCTCAGTCAGCGCAAACGCCTGTGTTGCGACAGTTGAGAATCGCCGTCTATCGAAATCCGCGAACTTCAAAAGCTCCTTCAGGTCAGTTGGACGCGCCCGCCCGAGTTTTCCGTACATTGTTGCGCCGTAGCCCCGACCAGCGCGAGGCTGCCGACTGGCGGCTGGGAAAGTGGCGCGGCCGGCCGTGCCGGGATCAGAGTCCGGCGAGACGAACAGCACACAGCAACAGCACACGCCCGACGTAACCCATTGAAAAATGGCGGAAGCGTGTGTGAGTCGAATCAACACTTAAACGTAGTTTCAACACGATGCAGGTCAGCGGATGACACCTAAGACCATGAAAAGCAGCCTTAGCCACTCAAACGGAGCGCAGATAGAGCGCATAGTTCTTTACGGACCGCCCAGGCGCGGACCCAAGCCAAGACCTCTGCCGTGTCAATTTTGAGGTCATCGACCTGAAATCCTTGGCGACGGATTCGCCATCCGAGTAGACTTTCCGGGACAGATCGATAATGGCGAATCCGGAGCAACTAGCGAAGCTGGAGGAGGGCGTCGAAGCTTGGAATCAGTGGCGGCGGAGCCAAGCGATCACGCCAGATTTGAGTGGAGCCGATTTCTCCGACAAAGACCTGTCCCGTGCCGACTTGCGAGGCGTCAACTTCAGTGAATCGAACCTATCCGGATCCACCCTGCGCGAATCCAACCTCCAAGGTGCTGTCCTGCGCGGCTCCGACTTGCGAGGCGTCAACTTTACTGGATCGAACCCATCCGGAGCCAGCCTGCGCGAGGCCAACCTGCACTGCATTTGCTCGCCGGCAGACCTAGCGTCGCTTCTTAGCTGCCCGGACTTTTGCCCAGCGTGCCCTCTGCGCGGCTGCAATTCTCTTGTGTCCTGCCGCCGAAATAGTTCTCTTTCTCTGGCTAGAGCGTGTTTCAAAAATAGGTTCGGCCTCAGGTCAGGTACTTATGTGTGAGGCGGGTTAGGGGTTGAGCTTCTGTCATGAAGGATCGACAGAAGCTGTTGAGCGATGAGCAATGGGAGTTGGTAGGAGCTGTTGGCAGGGGGCGGGTATCCCCTCGCAATCCATAGACAGTATAGGACTCGCCGCCCGTCGCAGGGTCTTTACACGCATTCGCCATGCTTTTTTGATAGTGAGAATATCCCACTTTGACCGTGATTTATGAGACTTTCAGCCACTTGTGCTAATGATTAAGGCGGATTCACGCTACTTTACGGAGGATTTAAGATGGCAGACAAAGACAGTCCAGCAACTCATAGAAGAGCAACGTAAGGCGGCCAAGGCCGAGAAAAAGAAGAAAGCCAAACGCCGGGCCGAAAGGGACGCACCGGCGTTCCCAGACGCTCACCGAGGATACTGATGTGCGCTTTCCCCCAATCCGAATGGCTCACCGCCGCTGAGGCGGGCGCGTACTTGAAGGTGAAGCCGCGCTCCCTGTTGCTGTGGGTCCGTCAGGGAAAAGTCCAGGCATACGCTCTAACCGGCACACAGCGCCGCATCTGGAGATTTCGGAAGGAAGATCTTGACGCTGCGCTGCTGTCCCGTCCTGTGGTAAGCTCCGATGCGCCAGCCGTGCTCACGGAAAGGCGGGTCGGTTGAAAAGAGCACGGAAACCAATCGCAATTCGCAACGAGGCGCGGGGGACTTGGGTGTTCTTCCCCGTACTCAACGGAAAGAGGACTACTCGCAAGCTGGGTGCCCTCATGGAACTTAATCAAGAGCAAGCCAACCGCAAAGCTGAGGAAATGCTGCGCAGTCTTAAACTGCGGGCTGAGCGGAAATCACCGACAGTCTTGTGGGTGGTGGAGCAGTACCGAATTGAAAAAATGCCGAGACTTCGCCATAGCACGCAAAGGGTCACCGAGCTGTGGATTAAGAAATATGTCTTGGCACACTGGGGTCTGAAACCAATCACCGATTTGCAACCGCGTCCGGTGGAGCTGTGGCTTGAGTCATTGCCGCTCGCTCCAAAGACGCGCGGTCATCTGCGGGAACTGTTGCACCGCTTAGTGGACTACGCAATGTGGTGTGGCTCAATCCCGGTTGGGACCAATCCCATCTCTCTAGTCACCGTGCGGGGATCAACCACCACCGGAACATGGTCACTGAGGTGTCCCACTCTCGGAACGATCCGACTTCAACTGATCTCAGCCGCCAACCTATCGGCCATCAGTCTGACGAAGGTCTTCTAGCTCCGGTTATTGCACAGCGACAGCCAAGACAAAAGGGCCCATACAAGTGACCAGAGCTAAATGGCTGAGCGACGGGTATAGGGCCTTGCTCATGGTTCGCTCGACAGGTTGGACATGCGTCAGGCCCAGTAATGACTTGCTTAAATTCGACGCCCAACCGAAGCATTTTGTGATAAGTGGCTTCATGCATCGCCCGAGCCATTGCGTTCTGCGCAATCATCTGAGCTTGTGCAACGGACAAATATGGTAGAGCTTTTCGTATCCTGCGGGCAGTTCCCGGAACCCCCAACATCTCTCTAATACCCTCGGATATCGCAATGTTTAACGCTTGGCAATCGTTCTACCGGACGTGTTTCAGAAGTTCAGTCGGAAGATATTCGGAGGCGTGCTTAGCCGCCGACTGCGCCGCATTCTTGCCCGTTTCTCCAAGCCGATCAATTGGTGGGCACATGAAGGTACCTATAACACCTGTGGTGAAAGCGGGGGCACCACCTGCCCGTCAACGACCTCCAACCGCAGCATTTGAACGCAAAACGACCCGTCGGAAATCGCTCTCGGCAAGAATCCGGATCGGCTGGCCCTTGGCAATCAACTCCTCCGCTTTCCGGTGCTTGGTGCTCTTATCGTGTCCAGCCAGCCTCCGGACATCCTCGTCGCCGACTACCAGCAGGGTCGTGTGCTTGGTCACGCCACTGTCAACGCGGCACCCGGCGTCTGCTGCCGCATCTGCCGCCGTTCGCCTCGGCATCGACAACGTCCCGGTGAACACTAGCACCTCGCCGAAAAGCGGCCCATCCGCATTGCCATCACGCCGGATTCCCTGAGCGCCCGACAAGCCAATGGGTTGTTCTACCCGCTTGAGCCATTCTTCGGCTGACAAACCCGTTTCGGCAATGGCGCGAAGCAGAATCTCCCCTGCGCACCGCGCATCCTCCAGAGCATCGTGCGCACGGTACTGAATGCAGAAATGCTTGGCAACATTCGAAAGGCCGTATCCGGACTGGGAGAATATCGGCCAAGCCCTTCGGACCACTCTGGCGGAATCAAGCCAGCGGCAGGAGCACCATTCGAGCTTGTATCGTTCGCAAGCGCGAGTCACGGCAATGCGGTCAAATGGCGTGTGGCTGACCACTATGCTGTCCCGTAATAGTGAACTGACTACCGGGAACACTTCCGCCCAAGTAGGTGCGTTTTTCACGGCCTCCTCGTCAATGCCATGAATTGAGATGTTGATCGGATGAAATTCATCCTGAGGGTTTATCAAGGACTGCCACTTGTTATTGATCGCACCGTTTCGGAAGGCGGCTACACCGACTTGGCAGATACTCGACAGGTCGGGGTTAGCCGTCTCGACATCTAGAACGACGAAGTTCACGCGGCCCTCCCAGCACACGAATCCGAACCAGCGACTCGAAGTGTCGGGAGCACTCCTGTTGGCTTGCGGGGATTCAGTTTGAGCTTATGCCGATTCGGGGATTCGGGTGCCTCGTCGTCCAACAAATAGGTCTCCAAAGTAACCTGCGAGAACCATACATGCCGACTCCTGCAAGCGCCATTGGCGTCCGGCGCGGATCGGGAGACGAGATCACGCGAGAATTAAAATCGCTCTGTGGCACGTTGTCGTTGAGGAACTGGAAGAACTAGCGAAGTGACCTTGCTCGACAATGCTTGACGGTGACAGTCAGAAAACGAACACGGATGGCGGACGCCGAATCAGGCGCAGGGCGGCTGGCAAGCCTCAAGCACCACTGTTTCAGTTGTCCGTCTTCTACCCACCGCATTGCAGCCATTTTTCCCACGGTCTGAGGTACAACTAGCCCGAGTGGATCGTGAGTTGCCTCGGCTCAATCTCTTCTGGTGAGCTAACATTACGGCGATGCCTTCTGATCCAACAAGCTTTGAGAATGTCACCATTTACACGGATGACGACATGTGGGGGAATATCCGTCGAATCGATGCGAGGCAGGCCAAGATTTGGGTTGGCCCTTACGCTCAATATCAGAATGCTGTGTTTGTTGAGTTCGTCGGTGTTGGCAAACGGAAGAGGGAGTGTATCGTTCGTGCGGACGACCCCTACGTCGTGGTGGTGCCGCTTGATCGTGCTGTTGAACCCGACGAACTTTACGTTGAGACCACTGGCAGCGTTTCTGCCACCCGCTATGGCACGACCGATCCGAGGTGGCGAGAAGACTTTGACTTGAAGCTACAGCTATCCTCAGCCCCCATCCTCGCTGATTACCGTGCAAAAGATGTTACTCCTGAGCCTCCGACTCTAATCGCGGATGGAGCCAAATCACCTTCTTCCGCAAATGGGCAGCAAATCATTGCGGAGACGCACAAGTTTGAGGAGTTTGAACGCGAGGAGGGGATTCGAGCCTCTTCGGAGCGTTCATTTTTCGAGCGAAATCCGGCACTGGCGCACCGTGCCAAAGAGGTTTATGGATGTGCGTGTCAGGTGTGCGGTTTCGATTTCGTTCAAGCTTACGGAGAGATCGGACGCTCCTTCGCTGAGGTTCACCATTTGAACCCACTCTCCGAGAGACCCGATTCCGAGTGGGCGGAAACAGTTATAACTAAAATCGCTGACGTAGCAGTGTTATGCGCCAACTGTCATCGAATGATTCATCGACGTAGACCAGCACTGTCGCTCGATGAGTTGAGGTCTTTCATGAGAACCGAGAGTAGATAAACTCATACCGATGTGGGTCAGTCGCCATCCCACCGCAGAGTGCGGAATCGCGAGGCGGGACCCTATTCATCGAGCAACTGTCATCAACAACTGTCGGAGCGTTCCGAAGGCATGTAGCTTTTCGGCAGACTGCATAACTTGCACTCACTGCACCGCGTAGTTCCAGTCCTATACAATTAGGCCGCATCAAAATACCCGAGGGGGTAACAATGGCAAATCTAGGGAATGCGCTCCAGCAGCTTCGCGAAGAGCGCAAGCAAGCGCAGTTACGAGTAGAGAAGCTATACCAAGCAATTTCCGTTATCGAGTCTTTGAACGGTTCAGGAGTATCCCGCAAGGGAGCCCGTCCGACCCGATTCGTGTCGGCAGTTTCACGCCGGAAAATGGCGCGGGCGCAGCGAGCGCGATGGGCAAGAGCGAGAGCGCACAATGTGGTTCCAATTGCACCGAGGCGGGGCAAGCGCACCATCTCAGCAGCAGGCAGGAAGAGAATCGCGGCGGCACAGCGGGCGAGGTGGGCGAAGGTGAGGGCGCAGCAAAAGAAGGCGTAGAGCGAGCGGAGACTGTCACGAGTACGGGTGATCGCATTTGCGACGGGGGATTCGAGAGATTCAAGCCGCTCTGAGCAGAGCTTGGGTGTCTAAAACAGATTCCACGTTGATGTGGAGGGATTCCAGATCGCCGCACACCTCGGCCAAGCGGCTTATCGACTCGATGACACGGTTTAGCTCGTTCGCTGGGATTTCATGCACTTTGACTGTGAGTTCCAGATTGTACTTCGCCGTTTTCACGTGGTCTTCGGAGGACTGTGGCTTTTGGCTCCGCAGAGTCCCTCCCAATATCCGAAAAAGGTTGACCAGAGAACGGCTGCCGCACACAGTGCATGCATCATGCGGGCTGTTGCTGATGGTTTCACAATCAGCACAGAACACGGCGTTGAGCAGGGGAACTGCGCTCAAGCCTCCATCGGTATGGGCTCCTGCGTTCATATCCGAACCTCTTAATAGAGAGATGCTCACACGCCAAGGTCGGTTTCCGCAATTCTTCAGGACCGCCTCCGCCAACCTGACTGGCTGACGCCCCAATTGGGTCTGATGGCGTGCTCGCGGATGCCGTGCTGAGGGCGGCAGTGAACTGAACCTTCAGCCCGAGAACACATTGCCAATCTTTCGCATCCGCTCGACATTGCACGGTAGCCGCGCATCGGTATCTTCTCTCGGAATTTTCCATTTTGACGCAGGACATTGCAATCGCATAGCCTGTTCGCGTTGGATGCTCCGAAGATGGTTCGGAGATCAAGGCGGTGTGCGCGATGCCAGAGGAACGAACGTCGGGAGGGGATGTTGCGCTGTGGTGTTTGGCCGGTGTCATGGTTCTCGCGCGCTCTCTCTTGGCTCCGCAGTTAAGCGCGGATGACACTGGCAGGGTGGTCACCGTGATGATATCAGTGGCTATCTTTGCATGTAGCATCCATCCGACGCTCCATTCGCCTTGGCTGAACAGCAATATCAGTCGCAGAATTGTTTTGTGTTTCGTTGCGGTTGGAACAGCAGCATTTGGGTGGATACTTTGGCCCTATTCGTTGAGTGCCAGTCCGACCAATGTCAGATTTGCAAACGAAAGTGCTGTTGGTCAGACTTACAGTTTTCGGTTCACTAATCGATCTGACAAAGACCTTTTTGCTTCTCAACTGAAGTTTCGTATCCATAGTCGGACGCTGTCTGGCAAGGATCTCCTGATAAATATCCCGGCTGCAAGTCGTAAAGCATACGGCGAGGGTGTCGTCGGGGCGCGACGTTTCGCCGACATTCAGGGTCTTCTTTGCCACGACAGTTATCAGCGCCCTGTGTTTTCGATATTTGTGTTTCACTTGACTCCTCATGAGTCACGAGAGATCACGATTACAAATCGCATGGCGGGAAGCGCAAAAGTGGGGGCAACTACGGGTTCCTTTTCGACTACCCCTCAGCCGCTCAATGGAAACGTAGATTCAACTCGGTTTCGTAGCGACGAGGCCCTTAGCGATTGTCAGTCTTTTGGGTTCTTGGTAGATGCGCATGAACACGAGGGAATGTACTGGTTTAACCATGAGGGTGGAAAGCCTGAATGATCGTGCCGCAGCAGAGCTAGGCCGCTCGCGCCCAATTGCCCTTGGCATCCCTCCAAAGGCTGGAAAGGGCATGTGTGAGTCCGGCTGGCGGGTCGGTTGCTGTAAGCGATTGGCGAAAATCGTCCAAAGTCATTCTTTGTCTCCGTAACGGAATGGCGAGCTGTTGCCCTCCTCAAGGGAGCCACTGCCAATCCATGAGACCGCGACCTCCCAACATGTTTCTTAATTCTGTGTCGGGGTTGGTCGAACATCGCTCGCGCCACGACGTAAGAACGTTTCTTTGGTCTGAACGTTCACGTATGGTTTAGCAGAGCCTTCGGCGACCCCTATCACAAAGATGGTCTTATCGCCGATCTGTTCAGTGTGCATCTCAACAGGAGGAATGCGGTTCAGTTTCTGTTTGAGCAAATCCCGAATTGAGCGAAAGTAGTCAGAAGCGAATGTCGCCGCCTTCCGCTTGTCGTGCGGAACTTGCGAGTCCACTCCGACAATCTCAGCGTCATCAGTCACCCCGATGAGGATCGTGCCGCCAGCGGTATTTGCGAACGAAATGACGGCCTTGATGATATCGGCGGTCTTCTTCTTGTCGTCGAGCCGTATGAATTCTTTGAACTCGACCGAATCGGTTTCCCCTCCGCGAATCATGTGCATGAGTTCTGTGGGGTACTTGCTACCAGCAAAGATGACTCGATGTCTCGTAGACCAGTTTTCCTCTTCAGCGAACGAGTCCAAAGTCTCCGACTTGTCGTTCACGATGAATACACGCAGGCTGGTCGGGTTTGGCATCAGGCTCAGCCGTTGTTTTTTCCGCAATGGTTTTGTCAATCGAGTTGTCCCTTGCCCATCGCTCGCCAACACTGCAAGGTGAACGTTACGAACCTTAAAGCTGCTGCGGACTTCAAGAACTCCCTTGGAGAACTCCAGCGCATCGAGGCGGGCATCGAAGCTGGGGACAAATAGCAGAAACTGTCTGACCCGCGCATCGCTGTCGGAGGCCGAAACGCCCATCCAGTCTTGAATCGCATCTTTCACATGGAAATACGGCGTCAATCCTCGGGCTACCAGTGGTTGGAGGGCTATATTGCTGCTCTGTGAAGCGCCTATCTGGAAAAGATGTCCCGGCCATTCATGGTACTCGGAGAAACTCGGATAAAAGGTCTCGCGAGGCCAGTTATTCTTGAGTTCAAATGGCAGTTCGCAATCCCTCATTGCGAATCAGCATGTGCTGTTCATAGCGGTGAGGAGATCCTGAAGCTCGGCTCACGCAAATGATTCTGTGCGCAATTGCACACTGCCATAGTCGAGAGTCTTGCTCTGGTGAAATGTTTGTACACCCGTTTTCAATAGGCAGAAAATCGGCTGCGAGTGCTCGGTCACCGCTTTCAGAACGCAATGCTGGAATTTTGCGGGAAACCTAGCTACATGATCGCTTATCGCCTTTGCGAAGAGATCGGAATGTCGTAATTCGTCCTCAGTCAACATGGTTGGCCTAACTCAGAATTATCACTCTGCTTTCCGTGCTGGTCTATGATGTCATGTTTGCGATGAGGGACATGCCGAATTGGAGCCTACCGACTGTCGTCTATCACGCTGATTGGGGAACCTTGACCCGCAACAAAAGGTGGCTCTCGGTGCTGGCGGCATGGAAACAGGTACAAGCGCAGTTTCCGCGGAGGTCGGCGATCATTGGTTGTTTCCTGAATCGGGTTAAGGGCGAAGTTGGAGCGACCGGAGCGGCAGTTGTCGGCTTTGACTTCCCAATCGGCATTCCCACTCGCTATGCCACCTTGCTCAGCATTACTAAATTCAAGCCTTTGCTTCTGCAACTCGGATCGGGCAACTGGTCGCATTTCTACGAAGTCTGCTCAAGCGGGGAAGACGTTTCGAAGTACCGCCCTTTCTACCCCTACAAGCCCGGTGGGACAAAGCAAGTCCACCTTCTATCCGCCTTTGGAGCCACCTGCATCGACGATCTTCGCCGGAAGTGCGAACTCAGACACGACGAAAGAAAGGCCGCGTGCCCATTGTTCTGGACTCTGGGTGCGAATCAGGTGGGCAGGGCAGCAATCGTTGGCTGGCGTGATGTGATTGTTCCCGCGTTGCGCGGCGATAGGCCACCATTGCTCTGGCCGTTCGATGGTTGCCTTACTGACTTGCTGAAACCCGGAAACATCGTCATCGTGGAGACGTACCCGGCAGAGTGCTACCGTTGGTTTTTTGAGAATGGCTTAAAAGGCAAAGGGAAGACGGAGGTTCGCAAGCAGGCTGCCCCGGCGCTACTGAACTGGGCACAATCGGCAAAAGTGACGCTCGACCCTGAACTGTGGCGAAGCATTGAAGAAGGGTTCCCAGAAGGTGACGATGCTTTCGACGCTGCTGTCGGGCTCTTTGGAATGATTGAGGTTCTCAGTGGCAGGAGAAAGTTGGAGGAGCCCAACGAGGAGAGCGTCAGCATGGTAGAGGGGTGGATTTTTGGTCAATCGTGTGCGCCATGAGAATGCTCGTAATCGGTAGTTGCACGGGAGAAAAGAATGTTCGGGACTGTCCCGACGTGCTGTCTCAGGCTGACTTCGACGATCCTTCCCGGCTTAGACGGCGTGAAGCCGAACTCTCCGCATGGGCATTACCTGCCAGAGACCTCTACACTGGCTGGCAGCATCGTTATATGATGAGCGGTGTCCGGGCGATCCGGGAGCGTTTTGGTGCGCCCGCTTGCTCAGTGAAGATAATCTCCGCTGGTTACGGGCTCGTCGATGAAGAACAGCTTCTCGTGCCATACGAAGCGACATTTCAGAAGCGGAGTCCGAAATGGATTCGCCAACGTTCAGAAATGCTGTGGATTCCGGGAGCAGTACGCCGGGAGATTGTCGAGTACGATTTAGTGCTGTTCTTGTTGGGGAAGGAATATCTTCTCAGCATCAGCCCACCGCTCGCTCCAAGTTCTACCCAGCGATTGATATTCCTCACGTCCAACGTTCAACTGCCATTTCACCCTGAGTCTGTCATCGTTCCCGCTGGACGCAGCGAGACCCGGTTCGGTGCTGGCATAGTTGCCCTAAAGGGAAAAATGTTCGAGAGGTTCGCTTTCGGCTTGTGCAGTGCCCCTGCAACGTGGGACAAAGTGCATTCCGACCGAAGTCCTTCCACGGTACTAGCACTGATTGAAGCGGGAGACCGTGATTCATGAGCCGGAAAGATGATTTGGATCACTTTTACGAGATTCTGCAAGACCTACGAGAGAGGCTCGGAGGCTACCGTCCTCTACGTGACTGCACGGGCAAGAGCGGCTGGCCGGAACGCGGCGTGTATTTCTTCTTTGAAGATGGTGAGTTCCGCGAGGATGGCGAAACTCTCCGAGTAGTGCGGGTCGGGACGCATGCCATAACAACTAGTTCCAAGACTACTCTTTGGAGTCGCCTGCACACTCATAGAGGGCATTCCGATCTTGGCGGAAATCATCGTGGCTCAATTTTTCGGAAGCGGGTTGGAGAAGCACTTTGGCGGGCTCGGCAGTATCCCGAAGAGATGACGAAAACGTGGGGTGTCCGCAGCAGCGCCTCGAAAGCAGTCCGATTGGCCGAAGCTTCCCTCGAACGCGAGGTTAGCGACTACATCGGACAGATGCCGCTCCTTTGGATAGGCATTGCCGACACCCCAAGTCCCAAGAGCGACCGAGCATATCTGGAACTCAACAGCATCGCTCTGCTCAGCAATTTCGGAAAGCCCGCTATCGACCTGCCATCCCCTAACTGGCTGGGCAGGCAATCGAGCCAGCACACGATTCGAGAGTCCGGCTTGTGGAACACGGATCACGTGGAGAAGCCCTACGATCCGATTTTTCTCGAAAAGTTGGGAGCCTACATGGAGGGACGTGTTACTTCGGTTCAGGCTCCCAGTCTCAACCCAGTTCGTTAGACCGCAACTGTGGTGGTCACAAAGGCTTCCCGCACCTCTGAGACGCGCCAGCCGACCCGAACCCCTCCGGGTGGACAGATCAGCATAGAATCGACTCTGTATCGCATTCTGAATCGCTATGCTGACCTTCAACGCAATTCTTCGCCACGAAGGAATTGATCCCGCCAAGGTGCGGCTTGTTCGTCATCAAGACAACCGCGCCATCGTAAGCTGCACCCCTTACAACTTGTGGCGAGCAGCAGATGGTCGCCTCGAACTCTACCAGAGAATTCAAAGGCGCGAAGTGTTTGAGATCGGCAGTACTCTCGCCACATTTGTCGCAACCCCTGCGGACGAGACTCTTTTCGTCGGTCTGTATCACGTGGATGGGTTAGGAGTGGCACCGCCCGGCACTATTGACCCCGTCATCCAAGCCGAGCGGGGAGGCTTTCACCTTTACGACATCCAGCGAGAGGAACTGTTATCTGACTATGCAGGACATCTGGTTATCGACTGGGGCAAGGGCTTTAGGAGTTGGGTGCAACGCGCCGACCGCCAAGACAAGCCAGTTTTGGAGATCAGGAAGGAAATGAGAGAGCAGCCGTTTCCGGGGTTCACGCACTTCTGCTGGGACATCGACCAGATCGCAACCGTGCCGCTGCCGTGGCAGGAAGTGCTCAAATCCGTTAAGGGAGTTTACCTTCTGGTCTGCAAGGACACTGGGAAGCAATACATCGGCTCGGCGAAAGGCGAGGAGAGCCTGTGGGGAAGATTCCTCGACTACGCCAGAACCGGACACGGGGGAAATGTCGAACTGCGGCGTTGTGGCACGCAAGCCTATCAGGTGACGGTTTTGGAAGTGGTTAATTCGGACACAGGAATCGAGCGCGTCGAGGAAGCATGGAAACAGAAGCTCATGGGCAGAAAGTTCGGGTTGAATAAGAATTGAACATTTTGACGCCCATAGTCCACAGGAGGTTCTCCATGAAACGCAAAGCACCGTTCCTATTGAGGCTTGTGCTGGTAACAGTCTGTTTCTCTCCTATTGCTCGCAGCGCAGGCGCTCAAGCCTGTCCAGCTTCCGCCGCCGCAGACGACAGGGGGTCGCCCTTTGATGGAAGTTCTCAAGGATCGTAAATCGACTCGCGAGTTCGGTTCGGACACACTCTCGCCGCAGACGCTTTCGAACTTGCTCTGGGCGGCTTTCGGAATCAACCGACCGGATGGGCGTCGTACCGCGCCATCCGCCATGAACTGGCAGGAAGTAAGCATCTACGTGGCAACTTCGGCAGGCGTGTATGTCTACGATGCCAAGGACGAACGCACTGGAACCCGTGTTGGCGGGCGACTTCCGGGCGGCTACGGGCACGCAGTCCTTCGTCAAGGATGCGGCTGTGAACCTAGTCTATGTTTCCGATCTTTCGAAGACTGGCGACGCCGCTTCTTCCGAAGCGGAGATGTATACCGCCGCCGATGTGGGATTCATCGCACAGAACGTTTATCTGTATTGCGCCTCCGAGGGACTAGCCACGGTGGTGCGGGCGAGCGTGGATAAGCCCGCGCTGGCAAAGACCCTGAAGTTGCAGCCGCAGCAGAAAATCATCTTGGCGCAATCGGTGGGGTATCCGAAGAAGTAGCAGAAACCACAAGCCGCATGCCGGGAGTCCCTGCCCCCAAATCGCAGACTCCCCTTTGGCTGTGGCAGCGACACAATAGAATGGCTGCCATGAGACGAATCTGCGTTTTCTGCGGGTCCAGTGCCGGGAACCGCCCGGAGTACCGCGCTGCCGCCGAGGAAATGGGCGCGGAACTGGACGTCGCGGAACATCGGACTGGTCTACGGCGGCGGCAATGTGGGTCTGATGGGCGTGCTCGCGGACGCGGTGCTGGCGGCGGGCGGCGAGGCGGTGGGAGTCATCCCAGAACGCCTCATCGCGCGAGAGGTCGGGCACAAGGGGCTGACCAAGCTCCATGTCGTGCGCTCGATGCACGAACGCAAGGCGCTCATGGCGGACCTGTCGGACGCGTTCATCGCGATGCCGGGAGGGTTCGGGACGCTGGAGGAGTTCTGCAAGGTGGTCACTTGGTCTCAACTCGGACTGCATGCGAAGCCCTGCGGCATCCTGAACGTACTGGGATACTACTCGCCGCTGCTGGCGATGTTCGACCATGCCGTTCAGGAACGATTCTTGAAGATCGGAGAACCGAGGACTCGTGTTGGCGAGGAATTCTGTTGCGGAATTGCTGCGGGCTCTGGAAGAGTGGCGTCCGGTGCGCGTCGAGAAGTGGCTGGATCGGGAGACGCGGTGAGGGAGGTCATGCCTCGACTTGGTACAATCCCCGGCGAGGAGAATTCGAATGGCTAACTTGGCTGGTGTTGTCCAGCAGTTGAGGAAGGAACGGGACAGGCTGCGCGAACTGTCCAGCACCTTGACGCGGCACTCGCCGCTCTCAATGGCGGCTCATACGGAAGACGAACTGGAATTAGGCGCAAGATTTCAGCAGCAGGAAGGGCGAGGATCGCGGCTGCCCAGAGAGCACGATGGGCAAAGTTGCGGAGGAACGGCGGGCAGAAGCCGAACGTTGTCGCCATGCCCAAGAAGAAGACCATGTCAGCCGCCGCTCGCAGGAAAATTGCGGCAGCGCAGCGGGCGCGTTGGGCGAGGGTAAAGGCTGCCCAGAAAAAGTCAGCGTAGGGAGGACGACCCGGTTCACGATGGGAAAGTTCGCACCGACAAAGCAACACGGCGACTGCGAGGAGATCGCCAACCCGTCAACGGCATACGGTCGGCGACGGCGCAACTGGATCGACGCGCACGGTTCCGTGCCTGAAGGTCAGGTTGTCGATGCCTCGTGCTGGAAGGTGAGAATCGACGTAGCTTACTGCACTTGATGCTCCTTTGGGTTCCCGTTCTCGTCCAGCCCCATCTTCTTCCACGCCTCACGCTGTACTTCGTCCAAGCGGTCTTCAGCTTCCTTAATCCAGTGACGGTACGTCTTGCGAATCTCGGCTGGGGCGATGTGCCCACCATGTCCGCCACATCCTCAACATGCACACCAGCCGAAAGCCACTCAGTGATTCTGTAGTGCCTGAAGCCATGCGGCGTCGTCTTGACACCTGCTTCCTTGATGACTTTGTTGACCCGCTCACGCCACTGGGTATATGTGCCGGGGAACGCAGGTTCACCCAGAGCCTCAAGCTGCTTCGCTAATGACTCGCTGATCCGCACCCGGTAGCGTTCGTTGGTCTTGGTGCGGTTGCCACGAATGACCCTGTCCTGAATCACTGGACGACGCTCCGGCTTCGACAGCCCGTATTTCTCGGCGTCCTCCTGCGACATCCCGTACTTTATGGCATCGACCAGCGCCATTGCTGTCTCACGCATCAACTGGCACAGGAGCCGGACTTGCCCCGTGGCGGTCGCCAGAATCTTCTCGACTTGCTTCTTGGTTGGCGGCTTAACTTCCGCCTTCTCGTAGCGGATGCGAAACAGTGGATTCATCTTGGGGTTCGGGATTGGAGACTTCTCGATGTAGCCCATCCCCGCAGCCCACGAAAAGAATCCACCAATGACAGACCAGTGGACGCTCAAGCTGCTGCTGTCCCCGCTACGGAACGGCAGCGTCAGACGCCATTTGATGACTTTGTCGGTGGTGAGAGCGGTCAGGAGCAGAATGTTGTTTTTCTCGCACCACTCCACGAGCTTGCCGCCCATCAGTTTTGCCTTGGTATTGTCCAAGTCATTCTGGTCACGGAATTCGTACCACTCCTGTAATGCTGCTTCGATGGTCATGCCTTTGGGCACTACTTTTCCTTCGGCGAAATCCTTCAGCCGCTTCTCCAAATCCTTCTTATTGGACTGCGCCTCAGACCAGCTTCGGGTGCCCAAAGACCATTTGTTTTGGTAAGTGAGTTTCTTGCCCTCGAACACCGCATCTCCGTTTTTCCACACGAATTGCACATGCAATGGGCACCCGCATCGCGGGTCGTAGCGGTTCTTGCTGTCGCAGTTTTCCCTGTTGTGACGCCGAAAAATTGTGAATGTCACGGTTCTCCTGTCCGAGGAGATTAGGGACAATCGTAGGGACAATTCGGAGAGGAAGTCAAGTTACTTAGGTTTTATGCGGGCAAAAGAATGGCTCCTCAGGTAGGACTCGAACCTACAACCCTCCGGTTAACAGCCGGATGCTCTGCCATTGAGCTACTGAGGAGTGGGAGCACGCTTCGATGCGTGCTTACAGGGTCCACAAAAATCATATCAGAGGCTGCTCCGGATTGGAAACTCGCGCCGCGGGCACCTCGCGCCGGCAGCGGGCGCCCGCGATTCTGCTAACCTAATCCTCGGCGTGTCGTCCACAACCAGAGCGAGGTGTTTATGCCGGGAGGTTCGCGTCTGTTGATTGTGTTCCTGATTCTTCTCATCGGTCTGGTTGCCATGGTCTCGGCGGAGGATCCCCGGCCCGGCGATTCCTCAGTTCCTTCCGCCCCGGCCGGTCCGCCGAAAGCCAAAGTTGCCCCGGTCGAGGACACGGTTCAGGGTCACAAGATCGTCGATCCCTACCGCTATCTCGAGAATCCGAACGATCCCGACACCCAGCTCTACGTCGAGCAGGAACTCAGCTACACGCGTTCCATCCTCGACCCGCTGCCCGGGCGCGACAAGATCAATGCGCGTCTCTCGCAACTGCTTGAGATTGGCACCGTCGGAGTCCCGCAGATGGGGGGTAAGTACTATTTCCATACCCGTCGCGAAGGCGGCCAGAACCAGCCTGTCCTTTATGTGCGTGAGGGACTGAACGGCGCCTTCAACAATGAAGACCGTGTGCTCCTCGACGTCAACCAGCTCGCGGCCGACGGAACCGTTGCCCTCGACTGGTGGTATGCGTCGGAGGACGGCAAGTACGTGGCCTACGGGACTTCACCGAGCGGTTCCGAGGTCAGCACGCTCCGCGTGATCGAGACCAACAGCGGCAAACTGCTGCCCGATTCCATTGAACGGACAAGGGCCGCCAGCCTTGCTTGGAAGCACGACAATTCCGGATTCTTCTACACCCGCTATCCCAAGAAGGGAGAGGTTCCCGAGGGGCAGGAGGTCTATAACCGGCACGTGTTCTATCACGCCCTCGGCACCGATTCAGCAAAAGACCCGCTGATTTTCGGCGAAGGCCGCAACCCGGAGTGGTGGCCCGATGTCACCTTGTCGGAAGACGGACGCTGGCTGTTGATCGACGAGGGACAAGGCTGGACGAAAACCGAAATGTTTCTGAAGGATCTCACTTCGATGGATCCTCCGCTCGAGATTACAACGGGAAAAGATTTTCTTTACGGCGCCGACTTCTTTGCGGGCAAACTCTACATCACCACCAATGAAGATGCACCCCACTATCGCGTTTTTGTCGCTGACGCGGCCAATCCCAAGCGCGAAAACTGGAAGGAAATAATCCCCCAGTCCGACGCTGTCTTACAGAACGCGAGCGTAACCGGCGGCAAGCTCCTGGCGGAGTACGAGCACAACGCAACTTCCGAGTTGAAACTGTTCGGGCTCGACGGCAAGAAACTGGCCGACATTCCGCTGCCCGCCCTCGGAACGGTTTTCAGCGTCTCCGGCCGGTATGACCGCGACGAAATCTTTTTCGGATTTCTGTCCTTCACCGTGCCACCCTCGATCTACCGCGCCGACTTGACCAAGGTCGATAGGACCGCCGTAAACGGCGCGCTCTGGGCTAAGGTCGACGCGCCTTCCATCGATCCTTTCGTGTATGACGTGCAGCAGGTTTGGTACAAGTCGAAAGATGGCACAAAAATCCCGATGTTTGTCGTCAGCAAAAAGGGAATCGAGAAGAACGGCAAGAATCCAACCCTGCTGACCGGCTACGGCGGTTTTAACGTCTCGGAGACGCCGAATTTCAACCGCAGCGCCTATCTCTGGATGGAGCACGGCGGCATTTTCGCGGTCGCCAACCTGCGCGGCGGCGCCGAGTTTGGCGAAGACTGGCATCGGGCCGGCATGCTCGACAAAAAACAGAACGTCTTTGATGACTTCATCGCTGCCGCTGAATATCTCATTGCGCAGAAATACACCGATAAGGATCACCTTGCCATTCAAGGTGGTTCCAACGGTGGCCTGCTCATGGGCGCGATGATCACGCAGCGGCCGGATCTGTTCCGCGCGGTGGTCTGCCAGGTGCCGCTGCTCGACATGCTGCGCTATCAGAATTTCCAGATCGCAAAGCTTTGGATCCCGGAATACGGCTCCGCCGATGACGCCAAGCAGTTCGAATGGCTCTATGCGTACTCCCCGTATCATCACGTGAAGCCGGGGCAGGAGTATCCCGCCATCCTATTTACGACGGGAGATACCGATACGCGAGTCGACCCCATGCACGCCAAGAAAATGGCCGCGCTCATGCAAGCCGAAGCCAAGAATGGCGCGAGCAAAGACAAGCCGATACTGTTGCGCATCGAAACCAAAGCCGGGCACGGCCAGGGTAAGCCCGTCACCAAGCAGATCGAAGAGAGCACCGACATGTATTCGTTCCTGTTCTGGCAGCTTGGAGTGAAGCCGTGATCGTGGAGGGAAGGGCGTGTGGGGACGGGCGACTCGCCCGTCCTGCCGACTGCCGCCGCTTTCCCCTGTGCTCCTCTGTGTCCTCTGTGGTTAAATGTTGTCGATGCCTGATCAGAAAATCCGCGTCCTGGTAGCGAAGCCCGGCCTCGACGGCCACGACCGCGGCGCCAAAGTGATTGCGCGCGCCCTCCGCGATGCCGGCATGGAGGTCATCTACACCGGCCTGCGCCAGACCCCGGAGATGGTCGTCAGCGCCTCGCTCCAGGAAGACGTGCAGGTCATCGGGCTCTCGATTCTTTCGGGCGCGCACAACGCGATCGTTCCGCGCGTGATGGACCTGCTCAAGCAAAACAAAATGGATGATGTGCTCGTGCTGGTCGGCGGCATCATTCCCGATCAGGATATCGAAGGCCTCAAGAAGATCGGCGTGGCCGCCATCTTCCAGCCCGGCACCCCCATGGACGACATCGTGAAGTTCATCCGCGAGCACGTAAAGCCGCAGAGCGTGCCAGCCGTTTAGTTTGCGAACCGATCGTCCACGACCCAAATACGCCCACCCCACAAATATGTCATCCTGACCCTGAGCGTAGCGAAGGGGAAGGACCTGCTGTTCTTCGCGCGCTTTAACGAAGGCCGCGCCTTTTACTTGTTCAATAGTGCATTATGTTTCGGTGACTTCGCCCTTCTTCCAAATCGAGTCCGACGGCGCGGTATGCATCCTCCGTCTCATTTCGCCCGACGGCACCAACCGCCTCACCCGCGCCTGCGTGCTCGCACTAACCGCCGCCGTCAACGATTTGAAGCAGCAATTCCGCCCCCTGATCATCGCCGGCAATCGCCAATTCTTTTCGGTAGGCGCCGACCTGAACGAAATTGCCGCGCTCACCGGCCCCGAAGCCTACGAGTTCTCGGTCATGGGACAAACCCTGATGAACGCAGTCGCCAGCCATCCCGCGCCCGTCATCGCCGCCGTCGAAGGCCACTGCATGGGCGGAGGCCTCGATCTCGCGCTCGCCTGTCACCGCAGAATCGCCGCTCCCCACGCCGTCTTCGGACATCGCGGCGCCGCTCTCGGCCTCATGACCGGATGGGGAGGAACGCAACGCTTGCCGCTCCTGATCGGAAAGGGAAGAGCGCTGGAGCTATTCACCGCCGCGGAAAAAGTCTCCGCCGCCCGCGCCCAGGAAATTGGATTGGTGGATGCAATCGCCGGCAATCCCGTTGCGGAGGCCCTCCGGCGCGCTCTGAATCAACGCGCCCTGCCCTTCACCTCGCTGGTATAGTAAGTAGTTTCGCAAGGAGTTTGGAACTCAGCCCTCATGCCTGAACGTACCGATTCCACGGCTCTCTCCGTCGACAACGTCATCCCCACCAAGCTTGACGCCAGCTCTCTCCGCTTCGAATCGAACATGCGCTCACTCGCCGACCTGGTCGCCCAGGTCCGCAACGAAGAGGAAGAAATCCGCGAAGGCGGTGGCCCGAAAGCCATCGAAAGCCAGCACGCCAAATCGCGCCTCACCGCCCGCGAGCGCATCCATCTGCTCGCCGATCCAGGTTCTTTCTTCGAACTTGGTGTCTACGCGGCGTACAAAATGTATGAAGAATGGGGCGGCGCTCCCGCCGCCGGCGTCATCACCGGGCTCGCCCGCATCCACAGCCGCATGGTCATGCTCATCGTGAACGACGCCACCGTCAAAGCCGGCGCCTTCTTCCCCATGACCACCAAGAAGGTCCTCCGCGCCCAAAACATCGCCCTCGAAAATCGCATCCCGACCATCTACCTCGTCGACTCCGCCGGAGTCTTCCTTCCGCTGCAAGAAGACGTCTTCCCCGATACCGACGATTTTGGCCGCGTCTTCCGCAACAATGCAGTCATGTCGGCCATGGGCATCCCGCAAATTGCGGCCATCATGGGCATGTGCGTCGCCGGAGGCGGATATCTTCCCGTGATGTGCGACCACGTTCTCATGACCGACGGCAGCGGCCTTTTCCTCGCCGGCCCCGCGCTCGTGCAAGCCGCCATCGGCCAGAAAGTGTCCGCCGAAGAATTAGGCGGAGCCGCCATGCACTCCGCCATCAGCGGCACCGTCGACTTCCGCGAACCGAACGACGAAGCCTGTCTCGGCCGCATCCGCTCGCTCATAGAGAAGTGGGGATACCGCCGCCAATCCGTCTGGGATCGCAAACAGCCCGCGGATCCGGCGATGCCGGCCGAAGAAATCTACGGTGCCTACGACGCTTCGTCCGCGCGCCCCTACGACATGAAAGAAATTCTCGCCCGCATCGTGGATGAAAGCCGCTTCGACGAATACAAGCCCGAATACGGCAAAACCTTGATCTGTGGCTACGCGCGCATCGGAGGCTTCGCCGTCGGCATCGTAGCCAACCAGAAACTCCACGCGCACCAGACCGACCACGAAGGCCACAAGCGCATCGAATTCGGCGGCGTCATCTATACCGAGTCCGCCGAAAAGGCCGCCCGCTTCATCATGGACTGCAATCAGAACCTGATCCCGCTCGTGTTCTTCCACGACGTCAACGGCTTCATGGTAGGGCGCGATGCCGAGTGGACCGGCATCATCAAAGCCGGAGCGAAAATGGTGAATGCGGTGTCAAACTCCGTCGTGCCCAAAATTACCGTGATCGTAGGCGGTTCTTTCGGTGCCGGACACTACGCCATGTGCGGCAAAGCCTACGATCCGCGCTTCGTCTTCGCCTGGCCCACCGCGAAATATGCAGTGATGAGCGGAGACGCCGCCGCCGGCACGTTGGTAGAAATCAAAGTGAAACAACTGGAGCGCAGCGGCAAGAAACTGAGCGACGAAGAAAGAAAAGAGCTGTTCGACTCAACCAAGAGAACCTACGACGAGCAGACTGACCCCCGTTATGGAGCTGCACGTCTCTGGATCGACAGGATTATCGACCCGATGGAAACGCGGCTGGCGGTCACGCAGGCGCTGGAAGCGGCATCGCTTAATCCGGACGTGCCGGAGTTCAAGGTTGGAGTGCTGCAAACGTGATATTGCTTTGAGCGGAGGAAAGCAGGTCCTTCGCTTCGCTCAGGATGACAAGATGATTTGTTGAGTGCTGGATGCTAAGTGCTGAATGCCAACTGCTGATTCCGTCAAATTGATCGAGTGTCCCCGCGATGCCTGGCAAGGCCTCAAAGGCCAGGTCCCTGCCGATCTGAAGACCAACTACCTCCAAGCCTTGATCTCCGCCGGCTTCAAGCACATTGATGCTGTCAGCTTCGTTTCTCCCAATGCCGTCCCTCAGATGGCCGACTCCGAAGAAGTTTTGAAGGAACTCGACCCGTCCGACGACGTGGAAATCATCGGCATCGTGGTCAACGAAAAAGGCGCGCAGCGGGCGATTGCGACCGACGCCGTGCGCACGCTGGGTTTCCCGTACTCGATCTCGCCGACTTTCTTGCAGAATAATCAGCGACAGACTCTGGAAGACGCGATCGAGGAACTGGAGAAGATCGAGAAGAAAACCGATGAAGCCGGTCTCGAAACCATCGTCTATATCTCGATGGCCTTCGGCAATCCTTACGGCGACCCGTGGGCTGTAGATGAGGTTGTCGAAGCCGTGGGCTTACTTGAGTTGCAGGAGATTCGCATGATCTCGCTAGCCGATACCGTAGGCGTAGCGCCGCCGGAGAAAATTCAAGAAGTCGTCTCCGCCGTGATGGCGAAGTACGACTACCTGGAAATCGGAGTCCACCTGCATAGCCGCCCCGACCAGGCCGCCGCCAAAATCGCCGCAGCTTACGATGCCGGTTGCCGCCGCTTCGATTCCGCTATCGGCGGCCTGGGCGGATGCCCCTTCGCGCAGGACGATCTGGTGGGGAATATTCCGACCGAAACAGTAATCGAAACCCTGCGCAAACGCGGGGCGCAGTTGCCGCCGTTGCAGTCGCTGGACGCCCTCGTGCGCGCGAACGCAGAAATAGGCGCCAGGTACAAAGCCTCTCTCATGCCCTAGCCCACATACCATAAATGGAATTGTCATCCTGAGCGAAGCGAAGGACCTGCTGTCCGCCCGCGTCGCCGCGGCAGATGCAAGGTCGGGAGCGCTGTTGAACGGCCGGCGTAATCGCACAAACTCACTGTGACTCCTCGCACATCCAATCCCTCTTAAACTTGTCATCCTGAACGAAGCTAGGGACTGCTTTCCCCATGCGCAATTTCTACGTTTACATGCTCTCCAGCAAGTCGCGAGTTCTGTACACCGGCATCACCGACGACATCTACCGCCGCACCTGGGAGCACAAGAACGACGTCCATCCCGGTTTCACCAGCGATTACAAAGTCCATCGTCTCGTTTACTATGAAATATTCAAATATGTCGGCAATGCCATTGCCCGCGAAAAGTCGATTAAGGGCTGGCTGCGGCGGAAGAAGATTGCGCTGATTGAAGCAGAGAACCCAACGTGGGAAGACTTGAGCGCTTCATGGTTCGACGGAAAGCAGGTCCTTCGCTTCGCTCAGGATGACAAGTTCTTTGGTCAGGACGAGAAACTAAAAACCCGTGCTCAAACGCCCATCCCAGGCTTACGAATGACTTACAAAACACTACAACTCGCCTTCGACTCCAATATCGCCACCCTCACCCTCAACCGCCCCGACAAGCGCAATGCCGTCAGCTACGAACTCATTGCCGATCTGATTCGCGCTCTGGAAGAAGTGAGAAACTCTTCCGCCGGCATCCTGATCCTTACCGGGGCAGGGAAGGCCTTCTGCTCCGGCCTCGACCTCGACACTCTTAAAGGACTGATCGGCCGCACGCCCGAGCAAAATCTGGAAGACTCGCGAACTATGGTCGCCTTGTTTCGTTCGCTCTATGAATTCCCCAAGCCAACGATCGCCGCGGTCAACGGCGCGGCTATCGCGGGCGGCACGGGACTCGCCCTGCTCTGCGATTTCACCCTCGCCGTGCCGGACGCCAAGTTTGGCTACACCGAGGTGCGGATCGGATTCGTACCCGCCATCGTCTCGACGTTCCTGCTGCGCCAGGTCGGCGAAAAAATCGCTCGCGACCTGCTGCTGACCGGCCGCATCTTCGACGCGCCGGAAGCCCTGAAACTGGGCCTCATCAACGAAGTTGTTCCTGCGGAAAAGTTGCTCGACCGCGCCCGCGAACTGGCAAAGCAATTGGCGGAGAACAGTCCCCTCTCTCTTCTCTACACCAAGCGCCTGCTGACCGATCACGCTCGCGCGGAACTCGATTCGCAAATTGAAGCCGCCATCCGCGAAAATGCCAGTATCCGCGAGAGCGCCGATTTTCGCGAGGGCATCGAGTCCTTCCTCGAAAAACGCAAGCCAAAGTGGACGGGCCGATGAGCCACCCGCGTACATCGATGTCTGCAAATCTAAACAAGACGGTGAATGAAACTCGCATTCGCGTCCGCTATGCTGAAACCGACCAGATGGGCGTCGTCTATCACGCCAACCATTTCATCTGGTTTGAAGTGGGGCGGGTCGAACTCCTCCGCCAGCTTGGCTTCAGCTATAAAGACATGGAGCGCGAAGACGATTGCTTTATCGCCGTAGTCGATGCCCGCTGCCGCTACAAGGCTCCGGTACACTATGATGACGAGGTCGTGGTGCGCACCTATCTGAAACACGTGCGGGAGAAAGTGATCCACTTCGGATACGAACTTCGCAGGGCCGATACGGGCGAGTTGCTGGCCGAAGGCGAGACCACGCACATCGTCGCCAATGCGAAAATGAAGCCTCGAACGCTGCCGGAAAAGTATATGAATGTGTTTCGCGCCGCAGCGGGGAAATAGGAACGAAAGGTCCGATGCAAGAATTCCTCTACAAGCTGCAACTTGTGCGCGGAGACATGCTCCGCACTGGCCCGACCGAATCGGAGCAGGCCATCGTGGCCGAACACTTTGCCCATCTCCAGAACCTCCACGCGCAAGGCGTCATAATTTTCGTGGGCCGCACCCTGAATATCGACGACAATGCGATGGGGCTGGCGGTCTTCCGCGCCGAATCCGAAGACGCGGCGCGCCGGATCATGAACGACGATCCCGCTGTAAAGAAAAGCCTGATGACAGCTACGTTGTATCCGTTCAAAGTGGTCTTACAGGGAAAGTAGAAATTCGAACCGAGAAATCTAAGAACCGGGAACTGCTCTTGAAAGCTCTGCACATTAACGGAAACGATCTCACCCTCGAGGCGGTGCGTGAAGTCGCCGCCGAAAGGCGGCCCGTATTGCTCGATCCCGACGCACGCGAGGCCGTCAACCGCGCCCGCGCCGTCGTCGACGCGCTCGTCGCCAACAACAAAATTTCCTACGCGATCACGACGGGCGTCGGCAAGCTGAGCGATGTCCACATCGTTGGCGATCAGATCCGCGAGTTGCAAGTCAACCTGGTGCGTTCGCACGCCGTCGGCGTGGGCTCACCGCTCTCGATCGCCGACACGCGCGCCATGATGCTGCTGCGCGCCAACTCGCTATCAAAAGGCAACTCGGGAGTGCGCGCCATCGTCATCGACACTCTCTGCGAGATGCTCAATCGCGGCGCGACCCCGATGGTCCCGTCGCAGGGAAGCGTGGGCGCGAGCGGCGATCTTGCGCCACTGGCGCACCTGGCGCTGGCATTGATCGGCGAAGGCGAGTGCTTGAACGAAGCCGAAAGAGGCGCGCGCATCCCGAGCGGTGAAGCTCTGAAGCGCGCGCAAATCAAGCCGCTGGTGCTCGAAGCGAAGGAGGCCGTGTCACTCATCAATGGCACCCAAGCCATGCTGGCGGTCGGTACCCTTATGCTGCTCGACGCCGAGACGCTGGTCGATAGCGCCGACGTCATCGGTGCCATGACGTGCGATGCGCTCAAGGGAACCAACGTCGCCTTCGACGAGCGCATTCAGAAGGCGCGGCCCCATGCCGGACAAATCAAGACCGCCGCCAATCTGCGCCGTCTGCTCGAAGTGAGCGAAATCCGCCAGTCGCACAGCGACTGCGGCCGCGTGCAGGATGCCTATTCGTTACGCTGCATCCCGCAGGTGCATGGCGCGGTACGCGACACGCTGGCCCATTGCCGCGCGGTGTTTGAGACCGAAATGAACTCGGCGGTCGATAATCCGCTGGTATTCGTGAAGAATCAGAAGGGGATGGACGGAGAAGGCGACGTTCTTTCTGGCGGCAACTTTCACGGCCAGCCGCTCGCCTTCGCGCTCGACTTTCTAGCGATTGCCTTGAGCGCGCTCGCCGGCATCAGCGAGCGGCGGCTGGAGCGTATGGTGAACCCCGCGCTCAGCGAAGGGCTGCCGCCATTTCTCGCTCCCGGTGCGGGAATGAACTCCGGCTTCATGATGCCGCAAGTCACCGCCGCCGCGCTGGTGAGTGAGAACAAGGTGCTGGCCCATCCCGCGTCGGTCGATTCGATTACGACGTCTGGGAATAAGGAAGACTTCGTTTCCATGGGCATGACCGCTGCGAACAAGCTGAAGAGGGTGGTGGAGAACACGCGCAACACGCTGGCCATCGAGGCCATGGCGGCGGCGCAGGCGATTGACTTCCTCGCGCCGCTCAAGACTTCCAAGCCATTGCAGCAGGCGCACGCCGAGATCCGCGCGGTGTGCGCGACCATGCAGAAGGATCGCGTGATGTACCACGATTTCGCGCGCATCGCGGAATTGATCACCAGTGGCAAGCTGGCTGCGGTGGCTCGATGATTATCCAACAAAACACTTCTGCCGGGCACTGCGCAAAATAGTGCACACATTGAGGGCTGCAAGCAAAACAAATCTCACGAACTTATTGCCAACCGCGTCAGAACGGGCTAGCATTGCGGCGTTCGCTCCAGGGGTCTGGAGTCGTCACGGGGCCAGCGTTCAAGCGAGACACTTCAGGTCCATGGCTCAACACTCATCACTTCTGAAGTCTTGGATTAGGACGGCCGGCACGGCGTAAGTGCATTGGCCCTTCAGTTCGGACTTCACGTAACTTCTCCCATGGGAGGGAGTAATGAACAAAAAGTACGAGACCGCAAATGCAGGTGTCAGTTTTCGATGGCTATCGGTCGTAGTTGTAGTCGCGATGAGTTGTGCGCTGTTGTCGGCCAGTACCGTGGGCGGCAAACTGGTAACCCACAACACACCGGACTATGTTGCGACGGCGAAGAATCTTGGAACCGAGGACCCAGCGAAGGTTATCGAAGTAAGCGTCTGGTTGCAGCTTCACAACCAGAGCCAATTCGATGCGCTGACGCAGTCGCTCTACGATCGTACTTCTCTCAACTACCATCACTGGTTGAAACCGAAAGACATTGCCGCTCGTTTCGCCCCAACCGCGCAAGAAGCGAAAACGGTACGGCAGTTTTTCGCGGCGCACAATCTGAAGGTCGTGAAAACCGGCCCCAACAACTTCTATGTGAGAGCGCGAGGCACAGTCGGCGATGTGGAAAAAGCGTTCCGCGTGCAACTCAACAAGTACCTGGTCAACGACAAGACGATGCGCGCCAATGCCAGCGACCCTTACGTGGAAGGAGCGGCGGGGGCGTTGGTGAGCGCGGTATCGGGACTGGATACGGGCGAGTACACGCATCCGTTGATGGCCCGGCCGTCGACCTTGGGTGGCCGCAAGGCCGCTGCGGCCCAGGTGAGCACGGCGAATGCACCCTCCGACTTCTTTTCGTCGCAGTGTTTCACGGGCACGGAGAAAGAATCGTTTTCCAACAACAATAACGGCTCGATGCCAATCGGCACGTATTCGGGCAACAAACTGAATCTGCAGACCCAGACCAGCGCTGGGTGCGCTTATACGCCGCCCTCGATCCAGACTGCGTACAATCTGACCGGCTTGTACGGCGAAGGATACGACGGTACGGGCCAAACCATCGCGATCGTCGACTGGTGCGGTTCGTTTACAATTCAGGACGATGCCAACGCGTTCTCGGCGCAGTTCGGGCTGCCGCCGCTGACTTCGTCGAATTTCGCCATCACCTACACCGCGCCGAGCTTTTGCATCGCCTACGATCAGGTCGAAATCAACCTCGACGTGGAGTGGGCGCATGCCATCGCGCCGGGCGCCAACATCAATCTGGTGGTCCCGCCCTCGGCGAGCTTCCAGGATGTGAACCAGGGCATGTTTGATGTTGTGAACCTGGGACTCGGCAACGTGCTCTCGGGCAGCTATGGTTCGATCGAATCCCTTACGGCGACAACCGAACTGCAGACCGAAAACCTGATTGCGGAAATGGGCGCTGCCACTGGGATTTCGATGAACTTCGCGACCGGCGATAGCGGCGACTTTACCGTCGATGGAATTCCTCAAGCGGTTCTCGCGCCGGCGGATTCTCCCTGGGCGACGGCCGTTGGGGGTGTAAGTCTGGCGCTGAATCCTGACAACTCAATTGCCTGGCAAGCGGGTTGGGGAAACAACCAGACCTTGCTCGCCGAGACGGGAGCCGTCTTCGACCCGCCGCTTGATTTCGGGTTTGTCGGCGGTTCGGGTGGAGGCACCAGCAACTGTGCCTTCAACGATCAATCCGTTTTCCCACCGCTCTGCTATGGCGGATTCCCCAAGCCGTCGTACCAGAAGCTGCTGAGTGGCAAATATCGCAAGCTTCCAGACATCTCGTGGCTGGCCGATCCGTACACTGGAGCTGCGATCGTCATCAGCATTCCGGGGCAGGTTCCGCCCCAGGTGTGGCAGGTGTGGGGTGGCACAAGCCTGGCGACTCCGATGTTCTCCGGAATATGGGCCATCGCCAACCAAGAAGCCGTGGCTGGAGGTGGAACAGAACTCGGTCAGGCCGCTCCCTATATGTACTCAATGCCAGCGGGAACCGTGTTCGATATCGTTCCGGTTACATCGAAGCACAATGTGACCGCCTCGATTCAGGAACCCACCGGCACGAACAAGTACACCCCGAACCAGGTGATGGGTGGTGCCGCAGCCCCGAACTTCGTCAGCGCACTGTGGGATTACCCATACCTCCAATTCACTGCGCTGGTGATTTCGTTCGGCAGCGATTGCGCGGATCTGCCCGAAACCGACTTTGACGGAACCGCGTGCACCGATCCTCTGGCCTTGCATACGAAAAAGGGCTGGGACAACGTGACCGGCGTGGGAACGCCGAACGGGCAAGCCTTCGCCGATTCCTTCTACGGAAAATAACCGCGGACGAATCCTTGAAAGTTACCCTGCCATCTCCTGGGTGGCAGGGTTTTTTGTTAGAGAGCCGGCGCCCTCGCCCGGCTGGACGAGCGAGACGCCCGTCGCTCCACCGTGCGACTCATCGCGGAGTTGATCGCCAGCGGCAAACTCGCCGATGCAGTGCGCTAAAGATCCTCGCTAAAGTTGTCCCCGCGAAACTTGTCCCCCACGAAATTTGTCACCCTGACTCTGAGCTCGCCGCAGGGAGGGACCTGATTCTCGGCCACGCCACGCTGCTGCCAGGGAAATGAATCGCTCCCAAGAATGCGCGAACTGCGAATGTTTGCGCATTCAGCGCAAGATTTATGCGTTTGGGAAGAGCAAGAATCGTTGTTTACAGCTACCTCTGGATGGGTTAAACTCGCACGACTCAACCCTTCCTCCCCCGAGAGGCGCGGGAGAGCTTTCAGCGTTTGCGCGTTGGTTTCCGTGCAACGGAATCGGACGAGCGGCGAAAGCCTCCGGAAGCGACCAGCGAGAGCACTAAGTGGGGAACCAGCACATGCCAGGACTTCGTAATGGAAATTGCCGCATGGGCGGCACGGCTGTACTTGCCGTCCTTGCTTTCGTCAGCGCGGGCGCACTGCTGGCTGCGGGCCAGACAGCTGTCACTACCTATCATTACGACAACAACCGTACCGGATGGAATCAGCATGAAACGGTCCTGACGCCCGCCAACGTGGCGACTTCGTCGTTCGGCTTGCTGCAGACCGTGGTGCTCGACGACCAGGTGGACGCTCAGCCGCTGGTGGTGCCGGGCGTGCAGATTACGGCTGGACAATTTCAGGGCCCGCACGATGTGGTTTATGTGGCGACGGAACACAACACGGTGTACGCCATCGACGTTCACACAGGAGTAGTGCTGCTGAACCCAAATTTCGGACCGCCAGTGCCGCGTCCGTTGAATTGCAACAACAACGGGCCGAACGTCGGGATCACTTCGACGCCGGTGATCGACCTGGGCAGCAACACGTTGTACGTGATGGTGTACACGCTGCAGCCTGGACCCGCCTACTACCTTCACGCGCTCGATCTGGGGAGCTTGAACGACAAGGTCGCGCCGCAGTTGGTCACGGCTTCAAGCCCGCTGACCGATGGAACGACATTCAACTTCAACGCGACTTACCAACGTCAGCGGCCGGGGCTGTTGCTTGCGAACGGCAGCGTTTACGCGGGGTTTGGCAGCTTCTGTGACTTCGCACCCAGCCTGTCACGGGGCTGGCTGCTGGGGTGGACGGCGGGATCGCTGGCGCCGTTTCCCTCGAACCAACTCCTCGACCAGCAGGCAACTTCGCCGAACACCTTCTTTCTGTCAGCAATCTGGATGTCGGGGTATGGACCGGCAGCCGACGATGCGGGCAACGTTCTGTTCGTGACCGGGAACTCGGATAAATCAGGAACCACGTACGACGGGATCACGAACATTCAGGAGAGCGTGGTCAAGGTCTCGCCCACGTTGACGACGGTGCTGGATCTGTTCACGCCGAAGAATCAAGCCACTCTCGATCTGAACGATACGGATTTCGGCTCGGGCGGAGTGCTGGTGCTGCCCGATCAGCCGGGCCCGACGCCACATCTGGCAGTGGCAGCGGGCAAGCTGGGAAATATGTTTCTGATGAATGAGGACCATCTCGGCGGGTACTCGCCGACGACGAACAATGTACTGGGGACATACGGGATTGGCCCTTGCTGGTGCGGCCAGTCCTATTTTGTGGATCCGGTGGATGGAGTAGGCCGGGTGGTGAGCAGTGGCGGCAGGGTAGTGGACGTCTGGAAGGTGCAGACATCGCCCACAGTAGCGCTGACTACGGTGGCGACTTCTCCGTCGATAGGTGGAGGGCAGGATGGAGGATTCTTCACTACGATTTCGTCGAACGGAAATGCCAATCCCATCATTTGGGCAATATCCCATCCAACGAATGCCACAGGGGCGCCGATTTCTCTGTTTGCCTTTGATCCGGACTCGGGAAGCCCAATGACGGTGCTGTTTCAAGGGACTGCGGGCGCGTGGCCGAATCGGGGCGGCAATGCGAACCTGGTTCCGGTAGTGGCAAATGGCTTGGTGTTCGTGGCCAGTAACCAGCAATTGCAGATCTTTGGACTCTCCAATGCCATGACCCCGACCACGACCACTCTGGTTTCGTCCATGAATCCTTCGGTGTCTGGAAAGCCGGTTGCCTTTACGGCGATGGTCTCGTCAACGGCTGGCACACCCACGGGAAAAGTTAAATACCTGAACGGCACGGCAGTTCTGGCGACGCTGTCGCTCACAGCTGGCTCTGCCACGTACACGACGTCAAAATTGCCGCCGGGTGCCAACAGCATCACGGCAGTTTATGAAGGTGACCCCAATTACAGTAGCAGCACGTCAGCCCCAGTGAATCAATTCGTGCTGAAGGCCACCACAACCACACTCTCGTCTTCGCCGAATCCGTCCGTCTATCGTCAAACGGTGGTCTTCACCGCAACGGTCACTTCCAGCTTTGGCACTCCGCCCGATGGAGAGACGGTCACCTTCAAGCAAGGCGCGACCATACTGGGAACGGGAACGCTGAGCGGCGGCACGGCGACCTTCCCGATCTCGACGCTCGGGGCGGGCACGAGGTGGATCACGGCGGTGTACGCCGGCGACTCAACCTTTGCCGGCAGTTCGAAGACGACGAGTCAGGTGGTCAGCAAAGCCACGACCACGACCACCGTGGTTTCCTCGCTGAATCCGTCGGAATCTGGGCAGTCTGTGACTTTTACGGCGAGCGTGGCGCCGCAGTTCAGTGGCACGCCCGCCGGCTACGTGACGTTCTACGATGGCACGACTGTCCTGAAGACTGTGTACATGAGCGGAGGTGCGGCAAGTTTCAAAACCTCGACGCTGGCCAGGGGCACGCACACCATCACGGCGACGTACAACGGCAACGCCAGCTTTGTTGGCAGTTCCGCTTCGCTGACACAGACGGTGGATTAACTTAATCTGACCGGGCCTCAGGCGGACCTGGCTGCCGACCCATCCAAGCCCAATTCCCGCGCAATCGCTTTCATGGCTGCGATGCAGAAAGCGATATGCTCTTCCAGGTCGACGCCCAATTCGGCAGCACCCTCGACCATGTCTTCGCGGTGAACGTTGCGGGCGAAAGCCTTGTCTTTCATTTTCTTCCGGACGGATGGGGCTTCAACTTCGCCCAGTGATTTTCCCGGCTTGACCAGGGCGCATGCGGTGATGAATCCGGCAAGTTCATCGCAGGCGAAGAGGGTTTTTTCCATGGGCGAGACGCGCGCCACCCCGGTGTACTCGGCGTGCGACAGGATGGCGCGGCGTATTTCTTCGGAATAGCCCCGTTCCTTCAAAATCTCAGAACCTTTGTAGGGATGCTCTTCGAGGCTCGGATATTTTTCGTAATCGAAGTCGTGGAGAAGTCCAACCACGCCCCACAATTCTTCGTCACCTCCGGCTTTGCGGGCGTAGGCGCGCATGCACGCTTCGACGGCCAGCGCATGTTTGCGAAGACTTTCCGACTGGGTGAACTCAGTTAGCAATCTCCATCCAGCGTCCATCCTATTGATTTCAGCCATGTTACCAAAGAGTCCTTTCTTTTTGTGCTAAAACTGTGCTACTGTGACCCTGTAAGACTGAAAGCGAGGTTTTCATGGTCACGCCCGTCATCACCATTTTTGTCCGGCACTCAGCAGACTGCAAATACGCTGGGGATGAGTTTACCAAGCGTTGCGATTGCAAGAAACATCTCCGCTGGACTCAGAACGGGCGGCAGTTCCGCAGAAAGACCGGAGCGCGGTCATGGGCAGAGGCCGAAGAGCATGAAGCGGCAGCTAGAGGACCAATTAGCGGGCCGCAAGCCTGAAGCAACGGCGGACGGCCTGTTACTCGTACAGGCGATAGAGACCTTTGACGCCAACAAAGCCGCGCAAGGAGTCAAGCCGCGTGTCCGCGCCATGTACACGCGCGAGCTGACGGAGGCTCCGTGATTTCTCCGAAACACGCGGCTTGTTGACAGTGACCCAAGCCCTCACGATTGACAACCTGATTGCTCTCCGCGCTACCTGGACGCCGGTTTACAAGTCTTCCTACAGCCGCGCCACGGTGCAGAAGCACCTCAATCACTTCCTCCGATTCTGCTACAACGCGGGATGGATTGACCGCATTCCCAAACTGTCCACTATCAAAATTGACGCCCCGGAGACGTTGCCACTCACGGAAAAGGAATACGCCAAGGTGCTGAAGGCACGCCACGGGCAAGACGCGCACCCTCATAGAGCTGATGCGTTGGTCCGGCCTTGCCATCCGGGACGCGTCCACGCTGAAGCGCACGGACCTGCACTTTGACAAGGGAAAGGACATATACAAGATTATCCGTGACCGCACGAAGACCGGCGAACCGCTCTACATTCCGATTCCCAAGGATGTTGCAGAGCAAGTGCTAGCGGTGCTCAACGGCAGCGAGGTTTACGTTTTCTGGAATCGGCTGAAGGGTGACTCTTCCGAATACCGGCAGGCCGGGTACATGGGCGAGCAGATAACCGAAGGCGTTTGATGACGCGGGAATCGAGAGTGAAGGGCACATGATTAGCCACCGGCTCCGCGCTACCTTCGCGGTGGACTTACTGCAAAAGGGTGTCCCGCTGGAGCACGTGTCAAAATTGCTCGGCCACAAGAGCGTGACCACTACGGAGCGCCATTAGCGAAGTGGGTGAAGGGACGGCAAGACCGCTTGGACTCGCTTGTTCGGCCACGTGGAAGAAATAGGCGCTCGGAGCACGGGGTTGGCTGCAACAGGCGGCCATCCCCTCAGCGCGGATTATATGCGCGCGCCTGGATAGAGCGCACAAAATAATTCAGGTAACTACCGCGACAAACCCCGCCTGTGAAGCGAAACTCCAGTTGTGTCTTTGCATTAGGCGGAGTCTGACACTGCTGTGGTGCAACGGACAGGGCACCAGGACAAGCCTTTACCGGGGGATGCAGGTTCGATTCCTGCCGGGGCAACAAATAAAGACACTTTAACTCGTCAACCGTTTACGTGGTACACTTTGTGCATGAGTTACTCGAAAATCAAAACCTCCGCACTCCCGAAGAGACCGCGCAAAGAGGTGTAGCCGTTTTGAGAAGCACACCCGAGTGGCGCATGATGAAAGACGAGACATTGATAAGAGGCTTGAAGCCACCGAAGCCTTGCAAGATCATCTTCACCAAAATGATGACAAAGACAAAATACAACATCCGAAGCACGCCGCACATCGCCCGATTCATCAAAAGAAGATACCTAGATCGACGACGAGACCTCCCCTGACGCCGTCACCAGCTTTGAGCGGCACGCAATCGGGAGGACTTTATGCATTATGGTCAAGTACACGCCCGTCCTCCGTCAACGCGCTTAGCCCCTCCCCCACCACGGACAAGATTATGTCATTGACACCCTTTTGCGGGGCCGTCTAAACTGAGCGTTGATAAAAGGGGACTAGATAAATGGCCGTAGAAAAAGAGACTACACCGAACTGCGACACCGGACGCAGAGAGACGCCTTTGGGAGCCAAGCTTGAGGCTCTCTGACGGCACTTCGATTGAGCGCGCAGCGCGTGACGCAGAGCGCGGGAAGTTGTTGTATCAATTGCGCTGCCTTTACAGCGAACGAGAGAGCGGCAGCAACCGCCGCAGTTCGGGCACGGCACTTTCCAGCGTGAATGTATCGCGCGCGGATATAAACCCCGCCGCGTTCGGGAATGGGTCCGTGACCATGAGGTGCGCGTGGGGCTTCGCCCCGCATCGGATAGTACCGCTGCAAAACAGAGCGCACGTAGACAGGGCGACACTCGCAGCGCCGCTTACTCGCGCGGCTGGGGTGACGGACGCGCGGCTGCTCGACAAGGGCAGACAGATTCGGACCCTGTAGCGCACTTTGCCAGCCTTCTACCCTACGCTGCGCTCAAGGCAGCATTCCGCACGGCGTTGAAAGAACTCCACCCAGACCACGGCGGCAACGAAGAGCGCGCAAAGGAATTGATTGCCGCGTGGAAAGAGATTGAGCGGTTGCATGAGTTTTTGAATACGGACGCCGGGGAGTATGCACCGGCGATTCAATGAAGGGCGAGAAAGATTTAGCTTGACAAACTATAGGTTTTATGCCTGCGCAGAAAGGGGCACGATGGATTACGAAACGACACTGGAGCGCGTGACCTCGGTGATACGCGGGAGCCGCTTTGTCTGCCTGGTCTTCGGCGTAGGGCGCAATTTTATGCTCGTCCCCGTCTGCGACCTCCCGATTGGTGACGAGTGCCGGGGGATCATGGCGCGGTGCGGATACGTTTTTGCGGGGATATGCAGTTATCGTGACGGGCAACCAGTCGTAGCGTATGAGCCATTCCAGGAGTCTTTTTTCACAATGCTGTGTGCAGCGGACGCATATGGAGCATTCGTCGCGGCCCAACTCAAGCAGGAAGAGCCGGAAACGACAAGCACAGACGGCGCGGGCTGGTTAGAGCGTCTGTATCAGCTCCCGGATACGCGCGGATGAAAAAGTTTAAGCCCGGTGAAGTAGCAGTCTGTTCACCGAGGCACGGCGGGTGCGTTTCCACCCGCCACGATTTTAGAGCTGCCCCACATCGGGGCCACAGTACACGGCGCTAGCTCACCCCGCATCGGGGATACAGGCGCACGATACAACGCAGTTTATTCTCCGGTTCCCATAAGGCCGGACCACAATTTTAAGTGCTGCTCGCGGGAGACGCCGTGAGTCCACGTATCGCGTTAGCTGCCTCTACAACGGGGATGTTAGGCGCGAAACAGCAAACCGGGGAGACCCGGTACTTGGCCCATGGGCCTAAAAAGGAAACGGAATATGGCAACTCTATACGATGCAATCCGAGGTCCCCGAGAGAACCTTAGGGACATGTTGAAACAGCGTCATCACGCGCAACAGAAAGCCGAGGCCCTTGTGGCGGCGGCAGAAAGTGCCGGGCGTCCGATGACCGATACGGAGGAAGCGGATTTTGAGGTGTGCATGACAACGGTCAATGCACTTACCCCGAAAATCGCGCAGCGGGAAGCACAGACCACAATCCGTGTGACCGACAGCGGTGTGGTGGTGGACGGCAAGCGCCACTATCACAGCGAACCGCAGCGGGTGCTTTCGGCGGAGTACGAGTCCGATTTTTACGCCTGGCTTGGTAGCAACGGGTTGAAAGTCGGAGCGGCTTTGTATGAAGGCAGTGACGCGGCGGGCGGCTTCACGGTCCCGATTCTCATTGAAGGTCAGCCGGTGCCACTGGCTCCGGTCGAAATGGGAATCAGAACTGTGGCGCAAGTGATTCCAACCGTGGCAAACATGAAAATTCCGCGCGCTGCCAGCTTCGGCACGGCAACGGGTAAGGCGGAAAGCGGAGCGTCCGACAACTATTTTTCCGAAGTCGATCCGACCTTGGAACAATTTGAATTGTCGGCATTCATGGGCGGCGCGGCGCACACGATTAGCTGGGAGCTGGCGCAAGATGTGCAGTCCTTCCAGCAATTCGCCATTACCGACCTAGTCTTGGCCCTTCAGATGTATGAGGGTGCCAAATACGCGACTGGGAGCGGGACCGGCGAGCCGCAGGGGATCATCGGCAACACCGGGGCGGGCGTGACCGGCGTGGCCGCTGGGTCGGACACTTACGCGAGTGAGTTGCTGACCGCTACCTTCGACGTGCTGGGCAAGTTAAACAGTGCATACCACCCGAACGCATCATGGCTCCTCAACAGAGCAACCGGCGTGGCAATTCGCAAAGCACAGTCGGTGGCTAACCTCTACACTCCGGTTTGGACCCGCGAGAACGGGCAGGACTATCTCCACGGATACCCTGTGACGTTTGACGGCTTCATGCCCGCGATTGGCAGCGGAAACACTCCGGTCCTGTTTGGCGATTTCAAGCAGGCATACCTCATCGGAGACAGAGGCGGCGCTGGAATTAATGTCAAGATTCTGGACCAGCCGAAGGCCCTTCAGGGTCAGCTTGTTCTGCTGGCCTATAGGAGAACTGACGGGCGTGTCCGCCGTTCAGAAGCCGCTCAAGCCATAACACTGGCCTGACCTTTAACCTCCGGGGCTGTGGAGGGGCAGCCCCGGTACTTTTCTGAAAGGGGTTTTTGTATGAAGGACGTGGTACTACCGCAGGAAATTGACATTACTCAGGAGGAGGCATTAAAGCTCTCTCCTAGTGAGCGCGCGCGCCGTGGGCTGGGCGTGCGAGAACTTAAATGGCTGGCACACCTGGACATTGCTAGGGAAGTACTTGAGGGGCAGGCGGCCCAACCAACAGGCGCGGAATCCGAATCCTTGTCCCGAGTTACACGCGCCCGCCTCGCGCTTGCCAAAGCACGTTATTACTGAGCGGGACCGCGTGGGAGGCGCGGGTCTCGTATCAAGTTTTTCCTAACCCTGGCTAGAGGGGTCTGCGTTTGTGCGGAAGCGGCTAGCGCGGTCTTCAGCGTACCGCATTTGAAAACCGCTGAAAACGGGGCCGCTTGTCCAACCAGGCAGGCGGCTCTCAATCTTTCAAAAGGGGGAGTTATGAAGTTACTCACGATTAGCCTACCGGACGCGCTCTTTGCGGAGTTGGAGACAGCCTCGGCCAGTGTCAATGAGATGTGCTTTACCCCGGCATCATGGGCGGAGGAAGCGGTCCACGCGGCACTAGCTACGAGACGATTGCCCTTCGCATGGACGGCGGGCGGATATGGCGGACGGCACGCCCCGCGCATCGTGGCAGCGATTGAAGAGCCGGAGGGTTACCCGGTCCACTGGCCCGAAGGCATTAGCAGCACACCAGAATAAGTGGGATTGTGAGAATTGGAGGTACGTCATCGTGGATGCAATTGAACTGTTACTACAAGACAAGCAGCACCTGACCGCCCAAAAACTATTGGCCTTTCACCGCAAGAACCGCACCTTTCTAGCTCGCTTCGTTGCGGAACTTCGTCTGCTACAAACCAGCGGACAAAGAGCGGGAAGCGCGGAATCCATTTTCCATTATCTGCGCTGGGTAGAAGACTGGCAGGGCGTGGATGAGTTTGAAGTTAACCAGAACCTCGCCCCACTCGCTGGCCGTGTCTGCTCTCTTCTCTGGCGGGATGTGAACGGCATGATGAAGTTCATCAAATGCGAGGCGGATGAGATTCTCGGAACACGCATTGTCAAGCGGAGGGGGCGTTACGGGACATTTCTCTACCCTGGCAAGACGACGTTGCTTCCCACGATTGCACCCCCGGATGTTCCGGCGATAACGCGGCCTCGAACAGTCCATGAGCTGATTACTACAGCGGACGCGGCAAAGATCATTCCCGGATTTGAGGGGCTTGTACAGGACAGCCCGAAACCTAAGGGCCGCATCTTGCAGGCTTGGCTTCGCCACGTAAAAGAGCAGCCCGAACTTTACGCCTTGATGGAGCGCACGCTGTTGCAGCGGCGGCCTCCCGTTTTCTCCGCCTTCAGCTTGCTGGAATACGCTCGCTGGTCAATTAAGCGAGCCGTGGAAAGTGACAAACGTTTTACCGTGTGTCCATCGGAGGGCTTGTATTGTCGTGCGCTGATAATGCGGAACGAGCAGTTCAACGGCCTTTGTAAGTTCAAGAAAGACGGCCAAGGGAAACTGCGGCGCGGACGCCTTAATCGGCTGCTCGGCTGCACGCTGGCACAGGATAGAATCCCCGGTGAGCCGTACCGCCGTCTAGTTTGGACGAAGGCGGCCCATGACTAACTTCCTGGAATTGGCGCTCTCGTATGTGGCGCGCGTTTGGCACGTCTTCCCGCTTAAGCCCGGCGATAAACCGCCCGTCATTTCCAAGGCAGCGGGCGGCAATGGATACAAAGACGCAACCCTGGACGCGGAGCAAATCACCGCGTGGTGGACTAAGTACCCAACAGCCAACATCGGCCTAGCGTGCGGTGCGAGTGACCTGTATGTGGTGGACTGTGACCACGGTCTCAGCTCTGAGGAAGACTTCCACGCGTGGCGGATGAGGAACAATCTGCCGGTCACTTACACGGTACGCACGGGACGCCGCGTGGATAAGGCGGACGGCGTGACGCCCGTGTTTTGCGTGCAGATGTACTACTCCGGCGCGGTTGAATGCGGTGCGAAATGGTCCCTTGACGGTTGCAGCGGCGAGATACGGAGCGCCGGGTTTTACGTGTGCGCGGCTGGCAGCGTTCACCCGGACAGCGGTGAGACCTATCAAGTCTTGGTGGATGCGCCGCTAGCCCCGAAGCCGTCCGTCATTGAGCAGGCCGTCAAGCAGGCGGAGGCCGTGGCCCGCGCGCCGCGCGCACCGGGGCAGCTCATCACCGAAAACCGGAACATGGCTTTGACAAGCGAGATAGGCAAATTCAGAAACAGGAATCCGGGGGTCTCGCAGTCCATCACGCTGGCAAGCATGTTGGCCTGGAACGATGAGGAAATGGCGTGCCCGTTAGACGCAGACGAAGTGCAGGACACGGTAGCTAAGCAGTACCGCCAATACGCGGACGCGAAAGAGCAGGCAACGGCCACGATTGGATGCGCGCCGCCCAAGCTGTCTGAGATCGTGGAGAAACACGCCCGTCCCATTTTCCCGGATGATGCGTGGGCCGGAACGATCTTCGGCGCGTTTGCCGAGATTGTCTGCCGAGGAAATCATATCCGCAAGCGGCTGGCCTCGGAATCTTTCCGCGCGATCACCGGAGCCATTGCGGGGGACCAAGTGACGTGCGGCATTGCGGGCGTAAGGCTGCGCGAATATCTCGCACAGATCGCCATGCCCCAAGCTGGAAAAAGCTACGGCCTTGATTGCGCAGTTACGTTCTACACCGTGCCGTCAGCCCGCAATCTGTTTGAACCTATGCTCATGCTGCACGGCGGTCATAATCACTACCGCACATCGGGTATCGGCGCACAGCGATTCCTGCCCGGCTCTTCTAACTCGTTTGTGGATGAGCTAACCCGAGACGCCAAGCCCAAGACAAAGAAGCAAATCAAGAAAGAGGTGGAGGAAGATGACGGCGTGACCTTGGGGCCACTCTGGAAACCCACGGCCCGGCTCATCACAATCCAGGGTGAGGCAATGGCACTGTTTGCACGCCTGTGCAGTCCCGATTGGACCGGGCAGGCACTCTCTGCTTTGGTCACGGACCTTTATGACAGCCTGGACGCTGAAGTAGCGATAACCAGCGACCGGGCGTCTCCGAAAATTCCCGTGCAAATGCAGTACAGCATGGTGCTCTGCACGCAACCGCAAATCTGGCGGAAGTACATGGCCGCGCACATGATGGATTCCGGCCTATTCGGACGGTTTTACATCGTGGGCAGCGAGTACAAGCCCAAGAAAGTTTTGCTGCCCGATTACCAGCACGATACCGAGCTGTTTCAAGATCATTTCGGTGATCTGCGGCGGGATGTGTTCGCGCGGCTGGACTATTTGCGGGACCATCCACTCCGTTTGACTATCGCCCCGGCAGCCAGGCAGCGGTTAACGGAATGGGAAAATGCGCTGCCCGATACGGATGAGTTGGACCGCGATCTAAGCAGCCGCATGGGTCTGCACGCATGGCGGGCAGCGATGGCGCGTGCATGGGGTGCGATGCCCCAGCGCACAGAGATCACATTGGATGATGCGGACGCAGCGATTCAACTTGGCGAGTACCAAGTGAAGATGCGGCAATACTACGCGCCCACGCCCGGTGACAGTCCAAGGTGGCGACACCTGAACGCGGTTATGGCTGCCCTGGAACAGGCAGGGCAGATAACGCGCAGGGAGTTAAGGCGCAAGGTGCACGGCAACCACTTCCCCGAGGACTTTGATTGGGCGTTGGTCTACATGGAGAAACGAGGCTTGAGCGCGGAACTGCCCGGCAAGCGAAAAGACCAATGTGTCCTCGCGTGGGTGAAGCAGCCGCACAACTGTTCCTGATGTGTAGGGACCAGATAAATACATGTTTTCTTATAATAGAATCATAGGTTTACGGACAACTGGCACGCATCATGGGGTGCCTTCTTTGGAACAGTTGGTGCGCCGTGTGGCTAAGCGCCTGTGTTTGCCTACAGTTACAGACAACGCAACTGTTCCCAAAAGGGTGTGCCAGTTGGTGTGCCAGTTTAATCCTTATGGCTCATGGGGATGCGGATAACCCCCGGCACCCTAAAATGTTGAAAGGACATGCCTTAGAGAGCACGCAATATCTTTTTTGGACGTATACGAGTTATTTCCGAAAATGAGAAAGTCCCACTTTTGCCTTGTTTTGAAGCATTTTCAGCCACTTTTGGCCTAGAAAAGAGGGTTTTATGTCCAAAGACGGGCACGGCAACGTGGCTCACAAATACCGCCCTGCCGAGCATATTGACGTGCGCAAGGTTCCGGCAGACAGCGTGCCCTATGGCTCCAGCATTAGCCGCAACGGCAAGTTTGTGTGGTGCGCATACGATGGTGAGCGGCTTGTGTGCGTGGCGGCCACAGCACCCGAGGCAAGGCGCAAATACCGGGAAGCGAAGCGGCCTCATTAGATGACTTGAGACGGGCTGCAAAAAGGGCAGCCATACCCCACAGGCACAAATTGCGGTGCGCTCTGAGGCTTGCGGTGCTTGCGGGCGGTGCCTTGAGACGCAAGCAGATTTAGGTTAGACCGGGCACGGGGGGGCCTGAGGATAGGAGTGAGCCGTGACCGAAGTTAACACGCCGTACAGCATTGCCGAAGTATCCGCGCTGATGAATCTTTCCCCGCGTAAGGTGACCGAAATCTTTGAACGAGAGCCGGGCGTCATCATTTACGAGGTTAAGAGGCTGCGCAAGCGGGCCAGTTACCGGACCATCCGCATTCCGAGACACGTCTACGCGCGCGTACTTCGGCGTTACACGGTGGGCTGATAAACTATGCGCATGGCAAATCATCAGTTCGACATTCTAGTGCGCGATGGGACACTTGGCTCCGTTGCGAGTCAATGTACCCGGTGTGGTCTTATCGCGCGGCATGTAAACGGCAGAATACCCGATGAGGTCCTGGCGCAAGAATGCAAGCGCGAGGATGCTACGGACTTGGCAGAGAATAAGTAGCTCCGGCTGTGGACCCACCACCCGATATTTCAGCAGTCTCCATCTTTTATTTTGTGCTAATTTGTGCTACCGATTCGAGGCACCGTAATTTCTGCACCGTTTTACCCTAGTATAGAATCAGTAACTTGCCTGTTTACAATCTGGTTACGAATACAGTTAGTAAACACCATGCGGTTTCGCGTTCAGTCATGGTTTGTACCTGTTTTCTGCCGATTTCTGCCGCCTGTTTTTAGCTTTGTTCCGCAAACGCTTTGTTTTCTCCCACTTTTGCCTTGACATCCACAGGCTCACTGCAGCAGATTACACTCTAGTTGGCTTTGAGAGTAGCCTCCTGCTCTGGCACTCGCAAAACCTGAATGGCTACCACACTAACCCCCGTGGACTCACGGGAAGTTGTACGCTGCGACCGTTGTTTCTTGGTGCAATTCCGCACATCCAATAGTCTCTGCCGCCGTTGTCATCTGTCATTGGACGAGGACGAGGCGGAGATTGCCGCTATGACGCCAGCGCCGGAAGTGGTGCCCATCAACGTCCATACCAGCGGGCGTGGGCATTTGAAGCTGGCGTACTCGATCCGATCGCTGCGGCTGCGCAACGGCTTAAGCCAGCGGCAACTGGCGCTGCGCATGGCCGTGCCGCGGACGTACGTATCGAAAATCGAAAACGAGAAGGCGACGCCAACCCTGTCTTCGCTGGAGCGGCTGGCCAGGGCGCTCGAGGTCAGCATTCCCGATCTGCTCTCCGGCGGCGAACGAAACCGGCAGGAAGAAGTTCGCGAGTTGATGGAGGATCGGTTTGTGGCCGACGTTTTGCCGTATCTGTCACAGTTGAACGGGATGCAGATGTCGAGCATTCTGGCGCAGGTGCGAGACTTGACGGTGAGGCCGCGCCGGAGCGCGTAAACAATTTCTCCTGTAGAGACGCGGCTTGCCGCGTCTCCAATGGGTAAGCGGGCAAAAAGTTTATCCGGGCACACAACCAACTGGACAGCCGGGGCCTTCGGGCTCCGGCTTTTTTTGCGTGCCGCGTCACTCCCCCGAATGGACTAGGGCCGCATGGGAACGAGTAGCGCCGGCATCCTTCGACTTCGCTCAGGGCAAGCCTTGCGCTACCTAGAAGACTCGTCCCAGTTGGAAGAACCATTTCTGGTGCCCGGAATCGCCGACGCTGCCGCCAACGAAAAGTGGGCCAAGAGCAGTTTCCGTGACCACGCCCGACTCCACGTCCGTTGGAAACTTTGCCTCGGAGGGAACCCCGTACATCTTGCCGATTTCGTACGAGCTGACGATATAAACCTTCTTCCCGAGAAATGGAGGCAGAGTCCAGAGTTCATGAATGTAGCCGGCGCGGAACAGGTAATACTGCTGGCCAAAGAGTTCGTTAGTGCCGTAAGCGCTTAAGCGGAGCGGCGCGCCGAGGAAGAAGAGCGGGATACCGGTATTGCGGACGCCAAAGGTGCTTCCACCATCGGCGGAAGCGAATACCGACCCTTTGGCGCTGACCGGTTTAAAGCCTTCCAGGCGAGTTTCCAGGACGGGAAGCGGCTCGACCGCCCCGGGGTAGGCGTCATACCAATGAAAACTGGCGTCGACGTTGTAGCCGCGGCGGGGAACAATCGGGTCGTCGGTGTGGTCGGTGCGGAAATGGATATGGGTGTCGCCGATGCGGCCGCTGACGGAAACGAATTCTGCCGTGCCCAGATTGAGATGAGCGCTGGTAAAGCCGGCTTGGTATCCCACACGAATTTCGGTGAACCGGTCGAATTCGTACCCGACATCAATGCCGCCGTCTTCCTGACCGAGTCGATAGAGCGCGACCGGATCATTGACCTTAAAGAATCGGAATCCAGCATTGCTGACGCCCGTGTGAGGCGCGAAGAACCACTTGCTCAGAGAATTGAAAGGCCGGTACAGTTCCGTGGAAACGCTGTAGGTATTGCCGAATGCGAAATCCGTTCTCCATTCGGAACGGTACCCGGCGACATTCTGAAAGGTCAGACGCCCGGCGTACGTGAACGTCACGTCCTTGGCTTCGGAGCCGTCGGCTTCAAAACCGAGCTGCAGGCTCGGGGGTTCGTGGCTCTTTTCGTGGACGGTAACGATCAGCCCCGTCTGGTTGCCTTTTTCCCCGAGCCAATAATCGAAGGAATCAAAATTTCCAATCCCAGTGAGCTGGTTGAACTTATCCTCCATTACGGGAATATCGATCGGCTTGCCTTCGAGCGGCTGTAAGAAGCGCTCGACTTCCTGGGACGCTCTTGGGCCGGTGCCCCTGACCTCCACGAATTGAGGCGCCGGAATCGCGCTCTTCACTCGCTTCTTGCGATCATTTAAGTAAGCCTTCCAGGCAGGATCGTCCAGGGTATAGGGAGCCAGGATGTTCGCTTTAGCGGCGGCCGCTTGCCAGCCGCGGTCAATGATGGTCCCGGCCTTCTTGTAGTCGATGGAATCAAAGTCCTTGAGATCGACGTTGACCACCAAGTCCGCGGCGGCCAGACCCTGAAGTTCGTTTTGGTGGATCACGACTTCCACGGAGCGTCCGAGGACGCTGAACAGGGATTGAAGCTTAGAGGCATCGGTCGGCGCGATTTCGAGGTGGACTGCGATAACCACATCCGCCCCCATCTTCCTGACCACGTCGGTGGGCAAGTTGCCTAACAGTCCGCCATCCACATACACGTTGTTGCCATCGCGGACCGGGGCGAAGACGCCGGGAATGGACATGGTTGAGCGCATGGCCTGGGCGATCGACCCGTGATCGAAGACCACGGTCTTTCCAGTTACGAGATTTGTAGCGACGCATCGGAACGGAATGGGAAGGTCATCAAAGGATCCGTTGTGGGTGTAGGCGAGCGTTTCCCGATCAATCAGCAAGCTCACTCCCTGACCTGAGTTCAGGCCCGACGGCAAGGAGAAGCCTTTCTTCAGACCGAACTCAATGCGGTTAGGGAGGGCGCGTTGATCTTCCTTGTGGCGGAAGGATAAATCCTGGTACCTGGTTTGTCCGTCGATGATCGTGTCCCAGTCCTGTTCTTCGACTAGTGCCTTCAACTCCGCGGGAGATTTTCCAGTGGCGTAGAGGCCGCCGACCAGTCCGCCCATGCTGGTGCCGGCGATGTAGTCGATGGGAATTTTGTGGTCTTCAAACCACTGCAGCACGCCGATGTGCGCCAGTCCCAGCGCGCCGCCGCCTTCGAGGGCGACGCCGATCTTCAGCCTCTTCTTCCCTGCGGCGGGTTCGCTGGAGGAGGCTGTGCCGGGCGAAACGGGAACCTGAGGAAATGCGCTGAGTGGTAAAAGAAGAAATAATGCGATTGCAGCGAAGGAAAAACGCGAGCGTGTGCGCATCGGATGTCCTGGCAAGCTTGGATGGCTGATTTTACTTTAGGACGCCTTGCTGGTGGAACGCCGGGCGCCCGCAAGGCTGGACGAGCGAGACGCTCGTCGCTCCATTGTGTGACTTATCCCGTGTGACTTATTACGCGGGCCACCGTACTAATTGGGTTTGCGGAACTTGCTGTCGGCGAGATAGCGGAGCATGATCGCGTCGGTTGCGTTCTGAAATTGCTGCTCCATTTCGGGGGGCCGCACGCGCGCGTCCTGGCGCAGGGTCTGGCGGAATTTCTCTCCCATCTCGGAATCGCTGGTGACCACCTGCATGTAGAACCACAGAAAGTGGCGCATCTGGTCGAGCGCGGACTTCAGGACTTGGATGGCTTCCATCTCCGGCGGATCGGCGAGGGCTTCCATGAGCTCGGGGTCGGTGGGGGCCTGCATGGCCGCGCAGTTGAGTTCGCGTTGGATCACGCGCAGATCCTCCGTAACCCGCAAGATGCGGAGATGAATCTCTTCCATGCTTTCCCGGTTCTCGCGATCCATGGGGTCCCTTTCCGTCCTAGCCAAGCTTTTCTGCGCAATGTGTTGACACCAAGATCGCACCTCGGAGCAGGTGGAGGGAAGGTTCCCCGCGTGCATGACCTTCGGTGATTGAAGTTACTTTAGGTCGAAAACCGCGCGGGGCAGGCGGTCTCAGGCGGTCATCTTCACGCGCTCTTGCGGGTTCCTTCCGGAGAGAGCTTCAGTCCGGCGGAGCGGATTTCGGGGACGCCAACGACGCGAATGCCTTGCACGGGCGATTCCACCGCCTCAATCAGCGCGAGGATCAGCTGGTCCAGAGTAACCAGGCCAAGGCGCAGCGCACCGGCGCGGGTCAACGGGAGCCACTCACTCGCCTTGTAGAAGGGCAGCAGCAGATAGGGCCAGCGGTGGCCTGGCCCGAGCACATACCAGGGCCGGAGGATGGTGGAATTGAGATGCCGCTCCTGGATCATCTCTTCGCATTCGGCGCGCACGGCGATGTAATCCTTCATCATCGAAAGTGGAGCGGGGTGGGCGACGCTGAGATAGATGAAATGGCGCACGCCGAGTTCGGCGCAAGCGGCAATGGCCTCGCGGGCCGAGACCAGGTCAACGGCGCGAAATTCGGCGGCTTTCGCGGGCGACGGATGAGGGACGCCAACCAGGTGGATGAAGGTGTCGGACGGGCGAATGAGCTGGCGGTAAGTGTTAGCGTCGAGCGCATTGCCGGAGACCACCTCGCAAGCCGCGTCCACCTTGGCTTTCGAGCCCGGGCGCACCAGAACGCGAACCCGATGGCCCCGCTCGAGAAGAATGGGAATCAGACTGCTGCCGATATAGCCGGTTCCTCCCGTAATGAAGACCCGCCGGAATTCAGCCGACTTGGGTAAGGATTTGATTTTCAACAAGAGCCGAATGTCGGAGATGGATGCAGCCACGGCGTTGGCACTCCTGGGGCAGTTTCAGACTCTTGCGGCGCTTGAAGAAGTTTAATCCAAGACAAGGGCTGGGTGTGTGTGCCTGAGAACTAGTTTTGGGCATCCGGTGGAACGACATGCTCGAACATCCAGTCCCGGAGGGGCGACCGAGTTCTCTCGCATACTCCCGGTATGGTAAAAACGGTTCGCGATGATATCGCAGCAAACTGGACCGCTGCACCCTGGCTTGGTGCAACCTGGTTTGGCGCAACCTGGTTTAGTCCGGGCCATTGGCCGTTGGAGCCTGGCCGCACTGGCCGTGAACTCGGTGATCGGCAGTGGCATTTTCGGATTGCCGGCGACGGTGGCTGGGCTCCTCGGCCAACGCAGCGTGGTGGCCGTGTTGGTTGCGGGGGCTGTCATGGGCGTGATTATGGCCTGCTTTGCCGAGGTGGCCTCGCAATTCTCCGAGGCGGGCGGACCTTACTTGTACGCGCGCACCGCCTTCGGACGTCTGACGGGAATTCTCGTGGGCTGGATGCTGTACCTGGCGCAAACGGCAGCTCCGGCGGCGAATGCGAATCTGTTTGTCATTTATCTGGCGGAATTCTGGCCGGCGGCGAAAGAACCGTGGCCACGCTTCGCCATCCTGACCTTGCTGGTGGGAGTGCTGGCGTTGATCAACGTCCGGGGTGCGCGGCAGGGTACGGCGGTAAACAACGTGTTCACGGTGGCGAAAATTCTGCCCTTGCTGATGGTGGTCTCGGCAGGAGCTGTGTTTACCATCGTTCATCCGGCGATCGTCCATCCGGCAGCAGATGCGGCGGCGACGCTGCCGGCAAGCGCGTGGATGAAGGCCATGGTGCTGTTGATCTTCGCTTACGGTGGGTTTGAATCGGCGCTGGCGCCCATGGGCGAGGCGAAAAACCCAGGGCGAGATGCCGGTTTCGCGCTGTTGGTGGCGCTGATCGCCTGCGCTGTGATTTACGCGTTAGTGCAATGGGTGGTAGTGGGAGTGCTCGGTCCCGGGGCGACGACGGATCGTCCGCTGGCCGAGGTGGCGCGCATCACCATGGGCAATCGCGGAGCGGCGCTGGTGGCCATCGGGGCGCTGGTTTCGGTCTATGGTTATTTGGGCGGCAAGCTCCTGGGAATGCCGCGAGTCACGTTCGCGCTCGCGAAAGGTGGTGACCTGCCACAGTTATTTGCCAGAGTCGGCCCCAGATTTCACACGCCCTGGTTTTCGATTCTGTTCTATGCCGCGGCAGTGTGGGGATTGGCGATGGTTGGGAGTTTCGCCTGGAATGTGACTCTCTCCGTGGTCGCCCGGCTGTTCTATTACGCGGTGGTCTGCGCGGCGGTGATTGCTTTGCGGCGAAAGCAGCCGCAGGCCACGGCTTTGCGACTGCCGGGAGGACAGGCGCTGGCCGCGCTGGGGATCGGGATTGCGATCGTACTGGCAACGCAGGTGGATTTGAGTAAGTCGCTGATCCTGGCGGCAACGGTTGGGGCGGCGATTTTGAACTGGGCATGGGCACGAAGAGCCGATCGTGCGAGAGTCTGACCGTTGCTGCGATGCGCGCTGTGATACCCTCTCCGCGAATGAAATTCTGGACACTGGCTCTGCTCCTATGCGGCAGTCCTTTGCTGGTTGCTCAAGGCCCGCAAACTACATCTCCACACTTCGCGACTGAAAATAACGTTGCGGTGCCGATGCGTGACGGGGTTCGGTTGCGGGCAAATGTCTTGCGCCCGGCGGTCGCGGGCAGGTTCCCGGTATTGGTTTATCGGACTCCCTATGGGAAGGACGCAGCTCAACAGGATTCCAAGACCTTCCGCCATGCGGTAGAACGCGGCTACGCGGTGGTGATCGTCGACGTGCGGGGACGCTACCATTCGGACGGAGAGTTCCGCCCCTATGAAAACGAAGGTCGCGACGGCTACGACACGATCGAGTGGGCGGCCGGTCAACCGTGGTCGAATGGCGCGGTGGGAACGTTTGGACTTTCCTATCCGGCGGCCGTGCAATGGCTGGCGGCGGTGGAGAACCCTCCGCACTTGAAGGCAATGGTGCCGGCCATGACGTTCTCGACGCCACAGAACTTTTTCTACGCCGGAGGCACATGGGACATGTCGTGGATCGAGTGGATCTGGGACAACATTGCCTGGGACACTCGGGTAAAGAAGAATCTTCCCGGCCCCCACACCAATGAAGAGGCTCTAGCAGCATGGAAGGTTGAGGGCCCGAAGATGCAGAGCGCGCTGCCGTTGATGGACGTGCCCCAGTTGCAGCAAGTCGCGCCGTACTACTTCGACTGGCTGCGGCATCCGGCGGAAGATCCCTGGTGGGATTGGAGTGAACTGCGGAATAAGTACGACCGTGCCCATGCCGCCGTTCTCAATCTGTCGGCGTGGTACGACGACAACTATGGACCGGAGGGCGCCACCACCAACTACGCTGGCTTGCTCAAGGCGCGCTCCGGAGAGAAAGATCCGCGAACGCATCTGTTACTAGGTCCGTGGGTGCATGGAGTGGAGGCCACGGGCGAGATTAAGGCGGGCGAGCGAGAGTTTGGTCCGTCGGCCGCGATCGATTACGACGATGTGGTGCTGAGATGGATGGATCACTATGTCCGAGGAATCGAGAATGGCGTCGAGCGCGAAAAGCCGGTGCGCTATTTCGTGATGGGAGAGAATCAGTGGCGCGACTCGGAGGTGTGGCCGCCTCCGGCTAGGATCACCCCGTTCTACCTCGCGCCGGCCGCAACCGGAGAGCGTGTCGGCAAACTGGCTGAGAAGCCTGCGGAAGGCGGGAAAGCCTACAGCGAGTTCGTTTCCGACCCCGCTAACCCGGTGGTGAATGAGTATGATTCTTCCGGTGCGCACGACTATCGCAAACTAGCCGAGCGTGCCGATGTCTTGACGTTCGATTCACCGGTACTGGAGAACGATACGGAGGTCACGGGTCCGATCCTCGCGCAAATGTTTGTGTCATGCGAGTGCCGCGACCTGGACTTGTGGGTACGCCTTGAGGATGTCTCTCCTGACGGAACGGCATTCAACTTGATGAGCCCGGGGCTGGACGTCCTGCGGGCCAGCTATCGCGATCTCGCACGTGGACGTCAGTGGCTGGAACCGGGGAAAATCTACGAACTGAACCTCAAGAATCTGATCACGAGCAATGTGTTCCTGAAAGGACACCGGGTGCGGGTACAGATTTCGGGCAGCTTTTACCCGAATTTTTCCCGCAATTTGCAGACGGGAAAATCAGAGGTCGAGAGTGGGGAAATGAAGAAGGCCCAGATCCGCGTATATCATGACGCCGACCATCCGTCGCAGATTCTGCTGCCCGTAATCGGAAAGCTCAACTAGTGGATTGTCGCAAAGAGAGCGTTACCGCAAGCGGCGTAGGGGCGGACGCATTCGTCCGCCCCGCCGAGCGCAGCGAGGCGTACCCCCGCCATAGTCCACAGCTAACGTTTTCGAAGCGATACCCTACTAGTTTGCAGAAGAATTCGGATTCGTAAAGAATTCGGATTCGTATCAGGGTATCGCTTTAGCGATACCGCAAGTCCTTGGAAATCAGACGCCCCTTTAGGGGCTGCGATATCGCCAACAAAGTGGAGGCCTCTTGCCGAAGACTCATCTTGTCGGGTTTGTCTTGTTCGTTTCTGCCCTCGGCTGTCTCGCGCAACGCGAGTCGGTGCTCAAGCAGATTGATCTGCCGCATTCCTATTACTACCGGGAAATGTATCTGCCGCAATTGACGACGGGCCCCAGCGCCGCGGCCTGGTCGCCAGACTCGCGCCGCCTCGTGTACTCGATGGCGGGCTCGTTGTGGCGTCAGGAATTGGGTAGCACGAAGGCGCAGCAGCTTACCGCTGGCCCGGGCTACGACTACCAGCCCGACTGGTCGGCCAATGGACAGTGGGTGGTGTTTGCGCGCTACGATCACGACGCCATCGAGCTGTGGTCGCTGGATATGCGGGATGGGCGAACCCGGAAAATGACCTCCGGTGGCGCGGTGAATCTGGAACCGCGATTCTCTCCCGATGGGAGGCGATTGGCGTTCGTCTCGACGTCCTATAAAGGGCATTTTCATATCTTTGTAGCCCGATTCGAAGACGGATTACTCAGCGGCGTGCAGCAACTTACCCCGGAGAATATCAGCTCGCTGCCTCGTTATTACTACAGCCAGGCGGATCACGAGATCAATCCGGTGTGGACGCGGGATGGATCGGAAATTCTGTTCATCTCGAATCGGGGACACATTCACGGCACCGGCGGATTCTGGAAGATCAAGGCGGAGCCGGGCGCCGAGGCGCGCGAAATTCATTACGAAGAAACCAACTGGAAGGCTCGTCCGGATTTGTCGCCGGACGGAAAGCGCATGGTCTATGCATCCTACATGGGGCGGAGTTGGCATCAGCTGTGGGTGATACCGGCGGCGGGTGGGGATGCGTTTCCGATTTCGTATGGCGCTTTTGACAACGTGAATCCGCGCTGGTCGCCGGATGGATCGAAGATCGCGTTCATCTCCAATCGCAATGGCAATACGTCGCTGTGGGTGCAAGCGATTCCCGGCGGGGAGCAGACAGAGGTCGTGGCCCGCGAACGGAAATACTTGAAGCCGATGGGGCGGCTGACACTGGTCGCAGTCGATTCGCGTGGAAAACCAGTGGCAGCGCGGGTTTTCGTTACCGGCGCAGATGGACGTGCCTACGCCCCCGACAACGCCTGGATGCACGCCGATGACAGCTTTGACCGCTCTGAGCGGCCGTTTGAAGCGCACTATTTCGACACCTCGGGCAGGTCCGATCTTACGGTGCCCCTGGGAACAGTTCAAGTCGATGTCATGCGTGGTTTCGAATTTACCTTCGAACAACACAGGGTGGAAATCACGCCTGGCAACGCTGCCAACCTCACGGTTCACCTCCAGCCGAAAATTCCATACGAGCCCGCGGAATGGGTAAGCGGCGATGTTCACACGCACATGAACTATGCGGGGACGTATCGGAATACGCCGGCGCACCTGGTAGAGCAGGCGGACGCGGAAAATGTGGCCATCGTCGAGAATCTCATTGTCAACAAGGAGCAGCGCGTTCCCGACATCGCCTATTTTTCGCCGAAACTCGATGCGGCCTCGACTTTGGACCATCTGCTGCTGCACGGGCAGGAGTATCACACCAGTTATTGGGGACACCTGGGTTTGCTGAACCTGACCCATAACCTTATTCTTCCCGGATATGCAGGTTACCCCAATACGGCGGCGGCCAGCCTCTATCCGGCGAACGCGAACGTCGCCGACATGGCGCATGAGCAGGGTGCACTGGTCGGATATGTGCATCCTTTCGACACCTTTCCCGACCCGGCGAAGGATGCTTCTCTTACAAACGAGTTACCCGCGGACGTAGCGCTGGGCAAAGTCGATTACATCGAAGTGGTAGGTTTTTCCGATCATAAGTCGACGGCCGAGGTGTGGTACAAGCTGCTGAATTGCGGCTTTCGATTGCCCACCGCTTCGGGCACGGATTTCATGGGCAACTACGCATCGTTGCGCGGGCCGGTAGGGTTGAATCGCGTCTATGCCGAAGTGAAGCCGGGCCCGCTGAAGATTGAACCGTTCCTCGCGTCGATCAAGGCGGGGCGGACGTTTGCCACGAACGGGCCCCTGCTCCATTTCTCGCTGGGAGGGCAGGGCATTGGCGGGGAAGTGCGGCTGGAGAAGAAGCAGGAGGTTCATTTTTCGGCGGAGATGAATTCGATCGTTCCGGTCGATCATCTACAAATCGTTTGTAACGGGAAGGTGGCGCGCGAGCTTGCTCTCGATAGCAACCGCAGATCGGCCCACGTCAATGGCACGATCCCAGTGGAGGCAAGCGGTTGGTGCGTTCTCCGCGCTTTCAGCGACAAGGCGGAGTATCCGATACTTGACTTGTATCCTTATGCCACGACCAGTCCGGTGTATGTAAGCGTGGCAGGCGCCCCGGTGCACAATACGGCAGATGCAACTTACTTTGTGGCATGGGTTGACCGGCTGATTGCCGCAGCTCGAAGTAATACTTCGTGGAATACTGAGGCGGAGAAGGAGACGGTCCTGTCGATGCTGCAAGAAGCGAAAGCTAAGTACGCGAAGATGGCGGAGGATCGGGAACCCTAATTCATGCGCATAATCATCGCGGGCGGCGGTACGGGCGGGCACGTAATTCCGGCGCTGGCCATTGCCCAACAGCTTAAGAAGCAATTCGGCGCCGAGATTCTTTTTATCGGGACGGCTCGCGGCATTGAAACGCGACTGGTGCCCCAGGCGGGGTTCCCTCTAGAACTGATTCAGGTCGGCGCGCTGAAGAATGTCAGCTTGATGACGCGCGCGAAGACGATGTTTGACTTACCGCGCGCTATCGCCGCTTCTTCCCGCATGCTCACGGACTTCGATCCAGAAGTGGTGATCGGGGTCGGAGGCTATGCCTCCGGACCCGCCATGGTGGCTGCGATTCGACGCCGTCTTCCGACGCTTGCCTTCGAGCCGAACGTCGTGCCGGGATTTGCCAATCGCATGATCGCGCGCTGGGTTTCCGCCGCCGCGGTGCACTTTGAAGAAACGTGCCGATATTTTCCCCACTGCCGGGTGACGGGCGTGCCGGTGCGCTCGGCGTTTTTTTCCATTCCTCCTAAAACTGACGGCCCGCCCACCCTGCTGGTTTTTGGAGGCAGCCAGGGCGCGCGAGCCATCAATCAAGCAATAACAACGCCCGAATCGTTGGCTGGGTTGCGCGCACGGGTCCCCGGCATCCACATCATTCATCAGTCGGGTCAGCGCGATTACGACCATGTGCTGGCCGCTTATCAGCAGTCGGGAATTTCGGGAGAGGTCCACAAGTTCATCGACGATATGCCGGGCACGTTCGGGTGTGCCGACTTGCTGGTCTGCCGTTCGGGCGCGAGCACGGTCGGTGAAATTACGGCGGCAGGCAAGCCGGCGATTTTCGTGCCGTTCCCGGCCGCTGCCGATGATCATCAGAACGTGAACGCCCGGGCGCTGGAACGCGCCGGCGCCGCGATTGTGGTCGAAGAAAGTAATCTGGGCGCGGCGTATCTGGTCGACACGATTGCGGCGTTGATCGGCGATGCGCGTCGATTGGGGAGCATGTCCGCAGCGGCAAAATCGCTGGCGCATCCCAAGGCGGTCGAAGAGATTGCGGAGATGGTGAAAATGCTGGCCGAGGCTGGGTAGAAGTTAATAGCTTCGGTTGTCATCCTGCCCCTGAGCGCAGCCGAAGGGGAAGGACCTGCTGTCTCGTGCGCCGACAAAAAAACAGGTGCTTCGCTTCGCTCAGGATGACAATATGAATTTACGCGCCGCGTTCGCGGCGTCTCGGCGGTGAATGGTCTATCATCAGCGTTCGCCCAGGAACTGACTTTTCATGTTCGCCAAGATTCAGCGCATTCATTTCGTAGGCATCGGCGGCATCGGCATGAGCGGGATTGCCGAGGTGTTGCTGAATCTCGGCTACCGGATTTCCGGTTCCGACCTGAAAAATTCCGCGGTGACGCAGCGTCTCGCCACGCTGGGCGCGACCACTTTCGAAGGGCACGCTGCCGCCAACATCGCCGGAGCGGACGTGGTCGTCACCAGTTCCGCGATCTCGGTCGACAATCCTGAGGTTGCCGAGGCCCGCCGCTTGCATGTTCCGGTAATCCAGCGCGCCGAGATGCTGGCCGAACTGATGCGGTTGAAGTACGGCATCGCGATCGCCGGCATGCACGGGAAGACCACGACCACTTCGATGGTCGCAGCGGTGCTCGCCGCCGGCGGCCTCGATCCCACGGTGGTGGTCGGAGGCCGCGTCGACGCGATGGGCTCAAACGCCCGCCTCGGCAAGTCGCAATATCTGGTCGCCGAGGCGGATGAGAGCGACCGGTCGTTTCTGAAGCTCTCGCCGATTCTCTCGGTGGTCACGAACATCGACCGCGAGCACATGGACTGCTACCGCGACATGCACGACGTCCGCCGCACGTTTCTGGAATTCATGGCGCGCGTGCCGTTTTACGGCATGGTCGTGGGCTGCAATGACGACCCGGTGCTCCGCCGTTTGCTGCCGCGCGTTCATCGCCGCGTGACCACCTACGGAACCAGCCAGGGCTCGGATTTCCTGATTCGCATGGGATCGCCGCAGGTCGGGTCGTCGCAGGCTGCATCGACGTTCGCGGCCGGAGAGCATGGCCCGCTCATCCGCTTCCAGGTGACATACAAAGAGAAGAATCTCGGCGAATTCATGCTGCATGTGCCGGGCACACACAATGTGCTGAACGCGACGGCCGCGATTGCGGTGGGCACCGCGCTCGACATTTCCGTGGAGCAGATCCGTTCCGCGCTGGACGGTTTTCGCGGTGTCGACCGCCGCTTCCAGTTCAAGGGCAAAGCCGCGGGCGTCAGCGTGATTGACGATTACGGCCATCATCCGACGGAAATACGGGCCACGCTCGCCGCCGCTCGCCAGTGCGGATTTCGCCGCGTGCATGTGATCTTCCAACCGCACCGTTTCACCCGCACCCGCGATCTGATGGATGAGTTCGCGACCGCCTTCGCCGACGCCGACACGCTTTGCCTCCTCGACATTTACCCGGCCAGCGAGAAGCCGATCGAAGGCATCACGGCGGAAGTTCTCACCAGCCGCATTATTGGGGCAGGGAAGCGGAGCGTCGCCTACGCTCCCTCTTTTTCGGAAGCCGTGACCACCGTTGCAGCCCTCGCCCAACCGGGCGACATGGTTCTGACCCTGGGCGCGGGAAGCGTTTCGCAACTGGGAGCCATGATTCTGCAGAAACTGGAGAGGGATTCGCCCGTGTAGAGACGCGGCTTGCCGCGTCTCCGCTCGGAGCAAAGACGGGGCAAGCCCCGTCTCTACCAAGGGGTTTACGGGCAACTTGCCAGCCCAGGACGCGCCCCACAAGACACTTTTTCCCGGTTGACCTTCTTTTCGGGTGCTCGTCCAACCACCAGACAGTGAGGACCACCCCATGGACACGAATAAAGCCGCATATTGGATTGCACTGGGTGTATTAGCCCTGGGGCTGAATAGCGAATACCGGCACGGAAACTTTGTCGCTGTGCATCGGGTTGCCGAACGTGCTGGTTCGGTGTTGTGCGGGATTTCGAGCCACGCACAGCAATCGCTCGCCGTTGCACTCGGGACGACAAATCGCGAGAAATTTCGGGCAGACGATCTACTCGCTGCGAATGAAGGAAGGGAAGTGGCGCGGGCGGAGGCAGAGATGGTGCGCGAACAGGCCCGAGCCAGGGCCGAAATGGTGCGCGAGCGTGTTCGGGATGAGATTCGCGCCCAGGCAGACGTCATTCGCGAGCAGGCTGAAATGGAGCGCGCGCAGATCGAGCAGCTTCGCTGGCGCACGGCCTCGCAAATCCGGCTGGCGCGCACCGCCAATCGCCGCGTGACGATGGTTTGTCCGAAGACGGGGACGCGGATTACGCTGAAGCCCCAGGCGGACCTCGGAGATATTGCCCCAGGCATTGAGATTGAGGAAAACTTCTAGCTCCGATTCGCAGTATCCGAACGTGTAGGAACAGCCGCCCTCGCCGGGGTCCCCAGACCGCGCGCTTCTCGCGGGCTGGGGTGGTCTGCTGTCCGAGCCGAGCACAGCTCGGCAATTATCCGTAGCCACGGCAAGTCTTAAACCGCTCGACCTTGGAAGAGCTTCGCTCGGGGAGAGGGACGAAGGGGGGCTGTCCCAACGTGAGCATCGCCATTCGCACCCGAACCAACTTCGCACTGTCTCATTTCGCGAAAACCAGTTATAGTAATTTTGCTCAGCGGTTTTCTGTCGACAACTGACTCGAAAGAGTGACGCGGAAATCAAGTGCCACCGCCGTCCAGGAAGAGTTGTATCCGCTTCCCCGTGACGCTTCTGATCACGACGCTCACGACGCTTCCGATCGCGAGCTCTTCGACGACGCACGGCTCGTCGATTTAGAGGCGGAGCAGGAATCCCCATTTCTGCGCGGACAGAAGCGCGTCTCGGTGCGGCGCGGCTCCCTTCCCAAAAAGACTGCCCATCGATTGCTGTGGGTTCTCTTGTCGCTGGTCGTTCTGGCAATTCTGGGAACTGCCGGCCTGGGCCTCTACCGCTACGGCAAACACTCGTGGCGGTTTCGCATCGAGTCCAGCGATCAGATCGAAGTCACCGGCGCCCAGCACGTCGCGCACGCGCAAATCATGGAAGTCATGGGCGGCGATATCGGCCGCAACATTTTTTTCGTTCCGCTCGCCCAACGCAAACAGCAACTGGAACAGATTCCATGGGTGGAATCGGCCAGCGTGATGCGCTTCGTCCCCAATCGCCTGCGCATCGAGATTCATGAGCGCACGCCGGTTGCCTTTGCCCGCATCGGCTCGCACATCTCTCTGATCGACGCCGGAGGCACGCTGATGGAACTTGCTCCCGGCGGCAAACACAAGTATTCCTTCGCCGTGATTACCGGCATGAATGCCGGCGAACCGCTCTCCACTCGCGCCGCCCGGATGAAGAATTACAACGATCTGGTTCGCGACCTCGATTCGAGCGGTGCCCGCTATTCCCAGGAACTGAGCGAAGTGGATCTTAGCGACCCCGAGGACGTGAAAGTGCTGGCCGCCGATGCGAACGGCGAGGTGCTGGTGCATCTTGGTTCGGGGAATTATCTGCAGCGTTACCGAACCTACGTCACGCACGTGCAGCAGTGGCGGCAGCAGTTCGACAAGCTCGAATCGGTGGACTTGCGCTATGACGGCCAGATCATCGTCAATCCCGATCTTAACGGGATGGCGAGGCAGCCGGCCCTGACGCCAGCCGCCGCCAAGACGGCAATGGCAGCGGGAGTGAAAACCGCCGCGATCGTGAACTACGAGAAGTATGTAACGCATCCCGTGCCTCCGGCTCCGCCGAAGAAGAACGCGAAGCCGAAGGCGAAGGGCGGCCCGAAAGCGGCTGTTCATCATGCTTCCGCGAGTCATGCTGCCGTAAGCCATACTCCCGTCAAGAAAGCGGCAGTCAAACCACCGCCCGTTACCCAAGCCGCGCTGAAGACGCCGGTGAAAGCGCCGTCGGTCGCAGTCGCGAAAAGTACCGCGGCGTCGCATCCGGCTGCGTCGATTCCCACGAGCCAAAAGAAACCAAGCGCTGGAATTCCGAAGGAGCCACAGCAGCACTAGTCATTATTTGTATTTATTTATGCCGATTCACGAGCCCAATTTCATCACCGCCATCGACGTAGGAAGCGCCAAGACTTCCGTGCTGGTGGCCGAACTGAGCGAGCACGGATTGCGTTATCGCGGTCACGGCATCGCCGAATCGCACGGCCTGCGCAAGGGCGTGATTACCGAACTCGACAAGGCCGTCAGCAGCATTCAAAAAGCGGTGGAGCACGCCGAGGATGTGGCGGGCATTCCCATCGAGCATGCGCTGATCGGCATTGCGGGCGCGCACATCCGCGGCATGAACAGCCACGGCGGCACCACCTTCGGAGCGAGGTCGCGCGAGATTGGCCGCGAGGAAATCCGCCAGGCTGTCGACAAGGCCCGCACCGTCCCCTTGCCCGCCGATCGCGAAATTCTCCACTTGCTGCCGCAGGAATTCATTCTCGACGACCAGCCCGGCGTGCAGGATCCCACGGGCATGATGGCCACACGCCTCGAAGTGCGCGTTCACATTGTGACCGCCTCTTCCAGTGCGACGCAGAATCTGGTGACCGCGGTGAACCGGGCCGGCGTCCACGTGGACGACACCATCTTCGAGCCGCTAGCTTGTGCCGACTCGGTACTCCGGTCAGACGAACGCGAACTCGGCATCTGCCTCGCCGACCTAGGCGCCGGATCGTGCGACCTGATCGTTTTCCAGCAAGGCGCAGTCGCGCATACGGCGGTCATCCCGATCGGCGGCGACCACTTTACCAGCGATCTTTCGGTCGGCATGTGCACGGGCCTGGCGGCCGCCGAGACACTCAAGAAAAACTTTGGCAATGCCGTGCCCACGCTCATCCCCGAGGGCAACGAAGTCGAGGTGCCGTCGGTAGGCGATCGCCCCTCGCGCATGATGCCGCAGCGCATGGCCGGCGAGATTCTGGAGCCGCGAGCCCGCGAACTTTTCGAGTTGCTGCGCGACAACCTGCGTCACGCCGGCGTTCTGGAGCACTGCATAGCGGGATTTGTGCTGAGCGGTGGAGCGTCGCGGCTCCCCGGCATTCTCGACGTGGCGGAGTCGGTACTGCGCAAAGCCGCGCGTCTGGCCTGGCCAACGCCGATGGCGAAGATGCCGTCGTTCTTATCCGAGCCGGAGTTTGCGACCGTGTTAGGCATGGCGTATTACGGCCACCGAGCCCGTCTAGCCCGCGGCTTGCAGGAACCAAGTTTTGGCACGCGCATGAAAGCGCTGTTCGCAAGGAAAGGCGCGTAAAGGTTTGTTTGTGGAGGGACGGGCGTCTCGCCCGTCCTGCCGAGCGGGGACGCCCGGCGCTCCACTATATGGCAACGGGTTTTGTTTTTACTGAAAGCTGAAAGCTGAGAGCTGACGGCTGATTTACGAGGTGATGTATGACTGAAGACAACGGACTCCGCATCTGCTTCAACGAAGAAGCGCGCAACGACGCTCGCATCAAGGTCATCGGTGTCGGCGGCGGCGGCAACAACGCCGTCAATCGCATGATTGACTCGGGCATGGAACACATCGAATTCATCGTGGCCAACACCGACTTGCAAGCGCTGCGGATGTCGCGCGCCGCCACCAAGATTCAGCTCGGAGTGAAGTTGACCAACGGGCTGGGCGCCGGCGCCAATCCCGAGATCGGCCGCAAAGCCGCGCTCGAAGACTCCGACAAGATCATCGAAGTCCTCGAGGGCGCGGACATGGTTTTCGTCACCGCCGGACTCGGCGGCGGCACGGGCACGGGCGCGGCGCCGATCATCGCCTCCCTCGCCAGCGAAATGGGCGCGCTCACCGTCGCCGTCGTGACCAAGCCTTTTGCCTTTGAAGGCAAACGCCGCATGCAGCAGGCGGAGCGCGGCATTTCCGAACTCATGGAGTCGGTCGATACCACCATCGTGATCCCCAACGAAAAATTGCTGGCCGTCGCCGAGAATGCCGGCTTCTTCGAGTCCTTCCGCATCGCCGACGACATTCTGCGCCAAGGGGTGCAGGGTATCTCCGACATCATCACCATCCCCGGCATCATCAACCGCGATTTTGCCGACGTGAGGGCCATCATGGCGGGCATGGGCTACGCGGTGATGGGCACGGCCACCGCGGCCGGAGAGCATCGCACGGTGGAAGCCGCACAGCGCGCCATCGCCTCGCCCCTGCTCGAGGCGGGAGCCATCGACGGCGCCCGCGGCATTCTCATCAACATCACGGGCTCGAATTCGTTGAAGCTCGCGGAAGTGCAGCAAGCGTGCACCATCATCCAGGGCGCGTCGCACGAGGATGCCAACATCATCTTCGGCGCGGTACTCGACGAGAAGATGAAAGACGCGGTCAAAATCACCGTGATCGCGACCGGCTTCAAAGAGGAAGACATCGGTCGTGCGCGCCGCCACCAAACCTGCGATCCGGTCATCCTCTCGCGAGAAGTTTCGCGCCAGCGTGATCCCTTCCGCGAGCCCGAGCCGGTGGCCGAACCGGAGCCTGTTTTTGTACCGGAACCGGCCTTCGAGCCCGATCCCGCGCCGATAGCCTTTCAGGAACTGGCGACGGCCAGCGCGCCGCACGCCGAGGTGATTCCGCTCGATGCCATGCGGTCGGCCCCTCCCAGCTACCAGGTGGAGGATCTCGACATTCCAGCGTTCCTGAGGAAACGCAGCGAGGTGATGTAGGGGACCACGGTGCAGCTTTGCTTCCGAGTTGCCGACAGTCCGGAAGCTCGCCCGATCAGTCAACACAAGCGCGTTTTTCAGGACCTGTTCTCTTGGCTCTGCCCCAAAACCTTCTTACGAGCGTTGAGCGAGCTCCCGGCACATTGGTACGTGCACCGCTCAACCCGTCAGATCGAACGTGATCAGCCCCGGAGCCAGCGCGCCCAGCTCCTTCAGCTGAAACGCTGCCAGCCCCCCCACCTTCTTCAGCGTGATCTTCGCCTTCCCCGTATTGGCCGCCGCCGTGATTGCACGCAGCTGGTTGAACGTCATCGTCGATGCATCCATCGTCAGCCCGCCACCCGCCGTCGCAATCTCCACGAATTGCTCGATTGAGATCACCATGCTCCGCCTCGCCCTCTCCTCGCCGCCCTCAGGCAATGGCCGGATCCGGCTCCGGCGGCACCACGTTCGGCGCATTCATGGTGATCCCGATATCCATCGCTGGGGTCGGCGTGTATTCGTACCAAGTCGAGATCAGCGACGCCTCGCAGTTGGCCGAAATATCCGCTGCCTTATCCGTTCCACCCGGCGCCCCGTCTGACCCGTAGCAGATCAGGTCGTAGTCTCCCGTGTCCCCCGGGCATTTGTAGAAATAAGGATTGTTCCACGCAATATCGTTCACCGGCACCGCCGCGTAGGTCGGCAGGAGTGCGTCCTGCGGCGTCGTTGGATCCAGCGCCAGCATCTGCGTGTTCTGTTGCGTGTTGTAGTCGTTGATGCCGTTGTAATTCGTCCCGTTGATCGTCACCGGCCCGTTCAGATACGGCCCCAGCGCCGCTACCGGCACCTGGTTCCCCGGATCGCCAGACGGAAAAGATCCCGTCGCCACCTTGCATGCGTTCAGCAACTGGATGATGAACTGCATCTCCCGCCACACACGCTTCTGCTCCAGGTACAGCAGTGGCCGCGCATTCTGCTCCGGATTCGCCGGGGGAAATCCCGGATAATTCGTGTTCGCGAAATCCTGGATCTCCTGCGCGATCGGCACATACGGATGAGTCGCCGGCAGGGTTCCGAACGCCCCCGATTCCATTAGACTCGTGAAGCTCGGCTCAAAGCCGGGACGGATCGTCAGCACCACCCGCGCCGCCCCCGACCGCAGAAACGTCCGGTGGATCGGATCCGGGTGATACAGGAACTTCTTGAAGTCCCACAGCTTGTTATCGTCCCAGAAGTACGGGTAAGTGAAATACAGTACGTTCTCCCACTCGATCGCATTGTGAATGTACTTGATGAACTCCCCGTGCTCCATCACGTCCTGCCACTCCGCATTCGAAAGCTGGTTTGGATCCAGCACGTCCTGCACCTCCGGATCGTTGCTGTCCGATCCGAACAGGCTCGCTAGATCGAACGGAACCAGATAGAACGTCGGGCCCAGCAGCCAGCGCAGCACCCCCTTCATGATCTCTTCCTGCTCCATCAGCCGCAGCGTCACCGCGTCGAAGCTGGCGATCTGCGCCGTCAGCTTCGCCTGCTGGTCCTTCAAATTCTGGATGCTCGCGTTGTACTGGTCCTGCGCCGCCTGCCGCAGCTGGTTCCACACCTGCAGCCGCCAGTCCAGCAGATACTGCACCTTCGGCCGGCAAATGAACGTGATGTTCAGCGCGTAGTTGTAAACGTACTGATACACCAGATCCATCGACAGTTCGCCCGACTCGCCTATCAGCGCCTGTGCCCCCGCCAGAATCGTGCTCCCATCCAGCATCGTGAACACGCTGTTCGTGTCCCCGCTGTTGTTCTGGTAGTTCCACTCCACCACGCAGTCGTAAATGTAGTAGTTGTCGTCGATGGCGAAATCCACCGAATCGTAGTGAACATTGTTGTAGTCGTTCACCATCGTCGTCTCTTTATGCACGTTCACCCACTTGCGCACTTCCGGCGGAGCCGGTACCGTCGCCCCGTACTGCGCCGCTAGCTGGTCGTAGTTCGATATGTCCATCGGATTGCTGGCCAGCGAGTTGTACGTGATTGCCGATAATGGCAGCGTGAACGTGAACGGCGTATTGATCTGTGCGTCGAGGCTTGCCGCCTGCTGCACCAGGGTCACGATCCCCGACCCCGGATTCGGGATCACGATGTCGTAGGTCATCCGCAGCCCGTAGCGCAGCAGGTCCATCTTCCACTTGCGCGCCAGTTGAAAGTAGTCGATGCGCATCCCATTCGTCGTGCTCGGGTTCGAAATCACCCGCACCGACTGGTCCTCGCTTCCCGCCACTGACGTCACCTTGAACGTCGTCTTGTGGTCCTTCTTCGTCCGCGCGGAAGCTTTCTTCGTAATCGACATGCTGTGGTTGCGGCTGTCTTTAACCGACTGCGAATCGTTGGTCGCCGTGTTGTAGCCGAAGTTTGTGCTCAGCGTTACCGCCATGTACTTCGCCGATAGCGACGCCCCCACCTTCAGCGCCGTCGAGTGCTTCGACTCCGAGTCGTTCGACATCGCGATGTCCGTCTTGTCCGCGACCCCCTCCTCGCTGTAGCCCGCGAAGGAGTCCTGCACAAAATCGGTGAACTCCTGCTCCGTTACCGCCCACTCCTTGTGGGCGATGTTCACTGTCTCCCCGGGCGCCAGCGGCACCGAATTCAACAGCTCCCCGCGCTCCACGCCCGCCGGATACATCTCCACCCGCTCCAGGTGCAGATTTCCCACCGGCTCGATCGTCATCCGCGACTGAAAACCGTTCACCGAACCGCGCAGCCCGGCCGCTCCGAACGTCGACGCGAACGAAGCGTTGATCGTCTCCAGCAGCGCATTGCTGTTCCCCACCGCCGTGCTCTGGTCCGCCGTCATGTTCATATATGGCTGCAGCTGGCTCACGAGACCGGTGAAGAGCTGCGGTTGATTTTTCTCCGCCCAGCTCAGCGCCTCCGCATTCGACGGCGCATAAGCCGCGTGGTCGGCCGTTAGCACCGGCGAAAATGCTGCCGGCGTGGGCTGCGATTCGTCCATTGCCACGTGGACGCTGAACGCGTGCGCCTCGATCGTTGCCTTCGCGGCAGCCGCTGTCGTCCGCACCGCTTTCGCCGCCGCCGGCGCCGTCGTCGTCACAATCGGGATCCCGGTCTTCGTCGTGCTCGACTGCGTCGTCGGTCCCTTCGCCGCCTTCGCCTGCGTCACCGCCTTCGCCGCCGGTGCGGGCACCGTGAGCGCACCCCGATACGCCGACAGAATATTCGCCACCGACTTGTTCACCGCATCGCCGATAGTCTGCCGGTAGTCGATCAGCGCGTTCGCGATCTGGACCAGCGTCGAGGCGTCGATCTTCGCAAACAGCGCAGCATTATTCAGCGTCGAGCTCGACGACGTGTCTCCGATCAGCGTCCCAATCGCTTTCAGCGCCGCCGTCACGGGCGCCGACGCACTCCCCGTTCCACGCGTGGTCCGCGAGAGCTGCTGCTTCAGCGCGTTCAGTTCCGCTGGAATGATCCGCAGCGACTGGACGAATGCCGCCTTCTCCACCGCGCGCGAAAGCGATCCCGTCGTCTTCACCGCGGCAGGCGTCGCACTGATCTGGTTGTAGGTGGCTTTGTAACTGATGCGCTGTGAATTCTTCAGATCGGCCATGGGGGAGTCTTCCTTTCATCGCGAGACGCAGAAGTTTTGTGGAACACGCAGTCGCGTGCCCGGCACCGCAGTTTTGCTGAAATCGGGGCCGCAGCAACAATCCAGGGGAGGACTAAAGTGACTGATGGCCCGTTCTGTTCAATCCCCCGAAATCTGCAACCAGCATTTTCCACCACAGACCTCACGCTTGTCCCAAAACTTTTCGTTATATCGCTCGATCCGGGGCCGGTTCGTGGGGTGTTGCATGCATATCGCCCGAACAATCACCAGCCTCCCGGAGGATTTATGACTATAGTGTTCCCGGTTGCGCAACCGTTTCAGAAAAAGTCGCCCTAAGCCTGCTTCATTGGGAAAGCAACCGATCGCGTCGTTACCTTGTTATCGCCGAAGTGCTCATCGATGTCCTATTTGTATCGATAAGTCGGCTAGTAGAAAATGATCTCGTCACTTGGGCTCGATTCTGGGCGGATTACGGGCAAACCGGAACTAATCTGCGCAAATCATAAGGTGCCAAAGCCCCCTCACTTCCTCTCCTTAATCCACGCCATCAATCTTCCCCTCCAGCACATCCAGCGGCAGCGGGCCCTGATCGAGCACCGCATCATGAAAGGCGCGCAAGTCGAACTTCGCTCCCAGCTCTTTCTGCGCTCGCGCTCGTAGTTCCAGAATCTTCATCTGTCCCATCTTGTAGGAAAGCGCCTGCGCCGGCCACGCAATGTAGCGATCCACTTCGGTCTCGATGTTCTGGTCGTCCATCGCGGTGTGTTCGTGGAAGAAGTCGATCATCTGCTGGCGCGTCCAGTGCTTCGAGTGCACGCCGGTATCGACCACCCAGCGCACGGCGCGCCACATTTCATTCTGCAGCCGGCCGTAGTCGCTATACGGATCCTGATAGAACCCCACTTCTTTTCCCAGGCGCTCGGAGTAGAACGCCCAGCCTTCGGTATAAGCATTCAGATCGAGGTTGTACTTGCGGAACGGCGGCAGGCCGGTGAGTTCCTGCGCAATCGAAAATTGCAGGTGATGTCCGGGAACGCCTTCGTGATACGCGATCGCTTCCACATTGAGCAGCAGCCGCTTCTCCGGCGCGTACTCGTTGACGTTGATGCGCCCGGGACGCGAGCCGTCTCCGGCGCCAAGCGAATAATCGGCGGGAACGCCGTCGGCGCTGCGAAACGACTCCATCGGCACCACGGCCAGCTTGTTCTTCGGCAGCCGTCCGAACAGCTCCGGAAGCTTTCCATACATCTGATCGCGATAGTGCGTGTACAGGTCAAGCAATTGCTGCCCCGACTTGGCGTGCAATTTCGGATCCTGCCGGATGTGCTCGTTAAACGATTTCAGATCGCTGAATCCCTGCGCCTTGGCGATCGCGAGCATCTGGGATTCAATTTCCGCGACGCTCTTCAGGCCCAGCTGGTGAATCTGGTCGGCGGTGAAATCGGTGGTCGTCTGGTGACGGACGGCGAAGCGATAGCGCGCTTCTCCGTCGGGCAAGGCCCAGACGCCGGGATCGAGGCGCCCGTGCGGCGCGTAATCTTCGCGCACGAACTTGGCGAATTTCGCATACGCGGGCGCAACGTCGTTCTTGACCGCGCGTTCGATCTCTTCGCGGAGTCGTTTCCGTTCCGCGTCAGAGATGGAGTCGGGAAACTTGCGCAGCGGCTCGGTAAATGGACTCTGGTCGAGTGAATCGTCGGCAATCTGTTGCGCCTGGCCGGACACTTTCTCCAGCAGATACTTCGGCGGCATGCGATGATCGCGCAGTCCGTCGCGCATATGTCCCATCGCTTGTTCAAGCACCCGCGGAATCTGGCGCAGACGGGACAGGTAGTCCTCGTAATCTTTCACGTTGCGGAACGGTGAATCGAAGGCGAGCGATGCGTATCCCAGGTGAATGCCGCCAAACTGCGTCGCGGGCATTTCCCAGTCTTTGAATTGCGCGCTGTCGAGCGCCTCGCGCAAGCTCCGCACCATGAGCCTTTGGTTGAGCTGTTCCTGCTCCGGGAATCCGGTGATGTCGATGGCCTCGAAGCGCGCCAGCGCCTGACGAGTGTGTTCGAGATCGTCGGCAATCGCCTTGTCCGAGAAATCGCTCAGCCGATCGTTGTAGCGATTGTCGCCGACCTGCGTGGCGAGCTCAGGCTGGGTGCGCAGCGTGTACTCCCACTCATCGGCGAGCAGTCGAGTAAGCTCGGCGCGGCGGGCTTCGAGGGATTGCCCAGCGGCGTGGGCGATGAGTGGGACAGCCAGAGCCACAGCAAAAGAGAAAATCACGAGCGATGTTCGCAAGAGGCAGGCCTCGGCAGAATCATCCGCAATCACTACGGCGGTCGTGATGGATTCTACCGCAGACCGCCTAGGGACAGGTCAATTGTGCCGTGCCCCAGACCGCGCATCCTCCACCGCAAGCGGTCTGCGCGGGACAGGGATAAGGGCCGCCGCCCTTCGGAATGTCCCACGCTTTGACCGAATACGCGCCGGCCGCGCCGCTGGCACATTGAGCGGCACCGGTGCTGGTGACCAATACATCCGCCGTAGGCGCGTTTTGCTGGCAAGCTACCCAGGTGGCCGGTTGCGGCGTGACCGTGTGAGTTGGATTGCTGTAGTAGCCGGTGGCGACAAACTGGGCTTGACCTTCGGCAGTTGCCGGGCTCAGCGTTATGGACTGAAGTTGGCTCGAACCCGAGCCGCAGGACAATGCAAGCGATGCAGCCAGGACCAAAGCGAGAAAAGAAAACGTAAAGCGAAACCTCTCCATAATTCCTCCAGAGAATGCGATCTAGAGCGGGCGAAAAGTTGACGGCGAATGCCGAATTCAGACATTTATTAGGATGCGTTTTACAGGATACGCCGTCCGAAAATATCAGACAAACGCACAAGCCGGGCACTTGCTCGCGCCATAATGTGTCATCTTTGGCGGATTGGAGCACTCCGGCCTTCTTGCTCTGCGCCAGCCCGGATGTGCAAACTAATGCAAAGTACCAGTACCTTCGAAGGTAACAGACCAATCTGGTTACCAAAGTGGTGGTACCTCTATGAAAATGACATTAAATACAATATTTTCATGTGATTATCGCGATGGTTCCAGGAGTAACCGCTTGGTACTTTAGCGTTGCGCCCAACTGCTTAAATCGCCTACTATCGAAGAGTTGCGGGGAATGCGCCATCCAAGTGGTGATTTGGCGAGACTCTTGCATCTATAAGACTAGGCCGACAGTTGAACTGAGCGCTAGATTGGCCAAGTACGATCGGGGATAGTGAAGTGAAAGTCAGGGCCTGGTTTCTTCGTCTCGCATTTTTCGTGGGGTTGGCAATCTTGCTGGAAGCGACTGGCATCGCGGCCAGTGTTAACCCGCGCGTGCTCACGCCGCACCGGAGGGCTCGCACCGTCACGGAAAACCAGCATGCCAAGAGGCGCATGCGGACCCTGGCGCGGAGCCGCGCCCCGCACTCGACATACGCTACGCGTTCTTCCGCCGCCCATCGCCGCCATCGTTATTACGAGCGTTTCCACACCAGTTCGTTCGCTTCCGATATTACCGAAGGCGACGTGACTGCCGGCGAAGACCCCGTGGTTCGCCAGGCCGCGATCGATGCCTTGGGCAATATGAACGGCACTGTGGTTGCCATTGAACCGACCAGCGGACGCGTTCTCGCCATGGTGAATCAGAAGCTGGCGCTTTCGAGCGGCGCGCAGCCCTGTTCGACCATCAAGCTATCCGTGGCTCTGGCCGCATTGAGCGAAGGTGTGATCGACGAGGGAACTGAAGTCAAGCTGGGGCAGCGCTACCGCATGAATCTCACGCAAGCCCTGGCGCACTCCAACAACGCCTACTTCGAAGCGGTCGGGCGCAAGCTCGGGTTCGAGAAGGTGCAGTACTATGCGCACCAGTTCGGGCTCGGCGAACTCGCCGGCTATCACATTCCGGGCGAGCAGTTGGGCACGTATCCGGAAGACAGAAATCTCCGCCAAACTCGGCGGCGTCGGCAAGATGTGCTCGTTTGGCGAAGGCATCTCGATGACTCCGCTGCAACTGGGCGCGCTGGTGACGGCAATCTCGAACGGCGGCACCCTCTACTACCTGCAACATCCGGCCAGCCCCGATGAAGTCGCCAGCTTCCAGCCTCGCGTCAAACGCCATCTCGATATCGAGCCCGTGATTCCCGAACTCTCCGACGGCATGGCCGGAGCCGTCGCCTACGGCACCGCCCGCAGGGTGGGTTTGAATTTTAACGAGGAATCGATCTTAGGCAAGACCGGAACGTGCTCGCGAGCCGGCACCCGCTTCGGATGGTTCGCCTCTTACGCCAACACCGATATTGGACGCATCGTGACGGTCGTCTTCCTGCAAGGCGGACGTCCCACCTTCGGACCCAAAGCAGCGGAGATCGCGGGACGCATGTACCGCAATCTTTACGACCACAACTTCTTCGTCGCGGGGACAGCGGGATTTGTTCCAGCCGAACCGGTGCAGAAGGCAAGCAGCGTGAGTACGCAGCAGTAATAATCCTCCGCAGCAAGGCTGCGATAAGAACTCGATTCCGCTCTTGATCTGGGGTGGCGCAGCGCTTCACCGCTGCGATAAAGGCATTGTTTTGAGCTCGGCTTTAGCCGCTGAGGTCAAACTTCACTTCTTAGCATGCGAGACGCTCAACGGGTACGAGGCGACGAAGAATTTCCCCAGGTCGCTGTCGATCAGGTCGAAATCGAAAAGTACCTGGTCTTTACCTCCAAACGCCCTGGTTCGGAAGTAATACACTTTGCCGGCCTCGGCAGTGAAGTGGGCCAGGCCGACTAACCGGGATAGGAACTCGAAGCCCGATTGGAAGTTGGCGCAGAGATGGCGCTCACCGGGATCCACCGCGAAAGAGAAATAAGAATTGTGATGATTCGCGCCCACCCAAGCGCCGTCGAGAGCGATCTTCGTGGTGACGCAGTTTCCAAGGCAATGGACGGACCCGATATCCTGGATAACATAAACCAGCGCCTTGCCCGCTTCGGGCTGCCCTACGGTGTGCTGGGATTTGTCGGTTTTTACGTCGAAGTTCACACCCTTGGGACCACAGGCAGCTGGAGCGGCGGAAACTGGTGCAGGATCCTGGGCAAAGGCGGCAATCGAGAAAAGAATTAGGGCAAAAGCGGTGCGCATAATTTCCCTCCGAACTGAACTCAGGGGAACTATACACGCTCTTGCGCTCCGGGCAGCCGCCTCTTCGTCTCGCAAGTAGGCTTACCGCTTCACTTCATCCTTGGCCACGACGCCGTCCCGGATGTGGACGATGCGGTGCGCGTATTCGGCGATGTCGTGCTCATGGGTGACGAGCACGATCGTGTTGCCTTCCGCGTGCAAGCGATCAAACAGCGCCATAATCTCGTTGCCGGTTTGCGAGTCGAGGTTGCCGGTAGGTTCATCCGCCAGAATGATCGCGGGCTTATTCACTAGAGCGCGAGCGATGGCCACGCGCTGGCGCTGTCCGCCGGAGAGTTCGTTGGGCTTGTGGCTCATCCGCGATTCCATGCCAACCGAAGTCAGCGCGGCTTTGGCGCGCTCGGCACGCTCTTCGGAGGGCACTCCCGCATAGATCAGCGGCAGTTCCACGTTGTGCAGCGAGGTAGCGCGGGCCAGCAGATTGAAAGTCTGGAAGACGAATCCGATTTCTTTATTGCGGATGCGAGCCAGTTCGTCGTCGTCAAGCTCGCTGACCAGTTGTCCGTTGAGCCAGTATTGGCCCTTGGAAGGCGAGTCGAGACAGCCGATCAGGTTCATCAGCGTCGACTTGCCGGAGCCGGACGGGCCCATGATGGCAACATATTCGTTGCGCTGAATGCGCAGGTTGATGCCGCGCAGCGCATGCACCTGTTCCGACCCCATGTCGTACGTCTTCCACAGATCCTCGGTCGAGATCATGTAGGAGTCGGGCGCAGACCCATTTGCAACCTTATCAAAAGGCAAAATTTCGGCAGTCGCCATCTTGCTCTCCTTATGCGGATCGGGCTCGAGCACGCAAGCTCCTATGGCCGTTCTATCTTGGACGTTCTAAGTCGTTAGAGGTTAGTGGAGCGCCGGGCGTCCCCGCCCGGCCATCACACAGGTGACGGGCGAGACGCCCGTCGCTCCACTAACTGCCTTCCTCTTCCTTCTTCGGAACCGAATTATCTATTTTGACACTCGTCCCCGGTTTCAGGGTACGCAAAACCTTGTAGCTGCCGGTGACGACTTCGTCACCCTCTTGCACACCTTTGGTGACCTCGATATCCGTAGTCCCGCTGATGCCGGTATCTACCGGTACGAATTCCGCTTTCTTCTTGCGGATTACGAACACGCCCTGCACTTCTTCTTTGTCTTTCGCCTTCGATGCTTCCGCCGGAGCGCGGGTGGCTGCTTCTACGCTGCCCTTGCCCGCATCTTTGGGCACGAGATCGGCCGGCGTGCGGACCGTGAGCGCTTGAATCGGAATGCTGAGCACGCTGCTGCGGGTCGCGGTCGTAATCTTGGCGGTCGAGGAGAGGCCAGGACGCAAATCCGCGGGTGGATCGGTGAGCGTCACCACGACTTTGAAGTCTTTTGCTTCCTCGCTCGTCGAAGTGGCCTGAGAAGTCGCCACACCGGTCGAGCGCACGATCGCGTTGTCGCCGATTTCGCTGACCACGCCGTGGAAGGTTCTGTGCGGAATGGCGTCGATGGTCACGTCCGCGGGCTGGCCGAGACGCACGTTGACGATGTCGGTTTCGTCCACCTTCACCTCGGACGTGATCACCGACATGTCGGCCAGCGTCATCAGCGTGCTGCCCGGAGAATTCTGGATTCCGATCACCACCGTCTCGCCTTCGCGCACCGGAAGATTCGTGATTACGCCGTCAAACGGCGCTTCGTAGGTCGTCTTTTGCAGCACGTCGGTAAACCGGGTCAGGTTCGCCTGATTCTGTGTGATGTGCTTGTCCATCGAATCTTTTTGCGCCCGGGCTTGAGCCACGCGTGCCTCGGCTTGCGCGAGCCCCGCGTCGGCGGACTCCCATGCCGCCTTCTTGACGTCATAATCCTGTTTGGCGATGAGGGCGGCGCCGTAAAGGCCCTGCGCGCGGTCCCAGTCAAGCTTGGCGTGGACGGCGTCGGACTTGGCGCGGTTCAGGTCGGCGAGTGAAGTCTTCAAGGCGGCATCGGCGGCAACGGCGTCGGTCTCCGCCGCCTGCACCGACGCCCGAGTGGCATTCACGTCGGCCGACGACTGCACGTTCTCGAGCTGCGCCAGTAGTTGCCCCTTCTTCACGCGGTCGCCTTCCTTGACGTGCAGCTTGATGATCTTGCCAAAAGCATTGGCCCCGATGTTCACGTAGATCTTCGGCTTGATTTCACCCGAAGCGCTGACCACCGAAGCCAGGTTCTGCTTTTGCACCTTCCCCGTTTGTACCGTCACCACGCCTTTCTGGCTCTGGTAAACGCTCACGGCGACGATGATCCCGACGACCAGCGCTGCGCCTACCCCGATCAACACTTTCTTCCAGGTCTTCATATGTGGGTCTTTATGAGGCTAGAACGGCCCAAACACACCGTGGTTGCGCATGAATAGTTACGTGCCAACAAGGGGCAAAGTTCCCGAAATCCCGCGAAACAGGTCGCTCTCAGTATCGGTCCGGCCGGCTTACGGAGGCCAGATCTGCGGCGCATTTCATTATATCGTGCCGAGTGTCCGGGCATCGGGCCGGGGAAGCGGTCATTGCCCGACCTCTGGCCCACCTCTGCTCGACCGTAAGAACCGGATCCTATGGGATTTAGAAGAGATTTAGAACAAGATTTAGAATAGACGATCAGCGCAGGAAATCTTTTTCCCGACAGGCCACTTCTCCTTGCCTTGGGGTATCCAAAGAACATAGAATTAGGTACCTGAAGTCTCTCATGAGGTAGGCCCTTCTATGGTCTCCGCAGGTCTTCGAAATCGTTGTTCGGCGGGTGTGCTGGCTGGCGTGATGGCGCTGGGTTTTACCGTCGTTTCCCGAGCTCAGGACAAGGACGCGAAGGGCTCCGAAAGCCAGACCGATCCTTTGAAGCGTCAAATCCCCGAAAAACAGAGGAAGGCCAACGCCAAGGCGCTCAAGATTGAGTTGAGCAAGACGTATAAGAAGTGGCTGGACGAGGACGTGCGCTGGATCATCACCGACGAAGAAAAATCCGCCTTCATGCAGCTCTCGAACGACGAAGAGCGCGACCAGTTCATTGAAGCCTTCTGGCAACGCCGCGATCCCACACCGGACACCGAAGAGAACGAGTTTAAAGAAGAGCACTACCGGCGTATCGCATATGCCAACGAGCACTACGCGGCCGGCATCCCGGGTTGGAAGACCGACCGCGGCCGGACCTACATCGTGTTTGGGCCAGCGGATGAGATCGAGTCCCATCCCTCCGGCGGCAGCTACGAGCGTCCCATGGAAGAAGGCGGCGGCGAGACTTCCACTTTCCCGTTCGAGCAATGGCGCTATCGCTACATCGAGGGGATTGGGCAGGAAGTGATCATCGAGTTCGTCGACTCCTGCATGTGCGGCGACTATCACATGACCATGGACCGCTCGGAAAAGGACGCCTTGAAGTACACCCCGAACGCCGGTCTGACGCTGTACGAGCAAATGGGCATGTCGAGTAAGGCGAGCCGCTTCACCGGCGGCGGCATCGAGCAACTGGGGCAATCGCCGTTCAATAATGATTTACAGGTCAAGGAATTCGACCGCCTGGAGCAGTTCGCCAAATTGCAGGCTGCGCCGGCAGTGAAGTTCAAGGATCTGGAAGAAGTCGTCACCCACAAGATCAACGTCAACCTGATGCCCTTTGACGTGCGCGCCGACTTCGTGAAGGTGACCAGCGACACTGTGCTGGTTCCGGTCACGATTCAGATTAAGAACCGCGACGTTACGTTCCAAAATAAGGACGGCGTGGAGCGCGGCACCGTCAACATCTTCGGGCGCGTGACCACGCTCACCGGCAAGATCGTGCAGACCTTTGAAGACACGGTGCAGGTCGACGTGCCCGCCGAACTGTTGCCCAAGACCGCCGAGAATTCTTCCGTGTACTGGAAGGCCCTGCCGTTGCGCATCAGCCAGAATCGCTACCGTCTCGACATCGTGGTGAAGGACGTGAACGGAGACCGCACCGGGAGTTGGGAACATGCCATCCAGATCCCCGATTTCAGCGAAGACAAATTGAGCAGCTCCACCCTCATCATCGCCGACCAGATGGAACCGGTGGCAACCAAAAACGTGGGCACCGGCAATTTCGTGATCGGGACCACCAAGGTGCGGCCGCGCGTCGCCCCTTCCGACGGCAAACCGATCATGTTCAAGCGCAACCAGAAGCTGAATTTCTGGATGCAGGTTTACAATCTCAGCGTGGACGAAAAAACCCACAAGCCTTCGGCCACCATCGAATACAATGTGACCGACGCGAACAATAAGGCCGTCATCCATACCGTCGAGTCGACCGATACGATGGGCAATGTGGGCGACCAGGTGACGCTGCAGAAAACGCTTTCCGCCGCCAACCTGCAGCCGGGGCTGTACAAGATCGAGATCAAAGTGAACGACAACCTTTCCAAGCAGACCGTGGATCCAACGGCGACTTTCGCCGTGGAGTAAGCTGCTGCCTGGTTTCCCAGAGGTGGTGAGCGCGATGTTCCGAAAGTTCGGGTTCCTCGCAGTCGTCGCTGTGATTGTGATGATAATGATGGTCGCGACCGTGTCCGTTCCGGCGTGGGCGGGAACTGCCTCCAGCGCCGTCCCCGGCGCGATCTCCGGATACGTCCGCGATGCCAGCGGCGCGCCCCAAATGGGCGCGGTGGTGGAAGTCCTCGGCTCCGCGACCCAGGCACTGAAGGCCTTCACATTGAAGGCTTTTACCGATGACCGTGGTTTCTACTCCGTCTCGGGCCTGCTGCCCGGAACCTACAGCGTCAAGGCAAGCGCGCCTTCGTTCCTCCCCTCTCTGCGCGAGAAAATCAGCCTGCGTTCCGGCGCCAAGCTCATGGTGAATGTCACGTTGACGACCCTCTTCGAAGCCATCCAGTTGGTTCCCCTGCGCACTCCGGTGGACGATGACGACTGGAAGTGGACGCTGCGTTCGGTCGCCAACCGCCCCATCCTGCGCGTGCTTGAAGACGGCACGACCGTGGTCGCGCAGAGCGGCGAGTCAACCGCCGACCACGACTTGAGGGGCGCTTTATCTTTCTTGGCGGGATCGCCCAGCCAGGGTTTCGGCAGCCCTGCGGATATGAATGCCGGTTTTGCCCTGGAGCGTTCGCTGCTGTCGAGCGGCACCGTGCGCTTCAACGGCAGCCTCGGTTATGGAACCGACGGCCAGAGCATCCCCGCCGCTGTGCTCCGAACCACCTACACCAACCGCTTCAATGGCATATTCGAACCGACCATGTCGATCACCGCCCTCCGGCTGAATTCGCCGGACCAGTACGCCATGCCCGGCGCGGCGCTCGAAGCCCTGTCGGTCACCACTTCCGATCGGATCGTCCTCGGCAATAAGCTCGAGATGAAGCTCGGCAGCGAATTGCAAGCCATCCAGTTTATGGGGCGCGTGCACGCCTTCAAGCCCTTCGGTTCGGCCGATCTCCACATCACTCCCAACACGGTGCTGGAATATCAATTCACGAGTTCCGTCCCGAACCTGGGATTGGAAGATCGTTCGGGCAGAAATAAGGATAATGACCGCGTAGGAGACGATCCCCTCGATTCCACTTCCGCCGACCTCAGCGAAACCGCACCGCGCATGAGTATGACCGGGTTCATGCCGGCGGTCGAACGGGCCCGTCACCAGGAAGTCTCGCTCTCCCAGCGCGTCGGCAAGAACAGCATGCAGGTCGCCTTCTACTCCGACAGCATCGTCGATCCGGCGCTGATCGGCATCGGCGAAATGACGGCGGAGTCCGGCGACGTGCTGCCCGATGTGTATTCGGGTACGTTCAGCTATCAGGGGAACGATTTCTCGACGCGCGGGTTGCGAGTGGTGGTGCAGCGCAAGCTGTTATCCGACCTGACTGCAACCCTCGATTATGCCTATGGAGGCGTGCTCGACCTCTCGCGCCCCGACGTCCAACTCCAGGACGCACGCCAGTGGATTCGCGCCGAGCAACGCCATGCCGTGGCCGCCAAGTTCAGCGGCGCCGTGCCCAAGGTGAAGACTCGCTGGATCGCCTCCTACCGTTACACGGGAGGCCACCGCGCGTTAACTCCCGTCGACCTGTTCGATAGTTCGCCCGGCCAGGCCGGTCCTTATTTGAACCTCTTCATCCGCCAGCCGATCCCAGCCAGTTTCCTCGCGGGACACATGGACGTTCTCATGGACCTGCGCAATCTTCTCGCCCAAGGCTACGTGCCCGTGATGGCCCCGGACGGACGCACTCTTTATCTGGTGCAATCGGCGCGCTCGGTGCGCGGCGGCGTGGCCTTCAGCTTCTAGCAACCTGCGGAGAAAATCAGGTCTCGTATCAGGGCATCGCTTTAGCGATGCCGCAAGTCTTCGCATCCCGACGCCCCTTTAGGGGCTTGCGGTAGAAGTCGCTGTTGCGCTTCGATTTTGGGTGGAGCAGCGCTTCCGCGCTGCATTGACTGCGTTGCTTGGAATCCGGCTTTAGCCGCCGAGGGCAGCCGCAGCCCGAACGTGAACCACCGTGATTCGCGCCTCACACTCCCCAACCTTCCAGATTCCGTAGATTCGCAATCTGCTATTCCGTATTTCGAAGCCGACTCCCGCCGCTTCCGAGCCTCAACCTCCGCGCCCGATCTGACCTCCAGTCGTTCTCGCGCTTCCTATCGACGAAGTTTCCCGCCTCAATCCCCTTCCTCACACGAGTCTGTGAAATTGAGCACTGTTTTTTCGCGAACGCTCGTTTATAATGCGGCGTCTTTCCAATTGGCACCGCGTTTGCTGCATTGCGCTGCTCGCGAAGTGTGTATCCCTCCGGCGCGCGAATACTTAAGGAGACCCCGTAATGAAACTGCGCTTATTGGTAGTCTTTATTCTGCTTTCGGCGACCCTGCTCGTGGGCCAAACATTTCGTGGGACCGTTCTTGGAACGGTAACCGATCCCTCCGGAGCAGTCGTAGCCGGGGCCACGGTCAAAGTGAAAAACCTGGGCACTGGCCAGGAGCGTACAACCGTGACCAGCGCCGACGGCAGCTACAGCGTGCCGGAATTGCCCATCGGCAGTTATTCCGTAACCGTGACGCAGACCGGCTTCAAAACTTTTGTGGCCACCGGAGTGCCAGTCGACGTGGCCACCGAGCGTCGTGTTGATGCCGCGCTCAAGACCGGAGCGGTAACCACCCAAGTCGAAGTCTCTGCCGAAGATTTGCCCATGGTCGAGACCACCTCGAACGAACTCGGCGGCGTGCATCACCTCCCAGGCCGTCGAGGACATGCCCGTCAACGGCCGCGACTACACCAAGCTGATCTATCTCAATCCCGGAATCGCCGGTTCTCCCGACCAGATTTCCGATTCGCCCGGCTCCTTCGGTGAGTTCTCGATGAACGGCTCCCGCGGACGCTCCAACAACTATTTCCTCGACGGCACCGACATGA